>NZ_JBIVKC010000006.1:0-778913 GCF_044750615.1 Nocardia sp. NPDC088792
GCTGGATTTGATTGTGTTGCGGGCCAGGCCTGATCTCCCTGCGCTCTGGCATGGGCTGACCGGTGGGCCGCAACGCCCCACCGCCAGACAACAGGGAGGCCGGTCGTTCGCCACGCTGACTGTGGGGGAGCGGGAGGACTTGGTCCGCAGCACCGTTGCCGCCGTGCTCGGTTACCGGCCGGATCAGGTAGGGGCAACACAAGCGTTTCGTGATCTCGGGTTCGACTCCCTCACCGCGGTTGAGCTTCGCAATCGGATCCAGGCGATCACCGGGACGACGCTGCCTGCCTCGGTCGTGTTCGAACAGCCGGACGTCCGAAGCCTCGCCGCCCACCTCGGCGACCAGCTCGCCACCCCGTCGGGCGTGAGGCGAACGGACATACCTAGGCCTGCGATCGAGGATCTCTACCTCAGCGCGCTTGAGAGCGGCCAGGCAGTGCTAGGCGACGAACTTGCTTTGAGCGCCGCGAAGCTACGGCCGCGGTACAGCAGCAGCGAAGCGCCGACTCTGAGCGTGGTGCCGTTGTCCCCGGGAGACTCCGGCGTGCCAATCGTCTGTGTATGCCCGCCGCTGGCGCTCAACGGCCCGCAGACCTACATGCGGTTCGCCGCCGAACTCGGTCCACAGTGGAACGTCGGCGCACTGGTCGCACCGGGGTTCGGGCTCGGTTCGTCGCTGCCGGAGAGCACCGACGTCTTGATCGGCACGATGGCCGACGCGGTTACCGCACACGTCGGGGACGGCGCGTTCGTCCTAAGCGGGCTGTCCTCGGGCGGTGTGCTCGCCCACGAGGTCGCCTACGAACTGCAGCGGCGCGGAGTGGGGCCGGAGGCCGTGGTGCTGCTCGACTCCTATCGTATGAACGACCCTGTGCTGCAGCGCTGGAAGAACGGGATGGCCCGCGAAGGCCTTGAGCGCGCTCGGTTGCTGGACTACGCGCAGACCGATGTCGAGTTCCGGTTCGAGGAGATCACCGCTTCGGCCTGGATATGCGGGCATCTGCTGTACGACTGGGCACCGTCGCTGCTTGCCGTACCTTCGCTGTTAGTGCGAGCGGCCGAACCGGTAGTGGCTGAGGACGGGGACAGGTGGCGAACCACCCTCGCTGCCTCGACGACGGTAGAAGTCCCAGGGGACCACTTCGGCATCATGGAAGGCAGTTATGTCTCTGTCACTGCGGAAGTTGTTGGTGCCTGGCTCGCCGGGAAAGTGGTGACTCCCTAATGTGTTTTCTAAGCGATGGGTGGATGGTCGGCGTTGTAAGGTTCACGCTTTCTGAGCGTGGCGGGCGAGATTCTGACGCGTCGGCGGGTCAGGATGCCGGCGTAGCAGTTGTGGGCCGGTCGACGACCACGAGCGACGAGCAGATCGCCGAACTCGGATCTCGGAGTGACCAGCGGGCTGCCCGTCCAGCAGCGCAACGCATTGTCGGCAGTGAATTGTTCTGGCGCCACACCGCGGAACGACCTGGCTCAACCTTTCCCGGCGGCAAACAAATCCAGTGCCTCTCATCAGACTCCGACTGGTGTCGACCGGGGTTAGGGCTACAGCGTCGAGCTTCCAGTCGAGTTTCCACTAGGACGGAACTTTCCGAGACGACGCTATTCCAGCGTGGGCATTCGAGGATGTCGTCTTGCACTGGATCCTCGAAGAAAAAGCGGCAAGAGCATTCCCGGAGGTCTCAGCCATGAAAGAAGTGCTGATATGAGCGGTGCTCTCCAACCTATGGATGACGCGATACCGAGCCGCGGGACGATCGTCGTAACTGGCTTGTCCTCTGATTCACACACTTGGGCGCTTGTGTATTTGAACCTCCTCATCGAGGAACTGGGCTACGACGTGATCAACCTTGGGCCGTGTGTGCCGGATGAACTGCTGGCCACCGAATGTATGCGAATCAAGCCCATGATGGTAGTAGTGAGCAGTGTCAACGGGCATGGGCGTGCCGACGGACTGCAGGCTATCCGGCGGCTGCGGGCGTGCTCACAGCTCCGCTCAACCCCGGTTGTAATCGGAGGCAAGCTCAGCGTCTCCCCTGAGGCGGCCGAAGAAATCACCGCCGAACTGATTGCTGCGGGATTTGACGCGGTCTTCGCCGATGGCAGCGTGGATGCCTTCCGGGCTTTTGTCGCGCTGACCGGGTCACGCCATGTGGGCATCGAGGGCACGAAGTGAGAGGGCTCATCGGGACACAGTGGCAGCCTCCCGGCCGGCGGACCCCGGACTTCGGCGCGTTCGTGCGCAACGCTGCTGAGCGCGGAGACCTGGTTGTACAACCCCGTATGGGGTTCGACAATCCAGCCGCGATGCGGGCCGGGCTCGTCGCGACGAAGAACGCTGGGCGCGCCACTGTCGGCACGCTCACACTCGACAGTTACACCCGCGTCGGTGATCTGGCTGCGGTCGCTCGGGAGCTTGCAAACGGTGTGCCGCTAAACGGGTACCCTATCGCCAACTGGGACTTCGCGATCACCCGGGCGATGCTCGACGGCATTCACGGACCCGATTTCCCGGTTCAAGTGCGCCACGGTTCTGCGGCGCCACAGCACATTTTCGACGCACTGATCGCGCTCAGCCTAGCTGCGAGCGAGGGTGGACCGGTGTCCTACTGCCTGCCTTATGGCCGGACTCCGCTCGCAGACTCTGTGCGCAACTGGGTCGAGTGCACTGAACGTTTCACTGTCCTACGTGAGCAGGGCATTGAGCCGCATCTGGAGACCTTCGGCGGCTGCATGCTCGGCCAGCTGTGCCCGCCCTCGCTGCTGGTAGCAATTAGTGTGCTGGAGGCTATGTTCTTCTGCCAACACGGCATCCGCAGCGTATCTGCGAGCTATGCCCAGCAGACCAACCTCGCTCAGGATCTGGAGGCGGTCAGCGCCTTGCGGCGGCTTTGCGCCGAGTTGCTACCGACATTGGACTGGCACACCGTGATTTACACCTACATGGGGCTATACCCCGTTACGGACCGCGGCGCGGTACGGCTGCTACGCGATTCGGCGCGTCTTGCCGTCTACAGCGGATCTGAACGGCTGATAGTCAAGACCGTGGCCGAGTCCCGCCGAATTCCTACCGTCGCAGAGAACGCTGACGCGCTGCGCTACGCGGGAGCGTTTTCTGCCACTGATGTGATGCCCGCGGTACCTGGTGTGGATTCCGCCACCTACGACGAGGCGCGCCGTCTCGTTGACGTGGTCCTGAACCTCGACCACGACATCGGACGTGCGCTGCTAGCCGCATTCGAACGGGGCTACCTCGATGTCCCCTATTGCCTGCACCCGGATAACCGCGGGCAGACCCGTAGCTTCGTAGACTGGGACGGGAACCTGCGCTGGGCCGACACTGGCAACCTGCCCGTGCCCACGCCAGTAGGTGACTCTGGGACTCGGGTCACCTCCTCAAGCCTGCTGACCGACCTGTCTTACGTCCAACGCAAGTTTGATGAACCGGTTCCCCGCGCGATCTCTGCGTCGAGCGACGACAACAGGTTCGCACTTTCGAACTGGTGACAGAAGCGAGCCGTGAGCCTCGATCGGTCATTGTCGTGCAGTCGACTTCGCTACGAGTCAACTATCACGATGGGCGACGGTATCGGGATGTTTATATCTGCACTGGATACCTTATGTATTTTGCGAGTTGTGAAACCCCTAACCTTCCCCTGATTCAACCACTAAGGTTCCCTTACGCGTATATGCGGATTGCTTGCTGATGGTTTATATATATTTGAATCGGTAGTGAAGCAGATTTATTGGAGATCTCATGTCTACATACGAGAAAACATCGACGAATGTAAGCGGATCGACTCCTTCTCTAGATGTACTGCGGATGGGATCAGGGCCTGGGTTGGTTCTCGCGCACGGGGCCGGTGGCGATATCTTGTCGAACTTTGGTCCTATCCTGCCGGGGCTATCGGAGAATTTTACTGTTGTTGGTCCAAATTTTCCAGGAAGCGGCGGGTCATCTGGTGCAAATTCGCGCCTTGACCTCGACTCTCTGGCAGATAGTCTCGTAGCCTCTGGAGTTCAATGCGGCTTAGACTCTTTTGCGCTCCTGGGCTACTCCATGGGCGCGCCTGTGGCCGTGCGAGCTGCTGCGCGACATCCAACTCGGGTCACGGCTCTAGTGCTTACCGCCGGCTTCGCCTACGCCAATCCTCGGATGCGTCTGGCAGTGGGGATATGGAAAGAGATCCTATCCTCCGGAGATCTTGAAAAGTTGTCCTCTTATCTGTTCTTGCTCGGCGTCGGTGCCCAGTTTGCGGATCGGTTATCTGAGGATCAGTTGCGAGGAATTTTGTCCCTCGCCGAGAAATCTTCACCCCCTGGTGCTAAAGATCAGTTGGAACTCATCGATCGGATCGATGTTCGGGATGATCTAGAATCTATCAGTGTTCCAACGTTAGTTATCTCGACGCAGTACGACTTTCTCGTTTCGCCTGGACATCATCATGAGCTGACTGAATTGATACCGCAGGCGCAGATGGTCGAGATAGCCTCAGGGCATTTCGTCTACGCCGAACGGTCAACTGAATGGTTCGAAACAATCCAGGGTTTTCTTGGTAGCGTTTACTGAACTTGAATTCGTTGTGTCACTGGGGTTGACGCCGGTCGGGGCGTAGTGTGGTACACGAGGAGGGGGCGGTACGCGCAGGGTGGAGGGTTGACGCCCAGGCGGCAGGAGTTCCGACAGCAACTGTGGTTTCGCGCTGCTGAGATGTTCGCCTTTGGTGAGGAGAACGCGGTGATCGCCAGGGGCCCGCGGGTCAGTGTGCGGTCGGTGCAGCGGTGGCGCTTCGACTTCGACGCCGGCGGTGTCGCAGCGCTGCGGTCGCAGGGGCCGCCGTCGCTGCCACTGCTGTCGAATGACCAGTTCGCGGTGCTCGAACAGGAGTTGGCCAAGGGCGGCGGCGCATGGCCGGCTCGATCAACGCTGGACCCGAATCAAGGCCGTGATTGGTCGCCGATTCCACATCTCCTACATCCTCAAAGAGGATGTCGTTGCTACTGCACCGGCGCAGGGCTGGAGTTGGCAGGCGCCGGCTTGCCGGGCGGTCGAACGCGGCGAAACCGCGATCGCGGACTGGGTGAAAGACACGTGGCCGCAGGTAAACGACCGCGGCGGCGCTCGATGCTGGACTCGTCTTCGAAGACAAGTCCGGATCGATGACGCCACCGACCCCACGCACCTGGGTTCGGCTCGGACGGACCACGACCGTCATCGTCCTTGGAGAAGGACTATCGTGACCTTCTCGGTGCCGCTCACCGTCAGCTGGGTGGTTCGATGGTGTCGACCTGGGACATTCTCAGCACCCACACGTCGGCGCGGATGCGCGGCTACCTCGCCGACCGCGACTGGCTGACCGTTTACCAGCTCCCGCCGTATGCTCCCGAACTCAACCCGATCGAGGGCACCTGGTCACTGCTGCACCGCCGCCTGGCCAACACCCTGTTCACCGACCCCGCCCACCTGACCACCGCTATCCGCACCGGACTACGACGAATTCAATACCGGCCCAAACCGATCGATGGCTGCCTCACCGAAATCGGCCTGATCGCGACATCGATCACGTCATGACGACATCACTAAAACAACCTCAGCAGAGCCTCTGACTGTATTTCGCACACCGAAATACCGCCCGTCGGGCCCGCTCTCACAACGAATTGAGCTCAGAAGTATAGGAATTTGACCCAGCTATTGCGGTTTTGGTGAGCTCAGTAGCGAGTACCGCTAGTACGTCCTGCAACTCGTCTACAAGGTAGAAATGCCCGCCGCTGAAGGTGCGCAGTTCAAAACTGCCAGTGGTGTGTTCGTCCCAAGCTTTTGCGTCGGCAACTGAAACTCTGGGGTCACGGTCGCCAACGAGTGCCACCACCCTGCACTTTAGTTTCGGACCAGGCTCGTATCGGTAGGTCTCGACGGCTTGGTAATCGGCGCGGACAGCCGGCAGAACCATACGCCGAATTTCATCGTCTCGTAGCACATTTGGATCAGTGCCATTGAGAGATAGCAACTCTGCGATGAGACTGTTGTCATCATGCAAGTGGACCGGCTCGTCTCGGTGCTGTGATGGCGCTCGCCGTCCGGATGCGAATAGAACCGTAGGTGTCACACCCAATTCTTGCTCGAGTCGCAATGCCACCTCGAATGCAACGGTCGCGCCCATGCTGTGTCCGAACAGAGCCAACGGGATGTCCGTCCACGCTTTGATGGCTTCGAACACGTGCCCAGCGAGTTCCCTGAGGTCGATAATGCACGGTTCAGCATACCGATCCTGTCGACCAGGATACTGCACTGCTAGCACGTCGACTGTCCGCGTTAGCGCACGTGCGACAGGTTGGAAGAAACTCGCGGAACCACCCGCATGCGGCAAGCACACCAAGCGGACAGCGCTATCGGGTGACGGCTGATAACGGCGAACCCAGAGCCCGCTCGCGATGCTAGGTCCGATCATTATTCAGACTCCTCGATTCTTTTCTAGAAAATACGCGTAAGTCGTTCACTATCATGGTGACCAGTGCGGCCAGACGTGGACTGTCGGGAGCCTGGACTAGACAGTCACCTGTGCTGCCGTAACAGAAGACGGGCTGGCGGATGGAGGCCTTGCTGTCGGGCCTATGCGTTGTGTCCGGACATTCATCTGGATCGTTCGACCCGGCGAACTGCTGAGCGGCGCTGCCGCTTTCGCACCTCAGGTACCGGGCAACCAATTATCCGTTGGTGGGCGGCTTTTCAGACAGCGCTGAGGACGCCCGTTGAGGTGGTGCGCAAGGGGTTAAGTCCCGTATCACCACCGAGTTGAGCGCGAAGCTGATGGTCGGTAACGCCGAGGCCGGGTTCGGGGGCGATACACAGTACGCCGACTTTACCGGTATGAGCGTTATTCTGAACCAGCCGTGCAGCGTCGCCGACCGCGGCGAGCGGGTAGACCCGTGACAAGACAGGCGTTAGGAGGCCCAAGCTGCACAAGCGCATTGTCTGAGTGGCCTCGTGGAGGTTCATGGCATGGCTACCGATGATGCGCTTAAGATTCATCCAAAGATAGCGATTGTCGAAATTGTGCTCGTAGCCTGAACTTGAACCACACGTGACCACAGTGCCGCCGCGTCGCGCCACAATAACGGAGATACCGAAGGTCGCTTTGCCGACGTAATCGAACACGATGTGTGGGTCTTCGCCGACCTTCTGACGGATAACTTGGCCTAGGCGCTTGGCTGCTGACACAGTCTGCGACCCCGGTGTGATCTGCCTGCCGACCCCAATCTCATCGCGATTGATGACGATGTCGCAACCGAGCTTGTGTACCAGCTCGGCCTTCTCCTCCGAGCTCACGACACCGATTGGAATGCCGCCGCCGTTCTTGACCATCTGCACCGCGAACGATCCGAGCCCACCGGAGGCACCCCAGATCAGCACGATATCGCCCTGCTTCATGCGGGCGCCGCGCTCGCCGATAAGCATGCGATATGCCGTCGCACCGCATAGCGGGATGCAGGCGGCCTCCTCCCACGTCAGGTGTGCAGGTTTACGCAGTAGCTGGCTCGCTCGAACGATGCTGTACTGCGCAAGACCACCAAAGTTCGTTTCGTAGCCCCAGGCTCGAACGTCGGATAGCATGGCGTCGGCGTGCATCACTGGGTCTTCGACGTCGACCACCATTGGGGAGACGGCTACGTGGTCGCCCACCTTCCAGCGGCGCACGGCGGCGCCGACGCGGACGATGACGCCGGAGGCGTCCGAACCGACGACGTGATGGGGTTGATCATGTTTGGCGGCGTCTCCACCGGCCTTCGCCGTGCGCTTAAGAGCATCGAACGTGGATATCGGCTCGAAGGTCGCCGACCAAACCGTGTTGTAGTTTATCGAGCTGGCTTGCACCGCGAGCAGGACCTCGTCGGGAGCGAGCTCGGGCATCGGAATCCGGCCAACCCGAAGTGATCGGCGCACATCTTTGTCGGGCTCATCGCCGAACATACCGACGTCCTCCTTCCGGAGGTGAGCAGCGAGGAATTCGTCGGGAATCGGAGTGCGGGCAAGCTCGTCGGGTCCGGCTCCTCGAATGATTGCCTCGATCATTTTGTCCACGTGCCACCTCAATGCATATCAATTATCGGATCCGCGCAATGATGTAAGTCGACGTTACCTGAGACTCTTGTAGCCAAACACCCCTAGACGGCCCCTAGCCTCGATCAACTATTTGATAATCGGTCGTAGGCGGGTCGTAATAAGGAAGCTCCCGGTTGACCAGCATAGATTGACTCGTTCCGACTGTATTGGTCACGACTTTTCGACAGTTCTCGCCAGCTGGAACTTGCGAACATGATTTGCTGACCCTCTGTTCGCCGCAACTATCATTCACCTACCCCTAAAATGCCATTAACTTTGAGCGCAGGTCATGAGCCTATGGTGTGTGGATGGGTGACGTACGTTTTCGTCATGGCCATCGAGCCACACGCCTGCCCTGACTGTCTACTTGCCTGGGATGTTATGTCTGGAGCGGCGGAAGCAAGTGCGGGTCCGCGTGCCTGGGTCACGGATGGCCTGCGTGAGTCCACTGGGCTCGGTGACGGACTTGCCGGTGGGTTCGGTGATATCGGATCGAGGTTCCGCTCGATTCCCGGACTAATTGGTCATACTGACTTGGCAAGGGCAACAGTACAATCCGGCGCTGTGAACCGCGCGAGACGATCGACTCGGGGTCCGGCCTAAGCGCACGAAGATGTCGAGAACGCCGTAGTCTCGGCTTGCTGTGCAAGGGTGAGATCAGTCGTTTGGGAGAACTGTGCCGAGTGAATCTCCCCGGGTTTGGTGCTCGGCGTGGAGGGGCAGCGAGACAACCTTGATCTGGTCGACGGTTTCCAAGAACGGAATCGCGAAAGCGATGTTCTCCTAGGTGGTTCGGCTGTGCTCCTCGACCAGGCGCTTGCCGTGATAGCCGCACCCGTCGGTGGCGTAGTGGGCCATCAGTGTGGCTTCGGGACGCGTGCCTGCACAAGCGTCCCGCATAAGACAGACCAGGTAGTCTTCGCACACGGATCAATGGAACGGAGTCCTACGCGCCCGCGCCACCAGTTCATGATGTTAGCGCGGGTGCCGGCCTTGTGGCAGCCCAGCATTGGCGCTGATATATCGTGCCATTGCCGCGAGTGTGCAGGCCCGACGGAGCGACCGAGCTGCACACGCTGAGACCACGACCCGAGCTCCGGTTCCAGAAACAGAAGACTAGCGCATGTGTCGACTGCCTGTAGGTCCACGCGCGGCCGGTCACGGCCGCGAAAACTGTGGACCAATCGTGGACTAAAGGCGCTCCGTCGTAGATGCTTTGTGGACCAGCTGTGGACCCCCCGATCTACACACAATGCTCGTGATCAGCGGGTAAGCTCGTTGTGCGTGCGGGAACAACGAGTGTTTCGTGCGCACATTGTCGGTATCGGGTATCTAATTTTGACTGGGGGTCAAGTGGTCGCAGGTTCAAATCCTGTCAGCCCGACAGGTTCGCAGGTCGGAGCGGTTCCCGCTCCGACCTGCTGCTGTTTGTCAGGCCGATGGCGAAACGGGCTCTGTTACTTCAACTTTCACACCTGATGGGTTGTGATGGCGTCGTTCCGGTTCGGGCGATTAGCTGCCACCAGTGCGGAATCCGGATGATGGCAGTGCGTACGGCGAGCATCCGCAGGTCGGAGCCTTGCCGGCCTCGGCCCACCGCGGCGGCGGACTTCGCCGGGAACTGCACACTCGGCCACGAGGTCGACACATCGGTCGCAGACAGCCGGGCCGTTTCACACCCTGACCAGGTCGGCCCACGGAATTCGGGGCACTCCAATTAGGGGCTCCGCTCGAGAGCCCCGTGGTGTGCTCTTGGCGTAACGTTCAGCGCGCCCTGAGAGTGCGCCACGCGTAATCGATGGGGCAACAACACTATTCGCTATCGGCAGGACTGCCATGTCAACTCTTTCCCGCTTGACCGCCACCGCCGCCCTCTGCGTCACGCTGACCGCTGGCGCCACCGCAGTCGCGGCCTCGGCCGCACCGGATTCGATCGCTGTCCCGGTCGCCGATTCAGGCTCCTCGAACTTCACCGGTTCCGCCGCCGCCTACGGTGTGGACCTGATCCAGATCCTTCTCCAGCAGACCGGGTCCTCCGCTCTGGCACGTTCGCTGGACCAGTTGGAGTGCACGCTGAGCGGGCACCAGTTCAGCAACGGCACATGCATCATCGGTGGCATCTGAGCCCGTGGCCGCCACCATCCGAGTCACCGTCCCGAACGGCCGGATGCCGCTCGGGGCCGCCGGGCCGGCCCTGCAACTATTGCTCGACAACCCCAAACGCGCGCTCGGATCTCGCTGACTACAACGTTGCCTGCTCGTATCGGGGCAGTCGGTGGTCGTAGTGCGCCGGATAGAAGGGGTCCAACTACCCTCGAACGGCAGCAGGCGCCGGCGCAGGCCGACTGCGCCGGGCGAACAGATACGCGGCCGCCGCGGCCGGCAGATTCATCAGGACCCCGTACACCGCCCCCGGCACCGCTATCGCCGTACTGTGCAGCACCGAAGTGGCCACGGCAATGGCCAACGCGCCGTTGTGGATTCCGATCTCCATGGCGGCCGCGATGGCCTGGTCGTTCTCGATTCCGAACAGTCGGGACGCGTAGTAGCCGACCGCCAGGCCGATGATCGCCAGCGACAGGCATACCGCCGACAGCGCGCCGATATGGGAGGTGAGGGTGTGGAAGTCGCGGGCTACGGCCCCCAGGACCACCAGCGCCAGCACCACGATAGATGCCACCTTCACACCGCCGCGCATCCGCTGGGACCAACCCGGGAAGCGGTGGTGCACCCACATGCCCAGCGCCACCGGCACCAGCAGGATCGCGAAGACCTGCGCGAATTTATCCGGGCGCAGCCCGATTCCGGCGTCACCGTCGAGGAACAGGGCATACGACAGGCCCACCCATAGCGGCAGGGTGAATACCGCCAGTACCGAATTCACCGCTGTCAGCGTGATGTTCAGCGCCACATTGCCGCCTGCGACGTGGCTGAACAGATTCGCCGAGGGCCCGCCCGGTGAGGCCGCGAGCAGCACCATACCCGCCGCCACCGCGCCGTCGAGCCGGAACAGGTAGACCAAGCCCAGGCACACCGCCGGTAGCACGATCATCTGGCACACCAGCGCCACCACCGTTGCCTTCGGATAGCGCAGCACCCGAACGAAATCGGTGGTGGTCAACGTCAAACCGAGACCGAACATCACCAGCGCCAGCGCGAGCGGCAGGAACACCGCGAACAACGAACTCACTGCGAACTCCCAATCGAACTGAAGGGCCAGTCTGCGGTCCGGCGCCGGCGTCGACCCTATCCGATCCGGATAGTTCAGACGCGAGCGAGATTGCCGCGAGCGGGAATACGCTGCGTGAGCCGGCTGGGCCGGTGACCGCGGTGCTGGTGGTGAGATGTTCGCGGTGCAACGCTGTGCGGATCTGATGGGTGCCGGTGTGGGTATTGCGTTGCCGGCCAGCGTGTTCGAGCGTTGAATGGATTGTCGCCAGGCTCATGGCGGCGCCTTCGGCGGGGCGGGCGCGTGCCCCGGTCAGGTTCTGATGCCCGTGCGCAAGAGCTTTAGTTTGATAAACCCGGCTTCTCAATCGACCTCGATTTGTGTGTTGTTCTGTTGCCTTTGATTACGCCAGGCTGAGTCGGTGTGACGCAACCGTGGTCACCACAGTCAGCGGAACACCGACCCCGCGAATCCGATCCACCAAGGAGCGCATCATTTCCGCAACCATCGATGTTCTCGGCGCCAGCGGATCGACGATTACGACGCGCTGCTGGTCATCGGCGGACAGGGCCCGATGTACACGATGGTCCACAACGACGCCGTCCACACACTGGTGGCGTCGTTCTACGAGGCCGGCAAGACCTGGACCGGTTGCGCGTTCCGCCCCCACGCTCTCCGCGACGGCCTGCTCATCACCGGGCAGCAGCAGCACTCCGGTGCCGCAGCAGCGCGCTTGATAATCCAAGCTCTCGGTCAATAACACCCAAAACGATTGCGGCTGAGCCGGGGTGGCTGGTCGTCGACCGTGCGGTGACTACTCCAGCGAGTAGTGGTCATTCGCTACGACCGCGCCCGCGAGATCTATGCAGCGGCCTACTCTTCCCGCGAAAGCATTCGAGCCGCCTCTGCTAGGACCTGTCCTCAAAGCCGTATGGGCAGGGTGGCGAGGTCGAGCATGCCGCGCTAGGAGGAGCGCATCGCCTCGTCCACGAGATCGGCGATGATGCCGTCGATGCTCGGAACCGATTCTCCCGGAACCTGATTCAGGATGATCGTCACCGCGCGGTCGCGGGTTGCGGCGCCGGCAGTGTAGAAGCCGGGGATGTTCCCGCCGTGGCCCCAGGTTTCGACGCCGGACTTGGTAGTGCTGCGGAACAGCCCCAATCCGACCTGGTCGGCCTGCGGTGGATCATCGCCGGTCGCGATGGTGCGCCGCATCTCGGCCAGCTGCGCAGGCGGTACGACAGCGCCTGACAGCAGTGCCATGAAGAAGCTGTTCAGGTCATGGCCGGTCGAGAGCATCGCACCGTCGGGCAGGCCCCCGTTGGGGTCGATGTCGGTGATATCGACACGGCCGCCGGTCGTTTCGAGGTAGGCGCGCGAGTGGGGGCCGCGGATGACGTTTTCGGCGGGGTAGTGCGGCCAGTAGGTGTCGTGCAGGCCGAGCGGGCCGATTATCCGGCGGGTCACTTCGGCGTCGACCGGCACGCCCGTCACGTGTTCGATCAGTTGGCCGGCCAGCAGGTAATTGGTGTTGGAGTAATCGAATTTGGTGCCGGGGGCGAACAGCGCGGGCTGATCCAGTCCCAGCCGGATCAGGTCGCCGATCGAGTGGTGGCTGGTGAGCGTCTCGACGGAATCGAGGTCCATTCTGTTGAGATAGTCCGGAATACCACTGCTGTGCTGCAACAGGTTTCGGACGGTCACCAGATCGCCGTCGCCGCCGGGTCCGGTGACAACGCCGGGGAGGTACCGGGCCACAGGGGCATCGAGTTCGATGCGGTGCTCGGCGGTCAGCTGCAGCACGACCGAGGCGACGAACGTCTTGGTATTGCTTGCGATCCGAGCCTGAGCGGCGTCGGGGAACGGCTCGCCGGTAGCGAGATCGGCGACACCGCTGGTGAATCGCACATCCCGGCCATCGTGGGTGAGCACCAACTGCGCTCCTGGGACGTCGCCGTCGCGCACCAGCCGATCGAGCAATGCCTGTAGTCGTATGGATTCCGATGTCGTGGCACCGCGTTGGTCTTCGCACCCGCTGATCGCGGCGGATGCCGCGAGCATGAGCACCGCCGCGATGGCGAAGGGCCACTTCAATTCTCTCTACCTCCAGCAGAATACGAGCCTATCGATGCGCCCGTGATGGGACTCGACTCTGCCGCCACGGCATACCTGATCGGGGCAGTTGGCGTAGTTGTTCCATCCGGTTGGCGCGCTCGTTCAAGCATGCGCCGTGACCGCTTTCCTAAGGTCTTTTCATGGACACTCTCAGTGACTCCGTGTTTCCGGTTCAGTGCGATATCCGCGTGCGGCAGGCTGATCTCGGCCGGGACGACGCCGTGAGCACGATCGGGATGGCTCGCTGGCTGGAGGATGCTCGGATACGGGTGAAACTGCCTCGATTCGAGCGACTCGTCGGAGCCGGTGAGTTCGGTTCGCACCAGATCATTTTCGTCAGCCAAGGTGTCGAACGGCTGTCCTCTGTCCATCGCGACGACGCGGATATACAGGTGCACACCGGGATTCGGCGGATCGGTCGGTCATCGTTCACGTACGAGCAAGCGGTGTTCGCCGGCGGCGAGCGGGTCGGTCGCGGTGAGGCCACCGTACTGCATCTCGGTCCTTCGGGGCCGCTCGAACTTCCCGACGAGTTGATCGCGGATCTCACCGAATTGGCCCTGCCGGATTCGAGTGAGACGGCAGCGCCCCGTCCGGGTGCCGAACGCAGACAACGGGACTACTACGCGTTCTTCGTCCGGTTGCCTGCCCGGATAGCCGATGTCGATGCCAATCGGCATGTCAATTACCTCGCCCTGGCCACCTGGTATGACGAGGCGATCGCGGTATTCACGGCGGCGGCGCTCGGCGAAGCCGGGCTGGTGCCGGCCGATCTGTCACCGTCGTCGTATCGAATCGACTACCTCGGCGAAGTCACCTACCCCGGCGATTACGAGATCGGCGTGCGCGTCCGCGCTTTCGGCGAGAACTCCGTGGATTACGAACTCGGGCTCTTCCGCGGCCACACCTGCTTGGGGGTCGCCGACGCTCGAGGGTCACGAGGTGTGTTGTCCGCCAAGTCTCTTGGTGGTCTCCGTTGACGCAACACGAACCTATCCTGCTGGACATCACCGGCGCCGACATCCAGGCCGAATCGGCCCGGATCCGCCGGAACGGTCCGATCACCCGGATCACGCTGCCCGGCAACGTTCCCGCGTGGTCGGTGACCGACACCGCCGTACTGCGCCGCCTGCTGACCGACTCCCGGGTATCCAAGGACGCTCGCCGGCACTGGCCGGCCTTCGAAGAAGGGGAGATCCCCGAGGATTGGCCACTGCGCTCGTGGGTCGCCGTCGACAATATGTTCACCGCCTACGGCCCCGAGCATCGACGACGTGCACCGCGACACCAAGGATCAACACGTCGCCTTCGGGTACGGCGCCCACCACTGCCTCGGTGCGCCACTGGCCCGGCTCGAGGCGCAGGTCGCCCTGCCTGCCCTGTTCGCTCGCTTCAGCGGGCTGCGCTTGGTAGTCGACCCGGCCGAGCTGAGGCCGGTGAGCAGCTTCATCTCCAACGGACATGCCCGGCTACCGGTCCGCCTCACCACGTGAACTCGCCTCGGCTGGTGCGGGTTTGCCGATCGTGGCGCGCAGGGCTCCGGATTCGCGCAGGTACGGTCGGTACATCGTGGCCATGAATATGCCGTTGGCGATGTTCAATACGACGATCAGCCATAGGAACGTGGTTTGTAATCCGATGCGATCACCGAGGAAGCCGATCAACAGGGTACTCAGCGCCCAGCCCAGCGACTCGGCGCCGATCATCAAAGAGAATGCGGCGCTGCGTAATTCGGGTTTGGTCACGGCCATCAGAATCGGGCGATTGCTGCCGGGCACGAAGCCCTGGAGGAGTCCGAGCAGGGCGAAGATGGCCGCGTAGATCCAGATCGAGGCCCAGCCGATCTGCGTGGCCGCAGCGGCGGCGAGACCCCAGCCCAGGACCGATGCCTGCCAGACGCCCAGCCGCCCGGCCCGCGGGAACCAGTGCTGCGCCCGGTCGGAGACGAAGCCGCCGATTATCGTGCCGAGTACATAGGTCAGCAGGGCGAACGGGAGCACGATCGAGGCGGTGGCGGTGCTGAAGTGGCGCACGTCGACCAGATAGACCACGCCGAAGCTGGTCAAGGCCAGCTGGCTGCTCGTCAAGCGCTGCACGATGATCAGTCGTAGGGTGCGGCCCGCGAGCAGCTCGCGCACATCGGACCGTTTCATTGCCTGCGGGGGCGCGGCGGCCTTCGATTCGGCCGCGCCGATGGCCGGATCTTCGAAGAATCGCCATACGATCAACCCGAATAGCACGGTGATCGCCCCCGCGGTGAAGAACCCGTAGCGCCAACCGTCCGGGATGCGCGAGAGCTGACCGAACAGCGGTCCCAGCACCGCGCCGATGAGTGCGGTGCCGCCGTAGAGCCATCCGGCGGCGCGTCCCCGGCGTGACTCGTCGAACAGGTCGGCGAGAATGCCGTTGACCAGCGGCCCGCCCGCGGCATAACCGATCGCCGCGATGGCGTAGAGCGCCAGCAGCTGCGCGAAGTTCTGTGACAGCCCGGCCGCGCACGACCACAGCCCCCACAATCCGCAGAACATCACCAGCACTTTCTTGCGGCCGATCCGCTGTGCCACATACACCCAGATCGGCCCGAAGATCATCCAGATGATCTTCGAGATCGCGACCAGGATGCCCAGCGCCGACAGCGGCAGACCCAGTGCCGACCGCAGCGCCGGAAAGAGCGTCGACACCACGGCGCTCTCGCTGCTGTCCATGCTGAGCAGGCCGCTCAGTAGCGCTAATTGCCGCCATTCCCTGGTCTTTCGCGCTGCGGGCAGTGCAGTACCGGGCGGCAGTACGGGCTGGGACATCGCGATGACTTCCTCGTCGGAGCAGAAAGGGTATGGCTGTACACCGCCGGTCGAGCGGAGACTCGTGCGGCGGTGGGTAGCAGCGATCGATCAGTGCTGTTGTGCGCCTTCGGAAAGCACCTGCATCCACCGTGCGCGCAGCGCTTCGGTGCGGGGGCGGTCCGCGGCCTGCCAGGAGACCGGAATGCTCAGCGTCGCCAGCCGCTGCTCCAGGTCCTGCGCGAGATGTTCCCGGCCGGTGTCACGCAGGTGCCGGGCGTAGCGGACGGGATCGTTGTAGTAGGTCGGGCCGGTTTGCAGGGTGGTCTGCATCGGATCCGGCAGTGCGCCCGGTCGTCCGGCGTAGGTGTGCCACCATTGCGCGAGTTTGCTGCGCATGGCGGTGGCGAGTTCGGGTTCCCGGTCGAGCAGGTCGGTCGTCAGATAGGGATCGGCGGTGACGTCGTAGAGCTGCTCCCATTCGGTGCGGAAGCATCCGGGATGGTAGGTGCGGATGTAGAGGTGATCGCGGGTGCGCACGGCGCGCTGGTAGGTGTGGGCGCCGTGCCCGAGGACGAGATACTCACGGGAATCCAAGGTTTCGCCGCGGACCGCGGCGGCGAACGATTCGCCCTGCCAGCCGTGCGGAATGCGGAGGCCGAGCAGCTCGCACAGGGTCGGCGCGAAGTCGATGTTGTACAGCAGGGCGTCGCTGTGGCGGGCCGCGTCGGGCAGCTGGTCGGTGAGACCGGGCCAGTAGAACACCAGGGGCAGCCGGTGGGTCGGCTCATTGGCCAGCCCGTGCTCGGCGTAGGAGCCGTTCTCGCCCAGGGATTCTCCGTGGTCGGCGCTGACGATCACCGCCGTGTCGCCCGCGATGCCCAGCTCCTCGAGCGCCGCCATCAGGTGGCCGAAATGGTGGTCCCAGTAGGCGATGGACCCGTCGAAGCCGTTGATGAGGTGCTCGAAATCGGCCCGGCCGGTGATCGCGTCGGGCATATTGTGCGGCACCGGCGACTTACCGGACCCCGTCACGGTGTAATTCAGATCCAATGCGCTACGCGGACCGTAGATTTCGGCGTGCCCGGCGATCGTGCCGGCGTCCGGCCACGCTTGCACGGGACCGGATTCGGCCATGCGCTCGGTCCATTCGACCGGCTGGATGTAGTTGGTGTGTGGCTCCCAATAGGTCAGGTGCAGATACCAGTTGTCCTCCTCGGCGTGCCGGCGGAGCCAATCGATCGCGGCGCGATTGACGTCGGCGGCGTCCTCGTCGCCCCAATTGGCGGTCGCCCGAATGGATTCCCGGAAATTGCCGTGGAAGTAGTAGGCGCGATGCCGTTCGGCGAAGACCGAGACGGCCGCGGTGTAGTACCCGCCGAATTGCAGGGCCTGCCCGAGGAGTGGGCGGTCCGGCTCGGGGGCGTGGCCCGCGTCGAGCCGGAACTGGGCGGCCTGGCCGAAATGCCCGATGACGCCGTTGGTAATGCCGAATTGGCCGCTGGTGAGCGCGGTGCGTGACGGCATGCACGGGGAGTCCGAGCAGTAGTAGCGGTCGAAGACCACCGACTTGTCGGCCAGCCGTTGCAGGTTCGGCGTGGTCGGGCGGTGATAGCCGTAGGGGGTGGTGTGATCGGCGCGCAGGGTGTCGACGTCGACGTAGATGATGCGCATGACAGAACTCCCGGGTGCGTAGGTGAGGGTGCGGCGAACGCCCCGGAGGGCGCGCGTGATCAGCAGGTGCGGCCGGACTCCAGCCGGACCAGCGTGAGCTGTAACCACGCGATGTAGGCGGCGGTGGAGGCGTAGCCCTGCTCGTGGGCCATGGTGTGGATGTGGCGGGCCCAGTCCGGGTCGAGTTCCGGGATCTGCGGGTCGTAGGTGCGCGGGTTCGGCGGTTCGGCCGAACCACGGTCATGCTGCAACCGGTATTCCAATTCGGTGCGCACGATGTCGATCGCGATATCGCGGCCGAGCTGTCCGGCGAAGAAGAATCGCAGTTTGAAATCGGAGTCCATCGGCCGGGGTGACGGCTCGAAAGGTGAACGCGCCCATTCCAGCAGCGCCTGGCGACCGGCCTCGGTCATCGAGTAGACCTTCGCGTCGGGCCCGCCCGCGCGCTGATCGACCTCGAATTCGACCAGCCCGCGCTCGACCAGCACGCCGAGGCGACGATAGATCTGCGGGAGCTGTACGCCGTAACCGAGATAGCGGCCCCCGCCCTCCATCATGCGGCGCATGTCGTATCCGGAGTAGCGGCCGAAGGACAGCGCGCCGAGGATCACGTAGTCGAGCTGCATGAGGCTCCTAAATGTGCTGTGTGACGGACAGTTCGGATGCGGCGCTGTGGTGTCCGGCGTGCAATTCGTAGCGCCCGGGAATCGTCGCCCACTTGCCGGTGTGTTCGTCCCAGCGCTGAAAAGTGCGTTCCGGCAGTGTGATCGAAACGTCTACGGCTTCGCCGGGTGCGGCGTCGGCCGTCGCGAATCCGGCCAGCCAACGATCGGGACGGGCCGGATCGTCGGCTGCCGAGGCGGCGTACACCTGGACGATCTCACGGCCGGCACGGGCGCCGACATTGCGCACCCGCACCCTGACCGTGCCGGCAGTCGATTCGATCCGTTCGTAATCCCATTCGGTGTAACCGAAGCCGTGCCCGAAGGGGTAGGCGGGCGCGATATCGTGCCGCTGCCACGCGCGATAGCCGATGTACGGGCCCTCGGAATACTCGAGCACGCCGCCGTCGGGAACCACCTCGGTGACCGGCGCATCCGCCAGCCGCGCGGGCCAGGTGGTCGGCAGCCGACCGCCCGGTTCCGCCACGCCGAGCAGGACGTCTGCCAGCGCGGCACCGGCCTCCTGACCCGGGAACCAGGTCAGCAGGATCGCGGAAACCTCGGTGCGCCAAGGCATTTCCACCGGCGAACCACTATTCACCACGACGACGGTGCGCGGATTCACCGCCGCGACCCGCCGGACCAGCTCGTCCTGGCGGCCGGGCAGGCGCAGGTCGGTGCGGTCGAAGCCCTCGCTCTCCACGAACTCGGTGGTCGACACCACCACGATCGCGACCTCCGCCGCCGCGGCGGCGGCGACGGCCGCGTCGAGCCGCTGCTCGTCGTCGACCACCGGATCACGATGGGTCAGGCCGAAACTGACACCGCGCAAGGCGCCGAATTCGAGCTTGGGCGCGGATGCCAGCAGGCTGACCCGCACCGGCCGATCCGCCACCAGTTCGACCTGTCCGCGCGGCACGGACCTCCCGGTAATGGCGTCGATCGGGTCGACGAGCGCCGGGCTCCCGACCTCGTCGAGCAGGGTGACCCCATCGACGATCAGGCGGAAGCCGCCCGCGCCCTTGGTGCCGAAGCTGTGCGCGCCGCTGCGGCGCGGGGTGAAGACACCGGAGATTTCGACCGAGGCGAGGTTCGTGTAGTCGGCCCCGTCGGGCAGCCCGTCGGCAAGCCAGCGGATCGCGCCGCCGCGCTGAGCCGGTTCATCGGCCAGGATGCTGCCGGATTCATCGCGCAGGACAGTGCGCAGGACGAAATCCGCGCCCGCGACCCCGAGCCCGTCCCCGGGATCGGCGCCCCGCTCGTAGCTCAGAGATGTGCTGCCGGACAAAGCATCTCGTAATCCTTCGAGCGGAGAAACGATATGTTCGGGGAAGACGGTGGCCGAACCGCCGCCGAGAATGCGGGCCTCCCGCGCCGCCGCGCCGATCAACGCGATGCTGCCCGGAGCCGGATCCAGCGGAAGCACCCCGCCCTCGTTGCGCAACAGCACGAACGACCGGGCGGCGATCTCACGCGCCAGGGCGCGGCCATCGATCGGTGCGGGCAGCGCGGACTC
This sequence comes from Nocardia sp. NPDC088792, assembly GCF_044750615.1. Lineage (NCBI taxonomy): Bacteria > Bacillati > Actinomycetota > Actinomycetes > Mycobacteriales > Nocardiaceae > Nocardia > Nocardia sp. NPDC088792. The sequence goes on from NZ_JBIVKC010000006.1 coordinate 20,021, forward strand.
GGGCACCGCGGGCTCGGCGCCGGCCAGCAGACCCGCCCGGGCGGCGAGCAGCAGCACGCGCCGCGCAGCGTTGTCCACGTGGGCTTCCGCCACCTGTCCGGCGCGCACGGCCGCCGCGAGCGCGGGCCCGTAGATCGTCATCGGCCCCGGCATGGCGATATCGAGGCCACCGGTGATCGCGCCGACGGCGTCACGGGCGGCAAGCCAGTCCGAGACCGCGACACCGTCGAAATTCCATTCCCCGCGCAGCACGCCGATCTGTAGGTCGGCGTGTTCGGTCATGGTCACGCCGTTGACCCGGTTGTACGCCGACATGATCGCCCACGGTCGTGCGGTGGCGATGATGTCCTCGAAGGGTGCGAGGTAGAGCTCCCGCAGCGTCCGCTCGTCGACGCGGTTGTCGACGGTGAACCGTTCGGTCTCCGCGTCATTGGCGACGAAGTGCTTCACGGTCGCGCCGACGCCGCCGTCCTGCACACCGGCCACATAGCTCCCGCCGATGCGCGCGGTGAGTAGCGGATCCTCCGAGTACGCCTCGAAATGCCTTCCGCCCAGCGGAGATCGGTGCAGGTTGACGGTCGGCGCGAGTAGTAGGTGGACGCCCTTGCGGCGCGCCTCCTGTGCCAGCACCCGCCCGGTGCGCCGGGCGAGGCGGGTATCCCAGGTTGCGGCGAGCGCGGTGGGACTCGGCAGCGTCAGCGCCGGGTCCGCGGCATTCCATGCTCGGCCGCGGACACCTACCGGGCCGTCCGACATGACCAGCGACTCCAGGCCGATCTCGGGCAGCGCGGGCAGCGACCACACGTCCTGGCCGGCCAGCAGCCGGGTCTTGGCGTCCAGGTCCAGGCGGGCGAGGGCCGATTCGACAACGACGGCGTGATCTCGAGTATCCAATGCGATGCGGCTTTCGGAAGACGGAATGTACTGCCCTTGGGACATACCTTCTATGTTCCTAGGAACATTCCCGAGGATGGCATCGAATCAAGAGGCTGTCAACGAACTGCTTGGGGTAGCTAATTTTGAGATCTCACCGCGGGCCCTGTTGAGGCGTGTATGTGCATCCGCATATAGGCAGAGGCTTTCACCCGCATCGGATTTTGTAGTGGATCTTTGTGATCTGGGTCGCATCTAATCACTGGACCGCGATGGTCGTTCGAGCCATCTCAGTTCAGGGGCGACCGGCCCCGAGGAGCACATATGTACAAGATCGCAACCACGGGCGCGCTGATGGCGACTGCACTCACGCTGGCCGCCGCACCGGCGGGCGCCGCACCCGAATCAGGCCCGGCCGCTGTGAATTTCACGACCCACACCAGTGCGACCGCGACGACCATCGCGACCGACAGCGGGGCGATGGCGGCCGACAACGGCCTCTTCACCATCAAGGCCCCCGACGGCACTGTACTCGCCGGCACCGAATTGTCCTTCCGCGTAGACGATTTCGTGTTCCCGATCGCCGCCGATATCGCCGGTCGCACCGCGACCCTCACACCGGAGTTCGATCGCGAACATGCCGTCTACCGGCCGATCGCGCAGCCGTCCGACGACCAGGCGCTCGCGAAGTCCGCCGCCGACCGAGAGCAAGCAGCCTGGAACCGGATGGCCGTCACCATGCAGATGGGCGGCACCATCGGCACCGCGGTCGGCGCCATCGGCGGAGCGGCCGTCGGGTGTGTACTCGGTGGCATCGCCGGGGCCGCCGTGGCCTCGGCCGCGATCATCGGGCTGTTCGGGGGATTTCTTCCCGCGGCGGCACTCGGCTGCATCGGCGGAATGCTGGCCCTCGGATCGCTGGGCACCATTGCGGGCAGCCTGCTGATCTCGGCCCCGATCGCGATCGCGGCGGCCGTGCAGTACTTCCTCACCATCAACGCCCCTGCGAAGTGAGCTGATCCGCTCGCGCATCTCGTCGGCCGCACGCAGCTCTGCGCTGCGTGCGGCCGGCAGTGCACGGCGGGTACTGTCCGGCTATGCAGATCAGGGAGGTCGAGTATTTCCTCGCGATCGCCGACCATGGCAGTGTGCGCCACGCGGCTGCCACCCTCGGGCTCACCCAGCCGTCGCTGTCCCGGGGGATCGTCAACCTCGAACGCGAATTCGGGCTGCAATTGTTCGACCGGCTCGGCCACGGCATGGTCCTCACCACGGCGGGTAAGGCGTTCCTGGGTCCCGCGCGCCGGCTGATCCGCACCGCTCGCCTCGACACCGATCCCGGCAGTATCTCCCTCGATATCGCCACGTGGGGGACGCTCGCGGTCGATCCCACCGCCGCGCTGATCGCGGAACTGCACACCGAGCATCCGGCCCTGCCCATCCGCGTCGAGAAAGCCGATGACGAGGAGTCGGTCTGCCGTCTGGTCCGGGACGGACATTGTGAGATCGGAACAGTATTCCTGCCCAGCATCGCGCTCGAAGGTCTGGGAGTCGTTGCCGCCGGATCGTTTCGCGAATGGCTGATTCTCCCGCCGGACACCGAGGTCGGCCCGGGACCATTGCCGTTGTCCGCGGTATCGGACTACCAATTGGTGGTGCCGACCGGTGGTTCGCAGGTGTCCTTCGTCGGGATGGCGCTCGCCGCGGCCGGCGTGCAGGTCCGGGTGGGCGTGCTGAGCGCTCATCGCGAAGCCCAGATCGCCTTGGTGCTGGAGGGTTCCGGCGCCGCCCTCGCCTCGGAGCATTACGCGCGTGTCGCGCAATCGAGGGGTGCGGTCATTCGCGAACTGACGCCGCCTATCGTCCGTGACTACGGATTCGTGCATCGTGTGGACGTATTGTCCCCGGCCGCTGCGCGATTCATCGACCTCGCGCTGGCCCATACATCGAACTGACGATCTCGAGCAGTGCGGCGAGCGCGGCCGACACCGCGCCCGCGCGGTGCACCAGGAACACGCCGCGTTCGATCGCCGGCTGCGTCGAACGCACCTGCATACCCTCCGCCGCCGCGGCGGCCGCGAGTGCCGGCGGCATGATCGACGCCCCGGTGCCGCTGCGCACCAGCGGCCGGATCAACTCGCCGGGACCGCATTCCGCTATGACGTGCGGGCGAATGTGCGCTGCCGCGAAGGCCGTCGTAATCCGTTCCCGATACGGCGTGGAACTCGGTGGCAGTATCAAGGGCACCCCGGCAAGTTCACCGATCGGCACCGGATTCCCTTCCGGCAGTGCCATTCCCGCCGCCGCGACGAGTGTGAGCCGTTGCCTGCCGAGGTCGGCGCAGTGCAGCACCGAACCCGTCGCCGGGGTGGTGGCGAATTCGACCTCGCATTGCCCGCTCTGCAGCAGGCGGAACGGCGCCGCCGAGAGCGCCGGGTCGACCACTTCGATCACGACCGCCGGATGCGCCCGCCGGAAGCGCCCGATGATGGCGGCGACCGGATCCTCGAACAACTCCGAATCGACGGCGATCGTCAGTCCGCCGCGCCGCAATTCCCGCACTTCGTGGACTGCCCGCTGCGCGTCCGCGGCGCCTGCGAGCAGTCTGCGGGCCATCGGAACCAGCCCGGCGCCCGCCTCCGACAGCACCAGTCGTCGGCCCGTCCGGATGAACAGGGTGGTGCCGAGCTCTCTTTCGAGTGCGCGGATGGACAGTGACAACGACGACTGCGAGATATAGAGGGCCGAGGCGGCGCGGGTGAGGCCGTCGTTGTCCACCACCGCGAGGAAATGCTCAGCGTGCCGGATCTCCATGGCCCTCCCTACTTCAGCCCTCGATGCTCCGAACTTCTGGTGTGGCTTCGCGTTCGGTCCCGACCACACCGAACGCCTGCACTCGATCCTGCCCCAGCTGTCAGTGCCCGGGGGTGTGGCGCACCAAGGGCGGGCAGATTGCGCCGCCCGACGGCGCATGCCGCTCCCAGCCGTGCGCGAGCTGTAGCAGTTCGAGGTCCGCGTGGCTGCGGGCCAGGACTTGGATGCCGGTCGGGAGCCCGGCCGTGTCGAATCCGGCTGGCAGGCTGATGGCGGGCACGCCGAGCAGGGTCGCGATGGTGGCGACCTCCATCCACCGGTGGTAGGACGACATGGTCGTGCCGTTGATCGTTGCGGGCCACTCCGTGTCGACATCGAACGGGGACACCTGAACGCTCGGTAGCGCGATGAAGTCGTAGGAGTCGAACAGGGTCAGGAACGCGTTGTACATCGCGGTGCGTTTGACCGACGCCGCGAAGGCCTGCAATGCGGTGATGGGCGCGTGCCCGTCGACGCCATTGAGGAGCCCCTCCACTTCGTAGAGCGCTTCGGGCTTGAGCGCCGCCCGCGTGACCGGATACTCGTACAGCGGATACAGCTGCGAGCCGGCCAGCCAGTGCCGGATGGTCAGCCACAGCGGCCAGAGGTCCTCATTCCCGTTGAACCCGTTCGCCTTCGGCAGGCCGGGGACCGATTCCACTGGCATACCCAGGGATTCGAAGACTGCCAGGGCGGTTGTGCAGAGCTCGAGCACCTCGGGCTCCATGGGCAGATAGCCGCCCAGATCACCCATCCATGCGACCCGCGCGCCGGTGAAGTCGCGGTCGAGGCCGTCCGACAATCCGCCGTCCGACTCGATGGACAGGGGAACGCCCGGGTCGTGTCCCGCCATGGTCCGCAATAACAGGGCGAGGTCGGTCGCGGTGCGCGCCAACGGCCCCGGAGTCCCGCACTGCTGCACGAAAACGTCCATGCCTTCCATCGGCACGCGTCCGAAGGAGGGCCGCAGTCCGAGAATGTTGTTCCAGGCGGCCGGATTCCGCAAGGAGCCCATGAAGTCGCTGCCGTCGGCCACCGGGAGCATATGCAGCGCCACCGCTACCGCCGCGCCGCCACTGCTGCCGCCGGCCGACCGCGTCTGGTCATAGGAATTGCGCGTGGCCCCGAATACGTCGTTGTAGGTGTGCGAACCCAATCCGAATTGGGGCACGTTCGTTTTGCCGATGATGATGGATCCGGCGGCACGCATGCGCGCGACATGCAGCGAATCGGTCTGTGCGGCAGGGATATCGAAGTCACCTCGGAAGAAGCCCCGGGTCGTCTTGAACCCGGTCGCGTCGGAGAGGTCCTTGATGGCCTGCGGAAAGCCGTGCATCCACCCCAGGTCCCGGCCTCCCGCCAGGAGGCTGTCCTTCGCTGCGGCTTCGTGGAGCAGCTCCGCGCGGGGCCGCAGCGCGACAATGGCGTTGACCGACGGATTCACCACCTCGATATGGTCGAGATAGGCATTCATCACTTCCACGCACGACACTCGGCGCTCGTGGATCGCGGCCGATAGTTCGGCCGCGTCGAGCCCGATGATCGAGGTCTTGCCGACCGAGGTGGGAGCGTCGGAATTCGAAGTGGTCACGGGACAATCCTTCGGTTATCGGTTCGCCGGGTGTGCGGTGAGCCCCTCGTGGTACGAGAGGATGGCGGCCTCGCGGAGCGGCAGGGGCAGGCTGTCGACGACCAGATGCAGCGCCGCGATGCCGCTGCCGGGGGCCATGCTGTCTTCGACCAGCGTATTCAGCTGTTCGGGTGCGGTGTCCGCCGGCAGCGCGCGCAATATCTCGACCCGCTCGGGATCCAGCAGCGGCTTGCGCGTCCGGGCGGCCTCGACGGCGTCGCGCAGCACCTCGAGCAGCGACGGCAGATACTTGCGATGACCTGCGGCCATGGTGAAGTGGATGCTCGGTGGAATGCCCGGCTGCGACAACTGCGGCTGCATTGCCCAGCCGCGACGCCCCAATTCGTCCAGGAAGACGAAGAAGTCGACACCCTCGGTGGTCACCGCGATCAGCGACGACTCCGGCCGGCCGAGCACCGTGAGTCCGGGAATGCCGGCGACACCGTCGATGAGCTGCCGGGTGAGTTCGAGCGTTTCCTCGACCAGGCGCAGATAGCCGTCCGTGCCGAGATGACGGAGGACCGCCCAGCCCGCGGCGAGCAGGCCACCGGGCTTGGAGCTCTGCACCGTGGAATTGGCGATCGGGTATCCGGTCCAGCCCGCGTGCACGAAGTACTGCGGCCGCCGCAATTCCCGATCGCGGTACAGCACCAGCGAGCACCCTTTGGTGGTGTACCCGTATTTCTGCAGGTCCACCGAGATCGAGCTGACGCCCGGGACCCGGAAGTCCCACGGCGCCACCGGGTGTCCCAACTGCTCCATGAAGGGCAGCACCCAGCCGCCGATGCAGGCGTCGACATGCAGGCGCACACCCTTTTCCAGGCACAGCGTCGCGATCTCGGCGATGGGGTCGATGACGCCGTGGCCGTATTGCGGAGCCGAGAGCACCACCAGCACGGTGTTCTCATCGATGGCATCGCGAATCGCGTCGACCTGCGCGCGGAAGGTCTGCGGGTCGATGGGCGTCACCACGGTCTCGACGCCCAGATACTTGGCGCCCTTCCACCAGGCGGCGTGGGCCGAAATGGGCAGGACCATCCGGGGATTCGTCACCTCGGGCCGACCGTCACGGGCGGCTTTGACCGCCAGCAGGCAACTTTCGCTGCCCCCGCTGGTCCAGCTTCCGGTGGCGGCGTCACCCCCGTGCAGCAGATCGGTGGCCGCGCGCACCACCTCGCGCTCCATCACGTACACGCTCGGAAACGTCGTGGAGTACAGCGGGTTCACATGCAGGTACATTCCGAACGCGGCGGTCGTGAGCCGTTCGACCGTCGCCAGCCCCGTGTCGTACATATTGACCATCCCGGGCCGGTCGGCGTCCGGGTCGTCCATCGTGTGCAGCTCGGCCAGGTCGGCGAGTACTTGCTCGGCGGGCGATCCGTTGTGCGGCAAGATGTTATGGCCGGGCTCGGGTGCGCTCATCAGTTCCTCGGGATTTCTGTCGGAGGGCCATCGGCCCGACTCTGCGGGCGAGGCCCGGCGGCAGTAGCCCGCGTGCCTCGCCCCTGACCGCCATTCAATGCGCCGCGGATCGCCTGGATCCAGCGCAGAGATCGATGCGGCCGAAAGCCCCTGCCTATATCCGCAGGACCGATGTCGATTCCTAGGTACGGGGCAGCGCGGAGCGGAGGTCGGCGGTAGCGGTGTGGAGGCCCGGTTTCGGCGTCGGCTGGAACAGTGTGGGGCCCAGGGTGTATCGGGTGCCTTGGATTTGTACCGCACCCAGTTGGATGAGGTGTCCGAGTGCGCGGTCGACAACGGCTGCGCTGAGATCGGATTCGGCTGCCAGTCGGTCGGCATCCGCCGGTCCGGTATGTGCGAGTGCGGTCATCAGCCTGAAGGCATCGTCGAGCGCTCGGAGTGAATCATGGTGCGCGGCAACCGCAGTCGCGCCGGATCTGTGCTGGAGGGCGGGATCGTGCCGCAGGATGGCGAGTTCGAGTTGGGCGGTCTCGGGGGAGGGATCGACGCCGTACTCCGCGGCGAGTCCATCTCGCAGTCGTCGCAGGGCCATGAGCGCGTCGGTCTGCCGGCCGCAGCGGTACAGGGCGAGGGCATACGCGCGCGAAAGCGGCTCGTGCAGCGGATTCTGGGTGGCGGTGGTGGTCAGGTGTGGCAGCACGTCCGCGCTGGAATCCAGCTGCAATGCGGCTTCGAAACGCGCGGCGAGGATGCTCAGCCGCCATTCCTCGAGCCGGTCCGCCTCCGCCCGGGCGAATGGCATCGCCGCCAGATCCGCCAGCGCGGGCCCCCGCCACAGCCGCAAGGCTTCCTCGGCCGCTTCGACCGCCGCTTCGCTGTGACCGTCGCGCCGTGCGGCGTGCATGCGCTGCGCCGCGGCCTCGGCCGCCGGTACGTCGACGATGCGCGCGGTGGTGCGATATCCGGCCGGTGTGCGCAGTATCGAGCCGCCATGGACGCCCAGGGCGGATCGCAGCCGCGATACCACCACTCGCATCCGCTGGATGGGCGGGTTCAGGTCGACGTCGCCCCACAGATCCTCGGCCAGCCGCCGGTCCGGCACCGGATATCCGTCCGCCAAGGCGAGCCGGACCAGCAGGGCCCGTTCGAGTGGATGTCCCCCCGTGACCTCGGCTCGGCCCGCCTGGATCCGGACAGTGCCCAGCACCGAGATCTCCAGCTCGGATGCCTCCGCTACCGCGCTGCTCGCTGCCGAGCCGGTCGCTTCGATGTTGCTCATGCCGCTCCCCTCCAGTCGCATTCAACGGCCCCGATCCAACTATCGCTCCGGGGTGGGTGGATGTGATCACCCGGAGGGTTCGAGGGATCACCCCTAGGGTTCGTGGTCGGGTGGTGGCTGCTTTTCTACTGTGGGATGTCATGAGGCACACGTTGATTCGCATGGGATTCGCGCTGGCGAGTATCGCGGCGGTGGGGGCGGCGGAGTTCACGGCGACGGCGAGCGCGGCTCCCGTCCCGGCCATCGCGCACCGTGACCGGGGGGACCAACCCTGTGTGAACGGGCAATTGGCAACATCCATCAGTGAACTGAGCCCGGGGTCGCAGCATCGCGGCATCCGGCTGACCTACAACCTCGCACCGGGTGCGGGACCGTGCACCCTGTACGGCTATCCGGGTCTCGACACCGGCGGTCGCGTACCGGCCGAGCGGACGCTACGCGGATATCTTGGCGGCCTGCCGGACGGCCAGAACTCCCTGTACACCGTCATGGTGACCCCCGACCATCCGGCTCGGGCCGATGTCGAATGGATGGCCGTCGACACCAGCGGCAACAGCTGCGTCACCGACCCGGGTTTCTGGACCACGCCGCCGAACACCACGGATACCCAGTGGATGCCGGAGCAGATCCAGCCCTGCCGCTTGCAGATTCACCCGGTCGTCGGCTGATCGACCACGCAGCGTGGCGGTTGTTTCAGCAGTGGCTGCTCTTCCATTGGCTGAGTTTGCCGAGGATGGCGTCGGTGGCGGGTGTGTTGATCTGGTCCTGCCCGAGGTGCTGCAGATGACCGACGATAGCGGCCTCGCCCTGGGCGAAGTTGGCGATGATCTCGGTGGGCGCCGAGCGCCGGAAGGCGCTCAACCGCTGAATCGCGGCCTGTGGGTCGCTGGGTTCCCGGCCTTGCTGCAGCGAGTGCGCCAGATCGATCTCGTACTGTACTTCGGTGCAGGCGTCACCGGTCGTATTCGTTTGCGCTGCAGCCGGTGTCGTCACCGTGGAGCTGGCCGGGGCGGTGGCGCTCGGCGCGGTCGAGGTGCCGTTACCCGCCGTCGTCGTGCTGGAACCGCACGCGCTGAGCGTGATTGTGAGGGCGAGCAGGGCAAGGCAGACGCCACTGGTCCGGGACAAGGTTTCTCCTCGAATGTTCGGTCGCGAGGTGTGACGCGCTCACCCTGCGGGGTGGAGATTACAAAGGACTTACAACGCGATCGATGGGTGCGACGGTGATCAGCGGGCGGTAGTAACCGCGCGGATGTGGTTCATCGACCGGGGTCCCGTCGGCCTCGACCCAGGCATGCGCGGCGAAGGGCTGGGTTCTGACTCCGACGCACCAAGTAGGGACGGTGCCGCGGAGGCGGCAGAGCAGCACGGTGGCGATCGAGCGCTCGAGGCAGCCTCGATCGCTGCGGCAGTGCAGGCTGACCGCGAGGATGGCGTCGCGGGCGCGGTGTGCTTGATCGTAGGTCGCCGGTCGGGAACCGCGCCGGATCGCGCGGAGAAAGGTCCGCATATCGGCGGGTGATCGGCGGGACAGCAGCCACGCCGCCGCGAGTGCCAGCGCTACCGCGGGCCGGTCCCGCAGGCGCGCCGGCGGTCTGATTGCCAAGGTCGCCGGGTGGCTCATTGTGCTTGTACCAGACCACGTTCGACGAGCATCGTCACGAATTCCGCGACATCGCGTCCGGACCGTTCCTGGCCTGCCCGGGCCGCCAGCTGCTGCCGGACCTCGTTCGTGCTCGCACCTCCGGCGAGCATTTCCACGATGACCGCCGCGGTGTCGTTGAGTTCGAACAATCGTCCGGCGTCGGTGTCGAGCAGCACCATTCCGGACTCGGTCCGCGTCACGGTGATATGCGGGGCGAGTGTGAATCTCATGTCGGATCCTTTCCGGCGCGGGTCGTCAGCCACGCGTCGTAATCGAGTGTTCGTTCCAAGTGGGCAGCGAATCGCAGTGCGGGCGCTTCGATCGCGGCGCGCAACCGCGCACGGTCCACCAGTCCCGCGGCGGCGAGCGGGGAGGCGTCGGCGCGCTCCAGCAATGCGGCCCGCTGCGCCGCGAGCCCGCGAAACCACGCCGGACCGGTGTCCGCCTTCGTGCGCCGCGCCAGAATCTCGTCGGGCACCACATCACGCATGGCCGCGGCGAGCAGCGGCTTGTATTCGTAAGCGTCATAGCGCTCGACGGCGCGGACAGCGAGCGCGGCGTCGATCACCGGGTCGTCGAGGAACGGCAGCTCGATCCGCGGCTCGCTGAACTCCTGCCGGATCAGCCGATACAGTGCCGCGCCGCTCCGGATCTGCTGGAGCGCTTCGTGAATGCCCCGGTGCGGTGCGAGCGGTTGCGCCGACTGTGCGCGGGACCGCAGCAGGGCAGCCGCGGCAGCCGCCCCGTCGGGCGTCGCCCATGGTGCGAGTTCGAGCGGAGGACCCCAGCCGAACGGGTTCGGATCCTTGCTGTCGCCGCGTTCGAGCCGATCCGCCGCCGCGGCAAGCCATTCACCGTAACTCTGCCGGTCGGCCAGCGAGCGTGCGATCTCGGCGCGGCGCCAGCCGCGTCGCGCGCGCAGCGCTCGGATCTGACGGAACGCCTCGACCGGCCGGGACCGCGCCAGATCGTGCACGTAACCCGTTGTCGTGCTGAACAGTTCGTCGCCGCCGTGCCCGGCGAGATACCTCGTCGCCGCATGCGCGCGGTAGTGGTCGGCGCACGCACGGAACACCGCACTCCCGCGCGAGGTCGCGGCCGGGGCATCGGCTCGGGCAGCGCCGATACCGCTGAAGAACGTAGGCAGGGCGGCCTCGTCGAGAACGGTTCGCTCGACACGCGGCAGGTGCCGTGCCGCCCGGTCCGCCCAGTAGGCGTCGTCGCTGGCCGGGTCGATGTGACGGACGGTCAGCGCGACGACCGGGATATCGCCTCGCGCGGCGAGAAACGTCAGCGAGGTCGAATCCATCCCGCCCGAGAAATCCGCACCGATCGGCATCCCTCCGGTTGCGTGCAGACGCTGGGCCACAGCGCTTTCCAGTGCCGTGCGCACGAGCTCGGCGCCCGCGGGGAGGTGCCGGTCCGATGTGGGCGGATGCCACCATCGATCGATGCGGTGACGACCGTCGGGCGTGAGTGTGATCGCGTCACCGGCCGCGACCGCGGTGACGCCGCGCCACGGCACGAGCTGATCCAGTGGATGCGGCGGCAACGGCCCGATCAACCCGGTGGCGAGCCACGCGTCATCGAGTTCGGCGCCGAGGAATCCGGCCAGGATATCGGCGCGGTCGGAGACGATCGTGACGCCCTGGACGCGCGCGTGGAACAGTCGTTGCAGCCCGGACGCCGAGCCGAGTAACCGGGTACGGCCCTCGGCCGAGGACCCCAGGAAACAATCAGCGGGCGGGGCGAGCGGGTCCCCCGCGTGCGTGGTGCCCGGGGCAGCCCCGAGCACCACCACCCGCGCCGGATCGTCGCAGCGGATGCTCACTCGATCGGCCGGTGCCGCCCCGACCAGCCACGGTCGCCCGGAACTGTGCCGGACGATCGTCGGGAGCCGATCAGCGTGCGTCGCAACGTGTTGTGGCAGAGCGCAATCGGGCAGCGCGACGAAACCTGTCGCGGTGCCGCCGGCGCGGGTGCTCGTCATCGCGTCGGCTTATCCGTAGTAGAAGGCCGGCCAGCCGTCGAGGTAGTAACCTCTCGGGCCGCCACAGGTCTCCACCCGGAAGTCACCGATCTCGATGATTGTCGGCCGCTGATAAGGCCGGTCGATATCTCGCATCTCCTGCTCCTCCTCTTGTCCCCGTGCGGATCTCGCGCGAGTACTGCCACTGTCCCCGCGCGGAGTTTCAAATAGCTTTCACTGTCCTGACCGGACGTATTCCGCTCGTCGGCGGTCCTGGCCGACGCCGGCTCGACTCCCGTTGCGGGCCAGGTGGGTTGGCTGCGCGTGGTGTCCGGTACCGGTTGGGAGGGAGGCGTCGCGGCCGACACGATAATGTCGTTCCCATCGAAGCATCGGAGCTCGCCGGTGGTCGCGGTCGTGGTGTGGGAGGATCTTGCATGATGGTGCCGCACGAGGTTCCGCTGGGACCGCGGGTATTCGTCAATCGGCAGGCGGACTTCGAGTGGATGGCCGGATTCTGGTCGGGGAGTGGCGGTGGCGGCGCCCGGGTCGGGGTGTGTGCTGGGCTGCCCGGTGTCGGCAAGACGGCGTTCGTGCGGCGGTGCGTCGAGCAGGCCAGGGCGGCAAGCACATTCGCCGACGGTGATCTGTGTATCGAATTCGGCCCGATGCAGGGTGAGCGCATGTCGGTATCGGATGCCGTAGGGGCGTGTCTGCTGGCGTTGGGGGTGTCGAAAGACGCGATTCCGGCAAGCCTGGCCGAGCGGGCCAATCGGCTGCGCAGTCTCACCGCCCGGAAATCGGTGCTGATCGTGCTCGAGGATGTCACCGACGCGGCTCAAGTCCTGCCGTTCCTGCCCATCAGTCCGGCGAGTGCGGTATTGGTGACCAGCAACAGTCAGCTCAGCGAACTGGTACTCGACGGCGCGGAGGCGCGCCGGCTGGCGCCGCTGGACGGTGCGGCCGGGGCGCATATGCTCGCCGAACTCGTCGGTGCGCGGGTCCGGGAGGAACCTGCCGCGGTGGCCGAGCTGGTCCGCCAGTGTGCCGGGCTGCCGGTGGCCCTGCGGGTAGCGGCGGCCAAGCTGGTGGCCCGGCCGGGATTGCGCATCGAATCCGTTGTGGCGGCGATCAATGCCGACGACAGCGGACCGGCGCCGTTCACGGCGGCGGGCTGGGAGGCGGTGTCCGCGGTGTTCTCCGAGGCTTATGCGGGGCTGGACGAGGATTCGGCACGCTTCTACCGTCTGCTGGGCCTGTTTCCCGGGCGCGATCTGACCGCCGATACCGCCGCCGCCTTGCTCGCGCGCGACGCTGTGACCACCGGCAATGCGATCGGCGCCCTGATCGAAGCCGGTCTGCTGATGGAGGACTCGGCGCAACGATTGTCGCTGCACGCGCTGTTGCGCCGGCATGCCGCGCAGCTGTCGGAGCGAGTGGATTCGGAGCGAATTCGCGAGGACGCCTTGCGGGCGGTATTCCACCACCTGGTGGTCCGGGCGGCGTTCGCGGACCTGGCGGCGTTGGGCACCAATCGTTTTCGATGCACGCCCGCCGGCGTGACACAGGGCTACCGGTCGCCGTTCACCGGCGGCGAGGACCGCCGTCGTGGGCTGGACTGGCTCGACGCCGAGCGGATGAATCTGCTGGCGGTGCAGCGTGCCGCCGCGGCCCAGGGCTGGCACGAATGGGCCTGGCAGCTCGCCGAGGCACTCAGCGCGCTGTATGTGACCAGGCGCTACTACGTGGATTGGACGGTGTCGAGTGAGATCGGCGCGGCGTCGGCGCACGCCGCCGGTGACCGCCGGGCCGAAGCGCGATTGCGCAGCTTCGTCTCCCGGGCCTGGATCGAATTGGGCAATCCCGATCGTGCTCGCGAGGAATTGCTGATCCAGGCGCTACCGCTGGCGGAGACCTCGGGCGATGGGCGCCTGCTGGCGTCGGTATGGGAGTTCGTCGGCCGCTATCGTGACGCGACGGAACCGGACCGTGCCGCCGAGGCATATGAACGTTCGATCGCCTTGTTCGGCGGCGAGAACGATTCCAGGGGAATCGCTTTCGTGAGCTACTTCCTCGCCCAGGCCCAGTGGCGCGCGGGCAATCGCGATCAGGCCGAGCAGACGATGCGGATGGCGCTGGCCCTGATCCGGGCGCTCCCGGAGCCGGACCCCCGGATGGCGGGACGCGCCCTGACCGAACTGGGCCGGATACTCGATGAACTCGGAGCGCCCGAACAGGCGCGGGTGATGTACTGCGACGCAATCGATGTGCTGGCCGCCAGCGGCGACGCATTCTACGAGGCGGCCGCGCACGAGCAGCTGTTCCATCTCGCCGAGCGAATCGGAGACCAGGAGGCCATGCGCGTCTCGCTGGCGAGCATGCTGCGGCTGCACCGAGATCTGGGCAGCGACCGGCTCGACGAGCTCACCGCCTGGCAGAGTCGTCTCACTCCGCCGTGGTGAAGGTGACATCGACCGTGCTGGATCCGGCGTGAATACTGAGCCGGTCCGGTAGTGATCGATCGATCAGGCGGTAGTACATCGCCGAGGCGAGAAGCTGTATTTCCCTGGGGTTTTCGGATTCGGTGACGGCATGCACCGTCGCACCGTCGCGGACGACCGCCAGATAGCCCTGCGGTATTGCCGCGACGGCGAGCCGGGCGCCGGGATAGGTGGACAGCATCGACCGAGCCCAGCGGTGGGCCTTCGGCGAATCCTGCACCGTCGCGCGGGTCACGGCCGCGGCGCGTTCGATGATCTTGGGATCCGACTCGGATTCGTCGGCGACCACATGGGTTTCGTGGCATTCGTCGCCATCGGCGTAATGCCATACCGCGGCCGGGATGCGTTCCAGGGTCAGTGCCGGGCCCGATATCGCGGTGACGCGGACGACATGGGACGTGATCGATCGAGCACGGCAGTGCGGGATCGGAATGCGGGTCAGCAGGCGTGGATGTTCGAGCGGCGTCAATCCGAGTGTGCGATAGATCAGATGCTGGACATTGCGCGTCGCGTCACCGACATGAGCGAAGACCCGCTCGGTGATATGCGCGTATTGCCCGGCCCGGTATTGCTCCCGGGCCGCCTCGAGTTGCTTGCGCAGGTCACCGCCGGGACGCAGTACCGGAACGCAATTCGCCAGCTCGTCGGTGGGTGTGCCCGGAACGGTTTCCGGTGCGCGGCCGGTCATCAGCAGCGGCCGGTCCAAGGACGCGGCGAACAGCCCCAGCGATCCATGATCGGAGATGACCTGATCGGCCGCGATCAGGGCGGCATGCCAGCCGGACTCCGGCGGCATCAGGATCAGTCCGGCGTCGAGGGCGGACGACAGCCAGACCGTGATCTGGAAAGCGCCGTAGTACGCCCACACATTCGGGTGCAGAACGAGGACCACCTGGTACGAGTCGGCGTCGAGCGCACCGAGCAGTTGCACCGGCAAGCCATGCCAGCGGCCGATCACCGACTGCCGGCCCCAAGTGGAGGCCACGGTCACCAAGGTCCGGTCGCCCGTACCGAGGGCCTCCCGGTAGCGGTCGCGCAACGCTCGGCTGGCCTGCAGCCGATCGAAGGTCGGGTCGCCGACGGTCTCGGTGCGGTCCGCGGCCTCAGGGCTGACCGCGAGGAGCTGTTCGCGCTGCTCGGGATGCGAGAGCGTGACCGTCACCCGGCCGGCGCGCAGGACATGCAGCGGAGGCAGTCCGGCCAATCGCAGCGCGGGCCCGGTCGCGCTGGGCACGAGCTTGTTGAACCCGAGTCCGTGCGGCAGTAGCACCGTGTGCGCGTCGATCGCGTCGAAATCGATGTTCTCGCTGGCGCTCAGCGCCAGGTGATACCGGAAAGCGCGTTGCCGCACCCGATCCCACGCGATCAGGCGTACGCCCGATGCGCGGAGCAGATCGTGGACACCGGCGCTGAAGGCCGACGTGGCGTCGACGGTGAAGACGAGCCGGATCCGGAAATCGTCGCGGAACCACTCGACGGCTTCCAGCAGACGGTAGGCAGAGGTCAGGGTGCGGGCGACGGCCAGGATGACATATTCGGTCTCGGAGAACGTCTCCCAGGCGGGATCATCGTGGACACGCGGTCCCTCGGGCAACTCGCCGGCTCCCGGCTCCCGGCTCCCGGCTCCCGGCTCCCGGCTCCCGGCTCCAAGTATTCAGTATATGTCGCCGTGAGCGCCGAGAGTTCAAGTAGCACAATGCAGCTCGATTCCCGCATCGATCGGCAACCGATGGTCATGAGTTCGTCGGCGAGCACCGCCGATCGCCCGGCCCCGGCATCGAGCAGCGCGACGTGTCGACTTCCCATTGCCACGCGCTGCCCGTTCCTCCTCGACTACCGATCGGCTCTACGGTAACCGATCGGTCCGGTCACGCCCCTGCGGGAAGCAGGCCCTGCGGCAGCCTCGCCGGTGCGCCGAACGCCGACGCCGCCGCCGACGGCATCCTTTTGCAGCCCGCGAGCCCGGCCTCGGCGACCGCGGATCAGATCACCGATGACGGTGTCGGCATCGGTCTCGGTTCCGTCGGCATCGGCGATGGCCTGGACACGCTGGGCCTCGGTTCGGTTCAGCTCATCACCGGCGGCGCCGGCTCGGTCCGGATCAAGCCGGTGCTCTGACGGCCCGGGCCGATCAGGCCCAAAGTTCGCGTACCCGAGCGGCTTCGGTGCGCCCCTGGGCGAGTCCGGCTGCCGCGGAGGGCGTGCGGGAGGCGGGATCCAAGGGGTCCGGCCCGAAGGCGGCTATGGCGGCTGCGTCGGCCCGGATCACCTCGACCCGGCTCCCGTGCGCCCGCAGGGTCGCGACCTGCGAGTCCAGGTCGATGCCCCATTGTGCGGCCCCGGGCATGTCCATGACGCTCAGCACCAGTACTCGGTCGAATCCCGCGGCCAGATCGGCATTCTCGTTCGACCGGATGCCGCCGTCGAGGTAGCGCCGGCCCTCGATCGATGTCGTCGGCCAGATCCCCGGCACCGCGCAGCTGGCCGCCACCACATCGACCAGACCCACACCCGACTCCTTGCCGAAGACGCGCGGCCGCCCCGTCGCCGCATCCACGGCCGGAATCACCAGGCGCCGCTGCGGCCACTCATGGTTCGGCAAACGATCCAGGATCACCGCGCGCCGCTCTGCCTCGGTCACGGTCTTCGCCGACATCGCCAGCTCACCGAACCGGCGTCGCGCGTCATCGACATCGGTGGCCTCGGCGCCGATCTTGCCGATCGTCTCCCACAGCGCCGGGAGCGAGATCTCCGGCACCAGTTCGTGGGCCTGCAAGTCCGGATCCACCTGCCGCGCAAGCAGTTCCGCCAGCGTGAGCCCGCTGGTCACCTGCGCCGCGACGGTCGACCCCGCCGACGTACCGATCACCACATCGGCATCGGTCACGGCAATCCCGGCCTCACCCAATCCGGCCAGCACGCCCGTCTCCCAAGCGATACCAGCCACACCGCCACCGCCGATTACCAATGCTCGCGTCGTCATCCCTCATCCTCGATGCCGTTTCCGTCCGTTGCGTTCAACCCTCGCAACGCACGGGACCGGAAACAATTACGCGCGAGGAAATGTTCCGCCTTCTTTTCCGAAACCGGGTACGGCAACGCAAAGGGTGTTGGCGCTGTAGGCGTTCCAGAGGGTTGCGTAGGGGCCCTGGTGGGTGAGGAGGGTGTGGTGGGTGCCGTCTTCGATGATGTGGCCTCGGTCGAGGACGATGATGCGGTCGGCGTGCGGGGCGGTGGTGAGGCGGTGCGCGACTATGAGGGTGGTGCGCCGGCGGGCGAGGGCTGTGATGGCTTGGCGGATTCGGTTTTCGGTGGTGTGGTCGAGGGCGGAGGTGGCCTCGTCGAGCAGGAGGATGTCGGGGTTCACCAGTTGGGCTCGGGCCAGGGAGAGTAGCTGGCGTTGGCCGGTGGAGAGGTTGCGGCCGCCGGCGGTGAGGACGTGGTGGTAGCCGCCTTCGAAGGCGGTGATCATGGTGTGGGCGCCGACTGCGCGGGCCGCGTGTTCGATGTCGGTGTCGGTGGCGTTCATTCGGCCGTAGGCGATGGCGTCGCGGACGGTGCCGGCGAAGAGGTAGGGCTCTTGGGGGACGATGCCGAGTCTGTGGCGGTAGGCGTCCAGGTCGAGGTCGCGGAGGTCGTGGCCGTCGACTCGGACGGTGCCGGCGGTGGGGTCGTAGAAGCGGGCGACCAGCTTGACGAGGGTGGATTTTCCTGCGCCGGTGGCGCCGACGAAGACCACGGTCTGCCCGGCGGGGATGGTGAGGTCGATGCACGCCAGTGCGTGGGCTGCTCGCGATCGGTAATGGAATTGGACTGCCTCGAAACGGATTTCACCGCGCAGGGCGGCGACCGGCCGGGGCGCCGCCGCGGCCGGGGTGGCGCTCGGCGCGGCCAGCAATTCGCGAATCCGCCCGGAGGAGACCCGGGCCTGCTGATAGGTGTCGAACACCTGCGAGAGCTGATCCACGGGCGCGAAGAAGAGTTCGATGTAGAGGAGATAGGCCACCAGTGCGCCGACCGACAGGGTGCCCGCCTGAACTCGATGCCCGCCGATGACCAGTACCAGCGCCTGCGCCACGCTGCACAGTAGTTGGACGAACGGAAAGTACAGCGCCATCAGTCGCTGACCGCGTACCCGCGCGGTCAGATAGTCGTTGCTGTGGGTGAAGAACTGTTGTGCCCCACCGTGTTCGGCGCGGAAGAGCTGCACGATCCGCAAGCCGGCCGAGTGCTCGCGGAGCGTGACGGTGACGTTGCCCATGCGTTCCCGCGCCTGCCGGTACGTGCCGGCGGAGGCCCGCCGGAAGCGCCAGGTGGCCACGGCCAGCAGCGGCAGGGTGGCGAGCACGGGGAGGGCCAGCCCCGCATCGATGACCAGCAGCATGCCGAAGATCCCGACGAAGGTGACCGCGCTGATCAGGGCGGTGGTCAGACCGGTTCGCAGGAAGGACACGATAGCATCGACATCGGTGGTGATCGCGGTGATGATCCGCCCACCGGCATCGTTCTCGTAAGCATCGAGCCCGAAACGCTGTGTGCGCGTGAATATCAGCGACCGGAGCGTGAACAGCACCCGTTCTCCCGTGCGCCCGGTGAGCCGCGCAGCCCCCACCTGTGCGGTCCACTGGACGATCACCGTCCCCAGGCCCGCCAGTGTGGCAATCCACAATTCGGGCAGCATATGTCGGCGGACGCCGGAGTCGATGCCGTGCCGGATGAGCAAGGGGAGGAGCAGCCCGGCACCTGTGTCGAGGGCGATGAGCCCCAGACTCAGTGCGAGCGGGCCGCGGAAGCCGCGGATGAGTTCGCTCAGGTCCGTCCCGTGACTCTTGTCCGGACTCGGGCCGAACCCTTGGGAGAGAAGCGGTTCCGATGTGGTGAGGTTGGATCCTGCGGTGTGCGTCGGCCCGGGTGCGACGGGTGGTGGCTCGGCCTCGTCCAGGGGCGTGAGCAGCTCGCGGTAGATCCCGCAGCGTTCCTCCAGTTCCTCGGCGGTTCCCAGGTCCACTATCCGCCCGTCGTCGAGGACGGCGATCCGATCCGCCAGCGCGAGCGTGGACCGGCGCCGGGCGATGAGCAAGGTGGTGCGATGCGCGGTGATCTCTTGCAGCGCACCGTGAATGTCGGCGGCGACGGTGGCGTCCACCGCGGAGGTCGGATCGTCCAGAATGAGCAGCCGGGGTTCGGTGAGCAGCGCGCGGGCCAGTGCGATGCGCTGGCGTTGCCCGCCCGACAGTGTCAGTCCGCGCGCGCCGACCGGCGTCGAATAGCCTTCGGGCAGTTGGGCGATGAACTCGTCCGCGTGTGCGGCGCGGGCGGCCGCGTGGATCCGTTCCGGTGTCGCGTCCGGCCGTCCGTAGGCGATATTGTCCGCGATCGTCCCGGAGAAGAGGAACGTCTCTTCCGGAACCACGCCGATATTCGCGCGCAGCGAGTCGAGCGTCAGCTCGCGCACGTCCCGCCCGCCGACGCGGACGGCGCCGCCGAGGGTGTCGTAGCACCGGGTGGCCAGCAGTGCCAGCGTCGACTTCCCGCTGCCGGGAGCGCCGACGACGGCGAGGGTTTCCCCGGGATCGACACGCAGCGCGAGCTCCCGGAACACCGGGCGCTGTGGATCGTATCCGAAACCGACGCAGTCGAATTCGATGGTCGCGGGGGCGTCCGGCCGCAGCGGCACGGCGCCGTCGACCACCGCCGGGCGGCTGTCGATCAGTTCGAAGATGCGCGCCGCGCCCGCTCGTGCGCGCTGCACGGTGGTGACCATTCCCGCGACATTCCGTGCGGGCCAGGACAATTGCGCGAGGTAGGTGGAGAACGCGACGAAGGTGCCCAGGGTGATGTGTCCCTGCGCGGCCATCCACCCGCCGAGCCCGACCATGGCGACCTGTCCCAGTGCCGGCAGGCTGCGCAGTGCCGGGCTGTAGCGCGCGTCGAGGCCGACCACCCGCAGTTGCGCCCGGTACAGCCGGCGGCTGACCGCGAGCAGTTTGGCCTGCTCCTGCCGGTCCTGTCCGAAGCCCTTGACGACCTGTACCCCGGACACCGCCGCATCCACGACCTCGGTGACGGCCGCGGTCTGCTCCTGTGCGTATTGCGTGGCGGGCAGCATTCTTCGTCGGCTGCGCTGCGCGATGAACCAGAGCGCGGGCAGGACCAGCAGTGCGACCAGGGTGAGTACGGGGGACAGTGAGCACATGACCGTCAGCGAGAGCAGCAGCATGAGCGCGTTCGCGGTGACGGGCGCCAGCATGTACAACATGCTCTGCACGAGTTGCAGATCGCTGCCGAGGCGGCCGATCAGCCGGCCGGTGCTCGCGCGGTCCTGCTGCGGGCCGTCCATCAGCAGCATGGCCCGGAAGACGTCCATGCGCAGTTCGTGCTGGACCGCGTGCGCGAACCGAACGCCTTGGTAGCGGCGCAGATAGGTCAGCACGTAGACGGCGACCGCCGCGGCCAGCAGGACGAAAATCCAGGGCGCCAGTGCGCGCCGATGCGCGGTGATGGCGTCATCGATCACGAGCCTGGAGACGAGCGGAACCGCCACCGAGACCGCGGTCGCCGCCAGCGCCGCACCGAATCCCACCAGCAGGTCGCCGGGGAATCGCAGGGCGTAGCCGAACAGTCTTCGCAACCAGGATGTATTCGTTTTATCCTTGGTCACCCGCGAGATCCTTTCCCTCGGACGGTTCCCCGAAGTTTTCTGTAGTTCCCGCGATGCCGCAACGCGAATTCCCGAAGGTGAAGCGTCCGTATCCCTTTCGGGCACACTTCCGGGATTCATGGAGAAGATTGCCGCAGGCGTTGAAAAGGTGAATTCGATGTTGTCGACCGGGACTCGGCCGGAGCGGTGAGGAGTGTGGTGATGTCCGGAGATGCGACCGCGGTCGAGCCCGATGTCTGGTTGCTGTTCGGCTCCGGGTACGGACGCCACAGCAATCCGGGATCCGAGGAACTGGCGCGCGCCTTCGAGCAGCGATTCGGAAATCGTTGCCGCATTGTCGATTCCCGTCGGCTGCTGCTGGGAGTGCGCGCCGGGCGGCTGGTACTGGAGGATCTGGAGCGCCGGCCGGTGTCTCCGCCGCGTGTGGTGTATTCGCGTTTGTCGACTACTCGGTTGTCCGCCGATCGAGAGGTGACGTTGTTGCGTCAGCTCGAGTTGATGGGTGCGGTCCTGCTGAACGGGATCGAGGCAATTACGGCCGGTGTCAACAAGTTCTGGCAGTTGCAGCAGTTGGCGATCGCGGATCTGCCCGTCATGGATACGTTCACCTATGCCGATGCCGCGCTGAAACACGTGGTCGCCGTCGATATTCCGCACCCGTGCGTCGTGAAATCGGTGCGTGGGAACGGTGGTAAGAACGTCTTTCTCGCACATGATCCGGCGTTGCTCCGTGATATCCACGGCAGCCTCGACGAAGATTCCCCGTACCTTTTCCAGGAGTATCTGGAGTATTCACACGGGCGCGATCTGCGGGTGGTGGTGGTCGACGGGCGCGCGGTGGGAGCCTACGAGCGCTGGTCGGCGGACGGAGGGCTGACCGCCAATCATTCGCGCGGGGGCAGCTACCGGGTGTGTCTCGGTGCTCATCCCGAGGCCGAGGAGCTGGCCGTGCGGGCCGCCGCCGCGCTCGCGATGCAGGTGGCCGGGGTGGATCTGCTCTATCGACCGGCGGGTGGATTCGCGATCTGCGAGGTGAATCCGCATCCCGCCCTGCGCGCCTTCCTCGGCGGCCTCGCGCCCGCGATCGTCGACGCCTGTGCGGCACGCCTGACTTGATTCCCACCAGCTCCCACCGAGGAACCAGCGATGAATTGTTTTGATCCGGAACGTATCCCGGCCGGTGTCTGGTTGCTTTTCGGCCCCGGCCGGACGCGGCACACCAGTCCCGGACTCGCCCGGCTTGTCGATACCTTCGAGGCGTCCTTCGGCGACCGCTGTCGTGTCGTGAGTTCGCACGAATTGCTGATGGGGGTGCGTGGCGGGCGCTTGGTGCTGGAGGACTTGCAGCGTCGGCCGGTGTGCCCGCCCCGGGTGGTCCATTCGCGGCTCTCGACGCCGAGGTTGTCGGCCGATCGGGAACTGACGTTGTTGCGTCAGCTCGAGCTCATGGGCTCGGTATTGCTGAACGGGGTGGACGCGATTTCGGCCGGCGTCAACAAGTTCTGGCAATTACAGCAATTGGCGATCGCGGGCCTGCCGGTCATGGATACGCACACCTACGCGGACGCGCGGTTGTCCGAGGTGATCGACGCCGGTGTGCCGGAACCGTGTGTGGTGAAATCGGTCCGCGGAAACAATGGCCTGCAGGTCTTTCTCGCCCGTGACGCGGCGCTGCTGCGCGATATTCACGGCAGCCTGCGCGAGGATTCGCCCTACCTCTTCCAGGAGTACCTGGAGTATTCGCACGGCCGCGATCTGCGCGTGGTGGTGGTCGACGGCCGCCCGGTCGCGGCCTTCGAGTCGCGGGCCACCGACGGCGGTATGAGTACCTACCACCCGGCCGGAACCTACCTGCCCGAGCAGCTCCTCGGTGTGCATCCCGCGGCGGAGGCCTTGTCCGTGCGCGCCGCCGCCGCACTGGGTCTGGATGTGGCGGGCGTGGATCTGTTGTTCTGTCCGGACGGCGGGTTCGTGATCTGCGAGGTCAATCCGAATCCCGGTCTGCACACCTCGCTAGACAGCATCCCGGCTGCCTTGGTGGCGGCCTGTGCGGCCCGGCTGGAATCGGCGGCATTCACCCCTGCGACACAAGGAGAGACGCGACCATGACGGCCGTGCACGAAATCACCGATACCGAGGGCACGCAGTTCGACCTCACCGCACTGCTCGCCCCGATATCGCCCGAGACGTTCCGTGCCGAGTACTGGGAGCGGCAGCCGTTGCTGGTCCGCCGTGACGATCCGGGCCATTACGACGGCTTCCTGACCCTGGACGATATCGACGCCATGATCTCGATGGCGGGAGCGGCACTGTCGGATGTCATGGTGGTCTCCGACGGAAAGACCTGGAAGCCCGGTGAACTCGCGCAGGGCGGCCGTGATGCGCTCACGAATTCGCTGGCGGCGCTGTACGAGCGGTATCGCGCGGGCTCGACCGTGGTGCTCAATTACGCGCACGACCGCTGGGAACCGTTGCAGCGCAGTGCTCGCCGGCTCGGGACCGAGCTCGGCGCGCTGGTGCGGATGAACATCTACCTGACCCCGCCCGGGTCACGCGGCTTCAAACCGCACTACGACCGGCATGACGTGTTCGTGGTCCAGGTGCACGGCAGCAAACAGTGGCAGCTGGGTGATCCGCCCTACGAACTCCCGCTGCACGAGCTGCCGTTCGGGTTCGCCCAGGAGGGGACGACCCTCGACCGCGAGATCGAGCTGAACGCAGGCGATCTGCTCTATCTGCCGCGCGGCACCCTGCACACGGCGGCCACCGGCGCCTCGGCCTCCGCGCACGTCACGCTGGGCGTGCACCCCGTGATCTGGGGTCATGTGCTCGCGGACGCGGTGCAGGACATCATCCTCACCGATGCCCGCTTCCGTGGCGGTCTGCCCGCCGGTTTCACCCGCGACGACGCGCTGCGTGATCAGGTCGGGCAGACCTTCGCCGAACTGGTCGAGGTGTTGCGCGAGCGGCTGACCCCGCACGAGCTGACCGCCCGGGCGGCACACCGGGCGACGTCGAACGGCAGTCCGGCCCTGCGACATCAGCTGCTGGACCTCGAGCGCGCGGCCACCCTGGACGCGGATACCCCGGTGCGCCGCCGCCCCGATACTCGATCGCTGCTGACCGAGACCGCGGCGGGCCCGGTGCTGCGCGTGCACCACAAGGCCATCCCGCTGTCCGCACCGGCGGTCCGCGTGGTGCGCCATGCGGAGTCCGCGGCAGCCGAATGGTTCAGTGCGGCTGCCATTTCCGACGGAAGCGCCGACTACCTGGATGCGATCAGGACATTGGTGAGTGACGGCTTCCTGACCCTGCACTGAGTTCACCGGTTGCCGATGCGGCGGGCGGGCAGTAGGGGCGCGCGGTGTCCACGGTGTCGAGAGCGGAGAGGCCGATGCGACGGCTGAGCTGGGTGACCTTGCGCAGGATCGGTTCGGCCTCCTCGGTGCGGCCGGTCTCGGCCAGTGCGTGGCCGTAGACCCGCATGGCGCGCAGTCGTCGTACCGGAACCGAGACCTCGGTGAGTGCACGCACCGCCTCGGCGGCGATCGGGACCGCTGCTTCGGCGTCGCCGCTGTAGAGGATCACCTCGGCCAACCGGGCCAGTGCCCAGCCCTCCTGATGCCGCCGCCCGTCCCGGCGGGCCACCCTGAGCGCCTGCTCGCACAGTTCGCGGGCGGTCCCGGGATCGCCGTAATGCAGTGTCGCGTAGCCCAGCTCGTGCAATGCCATCGACTCCAGCCGTAGGCTGCCGACCAGCCGGGCGATGGCCAGCGCGCGCTGCGCGGCCTCGACCGCCTCCGGCCAGCGCCGGGCGTCGCAGTAGGCGCGGGCGATGGTCGCCCAGCCCATGCCCTCGGCCCAGCGGCCACCGGTTTCGCGTCCCAGTTCGATGGCGCCCCGGAAGTGCCGCACCGCGACGTCCACCTGCCCTTGATAGGCGGCGGCCGTGCCGAGCATCTGCTCGGCGATGATGGCGCCGGGCGGATCGTTGAGGTCCCGCAGCGCCGAACCAGCGTGCCGCAGGGAGCGCACGGCGCGCAGATCTCCCATGCCGACCAGCCGGGCGATGGCCGCCGCGAGTTGCGCCCGGGCCATGGTGCGGCGGTCGCCGTCCTCCTCGGCGGCCCGGTTCAGCACCTCGAGGGCGTCCGCCACCTGGGGCAGATGTTCGCCCGCGTCGCCGCCGATGGCGAGCACCAGCGCGAGATCGACGGCGAGCGTGCGGGTTCGGGCCACCGGGAGGTCGGCGACCTGCCGGTACAACGCGATCAAGCCGAAGCGTTCGGTCATCGCCCATGCGGTGCACTGCTGTTCGCCGGTGAACCGCAGACCGGCCGCGAGGGTCTCGGCGTAGTAACAGGTGCTGACGCCCGGATCGCGTAGTTCCACAATGTTCTTCGCGGTGGCGAGATAGAAGTCGAGCAGCCGGTGCAGGGCCCGCGGCCACTCCTGTTGCTGTGCTCGGTCTGCCACACCGCGGGCGAACAGCCGCAGTAGATCGTGATAGCGGTAGCGGCCCAGTTCCGGTGTCTGCAACATGCTCAGATCCACCAGTGTCTCGCAGAGGCGCTCGGCCTCGGCCGGCTCCCGGTCCAGCAGGGCGGCGATGGCGGCGATCGGCAGGTCGGGTGCGTCCGAGAGCGCGATGAGGACGAAGGCCCGGGCGAGTTCGGGGGTGAGCTGGCGATACCCGTGCCGGAACACGGATTCCACGCTGGTATTGCCGACGGTGAGTTCGGCCAGCCGGCCGCGTTCGTCGATCAGTCGCGTGGCCACTGCCGCGAGCCGCCAGGTGGGCCGGCTCGCGAGCCGGGCGCCGACGATGCGCAGCGAGAAGGGCAGCCGGCCGCAGGCGTGCAGGATCTCTTGTGCCGCATCGGGTTCGTCGGACACGCGTTGCGCGGAGACCATGCGTTCCAGCAGGGCCCACGCCTCCTCCGGGGCGAGGACGTCCAGGGGGACGAGCCGGGCGCCGAACAGTTCCGCCAGGCTCGAACGGCTGGTGACCAGTACCGCCGCGGCCCCCGTGCCGGGTAGCAGCGGGGTGAGGTGGTCGATGTCGCGCGCATTGTCGAGGATCAGCAGCATGCGCCTGCCCGCTACGACATTGCGCCACAGGGTGGCTCGCTCGCTGGGCTCTGCGGGTAGTTCGCCGGGGTCGAGCCCGATCGAGCGTAATCCGACCGCGAGCAGCATATCGGCCGAGTACGGATGCTCGTCCGTGCCGCCGAGGTCGAGATACAGTGAGCCGTCCGGATAGTGCTTCCGTAGCCGATGGGCGAGATGCACGGCGAGCGTGGTCTTTCCGATACCGCCCATGCCGGTGATCGCGACCACCGGTCGCTGGTCGGTGTCCGCGGTGAGCAGCTCCGTCAGTTCCCGGACCAGCCTTTCACGTCCGGTGAAATCGGCGATGTCGGCGGGCGGCTGGGCGGGTACGTACGCCGATACCGCGACTTCTGTTCCGGCCTGGTGGGTTTCGTCCGTCCGGTCGGGCGCCGACGGCTCGGCGGAGAGGATCTCCTGATGTAATCGCGCGAGTCGCGGGCCGGGTTCGAGGCCCAGCTCTCGGGTGAGCAGCCGGTGCGCCTTCCGGTACACCGCGAGGGCTTCGGCCCGCCGCCCGCTGCCGTGCAGCGCGACCATGAGCAGCTCGTGCCAGCGCTCGTTGTGGGGCTCGGCCGCGATGAGTGTCTCCAGCTCGGCCGCTGCCGCTGTGTACTGGCCCAGATCGAGCGCGACGGCCACCGAGGTCCCCCGGAGACCCGATCGCAGCCTGCGCAGCCGGGTGCGCTCCTGTTCGGCCCACGGCCCGGGCAGGCCGACCAGCGGGTCGCCGCGCCACAGGCGCAGCGCTGCCGCGAGTTTCGCCTTCGCGTCCTCGGCCGCGCCCGCACTGCGATCGGATTCGGCGGTCGTGATCAGCCGCTCTATCGCGTTCGCGTCGGATTCCACCGGTACGGTCAGCCGGTAGCCGCCCCGGGTCGAGGCGAGCCACCGGGATCCGGCGCCCGGATGACCGTGGGCATCGAACTGCCGTCGCAGGGCCAGCACATGATTGCGCAACACCCCGCTCGCCGAGGACGGCTGCTGGTCGGCCCACAGGCGCGACGCCAGCCACCGCGTCGAGAGCGTACATCCCGATTCGATTCCGAGCATGGCGAGCACCGTCAACTGTTGCGGCGCGGCAATGTCGAGCCGTTCGTCCCCTAACCACACTTCCACCGGTCCGAGCACATGCAACCGAAGGATCCCGGCCCCTGCACCGTCTGAATCCTGCTGTGCTAGCAAACGAATCCTCGCCTCCGACGCGGCCAACCCCACCCCGCCGGACGGAAGTTTACTTTCATTTGAAGGCTTTGTCCGGGCGAGTGAAGATTGCACGATGCGCAACGGAGCCGCGCGGTCGGCGGGAAAACGCTTTGCTGCCAGCCGTTTTCGGGGAGAGTGACTAATCGGTCATCTTGAGTCGTTTGACATGCCGGGTGGCGTCCTCGGAACGCACGGCCGTCCGGCCGTGCAGCACGCGCCGGTTGTCGGTCAGCAACAGATCCTGGGTCCGCAATGCCACGGTGGTGGCGGTGCCCGGATCGTCGAGCACCGATTCCAGTGTCCCGAGCGCGGTCCGGTGTTCACCGTCGACGGCCTCGGGGCGCAGGCTCATCCCCTCCCGGAGGTGACGGCCGTGGAAGACGGCCGCCACCTCCGTCCCCGCCCCGGTCAGAATGGCGCGGGTGCGCACCTCGGCGGCGCCGTCGCGAATCTTCGCGAAGGGAAAGCAGCTGTCGTGCAACAACTCCAGATGTCGCGGATGGATGGCCTCGATACGGGCCGCGACCCGATCGGCGCGCGCCAGGGTGGTGAGACCGTCACCGTCCGCGCCGGGCCGCACCGCGGCCAGCCCGATAAAGGGATGCGGGCGGGCCTCGAACACGGAGTCGGTGTGCAGCGGTAGCGCCTCCGGGTCGTAACCGGATTCCGGCCCGCTGATCAGGTCGTAGACCAGCCGCCCCGGTGGCGAGCCGTTGCCCTCCGCGGTGACCGGGCCGAGCAGGCTCGACACCGCGATCAGGACGCCGTCGTCCAGCGGTGTGCCCGCGACGATCACCGCACCGGATTCCCGCACGATGGCGACCAGATCGGTGAACGTCCGATGCAGTGACGGCGCCGATTGCAGCGCCCGGGCCAGTGTGGCGCGCTGCGCCTCATGCTCGGCCGGCTCGGCCGCGGTTCGAAATTCGGCGGCGACGCGCAGCGCATGCTGCTCGGCCGCCGTGAAATCGATGCGAACGGGCCAGCTCATTCTTCATCCATTCCATACGGACGCTGAGGGTGCAGTGACAACAATGCGTTGCCGTCACCGCACCGGGCCGGACTCGGCGAACCTGTCTTCATCGCATGCTTTCGAGGCTGGGGGATGGCTAGGCCGAACCGTTCCGGCGCCAGTTCAGTACATCTCAGCGGATTCGAGCTATCAACGGCTACAAGGTATTCGCGCACGAAAGCGCGGAAACATCTGCCCTATAGGGAAATTCGGCGCCTTTCGGGGTGGACCGGCGCCGGCGCATGGGAAGGTGCGGTGGAACTACCGCGGCGCCACAGGAAACGAACTCGGAGGACGCGCGTGCTGAACGATTTCGAACCCGATATCCACGACGGACCGACCCCTGGCGATGCTTTCGGCCAGGCGCTGTTGCGGTATTGGTCGACCGGCGGCTCGGAAGCCGTCCTGGAATATGTGGAGCGGGACAATGGTTTCCTGCGCGCCAGTGATGTCGGCAAATGGTTCACCGCCTGGGCGGAGATGAGCCGGCTGGATCGATGGGCCTGCGAGCAGGCCGCCGGCCGGGTGCTCGACGTCGGGTGCGGAGCCGGGCGGCATGCGCTCGTGGTGGCGGGCCACGCCGAGGAGGTGCTGGGTATCGACTCGTCACCGGGCGCGATCGAGGTGGCGCGCGCACGCGGGGTGCGCGCCCAACTCTGCGGCGTGGACGAACTGCCGGCCGGCCTCGGCCGGTTCGACACGATCCTGTTGCTGGGCAACAATATCGGCATTCTGGGCGGGCCCGGGCGCGCCGAGGCGGTACTCGCCGGGCTCGCCTCGGTCGCGGCGCCGAACGCCCGCCTGATCGGCACCAGCATCGACCCCTATCTGTCCGATGATCACGACACCTCGGACTACCGGAATCGGAACCGGTCCCGCGGCCGGCTCGGCGGGCAGCTGCGCATGCGCATCCGCTACGACCGGATCGCCTCCCCGTGGTTCGACTACCTGTTCCCGTCGGTCGGCGAACTGCGCGCCCTCGTGGCCGAAACGCCCTGGTGGATAGAGCATGTCGAGCAGGAGGGCGCCAAGTACGCCGTCACGCTCCGGCTGCGGGGAAAAGCGGCTCGTCCGCTCTGAGGCGCAGATAGCTCGCGCCGGAGGTGCCGCCCGTGCCGGGCACCTCGCCGATGATCTTCAGTGTGATTCCCCAGTGCGTCTTCTTCATGGCGCGCCAGCCGCGGTCCACGGTACGCAGGGCGGTCCCGAGGGCGGCGCGCTCCGTGGAGTCGCTGTACTCGCCGTACTCGAGGAAGACCTTCCAGAGTGCCGGCGCCGCAGTGGATTCCATCTCCCGATAACTCCGGGACTGCACCGCACTGCGGCCCTGGGTGTATTTCCGGATCACCGCGAAGGCCGAGCGGGGCATCGTGGTGAGGACGTGGAACAGGGCGGGCTGCGCCGCCAGCCGGGCGGACACCGCGGTGAGTTCGCGCAGCGCGGTACCCGCGTCGCGCGCCTGGAGTGCCTCGGTCGCCGCCTCCAGGGCCCACAGACAGCGCATGTACTGCATCTCGAAGACCTGGATGAGGCGGATGAACATCACCTCGTCGTGCAGGATGGTGACCGGCATCATGGTGAGCCGCAGCAGGTCTCGCGCCTGATCGGCCGGGTCGGCGCCGTCGGCGAGCCGAGCCGCCCCGCGGATCAGCGCCGGGATGGGATCACTGGAATCGGCGCGTAACAGCGCGCGTAGATCCTGTAGGCCCGTGGCGTCGATGCGCCCGAGCGGCGCCAGATCCGCCGCGCGGCACAGGGCCAGTGCGGCCGCGCGCGTGCGCTGATACTGCCGGTGCACCGGCGCGGCCGTCAACGCCTCGATCTCGGTGTGGAGCAGGTCCGTCAGCGCCGCCAGCGCCAGCGCATCGGCGGTCTCACCGCGCCGATCGGCCCCCGCGGTGGCGATGAAATCATCCAGCAGGGTCAGGCCGGAGTAGCCGGAATAGTCACCCCCGGCCTGATCCGTCGCCGACCGCAGCCACATGGTGAACCGTCGTGTCTCCGGCGTCTGCGCCACCGATCCGAGGATCTCGGTCAGTGCGCCGACCACGGTCGTCGCGGCGAAATGCCTGCCCACCGCGTGGTAATGATCGAGCACCGCGCCGAAAGGGAATCGCCCCGGCGAACGGGACGTGTGTTGGTTATCGGTCCAGGCGGCGAGCGCGTCCAGCGCGATATCGCCCACTATCTGTCCCCGTGACGCGCTTGCTGCGTGTATTCCGAGCCCGGCGATGCCGGCCGTCTCCGGCCAATCCATTCAGTTCTCCCAGACCGTGTTTCGTTCCCACCACTGTTCGATTTCGTGCAGTTCCGAGCGCACATCGGGGGTGTGCAAGGTGTGCGTCAAGCCGGCGACGAACGTCCCCAGGCTCGAGGCGTTCTCATAGGCCCGGCCGACCTCACCGGAGGCGGCATAGGTGAGCACATTCGGCAGCGGGCATCGCCGCGGAATCCGGCGCAGCACACCGCGCGCCGGCGGAAAGTTGACGAAGCCCTGCCGGGGTCCACGGGGTACGCCGTAGCGCGGCGGGTTGCGGCCCGCCTGCCCGAGCAGACTCGCGCCGTGCAGGTTCACCCCGAACACGGCCTCGTGCGTGGGCACGATCTCCCCGCCCCCGGCGCGACAGGCGATCTCGCACAGCACCAGCCGGTCCTCGGGCGTGTGGAAGAACTCCGCGTGGAAGGCGCACGCCCCGGGCACCGGAGGCAGTGCCGCGATCACTCGTTCGGTCAGCTCGAGCAGGCGCGGGGCCATCGGATCGTCCTCCGGGAGCATCGCGCTCATGGCCGGAACGGCGAAACGAAGGGACCGCCAATTGGAATGCGGCGTCAGCGACGGATGCGCGGTCACCACAGCGCCCGCACCCATCAAGCCGTTGACGTGATAGACGCTGCCCTCGATCCAGGCCTCCGCGAGTACGGGTTCCGGCCATGGCAGCGAATCCCGTGCACCGAGCGCGTTTTCGAGTTCGGCGGCAGCACCGAAGACACGGACGCCCGCGGAGCCGCCGCCGTCGAGCGGTTTGACCACCACCGGAAATCCGGCTTCGCAGGCGAACTCGCGCAGCGCTGCGGAGTCGGCCACCTGGCGCATGGGCGCCACCGGTATTCCCGCGGCAGCCGCAATCGTCTTCATCACGAACTTGTCCCGATAGGCGCCGGCGCAGGCCAGACCCTGGCCGGGCAGCCCGAGCCG
Source organism: Nocardia sp. NPDC088792 (assembly GCF_044750615.1). NCBI lineage: Bacteria > Bacillati > Actinomycetota > Actinomycetes > Mycobacteriales > Nocardiaceae > Nocardia > Nocardia sp. NPDC088792. The sequence goes on from NZ_JBIVKC010000006.1 coordinate 51,377, forward strand.
GCCACGCAGCCGGGCCGCGGGCAGCACCTCCCGTTCACCCGTGGACAGGATGCGCGTGACGGCGAAGCGGCGGCACAATTCGACGATCTCGGCACCGGCTCGAGCGCCGTGCAAGCCGGCCATCGTATGCACATGCCGGAAATGGGCTGCGGGGTCGTCGAGCCCGGAACCGGCCAGGGTCGCCGGGGTGCCCACGACCACCAGTTCGCGGCGTGCGTCCGGAAACCACTCCGGCAGGCGAGACAGGACACCCTTGGTGTTGAGCACCAGAAACGTGTCGTTCACGGCTGCGCCCCTTCCTCGGAGAGCGGTGGCCGGGGCGAGAAGACGGCCGCGCGGACTTCGCTGACGTGATGTCGTCCGCCGATGCGCAGCCACAGCTGCCCGGGCGCCGGATACATCTCCGTCACCGTCACCGGTTCCGCACTGCGGCGGGCCAACCGGAACAGTTGCCGCACCAGCAGCGGGGCATCCCAGTCGAGATAGATCGGTTTCGGCTCCCCGGCGACGCGGGCGAAGACGTGCCGCGGCAGCTCGAACTCGGCGCGCAGCCGTTGTGCCGCACGGTATTCCGCGGCCGGATCGGGCGCACTGCCGGGCGATCGGAACCGATCGCCCGGGATCCGCCACAGTTCGCGCATCAGCACCGCCCGCCCGCAACGGATGCGCGGCAGGTGGGTGCGGGAGCCGGGATCCAGCGCCGGACCACCGGAGCGGCGCGGAAAGGCGAACGGGAACAACGGATCCTCGGCCAGGCTCAGCGCACTGGCCGGCGGCGCGGTCAGGCGCAGCCGGCCGTCGACGCCGCGGGCGCGCAGTTCCGGCCGGTCGCCGCGCAGCACCACGGACAGATCGGACGGATGCAGCACCTGCCCCGGCGGTTTGGGGGAGCGGTCCCGGATCGTCAGGTCGTGACACGGCAGCACGAGTCGTACGGCCCGGACATTGCGGGAGAGATCGACCAGCACCTCATCCTCGTCGAGCAGGCTCCGCAGTCCGGCGTACACCTCCTCGGTCACCTCGGGGGCCTCGTCCTCGATGAGCGCCGCGTACGGCGTCTGGGTGAGCAGTTCGCGCACCGCGTGGAAGTCACCGACCACCGCCCGGAAATTCCCGCCCGCCACCGCTTCCGGGTCCGGGGCGGCGAGCTGCACATCGGGATTGAGTACCGCGGCCGGTCCGTCCGGCAGGGCGCGCACGATCTCGCGCATGCGGCCGGCCGGCAGTACCACCTCGTGCGCGCCGTCCGGAGCGCCCTCGAGCAAGGTGGCGAGCAGGTCGTCCTCGAGGCGGGCGGCGCGGTCCGCGACCTTCGCGCACTCGTCGGCCAATTCGGCACGGTCCGTGTGGAATCGGCGGTAGAGACGATCCATGGGCACGGCCCGGTCGGCGCCGAAGCGGTCGCGCAGCCAGCGGGCGAGGATCTCGGTCTCGCCGCGCATGCGCAGCCGCGGCGCGGCCAGGGCGACGGCGTACACCTCGGTGAACTCGCCGGTCATGAAGTCCGCGAACGCTTTTCCGAGCCGCAGGTCGCGCAGCCCGCTGAGCACGTTCTCGCGAAAGACGGTCCGGTCGGCGTAGTAGCGGCCGCTGAGCCGGTCGGGGGAGGAGTTCGTCAGGTGTTCGAAACCCTGCCGCACGGCCGTCAGCGCGGCCGCCCGCCCTGCGGTGCCGGTGCTGTGGGCGAAACGCGCTATACCGGTGTTCAATTCGGCGATCCGGTCGCTCACCTCGGCCGCCGTGCCGCCGGGCAGCCGTTCGAGTCCGCGCAGCAGCACGTGTGACGGGGTGCGGACGCCCGCGGGGACTTCGAATTCGGCGATCACGATCCCGGCGTCGGTCATCCGTTCCAGCGCGGCGTCGGCGCGCCCCGCATCGTGCGGATACCGCGCATCCCAGGCGGTACGCAGATCCGCGATGGTGTGCTCGCCGTCGCACCGCTGCCACAGCCAGTCCTCGGCGTCGGTCGGCCGGAACTCCCGGACCGCCCGATCGGCGTACAGCGCCACGCAATCCGGGCCGCTGAACGCCCAGGGGTGACGGCGGGGTCGCAGCAGGCCGTGCAGCGCCGGATCGGCGGCCGCGGACTCCGCCAGCCTCGACACCGACCAATGATTGAGCCATGCGTAATGCGTCGGCGGATCGACTCCGGTCCAGCCGGCTTCGGGCCGATCGGTGATGCGGCCGACCGTGATCGGGCCGAAATGCGCATGCGACTCGCCCTTGCCGGCCACCCGTTGCAGATACATGGCCAGCAGATCCGTCATCGTGCGCCCGCGCTTGCCGTCGAGATCGTCGTTCCCCGCCAGCCAGCGCGAGAACTGCTCGTACTTGGCGCTGTTGGCGACCAGCAGTACCTGGCGCAGCGCGTCATCCTCGGCGAACATCGCCGCCACCCGCCGCCGATCCGAGTGCAGGCGTTGGTCGAAGGCGGTGCGATAGTTCCGTTCATCGCTTTCGATGCCGGCTACGGTCCCCTGGTATTCCGCGGCCAGGACACCGGCGTCCCCGGTTCCCGCCCCCGCAACGTCGAGATCGTTCGGAGTGAGGGCGCGTAAGGCGTTGAGACGGTGGTGGATACCGTGTCCGCCCGGCCCGCGGACGCCGCGCAGCTCGGCCCGTAGCCGGGTCGCCAGCTCGCGGGCCTCGGTCCGGCGCCGGGCCAGCGCGCTCGCCCGTGCGGTCAGTTCGGGCGCCACCAGCGGATCGAGCAACTCGATCGGGAATCCCGCCTGACGCAGCACCACGACCCGCGCCAGGCCCCACCGCGGCGGGTGCGATTTCGGGGGCATGTCAGTCCTCGCGGTCGTGGACCGTGCGCCGGATCTCTTCCTCGGCCGCCGCGCCCGGACCCCGCACGAAGCGCACCAGCGTCTCGGTGAAAGAGATGGCGTCGTCGGCATTGTCGGGGAACGGATAGTTCTCCTGGTCCTCCGGCGACAGCACCCCCGCCCGGAAGGCGGTCTCGTTCAGGACGGGCACGGAATCGGTGAGCACCCAGCCCGCGGCGATGGCGTCACGCTGGAAGAGGAACTGCCCGGTGTCGGGGGAATGGCTCGGGTTGACGAAGGTGTAGAACGCCCCGCCCGGACGCAGCAGCTCCTCCGCGCGCGCGAAGAAGCACCGGTACAGCCGCCGGGACGGATCACAGATGACCACATCCGAGCTGTCGTACAGATCGTCCGGAAGCGGTTGCCGCGCATCGAATTCCCGGATCCGTACATCGTCGGCGTCGAGGTCGTGGAAGGTCTGGATCAGGAATTCGAGCACGGCCCGATCCGCCTCGAGCACCCGGATGCTGCGGAAGCCGCCGATCAGGAAGGCCGCGATGCTGCTCAGGTCGGCATCGCCGATGAAGGTGAGGTCGCGATCCACCGCATCGCCGCGATAGTGCATGTACAGCGGGCGCAGCAGCGCCGAGCGCAGGGTGACATGACGTTGATGCCATTCCACGTGTTCGCGCGGGCGGCCCGCGGCCAATTCCCGCAGTCGGCGCAACCATTCGATGGTCTGCTCGTCGAGCCGGGCATGCGGGTTGAACAGGGCGGTGGCGCGCCCGGCCGGAGTGGGCTCGGGCGTCTCGGCCACGAAGTAGCGGTCGCCGGCGCGCTGGATGCGCCCGCTGCGCAGGGCGGCGCCGAGCACCGGTAGCAGGTCCCGGTCGCCGAGCTGGCAGCGCCGCAGCAGATCCGGTATCCGGGCGGGGCCGAAGCCGCGCAGCACCTCGACCAGCGCGGCCGTATCGGCCGCGGCCGGTTGGGTTTCGGTGTTCAGGATGGTCACGTCTACTCCCTCGAAGTGCTCAATCGGATTTCCGGACGAAGTGCACGAGCAGCGAAAGCCGTTGCTGCCCACTGCCCTCCGTGATGGGTGGCACGCCGTGCCAGGAATGCTCGGAGCGGCGCATGATCACCGAGGTGCCCAGCCGCGGCGGGACCCGCCGGGCGTAGTCGTCGAGCTGCGGGCCGCGCAGCACCCGGAACTCCCCGTTCCATTCGTCGCGCCAGGGCTCGTTGAAATAGAACAGCTGGGTGACGACCTTGTCCGCGCGGTCGGTATGCGGCTCGATCCAGCATCCTTCGCCGTAACGGTCCAGGCGGGCCTCGACCACACAGTCGTCCAGCTCCGCGCCGGTCAGCTCGGCCAGGGCAGCGCGGTAACCGGCGCCGAGCAGTTCACCGATCAGCTCCCGCCAGATCGGCGACAGGGTGGCGACATTGTCCGGCAAGGGGACGCCGTCCTCGACCACCTGCCGGTTGAACATCAGATAGCGTTTGCCGCCCGGAGTCGTGTCCCGGCGTTCGTTGCGGACGAATCCGTCCTCGGCGAACTCGGCCCGCAGGGCGCCGGCGAATTCGGCGCTGGTGAAGGACCGTGCCAGTACGGCGTGCCGATACGGATCATCGTGCAGCTCGGCCTTTTCGATCGCGGTCAGATCGAGCACGGGCATGGGTCATCCCTTCTCGCGCCGGTAGCTCCGGCGGATCGCATCCCGCCAGCTCGGACGGTGCAGCCCGAACGGCTCCAGATAGGAGGGCAGGTCGTGATGGTCCTGTTCGATGCCGGTCAGCAGCAGGCGCATCGTGTGGCCGGAGGTCGCGGTCCGGGCCGCGAGATCGCCCGGCGCATAGGCCGAGGCCCATTCGGGCAGCGGCTCTTCCGGCCGATACATGCGATAGGCGCGTGCGGTCAGCGCGTAGTCACCGGCGACCTCCGCGAGCCGGACCCGCAGCGCCCGCAGCACCAGTGCGCACACCACCCCGGTCCGGTCCTTGCCGAAGGCACAACAGACGTACACGGGCGCGGCCGACGGACCGGCGAGCAGGCCGATGATCTCCACGGCCACCGGCGCGGCCTGCGGCAGCAGCAGCCGGTAATGCGCCAGGTAGGCGGCGGGCTGTGGGCGGCGCACCCCGCGAATTCCGGTCATATCGGCGCTCAACGGTCGGCGCAGTACTCGCACACCGGGATCCACCGGGAAATCGGTGCCGTGCCGTTCGTTCGGATGGCGCAGATCCACCACGGTCCGCACGCCCAGCCGGGACAGCCCCGCCGCGGTCCGGGGCCCGGGCGCTGGACCGCGCAACAAGATTCGCGAACGCACCCGGCACGTCCCCGGCCCGCGCAGCCCACCCGCGTCGCGCACATTCGGCAGGCCCGGCACGCGGAGCATGCGCGTGCGGGGGAGTACATGCGAGTCGTGGAGCGCCGTCACAGCGACCGGCCCCGCCGCCATGTCGTCAACAGGTCGGCCACCCGGTGGACGGTGGGCTCGTCGCCGATGGCGATCCGGACCGCGGCCGGCATGCCCGGCAGCCCCGACAGATCCCGCGTGATGATCGCGTGCTCGTTCAGATACTCGTAAGCGCCTGCGGCCGTGGCGGGTTCGGGCACGTCGAAGGCGACGAAGTTGCCCCCGCTGGGCCGTGCCCGCCACCCCGGCATCGAATCCTCGATGAGTGTCGCGAAGACTCCGCGCAGCCGGCGGACGTCGGCCTGGATGGTGGCGAACAGCTCGGGTTCGGCGAGAGCCGCGCGCAGCAGCGCCAGTGCGACGCCGGAGACCGGCGCCTCCGGATCCAGATCGAACACGTGCCCGGCGCGTTCGGGATGCAGTGCGAGCGCCGCGATCCGGGCGCCCGACAGACCGTGACTCTTGGAGAAGCTGTTGACGCGCACCACATGCGGCCGGCCGACCACCCCGCGTACCAGCTCCTCACCGCCCTCGGTGAAGGCGAGGTAGGCGGTGTCCAGCACCAGCAGACTGCCGTGGCGGCCGACCTCCTCGGCCAGCTCCTCGAGCTCGGCCGCGGCGTGGACCTGACCGGTATAGCTGTGCGGCTGGGTGACGACGACGAAAGCCGGTGCGCCCTGCCGCATTCGCTCGGTCAGATCGGCGAGCCGGAACTCGCCGCTCTCGGCGGGCAGCACCTGATCGAGGGTCCGCCCGGCGATGCGCGCGAACTTCGACCAGCCGCCGAAGTTCGGGGTGTGCAACACGATCCGCTCCGCCCGCGGGAAGGCCCGCAACAGCAGGCCCAGGCCGGGATCGCTGCCCGGGGTGAGCACCAGCAGGTCGGCGTCCACCCCGAGCTGCCGGGCGACCAGCGCGTAGGTCTCGGCCAGGACCGGATAGGTGAGTATCTCGATCGGGTCGATCCGGCGCAGCGTCGCGGCATGGAATTCGGCGGCGCTGGGATGCAGCAGTCCGCAGCTCTTCAGATTGACCTCACCGGGCCGCCGGGACCGGGTGCTGCGGTACGCGCCGCCGAATCCGGCAGCGGTGAAGGGTGATTCGATGGCGATCTCTGTCACGGGAAACCTTCTATGCGCTGGTGCGGGCGGACTCGTGTGTCGGAATGTGCTGGAACACGGTCGTCTGATCCGGCTGGTGGCCGAAGACCAGCTCATAGGCGGCGTGCAGTTCCTCCGGCGTGAACCCGTGCGAATCCGCGACGAACAATTGCCGGTTGTAGCTGCCCATCTCGGCCTCGGTCATCTCGGGCGTCATGCGCTCGGTGGGGCAGTAGACCGTCGGTCGCGCCCGCCCGTGCAGGCGATGGACGGTCGCGATGGTGTGCCGCGCGCCGTCCACGCTGGTGCCCGGAAGTCCCACGATGACAAAGCAATTGAGCTCGACACCCGCCTCCGCGCACCACTGCGACAGCCGGTCCAGATCGGCGTCGGTGCGATGCTTGGCCCGCGGCAGCGCATCGTGCCCGGCCGGTTCGAGGGTCTCCAGGCCGACGCTGATCCGCACGCATCCGGAGCGGCCCATGCGCTCCACCAGTTCCCGATCGAGATGGTGCATGGTGGTGGCGCACTTCCACGGGTACCGCGCACCGCCCGCGATCAGCCGATCGCACAGTTCGCGTACCCATTTGCGGTCCAGGGTGAAGGTCGGTGCGTAGAAGGCGACGTATTCGAAAGGCGCCGCGGCGAAGGATCGTTCGATGTAGTCGAGGGTGCGATCGACGGAGAGCCGGCGCTCACGCTTGCCGAAGATCGGGTGGACCTCGCAGTAGGAGCAGCCGATCGGGCAACCCCGAGCGGCCGGTACGACGAGTTCCCGGCGCTTGGGTATGCCGCAGAACTTGTTGGCATCATTGCCGTACATCTCGTCGTAGCGGTGATACGGGATCTCCGCGGGATCGGGCAGCACCCAATCCTGCGGGTCCAGCACGTCACCGGAGCGCGCCGGGGGCGTCCACCCGCCGTCGCCGCGCAGATAGAGGGTCGAGGTGTCCGCGCTCTCGAGACCGAGGAACGCGCCGGTGGCGGCGTACACGCCGGGTTCGAAATCACCGTTGTGCACGATCGCGTCCAGGTCGTAGCGCTGGAAGAAGCCCGGATTCATACCGCTCAGCCGCCCGAAGGTGACCACCTTGCTCGCGGGGCTCAGCGCGCGGGCGTAGCCGAGGAACCGGCGGATGCCGTCGACACCGTCGAAGTCGTTCATGATCGCGATGACGTCGTACTGCCGCTGGAAGAGATCGTCGCCGATATCCTTCCAGGTGCAGCGCTCCACCGTGGCGTCGAGGACGCGAACCTCGGCGTGCGGCAGCATGTTTCGCAGATGACCGGTCACCTGGTACAGCGCGAGATGGTGTCCGGCGTTGAAGTAGCTGAGCACCTGTGGCGGCCAGATGACCAGGATGCGGGGCGATCGGGGATCGGGCATGAGTGTCCTTGTCACGGTTGGTCATTCGGTTCGCGGAGGGGTCCGCCGGTTTCGATGCGGGCGCCGAGCCGGCGCAGATCGCCCACCAGATCCCGGTATCCGCGCACCAGATGGCCGGTTCCGGTGATCCGGGTCGTGCCCCGGGCCCGGAGCGCGCCCAGCAGCAGTGCCGCCGCGCCGCGCAGGTCGGTGGCGGTGAGCCGGTCCGCGCCGCGCACCGGCGGGTGGTCCCCGGTGATTCGGGCCATCGCGCCGCTGACCTCGATGCGGGTGCCCAGCCGGTTCAGCTCGCCGGCATGGGCGAACCGCTGCTGCCACACCGTTTCCCGGATATGTGAGACGCCCGGAGCCGCCGTGGCCAGCAGCATCAGGAAGGGCTGGCTGTCGCTGTAGATGCCGTGCGAGGCGACGGTCACGTCCACCGGGCGGGACGGCTGGTGGGGCCGTATCACCACGGCATCGGCGCCGTCGGGCTCCCAGTACAGGCCCAGGTCCCGCGCGACCGCGATCTCCGGGGCCAGGCCGGTGCTCAGCGCCGCGCCGGTCAAGCCGGTCAGCCGGATCGACCCGCCGGTCAGGACCGCGGCGGTGGCCCAGGTGACCACTTCGATGAGATCGCTGATCAAAGTGTGCTCCACCGGCCGGGTTTCGCCGCGATCCGGCCGGCCCTCGATGACCAGTTCGGCCGGGCCGGGCCGGGTGATCGTCCAGCCCAGCCGGGACAACACCCGGACGAGTTCCGTCACATCCGGTTTGGGGTATGGATAGTGCAGGCGCGTAGTACCTTGTGCCGCGGCCGCCGCCAGGATCGCGGTCTTGGTGGCGCCCGAATACAGTGGGCCGGAGAGCAATACCGGATCGGCCATGAACTCGCGCAGATCCAGTTCGCAGCCGGTGAGCCGGTCCGCGGTGACCGACAGCGTGCCGTCCGCGGAGATCTCGCCGTGTGCGCCGAAACGGGTCAGCACCCGCAGATACTGCTCGACGGGCCGCCCGCCCGCGGGGCGATCACCGATGCGGCAGCCACCGGTCGGCGGCAGTTCGACGCGGCCGAACCGCGCCAGCAGGCCGGGCAGCAGATAGGCGGTGCCGTGAATGCGCGCGGTCAGGAGCGGGTCGAGCGGCAGATCGCGCAGCTCACCCAGATCCAGGTCCAGCGTGCCGGTTCCGTGGGTCACGCGGCCGCCGGCCCGGCGCAGCACCTCGGCGAGCACTCGGGTGTCCTCGATCTCCGGGCAGTTGCGGATCGCGATCGGCGCCCGGCCGACGAGCGCCGCCCCGATCACGGTCACCAGCGCGTGTTTGAATCCGGCGACGCGCACCTCACCGTGCAGCGGCCGGCCGCCCTGGACGATCAGGGTGTCGGCGACGGCGGCATCCGCCGGGGCGGCGCCCGTGGTCGCCGCGGTCATGACAGCTCCGGCAGCAGGAGGAAGAACTGGGTCACCGCGCTCGTGCCGTAGCAGCCGCTGGGCAGGAAGAACGCCATGGTGCAGCGCCAGGTTCCGGGCACGGTGTCGTCCGGGCGCACATCGCTGATGCGGATCTGCGTCTGGACCGCGAGGGGACGCGGGGAATCACCGGACGTCATTTCTCCGTCACGCCAGCGATAGCTGCGGCAGCGCAGCGCGGCGCCGCGGCGGAGCACCTCGAGCGCGGTCTCCGGTTTGTGGCAGAACACGTAAGGGATCCCTTCGCGGTCCACCTCGATCGCGTCGTCACCGGAGACCTCGCGAACGAGCGTGCGCACCTTGGCATTCCATTCGCCCGAGGCGTGCGAGGAGAGATAGAACGCGATCCGGCGCGGGTCGAGCGCGGCGAAGAACTCTTCGGGCGTACCGGTGAAGCCGGCGCAGGCCCGCGCCTCCGGCGACCCGGAATCGCGCAGCAGATCGAACGCTCGCGGATAGTTCTTGTCGAGCAGCGCCCGGCCCAGCAGATGAGTCTGCTTGGGGCCGTGGGGAACACCGAACCGCTGGGTGTCGTAGTAGTTGACGAAGAAGAAGGTCCGCCTGCCGCGCAGTGCGCCCAGCCGCTCGGCCTGGGCGGCGTCCAGACCGCGTGCCACGATGCGGAAGCTGTTGCCGTCCAAGTCACCCGGTTCCAGCGAGTGCGCGGCGTGACCGTAGTCCTGGATCAGCATCCACGATTCGGCCGTCGACTGCGGGCCGTGCACCTTGTTGAATTCCTCGATGCGGCTCTCGTCCAGGCGGGCGGCTATCGCGAGGAACTGATCGGTGACGCCGTCCTCGTCCTTCAGGCCGGCGTGACCGATATCCCCGCGCTCGATACCGAAGAATTCGGCCACGATATCGATGGCCTCGAATGTCGTGTAACCGGACTTGTGCAATCTCACGTAATGGTGGGTGTCCGGTCCCGGCGCCGAAATGGCAATCGCCATGGCTTCGGAGACCCGGAAGTCGGCTGCAATGCTCTTGAGAACGGGCATCTGGTTGTCTTTCACAGCGAATGTGACGGGAATTGCCGGATTCGGCGATACGAAAATGGTAGTCCCGCAACAATTTCGGAAATACCGGGTTCGGGCGGCACTGCCCGAAAGGACATCGATAGTGCGTCAAAGGGCGAGCGGCCGCTGTCCGGCGGGCGCGGGCAGCACTCCGAGCGCCGCCAATCGCCGCCGGAACCGGCTCGCGAAGACCCAGTGCCCGCGCGGGCCGAGATGCAGGGCGGGGATACCGGCGGGTTCGAGCATCAAATGCTCGTCGTCCGGTCCGATCACCTCCGTCCCGTCGATGTAGTGCAGGTTCCGATCGCCGTGCCCGCGCAACGCGGCCACCGCCCGGTCGGTCAGCTCGCGGTACTGCGGCAGCGTCATCCCCGCCGGGCCGGGTGCTTCCTCCCAGCGCGGCGAATGGATGGCCGACATCACCACCAGCGGGGTGTGCGGATGGCCCTCCCGGACGATCTGCAGGAATCCGATGAGCGCGTCGGAGTAGCTGCGCCAGTTGTGCGTTCCGTACTTGCAGACATTGATCCCGACGCAGACCGTGAGCAGCGTGGCCGGCAGGTCACGCATGAGCCGCGCGAACATCGGCTGCAGATGACAGACCCCGCCCAGGCCGATCGAGACCGAATCCGATCCCGCCGAGCGGGCCAGCAGCGCATGCCAGGCCCGGCTCGGCGAGGCGGCGCCGCGGCCGTTGGAGATCGAACTGCCGTAGTGCACCCACGGCCGGCGCGGGCCGGCGTCGATGCCGGCCAGCGCACCGGGAGCGAGCTCCAGTGCGCGCAGGTCGAAGCGGTTGTAGCAGGGCAGCCACAACTCGACCCGCTTCATGCCGGGCGGCAGGTCGGCCCGGAACGTGCGCACTTCGGCGTCGGCATCGAGATCGACGGTGGCCGTGAGTCGTTCGTCGCAACAGATGTCGAGGCGCGCCTGTTCGGCGGGCTCACCCATCTCCGGCGCCGGATGCGCGCGATAGCGGCAGGCCAGCCACTCGCTATCGGTCCGGAAGGCGATTCGCACACCGTTGGCGTAGGCGGCCCGCACCGGCGTGCGGTCGGGCAGATACAGATCGCGCTGCAGGTACGGGACCCGCCACGGCGTCGCCCAGCCGTGGTATCGCTCGACCGATACCGCGCCGGGGAAACGCAGAGCGGGATCGTTGGCGCCGACGATCCGAGGCGCCCGGATCACCGGCGCGATCGAGGTGGGGTCAGGCATGGATCTTGACGCGCTTGAGATGCCGGTCCTGCCCACCCGCCGCGATGGGCGTACGCCCGTGCAGCACACCGCGATTGTCGAGCAGCAGCAGGTCGCCCTCGTCCAGCATGGTCAGCGTGGCCAGCGCGGGATCCTCGAGCGCGGCCGCGAAGGCGTCGAGCGCCGCCCGATGTGCGGCGTCCAGGGCGTCCGGGCGCATCTCCAGGCCCGCGCGCACCCGCGTGGGCCGCCACAATACGGTCGCGCTCGCCCCGGTTCCGCTCAGCAGTGGGCGCAGGTGCACCGCGGGCTCTCCCGCCTCGGGGTCCTTCGGATCGGGCTCGGCGAACGGGAAACAGGGATCGCGCAGCAGTGACACATCGACCCCGCGCTCGAGCAGCGCGGCCTCCAGATCGCCGGCCCGGATGAGCATGGTCAGGCCGTCGCGGCTCGAACTCGGCCGGACACACACCAATCCGATGTAGGCGTGCGGCCGCTCGAGGAAGACCGAATCATTGTGCGGCGGGTCGGCGCGGCGCTGCCGATCGGCGACCGCGACCAGATCGTGCACCAGGGTGCCCGGTTCCGGGCCGTTGAAGGCCGCGTTCACCTCGCCCAGCGCGCTCGCGAAGACCACCAGGGCCGCCGAGGCGCCCGGAAAGCCGCCCACGATGACCGCGCCGGTCCGGTGCACCGCGTCGATCGCCTCCGACAGCAGCGTCTCCAGTCCGGGCACCGCGGCCCGGGCCTCGGTCAGCGCCCGCTGCTGTACGTCGGGCTGCTCCAGTTCCTGGATGCTCCACGTATCGGTGAATTCGACGAGCGCCGTTCGGGTTCCGGGCGTCATGACGACGTGGGACGGCCAGCTCATGGGTTCCCCTTCGGGCCAGGGATCGCCGCACGGCGATCCGCTCGATCAATATCCGGCGGTCGGGTCGACGCGCCGCTGCGGTTCGCCGTCGCGCAGGAATGCGCGCAGATTGTCCAGAAAGATCGCGATATGGGTCTGCCGCGATTCCGGCCACGCATAGGACAGATGCGGCGTCAGCCGCACTCGCGGATGTGTATAGAGCCAATGCCCGGGTGGCGGCGGTTCCGGATCGCTCACGTCGAGCGAGGCGCGCTCGACCACGCCGGCGTCGAGCGCGGTCCGCAATGCGTCGTGGTCGATCAGCCCGCCCCGGGCGACATTGACCACGTGCACGCCCGGCTTCATCGCCCGGAACGCGTCGGCATCGAGAATATGGCGGGTGGCCGGGGTGAGAGGCACGGTGAGCACGAGATGTTCTGCACCGGAGAGCAATTCGGTCAGGCTCGACACCGTCTCGACCCCCGGGAGCGGTGCGGGGCCCGCGGTCCGGCGCAGGCCGCGCACCGAGGCGCCGAAGGCCACGGCGCGGGCGGCGAGCGCGGTACCGATCGCGCCGAGCCCCAGCACCGCGATCCTGCGCCCGTGCAGCGTGCCGATGGGCCGGCGCCGATGCCAGGACTCCGGTGCCTCGTCGAGCCAGGTCTCCGGCAGCCGCTTCTCGAAGGCCAGCAGGGTGGCCATCACCCATTCGGCGATCGGAATCGCGGCGGCGCCTGCGGAATTGGTGACGACCCGGCCGTCGGCGCACAGTCGGGCGAGGTCGAGCTCGTCGACCCCGGTGCCGTAGAGGTGTACCCAGCGGACACCGCAGTGCCGCACGGTCTCGTAGAGATTGGGCATCGCTCCGCGCCAGGCGCCGGTGAACAAGGCGTCCGCGCGCAGGCCGGCGGGCAACGCGCCGTACTCGGGAATCTCCACGATATCCACCGATTCGGCGATATCGCGCGGCACGACCAAACCCTCGGCGACACCGCGGTGCCGCAATACCTTGACTACGGACATGAATTCCTCACCCCATTCTCATTTCTCGTTCCGGGGTCGCGACGGAACGATATATCCGGTCGGGTCCGGTGCGAAAGCAATTCTCCCGAAAAGGCAGAAATCGGCTGTGTACCATGCCCTTTCGGGCAGGACCGGCACTCACCCGGGCCATTATGATGAGTCGAAGTCCCGGTATTTCCGGGCATCTTCCTTCATTCTTCGAGGAGGCCATTCATGACGTCCACGATCGACGGGTCGAGCGCTCGTCAGCCGTCCGCGTTCGTCGCCGGACTGCGCGCCCGTCAGCGTCCCGAACTGCCCACCAAACCCACTACGCTGACCGTCGAACAGGACCGGCGCTGGCGGCAGGAGCGGTTGGTCGGCGCGCTGCGAATCTTCGCCAAGCTGGGGTACGAGGAGCAGCTGGCCGGGCATATCAGTGCCCGCGATCCCGAACTGCCCGACCACTTCTGGCTCAATCCGCTCGGGCGCGCCTTCGGCCGGCTGCGGGTCTCCGATCTCATTCTGGTGGGTCCCAGCGGCCACGTCGTGCACGGTGAAGGACGGGTCAGCACAGCGGCTTTCACCATCCATTCGCACATTCTCGCGGCCCGCCCCGATATGGTGTCCGCGGCGCATACGCATTCGATCTATGGGAAAGCCCTGGCGGCGATCGCGCAGCCGCTGCTGCCGATCACCCAGGATTCCTGCATGTTCTTCGAGGACAATACGGTGATCCCGTTCCACGGCCTGATCCGCGGGGACGAGGAGGGCCGCCGGATCGCCGAGCACCTGGGCAAGAATCGGGTGGCGGTGCTGGCCAATCACGGCCTGCTGACCACCGGCCGTAGTGTGGACGAGGCGGCGGCGCTGTTCATCATCGCGGAACGGGCGGCGCAGACCCAGCTGGCGGCGGCCGCCGCGGGCACCCTGCAGGTCATCTCTCCGGAGGTGGCCCGCGCCAATCACGATCAGGCGCGCGGCGACGGTTCCACGCTGTTCCTGAATCTGTGGGAGGAGATCGTGCACGGCGAACCCGATCTCCTGCTGTGAACCGTCCGCTCGGCAGCCCTCGTCGGAAGTGATCGAACGTGTACAGAATCCTGGTCGGCGGAATCTCCGGTTCCGGCAAATCCACTCTCGCGGCCGCGGTTTCCGCCCGGCTGGCCATCCCGTATCACGAACTCGACGCACTGCACCACGGTCCGGGCTGGACCAAACGCGACTCCTTCGAGGACGAGGTGCACGCGTTCGCCGGGGAGCCGGTGTGGATCTGTGACGACCAGTACCACCGCTTCCTCGGCGATCTGCTCTGGGAACGCGCCGACACCATCCTGTGGCTGGATCTGCCGCGTCATATTGTCATCACCCGGGTGGTGCGGCGCTCCCTGATCCGAATCATCACCCGGCGGGCGTTGTGGAGCGGAAACCGGGAGACGTGGCGGCAATTGGTCTGTGATCCGACGCATCCGGTGCGGTGGGCCTGGACCCAGCACGGTGTCCGCCGGAACGAAACAGTCACGCGCATAGCGGATCACCCGCACGTCCGGGTGGTGCGGCTGACCTCACCGCGAGAGGTCCGCCGCTGGCTCGGGGCGCTGCCGTCGCGATCCGCGCCGCGGGTCTCCGGCCCCTCGGCGGAAGGTCGTCGCGCCGTGGAGTTTCCGTACGGCTCTTGACCGTGCCGTTGCGGCATACCGCAGACTACGTTCCGGACAGCACGGACGAAATGGACTCCAGCTGTCGAATATGCGTTTGCTTCAACGAATGTCGTCGCAGTAGCCGTTCGAGGGAATCCATGGGAATGATCGCTGTCGCCTTGCTGTGCCCTGACCCGCTGACCCGGGAAGGCGCGCTGGCGCGCCTGTCCTCGCATCGAGAGCTCGACGTTCAGTCCTGGGAATTCGGTTGTCGCGCAGATGTTCTGCTCGTGGTGACGGGGGCGATCACGGTCCCTGTCCTCGCCCTCATGGAGAGTGCCAGATCCCAATCACAGGGCGTGGCACCGAAATTGGTGGTGGTCGCGGATCAGTTTTCGGAAGAGCAGGTCGCCCGGATGATCGTCATGGGCCTGACCGCGCTGCTCCACCGGCGTGAGAGCAGCTTCAACCGGATCGTGGAGGCGATCTGTGCGGCGGCCGGGGGCCGCGTCGATCTTCCGGAGAGCGTGCAGATGTACCTGCTGGGCCGGGTCCGCTCGGGTGGCGGGCTGTCGGCGTCGCCGAACGGGATCGGCACCGAGCTGGAAACTCGGGAAGTGGATGTCCTGCAACTACTTTCGGACGGGCTGGGGACGCGCGAGATGGCCTCGCAGCTCAGCTACTCCGAACGCACCGTGAAGAACATCATTCACGCCGTGGTGTTCCGTCTGGACCTGCGTAACCGCACGCACGCCGTCGCGTACGCGCTGCGCACCGGCATCATCTAGTCCGGGATTCGGCCACCGGGTCTGTGACGGATTTCTGACCCGGGACTGACCGGTCCGTGACGGCGGCCGGGGTTGACTGGCTGCTACAGCGGCAAGGTTTCAACCCCGGTTCCTGAGGAGGACGGTCGTGGCGTGGAGTACCAGGCAGCTCGCTCAATTGGCCGGCACCAGCGTCCGCGCGGTGCGGCACTATCACGATATCGGCCTGCTGGCCGAGCCTGAACGCGCGGATAACGGCTATAAGCTTTACGGCGTAGCGCATCTCGTACGGCTGCTGCGGATCAAGCGTCTCGCCGATCTCGGATTCTCCCTGACGAGTATCGCCGAATTGGGTGACGCCGCAGAGCATTCCGAACACGCGCTGCGCGCCCTCGACGCGGAGCTCGCGGCAACCATCGACCGCCTGCAGCGGAATCGCGTCGAGCTGGCCCGCACGCTGCTCCGCCCCACCCCGGCAGAGCTCCCGGCCGACCTCGTCGCCGTCGCCGAACAGGCCGGATTGTCCGACACCGAACGCGCCCTCGCCTTGGTGGCAACCCGAGTCCTCGGCCCGGCGGTCCTCGAGGCCTGTACCGAGATGGTGCGCACCTACGCCGTCCCGCCCGTGAACGCCGAACTCGACCGCCTCCCCGCCGATGCCGGCGAACGCACTCGAAGGGACCTCGCCGAGCGTCTCGCCCCCCACATCCGCCGCCTGCACTCGGCTCACCCCGCGCTCCGGGACATCACCGCCGACGCTCCGCACGGCGCCGACTTCGCGCTGCAGACCTTTACCGATGCCATGGCCGACCTTTACAACGCCGCCCAGATCGATGTCCTCCGTCGAGTCGCGGCCCTCGTCACCGCAGTGCCCTCGGAAAATGGTGTGGTGTCAAGGCGTCCTCGAATCCGGATCGGCTGAAACGGGCTGTTGCCCAGGACTTTCCATCACTCGGTGAGCGAATGGTCTCGTCGCCGGTCTGCGAGAAAGGCGCCGATCAGGGTCGCGAGTTCGAGGCTGGTCAGTGCGGTCCAGTGGTTTCCCGGCACGCGGGTGAATTGCGCTATCGGCAGGGCGGCGGCGAGTTCGTCGGCGGAGGCGTGGTCGTGGTCCTGATCACCGGCGGCGACGAGGGTGGGGGTGTGGATCCGGTGCAGTGCTGTGCGCGGTGTTGCCACGAGCGAGTCCAGGACGTGGAGCAGTGCCTGCGGGTCGCCGCCGAGATGGGTGATCCAGTGCGCGACTTGCGCATCCGGTGATCCGGGTGCGATGGGCGCGCCGCCGGCGAGGGCGGTCAGGACGCGACGATTGGTGCCGTTGGTTGCGGCGCTGGTGATCGCATCGAGTCCTTGCCCGGCGATGACCGCGCGGGCCGGGCGGGCGCCGCGGACCAACATCCGCAATACCGTTCGGGCGCCGAGGGAGTAGCCGCCTAGGTCGTAGTCGTCGACTTCGAGCCGATCGATCAGCGCGAGGCCGTCTTCGGCCAGGATGTCGGGTGGGTAGGCGGCCGGGTCGTGCGATCGGGTGCTCTCGCCGTGGCCGCGCAGGTCCGGAAGGATGACGCGGTGCCCGGATTCGGCCAGGGCGTAGGCGCGTCCGTGGTCGAGCCATTGCGTCGAGTCGGCGGTGAAGCCGTGCAACAACACCAGTGGGCGGCCCTCGCCGATCTCGCGGTAGGCCAGCTCATGTCCATCGCGAGCGGTGAATCGATGGGTGCGGAGGTCGGTCATTGCCCGCCTTTCCCGGGGTTGGTCTGTGGGTTGTCGCGCAGGTGGGCGAGTTCGTCGAGGGTGCTGCGTTCCGAGCGTTCGATGAATTGCAGCAGTGGGTCGAGTTCTTCGGTACCGAACACCTCGAGGTCCTCGTGAGTGCGGGCGGCCAGCCCTTCGAAGTAGTCCGCAATGCGCGTCAGGCTTTCCGGGGTTGGTTCGATCAATACGCGACGCCTGTCTCCGGGATCGTTGACGCGGGTGATGCAGCCGGCGGCGTCGAGCCGATCGATCATGCGCGACACCGATCCCGGGGTGAGGCCGACGCGGCGCGCGAGTTCGGCGGCGGTGGCGGGACCGTGCTGGTTCAGCACGTGCAGACAGTCCAGATCGCTCGGCACCACACCCATCCGGTCGGCGATCAGCCGATTGAGTTGCGCGAGCGCATTGACCCAGCCCGGCAATGCGGCCAGCACTCGATCTTCGGTTTCCCGCCGCGAACTGTGACTCACCTTGGCCTCCCTGTCGTTTGTGAACGCCCGCGAACCTACCGGAAATAAGTGTGTGGCACAACGATCGCGTCGCACACTATGTGTGTGACACACTCATTGTGCCGCGCACCTAGTGTGCGGCGCAATTCAGAGAAGGATGTTGATGCCACAACGAATCACCGGAACCACCCGCACGATCGCGCTCACCGCCGGTCTGATCGCGGGCGCCCGCCTCGGCGATCGGTGGGGACACAAACGCGTGTTCATCATCGGCGTCGCCGGATTCACCGCCGCGTCGGCGCTGTGCTCGCTGTCGATCGGCCCCGGAATGCTCATCGCGGCGCGAATCGGGCAAGGATTGTTCGCCGCGGCCATGATTCCGCAGGTGCTTTCACAGATTCAATTGCTGTATCGCGCAGCGGAGCGCGGGCCCGCGATGGCCGCGTTCTCGGCGTTGTCGGGAATCGCCGCCACTCTCGGCCCGATCCTCGGACCGGTGCTGCTCGATTGGAATCTCGCCGGGCAGGGCTGGCGACTGGTCTTCTGGGTGAATGTTCCGGTCGGGGTGTTCGCCGCGATCGCCGCGGCTCGACTGCTGCCCGATGGGCACCGTGACCTCGATCAACGGGTGGATCCGATGTCCGTGCTGCTCGCGGGTTCCGGTCTGGCACTGGTGATTTACCCGCTCATCACCGCGTCGGCGGGCACCGGCCGGCCGTCCTGGGCATACCTGGTCATCGCGGCCGGGCTCGCAGTGCTTGCCCTGTTCTATGTCCGGCAGCGGCGTATCGCATCGCTCGGAGCCCGGCCGCTCATCGACGTGTCTGTCCTGGCGCAGCGCTCGCTGGCGGGCGGGCTCGCGGTCCAGTTGTTGTTCCTGGTGCCGATCATGGGGTTCTTTCTCACCGTCATGCAGTTCCTGCAGCGCGGACTGGGCATGAGCCCGCTGCATGCCGGATCGACCATGCTGGCCTGGTCGATCACCGTCACCGTGTTCGCGGGACTGTCCGCCACCGTGCTACTGCCCCGGATCGGCAGGCGCACAGTCCAACTCGGACTCGTCACGACCGCCATCGGCCTCGCGCTGCTGGCCACCGTCGCCGCACATGCGCACAGTCACACGGGCACACTGGATCTGCTGCCCGGCATCCTGGTCGGCGCCGCCGGCATGGGCCTGGTGGTCGCCCCGATCGCCCAGCTCACCCTCGCCGGCCTGGCACCCGCGCAGATCGGTACGGGCTCCGGCCTTTTCAATACGGTCAGCCAACTCGGCGCCTGCATCGGTGTCGCCGCAATCGGCACCCTCTTCTTCGGCGGACTCCACCGCGGCGCCGATACCGATCGCCCGGCCGCATACGGCCATGCCTTCGAACAGACGCTCTGGGTCAGCGTCGGACTGATCGCTGCCGCCTTCACGATCAGCTACGCCCTGCCTCGCCCCCAGGCCGCGGCGCATCGTTACCCCGCCCCGGCCGCGCACTGACATCGGCTCGAAACACAAACCACCACAGGAGAATCAATGACCATCAAGACTCTGCGCATTCCCACCGTCGACGGCCACGCCGATGCTTTCGCCGCCTTCCCAGACCACGGTGACCGGCACCCGGGAGTGCTGCTTTACAGTGACGCATTCGGCCTGCGCCCCGAATTGAAGGACAGGGCCCGTGAATTGGCCGAGCACGGGTATTACGTGCTTGTCCCCAATCTCTACTACCGGCACGCACCCGCACCGGTGATCACCCTGCCCGGCTACATCAGCGAAGAGCTCCGACCCACGGTCATCGCCGAGCTGTGGCCGCTGATCCAGGCCCACACCACCGAACGTGTCCTGCGCGACGCGGATGCCTATCTCGAATTTCTCACCGTCCAGCCGGAAGTCGCCACCGGGCCGGTCGGCGTCATCGGCTACTGCCTCGGCGCCGCGCTGGCTATGCGCACCGCGACAGCCCACCCCGGCCGGGTCTCCGCCCTGGCCGGATTCCACCCCGGCTTCCTGGTCACCGACGCCCCCGACAGCCCGCACCACCTACTCTCCCGGCTCACCGCCCAAGTCCACCTCGGCCTCGCGGTAGGCGATATGAGCGCCGAGACCATCGACAAACTCAACCGGGCCTTCGATACCGCAGGCGTCGACTACACCACCGAGATCTACCCCGGCACCATCCACGGCTACACCATGTCCGATACCGAAGCCTTCAATCCCGATGCACTGCAACGCCATTGGGACCGCCTGCTTCCCCTCCTCGACCGAACCCTCACCACCGTCTGAAACCGGGGTATGGCATCGCGAAAGGGTGGCTCCCGGTTGAGGGGAGCCATCCTTTCGCGATGAGACCGTCGTTTTGCGACGAGAGCGTCAGTGTTTGGCGGTCTCCGATGCTTTCGCGGCCTCCGCGACCATCTTGGCGGTGTCGGCCACGATCTTGGCGGTTGCCGCGACCATCTTCGCGGTATCCGCTGACTTGTCGGGTTCCTGGCCGGCGAGCAGGGCCGCGAGTTCCTGGTCCGGATCGCCGAATTCGTAGGCGGACTCGCCGTGCAGGGCCTGGTCGAGGCCGAGTTCTTCGTCTTCCTCGGAGACCCGGTTGCCGGTGATCTTCTTCAGGACCAGCATCAGGGCAACGGTGACGATTGCCGCCCAGGCCATTACGGCGATCAGGGCGAGGGCCTGGTTGCCGAGCAGGCTCAGGCCGCCGCCGTAGAAGAGGCCGTCGGCGCCCGCGGGGTTGATGGCCTTGTTGCCGAACAGGCCCAGCAGCAGGGCGCCGACCACACCACCGGCCAGGTGGACGCCGACGACATCGAGCGAATCGTCATAGCCGAGTTTGCCTTTGAGCTCGACCGCGAAGCAGCAGACGATGCCGGAGACCAGGCCGATGGCGAGCGCGCCGAGCACGTTCACGTAACCGGCGGCCGGGGTGACGGCGGCGAGACCCGCGACGGCGCCGGCCGCGGCGCCCAGGGTGCTTGCCTTGCCGTGGCGGAGCCGCTCGACGCTCAGCCAGGCGAGCATGCCGATGGCGGCGGCGGTGTTGGTGTTGACGAACGCCTGGATGGCAACGGAGTTGGCGTCGAGGGCAGAGCCGGCGTTGAAACCGAACCAGCCGAACCACAGCACGCCGGCGCCGATCAGCATCATCGGAAGGTTGTGCGGGCGGGCGGCTTCACGCCAGTTCTTGCGCTTGCCGAGCATGACGGCGAGAACCAGGGCGGCTGTGCCGGCCGAGGCGTGGATGACGATACCGCCGGCGAAGTCCTCCGCGCCGCGCTTGGCGAGCCAGCCGACGGGGGAGAAGATCCAGTGCGCGGAGGGGCTGTAGACCAGGATCGACCACAGCACGATGAACGGCACGAACGAGCTGAATTTCCAGCGGTCCGCGGTGGATCCCAGGAACAGCGCGGGCGTGATGATGGCGAACATCATCTGGAAGATGACGAACACCATCGGTGCGATGACCATGGCCGCGGTACCGGTGAAGCCGGGCACGACCTGGTTCATATGGGACAGGAAGGCGAAGTGGAAGTCGCCCCAGAAGCCGTTGCCCTTACCGAACGCGAGGGTGTAGCCGACGGTCACCCAGGTGACCGAGACCAGCGCCATACACATGAAGTTCTGCATGAGCATGGCGAGCACGTGTTTGGCGCGGACCATGCCGCCGTAGAAGAACGCCAGGCCCGGCGTCATGAAGAGGACGAGTGCGGACGCGATCAGCATCCAGGCGGTAGCGCCCGCGCTGACGGTCGAGAAGTCGAAACTCATGCAGAGACCCGCTAAACCTATCGTGAATGAGATTCCGGAATACGGAATCGGCATTCCGGTCTTCGGAAAGGTAGAGCTCGGGCGCGTATCCGTCAAGGCTTTCCGGCCGGATATATGTCAATCCCGGAAATGTTGAACGGGTCGGCTGAACGCGACTGGTTGTTCATCCAACAAATGGATCGTGCGCGATCCGTAATTTCGTGTGAAACGAAGGGCCGCAGCCGTATTCCTCGGATCGACGCCGCGAAGTTCACGTAGGCGGTCGCGATGGCGGCCAGATCATCGGGCGTCCGTGGTGCGGGGTGTGCGGCGACCGAGTGCTCGGCCGGCTCGCGCGCAGGGAGAGTTCGGCCCGGTCGCCGTGACCGTGGATCAGGTCAAGGCCACTATCACTCGGTTCGCCACCACCGCGCAGCGCGCGGAAGCGGCGGCGCGCGACGGCCGAGCGTGTGCTCGCCGGCAATGTGGCGCTCGTCGGCATGGCCACCGCCCTGTCGGTAACCCCGGACTTGCCTCAACGCTGGCGCGATGGTGACGAAGGCGATCGCACGATCAAACCCGTTACCTGGAAGGACAAGTTGCTCGCCTCCAGCGCGGCCATGGCCCAGGTCCGCTATCGGATGCGGCGCACGGCCCGCGGCAAGCAGCCCGCACCCGGAGTCGGACCCGCTGTATCTGCCCTGATGCCGGGACTATTGGTCAGTGCACCGGGTTGATGCAGCTGGAGGGCAGGTCCTGGATGGAGCAGAGGGCCGGTGCGCGGGTGGGGGCGTAGTTCGCGGGGACGCCGCCGCCGGCGATGATGTCGTGGTAGGCGCCGACCGCCTCGGTCGGCCGACGGGTGAGGGACGGGTCCGTGGTGACGTCCACCGTGTAGAGGCCGAAACGTGGTGCGTAGCTGCCCCATTCGTAGTTGTCGGTGATGCTCCAGTAGTTGTAGCCGATGACATTCATGCCGTCGGCCTTCGCGCGCTGGACCCAATAGACGGTGTCGCGCAGGTCGTCCGCGCGGGTGATGCCGTCGGTGGTGGGGGAGCCGTTGTAGGTCGGCATGCCGTTCTCGACCACGTAGAGCGGCCGGTTCGGGAACTTCTGCGCGTATCGGCGCAGGACGTAGTAGATGCCGTCGGGTTCCACGATGAGCGGCGACGAAGTGTTGGTCAGCTGCGCGATCAGGTTCGGTGGCTTGGTCAGTGATCCGCCGTAGTAGTAGTCGATTCCGATGTAGTCGAGCTTGTCGGCCACCCGGTCGACGAAGGAGGCGTCGGCCTGCGCCGCGCCGATGGCGGAGTAGGCGATATTGCTGGTGACCATCGCGCCGGGCTGCTGATTGTGGATGTAGTCGTAGATCGCGCGGTGTGCGGTGACCATCCGGTCGAGCATGGCGGGTGCGTCGACCGCGCCGAGGTCGCCGATCAGCTGTTCTTGTCCCACATAGGCGGTGGGCTCGTTGAAGGTGACCCACATCGGGTTGAAGTGCGCGTAGCGATCGACCACCGCGCGGGCGTCGGTCAGCCAGTCGTCGACCATGCCCGGATTGCGCCAGCCGCCGCGGTCGACCTCCCAGCCCGGGAACACCCAGTGGTCCAGGGTGATCATCGGGGTGAGTCCGGCGGCGCGAATCCTGCCGATCATGGCGTCATAGAAGGAGAAGTCCCAATTGCCCGGACTCGGCTGCACCCGAGCCCATTCGACGCTGACCCGGTAGACGCCGGCGCCGAGGTCGGCGGCGTGCTGGATGTCCTCGCCGTAGCGATGGAGGAAGTCGACCGAATTGCGGTAGTCCTCGGCGCGGCCGGAGCCGGCGTAGCGGCTCCAATTGCTGTCGGGCGCAGAGCCTTCGCTCTGAAATCCGGAGCTGGATACGCCCCACAGGAAATTACCAGCCATCGGCGGTAGGCCCGGGTCCGCGCCGGCGCGACCGGGCGTGATGACCGCGCACCAGGCGGCCAGAGCGATACATGCCAGCGTCAACAGTGCGCGTTGCCCCATTGTAACGAGATTACCGGCCGCAGAGCCTGTTCCGGGCCGTACTGATCAGATCGCCCGGCCTCTGATAGCGAGGCGCACTGATATGCGCTCGAAACGGGTCCGACATGATCTCGAAATCGGTTGTGTGACTTGGGAACATAGCGCTCGGCGGGGCGAATTGCCGGTTTCTCCGCCACGGTGTGAGTCCTCGATTGCCGCTGTTGTCGTGCCCTCGCTTACAGGGGCGCTTTAACGATTGACAGGCGAAGTTTGTCCAAACTACTGTTCAGTACGATGAATCCTGCTGTTCGAAAGACCCTCGCGCACATGCCTCGATCTGCTGGCAACGCTACGTAGCGTCGCAATCCTCAGCACTGGTTGCTGATCAATTGCTCTACTGACCCTGTGGTACAGCGGGGTTCAGTTTGGCCTGGCCCGAACCATCTCCTCGGGCCCGGGGCCGGCTTCGTAAAGACGCTTCTCACACCACTAGTTCATCGTTGAGCCTCGGCGGCGCGTCGAAATCCTTTGTGCCGAAGCAAGAATTGTCTGAGTCAGTTAGGGGCGGGTGGGGGCACGACATTCGTGCCAGGTGGAGGGAATTTCAGAGGTGACCGGATCGGCTTTCTCCGTCGCCATTGTCGGCATGTCCTGCAGAATGCCGGGCGCGGACGATCTCGACGGTTTCTGGCAGTTACTCAGGGCGGGGCGCGCCGAGATCGGCAACGCTCCCGCCGGACGGACCGGCATTACCGAACAGGCCGGATTCGTCGACACCGCAGGGCAGTTCGACGCCGGCTTCTTCGGCGTCTCGCCCAATGAGGCGCGGGCCATCGATCCGCAGCAACTGCTGGCACTGGAATTGAGCTGGGAGGCGCTCGAGGACGCGGGCCTGGCCGCCACCGCGCGCGAGGCCCGGCAATGCGGCGTGTTCCTCGGTTGCACCGGAAGCGATTTCGCCGAGATCCTGGCCTCCCGGGGCGGCCCGGGCGTCAGCCGGCACTCGCTGTGGGGTGTCGGCCGCGGCATCATCGCCAACCGCGTCTCGAACTACTTCGGCTTCAGCGGCCCGAGCATCCTGGTCGACAGCGCCCAGGCCTCCTCGCTGGTCGCGGTGCACCTGGCCTGCGAGAGCCTGCGCAGCGGCGAGAGCGACATCGCGCTGGCCGGTGGCCTGAACCTGATTCTGTCACCGACCAGCAGCGAGCGGATCGAACAGTTCGGCGCGCGTTCGGCACTCGGCGGTTGCTACACCTTCGACGCGCGAGCCGACGGCTTCGTGCGCGGCGAGGGCGGCGGCATCGTGGTGCTGAAACCCCTCGACCAAGCCATCGCCGACGGCGACCGGATCCATGCCGTGATCCGCGGCAGCGCGGTCAACACCGGCAACGAGCGCCGGGTACTGAGCGCCCCGAGCCCGGCCGCGCAGGCGGCGGCCATCCGCACCGCGCTGACCGCGGCGGGCGTCGAAGCGAGCTCGGTGCAGTATGTCGAATTGCACGGCACCGGAACCCCCGCCGGCGATCCGGTGGAGGCCGCCGCGCTCGGCGAAACCTACGGTGTGCAACGGGATACGCCGCTGGCCGTCGGCTCGGTCAAGACGAATATCGGCCACCTGGAAGGCGCCTCCGGCATTGCCGGTCTCATCAAAACCGTCCTCGGCCTGAGTCGCCGGGAACTGGTGGCCAGCCTCAACTTCGAAACACCCAACCCTCGAATCCCACTCACGGACTTGGGCTTACGGGTGGTGACCGGCACCGAGAACTGGCCCCCGGCCGACGTGCGCCGAGCAGGCGTGTCGTCCTTCGGCATGGGCGGAACGAACGCCCACGTGATCGTGGAAGAGGCGCCCGCCCTCGCACCCACCGCGGATAGTGAGGCCCCGGGCACGGCCGCCGCGGTGCCATGGGTGGTATCTGCGCGCAGCGAGAGCGGGGTGCGCGCGCAGGCGGCGCGCCTGCGCGAGTGGCTGCTCGGCCATCCGGAGCAGGAGCCGGCCGATGTGGCGTACTCGCTGCTGGCGACGCGGGCCCGGATGGAGTGGCGGGGCGCTGTTGTCGGGCGGGATCGGGAGGAGCTGCTGGCCGGGCTGGCGGCGCTGGCCGATCCGGCCGGGCCCGCGGTCGCGATCGAGCCGGCTCTCGCACGGGCCGAGCAGCGGCGGATCGCGTTCGTCTTCCCCGGCCAGGGCGGCCAGTGGGAGGGAATGGCGCTCGGATTGCTGGATTCGAGCGCGGTGTTCGCGGAGTCGATCGCGGAATGTGAAGCGGCGCTGGCGCCCTACTTGGACTGGTCGCTGACGGCGGTGCTGCGCCGCGCGGCGGACGCGCCGCCGCTGGATCGCGTCGATGTGGTGCAGCCGGTGTTGTTCGCGGTCATGGTGTCGATGGCTCGGCTGTGGCGTGCGCAGGGCGTGGAACCGAGTGTCGTCGTCGGCCATTCGCAGGGCGAGGTGGCCGCGGCCGTGACCATCGGAGCGCTGTCCGTGGCGGACGGCGCTCGCATCATCGCGCTGCGGTCCCGGGCCGGGGCGGAGGTGCTCGCCGACAAGGGCGGTATGGCCGCGGTCGGGTTGTCCGCCGAGGCCGTGCGGGAACGGCTGGCGCCCTTCGGAGATCGTTTGTCGCTGGCCGCGATCAACAGCCCCGCGCAGACGGTGGTGTCCGGTGAGAGCGCGGCGCTGACGGAGTTCGTGGCCGCCTGTGCCGCGGACGGGGTGTGGGCGCGCCCGGTGCCCGCCACCTGGCCGGGACACTCGAAAGTGACCGAGCTGGTGCGTGATCGGCTGCTGACCGAGCTGGCGCCGGTGCGGCCGCGCTCGGCGCCGATTCCGTTCTTC
This sequence comes from Nocardia sp. NPDC088792, assembly GCF_044750615.1. Lineage (NCBI taxonomy): Bacteria > Bacillati > Actinomycetota > Actinomycetes > Mycobacteriales > Nocardiaceae > Nocardia > Nocardia sp. NPDC088792. The sequence goes on from NZ_JBIVKC010000006.1 coordinate 77,755, forward strand.
TCCACCGTGACCGCCGACTTCGCCGATACCGCGACCCTGGACGCGCGGTACTGGTATCGCTCCCTGCGCGAGCCCGTGCGCTTCGCAGAAGCCGTCGCGGCCCTGATCGCGGACGGCATTACCGGATTCGTCGAGGTGGGCCCGCATCCGGTGCTTGCCATGGGCATCGGCGCCACCGCCGAAGCGGCCGGCATGGCCGAGCACATCGCCGTGGTCGGATCGTTGCGCCGTGGCGACGGCGGCCCGGCCCGATTCCTGGCCTCGCTCGCGCAAGCGCATTGCGCCGGTATCGAGGTGGATCCGCGGGCGCTGGTCGCAGGCGGCACGCGGGTCGACCTGCCGCCATACGCTTTCGAGCGCCAGAACTTCTGGACCGGCGTCACTGCCGCCGACTTCGCCCGTGCCACCGACATTGTCGCTGTAACCGAGGAACAGATCTCCGACGATCAGGTCTCCGGGCCCGGCGCATGGGACGACACCCCGTTGGCGCGCAAGCTGCTGATCACCCCCGAATATCAGCGCGACACAGTGGTTCTCGACCTCGTCCGCGAGCATGCCGCCGCGATCTTGGGCCACGAGTCTGCCCGCTCGATTCAGCCCGACCTGCCGTTCACCGAGTTCGGCTTCGACTCCGTCAGCGGGGTCGAACTACGGAACCGGCTGCTGCGGGCCACCGGTGTGCCGCTGCCGAATACACTCATCTTCGATCATCCGACCGCCGCTGCGATCGCGGCGGTGCTGCGCGCGCAGGTCGCGGGAACGGACCGCGGGCAGCGGCGGGTCTCGCGCCGCACCTCATCGGACGAACCGATCGCCATCGTCGGCATGAGCGCCCGATTCCCCGGCGGTGTGCAATCCGCCGCGGACCTGTGGGACCTGGTGGCCGCCGGCCGGGACGCGATCAGCGAATTCCCGACGGACCGCGGCTGGGATCTGGACAAGCTCTTCGACCCGGACCCGGATAAACCGGGGAAGGTCTACACCCGTCACGGCGGATTTCTCAGCAATGCGGGCGATTTCGACCCGGGCTTCTTCGGTATCAGCCCGCGCGAGGCGTCGGCGATGGATCCGCAGCAGCGCCTGCTGCTCGAAACCGCCTGGGAAGCCCTGGAAGACGCGGGCATCGACCCGATGTCCTTGCGGGGCAGCGATACCGGCGTTTTCGCCGGCGCCTGTTCGTCGGGATACTCCGGCCGGGTGACCGGTGATCTGGAGGGCTTCCGGCTGACCGGCACCTCGCACAGCGTCATCTCCGGCCGCGTCGCGTACGTGTTCGGCCTGGAAGGCCCCGCCGTGACGGTGGATACGGCGTGCTCGTCCTCGCTGGTGGCCTTGCATCTGGCGTGCCAGGCACTGCGCCAGGGTGACAGCTCGCTGGTCCTCGCCGGCGGTGTGTCCGTCGCGGCGAGTCCGGCGCTGTACGTGGACTTCTCCCGCCAGCGCGGCCTGTCACCGGACGGTCGTAGCAAGGCGTTCTCGGCCGCCGCCGACGGTGTGGCGTGGTCGGAGGGCTCGGGTGTGCTCGTGCTCGAACGGCTTTCGGACGCGCAGCGGCTCGGCCACAACATTCTGGCCGTCGTGCGTGGCAGCGCCGTGAACCAGGACGGCGCGAGCAATGGCCTGACCGCGCCGAACGGCCCGTCGCAGGAACGGGTGATCACGCAGGCCCTCGCCAATGCGGGGATCACCGCCGGTGACGTGGATGCCGTGGAGGCGCACGGAACCGGCACCGCCCTGGGCGATCCGATCGAGGCCCAGGCCTTGATCGCCGCTTACGGTCAGGGTCGCGGTGAGCGGTCGCCCTTGCGGATCGGGTCCCTGAAATCGAATATCGGCCACGCCGTGGCCGCCGCCGGTGTCGCCGGCGTGATCAAGATGGTGCAGGCGCTGCGGCACGAGCGACTGCCGCGCACGCTGCACGCCGAAATGCCGACGCCGCATGTGGATTGGTCCGCGGGCGCGGTGCGTCTGCTGACCGAGCCCGAAGAGTGGATCGCGGGCGAGCGAGTGCGCCGCGCCGGTGTGTCGTCGTTCGGGATCAGCGGCACCAATGCGCACGTGATCCTCGAGGAAGCACCGGCCGAACCGGTGGCGGCGACCGAGCCGCGCGCGGATATCACCGTGCCGGTCACCCCATTGCTGCTGTCGGGCAAGGGCGAAGCAGGCCTGCGCGCGCAGGCCGCCCGACTGCACAGCTGGTTGTCGGACCGGCCCGAGATCGACCTCGCGGAGGCGGCCGGCGCGCTGGCGACCTCGCGGGCACAGCTGGATACGCGCGGTGTGATCCTCGGCCGCGACCGCGACGAGCTGCTCGAGCGGCTGGCGAGTCTCGCCGAATCGGGCACCGGCACCGGCGTCATCACCGGCTCTACCGGTGCCGGGACGACGGCCTTCCTGTTCACCGGCCAAGGCGCGCAGCGGATCGGCATGGGCGCCGGGTTGTACGAGGCGTTCCCCGTATTCGCCGACGCCCTGGATGCGGTGTGCGACACGTTCGATCCGCTGTTGGACTGCTCGCTTCGGCAGCTCATGTTCACCGGCGGAGATTCCGATGCCCCGGTGCTGGATCGGACCGAGTTCACCCAACCGGCCCTGTTCGCCTTCGAGGTGGCGCTCTACCGCCTGCTGGAATCCTTCGGCGTCACACCGGACGTGCTGATCGGTCATTCGATCGGCGAAGTCACGGCCGCTCACCTCGCGGGCCTCTGGTCACTCGAGGATGCCTGCCGTCTGGTGGCGGCGCGCGGCCGGCTCATGGGCGCCTTGCCCGAGGGCGGCGCAATGCTTGCCATCGGAGCCTCGGGAACCGATGTGCTCGAGGTGGTGGCCGCCTATTCCGGCCGGGTGTCGGTTGCCGCGGTGAACGCCTCTGAAGCCCTGGTGATTTCGGGTGACGAGGACGCGGTCGCCGAGCTCGAGGCGCACTTCGCCGAGCGTGGCCGGAAGACCTCGCGGCTGCGGGTGAGTCATGCCTTCCACTCGCATCGGATGGAGCCGATGCTGGCCGAATTCGATGCTGTCGCACAGGACTTGATGTACAACCGGCTCAGCATCCCGGTGGTATCGAACGTTTCCGGCGAACTCGCCGGAGACGAAATACTCGAACCCGCCTACTGGGTCCGCCAGGTTCGGGCCGCGGTGCGATTCGCGCCGGGCCTCGAAACGCTCGCCGCCTCGGGCGTGCGCCGATTCCTGGAGGTCGGGCCGGATGCGGTGCTGGCGGCCATGACTCGCCAGACCCTGCCGCAGGACCTCGAATCACAGACGCTGGTGGCCGCGGCCGCGCGCCGGGATCACGATGAGCCCCAGCAGTTCCTGACGATGCTGGCGCAGGCCCATACGGCCGGGGTGCGCGTCGATTGGACGCCGCTGCTCCGCCACCCATCGGTGCGAGTTCCCTTGCCCACGTACGCCTTCCAGCACCAGCGCTTCTGGCTACCGCCGCGCCCCGAAGCCACGGGCGACGCGCTCGGTCACCCCCTGCTGACCGGCGTGGTGCCGGTGGCCGGTAAGGACGAGTTCGTCTTCACCGGCCGGTTCTCGCTGCCGACCGACCCGTGGGTCGCCGACCACATGACCTACGGCACCGTGGTGCTGCCGAGCGCGACCCTCATCGAGTTCCTGCTCGTCGCGGGCGGCCGAATCGGTTGCGGCGTAGTCGAGGAGCTGACCCTCGAAGCGCCGATCCTGCCGTCCGCGGACGATGAGGTCGAACTCCAGGTATCGGTACAGGAGCCCGACGAAACCGGACGGCGTCTGTTCAGCTTCTACTTCCGCAAGACGGCTGAGGCGGGCGCCTGGGTCCGCAATGCCAGCGGCGTCCTGGCCCCGGCCTGGGACGGCAACGACACGCTGCTGGACCGGCTGCGGGCCGAGGAATGGCCCCCGGCCGACGCCGAAACCCTCGACCCCGCATGGATTCCCGAGCGGATCGCGAAGGGCTCCGGACTCGAATACGGACCGGCCTTCCTCGGCGTCGACGCCGCCTGGCAGCGCGGTGACACCGTCTTCTCCGAGCTCACCTTGGACACCGCGGCCGCCCCCGCGCCCGAGCGATTCGACCTGCATCCCGCCCTGCTCGACCTGGTCATGCACGCCGGATTGGCGGGCCTCGTCTGGCACGAGCAGGACAGCGATACCGACACCGGCCGATTGCTGTTCCGCTGGGGCGGAGCGCGACTACATCAGCCGCTGGTCAAGGCAACCACCCTGCGGGTCATTGCCGTGGCGAGCGGCTCCGAGACGGTCTCCGTTGCGGCCGTGGATGCTTCGGGACGGCCCGTGATCTCCGTCGACGCGGTCGTCATGCGGCCCTACGACGTGAAACAGATGCGCGCCACGCTGGCGGGAGATGCCGCCGGCCTCTATGAGGTCCATTGGACGCCGCAGGCGATGGCACCGGTCCCCGGTGTGGGTCGGATGGCCATCCTCGGTTCGGCGCCGATCGCCGGAATCGACACCTTCGCTTCGACTCCGGCGGAACTCGCAGCGGCAGAGGCGGTCCCGGATGTCGTGATCTGGCGTCCGGACCTCGATGCCGATGATCCGGCGGGCGTTCGTGCCCATCTCGACACCTTTTTGGCGACGATCCAGGCCTGGTTGGCGGAAGACCGGTTGGCCGACACTCGACTTGTCGTGGTGACGGCCAACGGTGCCGGATTGCCGGGCGAGGCACCGGATCTCGCCGCGGCAGCGGTCTGGGGCCTGGTGCGCAGCGCCCAATCCGAATACCCGGGCCGCTTCGTTCTCCTGGACGCCGACCTGTCGGCTGCCCTGCCCATGGATCACCCGACGCTGGTGGGCGCGGTGATCACGACAGGCGAATCACAGGTCGCGCTGCGTGACGGGGCATTGCTCGTGCCGAGACTGGCCAAGGCGCGAATCGAGCATGAGGCCGCGCCGGACAAGCCATTCGGTACCGGCACCGTACTGATCACCGGCGGCACCGGCGGCCTGGGCGCTCTCGTGGCCCGGCATCTGGTCTCCGAACATGGGGTCCGCAGTCTGCTGCTGGTATCCCGGCGCGGCGACACCGCCGACGGCGCTACGGAACTGGCGGCGGAGCTCTCGGAAGCCGGTGCCGCGGTTCGTGTGGCTTCCTGCGATGTGAGTGATCGAGCAGCGCTTTGCGCCTTGCTGGATTCGATCGCGGCCGATCATCCGCTGACCGGCGTGGTGCACGCGGCCGGTGTGCTCGATGACGGCACCCTGGCCGGTCTGACCCCCGCGCAACTACAGCGCGTGTTCGACGCCAAGGCCACGGCCGCATGGCATCTGCACGAGCTCACGCGCGATCGTGACCTGTCGGCCTTCGTCCTGTTCTCCTCCGTCGCGGCAACGATCGGCACGGCGGGACAAGCCAACTACGCGGCCGCCAACGCCTTCCTGGACGCGCTGGCGCACCGCCGCCGCGCCGCCGGGCTGGCCTCGGTATCGCTGGCCTGGGGGCCGTGGAATGCCGCCGCCGGTATGACCGGCGGCTTAGACCGCAGCGCCGTGGCCCGGTGGGAAAGGCTCGGCCTGCACCCGCTCGGCAACGACGAGGGTCTCCGGCTGTTCGACACCGCCACCGCCGAGGTCGGCGCGCACGTGCTGGCCATGGGTTTCGACGCGGCGGCCCTGCGGCGCGAATCGCGCGACGGTGCGGTGCCCGCGGTGCTCCGGGGGTTCGTGCCGCGCACCGCGGAACGCCCTGTGGCCGCGCCGAGTTCGCTCGGCACCCGGCTCAGCGGGGTACCGGAGGCCGCACGCGCCGAGATGGTCCTCGATCTGGTCCGCGAACATGCGGCGGCGGTGCTGGGTCACGGCTCCGCGGAGGACATCAGCCCCGAAGTGCGCTTCGACGCACTGGGTTTCGACTCGCTCGGCGGCGTCGAATTCCGCAATCGCTTGGCGAAGGCGACCGGCGTCCAGCTGCCGTCCACGCTGGTGTTCGATCACCCGACCGCCGCGGCGGTCGCCACGCTCCTGCGCGCGAAGATCGACGGCACGAGTACCGGCGCCAAGCCGGCCCGGCAGTCGCGCCGCGTCCGTGCGGACGAGCCCATCGCGATCGTCGGCATGAGTTGCCGATTCCCCGGCGGTGTCCGGACTCCGGAGCAACTCTGGGATCTGGTGCGGTCGGGTATCGATGCCACCACCGCCTTCCCGGATGATCGCGGCTGGGATCTGGCACGCCTGATAGACCAGGACCCGGACAAGCCCGGGACCGTCTACAGCCGCGGCGGCGGATTCCTCGACGACGCCGCGGATTTCGATGCCGGATTCTTCGGCATCAGTCCCCGCGAAGCCCTGGCGATGGATCCTCAGCAGCGCCTGCTGCTGGAGGCCTCGTGGGAGGCGCTGGAGGAATCCGGCATCGATCCGATCACCTTGCGGGGCAGCGATACCGGCGTGTTCGCGGGCGCGTGCGCCTCGGGGTATGTCGATCGGGTCACCGGCGATCTGGAGGGCTTCCGGCTGACCGGCACCACCCATAGCGTCGTCTCCGGCCGCGTGGCCTACGTCTTCGGTCTCGAGGGACCGGCGGTCACGATCGATACCGCCTGTTCGTCGTCGCTGGTGGCCATGCACCTTGCGTGTCAGGCCCTGCGCCAGGGCGAAACGTCGCTGGCCGTGGCCGGTGGCGTCACCGTCGCGGCAACTCCTTACCTCTCCGTGGACTTCGCGCGTCAGCGTGGTCTGTCGCCGGACGGCCGTTGTAAGTCGTTCTCCGCCACCGCCGATGGTGTGGCCTTCGCCGAGGGCGTGGGCGTGCTGATCCTGGAGCGGTTGTCGGATGCGCAACGGCTGGGCCACGACATCCTGGCCGTGGTGCGGGGCAGCGCGGTGAACCAGGACGGCGCGAGCAATGGCCTGACCGCGCCGAACGGCCCGTCGCAGGAGCGCGTGATCGCGCAGGCCCTCGCGAATGCCGGCCTCACGCCCGCCGACGTGGACGCGGTGGAGGCGCACGGCACCGGTACGCCGCTCGGCGATCCCATCGAAGCCAATGCCTTGATCGCCGCCTACGGGCAGGATCGCGGGGATCGGGAGCCGCTGCGCATCGGATCGATCAAATCGAATATCGGTCACACGGTCGCGGCCGCCGGTGTCGGTGGCGTGATCAAGATGGTGCAGGCGCTGCGGCACGAGACCTTGCCGCCGACCCTGCACGCGGAATCGCCTTCCCCGCATGTGGATTGGTCCGCGGGCGCGGTGCGCCTGCTGACCGGGCCCGAGCCCTGGCAGCCGGGTCGGACGGTGCGCCGGGCCGGTGTCTCCTCGTTCGGCGTCAGCGGCACCAATGCCCACCTGATCCTCGAGGAAGCGCCCGCCGCGCAGCCGGTCCCCGCGCGGCCGGTCAGCGGTCAGCCGCATCCCATCGCGCCCTGGCTGGTATCGGCCAAGAGCGAGACCGCGCTCCGGGCGCAGGCGGCGAAGCTGCACGAGTGGCTGACCGGCAACCCCGGAGCCGATCCGGTGGACGTGGCGTACTCGCTGATCACCACGCGCGCGCAGCACGAGTGGCGGGCAGCGGTACTCGGCGCCGATCGTGACGAACTGCTGGCACAGCTGGCGAAGCTGGCCGCCGGATCCGGCTCGGCCGGAGTGGTTTCCGGCACGGCGGGCTCCGGGAAGACCGCCTTCCTGTTCACCGGTCAGGGCGCGCAGCGCGCCGGTATGGGCGCCGGCCTCGCCGCGGCGTTCCCGGTCTTCGCCGCGGCCCTGGACGAGGTGTGCGCCGGATTCGATCCATTGCTCGAATGTTCCTTGAAACAAGCGATGTTCACGGGGCAGCTGCTGGATCGGACACGCCTGACCCAGCCCGCCTTGTTCGCCTTCGAAGTGGCGCTGTATCGCCTGCTGGAATCGTTCGGACTCGCCCCGGATCTGGTGATCGGGCACTCGGTCGGTGAGCTGGCGGCGGCGTATGTCGCCGGTGTCTGGTCGCTGGCGGACGCTTGCCGGTTGGTCGCGGCGCGCGGCCTGCTGATGGATGCGCTCCCGGCGGGCGGCGCAATGCTCGCGGTCGCCGCGTCCGAGACCGAAATCGGCTCGGCGATAGCCGGATTCGACGATCGGGTGTCGCTGGCGGCGGTGAACGCGCCGGGAGCCGTGGTGATCTCCGGTGCTGAGGACGCCATCGACGAGATCGATCGGCAATTCACCGCTCAGGGCCGCAAGACGAATCGCCTGCGGGTTTCGCACGCCTTCCATTCGGCGCGTATGGAACCGATGCTGGCAGAATTCGAGACCCTCGCGGCGGCGGTGATCTACAACGCCCCGCGAATTCCCTTGGTATCGAACATCTCCGGCCGGATAGCCGGTGACGAGATCCTGCACCCGGGCTACTGGGCAGCGCAGGTGCGGGCCGCGGTGCGTTTCGCACCGGGTATCGAAACACTGGTCGCTTCGGGCGTGCGCAGGTTCCTCGAAATCGGACCCGACGCGGTGCTGGCGGCGCTGACGCGGCTCACGCTACCGGCGGAGATCGAGACCCGAGCGATGGTCGCCGCGGCGGCCCGCCGCGACCACGACGAGGTCGGGCAATTCCTGACAGTGCTGAGCCAGGCGCACACCGCCGGGCTGCCCGTCGACTGGAATCCACTGTTCACCGCCCGCCCGGCGGCACGAATCGCCTTGCCCACCTATGCCTTCGAGCATCGTCGCTACTGGCTGGAACCCAGCGCCGAGGAGTCCCGGCACGCGGCGTCGGAGCATCCGATCCTCACCGATGTGGTGCGGGTGGCCGACCGCGACGAGTGGTTGTTCACCGGCCGGCTCGCGCTGCGCACCCATCCCTGGATCGCCGACCACGCCACCTACGGCGTCGTCCTCGTCCCGAGCGCCGCGCTCATGGACATGCTGCTGGTCGCGGGCCGCCGGATCGGTTGCAGCGCGGTGGACGAACTCATCCTCGAGACGCCGATCCTGCCGCCGGCGGTCGGTGAGGTCGAACTCCAGGTCCTGGTGCACGAACCGGATTCCGCGGGACGCCGTTCGTTCACCTTCCACTATCGCCTGGCGGGTGACGCCGCCGACGGCGAATGGACCCGCAATGCCAGTGGCGTGCTGAGCGGCCGGCAGTTGATCGATATCGGCCTGGTGGACATGCTCCGCACCGCGCCGTGGCCGCCCGTCGACGCCGAACCGGTGGATACCGACTGGATTCCGGCGCAGATCGCCCGCGCCGCCGGACTGGAGTACGGGCCGTCGTTCCTGGGCATCGACGCCGCCTGGCGCAGCGGTGACACGGTCTTCTCCGAGGTCACCCTGAACCCGGACGTCCCGGCCGGACGGTTCCAGCTGCATCCGGGCCTGTTCGACCTGGTGATGCACGCCGGTATCGCCTGTCTGATCTGGCCGGATCATCAGGGCGATCCCGCCGAGGGCAAGCTCATGTTCCGGTGGGGCGGAACGCAATTCCACACCACCGCGGCAGTCACCACCCTGCGGGTGATGGCCATCCAGCGCAGTCCCGAGTCGATCACCGTCGTGGCCGTCGATCCGGCCGGAACCCCCGTGCTGACCATTGACGAAGCGGCCATGCGCTCCTACGACGTCCAGCAGTTCCGCGCCACCTTGCCCGGTGGCCGGGCGAGGCGATACGGAATGCGCTGGGCGGCGGTCGAGACGCCGGATCGCACTTCCGTGTCGACCGTCCAGGACTACGAGGTCTGGTCCGAAACGGCTGCACTGCAGGATAGTTCGCGGCAGACAGCCGGTGATCGCGTACATGCCGCCTTGCGTGCGGTGCGAGACCGCTTGGCCGACGAGCGATTCGCACGGTCGCAGCTGGTGGTGCGGACCAGCCGTGCGGTGGCCCTGCCCGATGAGACGCCCGACCCCGCATCGGCCGCGGTCTGGGGGCTGATACGCAGCGCTCAGACCGAATATCCGGGACGGATCGTGCTGCTCGATGCCGACGAATCCGCTGGCGCACAGGAGATTTCGCCGGATCTGATCCGGGCCGCGATCGCCACCGGAGAGCCACAGGTGGCGCTGCGCGGCGACCGCATCCTGGTACCACGGCTGGAGACGTCGACTTCGGCCGTGGCCGAGCCGGTCTCGTTCGGGTCGGGCACCGTGCTGATCACCGGCGGCACCGGGGGCTTGGGTGCGTTGCTGGCCCGGCATTTGGTCGCCGCACACGAGGTGCGGCGACTGCTGCTGGTGTCCCGCCGTGGCGAGCAGGCCGACGGCGCCGCGGAACTCGCCACGGAACTGGCCGAGTCCGGTGCCGAGGTGCGCATCGCCGCCTGCGATGTCACCGACCGCAATGCGCTGCGCGAGTTGCTGGATACCCTGCCCGCCGAGTACCCGCTCACGGGTGTGGTCCACACCGCGGGCGTGCTCGATGACGGCACCTTCCACGCGCTCACCGCGGACCAGGTCGATCGAGTGTTCGCGCCCAAGGCCGAGGCGGCCTGGCACCTGCACGAGCTCACCCGGGACCTGAAACTGTCGGCCTTCGTACTGTTCTCGTCCATAGCCGGCATGATCGGCTCGGCCGGACAGGCGAATTACGCTGCCGCGAACAGCTTCCTGGACGCCCTCGCGCTGCACCGCCGCGCCGCGGGGCTGCCGGCGCTGTCTCTCGCCTGGGGTCCGTGGCAGCAGGACATCGGCATGACGGGTGCGCTGGATCGCACGGCCCTGGCCCGATTGGACCGGCTGGGCCTCGCTCCGCTGGACCGCGCCGACGGCCTGCGCCTGTTCGACGAAGCGCTGACCGCGGCCGAGCCGGTGACCGCGCTCTTGCGGTTGGACACCGACAAACTGCGGCTGGAAGCGCATACCGGCCCGATCCCGGCGGTACTGCACGGCTTCGTGCGCGGCCGCGGCCGCTCGGCCCCGGCGCCGCGGGAGGAACTGTCGCTCGCGGCACGGCTGGCCGGTGTCGCCGAGCCGAAGCGCCGCGGGGTCGTCCTGGACCTGGTCCGGGAGAACGTGGCGGCGGTACTGGGTTACGGGTCGGCCGACGATATCGGACCCGATCGCGGTTTCAGCCAGCTCGGCCTCGATTCCCTCGGCGGCGTCGAACTCCGCAACCGGTTGTCGAAGGCGAGCGGGCTGTCGCTGCCGTCGACCCTGGTGTTCGACTACCCGACCGCGGGTGACGCTGCCGACTACCTGCTGACGCACATCGTGGTGACCGCACCCGCACATCCGGTGCCGGCCGCGGCGCCCGGTGACATGGCACAGCTCGAGGCCCTGCTCGAGCGCATCATCGCCAGCGGTGGCGATAACGACGAGACCGTGGCCGGATTGCGGGGCGTCAATGAGCGCCTGCGCGCCCACCTGGCCGGCAAGTGGTCGGACGGCGAGTTCGATGATCTCGAATTCCGTTCCGACAGCGAGCTTTTGGATTTGATCGACGAGGAGTTCGGCCCAGCATGACGAATCCCGGCACCAGCAATGAAGAACGACTGAGCCGGTACCTGCGGAAGCTCACCGGAGACCTGCGCGCCGCCAAGAAGCACATCCAGGACCTGGAAGACCGTGCGGGCGAACCGATCGCGATCGTCGGCATGAGCTGCCGCTTTCCGGGCGGCGTCGAAACTCCGGCACAGCTCTGGGAGTTGGTCGCGGCCGGCGGCGACGCCGTCGGCCCCCTGCCCACCGACCGCGGCTGGGACCTCGAGCGCCTGTTCGACGCCGATCCGGATACCCCGGGGACCATCTACACCCGAGAGGGCGGATTCCTGGATGCGGCCGGCGATTTCGATGCCGGGTTCTTCGGAATCGGTCCGCGCGCCGCCCTGGCCATGGATCCACAGCAGCGCCTGTTCCTGGAGGCGGCCTGGGAGGCTCTGGAGGACGCGGGCATCGATCCGGTGACGCTGCGCGGCAGCGACACCGGTGTGTACGCCGGCGTGATCCACCAGGAGTACGGCCCACGCCTGGGTTCGCCGGGCCTGACGGCCGAGGCGGAAGGCAATGCCTACCTGGGTGTTTCGGCCAGCATCGTCTCCGGCCGGACCGCCTTCACCTTCGGTTTCAAGGGTCCGGCGCTCTCGGTGGACACGGCCTGCTCGTCGTCGCTGGTCGCCCTGCACCTGGCCTGCCAGGCGCTGCGCCGGGGTGAGACGTCGCTGGCCCTGGTCGGCGGCGTCACCGTAATGTCCGATCCCACGCAGTTGCTGGCGTTCGCCCGGCAGCGTGGGCTGTCCCCGGATGCCCGGTGTAAGGCCTTCGCCGCCGCGGCGAACGGGACGGGCTTCTCCGACGGCCTCGGCATGCTCGCGGTCGAGCGGCTCTCGGATGCGCGCCGCCACGGCCACGAGGTGCTGGCGGTCATCCGCGGCAGCGCGATCAATCAGGACGGCGCCAGCAACCGGCTGACCGCGCCGAACGGTCCCTCGCAGGAGAAGGTGATCGCGCAGGCCCTGGCCGATGCCGGGCTGACGCCCGCCGATGTCGATGCGGTCGAGGCGCACGGCACCGGCACCACCCTCGGCGACCCGATCGAGGCGCAGGCCCTGATCGCCGCCTACGGCCGTGAGCGCACCGGCGACCCGCTGCGCATCGGTTCACTGAAGTCGAATATCGGCCACACCTCCGCCGCGGCGGGGGTCGGCGGCGTGATCAAGATGGTGCAGGCGATGCGCCACGAAATGCTGCCCGCCACACTGCATATCGATGCGCCGACCCCGCACGTGGACTGGTCGGCGGGCACGGTGCGACTGCTCACCGCGCCGGAACCGTGGCCCGCGGGGGAGCGGGTGCGCCGCGCCGGCGTGTCCTCGTTCGGCGCCAGCGGCACCAATGCCCATGTGATTCTGGAAGAGGCCCCCGCCCCGGTGGCGGACGCCGCCGAAACGACGGACGAGACAACCGATCATGTCCCACCGGCGGTGGTATCCAGCATCGCACCATGGCTGATCTCGGCGAAGACCGAGGACGGTCTGCGGGCGCAGGCGGCCAAACTGCGGCAGTGGGTCATAGAGCGCCCGGACCTGACGGTCGACGACATCGGCTACTCACTGCTGTCCACCCGCGCCCGGTTCGACTGGCGTGGCGCGGTGGTGGCCACTGATCGCGACACGATGATCGCCGGGCTGACGGAGCTCGCGGAACACGGCACGGCGAGCAGTACCGGCGGCGTGCTTGCCTCACAGGCCATGTCGCGCAAGACCGCCTTCCTGTGCACCGGGCAGGGCGCGCAGCGGACCGGGATGGGGCGTGAACTCTACGCAGCGTTCCCGGTATTCGCCGCCGCCTTGGACGAGGTGTGCCTGCAGTTCGATCCGCTCCTGGGCACGCCGCTGCAGCCGGTGATGTTCACCGACTCCGGTGTGCTGGATCGGACGGAATTCACCCAGCCCGCCCTGTTCGCCTACGAGGTCGCGCTGTACCGCCTCCTGGAATCGTTCGGTGTGACACCGGATTTCCTGATCGGGCATTCGATCGGCGAGCTGGCCGCCGCCTACCTGGCCGGAGTGTGGTCGCTGCCGGACGCCTGCCGGCTGGTCGCCGCACGCGGCCGCCTCATGGGCCGGCTCCCCGAAGGCGGCGCGATGCTGGCCATCGCGGCGAGCGAGCGCGAGGTGCTCGAGGTGCTCGCCGGTTATGCGGACCGGGCGTCCATCGCCGCGGTCAATTCTGCTGCCGCCGTGGTGATTTCCGGTGACGAGGAGGCCGTGGACGCGGTCGGCCGCTGGTTCGCCGACCGCGGCCGGAAGACCTCGCGGCTGCGGGTGTCGCATGCGTTCCATTCGCACCGCATGGAACCGATGTTGGACGAGTTCGCCGCCGTCGCAAGGGATGTCACCTACCATCGCCCGCAGCTTCCACTGGTATCGAATCTCTCCGGCCGCATCGCCGATGCGGAAGTACTGGAACCCGGCTACTGGGTGCGGCAGGTGCGGGCGGCCGTGCAGTTCGCCCGGGGCGTGGACACCCTGCTGGCCTCGGGCGTGCGCCGATTCCTGGAAATCGGCCCGGACGCGGTGCTGGCGGCCATGACCCGGCAGAGCCTGTCCGAAGACCTGGAATCCCAGTCGTCGGTGATCGCCGCCGCCCGGCGCGGGCGCGCCGAGGTCGAGCAGTTCGTGCACGGCCTGGCGCACGCGCACACGGCCGGCATCGAGGTCGACTGGCAGGCGTACTTCACCGGACGCCCGGTCGCGCGAGTATCGCTGCCCACCTATGCCTTCCAGCGTCGCCGCTACTGGCTGAACACCTCGACCGGCGTGGCCGGGGTCGAATCCGTGGGTCTGGGCGCGGTGGATCATCCGCTGCTCGGTGCGGTGGTGTCGGTGCCCGAGTCCGGTGACATGCTGCTGACCGGCCGCCTGTCGACGGCGACCCACCCCTGGCTGGCCGATCACGCGGTGGCCGGGTCGGTGTTGTTGCCGGGCACGGGGTTCGTGGAACTGGCCTTGCGCGCCGGTGCGGTGGCCGGCTGCCCGGTGATCGAGGAACTGACCCTGCAGGCGCCACTGCTGCTGCCCACCGCGGGTGGAGTGCAGATCCAGGTTGTCGTCGGCGGGCCCGGACCCGAGTTCGCGTCGCGGCCGATATCGATCTACTCCCGCGATGAGGACGCGGGCGACGACGAGTGGGTACTGAATGCCCGCGGCCTGCTGACCGCCCGAATCGACACCACCGCAGCCGAATCGGAGACGTGGCCCCCGCCCGCCGCCACCGGCATCGATATCACGACCGCGTACCCGACCCTGCTGGCACGCGGATACGACTACGGCCCGGCCTTCCAGGGCGTGCGCGCGCTCTGGCGACGCGGCGACGAGGTGTTCGCCGAGGTCGCCGCGGTCGCGGATACCGGGGTCGACAGCGACGGATTCGGCATCCATCCGGCCCTGCTGGACGCGGCCCTGCAATCGGGACTGCTGGCCGAGGTACTGGAAGGCCCCGCAACACAGCCGGATTCGGCGTTCGCGATAACAGCGGGACAGGTGGTATTGCCGTTCTCCTGGGAGTCGGTGTCCCTGCACGCTGCCGGAGCATCGGCACTACGCGTGCACCTGACCCCCACCGGATCGTCGGTATCGATCTCGGTCTCCGATGAACAGGGACAACCGGTCCTGTCCGGATCGGTGACGAGCCGGCCGATCCCACTGGCGCAACTCGCCGCGGCTGCGGGCCGCGTGGCCGATCCGGTCCTCGAATTGGTGTGGTCACCAATGGAATCCGGGCCTGCGGCCGCAGCCGAGAGTGCGGTGGACGTCCTCGAAGCCGGATCCGGATGGCACGAAACCACCGGCGCCGACGTGGTGACCGGTACCCACGCCGAGGTCGCACGGATCCTCGAGGCATTGCAGGCGTGGCTGTCCCAGGACGGGCTCGCCTCGCACACCTTGCTGATCGCCACCCGCGGCGCGGTCGCGTTGCCAGGCGAAGACCTCACCGACCTCGCCGGTGCCGCCGTGTGGGGCCTGGTGCGTTCCGCACAGTCGGAGGATCCGGGCCGAATCGTCCTGGTGGACGCGGATACCGGGATCGACGAACAACTCGCGGCCACGGTCCTGGCCGTGGCCGAACCCCAGGTGGTCGTGCGCGACGGCGTAATCCACACCGCCCGGCTCACCCGGCCCGCGCCCGCGGCGTCTCCCGGTTCGGGCGACGAGGCTGCCGCCTTCGGCACGGGCACGGTGCTGATCACCGGCGGTACGGGCGGTTTGGGTGCGGTGGTGGCCCGGCATGTGGTGTCCGCGCATGGTGTGCGGTCGCTGCTGCTGGTGAGCCGCAGCGGTTCCCGCGCCGAGGGCGTGGCGGAACTCCGCGCCGAGCTCGAAGCAGCGGGCGCACAGGTGCGAGTGGTGGCCGCCGATGTCGGCGATCCGGATGCCGTGGCCTGGCTGCTCGCCGAAGTGCCTGCGCAATGGCCGTTGTCGGCCGTCATCCATGCCGCGGGCGTGCTCGACGACGGGATCATCGCGTCATTGACCCCGCAACGGATCGATGCGGTCTTAGCGCCGAAGGCGGACGCCGCCTGGCATCTGCACCGGGCGACCGCCGGCCTGAATCTGACTGCGTTCGTGACATTCTCGTCGGTGTCGGGCACCGTCGGCGGCCCCGGACAGGCCAATTACGCGGCCGCGAACACCTTCCTCGACGGGCTCGTCGCACATCGGCGAGCCCACGGGCTGGCCGGTCAATCGCTGGCCTGGGGTCCGTGGGCCCGCTCCGGCGGCATGGCCGGACAGCTGGGCGAGGCCGACCTGGCCCGGTTGAGCCGCGGCGGATTCGCCGCCATGCCGGACGCGCAGGCCCTCGCCGGCTGGGATGCGGTCCTCGAAACGAGTGCGGCCTGCGCGGTGATCGCCGACGTGGACACCGCCGCACTCCGCGCCCAGGCCGAGGCCGGGCTGTTGCCACCGCTGCTGCGAGCATTGGCGCCCGCGGTGACCCGGCGTCCCGCGCCGACCTCGGCCGTACGGTCGGGTCTGCAGCAACGGCTGGCCGGTCTGGATGCCGATCGGCGGCCGCAGGCGGTCCTGGATACCGTGCGCACCACCATCGCGGCCGTGCTCGGCGACGAGAATGCGGCCGCAATCGATCCCGATCGCACCTTCCAGGACCTGGGCTTCGATTCGCTCAGTGCGGTCGAGCTGCGCAATCGGCTCAAAACCCTGACCGGCCTGTCACTCTCGGCCGCCGTGGTCTTCGACTACCCGACCCCGCAGGCACTGGCCACCTACTTGGCCGGTGAACTCACCGGTACCGGGCAGGACATCGCGGTCACTGCCGCCAAGGCCGGCGCGGACGAACCGATCGCGATTGTCGGCATGGCCTGCCGGTACCCCGGTGGCGTCGCGTCCCCAGAGGATCTCTGGAATCTGGTAGTGGATGGGACGGACGCGACGTCCGAGTTCCCCGTCAATCGAGGATGGGATACCGAGCGGCTCTACGACCGCACCGGTGAAAGACCGCACACCACCTACACGCGTGAGGGTGGATTCCTGCACTCGGCAGGCGAATTCGATCCCGCGTTCTTCGGTATCAGCCCCAATGAGGCCGCATTGATGGATCCGCAGCAGTTCCTGCTGCTGGAAACCTCA
The DNA here is from genome assembly GCF_044750615.1 of Nocardia sp. NPDC088792. Lineage (NCBI taxonomy): Bacteria > Bacillati > Actinomycetota > Actinomycetes > Mycobacteriales > Nocardiaceae > Nocardia > Nocardia sp. NPDC088792. The sequence goes on from NZ_JBIVKC010000006.1 coordinate 94,761, forward strand.
TGGGAGGCCCTGGAGCGGGCCGGCGTCGATCCCGCCGTGCTGCGCGGCAGCGCGACCGGAGTCTTCACCGGCATGATGTACCACGACTATCCGGTGAACTCGAACGCGGGATCCATTGCCTCCGGCCGTGTTTCGTATGTATTCGGTCTGGAGGGGCCGTCGGTCACCGTGGATACGGCGTGCTCGTCGTCCTTGGTGGCCATGCATCTGGCCGCGCAGTCGCTGCGATCGGGGGAGTGCGAGCTCGCCCTGGCCGGTGGTGTCGCGGTGATGGCCACCCCGGAGACCTTCGTGGAGTTCAGCCGGCAGCGGGGCCTGTCACCGGACGGCCGGTGTAAGTCCTTCTCCGATACGGCCGATGGCGTCGGCTGGTCCGAAGGCGCCGGTGTCGTCGTGCTGGAGCGGCTGTCCGACGCGCAGCGCAACGGTCATCGGATTCTGGCGGTGGTGGCCGGTTCGGCGGTCAATCAGGATGGCGCGTCGAACGGTTTGACCGCACCCAACGGTCCGTCGCAGCGGCGGGTGATCCGGCAGGCACTGGCCAATGCCGGAGTGCCCGCGGTCGAGGTCGACGTGGTCGAAGCCCACGGCACCGGCACGACGCTGGGTGATCCGATCGAAGCGCAAGCGCTGCTCGCCACGTACGGGCAGGACCGGGATGCGGACCGTCCGCTGTGGCTGGGGTCGCTGAAGTCGAATATCGGTCACTCCCAGGCTGCTGCTGGTGTGGGTGGCGTGATCAAGATGGTCATGGCCATGCGCCACGGTGTGCTGCCGAGGACGCTGCACGTGGATCAGCCCAGCACCAAGGTTGATTGGTCCGAAGGCCACGTGCGGTTGCTGACCGAGCCGGTGCCGTGGCCGGAGGCGGATCGTCCGCGTCGTGCGGGTGTGTCTTCGTTCGGCATCAGCGGCACCAACGCTCACCTGATCATCGAACAAGCGCCCGTATCCGGACCCGCGACCGAGTCGCTGCCGGCCGAGACCGGCCCCGCGCTATTGCCATGGGTGGTCTCGGCGCGGAGTAGCGAGGCTCTTGCGAGCCAGGCCGCACGCCTGACATCGCTTGTGGGCGAGCAGGATCCGATCGATATCGGCTTCTCGCTGGCATCGACACGGAGTGCGTTCGAGCATCGGGCGGTCATCGTGGCCGAGGACCGGGAAGCGCTGTCGGCAGGCGTGCGAGCGTTGGCTTCGGGCGCGCCGAATCCCGGCCTGGTGACCGGTCGCACGGTTCCGGGTTCGACGGGTGTGGTGTTCTCCGGTCAAGGTGCGCAGTGGGCCGGTATGGCCACCGAGCTGTGTGCGGCGTATCCGGTGTTCGCCGCGGCCTTCGACGCGATCATCGCCGAGCTGGATCCGCAGCTGGGGCAATCTGTTTCGCTGAGTACGGCGCTGGCAGACGATGACCTGATCGATCGGACGGTGTTCGCGCAGGCGGGCCTGTTCGCGTTCGAGGTGGCGTTGTTCCGTCTGCTCGAATCCTGGGGTGTGCGTGCGGATGTGGTGGCCGGTCATTCGATCGGTGAGGTAGCCGCGGCGCATGTGGCCGGAGTCCTGTCCCTCGCGGACGCGTGTGTGCTGGTGGCAGCACGCGGCCGGTTGATGCAGGCATTGCCCGCCGGTGGTGCGATGGTGGCGGTGGGCGCTTCCGAGTCCGACGTGCTGCCATTGCTGGCCGGTGCCGGTGAGGTGTCGATCGCGGCGGTGAACGGCCCGTCGTCGGTGGTGCTCTCCGGTGTCGAGAACGATGTCGTGGCCGTCGCCGGCCGCTGTGCCGAACAGGGTTGGCGCACACACCGTTTGCGGGTGTCGCATGCCTTTCATTCGGCATCGATGGAGCCGATGCTGGACGAATTCGCCACGGCGATCAAGGGTCTGGCGTTCAACCGCCCGAGCATCCCACTGGTGTCGACGGTGACCGGTGCCGAGGTCGCCGACGAGATGTCGGATCCGTCGTACTGGGTGGGCCAGGTTCGGGACACGGTGCGCTTCGCCGATGCGGTCACGGCCATGGCGAGCCTGGGTGTGTCCCGGTTCGCCGAGGTCGGTCCCGACGCGGTGCTGACCCCGATGGTCGCCCAGACCCTCGATGCCGCAACAGCGATCGCCCTGACCGGACGCGACCAGGCGGATGCCGCCACGGTATCGCGTGCGGTGGCCGGATTGTTCGTCTCCGGCGCGGAGGTGGACTGGACCGGTTTCTACGCCGGTACCGGTGCTCGGCGAATCGACCTGCCCACCTACGCCTTCCAGCACGCTCGTTTCTGGCTCGATGCCAGGCGGATGCTGGCGCAGTCGTGGCTCGGCGCCGAGCTGGGCGGAGTCACCTCCGTCGGTCTCGATACGGTCGACCACCCGCTGCTGGGCGCTGTTGTGCAGCACCCGGATTCGGGAGCAGTGAGCTTCACCGGCCGATGGTCCCTGGATTCCGTCGAATGGCTGGCGGACCACAGCGTGCTCGGCACCGTACTGCTGCCGGGTACCGGATTCGTCGAGCTGGCCGCCCATGTCGGCGGCCTGCTGGGCTGCGATGTGGTGGACGAGCTGGTGCTGCACACCCCGCTGACCATATCGGCGGGAGACAGCGTCGCGGTGCAGGTCGTGGTGGCCGCGGCCGATGACGCCGGTCGCCGCCGCCTGAGCGTTCACTCCCGGCAGACAGCAGAGAGCCCCTGGGCGCTGCACGCCGAAGGCGTTCTCGCACCGGGCGATACGGTGGCCGATTTCGATCTGACCGCGTGGCCGCCGGCCGATGCACAGCCTTTGCCGGTCGACGGCGTCTACGACGAACTGCTCGATATCGGGTACGGGTACGGCCCGTATTTCCAGGGCCTGCGGGCGGCGTGGCAGCGCGGCGATGAATTGTTCGCCGAGGTCGCATTGCCGGATCCACAGGCAGCCGAGGGTTTCGGAATCCATCCGGCGCTGTTCGACGCCGCGCTGCACGCCGGGATAGTCCACGGCCGCAACGGCGATGCCGCTGCCGTGCTGCCCTTCACCTGGAACCGGGTGGTGCTGCACGCGGCCGGTGCGGCCGCGGTGCGGGTGCGCATCGAACGCCGGGACGACCGGTTCGCGGTGCAGCTGGCCGATGAGCAGGGGCAACCCGTGTTGTCGGTGGGGGCCTTGGTTTCTCGGCCGGTATCGGCCGAGCGTCTGGGCGCGGATCGGGTGTCGGGCGCTCTCTTCGGTGTGGAGTGGGTCGCCCTCACACCGTCGCCGCAACCGGACTCGGTTGCGCCGGAGATCGTGGTGTTCGACTGCCCGCACTACGACGATGCGGCGCCGCAGGCTGCCCGGCAGGCCCTGAGCAGCGTCCTCGACGCTGTCCAGGATTGGCTGGCCGCCAGTCGCTCCGATGGTTCCCGTCTGGTGGTGGTCACCAGAAACGCAGTGTCCGTTGCCGATTCCGAGCCGATAGACCTCGGGCAGGCCCCGGTGTGGGGGCTGCTGCGTGCCGCGCAGGCGGAACACCCGGCGAGATTCCAACTCCTCGATGTGGATGAGCACGCTGATCCGTCCACCGTGGCCGCTGTGGCGGCTGCCGCCGGTTCGGAGCCGGAGGTCGCGCTGCGGGGTACGAGCGTGCTCGTCCCGCGTTTGACCCGGCACACGCCCGGCACGATCGATCGGCTTACCGAACCGGGCACGGTGCTGATCACCGGTGGCACTGGTGGTCTGGGTGCGGTTTTCGCCCGGCATCTGGTGTCCGAACACGGTGTGCGCCACCTGCTTCTGACCTCCCGGCGCGGCCCGGCTGCTGCCGGTGCCGCCGAACTGCGTGATGAGCTGGTCGAGCTCGGCGCGCAGGTGACCATTGCCGCGTGCGATGTGTCGGATCGGTCCGCGCTGGCAGCACTGCTGGCCACCATCCCGGCCGAACAGCCGCTGATGGGTGTGGTGCACGCGGCCGGAACCGCCGATAACGGTCTGATCGAGTCGATTACGCCCGACCGCGTCGATCAGGTCTTCCGGCCCAAGGCCGATGCCGCGTGGCATCTGCACGAGCTCACCCGAGATCTCTCGTTGTCGTTGTTCGTACTGGTGTCGTCGGCCGGTGGCTTGGTGCTGGCCGCGGGTCAGGCGAACTATGCCGCGGCGAATGTCTTCCTGGATGCGCTCGCGGTGCACCGTCGCGGCCTCGGATTGCCCGCGACGTCGGTGGATTACGGCCTGTGGGCGCGATCGACCGGCCTCGGCACCGAGCTGTCCGAGGACGACTTCGACCGCATGCGCAGGCAGGGCTTCCCGCCGCTTTCCGAGGCCGAGGGTCTGGCCCTGTTCGATGCGGCGATATCGACCGATACCGCCCAGCTGGTGGCGCTGCGCGTCGACCAGGCCGTGCTGCGGACGCGGGGCGAGCAGCTGCCCGCTCTCGTTCGGGCTCTCGTACCGGCCCCGATTGCCCGCCGCACCAGGACAGCGGCGGGTCAGGCCTTCCTGCAGACACTGGCCGGACTCACGGAAACCGATCGCAAACAGGCCGTGCTCGACCTCGTACGATCGACTGCCGCCCAGATTCTCGGACACGCCTCACCGGAAGCCGTTGCACCCCAGCAGGCTTTCCAGCAGCTCGGATTCGACTCGCTGAGCGCCGTCGAGTTCCGCAACAAACTGAACGCCGCGACGGGTCTGCAGTTGCCGGCCACGCTGGTCTTCGACTACCCCAATGCGCAGATCGTCGCCGAGTTCATCGATTCCGGGCTCACCGGCGCAGCCGCCGTCGACAAGCGCGCGGTCAGCCGGGTCCGGACCGGCGATGAGCCGATCGCGGTGGTGGCCATGAGCTGCCGCTATCCGGGTGGCGTCGCCTCGCCCGAAGACCTGTGGAGTCTGGTCACCGCGGGCATCGATACCACAGGCGACATGCCATCCGATCGCGGCTGGGACCTCGAGGGCATCTACGATCCCGAGCCCGGTAAGGCCGGCAAGACCTACACCCGCCAGGGCGGATTCCTCTACTCCGCGGCCGAATTCGACGCGGGCTTCTTCGGAATCAGCCCGAACGAGGCGACCGTGATGGATCCGCAGCAGCGATTGCTGCTGGAGGTCTCATGGGAGGCCCTGGAACGCGCGGGTGTGGATCCCGCGGTCCTGCGCGGCAGTTCGACCGGTGTCTTCACCGGCGTGATGTACCACGACTATGCCCAGGCGACCGGTACGGGCAGCGGTTCGGCCGGCAGTCTGGTCTCCGGCCGCGTGTCCTATGTATTCGGTCTGGAAGGGCCCGCGGTCACCGTGGATACGGCCTGCTCGTCGTCGCTGGTGGCACTGCATCTGGCCGCGCAGTCCTTGCGCTCGGGTGAATGCGATCTCGCGCTGGCCGGTGGCGTCGCCGTCATGGCGACCCCGGACATGTTCCTCGAGTTCGGCCGGCAGCGCGGACTGTCACCGGATGGCCGGTGCCGATCGTTCGCCGATGCGGCCGACGGGGTCGGCTGGTCCGAGGGCGCGGGTGTGCTGGTGCTGGAACGTCTCTCCGACGCCCGGCGCAACGGTCATGAAGTGCTCGCGGTGATCGCCGGTTCGGCGGTCAACCAGGACGGCGCCTCGAACGGCCTCACCGCCCCGAACGGTCCCTCGCAGCGGCGGGTGATCCGCCAGGCGCTGGCCAATGCCGGAGTATCGCCGGTCGAGGTCGATGCCGTGGAGGCCCATGGCACCGGCACGACGCTGGGTGATCCGATCGAAGCCCAAGCGCTGCTTGCCACTTACGGGCAGGATCGTGCGGCGGATCGTCCGTTGTGGTTGGGGTCGTTGAAGTCCAATATCGGTCACGCTCAGGCGGCGGCCGGTGTGGGCGGTGTCATCAAGATGGTCATGGCCATGCGTCATGGCGTATTGCCGAAGACGCTGCACGTGGATCGGCCCAGCACCAAGGTGGATTGGTCCGAAGGCCACGTGCGGTTGCTGACCGAGCCGGTGGCCTGGCCCGAGGTGGATCGCCCGCGGCGTGCGGGCGTGTCCTCGTTCGGTATCAGCGGCACGAATGCGCACGTCATCGTGGAGCAGGCCCCGGCGACCGCGCCGGTGACGCGGCACGCTCCGGCGGATGTGGTGCCGGTCGTACTGCCGTGGATGCTCTCGGCGCGCACCGGCGAAGCCCTCGCCGAGCAGGCCGCACGCCTGATATCGACTGCGGGCGAACAGGATCCGATCGATATCGGCTTCTCGCTGGCGTCGACGCGTGGCGTGTTCGAACATCGGGCCGTCATCGTGGCCGCGGACCGGGATGCGCTGCTGGCAGGCGTGCGGTCCCTGTCCGCCGGTGAGCAGACCCCCGGCGTGGTGACCGGCCGGGTGGCGCCGGGTTCGACGGGTGTGGTGTTCTCCGGTCAGGGCGCGCAGTGGGCAGGCATGGCCACCGAGCTGCGCGGTAGCTATCCGGTGTTCGCGAAGCACTTCGACGGGATCGTCGCCGAGCTGGATTCGCTGCTGGAACAACCCGTTTCGCTGGATGCCGCGCTGGCCTCCGAAGACCTGGTCGACCGGACGGTGTTCGCGCAAGCGGGCCTGTTCGCGTTCGAGGTGGCCTTGTTCCGCTTGCTCGAATCCTGGGGCATGCGTGCGGATGTCGTGGCCGGTCATTCGATCGGTGAGGTCGCTGCCGCGTATATCGCCGGGGTGATGTCGCTGTCGGACGCCTGTGTCCTGGTCGCGGCCCGCGGCCGCTTGATGCAGGCGCTGCCTGCCGGCGGTGCGATGGTCGCCGTCGGCGTATCGGAGGCGGATGCGCTGCCACTGCTGGCAGGCGGGGTCTCCATCGCGGCGGTCAACGGTCCGTCGTCGGTGGTGCTCTCCGGCAGCGAAGCCGATGTCGTGGCCGCCGTCGACCGCTGCACCGAACAGGGCTGGCGCACGCGCAGATTGCGGGTATCGCACGCCTTCCATTCGGCGTCGATGGATCCGATGCTGGATGAATTCGCCACGGCGATAGCCGATGTAACATTCACCCGCCCGAGCATTCCGCTGGTGTCGACGGTGACCGGCACCCGGATCGGCGACGAGATGTCGGACCCGTCGTATTGGGTGGGCCAGGTCCGGGAGACCGTCCGTTTCGCCGATGCGGTCACCGCGATGGCGGGAATGGGCGTGTCGCGGTTCGCCGAGGTCGGTCCCGATGCGGTGCTGACGCCGATCGTCGCCCAGACTCTCGACGACGCGGCCGTTCCCGTGGTGGCGCTGGCCCGTCGGGATCACGCCGATGCGTCGGCCGTGCTGACCGGGGTCGCCGGGTTGTTCGTCTCCGGCGCGCACGTCGATTGGGCCGGTTCGTACACCGATACCGGCGCTCGGCGAATCGACCTGCCCACCTACGCTTTCCAGCGCGGGCGCTACTGGATGCTGGAAGGATTCGCAGGTGGCGATGCCCGATCGATGGGTCTGGCGACCACCGGACACCCGCTGATCTCGGCGATGGTGTCCCAGCCGGACTCCGGCGCGGTGATCCTGACCGGTCGCTTGTCGGTGCAGACCGACTCGTGGCTGGCCGATCACCGGGTAATGGGCGCGGTGCTGTTCCCCGGCACCGGCCTGGTGGAGCTCGCCCTGCATGCCGGGGAACGAGTGGGCTGCCCGAGCCTGGAGGACCTGGTCCTGCAGACTCCGCTGATCCTGCCGGAATCCGGCGGTATCGCGGTGCGCGTGGTGGTCGGTGCCGAAGACGAGACAGGCCGGCGCGCGGTGCGGATCTTCTCCTGCCCGGACGGTGCGGTCGACTCCGCGCCGACGTGGACGCTGAATGCCGAAGGCGCACTCACCCCGGATGCGGTGGCGCCCGCTGCCGACCTGGTCTCGTGGCCCCCGGCCGGTGCGCAGCCATTGGACATCGACGGTGTCTACGACGAACTGCTCGATGCCGGTTACGGATACGGTCCCGTCTTCCAGGGTCTGCAGGCGGCCTGGCAGCGCGGTGCGGAGGTGTTCGCCGAGGTCGCCCTGCCGGATGTGCAAGCGGCCGCGGGCTTCGGACTGCATCCGGCATTGCTCGATGCCGCGCTGCACGCCCTGCGTTCGGCCGGCCAGTTGCCTTCGGAGGGAACCGGACTCGCCTTGCCGTTCGAATGGTCCGGCGTCACCGTGCATGCGGCAGGAGCCGGGACACTCCGGGTCCGGCTGACCCGCATCGGTGAGCATGCGGTGGCGGTGGATCTCGCGGATTCGACCGGCGCCGCGGTGGCGACTGTGCGCCGTCTGGCCTCCCGGCCGATCGATCCCGCACAGCTCACGGCGAGCGCCGCCACCGTCGGTAATGCGCTGTTCCAGGTCGATTGGACGCCGATCGCGGTGTCCGGGGCCGATATCGGCTCGGTGTCGTGGGCGGACCTCGGCGCCGAGGTGCCGCCCGCCGTGGTGCTGGAGTGCCCGGCCGGGAACGTACCCGCCGCCATCCGCTCCGCGACTCACCTTGTGCTGCACGTACTTCAGACCTGGATCGCCGATCCGCGGTACGCCGATTCGGTGCTGGTGGTCCGGACGAATAGTGCGGTTTCCATTGCCGGGGAGGACATTACGAATCTGGCCGGAGCGGCGGTGGCCGGTCTGGTTCGATCCGCGCAGGCGGAAAGCCCCGGCCGGATTGTTTTGATAGACACCGATTCCGAACTCGACGGGCTGCTCGGCGGCATCCTGGCTGCGGCAGAACCACAGGTGGCCGTGCGTGGTGGGCAGGTATATGCCGCGCGACTGGCGCGGGCGGTCCCCGCGGTGGTTTCGGCTCCGAGTGTCGATTTCGGTCCCGATGAGACCGTCCTGATCACCGGTGCCAGTGGCTTCCTCGGCGGGCTGTTCGCCCGGCATCTGGCCGGTGCCAACGGTGTCCGCAATCTGCTGTTGCTGAGCAGGCGCGGCGAGCGGGCCCCGGGCGTTGCCGAGCTGCGCTCGGAATTGCAGCGGCTCGGCGCCGAGGCCGAATTCGTCGCCTGCGATGTCACCGACCGCGGCGCGCTCGCCGAGGTGCTGGCCGGTATCCCGGCGAGCCGTCCACTCACCGGCGTATTCCATACGGCCGGTGTGCTCGACGATGGCGCCATCGCCTCCTTGACCGCCGATCGGATGGACCGGGTATTGCGGCCCAAGGTCGACGCCGCCCTGCACCTGCACGAATTGACCGCCGATCGCCCATTGCGGGCGTTCGTGCTGTTCAGCTCGGCGGCAGGCGTTTTCGGCGGTCGTGGTCAGGGCAACTATGCCGCGGCCAATGCCTGCCTGGACGCGCTCGCGGCGCACCGCCGGGCCGCCGGGCGCAGCGGGCAGTCGCTGGCGTGGGGCCTGTGGAGCGCGGAGGGCGGGATGGGCGCGGAGCTCAGCGCCGCCGATCGGCAGCGCATGTCGCGTTCGGGCATGCTGCCGCTGTCGGCGGAACAGGGCCTGGCACTGTTCGCCGCCGCCGGTGGAATCGCCACGGCGGCTCCCGTTCTCGCCCGCCTGGATCTGGCGACCCTCCGCGGTGCGGGGTTCGCCACGGCCCTGGTGTCCGGCCTGGTGCCCGCGCGCCGGGCCACCGCCTCGGACGCACCCGCGGCCTTGCGCGCGCGTTTGGCGGCCACGCCCGAGGACGACCGCCTGGATGTGCTCGTGGACCTCGTCCGCGGCCGGGTCGCGGCGGTACTGGGTCATGGGAATGCGAATGCGATTGCGGCGGAGAAGGCTTTCAGCGATCTGGGCTTCGATTCGATTACCGCGATCGAGTTCCGCAATGCGCTCGGGTCCGCGACGGGTCTGCGTCTGCCCGCGACTCTGGTCTTCGACTACCCGTCACCGCAGTCGCTGGCCGAATACCTGGCCGCCGAGTTCGCCGGCGACCAGGACCCGGGCCGGTCGACCTCGGATCACGATATTCGTCTCGCCCTCGAATCGATTCCCGTTGCGCGGCTGCGCGATGCGGGCCTGCTGGATGTCCTCCTGAAACTCGCGCACGGGCAGGAAAGCCCCGGCGAGATGGAGCCGGACAGGCCGCAGGAATCGATCGACGAGCTCGATATCGACGACCTCATCGACCGCGCCTACAACAACTCATCAGAGGACTGACAGCGATAATGACCAAGCCCGACGACAGCACCCAGAAACTCGCTCAGGCGCTGCGTGTCTCGCTGAAGGAGACCGACCGGTTGCGTGCGCGCAATCGCAAGCTCGACGCTGCCTTGCGCGAACCGATTGCGATCGTGGGTATGGCCTGCCGGTATCCGGGCGGCGTCGGTTCTCCCGAGGACCTCTGGCGGCTCGTCTCGGACGGGACCGACGCGACCACCGAGTTCCCCGGCAATCGCGGCTGGGATACCGACCGCCTGTACGACCCCACCGGTGCGGCGCCGAACAGCGTCTACACCCGGGAGGGCGGATTCCTCCATTCCGCAGGCGAATTCGATCGGGCCTTCTTCAATATCAGTCCCAAAGAGGCTGCATTGATGGATCCGCAACAGTTCCTGTTGCTGGAGACCTCATGGGAGGCGTTCGAGCGGGCGGGTGTGGACCCGGGCTCGTTGAAGGGCAGCCGGACCGGTGTGTGGGTCGGCATGATGTACCACGACTATCCGCACAATGGGAACGCGGGATCCATTGCCTCCGGCCGAGTTTCGTATGTGCTCGGCCTGGAGGGCCCGTCGATCACCGTGGACACGGCGTGCTCATCGTCGCTGGTGGCCATGCATTCGGCCGCGGCATCGCTGCGGTCGGGCGAATGCGATCTGGCGCTGGCCGGTGGTGTCGCGGTGATGGCGAGCCCGGAGACCCTCATCGACTTCAGCCAGCAGCGCGGGCTGTCGCCGGACGGGCGGTGCAAGTCCTTCGCCGATGCCGCCGATGGGGTGGGCTGGTCCGAGGGCGTCGGTGTGCTGGTGCTGGAGCGGTTGTCCGATGCGCAGCGCAATGGCCATCAGATCCTCGCGGTGATCACCGGTTCGGCGGTCAATCAGGACGGTGCGTCGAATGGTTTGACGGCGCCGAACGGTCCGTCGCAGCGGCGGGTGATTCGCCAGGCGCTGGCGAATGCCGGGATCACCTCGGTCGATGTCGACGTGGTGGAGGCCCACGGCACCGGCACCACCTTGGGCGATCCCATTGAGGCCCAGGCGATTCTGGCCACGTACGGTCAAGATCGGGCCGCGGATCATCCATTGTGGCTGGGGTCGTTGAAATCCAATATCGGACACTCCCAGGCCGCGGCCGGCGTGGGCGGTGTGATCAAGATGGTCATGGCCATGCAGCACGGGGTCTTGCCGCGAACGCTGCATGTCGATCAGCCCAGCACCAAGGTCGATTGGTCCGAGGGCCATGTGCGGTTGCTGACCGAGGCGGTGCCGTGGCCGGAGGCGGATCGGCCGCGTCGGGCCGGGGTGTCCTCATTCGGCATCAGCGGTACGAACGCGCATCTCATTGTGGAGCAGGCTCCGGTGAGCGAGCCGGTGCCGGATCAGGTATCGACTCCGGCCGGTGGACTGCTGCCCTGGGTGGTTTCGGCGCGCGGCGGCGAGGCCCTCGCGAGTCAGGCCGCACGCCTGGCTTCCCATGTGGCCGAACATGATTCGGATCCGGTGGAGGTCGGCTTCTCGCTGGCCGCCACGCGTGCTGTTTTCGATCACCGGTCGGTGATCGTGGCCGACGGCCGGGCCGGTCTGCTGGCGGGGGCACTGGCATTGAGCCGCGCCGAAACGCCCTCCGGCGTCGTATCCGGTCGTGTGGTGCCGGGTTCGACGGGTGTGGTGTTCTCCGGTCAGGGTGCGCAGTGGGCGGGCATGGCCACTGAACTGTGTGCGGCGTATCCGGTGTTCGCCGCGGTGTTCGATGCGATCGTCGCCGAGTTGGATCCGCAGCTGGGGCAGCCGGTTTCGTTGACTGCGGCGCTGGCCGACGGTCATGCGGTCGATCGGACGGTGTTCGCGCAGGCGGGTCTGTTCGCGTTCGAGGTGGCGTTGTTCCGTCTGCTCGAATCCTGGGGTGTGCGTGCGGATGTGGTGGCCGGTCATTCGATCGGTGAGGTAGCCGCGGCGCATGTGGCGGGTGTGTTGTCCCTGTCGGATGCGTGTGTGCTGGTGGCAGCGCGTGGCCGTTTGATGCAGGCGCTGCCCGAGGGCGGTGCGATGGTCGCGGTCGGTGCGTCCGAGGCGGATGTGCTGCCGTTGCTGGTCGATGGCGTGTCGATCGCCGCGGTCAACGGTCCGTCGTCAGTGGTGGTTTCCGGTGTCGAAGAAGCGGTTTCGGCTGTCCTGGAGAGCTGCGCGGAACGGGGTTGGCGCACACACAGGTTACGTGTGTCCCATGCTTTCCACTCCGCGTCGATGGAGCCGATGCTGGCCGAGTTCGCCTCGGCGATACAGGGTTTGACGTTCAACCGCCCGCGCACCGCGCTGGTATCCACGGTGACCGGCACACGGGTGGCCGATGAGATGTCGGGTCCGTCGTACTGGGTGCGGCAGGTCCGGAGCGCGGTGCGTTTCGCCGATGCGGTTGTCGCGATGGCGGATACGGGTGTGTCCCGGTTCGCCGAGGTCGGGCCGGATGCGGTGTTGACTCCCATGGTCGCGCAGACGCTCGATGACGGAGACGTCGTGATGGTGGCGCTGACGCGGCGCGGCCACGCCGACCCGTCCACGGTGCTGGGCGGAGTGGCCGGATTGTTCGTCGCGGGCGCCGAGGTGGATTGGACCGGTTTCTATGCCGGTTCCGGTGCGCGACGCATCGATCTGCCCACCTACGCCTTCCAGCACGAGCGCTTCTGGCTCGATGCGAAGAAGGCGGTGACGGAGTCGTGGCTGGGAGCCGAGCTGGGGGTGGTCGGCTCGCTCGGGCTGGAGGTAGTGGATCATCCGCTGCTGGGCGCCGTGGTGCCGCATCCGGATTCGGGCGGCGTGAGTTTCACCGGCCGATGGTCGCTGGACTCGGTGGAGTGGCTGGCCGACCACAGCGTGCTCGGCACCGTACTGCTGCCGGGAACCGGATTCGTCGAACTGGCCGCGTACATCGCCGGACTGCTGGGCTGTGAGGTGGTGGACGAGCTCGTCCTGCACAGCCCGCTGACGCTCCCTGCCGAGGGCAGTGTCGCAGTGCAGGTAGAGGTGGCTGCCGCCGATGACGCGGGCCGCCGGCGCCTGAGCGTGCATTCCCGGCAGGCGGGTGAAGGTCCGTGGTCGCTGCACGCCGAAGGCGTGCTCGCGCCGGGCGACGCGGACGCCGAATTCGACCTCAGCGCTTGGCCTCCCGCCGATGCCCAGCCGCTGGATATCGACGGTGTGTACGACGAGCTGCTCGATGTGGGCTACGGGTACGGCCCGTCCTTCCAGGGCTTGCAGGCGGCATGGCACCGTGGCGAGGAGTTGTTCGCCGAGGTCGCGCTGCCGGACCCGCAGCAGGCCGAGGGCTTCGGCATTCACCCCGCGCTGTTCGATGCGGCCTTGCACGTCGCGATCGTGCACGGCCTGCGCGGCGGTATCGAAGGCTTTCCCGCACTGCCGTTCAGCTGGAACCGGGTGGTGGTGCACGCCGCCGGTGCGCCCGCGGTGCGGGTCCGGATCGTGCTGCAAGGTGACCGGTTCACCGTGCAGTTGGCCGATGGACACGGGCAACCCGTGCTGTCGGTAGGCGCGCTGGTGTCCCGGCCGATATCGGCCGAGCGCCTGAACGCGGATCGGGTGTCGGAGGCCCTCTTCGGGGTGGAATGGGTCGCCGCGCCGTCGGCGGGGACCGCCGAACCGAGCCGGGCGGCGTGGTTCAGCGAGCTGAATGCCGACCCGGACGCGGTCGTTCCGGAGATCGTCTTGCTCGAATGCCCCCTGCGGAACGGGACGCCGACCGAGGCGGCCCGGCAGGTACTGACCGGCGTTCTCGAGGCCGCCCAGGGCTGGCTCGCCGATCCGCGGTTCGCCGATGCCCGCTTGGTCGTGCTGACCAGAAACGCTGTGGCCGTGGCCGATTCCGAGCAGGTGCGCCTGGACCAGGCGCCGGTCTGGGGTCTGCTGCGCGCCGCGCAGGCGGAACACCCGGATCGGTTCCAGCTGCTCGACCTCGATGAATCGCATGATCCGAGCTCCGTTGCGGCCGCCGCGACCGCTGTGGCCGGGGAACCGGAGGCCGCGCTGCGCGGGCAGACCGTGCTCGTGCCGCGGCTGACCCGGCACGCACCGGGCACAATTGCCCGGCTGAGCGAGCCGGGCACCGTGCTGATCACCGGTGGCACGGGCGGTCTGGGCGCGGTGATCGCCCGGCATCTGGTGGCCGAACACGGTGTGCGCCAACTGCTTTTGACCTCGCGGCGTGGCCTGGATGCTCCGGGTGCGGCTGAATTGCGTGACGAGTTGGCCGGGCTGGGCGCCGAGGCCACCATCGCCGCGTGTGATGTGTCGGACCGCTCCGCGCTGGCGGCGCTGCTGGACGGCATCTCCGAAGCGCACCCGTTGGTGGGTGTGGTGCATGCGGCGGGCATCGCCGATAACGGTGTGATCGAGTCGATGACGCCGGATCGGATCGGGGATGTGTTCCGGCCCAAGGCCGATGCGGCGTGGCATCTGCACGAACTCACCCTGGACACGCCGCTGTCGCTGTTCGTGCTGCTGTCCTCGGCCGGTGGCCTGGTGCTGGCCGCGGGCCAAGCCAACTACGCCGCGGCGAACGTCTTCCTGGATGCCCTTGCGGCGCATCGCCATAGCTCGGGCCTGCCCGCCACCTCCGTCGACTACGGCCTGTGGGCCAGGTCGACCGGGCTCGGTGCGGAGCTGTCCGAGGAGGCCTTCGACTGGATGCGGCGACAAGGCTTCCCGCCGCTCTCCGAGGCGGACGGCCTGGCGCTGTTCGATGCGGCGGTCGCCACCGATACCGCCCAGCTGGTGGCATTGCGGATCGACCCGGCCGTGCTGCGGACCCGGGGTGAACAGATCCCGGCGCTGCTGCGCGCGATCGCGCCGGCCCCCGTGCGCCGCGCCGCCCGATCGGCGGCCGGGCAAGCCTTCCTGCGGAAGCTGACCGGGCTCTCCGCGGCCGATCGCGGGAGCGCGCTGCTCGAACTGGTGCGGTCCACGGCCGCCGGCCTGCTCGGGCACGCGACCGCCGATGCGGTGGAACCCCAGCAGCCCTTCCAGCACCTGGGTTTCGATTCGCTGAGCGCCATCGAATTCCGCAACCAGCTCAATGCCGCGACGGGTCTGCATCTGCCCGCCACCCTCGTCTTCGACTACCCCGACCCGCGGGCCGTCGCCGCCTTCATCGATTCCCAGCTCACCGGCGCCACCGCGGATATCGAGGTCACCGCCGCCCGGTCCGGTGGCGACGACCCGATCGCCGTGGTGGCCATGAGCTGCCGCTACCCGGGCGGCATCACTTCACCGCAGGATCTGTGGCAGCTGGTCACCTCCGGTGCGGAAACCATCGGCGAGCTGCCGGCCGATCGAGGCTGGGACGTCGACGCGATCTACGATCCTGAACCCGGCAAGGCAGGCCGGACCTACACCCGCCAAGGGTCGTTCCTTTACACGGCAGCCGATTTCGATGCCGACTTCTTCGGCATCAGCCCGAACGAGGCCACCATGATGGATCCGCAGCAGCGGTTGCTGCTGGAGGTCTCCTGGGAGGCCCTCGAACGGGCCGGTGTGGATCCGGTTGCGCTGCGCGGCAGTTCGACCGGCGTCTTCACCGGGGTCATGTATCACGATTACGGCGAGGGCAGCGGCACCGGCAGCAGCACCGCGGGTAGTTTGATCTCCGGTCGCATCGCCTACACCCTCGGGCTGGAAGGCCCTGCCCTGTCCATCGATACGGCCTGCTCGTCGTCCTTGGTGGCCATGCATCTGGCCGCGCAGTCGCTGCGGTCGGGGGAGTGCGATCTGGCCCTGGCCGGTGGCGTCGCGGTGATGGCGACGCCGGGCATGTTCCTCGAGTTCAGCCGGCAGCGCGGGCTGTCACCGGATGGGCGGTGCAAGTCCTTCGCCGAGGCCGCCGATGGAGTGGGCTGGTCCGAGGGCGTCGGCGTGCTGGTGCTGGAGCGGTTGGCCGATGCGCGCCGCAATGGCCATGAAGTGCTTGCGGTGCTTGCCGGTTCGGCGGTGAACCAGGATGGCGCGTCGAACGGCTTGACCGCGCCCAACGGTCCGGCGCAGCGACGGGTGATCCGGCAGGCCTTGGCCAATGCCGGGGTTTCGCCGGTCGACGTCGATGTGGTGGAGGCGCACGGCACCGGTACTACGCTGGGCGATCCCATCGAGGCGCAAGCACTACTGGCCACCTACGGGCAGGATCGGGCGGCCGATCGTCCGCTGTGGCTGGGATCGCTGAAGTCGAATATCGGGCACTCCCAGGCCGCGGCGGGCGTCGGTGGCGTCATCAAGATGGTCATGGCCATGCAGCACGGGGTGTTGCCGCAGACCTTGCATGTGGATCAGCCGTCTACGAAGGTCGACTGGTCCGAGGGCCATATCCGCTTGCTGACCGAGTCGGTGCCGTGGCCGGAGGCGGGTCGCCCGCGGCGCGCGGGTGTGTCGTCGTTCGGTCTCAGCGGCACCAATGCCCATCTCATCGTCGAGCAGGCTCCGGCGGCGAATTCGGTTCCCGCTCCGGCGGTCAGGACCGTCCCGGCCGGTGGCCTGCTGCCATGGGTGCTCTCGGCGCGTACCGGTGACGCGCTGGCCGAACAGGCCAGGCGCCTGGCCTCGTACGTAGACGACCATGAGCCGACCGACATCGGCTTCTCGCTGGTGGCTTCGCGAGTGTTGTTCGACCGCAGGGCGGTCGTGTTCGCGGCCGAACGTGACGGCCTGCGGGCCGGTATTCAGGCATTGGGTCGCGGTGACTCCGTCCCGGGCGTGGTGTCCGGTCGGGTGACGTCGGGTTCGACGGGTGTGGTGTTCTCGGGTCAAGGTGCGCAGTGGGCCGGTATGGCCACCGAGTTGCGGGCGGCCTATCCGGTGTTCGCGGAGCACTTCGACGCGATCGTCGCCGAGTTGGATCCGCTGCTGGGGCAGTCGGTTTCGTTGGATGCGGCATTGGCCGACGGTGATTCGATCGATCGGACGGTGTTCACACAGGCGGGGTTGTTCGCGTTCGAGGTGGCGTTGTTCCGGCTGCTCGAATCCTGGGGCGTGCGTGCGGATGTGGTCGCCGGTCACTCGATCGGTGAAGTGGCCGCTGCGCATGTGGCCGGTGTGCTCTCGCTGGATGATGCGTGCGTGCTCGTCGCTGCGCGCGGCCGTCTGATGCAGGCGTTGCCCGCTGGTGGGGCAATGGTCGCCGTGGGTGCTTCCGAGGTGGACGTGCTGCCATTGCTGGTCGATGGGGTGTCGATCGCGGCGGTGAACGGTCCGTCTGCGGTGGTGGTTTCCGGTGTCGAAGACGCGGTCGCGGCCGTTGTCGATCGATGCGTCGAACAGGGTTGGCGCACACATAAATTACGTGTCTCGCACGCTTTCCATTCGGTGCTGATGGAGCCGATGCTGGACGAATTCGCCTCGGTGGTCAAAGGTTTGACGTTCGCCCGGCCGAGCATCCCACTGGTCTCCACGGTGACCGGAGCCCGGATCGGCGATGAGATGTGTGACTCGTCGTACTGGGTGGGTCAGGTCCGCGACACAGTGCGCTTCGCCGATGCGGTCACCGCCATGGCGAGCTCGGGCGTGTCCCGGTTCGCCGAGGTCGGTCCCGATGCCGTGCTGACCCCGATGGTCGCCCAGACCCTCGACGGCAGTTCCGCCGCGTTGGTGGCGACGGCCCGTCGCGACCATGCCGATCCGTTCACGCTGCTGAATGCGGTGGCCGGATTGTTCGTCGCGGGCGCCGCGATGAACTGGGCCGGTCTCTACACCGATACCGGGGCTCAGCGAATCGACCTGCCCACCTACGCATTCCAGCGTCGCCGCTATTGGATACCCGAAGGTTCCACCAGCAATGGCGGCGCTCGGGCCATGGGCCTGATGGCCAGCGGACATCCCTTGGTCTCGACGGTGGTGTCGCAACCGGATTCGGACGCGATCGCGTTGAGCGGCCGTCTGTCGGTGCAGTCGCATCCGTGGCTGGCCGATCACGCGGTCATGGATACGGTGCTGTTCCCCGGTACCGGTTTGGTCGAGCTTGCCCTGCATGCCGGTGAGCGCGTGGGTTGTTCGAGTCTGGACGAGCTGGTGCTGCGGGCTCCGCTGGTATTGCCGGAGTCGGCGGGTGTCGCGGTGCGTGTGCTGGTCGGCGCCGCGGACGAGACGGGTCGTCGCGGGGTGCGGATCTTCTCCCGTCCCGACGAGGACGCCGACTCGGCGCACTCGTCGTGGATCTTGAACGCCGAGGGTGCGCTCACACCGGAATCCGACGGTGCGCCTGCGGATCTGGTGCAATGGCCGCCCACCGGCGCGACCGCGGTCGACATCGACGGGGTGTACGACGCCCTCGATGAACAGGGCTATCACTACGGCCCGGTATTCCAGGCGCTGAAGGCGGTCTGGCGTAGCGCCGACGGGGTCTACGCCGAGGTCGAATTGCCCGAGCAGGCGCGCGCCGAGGCAGAGCGCTTCGGTGTGCATCCGGCCCTGCTGGATGCCGCCTTGCATGCCTTGCGTTTTGCCTCCGCCGACTCGGCGGAGGCCACCGGACCGGTGGTATTGCCGTTCGAATGGTCCGGTGTCACGGTGCACGCGGCCGGGGCCGACGCGCTGCGCGTCCGGCTCACCCGCATCGGCGAGCACGGCGTCGCGCTGGATATCGCGGACTTCACCGGCGCCCCGGTGGCGACGGTGCAGCAGTTGGCCTCCCGGCCGATCGATCCCGCCCAGCTCACCGCCGGCACCCCCATCGCGCGCACTGCCGTGTTCGATATCAACTGGACACCGATCGCGCTGTCCGACGATGCGGTCACCGCGGTGGCCTGGGCGGATCTCGGTACCGGGAACGAGCCGGTCCCGCCGGTCGTGGTGCTGGACTGCCCTGCGGGCAATGATCCCGCCGCCGTCCGTACCGCGACACATGGTGTGCTGCAGGTCCTGCAAGCCTGGATCGCCGATCCGCGCTTCGGTGAGTCGGTGCTGGTGGTCCGCACCGCCGGTACGGTATCGGTTGCCGGGGAGGACATTACGAACCTGGCCGGTGCCGCCGTGGGTGGTCTGGTTCGTTCCGCGCAGGCGGAGAGCCCGGGCCGAATCGTCTTGCTCGACACCGATTCCCGCACTGCCGGTGCCGAACTCGGCGCGCTGCTGGGTGCGATCGTGGCGACCGGCGAACCGCAATTGGCCGTGCGTGACGGGCGGGCCTACGGTGCGCGACTCACCCGGGTCGTCTCCACTGCCGACTCCGCTCCGGTATCGGCCGCTTTCGATCCGGACGACACCGTGCTGATCACCGGCGCCAGCGGGTACCTCGGCGGGTTGTTCGCGCGCCACCTGGTGCACGCCCATGGCGTGCGGCGGCTGCTGCTATTGAGCCGCCGCGGTGAGTCCGCCGTCGGCGCCGGCGAATTGCGGGCCGAGTTGGCGCGTCTCGGCGCCGAGGTCGAGTTCGCCGCCTGCGATGTCGCCGACCGCGCCGCGCTCGCCGAGGTGCTGGCGGGCGTGCCCGCCGATCATCCGCTCACGGGTGTGTTCCACCTGGCCGGTGTCCTCGACGACGGCGCCATCGCCTCCATGACGCCGGATCGGATGGATACGGTGCTGGGGCCGAAGGTCGATGCCGCCCTGCATCTGCACGAACTCACCGCCGAGCTGCCATTGAGGGCGTTCACGCTGTTCAGCTCGGTCGCCGGCTCGTTCAGCGCTGCGGGACAAGGCAACTACGCCGCGGCCAATGCCTGCCTGGACGCGCTGGCGGCGCACCGGAAGGCAACCGGCCGCAATGGCCGGTCGCTGGCCTGGGGGCTCTGGAACCCGGACGGCGGTATGGGTGCGGAATTGAACGAGGTCGACCGTCGGCGCATGTCCCGCACGGGCATGCTGCCGCTGTCGGAGGAACAGGGCCTCGCGCTGTTCGACGCCGCGACCGGACTGGATACCGCGGCTCTCATTCTGGTGCGGCTGGACCTGGATGCCCTGCGCGGCGCGGGATTCGCCGCGCCCGCACTGTTCGCCACGCTGATCCCGCAGCGCCGCAAGGCGGCCTCGGGCGCATCCACCGCGCTGCGTGCTCGATTGCTGAACACACCCGAGAGCGAACGGCTCGGTGTCCTCGTCGAGATCGTCCGCGGCCAGGTCGCCACCATCCTCGGTCACCAGCACGCCAATGCGGTTGCCGCGGACCGGCCCTTCAGCGAATTGGGCTTCGATTCGCTCACCGCGATCGAGTTCCGCAACACGCTCAAATCCGTGACGGGTCTGCGATTGCCCGCGACCCTGGTGTTCGACTACCCGTCACCGCAAGCCTTGGCCGAATACCTGGCCGAAGAATTCACCGACCACAACCCCGACCAGGCGGCAGAACTGCCGGAGAACGATATTCGCCGAGCCCTCCAAACCATCCCGCTCACCCGGCTGCGCGACGCGGGCCTGCTGGACGCACTCATGAAACTCGCGGCCGGGCCGGAAAGCCCCGCCGAACCCGAGCAGACCATGACGGATGAATCCATCGACGGGCTCGATATCGACGATCTGATCGACCTGGCTTACAACAACTCATCAGAGGACTGACGGCAATAATGACGAAGCCCGACGATAATATTGAGAAACTGGCTCAGGCGCTACGCGTTTCACTCAAGGAGACCGGACGGCTGCGCGCCCGCAATCGCGAGCTCGACGCGGCGCTTCGCGAACCCATTGCGATCGTAGGCATGGCGTGCCGGTATCCGGGTGGGGTCGGTTCTCCCGAGGAACTGTGGCAGCTGGTCGCGGAGGGGACGGACGCGACCTCCGAGTTCCCGGTGAATCGTGGCTGGGACACCGAACGGCTCTACGACCCCACCGGTGCGGCACCGGCCTCCACCCTCACCCGTCAGGGTGGATTCCTGCACTCCGCGGGCGAATTCGATCCGGCGTTCTTCAATATCAGTCCCAATGAGGCCAATGCGATGGATCCGCAGCAGTTTCTGTTGCTGGAGACTTCGTGGGAGGCGTTCGAGCGGGCGGGTGTGGACCCGGGCTCGTTGAAGGGCAGCCGGACCGGTGTGTGGGTCGGCATGATGTACCACGATTATCCGTTCAATACGAATCTGGGCTCCTATTCCTCCGGCCGAGTTTCGTATGTGCTCGGCCTGGAGGGCCCGTCGGTCACCGTCGATACGGCGTGCTCATCGTCATTGGTGGCAATGCATTCCGCGGCGGCCTCGCTGCGGTCGGGTGAATGTGATCTCGCGCTGGCCGGTGGTGTCGCGGTAATGGCCACCCCGGAGACGCTCGTGGAATTCAGTCGCCAGCGCGGGCTCTCGCCGGACGGACGGTGTAAATCGTTCGCCGACAGCGCCGATGGCGTGGGCTGGTCCGAAGGCGTCGGCGTGCTGGTGCTGGAGCGGTTGTCCGATGCGCAGCGCAACGGCCATCAGATCCTCGCGGTGATCACCGGTTCGGCGGTCAATCAGGATGGTGCGTCCAATGGTCTGACCGCGCCGAACGGTCCGTCGCAACGGCGAGTGATCCGGCAGGCCTTGACGAATGCCGGGATCTCGCCGCTCGACGTGGACGTGGTCGAAGCCCACGGCACCGGTACCACGCTGGGCGATCCGATCGAAGCGCAAGCGCTGCTTGCCACTTACGGGCAGGATCGTGAAGCCGATCGTCCGTTGTGGCTGGGGTCGTTGAAGTCCAATATCGGTCACGCGCAGGCCGCGGCCGGTGTGGGCGGTGTGATCAAGATGGTCATGGCCATGCAGCACGGGGTACTGCCCCGGACACTGCACGTGGATCAGCCCTCCAGGAAGGTGGATTGGTCCGACGGGCATGTGCGGTTGCTGACCGAGGCAATGCCGTGGCCGGAGGCGGATCGGCCGCGCCGTGCGGGTGTGTCCTCCTTCGGCATCAGCGGTACGAATGCGCACATCATCCTGGAGCAGGCTCCGGTCACCGAGCCGGTGACGGACGAGGCGACGACTCGGACCCGTGGATTGCTGCCCTGGGTGGTTTCGGCGCGTAGCGGCGAGGCCCTCGCCGGCCAGGCCGCACGCCTGGCATCCCAGGTGGCAGAACATGATTCGGATCCGGTGGATGTCGGTTTCTCGCTGGCCGCCACGCGTGCCGTTTTCGAGCATCGCGCCGTCGTCCTCGCCGAGGACGGAGATGGTCTGCTGGCGGGCGTACGGGCGCTGAGCCGCACCGAGACGACTCCCGGTCTGGTGACCGGTCGCGTGCTGCCGGGCTCGACAGGTCTGGTGTTCTCCGGACAGGGCGCACAGTGGGCCGGTATGGCGGCCGAGCTGCGGGCGGCGTGCCCGGTGTTCGCCGAGCACTTCGACGCGATCGTAGCGGAGCTGGATCCGATGCTGGGGCAGTCGGTTTCGCTGAGTGCGGCGTTGGCGAGCGAGGACCTGGTCGATGCGACGGTGTTCGCGCAGGCGGGCCTGTTCGCGTTCGAGGTGGCCTTGTTCCGTCAGCTCGAATCCTGGGGTGTCCGTACGGATGTCGTGGCGGGACACTCGATCGGTGAGGTGGCCGCCGCCCATGTGGCGGGAGTGTTGTCGCTGACCGATGCGTGCGTGCTGGTCGCCGCGCGCGGCCGGTTGATGCAGGCCCTGCCCGAGGGCGGAGCCATGGTCGCCATCGGCGCTGCCGAGGCGGATGTGCTGCCGTTGCTGGCCGATGGGGTGTCGATCGCCGCGGTCAACGGCCCGTCGTCCGTGGTGCTCGCCGGTGCCGACGACGCGGTGTCGGCCGTGGTCGAGGCATGCGCCGAACGTGGCTGGCGCACGCATCGGTTGCGGGTCTCGCACGCTTTCCATTCGGCGCTCATGGAGCCGATGCTGGCCGAATTCGACTCGGCAATACAGGGTTTGACGTTCAATCGGCCGAGCCTGCCGTTGGTGTCCACGGTGACCGGTGTGCGGGTGACCGACGAGATGTCGGACCCGTCGTATTGGGTCGGCCAGGTTCGGGACACCGTGCGCTTCACGGCCGCGGTCACCGCGATGGTGGATCTGGGTGTGTCCCGCTTCGCCGAGGTCGGACCCGATGCCGTCCTGACCCCGATGATCGCCCAGACTCTCGAAGCCGGGTCCGCCGCGCTGGCGCCCTTGGCACGCCGAGACCGGGCCGACCTGTCCACCGCGCTGCGTGGGGTGGCCGGGTTGTTCGTCGCCGGGGCCGAGGTCGATTGGGCCGGTTTCTACGCCGGAACGGGTGCGCGGCGAATCGACCTGCCCACCTACGCATTCGAGCACCAGCGCTTCTGGCTCGACGCCAAGCAGATGCTGGCCCATTCCTGGCTGGGGGCCGACCTCGGCGGGATCGGCGCCGCCGGACTCGACGTGGTCGATCATCCGCTGCTGGGCGCCCTTGTGCCGCATCCGGATTCGGGTGGCGTGAGTTTCACCGGCCGGTGGTCCCTGGACTCGGTGGAATGGCTGGCCGACCACAGCGTGTTCGGCACCGTGCTGCTACCGGGAACCGGGTTCGTCGAGCTGGCCGCTTACGTCGGCGGCGTCCTGGGCTGCGATGTGGTGGACGAACTGGTCCTGCACAGCCCATTGACCCTGCCGGCCGCGGGCGGCGTCTCGGTGCAGGTGGTGGTGACCGCCGCCGATGAGGCCGGCCGCCGGCACCTGAGCGTGCATTCCCGGCAGGCGATCGAGGGCCCGTGGGTATTGCACGCCGACGGCGTGCTCGCCCCGGGCGGCGCGGACGCCGAATTCGACCTCACCGCTTGGCCTCCCACCGATGCGCAGCCGCTCGATATCGACGGCGCGTACGACGAGCTGCTGAATGTCGGTTACGGGTACGGCCCGTTCTTCCAAGGTCTGCAGGCGGCGTGGCACCGCGGCGACGAGCTGTTCGCCGAGGTCGCGCTACCGGATCCGAAGGAGGCCACGGGGTTCGGGATTCACCCGGCCCTGTTCGATGCGGCAATGCACGCCGTCATCCTGCACGGTCTGCGCGGCGGTATCGAGGGTTTCCCGGCGCTACCGTTCAGCTGGAACCGGGTGGTCGTGCATGCCTCGGGTGCCGCCGCGGTGCGGGTCCGGATCATGTTGCAGGACAACCGATTGGCCATGCACCTCGCCGATGAGCAGGGACGGCCGGTGTTGTCGGTGGGCGCGCTGGTCTCCCGGCCGGTGTCCGCCGAGCGCCTGAACGCGAATCGGGTGTCGGAGGCCTTCTTCGGCGTGGAATGGGTCGCGGTCACACCGTCATCGAAGCAGGAATCTGCTGCTCCCGAGATCGTGGTGTTCGAATGCGCCCGCCCCGACGGTGCGCCGCCGGCGGCGGCGCGGCAGCTCGTCACCGAAGTGCTCGATACCGTTCACGGTTGGCTCGCCGATCCACCATCCGCCGATTCCCGCTTGGTCGTGCTGACCAGAAACGCTGTGGCCGTTACCGATTCCGAGCAGGTGCGCCTGGACCAGGCCCCGGTGTGGGGCCTGGTGCGCGCCGCCCAGGCGGAACACCCGGGCCGGATCCACATCGTCGACCTCGAGGAAGACGGTGATGCGGCTGCGGTGCCGGCCGCCATCGCAGCGGTGGCGTCGGAACCCGAAATCGCGCTGCGCGGCACGAGCATCCTGGTACCGCGACTGACCCGGCACGCACCGGGCACGATCGCCCGGCTGACCGAGCCGGGCACCGTGCTGGTGACCGGCGGCACCGGTGGCCTGGGAGCGGTGATCGCTCGCCATCTGGTGACCGAACACGGTGTGCGCCAACTGCTGCTGACCTCTCGGCGCGGACCGGACGCTCCCGGTGCGGCCGAGCTGCGAGGGGAGCTGACCGAGCTCGGCGCCGAAGTCACCATTGCCGCATGCGATGTGTCCGATCGGTCCGCGCTCGCGGCGCTGCTGGACACCATCCCGGCCGAGCAGCCGCTGGTGGGCGTGGTGCACGCGGCCGGAACCGCCGACAACGGTCTGATCGGGTCGATGACCGCCGAGCGGATCGATCAAGTCTTCCGGCCCAAGGTCGATGCGGCATGGCATCTGCACGAACTCACCCTGGACAAGCCGCTGTCACTGTTCGTGCTGCTGTCCTCCGCGGGCGGGCTGGTGCTGGCCGCGGGCCAGGCCAACTACGCCGCAGCGAATGTCTTCCTCGATGCCCTTGCGGCGCATCGCCGCCGCGCGGGACTGCCGGCGACCTCTCTCGATTACGGCCTGTGGGCGCGCTCGAGCGGGCTCGGCGTCGAACTGTCCGAAGAGGCCTTCGAATGGATGCGCCGGCAGGGCTTCCCACCGCTTTCCGAGGCGGACGGCCTGGCGCTGTTCGATGCGGCCATAGCCACCGACACCGCCCAGCTGGTGGCGCTGCGGATCGACCCGGCGGTGCTGCGCACCCGGGGCGATGACATCCCCGCCCTGGTCCGCGCGATCGTGCCGATTCCGCTGCGCCGCAATAATCGAACCCCGGCGAGCCAGGCCTTCGCGAAGAAGCTGGCCGGACTCTCCGATATCGACCGCCGCGGCGCGCTGCTCGACCTCGTCCGATCGGTGGCCGCCGAGATCCTCGGGCACGGCTCGATCGACGCCGTCGAACCCCAGCGGGCCTTCCAGGAACTCGGTTTCGATTCGCTGGGCGCCGTCGAGTTCCGCAACAGGCTCAATGCCGCGACCGGTCTGCAATTGCCGGCCACGCTGGTCTTCGATCAGCCCAATCCGCAGATCGTCGCGGAGTTCATCGATTCCCAGCTCACCGGCGCCGGCGACGATATCGAAATCACCGCCAACCGGGCCGGCGGCGACGACCCGATCGCCGTGGTCGCGATGAGCTGCCGCTACCCCGGCGGCGTCGCCTCCCCGGAGGATCTGTGGCGGGTCGTCAGCTCGGGCATCGATACCACCGGTGAGCTGCCGGGGAACCGGGGCTGGGACGTCGCCGGCATCTACGATCCGGAGCCGGGCAAGGCGGGGCGCACCTACACACGCCAAGGGTCATTCCTCTATGCGGCAACGGATTTCGATGCCGACTTCTTCGGGATCAGCCCCAATGAGGCCACCATGATGGATCCCCAGCAGCGGGTGCTGCTGGAGGTCTCCTGGGAGGCCCTCGAACGCGCCGGTGTGGATCCGGCTGCGCTGCGCGGCAGTTCGACCGGCGTCTTCACCGGCGTGATGTACCACGATTACGGCGAGGGATCCGGCACCGGCAGCAGCACCGCGGGCAGTTTGATTCCCGGTCGCATCGCCTACACGCTGGGGCTGGAAGGCCCTGCCATGTCGATCGATACCGCATGCTCGTCATCCTTGGTGGCCATGCACCTGGCCGCGCAGTCCTTGCGGTCGGGGGAGTGCGACCTGGCGCTGGCGGGCGGTGTGGCGGTGATGGCGACGCCCGGGATGCTGCTCGAGTTCAGCCGGCAGCGGGGTCTGGCGCCGGACGGCCGGTGTAAGTCCTTCGCCGACAGCGCCGATGGCGTCGGCTGGTCCGAGGGCGCCGGCATGCTGGTGCTGGAGCGGCTGTCCGATGCCCGGCGCAATGGTCATCAGGTGCTGGCGGTGCTCGCCGGTTCGGCGGTGAATCAGGATGGCGCGTCGAATGGTCTGACCGCGCCCAACGGTCCGTCCCAGCGGCGGGTGATCCGGCAGGCGCTGGCCAATGCCGGAGTCTCGGCGGTCGACGTGGATGCGGTCGAGGCCCACGGCACCGGCACGACCTTGGGCGATCCCATCGAGGCGCAAGCACTACTGGCCACCTACGGTCAGGATCGGGCCGCGGATCGTCCGCTGTGGCTGGGGTCGTTGAAGTCCAATATCGGTCACGCTCAGGCGGCGGCCGGTGTGGGCGGTGTCATCAAGATGGTGATGGCTCTCCAGCACGGGGTCCTGCCCCGGACGCTGCATATCGATCAGCCCAGCACCAAAGTCGATTGGTCCGAGGGCCATATCCGCTTGCTGACCGAGTCGGTGCCGTGGCCGGAGGTGGACCGGCCACGACGGGCCGGTGTGTCCTCGTTCGGTCTCAGCGGCACCAACGCTCACGTCATCGTCGAACAGGCTCCGGCCGCGAATCCGGCGTCCGTTCCGGTGGTCGAGGCGGTCCCGGCCGGTGGCATCCTGCCGTGGGTGTTCTCGGCACGCACCGACGAGGCTCTCGCCGAGCAGGCCAGGCGCCTCGCCTCGCAGGTGGACGACCACGAGCCGATCGATATCGGCTTCTCGCTGGTGACATCGAGGGCGCTGTTCGAGCACCGTGCCGTGGTGTTGTCCGCTGAGCGCGACGGCCTTCGAGCCGGAATCCAAGCAGTGGGCCGCGGCGAATCGGCTGCCGAAGTGGTGTCCGGTCGTGCGATTACGGGTTCGACGGGCCTGGTGTTCTCGGGTCAGGGTGCGCAGTGGGCCGGTATGGCCACTGAGCTGCGGGCGGCGTATCCGGTGTTCGAGGCGGCGTTCGACGCGATCGTCGCTGAGCTGGATCTGATGCTGGCACAGTCGGATTCGTTGAGTGCGGCGCTGTCGTCCGATGAGCTGATCGATCGGACGGTGTTCGCGCAGGCGGGCCTGTTCGCGTTCGAGGTGGCGTTGTTCCGGCTGCTCGAATCCTGGGGCGTGCGTGCGGATGTGGTCGCCGGTCACTCGATCGGTGAGGTCGCGGCCGCACATGTGGCCGGGGTGCTGTCCCTGTCGGATGCGTGTGTGCTGGTCGCTGCGCGTGGACGTTTGATGCAGGCGTTGCCCGCCGGTGGGGCAATGGTCGCTGTCGGTGCGTCCGAGTCCGAGGTGCTGCCGCTGCTGGTCGATGGTGTGTCGATCGCGGCGGTGAACGGTCCGTCGTCGGTGGTGGTTTCCGGTGTCGAAGAAGCGGTTTCGGCTGTGGCCGAGACCTGTACCGAACAGGGTTGGCGCACACACCGACTGCGGGTGTCGCATGCCTTCCATTCAGCGTTGATGGAGCCGATGCTGGCCGAGTTCGCCTCGGCAATACAGGGTTTGACGTTCAACCAGCCGAGCATTCGGCTGATATCCACCGTGACCGGCGCCCGCGTCGAGCACGAGATGACCGACCCGTCGTATTGGGTGGGCCAGGTCCGGGATACCGTCCGCTTCGCCGATGCCGTTGCTGCGATGGCAGGTTTGGGTGTGTCCCGCTTCGCCGAAGTCGGGCCGGATGCCGCGCTCTTCCCGATGATCGATCAGATCGTCGGTGACCTCGATGTGGCCGCGACTCCGGTGGTGTTCGCGCTCGCGCGTAATGGCCGGGCGGATGCGGCGGCGCTCGCGACGGGTGTGGCCGGGTTGTTCGTCTCCGGCGCGCACGTCGATTGGGCCGGTATGTACACCGGCATCGGAGCACGGCGAATCGACCTGCCCACCTACGCCTTCCAGCGTCGGCGCTACTGGATGACCGCGCCCGCCACCGGTGACGCCCGCTCCCTGGGCTTCTCGATGACCGGGCATCCCCTGGTATCGGCGGTAGTATCGCAACCGGATTCCGACGCTATCGCGCTGAGCGGACGCCTGTCGGTGCAGACGCACCCATGGCTCGCCGACCACGCGGTCATGGACACCGTGTTGTTCCCCGGCACCGGTCTGGTCGAGCTTGCCCTGCATGCCGGTGAGCGCGTGGGTTGTTCGACGCTGGACGAGCTGCTCCTCCGGGCTCCGCTGGTGCTGCCGGAGTCGGCGGGTGTCGCGGTCCGCGTGGTGGTCGGTGCCGCCGACGAAACAGGTCGTCGCGGGGTGCGGATCTTCTCCCGCCCCGACGAAGACCTCGATGCGGCGCCGTCGTGGACGCTGAACGCCGAAGGCGCGCTCGCACCCGCAGTCGACAGCGCCACAGTCGATTCGGCGCAGTGGCCGCCCGCCGGCGCCACCGCGGTCGACCTCGAGGACGTCTACGAATCCCTCGATGCGCAGGGCTACCACTACGGTCCGGTGTTCCAGGCGCTGAAGTCGGTCTGGCGCGCCACCGACGGGCTGTATGCCGAGGTCGCATTGCCCGAGGCGGCTCGCGCGGACGCGGAGCGGTTCGGCGTGCATCCGGCCCTGCTGGACGCGGCATTGCACGCCTTGCGCTTTGCCGCCGATCCCGCGGCGGACGGAACCGGACTGCTGTTGCCGTTCGAGTGGTCCGGCGTCACCGTGCATGCGTCGGGCGCCGATGCGCTGCGCGTCCGGTACACCCCGGTCGGCGAGCGCGGTGTGGCAATGGATCTGATGGACTCGACCGGCGCTCCGGTGATGACGGTGCGGCACTTGGCCTCCCGGCCGATCGATCCCGCGCAACTCACCGCCGGCACACCGATCGCCCGCACCGCGATGTTCGATGTCAGTTGGACGCCGATGCCGGTGTCCGAGGGCGAACAGGTCCCGGATACGGTGCTGTGGGACAGCCCGGTGGGTAACGATCCCGCCGCCGTTCGTGCCGCGACGCACGGGGTGCTCGAAAGGCTGCAGTCCTGGATCGCCGATCAGGCGTCCGGCGAATCGGTGCTGGTGGTCCGGACCAGCGGTGCGGTATCCGTTGCCGGGGAGGACATTACGAACCTGGCCGGCGCCGCCGTGGGTGGTCTGGTTCGCTCCGCGCAGGCGGAGAACCCCGGCAGGATCATGCTGGTGGATACTGATTCCGAGCTCGACGGGCTGCTCGGCGGCATGCCGGCCGCGACCGAGCCGCAGGTGGCCGTGCGCGGCGGGCAGGTGTACCGGGCACGACTCACCCGGGTCGCCGCCGCCGAGACCGATTCGGCGACCGGCGTTTTCGATCCGGACGACACCGTGCTGATCACCGGCGCCAGTGGCTACCTCGGCGCACTGTTCGCCCGGCACCTGGTCGACGCGTACGGTGTGCGCCGGCTCCTGCTGTTGAGCCGTCGCGGTGCGGCCGCGCCCGGCGCTGCCGAATTGCAAACGGAGTTGCGGGATCTGGGCGCCGACGCCGAGTTCGCCGCGTGCGATGTCGCCGATCGTGACGCGCTCGCCGAGGTGCTGGCCGGCATATCTGCCACGCATCCGCTCGCGGGTGTATACCACCTGGCCGGTGTTCTGGATGACGGCGCCATTGCCTCGCTGACCCCGGACCGGCTGGATACGGTGCTGGGGCCCAAGGTCGATGCCGCCCTGCATCTGCACGAACTGACGGCCGAGCTGCCGCTGAAGGCGTTCGTATTGTTCAGCTCGGTGGCCGGCGCGGTCGGCAATCCCGGTCAAGGCAACTACGCCGCGGCCAATGCGTGCCTGGACGCACTGGCGGTGCACCGCAGGGCATCCGGCCGCCGCGGGCAGTCCCTGGCCTGGGGTCTGTGGGATATGGGCGGCGGTATGGCCGCCGAGCTCAGCGAGATCGATCGGCAGCGCATGTCCCGTTCGGGCCTGCTGCCGCTGTCGGCGGAACAGGGCCTCGCGCTGTTCGACGCCGCCGCCGGAATCGAGGCGGCGGCGCCCGTGCTCGCCCGGCTGGACCTGGATGCCATGCGCCGCACGGCCTTCGCCGCGCCCGCGCTGTTCGCCGGTCTGGTTCCCGGTCGCCGCAAGGCGGTCTCGGGTGCGGCCGCCGCGCTGCGCGCGCGTTTGCTCGATACGCCGGAGAGCGAGCGCTTCGCCGTGCTGGTCGAGATCGTCCGCGGTCAGGCCGCCGCGATTCTCGGACACCAGAACGCCGATTCGATCGCCATGGACAAGGCCTTCAACGAACTCGGGTTCGATTCGATCACCGCGATCGAGTTCCGCAATGCGCTGAAAACCGTGACCGGTCTGCCATTGTCCGCGACGCTGGTCTTCGATTACCCGTCACCGCAGGCGCTGGCGAAGTACCTGGCCGACGAGCTCACCGGCACCGGCCGCGACAACGAGGTCACCGCCAGCCGGACCGTGGGCAACGAGGCGATCGCCGTGGTCGGAATGGCCTGCCGCTACCCGGGCGGCGTCACTTCCCCCGAGGAACTCTGGGAACTGGTCCGGCGCGGTGCGGACGCGGTATCGACGCTCCCGGTCGACCGCGGCTGGGACCTGAATGGCCTCTACGATCCGGAACCGGGCCGCGTGGGCAAGTCCTACACCCGGGAAGGCGGGTTCCTGCACACCGCCGCCGATTTCGATCCGGACTTCTTCGGGATCAGCCCCATCGAAGCCACCATGATGGATCCCCAGCAGCGGCAACTGCTGGAAACGACCTGGGAGGCGCTGGAACGCGCCGGGGTGGATCCGGCTGCGCTGCGGGGCAGTTCGACCGGAGTGTTCGCCGGCGTGATGTACCACGACTACGCACAGGGCACCGGCACCAATGCCGCGGGCAGCCTGGTCTCCGGTCGCGTCGCGTACACGCTCGGACTGGAAGGCCCGGCCGTATCGGTGGATACGGCGTGCTCGTCGTCGCTGGTGGCCATGCATCTGGCCGCCCAGTCGCTGCGATCGGGCGAATCCGATCTGGCCCTGGCCGGTGGCGTGACGGTGATGGCGACCCCCGAGACCATGGTGGAATTCAGCCGCCAGCGGGGATTGTCCCCGGACGGGCGCTGTAAATCCTTCGCCGACAGCGCCGATGGCGTCGGCTGGTCCGAAGGCGTCGGCGTGCTGGTGCTGGAACGGTTGTCCGATGCGCGCCGGAATGGTCATCAGGTGCTGGCGGTGCTCGCCGGTTCCGCGGTGAATCAGGATGGTGCGTCGAATGGTTTGACCGCGCCGAACGGTCCGTCCCAGCGGCGGGTGATCCGGCAAGCCCTGGCGAATGCCGGAGTCTCGCCGGTCGATATCGATGTGGTCGAGGCGCACGGCACCGGGACGACGCTGGGCGATCCCATCGAGGCGCAGGCGCTGCTGGCCACTTACGGGCAGGATCGGGCGGCCGACCGGCCGCTGTGGCTGGGCTCGCTGAAGTCCAATATCGGTCACTCCCAAGCCGCCGCGGGCGTGGGTGGCGTGATCAAGATGGTGATGGCCATGCGGCACGGTGAGTTGCCGCGGACCCTGCATGTGGATCAGCCCTCGACCAAGGTGGATTGGTCCGAAGGGCACGTGCGGTTGCTGACCGAGGCCGTGCCGTGGCCGGAGTCGGATCGTCCGCGGCGGGCCGGGGTGTCCTCGTTCGGCATCAGCGGTACCAATGCGCACATCATTCTCGAGCAGGCCCCGGCCGTGGCGTCGGCCCAGGATTCGGCGATCAGGACCGCCCCGGGCGACGGAGTGCTGCCGTGGGTGGTCTCGGCGCGCAATGGCGAGGCTCTCGCCGGTCAGGCTTCCCGCCTGGCATCCCATGTGGCCGAACATGATTCGGACTCGGTGGATGTCGGCTTCTCGCTGGCCGCCACGCGTGCGGTGTTCGAGCATCGCGCCGTGGTGCTGGCGGCGGGGCGCGATGGTCTGCTCGCGGGTACCGAGGCGCTGGGCCGCGGCGAGTCCGTTGCGGGCGTGGTATCCGGTCGTGTGGTGCCGGGTTCCACGGGTCTGGTGTTCTCCGGTCAGGGTGCGCAGTGGGCCGGGATGGCGGCCGAGCTGCATGCGGCCTATCCGGTGTTCACGGAGGCTTTCGATGCGATCGTCGCGGAACTGGATCCGCTACTGGAGCAGCCGGTTTCGTTGAGTGCGGCGCTGTCGGATGGTGATCTGGTCGATCGGACGGTGTTCGCGCAGGCGAGTTTGTTCGCGTTCGAGGTGGCGTTCTTCCGACTGCTCGAATCATGGGGCGTGCGTGCGGATGTGGTCGCGGGCCACTCGATCGGTGAGGTCGCGGCCGCGCATGTGGCCGGGGTGCTGTCCTTGGCGGATGCGTGTGTCCTGGTGGCTGCGCGTGGCCGTTTGATGCAGGCACTGCCCGAGGGCGGCGCGATGGTCGCTATCGGTGCGTCGGAGGCCGACGTGCTGCCGTTGCTGGCCGATGGTGTGTCGATCGCGGCGGTGAACGGTCCGGCATCGGTGGTGATTTCGGGTATCGAGAACGATGTCCTGGCGGTCGCCGAGCGTTGTGCCGAACGGGGCTGGCGCACACATCGATTGCGGGTCTCGCACGCCTTCCACTCCGCACTGATGGAGCCGATGCTGGCCGAATTCGCCACGACTATCGAAGGTTTGGCGTTCGCTCGCCCGAAGATCCCGCTGGTGTCGACAGTGACCGGTGCGCGCGTCACGGACGAGATGGCCGATCCGTCGTATTGGGTGGGCCAGGTCCGGGACACGGTCCGGTTCGCCGACGCGGTCGCCGCGATGGCCGCGTCGGGTGCATCCCGGTTCGCCGAGGTCGGCCCCGATGCCGTGCTGACCCCGATGATCGCCCAAACTCTCGACACCGCAACCACAATCGCGCTGACCAGACGAGACAATGCGAACCCCACGACCGTGCTCACCGGCCTCGCCCGATTGCACGTCACGGGTTCGACGGTGGATTGGACGCGCTACTACGCCGGCACCGGCGGCTCGCGGGTGGATCTGCCGACCTACGACTTCCAGCACCGTCCCTTCTGGACCACCGGCCCACTGCACACGGGCGAGGCACACGCCCTCGGCCTGCGGGCCGATACACACCCCATGCTGGGCGCATTGGTGGCGCAGCCGGAGAGCGGGGGAGTCCGGTTCACCGGCCGCCTGTCCACGGCCACCCATCCCTGGCTGGCCGATCACGACGTGCTCGGCATGGTGCTGCTGCCCGGGACCGGATTCGTCGAGCTGGCCCTGCACGCGGGCGACCAGGTCGACTGCCCGGAACTCGCGGAGCTGACCCTGTTGGCGCCCTTGGTGTTCCAGGCCAACGGCGGCGTGCAGATCCAGGTCATCGTCGGTGCCGGCGACGAAACCGAGCGCCGGCGGCTCGATATCTACTCGCGCAAGGACGAGGACGATCCGTCGGTCCCGTGGGCCCACCATGCGACCGGCGCCGTGAGTCCGGGCCAGGCGACCGGCGACACGGGCGACTGGGCCGACCTGGTGCAGTGGCCACCCGCCGGTGCCACGGCAGTGCCGGTCGATGGCGCGTACGACGTGCTCGCCGGTCACGGCTACAACTACGGGCCCGCTTTCCAAGGCCTGGTGGCCCTCTGGCGGCGCGGCGAGGATCTCTTCGCCGAAGTGGCGCTGCCCGAACAGACCTCGGCCCAGGGCTACGGCGTGCATCCGGCACTGCTCGACGCGACCATGCACGCGCTGCCCTTCGGGCTGGCGCAGGACGTGGCCGAGCAGGGCGAACGGTCGGCTCTCGTGCCGTTCTCGTGGTCCTCGGTGCGGCTGCATGCCGACGGAGCCCGGCGGGTGCGGGTCCGGCTGCGGCTGGATCAGGGGACGGTAACCCTGACGATGGCCGATTCCGTCGGCGCGCCACTGCTTTCCGTGCAGTCCCTCGCCTTGCGCCCGTTGTCGCCCGAGCTGTTCGCGGCCGCGGCGCGGTCGAATGACGCGCTGTACGAGCTCATGTGGCGGCCCGGTCCGCAACTGCGTGCCGCGGCAGGAGTTTCCTGGGCGGACTGGGGTGCGGCGGAGCAGGCCGCGTTCCTGCTCTTCCGGCCCCCGGTCGACGGCGCCGATATGCCGGTCCGGTTGCGCGCGGCACTGCACGGCACGCTCGGTGTCATCCAGCAGTTCCTGAGCGAAGAACGCTACGCCGCAAGCACTCTGGCCGTGGTCACCGACGCCATCGCCGATCCGGCCGCGGCCGCGGTGTGGGGTCTGGTGCGTGCGGCACAGGCCGAGAACCCGGGCCGGATCGTGCTCATCGAGGCGGACGCGGAGGCAACGGCGGATCTTCTTGTGGCCGCGGCGATGTCGGGCGAGCCGGAACTGTCCGTCCACGCGGACGGAACACAGGTGCCCCGGCTCGTCCGGGCCGCGGCGCCCGAAGCGGAGCCGCGGGCGCCGTGGGATCCCGAACGGACCGTGGTGATCACCGGTGGCACCGGCGGAATCGGCAGCCACCTGGCGAAGCATCTGGTGCGCGAACACGGCGTGCGGCACCTGCTGCTGGCCGGCCGCCGCGGACCGGACGCCGCCGGTGACCTCATCGCGGAGCTCGAAACTCTCGGCGCCGCAGTTCAGGTAGTGGCCTGTGATGTCACGGACCGAGATGCCTTGCGGGACCTGCTCGCCGCGGTACCCGCGGAGCATCCGCTGGGTGCGGTCGTCCACGTGGCGGGCGTCGCCCACAATGGGCTGGTCGACACCTTGACCCCGGAGCAGATCGACTACTCCCTCGGCGCCAAGGCCGATGCCGCGTGGTGGCTGCACGAACTCACCCGCGATGCCGGACCGGCCGCCTTCGTGCTGATCTCCTCGGCGGCGGGTTCGATCCTGCCCGCCGGGCAGGGCGGCTACGCGGCGGCCAATGCGTTCCTCGACGCGCTGGCGACCTACCGTCACGCCCAGGGACTTCCGGCGACGTCGCTCGCCTACGGTCTGTGGGATATCGAAACCGGGCTGTCGCAGTGGCTCAGCCAGGCCGACCGGCAGCGCATGCGCCGCCAGGGTCTGCCGCCGCTGGCCGCGGACAAGGCACTCGAATTGTTCGATGCGGCAGTCGCTTCGGCGCGCCCGGCGCACGTACCGGTCGAGATCGACCTGGCCGCGCTACGGGCGCGTGACGCGGTGCCCGCGCTGCTCCGTGACTTGGTCAAGCGGGCCGGGCGCCGGCAGAGCGCAGGCACACAGGATGCCGGGGCCACCCGCAGGCGGCTGGCACAACTCTCGGAGTCCGAGCAGGAACAGTGGCTGCGGGCGCACATCCTCGAGCACGCCGCCAGACTGCTGGGGCACGAGAGCGTCGACGCGCTCGATCCCGAACGCGATTTCCTCGAATCGGGGTTCGATTCACTGGCGGCGATGGAATTGCGCACGGCGCTGAGCAATTCCACCGGCCTGACCTTGCCGGCCGCCGCGATCTTCGATCACAAGACGCCGGCCGCACTGGCCCGATACCTGCGAAAGGAGCTCAGCGCGGGCCCGCGCGGCGCCGAAGAGCCCGGCGCCGTGGACGACTCGTTGTACGGGATGTTCCGTGGCGCGGTGGTGTCCGGCCACATCGGCAAGGGCTTCACCCTGTTGCGCGCGGTAGCGGAACTGCGTGAACAGTTCTCGGCGGCAAGCGAATTGGGCGAGCTGCCGGTGCCAACGCGACTCGCGGCGGGCCCCGCCCTGCCACGGATCATCTGCCTGAGCCCGCCGCTGGCCACCGGCGGCGCGCAGCTGTACGCCCGGATCACCTCGCACCTGCGCGCCGCCCGCGACGTGCTGGTGCTGCCGCCGATCGGTTTCGCGGCGGGCGAGCCACTGCCGACGACGCCGGCGGCGGCCGCGGAAGCCTTGGCACGCTGCGTCCTCGAGGCGGCGCAGGGCGAGCCGTTCGTGCTGCTCGGGCACTCCTCGGGCGGCCTGCTGGCCTACCTGGTCACCGAGTACCTGGAAGCGGCCGGTGGCCCGGCGCCCGCCGGCGTGGTCATGCTGGACACCTACAAGGTGGATGACGATGGCGAGTGGCTGCTGCGTGCGATGGCCGAGCATATGGTGTCGCAGGAGGCGCTGTTCGGTCGCTTCGACCAGGCCCGCTTGACCGGTATGGGCCGGTATGTGGAGCTGCTGCAGCAAATCGTGCCCGGCTCCGTGGCCGCGCCGGTGTTGTTCGTCCAGTGCGACCGATCATTCCTGCGGGGCGCAGCGGAGCGTGAGAACTGGCAGACCCAACCGTGGGATGCGGCGCATACCGTGGTGCCGGTACCGGCCGACCACTTCACGATCCTGGAGGACGGCTCGGCGGAGGCCGCCGAAGCGATCGAGGACTGGCTCGAGAACTAGGAACAACGACCGGGTGGGCGAGCAGCCCGCCCGGTCGTTCCGGCCTAGCGGCTGAACCGCACCACCGAACTCCAAGGCTGCCACGGCCTTCCGGCCGGCTTGCGGGGATCCGGCTGGGGGAACAGCATCACCGGTTTCAGGAACCAGGGCAGGCGGCGATACCGGCGCGCCGCCGAGGTCAGCGGTTCCACCTCATCGGCGGTCCAGCCCAGATCGGCGAAGAAGCGCAGCGGATCGACCGGGCCGAAGCGCCAGGGGGCGTTTGCCAGTAGTTCGGTGGTGGACCTGTTCATCCGCTTCACCAGCGTCGCGTTATTGACATCCATTGCCCACCACGCGATCTCGGGACGAGCGAACGCGGCGGCCAAACCGGTGACATCGTCGTCGGTGAGGTAGTAGACCAGCCCCTCGGTGAGCACCAGCGCCCGCTGCGCGCCCGCGAGGGCTTCGTCCAGGAACCGTTGCCGCGCTTCGGGATCGGCGAGGTCCACCGCGGTGCGAGTGAGCGCGCAGCGCGGCGACTGCCCGGCCAGCAACTGGTTCTTCTCCGCGATCAAACCGGGGAGATCGCCTTCCACCCAAGGCAATTCGGCGGGCAGCTCCAGCCGATACGGCCGGGTGTCCATCCCCGCGGCCAGATTGAGCACCAGGTCGCAGCCCTGCGCGATGGTCGCCAGGATCAGGTCATCGATGAGCTTGGTGCGGGTGATCAGGCTCCAGCCATTGTGCATCAGGCGCGGTGTGCGGCCGACAATGTCGCGGCCCCGTTCCCCGGCGACCAGGTCGGCGAGGGGATCGTCGAAAAGGGCATCGGGGCGGGCGGATTCGACCGCCCGGAAGGCGGCCACCCAGCGGGCGGTGTCGGAAACATTGGTTATGAGTTCAGCGGTCTCGGCCACCGGTGCAGTCTCGCACAGCTAGCTCGACACCGCCTGGCTGCTGTGCTCGCGGATCAGTTGCGCAATCGGGCCGCAATTCGCATCGATGAAGAAATGACCGCCCGGAAACGAGGTCGCGAAGAAGCTTCCGGAGGTATGTGCACGCCATGCCTCGATATCCGCGAGACTCGCATCGGGATCACGATCGCCGGTGAGCGCGACGATGGGGCACTCGACCATTGCGCCCGGGGTGCACTCGTACGTTTCGATTGCGCGGTAATCGTTTCTCACGACCGACAGGATCATTGCCCGGAATTCGGGATCCTCGAGCAATGCCGTTGGCGTGCCGCCGAATCGCACCAGCTGTTCGCACAGGTCCCGGTCGTTCAGCAGATGTACGCGCCCGGTCTGCGGAGCCGAGGGAGCGCGCCTGCCGGAGGCGAACAACACGCTGGGCGCCACACCCGATTCCTGTTCGAGCCGCCGGGCCACCTCGAAAGCGACGACGGATCCCATACTGTGGCCGAACAAGGAAAAGTTCTCGACCCCTGCCAGCGCTTCCACCATTGCGGGCAGCAATCCGTCGACGAGGTCCGGAATACTCCCCACCAGCGGTTCGTGCCGACGGTCCTGCCGCCCCGGATACTGAACGGCGAGAACGTCATACTCCGCTCCCACCCGCCGGGCCAAGGGCCCGAACGACAGGACGGACCCGCCCGCATGGGGAAAGCAGATCAAGGTGTGAGAGCCGTTCTCCGGCGCGGCGGCGGACAGGCGACGTAGCCAGCTGGAACCCATGGAGCGTCGAGCCTTTCGAAGATCGGCGGAATCAGTCAATTTAGCTTGGCGGCAAGGGGATTCGCAAGACCCCTCGCTCGGGCGCAAGAGCGGTGGCCCGGGCATGAGGACTGCGTCAGGGTGGTTCGGATAGCACGCTTCGATGAGGAGGGGCGTAGTGACCCTAGAAGATCGTGTCGATGCAGCGGGAGCGCACCAGTGGCTCGCCCGCGCGGCATCGGTTCCGGTAGAGCATGTCCCTGTCGAATTGATCTCGCCCGGCTACTCGCCGCGGGCGAGTGCCGGCACCAACGACAATCACGTCCGACTGCTGGCCGAGGCGCAGGCCCCGCTGCCGGCGATCATCGTGCATCGCCGCACCATGCGGGTCGTCGACGGGGCGCACCGGTTGGCGGCCGCCATGGAACTCGGGCACGAGACCATCGCGGTCAAGTATTTCGACGGCAGCGAGGACGAGGCCTTCGTGCTCGCGGTACACGCGAATATCGCGCACGGCCTGCCACTTTCGCTGGCCGAGCGCAAGGCGGCCGCACGGCGGCTGGTGCAGTCGCATCCGCAATGGTCGGATCGGTTGATCGCCGATATCGCCGGGCTTTCGCACAAGACCGTGGGCGCGGAACGGCGTCGCACGGCCGGATCGGACGCACCGATGGACAGCAGAGTAGGAAAGGACGGCAAGATCCACCGACGAGAGGTCTCCGAGGGCAGGGGCATTGCCGCCGAGATGATCAAGAACAAACCGGATGCCTCGCTGCGCGAGATCTCGCGGCTGGCCGGCATCTCGGTGGGCACCGCGAAAGATGTGCGCGACCGCCTGTTCCGGGCCGATACCGCCCTGCGATGTCGCCCGGTCGGCACACCGGCGGCACTCCCGCACAAAAGAACCGCGGAGCCCGAGGCGAGCGCCGCGGAGCCTGCGGATTTCACTCCCGTCGCGGTGACGACGCCCGGTCCTGCCGTGGTGACCTCGCCGGACGTCCCCGAGCGCCCGGCCCGCGCCGGGGCCGCGCACGTGGCCTCGGTGCAGGAACTGATCCTGCGCGGCCTGCGCAATGACCCGGCGCTGCGGTTCAACGAGCGGGGCCGGACCCTGTTGCGGCAGCTGGCCGCCTCGATCGTCGATATCCGGGACTGGGCGCGCTTGACCACGGATGTGCCGAATCACTGCTCGGGCACCCTCGCCCGGCTGGCCCGCGCCAACGCCCGCTCCTGGCATGAGCTCGCCGATCAGCTGGAGGGCAATCCCGCGGCCCGTCCGACGATCGCGGATGCGCGGCGGCTCGGCTGATCAGGGCACCGGACAGTGTTTCAGGACAGCGCCTTATCGTTGCTCGGCGGGCGCTGTCCTGGATCGGCCGGAAAGTGCCATGAGCTCCAGGAGTTTGGCGCCCGCGGTTATCACGCGTTTGTCGGAGACGTCATTCTCCAGGCGATTCCGAAGCTGCCGGGCGATTTCACCGGTGGTGGTGCCGAACAATCGATCGTGCTCGAGCAGTACCGGAATCGCGGAGGTGACGAGATAATGGAGATATGCCTCGTTGCGGCTCGCGATATCCTTGCTCACCTCGGCTTCGGTATTGTGGAAGCCGCCCCCGGTGGGCAATGAAAAGTCTTGGGAGCGAGGCGTATCGGCATAATACGAAGTCACCGACCACAATTCGTTCCGCCGCAGCAGTACGTTCTGTTCCAGGCTCCGCGCGTAGGCGATCGAAGTATCGGTATCGCCCTCGCCGAGCAGCACTCCGATGGCGCCGCTGCGATAGGCGAACGCCGAATTCCGTTCGCGCGCACGGGGTGAGATGTCGGCCGGGACCGCGCCGGTGAGCTTCGTCAGCTTGTGCAGCAGGATGCCGTAGCCGACCGTCGTATGC
Source organism: Nocardia sp. NPDC088792 (assembly GCF_044750615.1). NCBI lineage: Bacteria > Bacillati > Actinomycetota > Actinomycetes > Mycobacteriales > Nocardiaceae > Nocardia > Nocardia sp. NPDC088792. Next base: position 135,029 of record NZ_JBIVKC010000006.1, read on the forward strand.
AGGGAGTTGGAGCCCCCGTCCAGCGCATCGATCAGTTCCAGACCACGTTTGACCAGTGGCGTCATATCACTGAGCAGGCCGTGCGGTTCCGTCGCGAACAGGGCGTCCAGGGCCAGATCCTGCCGGACGCCCCAACATCGGGCGAGGTTCGACACCGCGGCGTGCGGGTCGAGCTCCATCATGCTCGAGGCGGTGGCGAGGATGGTGGCGACGTGCTGGGCGGTACGGTCGTCGGTCAGCAGCCCGGCCACGCGTTCCTGCGAGATCTCCAGGCCGGCTTCATCGCATTCGCGCAGCGCCTCGGCCAGGCGGGATCCGTAGCTGCACTTGGTGACGTATTCCGGCAGCCCCGGCAGCACCGCGACCAGTCGCTGCAGGGTCGCGCCCGAAACCCGGTCCAGCCATAACTCGTTGCGCCACAGTCGCGACAGCGTGCTCGCCGGCAACTTCGACAGGAAGACCACATCGGCCATGCTGAGCATGGCGGCCTCGGCGAGCGCCCCCAGCGGTAGCGGCGAGAAGAGTAGTGGTGCGTCGGCCGCGGCCGGAACAGTCATGTCGCATCCCCCGGTGGGCGGTCAGGGCCGAGGGGCGTGGGTGGTGCTCATCGGCACGAGAAACCTGCCGCCTTGGGTGGTGCGGCAGGCTGTGTCAACGGTATTCAATCAGAAGCAATGCCATTTCCAACCGGAAGTAAAGCAGTGGCCTTTGAAAAAGTCAACGCCACACTTGACGCCGGGAGCGTTGAACATGCAGCGGCACTGCACTTGTCGCGGCCGGCGGGGTGGGCGTGCAGGTGGGGAAAGTACCCACTTGAACACGTCGGGAAGCGGCCGCAATTGCGCATCCAATGCATTCCCTTTTCATTGCGACCGCCGGAAAAGCTCTGCTAGGAATATTGGCGGAGCGGAATTGCCGACTCTGTCAGAGAAGGAAAAAGGAGATCATCATGATCGACGTCACCAACATTGCCGACCTCCACGACATCGACACCACCTCGGATGCCGCGGAGCTGGTCGCCTCCATTTCGTCCAGCGGCTGCTGACGCAGAAATCGGGGCGTCGGTGTTCATGTGTTCCGGCACATGAACACCGGCTTTGCCGCACCGGCAGGCTATTTGTTCTCCGCTCGTAATTCATTTCAATTGATTTGGAAGGCAGGGCTGTCGGCATGCGGCTCATATTGTTTTCGACCGGGACGTTGAACAGCTGCTTTCTGCCGGTCTGGATCAATTGGATGAAAGCCAATCGGGCGGATGTCGCACTGCGCGTCGTACTTTCACCGCAGGCCACGAATTTCGTCAGCGCGCACAGCATTCACGCCCTGTCGGGTGCGCCGGTGGCGATAGACAGCTGGGACGACCCGGTGCTGACCGCCGAATCGTTCGCACCGCACACCTGGCTCGCCGGCCATGACGTGATCCTGGTCTACCCGGCCTCGCTGAACACGTTGTCGCGCATCGCTTCCGTCGACGCGTCGACCCCGATGCTGAACGCCTTGCAGTGCACGGCGGCCCGCGTCGTCCTGGTGCCCAACCTGCCACCCGGCGCCGACCGTGCGCCCGCGGTGCTCGCGCTCCTGGAGACGCTGCGCGAGCGGCCGGGCACAGTGCTCATCGATCCGGTGCCGCAGCCCAGCGCGAGCGTCGCGGAGACCGCGCTGGTGGCGCCGCCGATCTGGGATGTGTTCCCCGTCATCGATGCCGCGCCGGCCCGAAGGGCGGCCTGAATCCGCCATGCAGTTCTATCTCGAGACCCTGGCCGACCCGGAATACTTTGCGCCGCTGGAACAGTGGCGCCTCGATGCCCAGCGGCATCCGCACCTCGCCGCGATCCCGCACGGTGCGATCGAATGCTACGACCTGCCCGCGCAGTGGGGCAGCACCGCGCGGGGACCGTGGACGGTCGTCGCGCCGATCGGCAGCCGGCTCGTGCCGCAGGGCTGGAAGGTGCACCTGGCGCCCGCCCCGGCAGACGTGGCCGAGGTGGTGACCGCGACGGCGCGGCTGTGCTTCGCGCGGGGACTGGCCTTCAAACATCTTGCGCGCCATGAATACGCGTGGGCGCTGAACGGAAAGTACGCACCGCGCGCGGCCTCCGGGAAGGTCGTGGTCGTCTACCCCGGCGCGGATACCGATCTGGAGGAACTGTTCGGCGAGCTCCTGCGGGTGTTCGGCGGCTTCCGCGGCCCGCGGGTGCTCGGTGACCACCGGCTCGGGAACTCGATCGTGCACACCCGCTACGGAGCGTTCACCGAACGGTTCGGCCGCGACGCCGCGGGCGAACCGGTGCTCGCGCTGAACGACGCGACCGGGGAGCTGGTGCCCGATCGGCGCGGAGTGCGCCCCTATACGCCGCCCTTCGCCGAACTACCGGCAGCCGTGGGCAATTCGCAGAGCACACTCGAGCAGGAACAGCCGCGCCCGGTGTACACCGTGGACGGCGCCCTGCACTCGTCGAATACCGGCGGGGTATACCGCGCCAGGAACATCGCGACCAACGAGGCGGTAACGCTCAAGGAAGCACGGCATTTCACCGGATTCGACGCCGGCATGCGCAGCGCGGTCGACCGGCTCGGCACCCAGCGCGACACCATGCGCGCCCTGGCCGCCGCCGGTGTCACCCCGGAGGTGCTCGACTACTTCACCCAGGGCGACAGCGACTTTCTCGCCTACCGCTTCGTACCGGGACCGACCCTGCAGGAATGGTCCGCGGCCCGCAATCCGGCGCTGATCCAGGCCCGGCCCGAGGAGCCCGTCCCGGTCGAGCTCGCCCACGCCTTCGCCGCAGCGGTCACCGCGCATATCGCACAGCTCTCCCGGCTCGCCGCCGTCGCGCACGACGCGGGGATCATCCTGGTCGACCTGCACCCGGCGAACGTGATCGTCGAACCCGGCGGCGAACTGCGGATCATCGATCTCGAAGCCGCCGCACCGAGCGCCGATCGCGGCGCATTGTTCGTCGGCGCACAGGGTTTCGGCCGGCCGGGGGAATGCGGCCGGGACGCCGACGAATTCGCCCTGGCCGCCACCGAGCTCTACCTGTACGTGCCGATGGTGCCGATCACCTCCTATATCGCCGAGGGGACGGCGACGCTGATCGACTTCGCCGCGCGCACCTTTCACCTGGACGCCCGGTGGCGGGCCGGAATGCGCCGCAGGCTCGGCGTCACGGCCACCGCGCCTACGGCGGCAAGCACCCGGGGGCAGGCAGAGCCGTCCGGCGACCTGCTCGCCCGCTATCTCGACCGGGTCACCGAAACCCTGCGCGGCTGTTTCGATTTCGGCGATCGGTATCCGATTCCCTGTAGCCCGGCCGGATTCGGTGAGTTCTCGCGATTCGGCATCGAGCACGGTCCGGCGGGTGCGATGTGGGCACTGTCGCGAACCGGCGCGGTGCCGGATCACGTGGCGACCGAATACACCACCTGGCTCGAGAAGCACATCGACCGATTCGGCGCCCTCGGCAACGGCCTGCTCGATGGCTGGACCGGCAATATCATCGTCAGCGCGGAGCTGGGCGCGGACGAACTCGCCACCCGCCTGCTGGACCGATTCCTCACCACCACCGACCTTTCCGCCTCGCCGTGGCACGTGCGCGGCGGGCTGGCCGGGCAGGTCCTGCTCGCCCTGTGGTGGCGGTCGCGGGGTCGCGCCGAGGTGGACGACGATTGGCTCGAACACGCCGCGGACGAACTGGAACGCCGGGTGCGTGCGCAGCTCGGGGCGAAGAGCCCGGCAACCGGTCTGCTGAACGGCCTTTCGGGCGCCGCGCTCGCACTCTTCCGCGCGCACGCGGTACTGGCGAAGCCGGGCTATCTCGATACCGCGCGCACCGCCCTGGACGCGGAACTGGCCACCTATGTGCCGCACGGCTCGGACGAACCGCTGCTCTACCACTGGGACGGGCAGATTCGGATGCTCAGCTATCTGGACCGCGGCAATGCGGGACTGCTGATCGCCGCGGCCGAACTCGGTTCCGCCTGGGACGTGGACGCGGACACCCGCGGCGCACTGCAACGCGCGGCCTGCAGCCGGGTCGGCGTGCAGCCGGGGCTCTACATCGGACTCGCGGGCGGTCTCGCCGCCAATGCGGTACTGCGGGAACGCACGGACTGGTTCGACGCGGACTATCTCGATCGGTGCAATGAGCAGATCGCGAGCAGCATCGTCGCGTTCTCCGGCGCCGGTGCGCGCGGATTCCACGTGCCGGGCCGGCAGTCGGCCCGCGCCTCGGCCGATTTCGCGACCGGCGCCGCGGGCGTGCTTGCGGCACTGTCGTATTGGACGGGACGGTCTCGGTCCTGGCTGCCCGGCCTCTACCCGGAGGCGGCGCGGTGAGCGGCCCGATCCGGCCCATCGCGGTGGTGACCGGCGGCTCGCGTGGAATCGGCGCCCGGATCTGTGAACGGCTGGTGACGACCGGCTTCGACGTGCATTTCTGCTATCGGAATGCGCGCCGGCGGGCCGAGGCCACCGAGGCCAGGGTGCGCATGTCCCACCCGGACGCCACCGTGCGCGGCCACCGCGCCGATATCACCGAACCACGGGCCTTGACCGAGTTCGCGGCGGCGGTCGGCGAAACGGGTCGTGCGGTAACCGCACTGGTGCTCAATGCGTCCGGCGGCATGGAACGCGGCGCGCCGGCCGGCTACGCGGACCTGGTGAACGGCGAGGCGCAAGTGGCGGTGCTCGAAGCCTTCGCGTCACTGCTGCGGCCCGGCGCCTCCGTGGTCTACCTGACCAGCCTGCAGTCCCACGGCTTCGGGACCATCGAGGAATTCGACAGCTACTACGCCATCGCGCGCAGCAAGTATCGCGGTGAACAGCTGGTCGGCAGGTGGTGCCGGGCGGCCGGGCGGGTGCTCGCCTTGACCACGGTGGTCAGCGACATGGTCGAGGGCACTCCCGCAGCGCTGCTGATGGATCTGCGCGAGCCCGCCGCCTCCCAGGATCGCCGTCGCGCGGCGCTGCGGTCGGGTGCGGCGCTGCCGACCGTGGATGCGGTCGCCCGGCAGGTCGAGCTCGCGGTGACCGCCACCCGTTTCCCGGGCAGCTACGTCGACTACGTGGCCGGCGGCCCGGTCATCGAAACACTCGGTACGACAACCGGATCCGGTAGGTAGGAAGGAGTGCACATGCACGACACCATTTATCGTGTCGCGACCCGCGGCATGGTGATCGCGGTGGCCGGCGCCTCGCTTGCCGGTTGCGGCGATGTCGGCAAGGTCATCGGCGGGAACACCGATTCAGCGGCGGGAGGCCACAATTCGGCGCTCTCGGACCGTGCACAGGCGGTAGTGCTGCGCGGACTCGGCGCCGCCTCGTTCGCCGGTGCGTGCGCAGACGTCGACTGGGCCTGCCCGATCGTGGAATTGGATGCCGAATCGGATTATGTGGTCAATGTCCGCTCCACGGTCAGCGATCAGCGGTGGGAACCGGCGGGCCGCGGCGCCCGCAGCGTGCTGCAATATCTGCGGCAGTCGCCGGACACCTCGACGGTGAGCGCCGTCAAGTACCTCAATGCCAAGGGCGCCGTGCTCGATACGGCCGACCGGCTCACCTTCAAGATCGGTGATTGCGCACTACCGTGCGGGCGGCCGCGATGACGAGTCTTTCGACCCCACCGCTGCAGACCGCCCGCGCGCGGGCCGCCGACCTCGATCGAATCATCGAAAGCGCCTGCGCCACCGCGGCTCTCATCGATTGCCGGCGCGATCGCATTCGCGACGTGCTCACCCCGATCGCCACCATGGACAGCATCGACACCGAGATCGCGGACTCGATCGACCTGCTGCGCACCGCGGGACAGGAGTACGCCGCCTACCGGGCCGGCGATCCGGATACCCAGCTGCGGGTGTTCCTGCCCGCGAACAATCTGCTGTACAGCACGGCGCTGTTCGTGGCACTGCCCTCGTTGTTCTTCGGAGATGTGCTGGCCCGCCCCGCATCCCGGGTGACGGACGCCTACCTCGAACTCGGGCGGATCCTGTCCGGCGGGCCGATCGATATCGGCGAGCGGCTGCGCACCTATTCCCAGAGCACCTTCGCCGATATCTCGCAGGGCAGCGTGGTGGTCTTCAACGGCAAGCCGGCCAACGGGCGGCGGGTGGACGAGGAATGCGCCAGCGGGCTCTTCCTCGGATTCGGCACCGGCATCAATCCGATCGTGATCGGCGGGGATCTGTCCGGGCCGGAGCTGTCGAACGCGGTGGAGGCCACCGTGACCGCGCGGCTCTACAACAACGGGCAGGACTGCCTGTGCCCCGACGTCGTGTTCGTCGATGCCGCGATCGCCGAGGACTTCGTGCGGGGCCTGGTGCGGCGGCTCGGCGCCGTCCCGGTCGTCGCGGACGGGGCGGTACCGGGGTTGATCAGTTCGCCGCTGGCGGATATGGCCACCTACGACCGTGCAGTGACGGTACTGGACGAGCTGGGCTCCGCCGTGGTGTGGAGCGGGGAAACCACCGCGGACCAACGGCATTGCCCGATCGCGGTAGCGGTCCGGCGGCTGCCGGAGATCGCGGACTCGGTGCCGGAACTGTTCGGCCCCCTCTTCAATGTCGTGATCTACGACCGCCTCTACGAGGTGCTGGACTTCCTCGACACCACCGATACCGAGCCCTACGGCATGTACATCAGCGTGTTCGGCGTCGCCGAACTGGTCGGCGTCGACCGGGTGGGCAGTGCGCGGAACACGGGGGCCCGCACGGCCTTCGAGTTCGAGAACGGCCACGACCCCTTCGGCGGATTCGGCCGCAATGGCACGGTATCGGCCGGTGTGGGCCTCGAACCGGTCAGCAGGCCGCTCCTGCTGTCGGCCGAACTCGCCTACTACGCGGCCGGAAGGAGAGGCGCCGATGCGCGACGATGAGCAGTTGCCGGAGCTGGCCCGGATCCGCACCGAAACGGTCGGCCCGCTGGATTTCCTGCGCTGGCACAGCCAGGTCGGCCGCATCCTGGCCGACTATCTCCGCGCCCTCGACGTGCCGGAGCACGAAAAGTCCTCGGCCAATATCCTTTTCCGCTCGCCCGAGCTCATCGACTGGGCGGCGGCGAAATATGCGGCGGCCGAACGTGAGGATCGCCCGACGCTGCCCACCGAGGTACTCAATGCCGATGGCTGCCGGGTGTTCGGCGCCAGCACCAAACGCGGCTGGCGCGGTGCGGCACTGGCCGTGTCGTGTGAGCGCCACGTCGCGCTCGACGTGCTCTCGGCCCTGGCCGCAGGGACCGGCGCGGCCCTGTGCGTCCTGCTCGAGGCCGAGCTGACCGAGCCGGACAGCTCGGCGGCCGTCACCCTCGGGAGCTTCCGTCATGTCTGACCATCGCGAGCTTCCGGTGATCAACGGTGCGCCACTCGACGGCCACCTGCTGGATTCGCTACGCCGCGAGCTCGATTCGATCCTCGTGCCCGGCGAGCATGCCCTGCTCGCCCCCGGCAATACGCGTCTGTACGCCTACGCGTACCTGATCGCCCGCGAATTCCGGGTGCCGTTCGTCCTGGGCGCGCCGGAACAACAGGCCAAGGCCTTCGACACGCATCGGACCATCGCCGGGCTGACCGTGGTGTCCTGCCCCACAGCCGGGGAGGTGCCCGCGGTCCTCGCGACCACCTCCGGCACCAGCGGCGCCGGCCGCTTCGTCGCCTGGTCGCGAACCGCGCTCGCGTATCAGGCCTGCGCCACGGCCGAACGTCTCGGCACCGGCGAGAACACGAGGTATGCCACGGCCCTCGGCCTGGGTAGCTCGTACGGATTCAGCGTGTTCAATCTCGCGCTCGACTTCGGCGCCGAGTTCCGCACCTGCGGTGCGACCGCCTTCAGCGAGCTCCTGGCAATGCTGACCGCGCGCCGCTGCGACAGCCTGGACACGCTGCCCGGCGTGTGGCGCTACCTGGCGCAGGCCATGCGCACCGATGCCGAGGTCGCGGCGGCGGTGCGGGCGTTGACCGTTCGCGGTGTGGGCGGCGAGGTGGTCGCGCACGATCTGCTGGACTTCTTCGAGGACGCCGGCGCGCCACTGCACAACGGATACGGGCTGACCGAGGCCGGACCGAATGTGGCCATCTCCATCGGTGCGTACTACTCACCGCGGCATGTGGGAATTCCCTTGGCGGGCACCGAGGTGCGGATCGTCGACGACGAGATACAGGTGCAGAGCCCGAGCGTCGCCGACCAGGTCTGGGATACCGAGCGGCGGCGGCTGATCCGCAATCCCGATCTCACCGCCGACGGCTGGTTGCATACGAACGACTTCGGCGTGCTGGACCCCGCGGGCCGGCTCGCCGTCCATGGCCGCCTCGACGCGATGCTGATCAGCCAGGGCGTGAAGCTGCACTCCAGCGTGCTCGAACAGCAGGTGCGCGGTACCTCGCGCAATGCTCCGGAAGTGGCTGTGCTGCAGGTGGATCCGGCGCGGAACGGGCGCAGGCGGGTGGTGCTGGTCGCCATTACCGACAGCGCGGCCCGGCACGATGCGGAGCTGGCCGCGACCCTGGTGGCCAATGCCCGGGAGTTCCCCGTCCAGTTCAAGGCGCGCGAAATCCTGCTCGTACGGCATGCGGACGTGCCGCACACGGCAGCCGGAAAAGTGGATCGCCGCAAGCTCTCGGCCCAGGTATCGGCTCATCTGAACGGATCGGTGGAGATGCCATGCACGCAACTGTCGTAGATTACTTCGGCGCGCATCGGGCGACCGGCTACGGGACCGCCTCGGCCTTCGACCCCGGACCGCATATCGCCGATGCCGAGATCGCTCGCCGCTCCCGCGCGCAGGTGCTCGCGCACTGCGTGGACACGCTGCTCGCGCGCAATCCCGAAGTGGTCGGCAGCCGGCTGGTCATCGTGGAGGCGGCGCAGACCACCGGCGCGCACTTCCCGTCCAATCTCGAGGAATACCAGCCGACTCCGAGCCGCACCCATCCGCGCCTGGCGTCCTGGCGGCGCGACCGGCTGGTCATCTCGCACGCCTGCGCCTCGGCCGGGCTGGCGCTCGCGGTCGCGGCCGCCCTGATTCAGCGCGGCCGCTGCGACTACGCGCTGGTGCTCGGCGCCACCGCGCCGGGCTTCATCGAACAGGCGGCGTTCGCCAGCGCCGGTGCGCTGACCGGCCTCGAACATTGCCGGCCCTTCGACGCGAGCGCCGACGGGACGGCGCTCGGATTCTTTGTCGGAGCGGTCATTCTGGGCGCGGAGCCGGCCGATCGCGCCGACCGGCTGGTGATCAGTGGCATCGGCGTGCAAACGCTCGGGCTCGGCGCGCAGTCCGATCCGGACAGCCAGCTGGCGTGCATGACGAATGCGGTCCGGCAGGCCGGGATCACCCCCGCATTCGTCGCCGCGCACGCGACCGGCACCAAGCACGGCGATCGCGTCGAGCTGGATGCGGTGGCGGCGCTCGGCCGTTCGCTGGACACCGAGCTCTACGTCTCGTCCTGCAAAGGCGAGGTGGGTCATTCGGTGCATTCGGCCGGATTGGCCTCGGCCCTGGTGGCTTTCGAGACCTTGCGGGTCGGCCGGATATTCGGCACCCAGCACTGCCTCGATCCGATCGAGGCCCCGGGCGCCCGGGTGGTACCGCACGGCCGGATCGTCGACCACGCCGCACCGCGAGCGGGGATCGTCAACGCCTTCGGATTCGGCGGGACCTCCTGCTCGATTCTGGTTCAAAAGGGAAGGGAATGACTGTCATGGCTGCCAACGAGAAGGAATTCTTCGACATCGTCGCCGCCGAGATCGAGCGGATCAATGATCTGGACGAGTTGCCCGAGGTGACGGCGGAATCGTCCATCATCGACGATCTCGAGCTCGATTCGCTCGGCATGCTCGAACTGGTGCTGCGCCTGCAGTCGGAGTTCTCGGTATCGCTGAGCGAGGAGGAAGTCGTCGGCGTCAAGACCGCCGGCGACCTGCTCGACCTGGTGAACGGCAAGGGCGCGGTGCCGCGATGATGAAGTTCGCCGCGCTCGAACCGATACTGACACAAGAGGATTCGGCGCACGCGGCCCGGCTGATGAGCGCCGATCCCGTCTCCGCGGTGTCCAGCGCCGGACCGCAATGGTTGCGTGATCGCCAAGCCGCCGCGGCCATCGACCGCGCGGCCGTCGCCTTCCTGATTCGCGGGGGAGTGGACGGCGTCGGCGTGCTCCGCGCCGAACGGCTGCAGACCCCCGGCGTTTTCGAGATCCTGCTGCACAGCGCCGACGACGCGGCGCTGGAACAAGCCGGGGTGGGCGCCGCGCTCGACGAGTTCGTGCGCTACCTGCTGAACAGCACCGAGGTGCATCGCCTCGAAATGTGGTTCGGCGTCTACAACCGGCTGCTGCTCGACTACGCCATGGAATCGGAGTACTTCCGCTGCGAAGGGCTGGTGCAGGACCGGTACTTCGCCGAGGGCCGGTACTGGGACGGCCTGGTGTGGTCGATCACCGGATCGCGGCTGCACGATATCCAGGCGGCCGATACCGGCGCCACCGAGGCGGAACGCGGATATGCCCGCACCGCACGCCGATTGCGGCAGGCCATCCGCGACCACCTCGCCGAGACGGAGTAGACCCGGTGACCCTGCTGGGCAGGTGGACGCGACTCGAGGAAAGCCACGGCGCCGATCCGTCGCATATGCTGACCCACGTCTTCGAATCGTCGGCACAGCGGTTGTTCGCCGGATCGGCTGTCGCGCCGGTGGATTCGCGGGGTCTCGGCGATATGGCACAGGCCTCGGATCGACTGCTCGGCTACATCTATCGCCGCGATGACGCGCCCGGGCAACGGCCCATCGGCATCTACGACTGCCGGCTGGCCGATCCCGCCCGGATGCACATCGGGGTGGTGCTGGCCGGGGACGCCGCCTGGGGCAATGGCGTCGGCATGGACGCGATGCTGGCGCTGCTGCGGTACCTGTACCACTTCGACGGCCGTCGCGGATTCGAAATGACTGCCGCGCTGCACAATCCGAATACCGTCCGGATCTTCGTGCACAATGCGGTACGCCCGGAAGCGCTGCTGGCCGACTGCATCGCCGACGGTCCGCGGCTCACCGCGCGGGCCGTCGGGACGCTCACCGAGCCGGAGTTCGCCGGGGTCGGCTATCAGGTGCCCGGCGCGAGCGAATTCAGCGATGCTCATTGGCAATCGGTCCGGCAACAAGTGATCTCGGAGATCGGAGCGGAATCGTGAGCGCGGTCGATGTCACCTCGGTACTGCTCGATCAGGCCGGCCGCCCGGCGCGGCGGTCCCGGTCGATCCAGCTGACCCAGGACCGGGTGACGGCCTTCGGCGCCCTGACCGAGGATATGCAGTGGATCCACACCGATCCGGTGCGGGCCGGCGCGGAGCTGGGCGGGACGCTCGTCCACGGAATGCTGGTCGCCGCACTGATTCCGGGGCTGGTGCACGAGGCGCTCGAGGCCCCCGACTGCGATCGTGTGATCAACCTCGGCTTCGAACGGCTCAGCTTCGCCACGCCCGTGCCGGTGGGCAGCGCGATCTGCCTGGACGCCAAGGTGATCGAGGCAACGCCCGGCAAAAGAGGACTGGACGTGCGCTGTGACGTGACCGTGTGGCTCGACATCGAGCGCCCGCGGGTCAGTGCGGCGGGCGTACTGCGCTTGCGATTCATCGTGTGAAAGGGGCTGGGGTGAACGGGATCTGGGACGATATCGTCCGAATGCTGGAGGCCGCCGGGCCGCGGTTGTATACCGGTGTGCCGGGCGATGATCCGGACATCATCGACGCCGCGCGGGCGGCGGGCGCCCGGTTCGCGGCCGTGCAGGATCAGCGCTCGGCCTCCTATGCGGCCGTGGGCTGGTCGCGGCTCAATGACCGGGCCGCCGTGCTCGCGACCGCCACCGGACCCAGTCTGCTCAATGCGCTGATCGGCATTTCGGAGGCCCGCGCGTCGCGGACGCCGCTGCTGGTGCTGACCACGACCAACCGGGATGCGGTGATCGGCCGCGGCGGCTTTCAGGAGTTTCCGGCGGCGGCCCTGGGCGAGGGCCTGTTCACCTGGACCCATCGGGTGGCGAGCGGCGCCGACCTGGCGTGGGCCGTTTCCCGCGCCCGCTACCTGGCCGAGCACGGCCGGCGCGGGCCGGTCCATCTGATGATTTCGCCCGAGGTGGCCGATGCCCGGGTCGGCGACCCGGCCGAGCTTCCGGTGCGGGCCCCGATGCCGCCGGGACAGTCCGCCGAGACGCTGGCGCCGATGTTCGAGGCGCTGCGCGCGGCCCGGCGGCCGGTGCTGTTGTTCGGCGGTGGGACGCGGCAAACGGAGGTGGCCCGACACGGCTTGCCGCTCGCTGCGGCCCTGAATGCGCTGTGCCTGGTCACCGCGTCCGGGAGGGGTGTCTTCCCGGAGGACCATCCGCGGTTCGGCGGCCTGGCCGGGTTGTATCTGCCCGAGGAATCGCGCGCGGCTCTCGCTGCGGCGGATGTGGTTGTGGCGCTCGGTAGTCAGCTCGAGGAGACGGCGCTGATGGGCTGGGACGCCCCGGCGATCGCGGGGCGCGACACCGCGGCGCAGCTGATACACGTCGATACCGACCCGTCCGTCCTCGACCGCGCGGTGCCGGCGCATTACCCGGTGACCTGCGATTCCGGGGTATTCCTGCGCCTGGCAGCCGATTCCATGGGCCGGCCGACCGATGCGGCGCCCTGGTGGCGGCCGTGGCAGCCGATGCGCGTGGACGACGGCGCGGGTATCGGGACCGTCCAATTCTGGACCACCTTGCGGGAAGCCATGCGCGACCAGCGCATCGATGTGCTCGCACAGGAAAACGGGCTGGCCGATCTATGGGGCTACTACGCGCCGTGTTTCACCCTCCCACTCGGTGTGCGGTCGCTGGTACCGAGCGAGCAGACACCGCTGGGCTTCGGTCTGGGCGCCGCACTGGGCGCCGCCGCCGATGGCCGCCGGGTCGTCGCCGTGGGCGGCGACGGCGCCTTCCTGACCAACCTGCCGACCCTGCTCGCGGCCGCCCGCGCGAACGCCGATATCTGCTTCATCTGCCTGGACAACGGCGGATTCGGCTGGCCGTCACTGTCCCGGACCGATACCACGATCGTCGATTTCGATGCGGGCTCGGCGATCTCCGCGCTGGCCGGGGCGACCGGGTGCGGCGCCGCGGTGGTGTCGGAGCCACACCTGCTGGCCAAGACCTTGCGTACCGCGCTGGCGGGCAGCGGTCCCCGGCTCGTCGTGGTCCGGCTGACCGACCGACCGCCCTTCCCTCCGGCGGGATGATCCGGCGTGTCCGAATTTGGTCATTAAGGATGACGACTGGCCGGATCGGACCGGGGATCATGATCGGGGTGGGCCGCGGTCGCGTCCTCGGGGTGGTTTCTGGACGAAAGGGATTGGTGCTGTGAAGATTTCGGAAGATCCTTCGGATTCGGTATTGCGATTGCGTGCGGTCACCAAGACTTTCGGCAAGAAGGACGCCTCGGTGGTCGCGCTGGACGATATCGATCTGGATATCGCGGCCGGGTCGTTCACGGTGGTCATGGGCCCTTCCGGTTCGGGGAAGACCACGCTGGTCTCGTGCCTGAGCGGACTGCTGCCGCCCACCAGCGGGGAGGCTTTCTACGGCGACCGCAATGTGTACGCACAGTCCGATCGCGACCTGTCCCGGATGCGGCTCGAGCACTTCGGTTTCGTGTTCCAGGAGTACGGGCTGCTCGACTCGCTGTCCGCCCGCGGCAATATCCTGCTGCCCGCCCGCGCCGCCGGGAAGAAGGTCGATGACCAGCAGCTGCGCGCATTGTGCGCGGATCTGGGGATCGCGCAATACCTGCGCATGCTGCCCGATGAACTGTCCGGCGGCACCCAGCAGCGCGTGGCCTGCGCGCGGGCGCTGGTCGCCCAGCCGGACGTCATCTTCGCGGACGAGCCGACCGGCGCGCTGGACTCGCACAATGCCGCCCGCATCCGGGAGCTGCTGCGCCGGATCGTCGACGAGCGCGCGATTTCGATCGTCACGGTGACCCACGACCCGCAGTTCGTCGAATTCGCCGACCGGGTGCTGCTCATCCGGGACGGGCGTATCGAACACGATCTGGTCGGGGCCACCGTGAAAGAGGTTGTGGCCTACTCGCAGGACCGGGTGGCGGTGTGACTACGCTGTCGGCGCCGAAGATATTGCTGCCGCAGGCACAGATGATGTTCGGTCTGGCCGTGGGGCAGCTGCGCCGCTTGCGGCGGCAGACGGTGCTGGTGCTGATCATTTCGATCGCGCTGCTGGCGTCGCTGCTGATTCCGGCGGGTTTGTATCTGTCCTACCGGCACAAGATCTCTCAGGCCATTGCGGCGACGGTGCTGCCGGGGGAATTGATCGTCACCTCGAGCACCTCGCTGCCGACCGCCGCGGTCGACGGCGCGCTCGCCGCAGCGCCGGGCGCCTGCGCGTTGTCGCAGATTTCCGGCCAGGTGGTGGTGCACGCGGGTACTGTTGCCTCCCAGTCGATTCCGGGATACTTCGTGCGATCCGGCGGCGCGTGCGCCGATCCGGGCGCCGCGCTGACGTACGGATCCGGCGACCTGGTGGCCTGGCCCGCCGCGGGCGGACCGGGCGGCGCGGCGGTCATGGGGGTCAGCGGGGCGACCGGCGCCGTCGAAACGAACGCGCCGGTGACCGCGGCCGCCACCTCCGTAGGCTTCGGCGACGAAGCGCTCGCGCGCGAAATCCTCGGCGCCCCGGAGGGATACAGCCTGGTGGCACTGAGTGGACCGGGTGCGCGCACGGCCGCCGACCGGCTCGCGGATGCGGGCGGCACCGTGCGTTCGCGCGCCGACTACCTCGGTGAACTGACCTCGAAACAGATCAGCAATGTCAGCTTCGTCGGGGTCATCGCCATCATCTTCGCCGCGGTACTGGTCTGCGGATTGACGGCGGCCCTGGTCTTCTCGCTGATCCTGCTGGCCATGAGCCTGCGGCCCCAGTTCGATATCCTGCGGCGCATCGGCGTGCCGAACCGGGAGATCCGCACCGTCAAGGCCATCCAGGCCGGTGCGATCCTGCTGGCCGCCACGATCGCCGGCACGGCACTCGCGTTCGGCGCGGATGCGTTGATACCCGCGAATCAGTTGCTGCTGGGCACCTTCACCGTCGACGGCGTCGCCCTCGACGGGTGGACGTGGGCCGGTGCCGTGCTCGCGATCGCGGTCGCGATCGGCGGGGCCTGGCTGCTCGGCGACTCGATCTCGGGGACCAAACGTGCGGAAACCGGCGGCCCGGCAGTGCGATTCGCGCTGCTGCGCCGGGCGGTCGTGCCTATCTCCGCGGCGGCGGCGATCGGGCTCGGTATCTGGTCGACGGTCTCCGAACGCTTCGGCTTCACCGGACTCGTGATCGGTTACTGCTTGGTGCTGACCGGGCTGTTCCTGCTCGCCGCGCCCGCGCTCCGCGTGTTTACCCCGTTCACCGAGCTGGGCGGGACGCGCGGGGTGCTGTTGCCCTGGTTCGGGCTCGGCAGTGTCGGCCGGGTGCGCACCCAGGCCGCGGTCGCCGTGTCCTGCATCGGTTTCACCGCCACCCTGGTCGCGATCATCTCGGTGTTCGCGACATCCACCGACACCTCCATCAACCGGCAGATCGATGCGAATGTCGGCGCTCAGATGGTGGTGGAGCCCAAGGCCGGCTTCGTCATCTCGAGCGACGATATCGCCGCCCTGCGCAGCGCCCCGGGCGCGAGTGGCGCGGTCGCCGTCGCCCCGCAGAACGGCATCGATATCTCGGGCCGGGTGAGCAACGGTGTGGCCGTGGACGGTCCGCTCGACAGCGGTGCGTTGCAGCTCACCATGGTCGGCGGGACCACGACCGTGAGCCCGGATACCGCCATGGTCTCCGCTTCGGAAGCGGCGAAACTCGGTGTCGGCGTCGGTGATTCGATCGAGCTGGGCACGACATCGATCCGGGTCGCCGGGATCTACCGGGACGCACCGACACTGGGCGACTTCGTGGTGTCCGCGGACCATGCGAACGGTTCCGGATTCCAGTACGTCTTGATCCGCGACTCGCAGCCGGCGGCCTTCGCCCAGGTCAGCACGGTGGCGGCCGGGCTGCCCAATCTGGTACTGCGCTCGATCGATGAATACCGGGTCAAGCAGAAGGCCGACTCGCGCATCATCATCGAGGCGCTGACCCAGCTGTCCGGTGTGGTCGGGGTCGGACTGCTGCTGGCGCTCGGCGTCGTGCTCGGTGTATTGAGCGGGGGGCGGGTCAAGGAATGGTCGATGTTGCGGCGCATCGGTTTCAGTCGGGGGCTGGTGCTGCGCAGCGTCGGGGTCGAGGCGACGGCGGTGTCCATCGTCGGCGTCGCGGCCGGTCTGGGGGTCGGCTCGGCGTTCGGGTACGCGGTGTGCAAGTACCTGAGCTGGGCCGGCCTCACGGATGTCGTGCTCGATCCGGCCACCTCGGCGGCCGCGGGTGGCGGGCTGGTCGCGATCGGGGTGCTCGTCTATCTGCTCGCCTGCTCGAGCGCATTGCGACAGGCGCGGTGACGCCATGATGGTGACCATCATCCTGGTGTGCGAGGTCGCGTTCTGGGTGACCGTCGTCTCGGGGCTCCTGCTGCGCTATGTGCTGCGCTTGCGGCAGGTGAGTTCGGTTGTGCTGGCATTGGTTCCGCTGATCGATGTGGCGCTGGTCGTGGCCGTGGCCATCGATGTGTCCCGGGGCGCGGAGGTCACCGGCGTGCACCGGCTCGCCGGGATCTACCTCGGCTGGACCGTGATCTTCGGCAAGTCGACCATCGCCTGGCTCGACGGCTGGTTCGCCTACCGGTTCGCCGGCGCACCGCGGCCGCCCAAACGTCCCAAGCAGGGACCCGAGGCAGTGCGGAACGAGATGAAGGCGTTCGTGAAGTGGCTGGGCGCGGCCGCAATCGCACTCGTGGTGTGTTTCGGGCTCTCGGTGACGGTGGCCGATGCCCAGCAGGCCGCCGCGCTCCGGGATGTCGTACAGCCGCTGTGGATCATCACCCTCGTGTGGTTCCTGTTCGGCCCGGCCTGGGCGAAGGGGACCATGGAGGCCCGGCGGTGACGAGCACGCGACCGCTCGCGATCATCACCGGCGGCGCCCGCGGCATCGGCGCGGCCTGCGCCGTACGCCTCGCCACCGATGGCTACGACATCGCGTTCTGCCACCTGAACCCGAGCGCCGCCGCCGAAGCGGTTGCCGCCGACTGCATTGCGCGCGGCGCGCGGGTGTATCGAGCGGTCTGCGACGTCGGTGCCTCCGCGGAGGTGGCCGAATTCGTCGCGACCGCGCAGGAGCGGCTCGGCGACGCCCAGGTCCTGGTGGCCGCGGCGGGAATCACCCGGGACGGCCTGTTCTTCGGGTCCGCGGAGCCGGATTGGGACGATGTGCTGCGCACCAACCTGTCCGGTGCGCGCCACGTCTGCAAGGCCGTCGTGCCGGGCATGATGCGCCGACGGTCGGGGTCGATCGTGACGCTGTCGTCGGTGGCGGGCCTGACCGCCGCGCTCGGCCAGACCAACTATGCCGCAACGAAAGCGGGACTGATCGGCTTCGGCAAGGCGCTCGCGGTCGAGGTCGCGCGGTTCGGCATCCGGGTGAACACCGTCGCGCCCGGATTCATCGCCACGGATATGACCGATGCGCTCGAGGCCGGGGCCGCCGCCGCGGCCCGGAATACCATCCCGCTGCGGCGCTTCGGCGAACCGCGTGAGGTGGCGAACCTGGTCGCCTTTCTCGCCTCGTCCGAGGCGAGCTATATCACCGGCCACACCTTCTGCGTCGACGGTGGTCTCACCGCCTGAGCCGAATACTCGGTGCGCTCGGCCGAATACTCGGTGCGCTGAACGTTGACCGTTCCGACCGGTCTACCTAGAGTCGAAAGACATTGCGGCATATCGCTTTTCGTTGATATGCAAATGTCGAAAGGGAATCCGGGTGGCTGTTGTGCGGTCTCGATCCATTGGCTATGGCGGGCGTTTGCGTGCGAATGTCGCAGCGGTCGGCGACAACGCTCCCCGCATCACCTTGATCCCGTCGGTCGGCGAATATCCGATCTACGACGAAGTCCTGTACTCCGCGATGACCGCGGACGTGATCCGGGTCGACGCGTTCGATCGCGCCGTCCGCAGCTGCGCGAACGGGCGCACCGTGGTGGACATCGGCACCGGCGCCGAGGCCAACTGGGCAATCGTGGCCGCGGAATCCGGCGCCACCAAGGTGTGGGCGATCGAAGCGCTGCCGGAGTCGGCCGAGAAGGCGCGGGCGGCCGTCGCGGAACGCGGCTTCGCGGATGTCATCACGGTGCTCACCGGCGACTCGCGGGAGATCGAGCTGCCCGAGCAGGCCGACGTCTGCGTCTCCGAAACCATCGGCGCCATCGCCAGTTCCGAGGGTGTGTGCGAGATATTCGCCGACGCCAAAAGGCGTTTGGTGCACGATTCCGCCATTTTCATACCGCATCGGGTCGAGACGGTCGCCGTGCCCTTCGATTACACGGCCGTACTCGGCGATGCGGGCCCGGCCTTCCAGGCGGAATACGCGACCTACGTCGATCGAGTCTTCCGGGCGGTGGGCCAGCCCTTCGATCTCCGGGTGTGCTGGACCGAAATTCCGCACGAGGGCAGGCTGGCGGCGCCGACCACCGTCGAGACGCTCCAATTCGACAGTGGCGAATACGAATACACGGTGCACAAATCGCGGGTGCGGATCGAGCGGCCCGGCCGGTTCGGCGGCATCGCGCTCGGCATCCGGGTCTGGGCGTCGCCGGCCGACCGCGAACCCATCGATTCCCTGGAGCAGCAGACCTCGTGGCTGCCGGTCTTCGTGCCCGCCTCGGCGGAACACCCGCGCGCCGTCGCGGTCGGCGACGAATTCGAGCTGATCTTCGGGGTCCGCCCCAGCTCGGATCACCGGCATCCCGATTATCGGCTGAAGGCGCGCTTCATCGATCGCCGTGAGGCCGAGATGGACTGGGACGGCAGGTATATGGGCGGTCCGGAGTTCCGGTCCAGTGCGTTCTATCGCGAGCTCTTCGCGGCCTACCCGGCTCCGTTCCGAGGGGAGTGACGTCATGCCGAAGCTACGGAACGCCTTCCCGCTGGCCGTGTTCGCCACGGCCACCGCCCTGCTCCGCAACGCGCTCACCCGGCCCTCCATCCAGGTAAACCTCGGCGTCATGCTCGGCATGCCCACCGCCGTCATCGGCGGCCTGCTGTTCCTCGACGCTCTCAACCGGCCGCCCGCGAAATGACCGGGAATGGTCCCGCGGTGGTCGCGGAGGGCCTGCGCAAGCACTACGGCGCCAAGCGGGCCCTGGACGGATTCGACCTGATCGTGCCGCAGGGGACCGTCTGCGGATTGCTCGGCCCGAACGGGGCGGGGAAGTCGACCGCGGTGCGGATTCTGGCTACGCTGCTGCGCTTCGACGGCGGCGCGGCCAGGGTCGCCGGTTATGACGTGGCGCGTCAATCGGATCGGGTGCGCGGCAGGATCGGGCTGGTCGGCCAGCATCCGGCCCTCGACGAGGTGCTCAGCGGCAGTCAGAACCTGATCATGTTCGGGCGGTTGTTCCATCTGCCGCCGCGGGCTGCCGCGCGACGTGCGGCCGAACTGCTCGAACAGTTCGGGCTGTCCGATACGGGCGATAAACCGGTCACGGCCTACTCCGGCGGTATGCGCCGGCGACTCGATCTCGCGGCGAGCATGATCCTGTCACCGGCCGTGCTGTTCCTGGACGAGCCGACCGTGGGCCTCGATCCGCGCAGCCGCAACGAGGTGTGGCAGGCCATCCGCAAGCTCGTGACAATGGGCACCACCGTGCTGCTGACCACCCAATACCTCGACGAGGCCGACCAATTGGCCGATCGCGTCAATGTCATCGACGCGGGGCGGGTCATTGCCGAAGGGACGCCCGGCGAGCTCAAATCGCGAATCGGCGGCGACCGGATCGAATTCGTGGTGCACGATCCGAGCCGGATGGCCGCGGCGGCCGCGGCCGTGCTCGGGCTCGGCACCGCGGATCCGGTGATCGATCCCGATACCAGGCAGGTGAGCCTGCCGGTCGCGGACAAGGCGAGCGCCCTGTCCGCGGCGGTCCGGGCACTGGACGACGCGGGCATCCGGTTCGACGATCTCATGCTGCGGCGGCCCACCTTGGACGAAGTCTTCCTGCACCTCACCGGAGCCCAGGTCGAGACCGTGGTGACGGCATGAGTACGACTGTGCCCGTGGTGATTTCGCCGGGCAGCCTGCGCTGGATCCTGCTCGACAGCTGGACCCTCACCCTGCGCGGCCTGGCGCATTGGCGACGCAATCCCGGCCCCGTCGTCTTCACCTTGCTGTTCAACATTCTCGTCGTGCTGATGTTCGTCTACCTGTTCGGCGGCTCCATGCGAGTGACCGGCGGCGGCAGCTATCGCGACTACCTGATACCCGGCATGTTCACCATGACAATGCTTTTCGGCATCGGAGCCACTTCGCTGGCGGTGACCACCGACATCGACCGCGGCGTCACGGATCGCTTCCGGTCCATGCCCATCTCGGCCGCCGCGGTCCTGATCGGCCGCGCCACCGCCGACATGTTCCTGTCCACGCTGACGCTGACAGTGATGATCCTGACCGGACTGGTGCTGGGCTGGCGCAATCACGGCTCGCCCACCAATCTCGGCACGGCGATCGCGCTGATCCTCTTCTTACGCTTCGCCCTCACCTGGATAGGTATCTACCTGGGCCTGGCGCTGACCAGCGGTGCGGCCATCATCGGCGTCCAAACCGCCGAATTCCCCATCGGATCCCTGTCGGGGGTCTTCGTGGCGACCACCGCCATGCCCGGCTGGCTCCGCATCCTGGCGGAATGGAATCCTCTGTCCGCCACCGTGAATGCCACCCGTAGGCTGTTCGGCAACCCAGGGGTCGTCACCGACTCCTGGGTTACCGCGCACTCCACGATGATGGCCGTCCTGTGGCCCCTGGCTTTGCTCCTGCTGTTCATCCCGTTGTCCATCAACGCATTTCGCAACCTGAGCCGTTGAAGCTACCGCTCCCGGACCGTGTAGGTCAGGTGGGTGACCCGCGGCGACGACTCCGAGCGGACCTGTTCGAGGGCCACGCGGGTCGCGTCCACGCCCTCGAACAGGCGGACTCCGGAGCCGAACAGCACGGGGGAGAGCGCGATCGAGAACTCGTCGACCAGGCCGGCGTTCACGTACTCCAGGATCGTCGCGCCACCGCCCGCGATGCGGACATCCCGATCTCCGGCGGCCTCGCGGGCCTGATCGAGCGCGGTCTGAAGAAAACTTTCCCGGCCATCAGCCCTCCACTCCTTTTCGTACGATCTCGGTGATGTAGGCGGCCAGCTTGTCCAGGGTCTGCTGACCACCCTCGATGGCGTGATATTTCTCGGCCGCCTCGTCACGCAACTCCTTGGTGGGGAACACCGTGCGCATCTCGAGCCGGGTACCCGCGCCCTCGGGCAGGAACGTCAGAACCGACTCGAAAGCCTCCGGGTCATCCCGGAACTCGCCGTGCCGCAGCGTGATCCGCTCCGGCGGGACGATCTCGGTCCACGAGATCCACTCCCGGAAGTCCGTTCCGTCCGGCCCGTGCATCACGAACTCCCACGCCCCGCCGACTCGGAACTCGAACGCCCGCGTGGTTGTGGTGAACCCCTCCGGACCCCACCACCGCGACAGATGCCGGACCTCGGTGAACGCCTCGAATACCAACTCCCGCGGACCATTGATGACCCGGGCTATCACGATCTCGCGGTCTGCCGTCGTCGACTGCACCGATGCGTCTCGTCCCGTCGCTGCCAACGCTCACTCCTCCTGCCGTGCCTGCTCGAGTTCCCGCACATACGTGTCCAGCCGGTCGAAGCTCTCGTTCCAGAAGCGCTCGAACCCGCCGGCCCACTCGTGGACCGGCCGCAGCCCCCGGGCATCGAGCCCATAAAGCCGCTGCTTACCTTCCTTCCGATCTCGCACCAGCCCGACCTCCCGAAGCACCCGCAAATGCTTGGAAGCCCCCGGCTGGGTAATCCCCAACTCCGCGGCCACCTCGGTAACCGCACGCTCGCCGGCCCGCAGCAACACCAGAATCTCGCGCCGCTGCGGCTCGGCGATCGCGTTGAAGACGTCCGACGTCGTCGCTGCCCGTGCCATGCGAGCAATCATATTCCCATATCGGAATGCGTCAAGTCTCGATGATCAGCGGGGGCGGCCCGACGGGTCGAGCACCGCGTTGAGGAGTTGTCCCAGCCGCTCCCCGGCAAGGCGCAGCTGACTTTCGGCCACCGGCAGGAACTGCCGGGTGTACTCGTCGCCGATCGTGGTCGAGTCCGGGTAGACGCCGGGAGCCCGGACGATCCGGCAGCTGTCCTGCGCCCAGCGGACGGGATCGGTATCCGGTTGTGCCGCGGGGAGATCGGGTGCCGGCAGCGCGAGCAGCCGCTGCACCTCCTCGTCGTCACCGGCATGGAGTGTGTCGAGCATGCCGCGATCCCATACCGCGTGCATATTGGTGTTCTTGCCGAGATATCGCACCTTGACTTCGTTTCCGCCCCGATCGCGGGCGTATCCGGCGTGCATCGGCTGATGGATGTCCCCGACGAAGTGGACGACGAACTTCAGGGCCTGGCGCCGGTCGTCATCCGACCGGGTGCTGTCGGCCAGCGTCGCACTCTGCGTGCGCAGCGCCTCGATGACATTCTGGCCGTCATTACCGTTCACCGCCGCGTCGTAGCGGCAATCGTTCTCGGCGATATTCACGTAATGCCATGGCGCCGAGATCTTCCCGAGGTCGGGGTCGTTGGCGCGCACTTCGTCGGCCCAGTTGGATACGCCGGCCAGCGTAGGGTCTGGTTCCCCGGACAACAGACGACCCACCTCGTCCCGGGCCGCAGTGGTCAACCGTAACTGGGCGATAGCGCCGGTGGTGTCGTGTCCCTGCACTCCCCAGGCATGGGCGCCGGGCGGAATCGCCAGCACGGTCGCCGCGAATGCGCACGCGCTCACAACCACTGCTCTACGTAGCATCAAGAACAATCCCTTCGAGTGACGTCGCGCAGCCCGGGCGGTGTTGCCGCTGAGGTGAGCTGCGTGCCCGGGGCCGAGTTGTGTTGAATCCCCGGGCGACTCGATTCTCCGCAGGATCTTCCGGATGGAAACAAACGGCAGGCAAAAACCTATCGACGGCAGGTGTCGTATTGCGTGCGCAGCTTCTTCTGCAGGGCGATGGCGTCTGCCGTGTAGTACTTCTCGGGGTCTTCGTCGCCGAGGGTCTTGGCGCCGTAGGCGCAGGCGGCGATATCGACGGAACCCTGGAAACCGCGGGTGGGGTCGGGGCTGTATCCGCCCCACTGCAGGTACAGGGGGTGCCGGGTGGTCGGACCGATCGAGTTGATCACCGTCGTGATGTCGCGCTCCGGATCGCTCCCGGCTTTGATGCCCACCGATAGCCGTGCGATGTGGCCCTCGTCGACATCGACGGCGCTGACCGAGGTCGGCAGCGCGGTCAGCAGGTTCAGCACGCTGGTCTGCTGGTCGGCGGTGAACGGGAAGGTGACCGTCCACAACGGGTCCGTGGCCCCTGAGCGGTTACTGATCGTCACCTTGACCGCCTGGTCGGCGGCCACGCCGCGCACCGCGGTGAGGATCTGCTGCGGGTTCTCGGCGTCCCGGAATTCCATGGTGTCGGCCGACTTGGATCGAAACCAGCTCATCGTGCCGACGGATGTCTGCAGCGTGGATTTGAGCTGCCGCAGGCGCCGCGCATCGCCGGCGATCTGCTCCGGGTCGAAATCCGCATTGCGCTGCACCGAGACCCCGTCGCCGACGCTGAATTCCGTGGTCTGCTCATACTTGTCGAAGTCGTCCCGCTCGAGCTCCTTGATCCGCGAAACCACCGCCGCGATCTGCTCTTCGCTCGCCGCGCTCATATCGGCCTCGAGCCGGAGTGTCGCGCCATAGGTGATGTCATTGGTAATACTCGCGGAAAACGACTGCACCCCCGGCATCCCCGCAATCGCCGTCTCCAGCCGCGCGGCCTCACCCCGGCGATCAGGCGCCCCGGTGCAAGCGCAGAGCATGACCGTGACCAGCGTGAACACCACGCCGCCAACCCGCCGCCGCCCCAACATCCCGGCTCCTTCCTGTAACCTGTACCGATGATTGCTAGATATTAGCCCTACTGGAATTCCTCATCGGGAGGACTGCGGTGACCGATACTTCCAAACCGTCTGTGCTCGCGCGTATTTCGCCCAATCAATGGGTGGCGATCATATTGACGGCGCTGGCCATTGTTTTCATTGCCGCGAATCGGCATCGGGTGGATATCGAATTTCTGCTCATGACGATTCGATCGCCGATGTGGCTGGTCCTGCTGGTGACCTTTGTGATCGGCTGGCTCGCGGGCTTGCTCACGCGCCGCCGGCGGCGGTGATTCGTGCACTTGTGGAGCTATGTCCGGGGGCGGGAGGAGACGCTGGCCTTCCTCACGTATCAGCATGCGTCCCTGGCATTTCAGACCGTGCTGGTCGGGACGGTCGTGGCGGTGGTGGTCGCGGTGGCGGTGTATCGGCATCCGCTGGGGGCGGCGCTGACGCTGACTTCCAGCCGGGTGGCGCTGACCATTCCTTCACTGGCCTTGCTGGCGCTGTTGCTGGTTCCGTTCGGGTTGGGCGTGGTGCCTTCGTTTCTGATGCTGGCCTTCTTCGCGGCGCTGCCAGTGATCGGGAATACGATCGTCGGTCTGCGGTCGGTGCCGGTGTCGCTCGTGGAAGCCGCGCAGGGGATCGGGTTCTCGCGTCGGCGCATTCTGCTGACCGTGGAACTGCCGATGGCCTGGCCGGTGATTCTGACCGGAATTCGGGTGTCGACGCAGATGATCGTCGGCGTGGCGGCGATCGTCGCCTATGTGCTGGGGCCGGGACTGGGATCGCTGATCTTCAACGGGCTTTCGCGGCTGGGTGGCGCGAATGCGCTCGAGATGGCGCTGACCGGCACGCTGCTCATCGTTCTCATCGCGTTGGTGTTCGACGCTTTGCTGGTTCTGCTCGGACGCCTCACGATCTCGAAGGGATTGTCATGACCGCACCGCCGGCCGACCGCACCGTCACCGGCGCGTCCATCACGCTGGACTCGGTGGTCAAGCGCTACAAGGGCCAGACGCAGCCCGCGGTCGAGCGGCTGGATCTGGAGATCGAGGCCGGCGATATCGTGGCCTTCGTGGGGCCGTCGGGGTGCGGTAAGACCACCACCTTGAAGATGATCAACCGGCTGATCGAGCCGACCGAGGGTCGCATCTTCATCGGCGGACGTGATGTGACGCGCGAGGATCCGGACAAGCTGCGGCAGTCCATCGGCTATGTCATCCAGTCCGGTGGCCTGTTCCCGCACTGGACGGTCGCCAAGAATGTCGGGGCCATACCGCGGTTGCTGGGCTGGGATCGCAAACGCATTGCCGAGCGCACCGAATACCTGCTGGACCTGGTGGGATTGGACCCCGGCGTCTTCGCCGACCGGCTGCCCAAGGACATGTCGGGCGGCCAGCAACAGCGAGTCGGCGTGGCCCGTGCCCTCGCGGCGGACCCGCCGGTGCTGCTCATGGACGAACCCTTCGGCGCGGTCGACCCCATCACCCGAGTTCGCTTGCAGGACAGCCTGATCGGCATCCAGCACGAGCTCGGCAAGACCATCGTGATCGTCACCCACGACTTCGAGGAAGCCACCAAACTCGGCGACAAGGTGCTGATCCTGTCCGAGGGCGGCCATATCGAGCAATACGGGAAGCCGGAGGAGATCCTCACCGATCCCGCCACCCCGTTCGTGGAGGAGTTCGTCGGATCCGGCGCGAAGCTGGCCTATCTCACCGTGTCCCGCGTGCGCGACGTCGACTACGACAAGGTGGTCACCGCCCGCGTCGGGGAACCGGCCGGCAAGGTGATCGCCCGCGCGCGGGCCGCCGGGCACAGCTGGATCGTGGTGGTCGACGCCGCGGGCCGGCCGCGTTCGTGGCCCTCGCTGGGGGAGGTGGCGACCAAGCCCGAGGTGTCCGACTTCCTGGATCGCCGGCTGCCGGTGGTGGCGCGGTCCTCGACCTTGAACGACGCGCTCGACGCCATGCTCGCCACCAGCCAGGGCGCGACGCTGGTGACCGATGGCCGTGGCGCGGTGGTCGGTTCGCTCAGCATCGGCGCGGTGACCGAGCTGATCCGCGCGAAGCTCGCCGAGGGGCACGGCGGCGAGGAAGAGGAGCCGTCGTACGAAACCTATGTCGACGGCACCGATCCGGCGCCGACCCCGGTGATCGCCGCCGCGGACGAGCCCGGATCGGCCGAACCGTCATGAGCGGTCTGCGCCGAGTGCCGATCGACGTCTGGTTCGAGCCGATCATCATTCTCGTCATCGGGATCGGCTACGCCCTGTGGTATCGGTCGGCGAGCTTCACCGAGACCGAACGGGTCGCGCTGGACTGGTCCAACCTGCAGCACACCATTCTCCAGCACATCAAGCTGACGGTGGTCGCGACGATCATCGTTGTGATCGTGGCGATTCCGCTGGGTATCGCGCTCACCCGGCCCGCATTGACGCGATTCGAGCCGATCGCGGTGAATATCGCCAATATCGGGCAGGCCGCGCCCGCGGTCGGTCTGCTCGTGCTCTTCACCTTCTGGCTGGGCACCGGATTCCGTACGGCGGTCGTGGGTCTCGTGGTCTACGCGATCCTGCCGATCCTGCAGAACACAATCATCGGATTGCGGCAGGTGGACCGGCGCACGATCGAAGCCGCACACGGTATCGGCTATTCGGCGGCGCGCACGCTGCTGCTGGTCGAGTTGCCGCTGGCGGTGCCGGTGATTCTCAATGGTGTTCGCACCGCGCTGGTGATCCTGGTCGGCACCGCGACGCTGAGTACGTTCATCGGCGCGCCGAGCCTCGGCACGCTGATCACCACCGGGGTCACATTGTTTCTGCCGAAACTGCTGGTGTCCGGTGCGATTCTGGTCGGCCTGCTGGCGTTGACGATCGACTGGCTCGGCCGGCTCGTCGAGTGGGTCGCGACCCCGCGGGGCATTTCATGAGGCGCGCGAGGCTGGTCATATCGCTCCTGGCGGTGGCGCTGCTCTCGGGTTGCGGCCTGGTGAGTTCGTCGGGCACGTTCCATCACACCAGCCTGCCCGGTGGTGAAAAGCCTTTGGCCGGTGCGAAACTCGTCGTCACCTCCAAGAGCTTCACCGAGGGCGTACTGCTGGGCAAGATCACCGCCACCTATCTGGCCGCGGCGGGCGCGAACATCACCGACCTGACCGGCGCGCCCGGATCGGCGTCCTCGCGGCAGGCGCAACTCAATGGCGATGCCGACATCCTGTGGGAGTACACCGGCACCGGCTGGGTCAACTACCACAACGAGACCGAGACGATCGCCGACCCGCACGAGCTCTGGCGGCGCGTCCACGATATCGAGAAGAAGGACTATAACCTGGAATGGTTGCCGCCGTCCAACTTCAACGACACCTACGCCTTCGCGGCCTCGACCCCGACCGCCGAGCGACTGAAGGTGAAGTCCCTCTCCGAGGTGGCGGCCCTGCCGGTCCGCGACCGCACCTTCTGCGTCGATGACGAATTCTTCAGCCGCGCCGACGGTTTCATCCCGATGCTGGAAAAGTACGGTATTGCGTACAACACTCCGAACGGAGTGCCGTCGGGCAATGTGACGCGCATGGACGCGGGCGTGGTCTACACCGCGACCGCGCGCTCCTCGCCGTGCAACTTCGGCATGGTCTACACCACCGACGGCCGCGTGCAGAACCTGAAACTCGTTGTCCTGGACGATGATAAGAAGTACTTTCTGCCCTACAGCGGCACTGCCGTGGTGCGTGGCGTCGTCCTCGATCGCTATCCGCAGCTGCGCGCCCTGCTCGGCACGATCTCCGAACACCTCACCGATCAGCTCATGCGGGAACTCAACGGCCGTGTCGACATCGACGGCCGAGACCCCGCCGACGTCGCTTACGACTGGCTGAAGTCCGAGCAGCTGGTCGAATAGTGTTGCCGGTATGACACGTAATCCGTTCTTCGAGCCCAGCACGCTGCCCTACCAGCTGCCACCGTTCGCCGAGATCGGAGCCGAGCATTATCTACCGGCGTTCGAGCGCGGTATGGCCGAACAGCTGGACGAGATCTCCGCCATCACCTCGGGTGGCGCGGAGGCGAGTTTCGCCGATACCGTGGTGGCGCTGGAACGTTCGGGCGCACTGCTGACCCGGGTGTCGAATGTCTTCTTCAACCTCACCGGCTCCGACACCAATGCGGATATCGATGCGATCGAGGCGGAGATCTCGCCGCGGCTCGCCGCGCATTGGGACACTGTTCATCTCGATCGGGAGCTCTTCGCGCGGATCGAATCCCTCTATGAGCGGCGTGCCGAGCTGGATCTGGATGCCGAGGGATTGCGGTTGGTGGAGCAGTACTACACCCGGTTCGTCCGGTCCGGCGCTCGGCTGGATGACGACGGACGGGCCCGGCTCCGTGCGCTCAATGGCGAATTGGCCGCCGCGGCAACCGAGTTCAAGCACAATCTGCTCGCCGATACCAATGCCGCGACCGTCATCGTGGACACCGCGGAGGAACTGGCCGGGCTCGCGCCCGCGGCGGTGGCTGCCGCTGCCGAGAACGCGCAGTCCCTCGGTCATGCGGGTAAATGGGCGCTGAGTCTCCAGAACGTCTCCAATCAGCCCGTTCTCGCCGAACTGACGAACCGGGAGTTGCGGCGGCGGGTCATGGAAGCGTCCCTGGGGCGCGGGCTGGGGGAGACCGGCCGCAATGGCCGGCTCGCCGTGCGCATCGCCGCACTGCGCGCCGAACGCGCGAGGCTGCTCGGATATCCGGACCATGCCACCTACGAGGTCGAGAATCAGACCGCGAAAACCACCGCGGCCGTCGAGGAAATGCTCGGCCGATTGGTCGCCCCGGCGGTGGCCAATGCGGAACGGGAAGCGGCCGAACTGACCACGGCCATGCGGTCGGACACCGCCGATCCAGACGCCGAACTCCACTCCTGGGACTGGCAGTTCTGGTCGGAAAAGGTCCGCGCCCAACAGTTCTCGATAGACCTCGAGGCCCTCCGCCCCTACTTCGAACTCGAACGAGTACTCCGTGACGGCGTATTCTTCGCCGCCGAACTGGCCTACGGAATCACCGTCCACGAGCGCACCGACCTCATCGGCTACCACCCGGAAGTCCGAGTCTTCGAGGTCTTCGACGCCGACGGCACCGCCCTTGGCCTCTTCCTCGGCGACTTCTTCGCCCGCCCCTCGAAGCGCGGCGGCGCCTGGATGAACGAGTTGGTCAGCCAATCCCGATTGCTCGGAACGAGCGCGGTCGTAGTCAACAACCTCAATATCGTGAAACCCCCGAAAGCCGAACCCGCCCTCCTCACCTGGGACAACGTCAGAACCCTCTTCCACGAGTTCGGCCACGCCCTGCACGGCCTCTTCTCCGACGTCCGATACCCCTTCTTCGCCGGCACCGAAGTCCCCCGCGACTTCGTCGAATTCCCCTCCCAGGTCAACGAGATGTGGATGACCCACCCGGAAGTCCTGCCCCACTACGCCAGGCATATCGAGACCGGCGCCCCGATGCCCGCCGACCTCCTCGACCGAATGGCAGCAGCCGACCGCTTCGGCACCGGCTTCCGCACAGTCGAATACCTCGCCGCAACCCTCCTGGACTGGTCATGGCACCGCATCCCCGACCCCACAGCCCTGACTGATGTAGACGCCGAGTCCTTCGAAGAGGAAGCCTTGCGAAAGGCGGGAATCGCACTGGAAGCGATCCCCCCGCGCTATCGCACCAGCTATTTCGCCCACATCTTCTCCGGCGGCTACGCCGCAGGCTACTACTCCTACATCTGGAGCGAGGTCCTCGACGCCGACACTGTCGAATGGTTCACCGACGGCACCACCCCGATCCGCGAAAAGGGCGAAACCTTCCGCCGCAAACTCCTCTCCCAAGGCGGCTCGATAGACCCCCTCGAAGCCTTCACCTCCTACCGAGGCCGAGCCCCCGAAATCGCCCCCCTCCTGCTCCGCCGCGGCCTCCTCAACTAACCTGTCAACCCTGCCAGCCGGTATGGACACTCCGGTAACAGGACCGCCCGGTCATCGAATGTTTGTTCGGAGCGTGTCGGCGTACGAACCGCCCTACCTTCGTGCCGTGCCATCCAATAACCATGAGGTGCCGCTGGAATTGTTCAGGGAGCGACCAGAATTGGCCGCGAAGATCGCCCGCGACGTCTTCGGCCTACCGGTGCCCGAGGACACCTGCTGGCGTTTGGGCCCCGAGACGGTGACCGCCCTGGGCCCGCTCGAGCTGCATCTGGACGTCGCCCTCGTGGGCGGGCGTCCGGAACGCCCCAATTTCGCGATCATTCAAGAGGTGCAGAACACTTGCACGGCTGACGATCTGGCGCGTATCGGTTCGAGTTGGCCGGAGTACGTGACCAGTTTGCGCAAGCGGCTGGCATGTCCGGTAGTCCTGCTGGCGTACTGCCCGACAGAGCGGGTCGCGGCGGCAGTCGGGCGGCCGATCCAGACCGGCCACCCAGGTTTCGTGTTCACCCCGATCACGTACTGGCCCGGCCGTCTGGCAGCAATAACCGATCCGGAACAAGCCCGGGAGTGGCCTGAGCTGGTGCTGTTGTCGGCCCCAGGCCACCTGCAGGACGAGTCGCGACACCAGGTATTGGAGATGGTCCTGAAGGCCGTCGAGACCTTCGGCCCCGAGCGGGGCCTCATCTACTATGACTACATCAGCGCGCGGCTGCCGGAGGCGGTCCGCGCGGAGCTGGAGGAGCTCATGACGATTTCGATCGAGAACTATCGGTGGGAGAGTGAGTTCGCCCAGCGCCACCAGGCAATAGGTCGCGCAGAAGGCGTGGCCGAAGGGCGAGCTGAGGGCGTGGCCGAAGGGCGGGCCGAGGGTGAGGCCGTTGCGGTGCTTACGGTGCTGGGCGCTCGAGCTATCCCGGTGGATAACAGCGCCCGCGAGCGCATTCTGGCCTGTTCGGATCTCGAGCAGCTGTCGGAGTGGCTGACTCGGGCGGTCACGGTGACCGCGGTCTCCCAGCTGTTCGACTCGGTGTAGGCGGAACCCTTTGGCCTGAGTTTCGCGGGGGTGATCAGGTCAGCCTGTTTGCTGGTGGGGGCGCGGTCCGCGAAGGGGCGGGCCGTATGCGACAGCATCCAGGCCAGCACGGCACTCGACCGGCTGGGAACGGTAGGGATCATCGTTGAACTCACCACGCCCACCTGCACACCGTAGCTACCGGTTCATAACCAAGCAAGGATGATTGGTTAGTGATCTGCGATGAGCAGGCTATTTCTAGACTGCCACTGTTGACCCACATCAGATGTCACCAGTCAGCGACAGATAAACCAAGCAATACTGCTTGCTTTTGTGTTGTGCCCGGTGTCACAGTGTTGTGCAGTACGCAGGCATACCGGAGGACTTCGAATGACCACAGCGCTCCCTTCCACGGCACACACGCTCGGCGACCTGCTCGAGCACTGGGGACGGGAACGCCCGGACTCTCTCGCGATCGAGTACGGCGACCTGAAGTGGACGTGGGCGCAGTGGCGTGCTCGGGTACGGCAACTGACAGGTGCGTTGCAGGCGACGGGGATCGGGCCGGGGGACACCGTCGCCGTCGTCGACAAGAATCATCCGGCCTGCCTCGAGGTCAGCTTCGCCGCTGGAAACCTCGGTGCGGCCAACGCCGTCATCAATTGGCGACTGGCCGGTGACGAGCTCGACTACGTTCTCAACGACTGCGGCCCAAAGGTATTGGTGGTCGGCGCCGAACTGCCGCGCAACCCGAGCGGCAAGATCCTCAAACGTCAGCTGCGCCAGCCATATTGGGAGAACCGTGACCGCCAGATCTGACGCCGGCCCGCCCGCGCCCGTCATCCGCCGGCCGCAGCAGGAACGCGGTCGGCTCACCAGGCAGCGGGTGCTGGAGGCCGCGGTCGATTCGCTTGCCGAGCACGGCTGGCGCGGCAGCTCGGTCGCCGTCGTCGCCAAACGTGCGGGTGTGTCACGCGGTGCGACCCAGCACTTCTTCCCCACCCGTGAAGCGCTCTTCGCGGCCGCCATCGAGCACGTCACCGACATCCGGCTCGACGAGATCCGCAAGGGTGCAGCGGATCTCCCGCGCGGCCGGGGGCGCACCGCGGCCGTCATCGAAATGCTGTCCACCTTGTACACCGGCCCGTTGTTCAAGGCGGCGCTGCAACTGTGGGCCGCAGGCTCCACCGAACCGGAAATGCGCCCGCACGTGCTGCTGCTCGAGGCCCACCTCGGCCGTCAAGCCCACCGTGCCGCGGTAGACCTGCTCGATATCGACGAGAACATTCCCGGCGCACGGGAAACCATCCAAGGCTTGCTCGATATGGCCCGCGGCCTCGGTCTGGCCGACGTCATCACCGACGACACCGCCCGCCGCCGCAGCATCATCCGGCATTGGGCCGACATCATCGACAACGAACGCACCCGCCTCAAATCCTGACTCGCGCGTCCGCGTATGACTGGAGACCGGGGGGTACGTGGCTCGTTCTGGAACGGTAATGGCTCAGTGCTTCTAAACTGATTGGGCGACAACGCTTTCCGCAATCATCCAGCGCCGGTCTATGACGCGCGTTCGCAGGAGAAGTCATGAGCGTCGACGAGGTTATGTTCTATAAGAGTGTCAATTTTGCGGGGGATCCGTATTCCTACAAGCTCGGTGCGCAGGAGTCGTTGCCGGGTGAGCTCAACGATCGGTTCCGGTCGGTTCGGGTGGGGGAGTTGGTGAAGGTGCTCGCCTGGCAGCATTACGGGCAGTCGGGTATCTATCGGGAGTGGGAGGTCGATACTCCCGACATCAGCGATATCGGGGGTTTGTCGACGTTTCGGGTGGTGGAGAAGACCACGCTGGCGATCGCTGTACGGCTGCAGGATGATACGGGCGCCGAGGCGGGGCGCTACAGCCTCAAGGTGGTCTCCTATGAGGTCGGCGAGATCACCACGCACTCAGGCGATCCCGAGTATTCGCTGATCGGTTTCATGCCCGCGGGCGGGCCGCCCGTCACCACGGCGATCTACGTTCGTGACGAGCGGACGGGGGAGTACATGGCCATCGGCTCCGTCTACTTCGAGTGGAACTCCGGCACCAAGTCCGTCGACATCGCCGACGCGACCAACTTCCCGGAGAACATGACCCACGAACGCGCCGGCAGCAACCGGTTTACCTTCCGCCTGACATCCACTCGATAACGCCTCGGCGGCCAGGCCGGTTTCGAGTCCATTTCGCGGTATCGCCACCGATGTGGTGCACGGCGATTTCAATGGAATCGAGACCGATGCCTGGCCGAAAGCCGAGGAAGACATGACCGAATGGATGACCGACGAGCGCGCGCAGGCGTTGCGCGCGATCTGTGACACCATCGTCCCGCCACTGGAGCGGCCCGGGGACAAGGATGGATTCTGGGGGCGGTCCGCTTCCGAGGTGGGCGCCGATGTGGCGCTCACCGGGTATCTGGCGGGTATGCCCGAGGATCAGCGCGCCGGGCTGCTCGGGCTCATCGATGCGCTTGCCGCACAAGGGATTGTCACCGCCTCGCCGCTGTCGCGCGAGGAACTGATGCGGCGCACCGCGCTGCTCGGGCCGCAGACCGCGGCCGGGGTGGGGGTGCTCATCTCACTGACGTTGTTCCTCACGTACGGCCTTCCCGACCCGGTCACCGGCCGGAATCCGATGTGGCGCACGTTCGGCTTCCCCGGTCCGATCGGCGCACCGGCGCAGGACACCAAGACCATCCGAACCACGGTCCCACAACAGGATTCGACCCTCGAGGCCGATGTCGTGGTGATCGGTTCCGGTGCGGGCGGCGGCGTGATCGCCGGCCGGCTGGCTCAATCCGGATTGCGGGTAGTGGTGCTGGAGGCCGGCGGCTACTTCGACGAATCCGACTTCAATCAGCTCGAGCTGTGGGGATTCCAGAACTTGTTCTGGCGCGGCGGTCCCACACCGACCGCCGACTTCAATGTCTCGCTCCAGGCCGGCGCGAATCTGGGCGGCGGCACCACCATCAACTGGACCAACTGCCTGCGCACCCGGCCCTGGGTAAGAGAGCAATGGGCGCGCGAATACGGTCTCACCGATGTGGCCGGCCCGGAGTTCGACCGGCATCTGGATGAAGTCTCGCAACGCATCTCGGTCACCGGGGAGTGTTCCGACTTCAACGGTCCGACCAAGCGGCTCCAGGAGGGCGCCGAGCGCCTCGGCTGGTCGTTCGCCGCCGTCGCGCGCAATACCGATCCGGCGACCTACGACCCCGCCAGCGCCGGCTATCTGGGCTTCGGCGACCAGTCGGGATCCAAACAGGGCACCATGAAGACCTATCTGCGTGATGCCGCCGAGGCAGGCGCGCGGCTCCTCGTGTTCAGCCGGGCAGACCGGGTGCTTGTCGAAAATGGCCGGGCCGCAGGGGTTTCGGCGACCTACACCGATCCGGTGTCCGGCGCGGGCGCGGCCTTCACCGTCCGTGCGCCCCGTGTCGTCGTTGCGGGAGGCGCGCTCGAATCACCCGCGCTCCTGCTACGTTCCGGCATCGGTGGCCCCGCCGTCGGCAAGTACCTGCGCCTGCATCCGGTCGCCGCGGTCGCCGGCATCTACACCGAGGACCAGCAGGCCTGGTGGGGTGCACCGCACACCGGGCTGATCGACGAATTCGCCGATACCGGAGACGGTTACGGCTTCCTCATCGAGACGGCGCAATACACGACCGGCCTGGGCGCCTCCGCCGTACCGTGGGTATCGGGCGCCGCGCACAAACAGTTCCTGAGCCGATTCGGCAATGTCTCGACCGGCTTGGCGGTGGTGCGCGACCGCGGGCACGGACAGGTGACCATCGACGACGCGGGCAATGCCGTGGTGTCGTACTCGATCACCGATGAGGTCGATCTGGCCAATCTGCGCCTGGGCGTGGAATCCCTTGCCGCCATGCACGAGGCTGCCGGGGCGGTGCAGATCGCGGCCTTCGCCGAAGGACTACCGATCTGGCGCTGGGGCGACGATCTCGGCGAATACCTCGCCGAGATCCGCGAAATCCCGTTCCGCGCCGGTGGATATCGACTGTTCTCCGCACATCAGATGGGCAGCTGTCGCATGGGCACGGACCCGCAGACCAGCGTCGCGGGACCCACCGGCGAACTGCACGACACCCCCGGCGTCTGGATCGGTGACGGCAGCGCGTTCCCCACCGCATCGGGCACCAATCCCATGCTGTCGATCATGGCGCTCGCCCACCGCACCGCGGCAGCCATCGCGGCGGACGCGGCCGCCACCAGCCGCAGCGGCGCGCCGGTCACGGCGAAGTAGAGACGAGGACGAAATGACAACGACCGAACCCGCCGTACAACTCTATGACCGGGCCTATATGGGCGGCGAATGGATCATGCTGTCCGGCAGTGAGACCCACGACGTGATCAACCCTGCCACCGAACAGGTCATCGCACGAGTCCGCCTCGGCACCGCCGGGGATGTCGACCGGGCGGTGACCGCGGCGCAGTCCGGATTCGAATCCTGGTCGCGCAGCACGGTCGCCACCCGCGCCGAAGTGCTGGCCGCCATCGCCGCGGGACTCGAGGCGCGCGGAGACGAACTGGCAGCGCTGATCTCGCAGGAGGTCGGCACGCCTATCGCGGTCTCCCGGCTGTTGCAGGCCGGTCTGCCCGCCATGTCCTTCTCGGCGGCCGCCCGTTTCGTGGGTGAGCTGCCGTGGGAGGAAGAACTCGGCAATGCGCTCATCGTCCGGGAACCGGTCGGGGTGGTCGGCGCGATCACACCCTGGAACTATCCACTGCATCAGATCGCCGCCAAGGTCGCCGCCGCCCTGGCCGCGGGCTGCTCGATCGTGGTGAAACCCAGTGAGGTGGCGCCGCTTTCGTCGTTCGTCCTCGCCGAGATCATCGATGCCGCCGGCCTGCCCGCGGGCGTCTTCAATCTGGTTCCCGGCACCGGACCGGTGGTCGGCGAGGCCTTGGCCGCGCATCCCGGCGTGGACATGGTCTCGCTCACCGGATCGAAGGCTTCGGGCGCCCGGGTATCGGAACTCGCCGCGCGCACCATCAAGAAGGTCGCGCTCGAACTCGGCGGCAAATCGGCCAATGTGATCCTCGACGACGCCGACCTGACCACCGCCGTGGTCGACGGAGTCGGCAAATGCTTCCTCAACTCCGGCCAGACCTGTACCGCGCTGACCCGGATGCTGGTGCCGCGCAGCCGATTGGCGGAGGTGGAGGCCATTGCGAAGGCCGCCGTCGAAGCCGCCGTCGTCGGCGACCCCTTCGACCCGGGCACCGCGGTGGGACCGATGGTCACCGCGGCCCAGCGGAATCGGGTCCTGGGCTACATCCGGCGCGGCATCGACGAGGGCGCCACACTACTGACCGGCGGCGCCGACCCGGTCGAGGGCCTGGAACGCGGCTGGTTCGTGCGGCCCACCCTTTTCTCCGACGTCGATCCGGCCATGACGATCGCGCAGGAGGAGATCTTCGGCCCGGTGCTGTCGATCCTGCCCTACGACGACGAGGACGACGCCATAGCCATCGCCAACGGCACCCAGTACGGCCTCTCCGGCGGCGTCTGGTCCGCCGATCCCGTACGCGCCCAGCGCGTGGCCCGCCGGCTGCGCACCGGCCAGGTCGAAATCAATGGCGGCGCATTCAGTCCCGTCGCCCCGTTCGGCGGATACAAGCAATCCGGAAACGGCCGCGAACTCGGGCCCTACGGGGTACTCGAATTCCTCGAGACGAAGGCGATGTTCCGCTAGCGCGAGCCCACGCCCGATTCGATGACCGATCTGCGGCCCTAGTGGTGGCAGGTCGGCGGTCGGGTAGGGTTCGGCGCTGTCTTTTTCGGGGGTGGCATCCGATGTTTCGACAAATGGGATGGGTGGGGGAATGCGGGGCGTATTCGGGGTGGCTTCGGTATGTGCTGCGGCCGTTGTGATGACGGCGGGCGGGGCCGGAGCGGATCCGGGTGATGTGAGCAATGGCGATATGAATCTGGCTGCGCAGCAGCAGGTTCGGCAGTTATCGGTCGGAGCGGATATCGCACCCGATGTGTGGACGTTCCAGCCGCCGGGGCAAGGGTTGACCTGCTATTGGGGGTTCGTGCCGTTCCCTGGCCACGATGCGAACGGCAAGCCGTACTCGATGTGGCCGGACACCCTGCACCTGGTAGGTCTGGGCGGGTCGGTCGAGCGCCTGGACTCGGGAGCCGTGATCGAAACCGACTGCTACCTGCACCGACCCGGAGCCTGAGCGGGCGTCAGGGTCGCGCCACTCGTACCGGACCGATTGTTACGATCGGGCATGTTGTTGCTGGGTATCGACGTAGGGACCACAGCGGTCAAGGTTGCCGTATTCACCGTGGACGGACAGCCGATCGCCGCGCATACGACGCCTTATCCGATCAGCCGCCAGCGCCCCGGCTGGGCCGAACAGGATCCGCTGGATTGGTGGCGCGGTTGCGTCGCCGGGATGCAGGCGGTCCTGGCTGACGTCCCGCCACAATCGGTGCGGGCGATCGGCCTGACCAGCCAGGTCAATACGCACGTCTTTACCGACGCGCAATTGCGCCCGCTCGCACCGGCGATCATCTGGCAGGACCAGCGCTGCGCCGATATCGCGGCCGAACTCGACGCGCGCTTCAGTGCTGAGGACAAGATCCGCATCTGGGGTCAGCCGGTCACCCTCGACGCGTCGTTCGTCGCCGCTCGCGCGGAATGGTTCGCCCGCACCAACCCGTCCGCCTGGGCGGACACACGATGGGTGATGGGCCCGAAGGACTTCATCGCGGCGAAGCTCACCGGCAGGGTCGCAACGGATCTGCTCTCCGGCGTGCGGGTCGCCGGTGCGCAGGGCTACATTCCGGAGGCGGTCGCCCTCGTCGACGGGCTCGCGGCCCGGCTGCCCGAGATCCTCGACCCGGCAACGAGTGTGGGGCAATCCGACGGCGCCGAAGTCGTCGTCGGCACCATGGACGCCTACAGCGCCGTCCTGGGCACCCGCACGACCGAGCCCGGTCGCGGGATGATCTCCTGCGGCACATCGCTGGTCGTCGCCGGCGCCTCGGAACAAGCGCATCCGGCGCCCGGAATCGTCACCTTCCCGCCACGCCACGGCCTCTACGTACACGCCGGCCCGACCCAAGCCGGCGGAGACGCCGTCCGCTGGTGGAGCCAGGTCTCCGGCCTGAGCATCGAAGACGTCTTCACCTCGGCGGCCACCGGCACCGCGGGCATCGTCTTCACGCCCTACCTCTCGGGTGAGCGCGCGCCACTGTGGGACCCCGACGTCCGTGCCAGTTTCTTCGGCCTGAGCTCGACAACCTCCACCGCGGACATGTCTCTCGCGGTCCTGCAGGGCGTGGCCATGTCGGCCCGCCACGTACTCGAAGGCGTCGAGACCGCCTGCGGCAATTCCATTCCCGCCGTGACCTTTTCCGGCGGCGGCGCACGCAGCCCCCTGTGGGCACAGCTCCACGCCGACATCCTGAACCGCCCGATCGAAACCATGCAGGTCCGCGACAGCGCCGTCCTCGGCGCCGCCCTACTCGGTGCCGTAGGAGCCAAGATCTACCCCGACATCGAGTCCGCCGCCACCGCAACAGTTCAGGTCGACCGCCGCTTCGAACCATCGAACCAGGCCGACCGCCTGCATCCCCTCTACCGCATCTACCGCTCGACCCACACCACCCTGGCCGCCCTCCACGCAGACCTCACCACCTGGCGCGAATCCCACTGACAGCGCAATCACCGCGCACGAGGTCGATCCGCCTGCGGCAGCGGCCACGCCCACCCGTTCTCCCGATGGATCCGCAAGAGCTGCCGCCGAGCATTGCAGGAAAGCGGTGAGGGCGCCGCCGCATCCCCTTCGACACAGTTGCGATGCCGCCACAACAGGCATTTCACGGTAATCGGGCTCAACCGGACGGTCGCCGGAATCCGATAGTGCGACAGCCTCGAGTACATCTCGTCACCAGGCTCGATGCCGGCCACGGCCGCGGTGCGAGTTGCGCGCCGGAACACGACGAAGCGACCGCCTGCCCGCAACGAGCATCGAATCCCTCGCCGCGGGCGGCATTTCGGAACGGACGGCGCAACTCCCCCAAACGGTTGCGGCGACGATCACAACGACGGCAGCGATGATCAAGAGCAATTGGAGCACAGCACACAACATGGCTATCCCCTTGGAAGGTAAGCATTTCCGATTGCTTGTGCTGCCAAGTAGACACCCGAATTGCTGTCTGTAATACGTCCACGGCGGACAGTGCTTCGAATTATGATGGATGTCCGCGGCGGACGATGTTCGCCACGGACACCGCGTTCGCGAACATCACAGGATGGCGGGCTGACGATGGCCGGATTGGCTTCCTCTCGAAGAGTTTTCGGAAGTTTCTTGCGCGATCTAAGGAAAAGTAGCGGCAGAACTCATCTAGCCGCGAGCCTGGCTCTCGAGGTGTCACGGCAGGTGATCATGCGACTCGAAGGTGGCTACCCGACCAAGCTCACTACGCCGCAGATCGGGTTGCTCTTGGATCTCTACGACGTGAGCCCGGATGCTCGGCAGGAGGCGTTGTGTCTGTGGGGCGATGTGCGCGAGCAGGAGAAAGTCGCACGGCTGCAGGGTAATTCGAAAGGCTTCTGGCAGCCTTACGCCGATCAGGTCGCGCCGCATTTCCCGCAGTATCTGCAGTTGGAGTCCGATGCCGACCAGGTCTGCACCCACCAACTCGTGCTGGTTCACGGTCTATTGCAAACGTCCGATTATCGGCGTGCGCTCGTAAAGATCGAGGATCCAGGGCTTTCCAATGTCGACGTGGAACGCCGAGTGGAGTTGAATACTCGCCGACAGGCAAAGCTGTACGAAGACGGCTTCTCCATGACGGCCTTTCTCTCCGAAGCCGTGCTCCGGCACCGGCCGGGCGCCCCTGCGGTCATGGCCGCCCAGCTGCGATGGCTGTCAGAGCTGAGCGAGCGCGAAAACATCGTTATCCGTGTGGTCCCTTTCGAGGTCGGTCCGCATCGAGGCCTGACGATCCAGAGCTTCACGATGCTGACGTTCCCGGCCCAATCGGACGGGCCAACCGAATTGCCGCTCGTGTATCTCGAAGGCGCGATGGGCGCGCTCTATCTCAACCGGGCCGATGCGCTGGAGGAATATCGAGAGGCGGTCACAGCCCTGCACGCAGTAGCGTTGAGCGAGGACGACACGCGAAAACTGGTGTCGGACAGTGCGAAGGAGTATGTGGAGTGACAAGTAACCCACCCGCCCGCACCTGGTATAAATCCAGCCGCAGCGAGACATCCAAACAGTGTGTCGAGGTCTACCACGACACCGGACGGGTAGGTGTCCGCGATTCCGCCGATCACGGCGAAGGTCCCGA
Organism: Nocardia sp. NPDC088792; assembly: GCF_044750615.1. Taxonomy (NCBI): domain Bacteria; kingdom Bacillati; phylum Actinomycetota; class Actinomycetes; order Mycobacteriales; family Nocardiaceae; genus Nocardia; species Nocardia sp. NPDC088792. The sequence goes on from NZ_JBIVKC010000006.1 coordinate 175,489, forward strand.
GCTGTGGTTTCCCAGCGCGGCGTGGGATGACTTCCTGGCCAGTCGTATCTGGGTGCGCTGAGCTGCGACGAGGCCGTGCCACGGCGGTTGGGGGCGGGCTCACGGGGAATTCGGCGCGGGCTTGTTAGCCTGGCGTTCTGATCTTGCTCTCGTCGGTTCTGTTCCGTGCGTACTGGATTGCGAGGTTCCGTTGAAGGTCATCCCCGTCGCCCTGACCACGGCATTTGCCGCGGTGACCGCGGTGGTCACCGCCGTGTCCGCGCATGCGACGCCGCTGGTGCCCGCGGATACGCCGTCCGACGCCTCGCAATCCGCCGACCCGGGCGCCGATCAGCCGCTGCTGACCTGCCCGCCGGTGCCCGATGCCGACGACCCGATGGCCGCCATCCCGCCCCGCGACCCGCTGTGCGGGGAGAACGATCTGGAGTTGGCGGGCGATATCTACCTGCGCAGCAATGCCTATCGCCGACTGTCCACCATCTACGGCCCGGACGTCGCGGTGAGCATTATCGGCAACAATCACTACCAGCTGCGCGACCACCAGGGGAACCTGATCCTCGGCGAGGATCGCAGCACGCTGCACCACATCCCGTTCGGGCGGGAGATCCCGCCGCCGCTGCCCGGCAACACCGCGGACCTGACGCCGCACGAACAGGCGGTCCGCGAGGGCATCTCGCGGGTGACGGTCGGTATCATGCAGGGCGTCGTCTACACGGGCGACCTCACCGATATGTCGGCCTACCTGACCACGCCGATCGGCTCCCTCATCGTGCAGGCGCCGGGCACCGGTCCCGACCCGCTCCAGCCGGGCCCCGGCGGTGACCGGCAATTGCAGCTGCTCAACAACTTCCAGGCGCTCGACGCACAGGGCCGATACGTCATGGGCAATACCCTGACCCTCGGCTCGCCGATGGCGTTGTGGCCCAACGCCGCCGTGCCCTGCCCACTGGGCACCGTCCCCATCTCGCAGCTGCCCTCCCGCGCGGACGCGTCAGCGGACCAGCAGCCACGCACCGCCGCGGACCTCCCGGACCCGGTGTGCAAGGCCCCCGCCACCGTGCCGATCACGGGATTCGTCGACGACCCGGCCCAGCCCGCCCCGGCCCCCGGTCCCACCCAGCAGACGGATCCGGTACAGCGGCAGAAGGACATCAACGACGCCTACAGCGCCGTGGGCACCCAATTCGGCCTGGCGGTCGCGCTCGGCGCGGTGCTCGGCGGCGCCACCGGTCTCGCCATCGGCTGCCTGGCCGGCGGTATCGGCGCGGGCGCCGCGGGCACCTTCTCCGCGGCACTGGCCGGCACGGCCACCGGATTCGCGGGCGGTTGCCTCACCGGCGCGGCCATTCTCGGCAGCATGGGCGGCACCATCGGCAGCCTGGTGCTCGGCGTACCGGTCGGCATCGTCTCAGGCATCAACGCGTACAACACCTTGCGTCTCGAGGGCGATGTGGCGCGCAAGCCGATCACCGACGAGCCGCGGTCAGCGACAACGGACCTGGCCACAGCGACAGTCGCCCCGGCCATGCCCCCTGAACTCGCCGCGGTCGTACCACCCCAACTCGCAGACGCCGTACAGCCGATCATCGACGCCGCAAGTCCGATGCTCGCGGCTCTTCGGCCGCCACTCTGACAGACGGCATTGCCCGCCCGGGCTTGCCGAGCCGGCTGAGGGCAACCGGGCATGCGTTATGTAAGCGCGGATACATACCGAGTGTTGTTGCGGTGGCAGAACTTCTCCGGCGGTGGGGCCACTATTGGTGTCATACCGAAGCAAGCCACCAGGCAAGCAACGAAAACACTTGGAGCAGAACATGATTAACGTAATCCGCCGGACTGCCACCGCTGTCGCCGCGCTCGCCCTGATCGGCGGCGCCGGTGTCGGTGTCGCCAGTGCCGCCACTCCGGACGCGACCGGCCCGGTGCACACCCAGGTGACGAGTGGCGTGCGGGACTGGTTCGACCCGTTCTGCCAGTGGGGTAACGGGTTCGACTGGCACTACTACAGCTACTGCGACAACAACTACTGGCACGGTAGCCACTTCGGCGAGTGGCAGTCGTGGGACCGCGACCACCGCGGCTACGACTACGGCTGGCACCGCTGAACCGACTCGTAGCGCGGTGGCGCCCCGGCCGGACGGGCCGGGGCTCGGCCACTACGAGTGCGACCGCCGGACGGTCGCGCCGACCGGGCGCATATGTCGGTTGCCTGTGAACTTCCCGACGGGGATGCTCCGGTCGGTAGGGTTCAATAGTGTCGAAACTGAGCGTCCTCACCTGGGCGGCGGCGATTTCCCTTCCCGTAGCCGGGCTTTGGTTGCTGTTGTCGCATCCGAAGCTGGACGCTCACTATGAGCATCATCCGCAGCACTTCTGGCTGGTTCTTGCCGCGGCGACCCTGGCAATGATGCTGGGGGTCGTCCTTTTCCGTGCCGCGCGTAGTCGCCATGATGTGCGACTCATCTTGGTGTCGTTGATGTTCCAGTTCGCGGCGGGCTTTCTGGGCCTGCACGCGATCGCTACACCAGGTGTGATCATCAAGATGCCCAATGCCGGGTTCGTGTACGCGGTGCCGATCGGGTTGACGTTGGGTGGGTTCGCCGCACTGGCCTCGGCGATCGAATACGGGCCGGTCGCTACGGCCCGGTTGAACCGGAGAATGTGGTTGCTGTCGGCCTTGCCGGCGCTGGCGCTGGTGGTGTGGGGGCTGTTCTCGCTCACCGGGTTGCCGCCGTTCGACGGCATGCCCAGTGCCACCGAGACATCGCGGCCGCTGGTGATACTCGCCTATGTGGGTTCGCTGTCCTACCTGGGTGCGGCGGTGGTGTACGCTCGCCAGTTCTATCGCCGTCGCGGCCTGCTGCTGCTCAGCGTGCTGACCGCGTTCGTGCTGCTGATCGAGGCGCTGCTGGCCGTCGGCTACGGGCGTAGCTGGCAGGCGTCCTGGTGGGAATGGCATGTGCTCATGGTGGCGGCCTTCCTGCTGATCGCGATGAGCGCGCACGCCCAATTCCGCAGGGAGGGTTCGGCGCTGGGCCTGTTCGACAGTGTCACGCTGAACCAGACCATGGAGGCGCTCGAGCGCGACTACACACGGGCGCTGACCGAAATGGTGGCGGTATTGGGGCAGCGCGCGGCCGCCGGGGTGCCGGTGGACCAGCCGCTGGGCTCGGTCGGGGTCGAGCTGTCGAAACGGTTCAGCCTCACCGAACGTCAGTTCGCCGTGCTCGAGCAGAACGCCCGGCTGTATCGGCAGCTGGACCAGCTGTTCCGCTCGTATATGTCCCCGCAGGTCGCGACCGCATTGCTCGCCAATCCCGCGGAGGCCGATCTGGGCGGCCGCATCGCCGAAGTCAGTGTGCTGATGGCCGATCTGGCCGGTTTCACGCCGTTCTCCGAACGCACCGATCCGGCGCTGGTCGTGCAGATGCTGAACACCTATTACGGCGCGATCGTGCCCGTCATCCTGGGTGAGGGTGGCGTGGTGGTGCAGTTCGTCGGCGATGCCGTGATGGCCGTATTCAACGCTCCCGCACCACAACCCGACCACGCCCTGCGCGCCGCCCGCGCCGGGCTGATGCTGCAGCAGTCCGTCGCGCGGATCGCGGCGGGCCGACCGGATTGGCCACGCTTCCGGGTCGGCGTCAATACCGGGCCGGCCCTGGTCGGCAATATCGGTGCGGCACAGATGCGGAACTACACCGCGATCGGCGACACCACCAATACCGCGGCCCGCCTGCAAGGTGTGGCCCAGCCCGGTGACGTGGTGATCGGCCCGCTCACCCAGGCCCAATTGGGTTCCCGCGCCCTGGTAGAGCCGCTGCACGCGATCACCGTGAAAGGCCGCCGCGAGCCGGTCACCTGCTTCGTCCTGCGGGGCGTGCGGTGACCACCGAGTTCACTCTGCTCAGCAGCCTCGACGCGAGCGAACGCCGTCAGGTTCTGGCCTCCTGCACCCCGCGCCGCTTCAAACGCCGCGAAGTACTCTGCCACGAGGGTGATCCCGGCGACTGCCTGCACCTGGTCAAGTCCGGTCTGCTCCTGATCCGCGTGGCCACGCCGCTCGGATACACCGCCACCCTGAACATGATCGGTCCCGGCGACTCCTTCGGCGAACTGGCCCTGCTCAGCCCCGATGCCAGGCGCACCGCAACCGTCGAAGCGGCAGAAAACGCCGAAACCCTCACCCTGAGCCGCTCCCAACTCGAAGTCCTGCGCGCCGCCAACCCCGGCATCGACCGCATGCTCACCGCCAGCCTGGTCGCCCAGATCCGCCGGCTGTCGGCCACCGTTCTCGAGGCTCTCTACCTTCCGGTCGAAACCCGGGTGATCCGCCGCTTGGCCAATCTCGCCCGGATCTACGGCGGCCCGGCCCCCATAGCCGAAATCCGCCTGACCCAAGACGATCTCGCCTCCATGGCCGGCACCACCCGGGTCACCGCCAACCGCGTCCTGCGCGACCTGGAGGACCGCGGCATCGTAGCCCTTCGCCGCGGCCGCATCATCGTCACCGATCGCGCGAAACTGGCCGCCGCCGCGGCGACCCCGTGAACCGCGCAGGGTTCATTTGCCGGCGAGGAGGTCGCGCAATCGGTCGTGCGGGAGGGCGGGGGAGCGGTGCCCGTCACGGCCGGTCATATCGGCGTTGACGAGGAGCGCGTTGAGAACGGATTCCTCGACTGCCTCGACCACCGCGGTATAGAGGGAATCCATTCGGTTCCAAGGCATTCGGACCGTGGGGACCAGCTCACCGATGGTCGGGGCGCCGTGCGGGAAGCCGGTATCGGAGGAGTGATCAGGGGCCGTGGAGAAGGCCAGGAACAGATCGCCCGAGAAGATACTGCCGGTGGTGCCGGTGCGGGCCAGACCCAGGGGGACACGGCGGGCCATGGCGGTGCACTGCAATGGGTCAAGGGGTGCGTCGGTGGCGATGATGACGATGACCGAGCCGGCACCGCCCGGGGCGGCGGGTATCCGGTGCGGTGCGGAGCCCCACTCGGTGGTCTCCATCGGATTGTCCACGGCGAGCTGCTCCCCGACGCGCCGGCCGCGGATCGTGAGCTCCCGGCGGGAGCCGAAGTTCGCCTGGACGAACACGCCGACGGTGTAGGTGTGCGCGCCGAATTCGATCAGGCGGGACGCAGTGCCGTTGCCGCCCTTGAAGGCGTAGCAGTTCATGCCGGTGCCGCCGCCGATCGAGCCTTCCTGCAGCGGACCCGACTGCGCGGAATCCAGTGCGGCGCCGACGATTTCCGGGGTGACATGGCCGCCGTTGATATCGTTGAGGTAGCCGTCCCAGGTTTCGGCGCAGACCGGGAGCAGCCATTCATCCGTCAGGTCGGGGCGGGTCGCGTTGATCCATTGGATGGTTCCGGTGTGGCTCGCGCCGATGGCGTGGGTATTGGAGATGGTGACCGGGCCGGACAGCTGGCCGACCTCGTCTATCCATGCGCTGCCGGTCATTTCGCCATTGCCGTTGAGGGAGTATCGGCCCGCCGTGCAGGGGCGGCCGAGACCGGATCGGCCGCGCGGGAGGATGGCGGTCACGCCGGTGCGCACCGGCCCGGCGCCTACCCGCAACGGCCCCTCACCCTCGATGAGGGTCTGGTAGCCGACCGCCACGCCCGGAACATCGGTGATGGCGTTCCACAGTCCCGGCTGCCCTTGCAGGTCGGTGCCCAGGGCTCGCGCGCGGGGGCGTCCGTCGGGGGAGAACGATTGGTGCGAGGTCATTGTGCGTCCTTCGGGGGCGTGGTGATGGCGAGACATCCGGTGGCCGTGCGGGCGTAGGAGCAGATCAGCTCGGCGGCTCGGAGTTTGGTCATGGACCGGTTGCGGGTGATGATGTGCAACCCGTAAGCATCCTCGAGGGCAACGAGATTCGCGGCGACATCGAGGAGTGGCGCGTCGATCGTGAAGTGTCCCTGGGCGATTCCGACCTCCAGCGCGCTCAGGTATACCGCGACCTGCTTGTCGAACAGGACGGTGATCAGGTCACCGTGCTCGTCGGCGACGCTGCGATAGGCGGCGAGCTGATACAGCGCGACGACCAGCGCATCGCTATCGGAGGCGGGCAGCCCGGCCCAGATCAGCGCACCGATCTTGTTGCGCGCGTCGGGGATCGAGGCGACCAGCTCGAGCCGGGCGCCGAAGAACCGATCGCTCGCGTCCCGGTGTACTTCGCGCAGCAGGTTTTCGAGGTCGTCGAAGTAGTAGTGCACGGTGCCGGGTGAGACGCCCGCGAACTCGGCCACGTCGCGGATCTTGAGCTTGCCCACGCCGCGATCGGATACCGCGGTGAGCGCCGCGTCCAGGATCGCGCGCCGGGCCCGCTCCTGATCCTTCCGCCGTGCCATCATGACCTCCTGTTTCGTCCCATTGACGACGAGTTAAGTGGTTGTTACGACCAAAATCCAGTATTGCCAGGCAATTCAGTTCATTCTTTGATTGTAGATCAAAGAAAGGATCGGCCATGGCAACGCAGTCGACCACCGGCCAGACCGCTGACGACGACCCCCAATCCCGATACCGGCAACAGCTCTCCCGCGCACTCGGCATGGGGGAGAACATCCTGATCACGCTGTCCGCGGTGACACCGGCCTCCAGCGTGTTCATCATCATTCCCTCGATCCTGCTCGCGGTTGGCGGCGCTTCGGTGCTGACACTGGGCATCGCCGGGGTCATCTCGGTGTTCGTCGGGCTCTGTTACGCGGAGCTGGCGACCAAGTATCCGATCGCGGGCGGCGAATACACCTGGGCGGCACGACTGCTGGGCCGGCCCATCGGATTCGCGATGTTCCTGCTCACGCTGGTCAATGGGGTACTGATCATCTCGGTCATCGCGCTGGGGACCGGCGACTATCTCGGTGTGGCGTTCCATCAACTGGGCGGGAAGTGGGTCGGCATCGCGGTGATCGTGGTGACCACCGGGGTCGCCGTGCTGAACATCAAGGCCAATGCCTGGGTGACCGGGGTCTTCCTGTGCATCGAGATCGCTGCCATCGCGGTACTGGTCTTCCTCGGTTTCCTGCATGTGCAGCGTGGTCCGGCGGAGTGGTTCCACCCGCTCACCGCCAGTGGGACCGGCACCGCGGGCGTCGCGGTCAGCGCGCTGGTGCCGTTGATACCCGTGGCCCTGTTCGCCTACAACGGCTACGGCGCCGCGGTCTACTACTCCGAGGAGACCAAGAATGCCTCCCGCACCATCGGCCGCGTGATCATGGTCTGCCTGGCCGCGACGGTGTTGATCGAGATGCTGCCACTGGCCGCGGTCGTGCTGGGCGCGCCGTCGATGAACGATCTACTGCACAGCGACGCACCGCTCAACTACTTCCTCACCGCGCGCGGCGGATCGTCGGTGAATACCGTTGTGAGCGTTGGCATCGCGATCGCGATCGTCAATGCGGTGATCGCGATCATCCTGCAGATCTCCCGGCTGCTGTTCGCCTCCGCCCGCGACCGCAGCTGGCCCGAACCGATCGACCGCGCACTGGGCAGCGTGCATCCCCGCCTGCACACGCCGATCGCCGCCACCCTGGTGGTCGGCGCCATGGCCGCCATCGCGGCCGCGGCCCTGCCATTGTCGTGGCTGATCACCGCGACCGGCGCGGGACTGGTGCTGGTCTATCTGTTCGTCGCGCTGGCGGCGCTGCGAGTACGCCGGGAGCCGCAGACCGCGGGCTATCGCATGCCGCTGTGGCCGCTGCCGCCGCTCATCGTCATCGCCGCCATGGGATACGCGGGCTACAGCCTGGCCACCACCACCTGGCAGCAGGTCGTGGTGGCGGTCGTCGCGATGGCCGTCGGCATCGCCTACTACCTGATCTACCTGCGGCCGCGCCTCGGTGAGCGCTGGGAGCTGCCCGATCCCATCCATGAGTCGTAAGCCATCCCGGGAACGAAAGGATCGAAGTTGTCCACCTTCACCTCCGAGCGCGTCGATCATCCGCTCGCCATGGCCACCGCCGCCGAGATCGCCGAGGTACGCGCGATAGTCCATGCCGCGGGACTGGTTTCGACGGCAACACGTTTCGTCTATGTCGGCTTGGACGAGCCGGACAAGTACGCCGTCTACGACCCGTCCGTCCCGATCGAGCGGTGCTTCCGGGTACTGCTGCACGATGTCGATCGTCCGAATGCCCGCGATCTGGTGGTCTCGCTCGGGCGGCGGGCGGTGGTCTCGCAGCGGACGCTCGATGCCGCGCTGGACGGCCAGATGCCCGTGCTCGATGAGGAATTCGGGCTGGTCGAGCACCTGCTGTCGACCGATCCGCGCTGGCTCGAGGCGCTGGCCGCACGCGGTCTCGATCCGGCGAACGTGCGGGTCGCGCCGCTGTCGGCGGGCGTTTTCGATTACGACGGGGAGCAGGGCCGCCGGATTCTGCGCGGGCTGGCCTTCCATCAGGAGCATTCGAAGGATCACGCGTGGGCGCATCCCATCGATGGTCTCGTCGCCTTCGTCGACGTCATGACCCGGGAGGTATTGCGGGTCATCGACACCGGACCGGTTCCGGTGCCGCCCGAATCCGGCAACTTCGACGACCCAGCGTTCACCGGGCCACCGCGCTCTACACAACGGCCGATCGAGATCACCCAGCCGCAGGGACCGAGTTACACCGTCGACGGCAACCTCGTCGAGTGGGAGAAATGGTCGCTGCGCATCGGATTCGACGCCCGTGAAGGGCTGGTCCTCTACCAGCTGGGTTTTCGCGACGGCGACCGGCTGCGGCCGATCATCCACCGCGCCTCGATCGCGGAAATGGTTGTGCCGTACGCGGATCCGTCACCGGTACGCTCCTGGCAGAACTACTTCGACACCGGCGAATACCTGGTCGGCCGATGGGCCAACTCGCTCGAGCTCGGCTGCGACTGCGTCGGCGATATCACCTACTTCGACGCGGTGCTGGCGAGCGAGGACGGCAATCCGCGCACGATCCGCAATGCGGTGTGCATGCACGAGGAGGATTTCGGCGTGCTGTGGAAGCACACCGACCTGTGGACCGGATCGCGCGAGGTGCGCCGGCAACGACGGCTGGTGATCTCCTTCTTCACCACCATCGGCAACTACGACTACGGATTCTTCTGGTACCTCTACCTCGACGGGACAATCGAATTCGAGGCCAAGGCGACCGGAGTGGTGTTCACGTCGGCATATCCGGGACCGGGCCACCCCTACGCCTCCGAACTCGCGCCGGGCCTGGGCGCCCCGTACCACCAGCACCTGTTCAGCGCCCGGCTGGACATGATGATCGATGGTCACCGCAATCGGGTGGAAGAGGTCGAATCCCAGCGCGTGCCGATCGGCCCCGGCAACCCGCACGGCAACGCCTTCACCCTCCGCCGGACGGTGCTGGAACGGGAGTCGGAGGCACAACGCCTGGCGGACAACCGAATCGGCCGGACCTGGCAGATCACGAACCCCGACATAACCAACCGACTCGGCAACCCCGTCGGCTACGCCCTGCATCCGGAGGGCCGCGAACCCCTGCTCGCCGCCGACGAATCCTCGATCGCCCGCCGCGCCGGCTTCGCCACCAAACACCTATGGGTCACCCGATACGACCCCTCCGAACGCTACGCCGCAGGCGACTTCGTGAACCAGCACCCCGGCGGCGCAGGCCTCCCCACCTACGCCGCCGCCGACCGGCACCTGGACGGCGAAGACGTGGTCGTCTGGCACACCTTCGGACTGACACACTTCCCCAGACCGGAGGACTGGCCGATCATGCCCGTCGACTACACCGGCTTCACCCTGAAGCCCACAGGCTTCTTCGACCGAAACCCCACCCTCGACGTACCCCCCACCACCCCCACCCATTGCCCCCCAACCTGCGGCGCATAACACCACTCGCCGGGCGTCCGGCAGAATAAACATCAGCTCAACCCACATCGTCGAAGGTGGTGCTGGTGATGAAGCTCCCGAAAACCGCCCACACCGACCGCGCCTGGCGAATCCACGAGTTCACCGCCGACTTCCGGCTCGAGGACGTGTGGCCGTCCATGATCCGAACGATCGGGCGCGACTGGCAGCAATGAGCCGTCGATCACCGCGTAACCCCTGAAACTACTTTGTGGTTAGGATCGCGGGGGAGTCGGTTCGGGCCCTGCACGGAGGTGACACCATCAGCAACGTCTTCGATGTTCTCGTGATCGTCCTGATCGTTGTCGTCGTGCTTGCGCTGTGCTGGCTGATCCTGCGATCCGTGCGCGCGGGAGCGGTCCGGATCGATATCGAGCCCAAGCCCTCCGCGCCTGCAAAGGATTCCGCGAACGAAGGCGACTGAGCCTCAGCTGAAGGACCAGCCGATGAACGGTGGTGGAGTGGACTTGCGCGGGAGGTTCTCGCTGGATTCCACTGTCCCGGGCGGAGTATCGCGAGGTTTCGATGTCTTTCGGCGCGGGTGGCTGACGGAGGTCGGCGAGGGCTTTCCGCTGCCTACCTTCAGCTCGGCGACGACCGGTGATTTCCGGGTCAGGAGTCGCGTCGTGAAGGTGCGCGATGTGGCGGTCACCGATCTCGACAGTGCGTCCGATATTCGGACGGCAGGCACTCCGTACGGCTATGACGATCAGGTGCGGATCTACGTAGTGCGGCGCGGGACATGGACTTTGGGCGTCTCGCCCGACCGGAACGAATACAGCGTGTCGGCGGGGCAGTTTCTGCTGCGGCACGGGCGGCCTTTGCACTTCGGGGCGGGGCCGGACACCACGGTTCGGATTCTCACGCTGCCCTCGGTGATGCTCGAACCGCGGCTCAGAAATCGGAGCATCATCGGGTCCGGGGACTCGGCCGAGATGCGGCTGCTGATGGCTCATACGAATACCGTCCACGCCACCCTCGCCGACCTCGGTCCGGCCGGTGTGCACGCGGCCCGCGGCGCCATGGTCGAACTGGCCAAAGCAGTCGCGACGGGATGGTTCGACGATGCCGAGCCCGGGCTGCGGCCCGCACTCGCCCAAGCGGCGAAGGCCCTGGCCGACGGTCGACTCGCCGATCCCGCACTCTCCCCGGCGATGCTGGCCCGCGAACTCAATGTCTCGGTACGCACACTCCAACGAGCATTCACCGCGGCGGGGGAGTCGGTGACCAGCTATATCCGCGACCGCCGCCTGGAAGAAGCCCGGCTCGCCCTCGCCTCCGGCCGGCCGACTGCTACCGAACTCGCCGCGTACTGGCAATTCTCCGACAGCAGCCATTTCATCCGCGCCTTCAAAAAGCGCTACGGCCAGACACCCGGCGAGTACGCCCGTTCACTAGGGGCCGCCGGGAGCCGATAATGGACGACCGCACCGGTCTGTAGCGCAGATGTGCTATCCGCTCGGCGCGGTCGTTCATGTTCAGGCGGCTTCGAGGATCTCGATATCGAGCGCGGCGAGCTCCTCGGGGTCGGCGTGCAGGTCGATGGCGGTGACCTGCTCGTCGGCGACGGTGAAGGTGAACACCACCTTCGGGGTGCCGCCGATGGCCCACACGGCGCCGACCGCACCGTCGATGAGGGCGAGACGGGTGGCCTTGGCCCGGCCGGCGAAAGTCGTGGCGACGCCATCGCGGCCGGAAACCAGTGCCTCCGAACCCATTCGGATCCCCGCCGCATCGGCCCGGAAGACCGCGTCCGGGGCGAGCAGGGACAGCAGGGCCTGGAAGTCGCCGCTGCGTGAGGCGGTCAGAAAGGCATCGACCACCGCGCGCCGGCGACCGATATCGGCGGCGGGTGCGGCGGAGCCCTGCACGCGACGCCGGGCGCGGCTGGCCAATTGCCGGGCCGCGGCAGGCGTTTTGCCGAGGATCGGCCCGATCTCGTCGAACGGGATCGCGAACAGATCGTGCAGCACGAACGCCAGGCGTTCGGCGGGGGTGAGGGCGTCGAGCACGATCAGCAGCGCCAGCCCGATCGAATCGGCTTGCAGCGCTTCATGTTCGGGATCCGGGGCATGCGCCGGCGGCGCGGGGACGTGGTGGGCATCATCGGTGATGGGTTCCTCGCGGCGGACCTTGCGGGATTGCAGCATGTTCAGCGATACCCGTGCCACGACGGTGGTCAGCCAGGCGGCGAGGTTCTCCACCTCGCTCGAATCGGAGCGTTGCAGTCGCAGCCACGCCTCCTGCACGGCATCCTCGGCCTCGCTGGTGGAGCCGAGCAGGCGATAGGCGACGGTGCGCAGATGGGTGCGGTTGGCTTCGAACTGCTCCGCCAGCCAGGTGTGATCGGTCATGGTGTTCTCCATTGCTGTCGGTGCCGTTATCCGGTGTCACCTCCTCGACCGTGGGCGGCGTGAAAACGTGACAGCCCGTCACCCGGCGGCAGCAATCGAAACTGATCCGGCTCCTCGTTATCCCGAGGTTCGGCCATGAACGTGGACGGCTCGGCCGTAGAAACCTTCGGGTCGCTGAGCCAGGAGCGCGGGAACCTCGCTGGACGCCGCGACGACCGGCTCCGAACGGGTGGTCGCGTCATGCGCATCCTTGTCGACCCACAGCTGGGTCAGCCAAATCGTATCCGGATCGTCGAAGGCGGTATTGATGCTGAAATCGAGTAACCCGCCGTCCTCGCCACCGGCGCGTAATCCCTCGAGCAGCACCGCGATCAGCTCATCACGCCGACCCGGGAGCGCGGTCATTTTCCCGAAGACACTGAACATATTCTCGCTGGACACCTTCGCCCTTTCACGTGATCGATCCGCGTCCGAGCTTACTTCTGCCGCAAGGTCTTCGAGGGCCGCGCAGGCTCTTATCGGTGACTGCGGTGGGCGGTCTCCGGGCCGATGACCCGCAGGATTTCGAGAGCCTCGATGCTGTGGGATCCGGGCGGCGGCGTGAAGATGCGAAGACGCTGGTCGGCGGCTTCGGTCTGCAGGATCTCGAAGTCGAATTCGACGGGCCCGACGGCGGGATGCACGACACGCACGTGGTGGCTGCGGCGCATGGCGACCTCGTGCTCGTTCCAGAGCGTGGCGAACTCCGCGCTGGCCGCCTCGAGCCGTTCGATCAGATCCGTCGCGGGCCGATCGTAGCCGCGGTGTGTCGCGGCGGCGCGCAGGTCCGCCACGCGTACGCGGCTGAGGTGGTCGTGGTCCTCGGCGGGGTATGCCTCGCGCACTCGCGGGTTGGTGAACCAGCGCCATGCGATGTTCCGGTCCTGCTCCTCGAGCGTGCACACGCAGCCGAAAAGCGCCTCGGCCAAGGCATTCTGCGCGAGCAGGTCACCGAGGTCGGTGATGAGCTGGGCCGGGGTATCGCCGAGCCGGTCGAGCAGGTAGAGCAGCGCGGGGCGGACGTAATGTCCGGCGCGCGGTCCTTCGGGTGGGCGGTGGCCTGCCAGCAGGTAGAGGTGATCGCGTTCGTCCTCGGTCAGTCGCAGCGCCCGGGCGAGGGCGCCCAGCAACTGAGTCGACGGCTGGGAGCTGCGCGCCTGCTCGAGTCGCATCACGTAGTCCGCCGATACGCCGGCCAGCTGGGCCAGTTCCTCGCGGCGCAGGCCGGGCGTGCGGCGGCGAGGTCCGGCGTCCAGGCCGACCTCCCGAGGCCGGAGCCGTTCGCGGGAACGGCGGAGGAAGTCCGCCAGTTTGGCCCTGTCCATGGTCATGTCTTCTATCTTCGGCGGTCCGGCCGGGTCGCGCCGCGCCGGCTAGGAGTACCGATCCTAGGGAATCCGCTCCGCTCCTCATTGCCACCGGATGCTGGCAACGTCGCTGAGGCAAACAGTTCTACGAAGGGAGACAAGTCATGCGGGAGATCACAGTGGGCGCAGCGGTGGTGCCGTACCGGGTGCTGGGCGCGGGCCGGCCGCTGGTCCTGGTGCACGGCGGCAGCCGGGGATCACAGATCTGGGACCGCGTCGCCGAGGCGTTCGTGGACACCAGAACCGTTGTGTTACCGGATCTTTCGGGCAGCGATGCGGCGCGCGACGACGGCGGCGCGCTGACGGTCGAGCTGCTCGCCGAGCAGGTCGCCGCCGTGATCTCCGATCTCGGGCAGGGGCCCGCCGACGTGGTCGGACATTCCATGGGTGGCGCGGTCGTCGCCCGGCTCGCCGCGGTTCGGCCCGAGCTGGTCAGCCGCCTCGTGCTGGTCTCGGGCTGGACCGGGCAGGGCCGGCAACACCAACGCCAGGCCTTGTCGCTGTGGCGCGACCTCGCCGATGACGCCGACGCTTTCGCCCGATACACGATGCTGGTCGCCTTCAGCCCCGCGTACCTGGAATCCCTCGACCCCGCCGCCGTGGCCGAGCTCGCGACGTCCTACCGGCCCGAGGCCGGCAGACTCCGGCAGATAGCTCTCGCCAACAAACTCGACGTCCGCGACCTGCTACCGCGGATCCAGGCGCCGGCACTGGTGATCGGGTGCCCCGCTGATGTATTGGTCCCCGCGGAATACTCCCGCGAGGTGAGCGCCGACATCCCGGATGCCACCTACGCCGAAATCGATGCCGGACACATCGTGACGGCCGAGCAGCCGACCGAACTCGCGAAGCTGATCCGCGACTTCACCGGCTGAGCCCGGTTCACCGGCTTCGCTTTCTAGCCCGGCGACCCAGTCGGCGCGGTCGTCCATGACATTCCACAAACCAGCCAGGACGCCGCCGGGCGTGAGAACCCTTGCTATCTCGGGTCCCGCGACCGACATATCGAACCAGTGCAAGGCGTTTCCGGCGAGCACGGCATCGACCGACGCATCCGGTAGCGGTATCGCTTCGGCACTACCCGCCATGGCTCGGACCGCCGGCAGCGCGCGGCGCAGTTCGCTCAGCATCGCCGGATCCGGCTCGACGGCAACGACATCGGCGTGCAGCGCGACCAGTGTGCCGGTGAGCTTTCCGGTTCCGGCCCCGAGATCCACTATTCGCGGGCCGGGCGCGGATTCCAGTGCCCAGCGGACGGCGGCCGGCGCGTAGTCCGGGCGGTGCTGGGCGTAGGCGGTCGCGGCTGTGCCGAAGGACAGGGCATGACGTTGCCGCACATCCTGTTTCATGTGGTCAGCTTATGGGTGATGCGGCCGAGCAGCCGGCGAACCAGGATGCGGTGTGCGCATCGTCGCAATGACGCACATCACCGTGCGCGTCGCCCCGGCGGGACTTCCGCCCGGGGCGATGCGAGCGGTAGCCGATCGCGGATGCGCTGTCCTTAAGAGGTGGCGATACCGCAGGCCTGGATGGTGTCGAGCAGCTGCTGGTGCTGCTGGCCCTGGAAGAGCTGGTAACCGGGCACCTTGGCCCCCATCATCGCGTCGAAGCCGGACGCGATCTGCTCGGGGGTGGTGTAGTCCGGGTGCTGGGTCTTGATGGTGTCGACGATGTTCTGCGTGGTGTTGCAGGTGTCGTCGGGGGAGGTGTTCTGCCCGGGGACGGGGATCTGCGGGTCCGCATGCGCCACAGCGGGCGCGAACAGCAGGAACGGGACGGTCAGGGAGGCGAGTACTGCGGCTTTCACGCGGCGCAGCCTAGCATTTCGCGCACGCGGGGGAAGGCCGGGTAATGCGGTGACCAGCGGTGACCTGCCGATCCCGCAATACAAGTTCGCCGGCGCGTTACCGCAGCGGCACGCGGGCGACACCTGCCGTTCGTACGGCGGGTAGCCGGTCGGCAACCAGCCCGGCCGGTCGAGCCGGATGCTGATATTTGAATGGTTCAAATAAGCCGATTTGCGATCGATGACCGATACGCCGACCGATATATGACCCTGGTCGTCCATCCGCGACACGAGATAATCTCGATGATTTTTTACCTATTCATGGCGGTGGAATAACCGGTCACGAGGTAATCGCCATGAGTGTGCTACATCGAGTCCTTCATGACACCGGTTTTGGTGGCTTGTTAATCGTTCCGTGCTTGTGCGATCAGTCGAGTTCGCTGAAAGTTGCCTGTTCAGGGGCTCATCCTGTGCATTTCCACTGAAATCCATATTTGATAGCGGCGCAATTAACCGGCGGGTCACATCACAGTCATCTCGAATTTACAGCAAACGGCTATCGACGCTTTCAGCATTGCATTTGCGGACCCTTCTGATACAACCTATCGTTTCACATCGAGCAATCCGAGCAGGACCGCGAGCGCTTGCGCTCATCAAGTTCGCTGCCGGGGAGGAATCGGTTCAACAGCGAACAGATCCGACGCCACCAGCACAAGTGGCGTCGAGCGAATCTGTCGGGAAGTTTTGGGGGCAGTTCATGACCGCGGTCATTGCGATTCGCACTGAGCCGGAAAATACGACGGAGACCCATCCCGCGTTCGCATTTCGTGGTGTCGCGCTCATCGCGTCGATCGCCGCGATCGCGCTCACGGTGACGGCGGCTCGCTACGACTACTTCGGCGATGAGCTCTACTTCCTCTCCGCCGGCCGGCGACTCGACTACACCTTCGCCGACCAGGGCGTGGTGGTGCCGCTGTTCGCCCGGATCGCGGACCTCCTCGCACCGGGATCGCTGACGGCGCTACGGTTCCCGGCCGTCATGATGGCGGCCGGCGCGATCGTGGTGGCCGGGCTGATCGCCTACGAACTCCGCGGCAGCCGCCGCGCGCAGCTGCTCGCCGCGGGCACCTACGCGACGTCCAGCCTGATCGCGACCCAGGTTCAGTTGAGCACCTTCGCCTTCGACGCCACGCTCACCGCCGTGATCACCTGGCTGTTCACCCGCTGGGTGCGTACCCGGCAGGACTGGTTGCTGATTGTGGCGGGACTGGTTGCGGCCCTGGATATGCAGGTGAAGTGGATGATCCCGCTGGTCTGGGGGTGCCTCGGCCTGGCCGTGATCCTGTGCGGCCCACGGGAAATCCTGCGTCGACCGGCGCTCTGGGTGTCGACCGGCATCCTGGCCCTGTCCTTGGTCCCGATCCTCTACTGGCAGTCGCAGCACAACTGGCCGCAGCTGGCCATGGGCTCGATCATCGGCGCCGAGCAGGACGCCACCGGCTTCGGCCCGGCCGGATTCATTCCGCAGTGGCTCGGCCTGGCCAGCTTCCTGGGTGGCCTGATGATCCTGATCGCGTTCTGGGCCGCGTTCAAGCAGGAAGCGTTGCGCCCGTACCGTTTCCTGCCGATCGCACTGGTGCTCATGACCGTGTTCGTCATGGTCACGCACGGCCGGCCGTACTATCCGACGGGCTTCTTCCCCGCCATGTTCGCCCTGGGCGCCGTCGCCTTCTGGCAGTACTACCGGAATCGGTGGCTGAATGTGCTGACGATGCTGGCCGCCGCGGGTTCGGCGGTGGTATTCGTCGCCGGGCTCACCGTCCTGCCGCTGCCCGACAGCTGGCGCACCCCGACCCACGACGCCCTCGACCTCGGCTTGCAGTCCGCGGTTTTCGGCACCACCAACTGGTCACACCTGGTTTCGGCCGTCGACGAGGGCTACAACACGCTGACGCCGGAGGAGAAGGCGCACTCCGCCATCGTCGCCCAAGGCTATTGGCAGGCAGGCGCCGTCGAGCAGTTCGGCGGTCGCTACCACCTGCCGGCCACCTACAGCCCGAGCCGCGGCTTCGGATTCTTCGGCCCGCCACCGGATTCCGCGACCACGATCGTCTACGTCGGCCTGGACACCGCCGAGCCCGACCTGCGCACCCATTTCGACGAGGTCGAGCGCGTCGCCCAACTCGACGATCCCAAGGGCACC
This sequence comes from Nocardia sp. NPDC088792, assembly GCF_044750615.1. Lineage (NCBI taxonomy): Bacteria > Bacillati > Actinomycetota > Actinomycetes > Mycobacteriales > Nocardiaceae > Nocardia > Nocardia sp. NPDC088792. Next base: position 193,097 of record NZ_JBIVKC010000006.1, read on the forward strand.
CCTGGCATCGACCGCATGGTCGCCGTCTGGAAATGCCAAGGGCCGAAACAGCCTTGGTCCACCATGTGGGACTCCATGACCACGCTCTACTTCGACCTGGGCCTCTGGCACGACCCCCGCGCGACTTCCCGCCCCACTCACTGAGCGGACTGGACCGGGCCACGGTCGGTCGCGCGCGAGATGCCGGACAGGAAGTTCGCGATCGCGCCGGTGACGGCCCGGTCGCCGGGAATGATGTGTCCGCCCGCATGCTCGAGCACCAGCGGGTCGACGAAGCGATCGGCCAGTACTCGCGAATCCGGCAGGGGCACGATCGTATCCGCGCGGCCCATCACGTGCACCGACGGAATCGTCAACGGTCGCCGGAACAGGTCCGCATGCCGCGGCTCGGTGCTGGTGAAGCCGCCGACCATGATGGCGAAGTCGAACGGCATACGGATATCACTGTTTTCGCACACCGCGGCGAGCAGACCGGTGAGCGCGGCGCCCTGACTGAACCCGAAGACTCCGTCGAATCGAGGGCCGCGCCGCAGCAACTCGACAGCCCAGTCGCGGGTGCTCTCCCACCCCCGGAATCCGAGGTGCCACCAGCCGAAATCGCCCCGCGCCAGCGACGGCGCGTCCACGAACACCGATTCGGTGCTCGCACCGATCGCGGCCGTCAGTGGCGCCAGCTGCCTGCGCAGTATCGAGCCGCTCCCGTGGTAGCCGTGTAAGCACAGCATTCGGAGTTTGCGCGTTGTGCCATCCCCTGCCGGAGTGAATTCCGGGTCGATGTTCATATCCAAAGCCTGCGACGGCCGGAGTCATATGTCCAACAGATAGAAGTTCTCGAACCTATAATCTGCGTGCATGTCAGTGTCGCTGCGCCAGCTCGAATACTTCGTCACGGTGGTCGACGAAGGCTCGTTCACCACCGCCGCCGCCAAACTGCACGTGAGCCAGCCGGGTCTGTCCCACCAGATCCAAGCCCTCGAACGAATGCTCGGCGGGCCGCTGCTCGAGCGCCTGCCCCGCGGTGTGCGGCTCACCCCCGCCGGGCGTACCGCACTACCTCATGCCCGCGCCAGCCTGGCGCATGCCGAACGCGCGGCCAGCGCCGCGCAACGCGCCTCCGGCGTCGATGCCGGCGAACTCCACGTCGGCACGCTGTATTCGATCAGCGTCGGCGTACTTCCCGCCGCGCTGCGCGCCTGGCGCCGCACCTACCCCGACGTCCAGGTCAGACTGGTCGAATTCCGGCACACCAACGACCTCATCGCGGCCATGGATGCCGGGCGCGCCGACGTCGCGGTCGGACCGACCCCACCCGACTGGGACGGTCCCGTCCGCGAGATCGGCGCCGAACAATTCGTGCTCGCCGCCGCCCCCGAGGCCGCGCTGCCCGGCACCGCCACCAGCGCACCCCTCGCCGAGCTGGCCGACCACGACTGGGTGCACTTCACCCAGCCCAGCGGCCTGGCCGAGATACTCGACTCCGCCTGTGCTCGTGCGGGTTTCACTCCGCGCGCCGCCGTCCGCACCGAACAGGCTCCCTCGGCGCTGAACCTGGCCCGCTCCGGTCTCGGCGTCACCCTGCTGCCCGGCAATTGTGTGCCCGCCGCCTTCGACGGCACGCTCCGGCACCCCGACCCGCCGGTGCAGCGCATGCTCTCCGTCTACACCCGGGTGCGACCCGATCCGATCACCGCGGCCTTCGTCGATGCCATCTGTCACCACTGGATGGCGACGCCGGGCCATGTGAGCGCACTACTGAAACCGGGCCCCTGACTCGGTATGCATGAAACTTATGGAGACCAGACTTACTATTTGTTGGACTTGTCGATGGGGTCCGCGCAGCATTTCGTACACAGCCGCTCACTCGGAGCGGACAACGAAATCCCTTGCACCGGAGGCATCGACAATGACTCACAAGTTCGTGACGTATGCGCTCGCCGCGGGCGTCGTGGTAGCTCTCGGCGCCATGACCGGCTGCTCGTCGACCAACTCCAGCGATAGCGCCGCCACGTCGGCAACCAGTCGCGCGGTAGTCCCCGTAGGGAACGACCAGCCCGCGCAGGGCGGCCCCTCCCCGTATCAGTACCTGCCCAAGGTGCCGTCGTTCACCGTCACCAGCCGAACCGTCCACGACGGTTCGCCATTGCCCACCGCGCAATGGTCCGGGGTGCTCAAAGTGCCTGGTGGACAGGATATCTCGCCACAACTGTCCTGGTCCGGATTCCCCGCGCAAACCAAGAGTTTCGTAGTGTCGATGTACGACCCTCAGGCGCCGACCGGCAGCGGGTTCTGGCACTGGATCGTCACCGACATCCCCGCCGGCACCACGTCACTGCCCGAAGGCGCCGGCGTTCCCGACAGTAAGACGCTGGGGGCCGGGGCATTTCAACTCGCCGACGACGCGGGAGCGGCCCGCTACATCGGCGCGGCGCCACCGGCCGGCTCGGGCGTACACAACTACTACATCACCGTCACCGCGCTCGACGTCGACAAATCCGGCGTCACAGCAACATCCAGCGGAGCCCTGCTCGGCTTCACCATCGGCGGCCACACCCTCGCCCGCGCCACCATGATCTTGCCGACCGCCGCGAGCTGAACCGCCGAGGCGTGCGGCCCGGCGGCAGCCGTTCGCCTGGTTCACCGATGAGCCGAATTGTCATATGGGAGAGTCCGACTCATGAATACGCCACCATCCGCACCGGGAGCGGAGCAGGCTTGCGGATCGTCCGTCCGGATCGGCGCGCTCGTGCCGTTGACCCGGCCCGGCTGGGTCGAGGCCGGACAACACTTGCTCGCCGGACTCGAGCTGGGCGTTCGCGAAGTCAATGATGCCGGCGGGATTCTCGGCAGACCACTCGAGCTGGTGGTTCGAGATACCGCGGCCGATCCGGGCAAGGCCGCGGCGGCCGTGGATGAATTGGCTGGGCTGGGCGTGGCCGCCTTGGCCGGGGAGTATCACAGCGTCGTCGCCCGCGCCGCCGCCGCGCGGGCCGACGCGCTCGGACTGCCGTTCCTCTGCTCGTCGGCGGTTCTCGACGCACTGACGGAACAGCCGACGGAATGGGTTGCGCGCCTGGCCCCGGCGCAGTCCCGCGGCTGGCGGGTCTATGCGGACTTCCTGCTGGGCGCGGGCCACAAGCGAATCGCCGTGGCAGCGCAGTCGAGCGTCTACTGGGCATCCGGAGCCCGCGTGCTGCGGGACTACCTCGGTCCGCGCGGCGGTACCGTCGTCGAACTCGACATGAGCGTGCTCGCCCCTGCGGCCGTATGCGACGAACTTGTCGCGAATCGCGCGACGGCCCTGCTGCTTTTGGTCGGCTGCCCGGAGCCGGCAGTGTCGATCGTCAAGGCAGTTCGCGGCGACCGACGCCTGACCGAAATCCTGATCGGTGCACCGGCCGGGCAACCGGAATTCGCCGAGTGGGCGACATTGCTGGGTGACGACGGCGCTGCGATCCCGTTCCTGCGCTACCTACCCGAGCGGCTCGGCGCACTCGGTGAGCGAGTCGAGAAGGCGCTGCGCGAACAGCTGGATGCAGCGCCGTCTTTCGTCGCCTTCGAGGGCTATGACACAGTTGCCGTTCTCGCCGATCTACTGCGTTCCCAGGGTGCGGACGGAGCGAGCATTGCCGAATCCTGGCCGCACGTCGCGGTGGAAGGCACGCGCGGACAGATCAGGTTCTCCCGCATGCCAGGCGTCAGCGTCTGGCAATGGGCGTGGCCACCGATCCGAGTCGTCGACCGAGATCCAGCGGACATCAATCGCTTTCGGATCCTGCACGCTGGCTGACGGCTAATTCACCTCCGCGCGTGACGCCGTGGCCCGGTGCGCGTTCGTGGCGCCGGTAAGGAAGATCGGCCAGCCGATCTCCGTGCACCACTGCGTGGCATCCGGAGTGTCGCGCTGACTGACCAGGTAGTACTCGCGAATCGGTCCGGGGACGCCCAGCGCATGACGAGTGACATGCGCGGCGAGGGTCCCGTACGTGCGGTCGACATCCGCAAGGGATCCGGAATGCGTGATGACAGCGAGTTCGGCTGCGGGAATGTCGATCCCGTGCACCCGGCCCACGGATCGAACGACCCCGGTGCACGGGACGAAGATCGTCGACTCGCCGCGATGGTCGGTGAACACCTCATCGGAGTAGATCCCGCCCGCCGGACCCGTCGGCGTGAGCTGCTGAGCGGTCAAGGTGGCATACAGCTCGCCGAGCGCGCCCAGCATCCAAGCCGCGCCATCGGCGGCGTCGACGATATCGGTGATCGCAGCCGCCGAAGTGGCAGGCACGGCCCGCAATTCGACGGCCGAATCGGCCGGGCCACTGTGGGTCAGCAGATCCCGCAGCTGGTCGACGGCATTCTGCGTGCGCCCGAGCTGTTCCTGTAACCGGTCCAGATGCGCCACGATCCGCGCGTTGCGGGCAGTGGGATCCGCGGTGGCCAGCACGGCCTGAATCTCCTCGAGCGGCATGTCGAGATCACGGAACCGCCGCACCACCTGCGCGACACCCAGTTGCTCGGTGGCGTACCTGCGGTAGCCGGTATGCGGATCGACATCGGCCGGAGCGAGCAGTCCGATCTGGTGATAGTGCCGCAAGGTCTTGACGGTCAGATGGGTGGCGCGGGAGAAGTCACCGATGGACATGTACGCGATCATGACGTCCATTGTGGAGTCTCCCGCTAGGGGAGAGTTTGCCCGAGGATCCGGCTTGACCGTCCCGCCATGGCAGCACCGATCGTAATTCCAGCGGCCCACCCGGGGCCCACGGAAGGACATCACCGCCATGACGACCACCGCCACATCCCTCGACCTCACCCTCGTCGACCGCTACACCGCGCTCTGGAACGAGCCGGACGCCGAACTGCGCCGCCGGGCCATCGCGGAGCTGTGGACCGCCGACGGCGTGGAATACGTCGAGGGCGCACGATTCACCGGCCACGACGAGCTCGACACCCGAGTTGCCGAGGCGTACAACGCATTCGTCGCCGACGGCCGCTACCGCGCAGCCAATGCCGCCGACGCCCACCGCCACGACGACCTCCTCACCTTCACCATTCAGCTGATCGGTGTCGAGACCGGCGAAATTGCCTGGGCCGCACGCATATTCCTGCTCCTCGACGCCGAGGACAAGATCCGCGAGGACTACCAGCTCACAGTCCAGCCGCTCGACGCCCAGTAACCACACCCCTTCCCCAGAATCAGGAAATCCCAATGCCGTACTTCTCCACGCCCGACGGAACCGAACTCTTCTACCGCGACTACGGCACCGGCACCCCCGTCGTCTTCGTGCACAGCATGCTGATGTCCAGCGATATGTGGCAACACCAGATGCTGCACCTGACCGAACACGGCCACCGCGCCATCGCCTACGATCGCCGCGGCCACGGCCGATCCGACGACCCCGGCGCCGGCTACGAATTCGACACCCTCGCAGACGATCTCGCCGCACTCCTGACCCGCCTCGACCTGACCGGCGTCACCCTGGTCGGCCACTCGATGGGCGGCGGCGAAGTAATCCGCTACCTGACCCGCCACGGTAGCGAACGCATCGGTCGCATAGCCCTCGTCGGCGCCACGGCTCCCCATCTCAACGCCACCCCCGAGATCGTGACCGGCCTCCTGAACCAATTCCGCACCGACTACGCCCAATGGGTCACCGACAACGCCGCCCTCTCCTTCGGCGACGGCCCCATCCCCCAACTCGAGAAGGAGGCAACCATCCGCGACTGGATGCGTGTATCCCTCCATGCCGCAATCGAATGCAGCCGAATCAACCTCGCAGCCGACTTCCGCACCGAGGCGACCCGGATCACCGTCCCGACGCTGATCCTCCACGGCGACCACGACGCCTTCGCCCCTCTCCAAACCTGTGGACAACACTCCGCCAACCTGATCCCCGACAGCAAACTCTTCGTCTACAAAAATGCCTCCCACATGCTCCACCTCTCCCATCGCACCCACCTCAACCGAGACCTCCAAGAGCTCGCGCAGTCCTAGCGCGCAACTTCCTCGATTCGCCACTGCCCGGCGCAACGACACCATTGACCGAAGTCATTCCTCGCAGGGAATCGCCGCCCGGAATCTCGGGCGTCAAAGTTGAAACCATGAACGAGCCAAACATCCTGCGCTACACCAGGATCGAGACAATGCCCGACGGCGGTTCGAAGTTCGCCGACGACAGCGCCTCCCTCACGGTCCGCCCCGTAGCAGTCGGCATGGCCCCCATGGCAACCGGTGAATTACCTTCCGCCCAAACAGTATTCGTCCGCAGCGGCGAATTCGACAGCACGCCGCACCCGGCCCCGGCCCGCCAGTGGGTGGTGATGATCCGTGGAACGATCGAGGTGACCACCACCGCAGGGGAGAAACGAGTCTTCGGTCCAGGAGATCTACTGCTGGTCTCCGACACCGAAGGCCTCGGCCACAGCACCCTCGCATTGGGGTCCTCACCCTTCGAAGCCCTCTTCATCCCGGCCCCCGCCGACGTCTGATCCGGTACTGGGCGTTCGCGACCAGGGCGGTGAGGCGGTCCGCGGTTTCGGGGTCGGCGGCGGTGCGTACGAGGAAGTGGAGGCTGGGGTCGTCGGCCGCGATGAGTTTGGACTGTTCCAAGGTCAGGGGGCCTGCTGTCGGATGGTGCAGGATGCGCAGCGTGGGGGTGAAGCCGGCGATGTCGTGGCGGTCCCACCACGTGCCGAAGGGTTCGAAGGGGCGGAGGGCGTCGACGATTTCGGTGAATCGGTGGTCGCCGGGGTGGCGGTCGGCTTCGGCACGGAATTCGGCGAGGATGCGGCGGGCGTGGGTTTCCCAGTCCTGCAGCATGGTTCGGATGGGTTGCCAGGCGAAATAGAGTTCGAGGGTGTTGGCGTGGGCGTCGCCGGTGTCGAAGAGGGCGCGTTCGGCGCGATTGCGGGCGAGGATGTCGCCGTGGCAATCGCGCAGGCTCGCGGGGGAGGGGTCGAATGCGTCCAGTACCGCGCGCAGGCGTGCGCTCACCACCGGAGGATCGGAGATGGGAGCTTCGCTCGGGGAACCTGCGAGGCGTAATAGATGCCGGTGCTCGAGCTGGTCCAGTCGCAGGGTGCGGGCCAGCGCTTCGAGCACTTGCCGTGAGACGTTGATGTCGCGGCCCTGCTCGAGCCAGGTGTACCAGGACAGGCTGACTCCGGACAGTTGCGCGACTTCTTCCCGGCGCAACCCCGGCGTGCGACGGCGCGGTGAACCCGGCAGCAGGAAGGATGCCGGATCGAGCCGCTCGCGGCGGGATCGTACAAAGGCGCCCAGGGTGCGGCGCCGGTCGTGCTCGAGAGTCATGGCCGACCAACCGTAGCAGGGCATTCGATGTCAACCGTCGTGCCTGGTGGTGGATTTACCAGGATGATCGGTGGCCTGGCTGATCCTCCCGCTGGGAACCGAGAGTGGGACGGTGACGATCACCCGAACACTTCAAGCCCCCACGTCGCCGCCGCAGGCGCTGCTCGCAGCCTCCTATTTCGCGAATGTCGACCGCTTCGCGGTGGCACCGCTACTGGTGGTGATTGCGGCTGCGATGCACGCGCCGCTATCGGATGTCGCATTGGCGGCGAGCGGCTACGCCTTCGCCTATGGCGGTTCGCAAGTGGTGTGGGGGCTGCTGTCCGACCGTCTGGGCCGATTGCCGGTGCTGCGCATCGCACTGGTGGGTGCGGGGCTGAGTGGGCTGGCATCGACGGTGGCCCCGACCTTGACCGTATTGATCGCGCTGCGCATCCTCACCGGCGCCTTCGTCGGAGCGATCGTGCCGGCCTCGATCGGCTACGTCGGCGACTCGGTCGCGCCGCGCGAGCGGCAGCGAGCGCTGTCGGACCTGATGGCCGCCACCGGCTCCGCAACAGCGACAGCCACCCTGATCGCGGGTGTGGTCGCCCAATTCTCCAGTTGGCGTGTAGTTTTCGCGATCCCCGCGATCGCCTTGGGGTTACTGCTGCTCACCCTGCGCGGCCTGCCCGATCCGGCGCGGGAATCCGGCGGCACCCACTACCGCGATCTACTGCACAGCCGATGGTTGCTGCTCGTACTGCTGCTGGGCTTCGTGGAGGGTGGCCTCCTGCTCGGCGGCGCGACCTACCTGGCGCCCGCGCTGCAGCACGACGGCATGGGACTCACCGCAGCGGGCGCGCTGGCGGCGACCTACGGCATCGGCGTCCTGAGCGGAACGCGGATCGTGAAGCCACTCTCGATGCGCCTGCCCGCATGGGCGCTGCTGGCCATCGGCGGCACACTGCTGGTCGGCGGATTCGCGGTAATGGCTTTGTGGCAGACCGCAATCGCGCTGACCCTGTCGGCCGTAGTCCTCGGTAGCGCCTACTCTTTCATGCATTCCACCCTGCAGACCTGGTCGACGTCGGTGCTGCCGCGAGCACGCGGAACCGTAGTCGCGCTCTTCACCGCAGCCCTGTTCGGCGGCAGCGCAGTCTCCACGGCAGTGGTCGCGCCGCTGGCGGGCGACGGCCGCTTCGGAACCATGTTCGCGCTGGCGGCGATGCTCGGCGTACCGCTCACGCTGGCGGCCGCAATCGGGCGCGCGCGATGGAAAGAGTGACAGCGACTACGCCAGTGAGGTTTTCGCTGTTCGGGATCGCGGGGGAGCGGCTCCCGCTATGGGCGCAATCGATCCAATGCCGACCGGCTCGCATCGTCTGCGGGGCGGTAGATCACCAACTGCTGGTCCGGATCCTGCAGCGGCATCAGTACTTCGAAATGCACGGCGATTTCGCCGACATCAGGGTGTTGCATTACCTTGCGGCCGCGGCCGTTGACCTTGACGTCACGTTCGGACCATAGTCGCGCGAATTCCTGGTCATGCGTGAGACATTCGGCGATCAGGTCGGAGAGGGCCCGATCCTGGGGATGTGCGGCCCATGCGGTGCGCAGGTGGGCGACTCCCTCTCGGACGACGCGGTCGCGGTCGGCGTAGAACTCGCGCATCGGCGGGTGGATCAGGCACAGCCACATCGCATTGCGCCGCGAGGGTGGCAGCGTGTCGAAATCCGGGAGTAGCCGGGCCATTTCATCGTTCCAGGCCAGAATGTCGTAGCGGTGGTTCATCAGCATGGCCGGCAGCGGCGACAGGTCGGCGACCAACCCGGCGAGCGGCGGCGGCGCACTGGTGGCGGGAGTGTCGGCATCGACGGGCCGCTGCCAGGCCAGGTCGAAGAGGTAGGCGCGTTCGTCGGGTGCCAGGCGTAGCGCGCGAGCCAGCGCCTCCACCACGTCGGCGGAAGGTCGTAGCCCGCGGCCCTGTTCCAGTCGCACGATGTAGTCGATGCTGACCCCGGCCAGTTCGGCGACCTCCTCGCGGCGCAATCCGGGGGTCCGGCGGGCTTGCCGGCGTGCGGGCAGGCCGAAATCGTCCGGATCCAGCCGTTCACGCCGGGTTCGCAGGAAGGCGGCCAGCTCCTGTGTCGTGTCCACGGTGCGGGTCATGTTCGATCCAACCGCGAGGGTAGGACCGGGCTTCCCAGGAAGTTCTTTCCCTTATCCGCGGCGCGCGGCGATCGCAGACTCGTTTCCGGCAATCGATCACGTCCACAGGAGGAAACGATGTCGCTCACCCTCGATACCTACCGGCTGCTGGGCCGCTCCGGGCTGCGGGTTTCGCCGCTGGCGCTGGGCGCGGCGACGTTCGGCACCGAATGGGGCTGGGGCGCCGAGCCCGACGAGGCGCGCAAGCTGTTCGACGTCTATGTCGAACGCGGCGGCAACTTCATCGACACCGCCGGTACCTACACCGACGGCACCTCCGAGCGCCTGCTCGGGGAGTTCACCCGAGATAATCGTGAAAGCCTGGTGCTGGCAACGAAATACACAACACTGCGCAGGCCTGGCGATCCGAATTCCGGCGGTCCGCAGCGCAAGAACCTGTTCGCCTCGGTGGAAAACAGTCTGCGGCAACTGAATACGGACTACATCGATCTGCTCTACCTGCACGTGTGGGATTTCACGACGCCGGTCGAGGAGATCCTGCGCGGCATGGATGATCTGGTCCGGCAGGGCAAGGTTCTGTACGTGGCGATCTCCAACACCCCGGCCTGGCAGGTATCGCGCATGCAGACGATCGCGGACCTGCGCGGCTGGTCGCCGCTGGTCGCGCTGCAGATCGAATACAGCCTGATCGAGCGCACCGGAGAACGGGATCTCATCCCCATGGCCCGCGAGTTGGGGTTGGGCGTGCTCCCGTATTCGCCGCTGGCAGGTGGAGTGCTCACCGGCAAATACAGCCGCGCCGACCTGACCACGACGAACGCCGCATCCGGCGACGGCACACGCAAGAGCCTCACCATCGCCAATGGCACGCTCTCCGAACGCAACTTCGCCATCGTCGACGTCGTGACCGAGGTCGCCGAAGAGCTGGGCCACACACCCGCTCGAGTCGGCCTGGCGTGGGCCTTGCAGCGACCGGGCGTGACGGCGCCGATCATCGGCGCCCGCACACCGGCGCAACTGGAAGATAATCTCGGCGCCTTGGAAATCGACCTCACTGCCGCGCAGCTGTCCCGCCTCGACGAAGCCAGTGCGATCGAACTCGATTACCCGCATGCCTTTCTCGCCGGCGACTTCGCCCGCACCCTGACCCGCGGCGAGATGAACCTCGACACCGGCGGTCGTTTCACCGCTCGTTGAACAATGCGGAAGACATCGGCGGTGCCGCTCGGATCTCAGCCATGGCAGAGATCCGAGCGGCCCGTGCTGCCAACCTCACTACGGGTTATAGATCTCCACGAAGGCGTTGGTGGCGATGGCGACGACGCCGGGACCCATCCCGGTGCACGCCGCCGTCGTGCGCTGACCCGAGGGTGTGAACGGGTAGCTCAGGACCTTGTACTGCCCGATGGAGTAGAGCGGGAACGGCCCACTGGCGTAGAACCCGACGCAGTCGAGATGCAGGACATAGTTGCTGCCACCGTCGGGTTGGCAGACGGCCGAGGCGTCGAACAGCCCCTTGCTGACGGCACAGTCCTGCGGTGCGGCTTGCGCGGTCCCCGCTCCCGCAATGGCCGCGAGGCCGAAGCCGGAAATGGCAACGGCGGCAATCTGCGCGGTGACGCTCGACGACCTTCTCATTCGAACCCCTTCATCGTGAGTGGTGCATTCGGTCGAAACGCTCATTTAGGACAAAACGGTAGTTATGCCGACCTAACCCTAGAAACTGAAGCACACCGAGGGCTATCGATCGGCTGCCCCTTGTTGCTGTGGGTTGACACCCGCCGTGTCGAATGGCAAACCTCCGGCTCGATCACGGCAACCGGCCCGCGTGGTCAGCCGAGGAACTGCTCGAGCTCAGCGGTCACGAACTGGGGATTCTCCTCGAAGGGTTGCGCTCCCATGTGCACGCCGACCGATGAATTCGGCCGGCCGTAAGGCGCGGTTCACCGATCCTGACGGGAACTCGGTGTTCGTCATCGAGATCGCGGAATGAGGCATTCGCCGCAATCGTCTACTTCTCGGGCAGCGGTTCGAGTCGGCGTCGGAGCAGGCAGAATTCGTTCCCTTCCGGGTCGGCCAGCACATGCCACGACGCGTCATCGGGCTGTCCGACATCGACTTTCCGCGCGCCGGCGGCGAGCAGCCGTTCCAGTTCCGCATCTTGATCGCGGTCGTCGGCGTTCACATCGAAGTGCAGCGGCAGCGTCCCGCGCTTCGGGTCGGTGCTGGGACTGAACACCAGGGTGGGCTGCGGACCGCCGAAGCCGACCTCGGGCGGCCCGATCTCCAAAGCGTCGTGCTCCCAGCCGAGTTCGACATAACCGAGGACTTCGCACCAGAAGTCGGCCAGCCGCTGCGGGTCGGCGCAGTTGATGACCAGTTCACTTATCCGGCAAGACATGCATGCGACACTACGCATGGAAGGCCGTATCACACAGCCATTTTCGCTCTCACTGACGCGATTCGGCGTAGGCCTCGAGCGCTCGCAGGGTCTCCGGGATCCCCTTGAGCGTAATACTGTCTGGGACAATCCAACGGTACAAGGCAATCGGCGAGTCCCGCAATCCCGAATTACCGCTGTGACAGGCCGGGGGATTCGTTTCGCGATTCTCACTTTTCGGAAAAACAGCTGATCAGCGCAACATTGATCGGCATTCAGGACTACGGTTGGCTGCTATGGCAACCAGGGACATTGTGGTCACTGTCGACGAGTACGAGTGGCTCGTCCTCGAGGACGCGGCCGAGTGTGCGGGGATGAGTGTGCAGGCTTATGCCTCATGGGTGGTACGGCTGGCGGCGATGCAGTCCAGATCGGGCGTATCGCGACGGCGTGCGACTCTTGCCTCGAAGTCGGCGCGCCGCGCGATCGACACTGCCGAGCAGTCGGAATCGGTCGCCTGGGCGGAGACCTTCAGTGAACGACTATCGCATCGAGTCGAGCGCTTCCGCGAAGACTGACGCATAGCTGTATTTCATTGCCGCACGGGCTGATCGGTCCTGAAGGTGCGGCGCACTACGTAGACGACGGCACCGAATGCGATCACCATTGTGCCGGTGAGCACGGATGCCCGCGGCAGGGTGAATGCCAGTGCCAGGCAGCCGATCAATCCGATAATGGGGATGGCTCGGGGTGGCCGGTGCTCGGCGGGGGTGAGAGTCCATGCGGCGGCGTTGGCGATCGCGTAGTAGAGCAGGACTCCGAAAGAAGAGAAACCGATCGCGGCGCGCAGATCCGTTGTGGCGGCGGCGATTGCCACCAGCACGCCTACTGCGATCTCGGCGCGATGCGGGATGTCGAATCGTGGATGCACCGCGGCGAGTACCGCAGGCAGATGCCGATCTCGTGCCATGGCGAGCGTGGTGCGTGAGACGCCGAGGACCAGCGCCAGCAGCGATCCCAATGCCGCTACCGCCGCGCCGATTCGAACGACCGGCGCCAGCCATCCGTGACCGGAGGCCCCAACCAGCTCCGACAGCGGGGCGGCAGCTGTACCGAGTCGCTGTGGTCCCAGCACCAGCAGGGCAGCCACCGCGACGGTCGCGTAGACGGCCAGTGTGATGCCCAGCGCCAACGGGACAGCGCGCGGGATCGTGCGCGCGGGATCCCGTACTTCTTCCCCGAGTGTCGCGATCCGCGCATATCCGGCGAACGCGAAAAACAGCAGCCCCGCTGCCTGCAGCACGCCGGTGACAGTGATGTCGCCACCGATCTCGAGCCGTGCCGAATCGACCTGTCCACTGGTGAACGCTGCCGTGACCACCGCCGCCAGCACCGCCAGGACGACCACCACGATCACCCGGGTCAGCCACGCGGACTTCTGAATTCCGCCGTAGTTCACCACCGTCAGAGCTGTCACCGCCGCGACCGCGACCGCATGCGTATGCCCCGGCCAGATGTATGTGCCGACCGTCAGGGCCATCGCCGCACAGGACGCGCTCTTTCCGGCGATGAAACTCCAGCCGGCCAGATAACCCCAGAACTCGCCGAGCCGCTCACGGCCATAGACATACGTGCCACCGGACGCCGGATAGCGGGCGGCCAGCCGCGCGGACGACGTTGCGTTGCAGTAGGCGATGACCCCCGCGACCACCAGTCCCACCAGCAACCCCGACCCCGCCGCCCGCGCGGCCGGACCGAGCGAGGCGAAGATCCCCGCCCCGATCATCGCGCCGAGCCCGACCACGACCGCATCTCCGGTGCCGAGACGTCGATTCAACTGATCGGCGATCGGACCGGACGCCGTATTGTTTGCCACCGCATAGCTTCTCACGTCAGCGACGGCGTGACCCTATCCGCTGAACCCGCTCGCTTCCACCGATGCGGCGCACCACCCGGCCTCGGGAGCCGGAAGCAAACACGGATGGATCTAGCTTCTGTACCTACTAGTTTGTACAGTGATCATGTGGATGCCAGGGAGCGACTGATCGAAACGGCCCGCGAATTGCTTTGGGAGCGTGGCTATGTGGGCACGAGCCCGAAGGCGATCCAGCAACGCTCCGGAGCAGGCCAGGGGAGCATGTATCACCACTTCCGCGGGAAATCCGACCTCGCGCGGGCCGCGATCGACCGCAGCGCCGCCGACATGCGGGACCGCGCGGAGGCCGAGTTCGGCAGGCCCGGAACGGCACTGGAGCGGATCAGCTCCTACCTGCGACTGGAACGGCGCGTCCTGGCAGGGTGCCCGGTGGGCCGGCTCACGCAGGATCCCGATGTCATGGGCGATCCGCAGCTGCGGGAGCCGGTCGAGCGGACCTTCGACTGGCTCACCGACCGGCTGACGGGGATGCTCGCAGACGGCCGCCGCGACGGGGAGTTCGACGCCGCGCTGGATCCGGCGGCCACCGCGGCCATGCTCGTCGCCGTGGTCCAGGGCGGGTATGTGCTGGCGCGCGCCTCGAACTCACCCGAGGCCTATAGCCGCGCGATCGCCGGGGCCATCGGCCTCCTCACCGGCCACGCGCGCCCGGCCTGAGCCTGGATTGCCGAATGCGAAACCTTCTCTCCCGCCGCTATTCAGGAGTGATATGCCCGAGAATGAAACGGCCGACCGGACATCCGGCAATGGACAGCACCTTGTCCCTGCCGAACCACTGACCGGCGACACCGCCATGACGATCAACCGCGACCCCGGACCGATAACCAAAGGCCCCGACGACAAGTTCGCCGGCGACGTCTGGCTCTGGCCGCAGATCGGCGCCACGCGAAACACCGAGGTACGCAACGTCTTGTTCACCCCCGGCGCGCACAGCGCCTGGCACCGTCATCCGGCCGGCCAGGTCCTGCACGTCACCGCCGGTGTCGGCTTCGTCCAATCCCGTGGCGGCGAGCGGCAGCTCATCCGGGCAGGCGACACGATCATCTGCCATCCCGGACAAGAGCATTGGCACGGCGCGACCCCCGACGCCTTCATGACCCACATCGCCGTCACCGACGGCCCGACCGAGTGGCAGGAACACGTCACCGACGAGGAATATCAGGGCTGAGACGCGGCCGAATCAGGCCGCCTCGCCCCGCCCTGAGGCCCACTCACCTTCGCCAACCCCTGCCCGGCCACGATCGCGCGACCCGGCACCGCGCCCCGTACCAGCATGCGCAAAGTGATCCCATGAAGCCGTGCAGCAGAATCAGCGGCCGACCGGATCCGATCTCACGGAACCCCGACTCCGCACCGCCGCGACCGGCGAATACAACTGGCTGGCCTACTCCCAAGCCCGGCAACCCGATCCTTCAAATGGCTGATGCGCGGCGCAGGCATCGCCACCCGGGGCTCGAACGTGCTCAGGAGCGGGCGGCGGGGGTGAGTGTGCTCTAGATTGACCGGGTGAAAGATCCTGTGTACGAGCCTGGTCAAGTGAAAGTGCCGATGGCGGGGAGTGAATTCGGCAGGGGCGCATCAGGTATCGGGCGGTGGATCGCGGCGGGTTTCGCACTAGCGTTTCTCGGGGTGGTGCTCGGCGGTTGCCTGGAAGCGTTCTTCGCGTACAGATTCGCGGATTCCCTGGGCATGGCTCCGATAGCCGGTGCGATCCTCGCGTACCGGATCTACGACCTGCCGATTCCATTGACCGCCGGGCTGGCCGGAGCGCTGATTGCCGGACTTCCGGCAATCATCCTGTTGCGTGCGCGCCGGGCATCGGCGATCAAAGTCTCGGTTATCGGTTTCGTTCTCCTGGTTGCCGGAACCGCCGTGTGCTGGATCGCCGCCGCGTTTGCAACCACGATCGTGGCGACGGTATCCCTGCGCTTATTCTGCGGGAACGGTTCGGAAGGCACCATCAATCACTACTTCTACGAATTCCTGACTCCGCAACTGATCTTCCGGTCGCTCATCGCAGCGATCGTCTTCGCTGTCGCCTTGTTTGCGATCCACGTTACGCTTCTGCGCCGCAACACTTCTGGTGAACGGAGAAAACTGCGCCCGATTGTCCTATCGACGGTGGTCGCAACGCTGGTGGCTGGTGGGGTGCTGGCGATGATGAGCCACGACCTGTACGAAAAGCTCGGAATTTCTGTGTCCATAGGGGGTTGACCGTGCGGAAGAACCGATCGCAGACTGGACTCGCTAGACGAAACCCGAAGCGGTTCTTCGTACCCTCGACGAAGAATAAACATTACGTCGTATCGCATCTTCCACTGAAGACCAGCGGCCCGGGACAACCTCTCGGCCCGTTGGTCTTCGGCGTGCAATCCTCGGCCGCAGCAGATCCGGTCCTGGTAGTGGTGGTCGAGGTATGTGCGACAGGAAGTTTGGTTTGTCCTACTCCATATGTCGTTATTGTCTTGATGGTTCGATTGGTTGGAAGAGGGATTCGCGGATCATCTGTGCGGTCCAGGTGATCCATCGGCTTCGGTTCCAGTGGTGGTCGATGACCATGGAGCGGTAGGCGTCGGGGCCGAGGATCAGCAGGAGGACCGTGGTGGCCTCGTCGATGTCTACGCCGGTGCGGAGGGGGCGTTTCGCGGCGAGCAACTCGATGGTGAGTCGGTATCCGTCTTCGCGGAGTCTGTCGCTTTGTTGCTGGAACTCGGTGATATTGGGGTCGTCGGCGAGGGTTCGCATGGCTGCGGTGAGGGGGGCTACGCGTTCGAGGATGCTGGTGGTTTCTTCGACGACCGTGGTCAGTGCGAAGGCGAAGTCGGGCTCGGAGGTGAATGTTTCGAACCACTGGCGTTTGTGGGGAGGGACCGGCTGGTGGTCGCCTCGGACTGCGTATTGGAAGGCTGCGCAGAGTAGGCCGGGTTTGTTGCCGAAGCCGAAGTACACGGTTTGTACCGCCACGCCGGCGCGGGCCGCGATGTCGGCCATCGTCGTCTGGGGGTATCCGCGGTCGGACATCAGCTCGTAGGCGGCGGTGATCACTCGTTGCCGTGTGGCTCGCGCTCGTGAGGCGCGGGTGTCTTCGCTGGTCGAGCCGTCTTCGTCGACAGTCATCGCGTGTCCGGTGCTCCCTCGATATTGACTAGAAGCGCTTCTAGAGATGTACTTAGATACAAGTCTAGAAGAGATTGGCATCATTCTCAGAACACTCAGCGGAGGTTGCCGCGATGACCGACTCTCATGCCGAGTCCGAGCAGGACTCGAAGCCCGAACCGACCGGTCGCACAATCGTTGATCCGAATACCGGCGAGACACTCACCTTTGTCGAAACGGCGGCCGAGGGATCCGACGATCAAGTCGTGATGCTGCTCGAGTTGGCGCCGGGAACGCTGATTCCGCGGCACGCGCATCCGTACGAGGAGATCTTCGAACTCGTCGATGGTGACTGTGAGGTCTGGTTGGACGGGCAGTGGAACCGACTGGTCGCCGGCGTGCCGGTGACCGCGGCACTCGATCATGTACACGGGGTGCGAAATCAGGCCGCCGATACCGCTGCCATCGTGAAAGTCGTTGGGACGCCGGGTGCGGTCGTCGAGTACGGCTTGCGGATCAAGTTCCTGCTCTCGCGGGACGGATACCTTCCGGTGCCCGGCAAGCGGCCGGGGCATCTGCTCCTCAATGCCGTTGTGCTGGATCGGTGTGGCCTCTACTTCCCGCCGCTGCCGCGTTGGCTGTTCAAGCTCCTGATCACGCCGCTGGCCGCGATTGGGCGATGGCGTGGCCGCGAGAAGTTCCTGCTCGCCGAGTATCCGGAGTACGGCCGGATGCTGGACGCCTTGAAAGCGGCGTGACTCGATAATCGGTGGTGCTCCGGTCGATTTCACCTCGATGGAGTAACCGCCGTGATGACCACAGATCAAACCGTTCACACGTTCCTCGAGTTCTTCCGCGAGCGCGGTCATGAACTCGTGCAAGGTAATTCGCTCATTGATGTTTGCGCACCACCGATCTCGATGAGATCGGCGACGATACCCACCTGACCGTCTTCGAGATGCTCGGCTCGTGGTCGCTCGGTGACTACGGCGGCCCGCAGAGCTTGCGGTGGGGTTGGGAGTTGTTGCCGACAGGTGGGTGGAGGTGTGGAATCACGTCATGATGCGATACGTCCGGCATCCGGACGGGAGACTCGAACCATTGCGCCGGCCCAATATCGACACCGGTCTCGGTTTGGAACGACTGGTACGCACTATCGCTACCTGCACGACACACACGGCCTGCCTCGCGAGCTCGTGGTGTACCTGAACATGGAGCAGTCATGACCTTCTCGTCGTCGATCGCGGTCGCTCCGCATCGATTGCCATTGTTCGGCCATGTGGTTTCGCTGCTGCGTGACCCGCTTCGTTTTCTGAGTTCGCTGCCCGCGCATGGTGACCTGGTCCGGATCGGGCTCGGGCCGGTCACGGCGGTGGCGGTCTGCGATCCGGACCTGACCCAGGAACTCCTGCGGCACGACCGGATCTTCGACAAGGGCGGACCTCTGCTCGACCGCGTCAGGGAGTTGCTCGGCGACGGGTTGGTCACTTGCCCGCACGGCATGCATCGGCGGCATCGGCGGTTGGTGCAGCCGGCGTTCCATCCTTCGCGCACTGCCGATTACGCGTCGGTGATGAGCCGGCAGATCACCGAGATCGCCGAATCCTGGCGTGACGGTCAGGTGATCGATGTGAAGGCGCAGATGCATGCGCTCACCTCGACGGTGACCGCCGCGACGTTGTTCGCCCATTCCGTGCCGCGGCCGGTGTTGTCGCGGATGCTGCGCGATGTCGATCATGTTGTGCGCGCGTTGATGACGCGCACGGTGCTGCCGGCTCCGCTGCTGCGATTGCCGACGCCGGGCAATCGCGCCTACGAGCGTGCGATCACCGATCTGCGCGCCGCGCTGGCCGAGATCATCACTGCCAGGCGCTCCGAAGGAGTCGACCATGGAGATCTGCTGTCGGCGTTGGTTGCCGCCCAGGACGAGGACGGGGGAGGGCTCAGCGATCTCGAAATCAGCGATCACGTGATCACGTTCTTCGTGGCCGGTACCGAAACCACCGGCACGGCGCTGGCGTGGGCCTTCAGCCTGCTCGATCAGAATCCGCCCATTGCGGATCAGCTTCACGCCGAGGTCGATTCGGTGCTGGCGGGACGATCTGCCTGCTTCGAGGATCTTCCCCGGCTGCCTCTGACCCGCCGGATCATGACGGAGACCTTGCGCCTGCGGCCACCGGTCTGGTTCGTCACCCGCACGGTCAGCGAGCAGACCGAACTCGGAGGCCATTCGCTCGCTGCCGGCACTACGGTGATGTACAGCGCCTTCACGGTTCATCACCGCGCCGATCTCTATCCCGAACCCGAGCGCTTCGATCCGGACCGATGGCTGTCGGATGTCGCGAAAGCATCTGCGCGCGGCAGTTTTCTGGCGTTCGCGGGCGGCGCTCGCAAATGTATCGGCGAGGACTTCGCGATGACCGAGTTGACGCTGACCTTGGCGACCCTGGCCGCTCGCTGGCGCCTGCACGCGGTCTCCGGCAACGACAGCCGACCGGCCCGGTCCGCGACACTTCAGCCCAGACAGCTGAACATGCGCGTCACCGCACGCGCGTCGATTACTCCCCAGCCGCCGGATAGGACGCGGCCGGCAGCCGAGAATACCGACCAGACTTCATGATCCATTCGATATGCCCGACGACCCAATCACAGACCCCACGGCTGAACTCGGCGGCCGGACTGCCGAGCGGCTCCGCGAAGTGCGCCGACATATCCAGCAACGTACGCATCCGGTCATCTCTGAACTCCAGCACGCATGCGATGGCAGCGGCCGTGTCGCGGGCGCCGTGCAGGGCCGCCGAGGTCACCCCATTGATCGGAAACTCCTCGTCGGGCCCGCTTTCTCTGGCGTAGGACAGCAGATCGTTGTCGAGGTCGGCGAGATCGGCAGCGGCCTTCACCAATTCGCTCATGTTCGGACTGCACATCACCTCGGCCGGGACCTCGCAGCCCAGGCTGATATCGGTCAGCATGAGGCAGGCGACATTTGCCCCTCCGAGCCGGCGCATATGCACGTACGAGGCAAGCGGCGGCAGCGATTTCGCGGAGCGCCGGCCCGCCTCCCACAGCTTGGCGAGGAGGTATTTCTCGGTATCGTCCGCCCAGCGCCGCCACTGGACGGCTGAGCCCATCGCCTCGACCCGCCGGTCCAGATCATGCAGGGCTCGGGCGACAGGAAGCTCATGCGAGTCCGCCGAACCCGGCGCTTCGAGTACCTCGATCATGTCGCCGATGAGCTCGCTGAACTCGACCGGGTCACTTCCGATCCGGTTCGCGTCGCAGTAGAGATCGTCGAAAGCGAACAGCCACGTAATGAAATCCGACGCCAGCTGCGTCCCCTCCCGCGTGCCCCGCGGATAGGTGAAGGACCCCAACGTACCCGGAGCACCCGACCGGAATGCCGCAACCCGATCCGCCGGCATCACACCGTGCCCTTCGAGCCACAGCATGCTGTCCGCTTCGATGGACTCCATCATCGGATGCACCGAGCTCCGCATCGGACACCACAGTTCCTGATCGCCGGTAGTCGTCATGGCAGATCTCCGCAGGCTCGACAGGTGTAGCGGCATCAATGATCCACGATCGGCGCGAGGGGATTATTTACATGCTTGTTATGTGCGGATTCTGTTGTCAGAAGTCGCTGAGTGCGTGGTTACTTCGGCATTGGCGGGCAATCTGCGACGAAATCCGTTGCCCGAGATGGTTGCGGTCAGGTGCCCGTGTGAGCTTTCATCAGTGCTCTCGATCTTGATCCGCAAGTTGTTCTCGCACATCACCATTGAAGGAGGCGCATGCCTCGCACACCGATGTTCCGAATGGCACAGCGCACGACGGCCGACTACGCCGGAGCCGCGCGAACCAGGATGCCGCTGGCCGACTACCGCGCCGCGCGCACCGATCATTTCGCTCGCGCGGCCGATCGGACGCCTATCCTGAACCGCCGCAGTCTCTTCCGGGCCGGAGCCGTACTTGCCGGCGCGGCGCTGGTCGCGCGGGCAGGCGGACCCCGCCCGGCAGCGGCGGCCCCCGGGGACGTACCGCGAGTGGTGATCGTGGGCGCGGGCATCGCCGGACTCAACGCCGCACTGACCCTGGCCGACAAGGGCATCCCCGCCACCGTCTACGAGGCCTCCGATCGGGTCGGCGGCCGGATGTACTCCGAGGCTCGCTACTGGGAGGGCGGCCAGGTCAGCGAATACGGCGGCGAGGCAATCGATTCCGACCACACCGCGATCCTGGATCTCTGCAAGCGCATGGGCCTGCCGCTGGTCGACGCAGCCGCGGCCGCGCCGCCCGGCAGTTCGGACGTCCTGTATTTCGAGGGCGGCTACGTCTCCGAGGAGAAGTACGCCACGGACTTCCAGCCGGTATTCGCCGCACTGCAGGCCGATCTGGCGGCCGTTCCGCAATCTCCCACCTGGAACGACTCCAACCCCGCCGGGGTGGCGTTGAGCAACATGACGCTGACCGAATGGATCGCCACCAGAGTCCCCGGCGGCTATTCGAACTGGATCGCCCGCTTCCTCGACGACGCGTACGTCGTCGAATACGGTCTACCGACCGAGATGCAAACCGCCCTGAACATAGTCGAACTGATGGGCGCGCAAGAGACCCCCGCCCAGCCCAGCGTGTGGGGCGCCTCCGACGAGCGATACCAGATCGAGGGCGGCAATCAGCGACTGCCGCAAGCGATCGCCGCCGAACTGCCGCCCGGCGCCCTGCAACACAACTACCGCCTCGAAGCGATCACCCGCAACGCCGACGGCACCCAAACCCTCACCTTCGACGAGGCCGGCACCCGCCGCACCCTCCAAGCCGACCACACCATCCTCACCCTCCCCGTCGGTGTCCTCAAGCGAATCGACTACAGCGCAGCAGGTTTCGACGACCGCATGCGAGGTGCAATCGAAGCCCTCCCCATGGGTTCCTGCACCAAACTCAACATGCAATTCACCGCCCGCCCCTGGGTGGGCCGCGGCCCCTGGCCAGGCGAGTCCACCGGAATGAGCTTCACCGACATCGGCTACCAGCAAATCTGGGACGCCACCGCAGGCCAGCCCGGAACACAAGGCATCGCCCTCCAATACGGCGGCGGCCTGGGCGCCTGGCGCTTCCAGCCACCCGCCCCCTTCCTCACCGCCGACGACCCCTCGATACGCGCCTACGTCGAATCCGTCATGCCCCAATTCGAACGAGTAGTTCCCGGCGTAGCCGTCTTATGGAACGGCCGAGCCACCCTCTCCGCCTGGCACCTCAACCCCTTCGCCAACGGCGCCTACAGCGCCTACCCGATCGGCTACTGTCACCGCTTCGCCGGCTACGAAGGAACCCGCCAGGGCAACATCCACCTAGCCGGCGAACACACCTCCCTCGACTCGGCCGGCTACATGAACGGCGGCGCGGAATCCGGCGCCCGAGCCGCCACCGAAATCCTCTCCGACCTCGGTCGCTGACGCGGTCGGACTCCAAGACCCGGCGAGGGAGTTACTCGGCTCGGGAGGACGAGGCGGCGACTTATGCCTATGCGGGGGCCGAGCCGCACAAGTCGACGGTGGCGCGGAAGCGAAAGGTGATGCGGGAAGCGACGTTTGTGTTCTTCAGGGCGCCGGTGGAGGAGCTGCCGCTGTCCTGGGATGAGATTCGGCGGCGGATCGCTGAGGAGCGTGAGTCGGCGAAGTAGCGGAGTTACGTTGGGGGTCAGGCGGTTCCGAGGGCGGCGGCGGTGAGGCGCCAGAGGTGTTCGGTGGCTTGGTCGGGAGTGGGGGAGGGGGTGGTGCGGAGTTGCTGGGCAATGCCGTGGCGCAGGCCGCCGATGACGTAGGCGCCGGCGCTGTCGGGATCGAGGTCGGCGGGGAGCTGGCCGAGGGTTTGGCCGCGGCGGATGTTGTCGGCGGCGTTGTCGCTCATGTTCTGGATGTAGACGGCTTCCAGTTCGGTGAGCTGTGGGTCGGGGGCGGTGCGGTTGAGCAGTATTGGCGCGAGCGGGTCGGCGAAGTGGTAGGTGACGAAGAGGCGGGTGCGTTCGTGCTCGCGGACGCCCCAGTCGGCGCCGGCGGGTAGGTGGGTATCGGCGATGGCGTGGGCCAGTCCGTCGTAGAAGGCGTCGTAAATCGCAACCAGCAGACCACTTTTGGAGCCGAAGTGGTGGTAGAGGGCGCCGGTGCTCAAGCCGGCGCGGCGGGTCAGCGCGGCGAGTTCCATGACGCCATTGCCGCGGACAAGTTCGTCGCGGGCGGCATCGAGGAGTTGTTGACGTCCGATCGGGGCGCGTGCCATAGTCGGAATCATAACAGAACTCAGTTATGTTATTGATCTCGAGGAGTCCCCGCATGGGCACTGAAGCATCGTCGCTGGTGAATTTGGCCGGCGATCTGGCCGGAACCTATCGCCGGACCACCAGCAGCGGCGCGGCCGTCGACCCGGCCACCGCAGACGCGGATCTGGCCGCGGTGCTGCGCGACGGGTATGTGATCCTGCCCGATCTGCTCACCCCCGAACAGCTCGGCGACATCAGGGAATCCGTTGCGCCCCTGCTGGATCGGCACGGCCGCAACGGATTCGAGGGACACACCACGCAGCGCGTGTACAGCGTGCTGAACAAGACCCGCACCTGCGACCGGATCGCCGACCACCCACGCGTGCTCGCGCTGCTGGATCGACTGTTCATGCCGAACTATCTGCTCTCCATGCTGCAGGTGATCAACATCCTGCCCGGCGAGCAGGCGCAGATGTTCCACACCGACGACGGCTTCTATCCCCTGCCACGCCCACGAAAAGCCTTGGGAGCGGCCACCATCTGGGCGATAGACGATTTCACCGCCGACAACGGCGCCACCGATATCGTCCCCGGCAGCCACGAGTGGGGCCAACGCATACCCCAGGAATCCGAACGCGAACCAGTGGTCATGAAAGCCGGCTCCTGCGTGTTCTTCCTCGGCACCCTCTGGCACGGCGGTGGCGCCAACCACTCCCCGAACCCGCGCCTGGCCGTAACCGCCCAGTACTGCGAGCCATGGCTGCGGCCCCAGGAAGCCTTCACTCTCTCGACCACCCGCGACACCGTGCGCGCGGTCTCCGAGGACATCCGCCGCATGCTCGGCTACAGCATCCACCCGCCGTTCATCGGCCAGGTCGACGGCATGCACCCCAAACGACTGCTCGAGCCCGGCGCACAACCGCTCTGACCCGGAGCCAAACAACTATCGCCCCGGCACCTTCCCGAGATAAAGCACAGCTATCCAGGAGTCAGTAACCGCGTTCGCTCATTTCGAGCACTGGCCCCGGGGAAGTGCCGATGCGCACTCTATTTCGTTGTGTCGTCGTGGCTGTGCTGGTCATGGCCGCTGCTCTGCTGCAAGTTCCGGGGGATGCCGGTACCGCTCCGGACAGCAGCAGCAGCGTGCTGGGGGACGATTTCCTCTGGGGCGTGGCGGCTTCCGGGTTTCAATCCGAAGGCCAGTCACCCGATAGCAATTGGACCCGCTATATCGAAGCCACTCCTGGCTGGGACCGGCTCGGTGATGCGGTCGATTTCCGGGCGCGGTACCGGTCGGATATCGCCCTGACTCGAGGTCTGGGCGTCAAGGTGTTTCGGATCGGCGTGGAGTGGGCTCGACTGGAACCGCAACCGGGAGTATGGGATCCGGCCGCTTTCGCGTTCTATGACGACGTGATCGGCGCCATCGTGGCGGCGGGGATGCGGCCCATGCTGACGCTGGATCACTGGGTATATCCGGGGTGGGAGGCCGATCGGGGTGGCTGGCGTAATCCGGGGATGGTAGAGGACTGGCTCACCAATATGCGGAAGGTTGTCGATCGGTATGCGGGCCGCAATCCGATCTGGGTGACCATCAATGAGCCGGTTGCCTACATCATGCACGAGGTGAACCTGAATCAGACCGATGCCGGTCAGATGTTGGGGGAGGTGGCGCTGGCGCACAACAGCATCTATGACTACATCCATCAGGTGCAGCCCAATGCGCTGGTGACCAGCAATGTCGGTTACGTTGCCGGGGCAGAGTCGCAGGTCAACGGGCCGTTGATGGCGCTCATCGGTGGCAAGCTCGATTTCATCGGGATCGATTACTACTTCGGTTACGAATTGCCGGAAGCTGCCGCGAACACCGCTGGCGATTCGGCCTCGGCATCCGCGGGTATGTGGGATCTTCCTGTCTATCCGGAGGGTATTTACTATGCGCTCCAACATTATTCGAAGCTCTTCCCCGGCAAGCCATTGTGGATCGTGGAGAACGGGATCCCCACCGAGAACGGGCAGCCCCGCGCGGACGGGTACACCCGCTCCGAGCATCTTCGAGACACCGTCTACTGGCTGGAACGTGCGAAGGCCGACGGTATGAACGTCATCGGCTACAACTACTGGAGTCTCACCGACAACTACGAATGGGGCTCCTACACACCGAGATTCGGCCTCTACACGGTCAATGTCCTGACCGATCCGACCCTGAAGCGCATTCCCACCGATGCGGTCGACACCTACCGCGACATCATCGCTCACAACGGCGTACCGGCCGACTACCAACCGGCCCGCCCACCCACCGACTGCCGGCTGGTCGATCCGCCTGCCAGCTGCGATACCCCGGTCACCGCACCCTGAGGATGACGGCCGATGGTTGTTCAGTTCCGACCCGAGGTGATGTAGTAATACATGGGGTCGATCATGTCGATGAGCTGTTCGATCTCATTGTCGGAGAATCTGTTTCGACGACTGATCGTGATCAGCACCAGGTCGTTGATCGCTTTGGCGATGGTGTCGAACTCGCTGATCGCCGGCGTGGTTGCGGCGCCGGTTGCGGCTCGCGACGGGTTCGAATGCTTCAGTTCGGCGCTGGCGCTGGCGGCCATGGTGCGAAGAATGCCGACGGCGCCGCGCGGGCTGGCAGTGGTGGTGTGGTCGTAGAACTGGATGGCGGCTTGGATCATTGCCGCGGGGTGGGGATGCACAAGAGAGCCGTCGGTTCGGCCGGTGTCCGTGCGCTCGGCAGGCTGGTTCGGGTTTTTGTCGAGTTGGGCAAGGGATTGCGCTTTCGCGGTCAGGTAGCGCGCGACCAGGATGTCGCGGATCGTGCCGTATTCCGCGGTTCGGAGCAGGTCGATGGCTGCTTGTTCGTAGTTTTCGACGGTCGAGTTGCGTTGGCGGGTGCAGTCGTCGAGGCGAAGTAGCGCCCGGATATTGTCTTCGTGGCGGCGACGTTCTCTGGTGGTTTCTGGGAAGCAGGACAACAACTGTCGTGTCCGGTCAGCTATATCTGCGCCGAAGATCGTGGTGTACAGCTGCTGGTGTTCGGGATGGGTTGCGTAGGCCATATGCATTCGGCGCAGTCCGAGGATGACATCGGCGAGTTCTTTTGCTCGCAGGGTGTCCTGCGGTTCCCGGGCGATGCTCGGCGTCGGTCCGCACAGCTCGATCAGCATGGTGGCGATCGCGTGATGTGATCGCATTTCGCGTTCGGGATCTTCTTCGCTCAGGGCGCGGGCATGTTCGGCGTGGAATCGGGCCAGTTCGTGGTGTAACTGCCAGCCGAGGGCATCGGCGAACGCCATCTCGGTTTCTTTGATGGATCGGATCCGGCTCAGCCCGGTGGGCTCGTAATCGGGCTTCCTGCACAGGGTCATCTCGGCGGCTGCGGCCGCGCGGGTGCAGCGTATCCCCATCATGCAATCCAGGCGTGCCGTCGGATCGACCAGGGTGATCCCGCGGCGTGCCCAGTCGCGGGCCGCGACCACGTGTTGCCGATCTCCGCGGCGCCGGTGTTGCAGGTGGCGTTCGGCCAGCTCGGCGGCCCAGAACAGCATGTCGGAGCGGTCATTACGGGTCGAGGCGTGGTCGAACTGTTCTTCCAGGCGAGCGATGTCGTAATGCCGGGCCGAGAACCGCGCCTCCAATCGTTGCGCATCGACTCCGTCGGGCCGAGTGCCGGCGTGTTCGCCTCGTGCGGCGAGCGCTGCGATCTGATCCGGGACCGGTCGATTGTCGGCGGTCAGGTTCTCGATGACCGCGGTGGCGAGGGCCTCGAAGGTTTTGAAGTGTTTCCACATGGTGGCCTTCGGAATCGGGCCTTCGGTGCCGTCGCGGCGCATGTATCCGCGGGCACTGCCGCACACATCGGCGAGCGTGAGTCGTTCGATCGAGCTGCCCGGACGAGGTGTGGTGATGCTGTCCATCATCACCTGCTCAGCAGCGGCGACGATCATCGCTTTGGTGTGTTCCTCGAGGGCGCGGCCGGCTCGTGCCTGGTAACTCGTTGCGCTGCGGTGCATTGCTGTAGACGACACGACATTGAGTTTATTGCAGTGCACATAGTTGTGTACTCGTCTATTCCGGCTAGGGTCTGCGCTTGAAGATGAAACCGGTAGCCCGGTTCGAGGGAGGACTCATTCGTGGAGACAACCGGCGCGAAACGTGCTCTGCTGCAAGAGAAGTTGGAAGAGGCACACGAGCCGATGGGAGTCGTGGCCGTTGCCAAACGTGCCGCGAAGAACATTCCCAGCCCGCGTCAGCGCATCGAAATGCTCTTGGATCCAGGCAGTTTCATCGAAGTCGGTGCGCTCGTGCGGGAACCCGGGCGGGCCGATGCGCTCTATGGTGACGGTGTGGTCACCGGCCGGGGCACGATCGACGGTCGTACGGTGGTGGTGATTTCGCACGATCAGACGGTGTACGGCGGCTCGATCGGGGAGATGTTCGGCCGGAAGGTCGCCGCGGCCATGGACCTGGCGGCCGATGTCGGGTGCCCGTTCGTCGCGATCAACGACTCCGGCGGCGCCCGGGTACAGGACGCGGTGACCTCACTCTCTTGGTACGCGGCGCTGAGCCGCCGGCAACTGCGAATGTCCGGGGCGGTCCCGCAAGTGTCGTTGATGCTCGGCAAATGCGCTGCGGGCGCGGTCTATTCACCGATCAATACCGATGTGCTGATTGCGACGGAGTCCGCGTACATGTTCGTCACCGGGCCGGATGTCATCCGTGAAACCACCGGTGAAGAGGTCACCCTCGAAGAACTCGGTGGCGCGTTCAATCAAGCCCACAACGGCAATATCCACCACATCGCCATCGATGAACGCGCGGCCTTCGATTGGGCGCGAAAGTATCTGAGCTTCATGCCGTCCAACTGCTTCGACCGGCCTCCGGTAGTGAATCCGGGACTCGAACCCGACATCACCGACAGCGACCGGGAATTGAATACCCTGATCCCCGACCGTGATCGAGCCGGCTATGACATGTACGAGATCCTCCTGCGGATCTTCGACGACGGCGATTTCCACGAGGTCGGCGATGCCGCTGCCCGCAATATCATCACCGGGTTCGCGCGGGTCGACGGTCGCGGCGTCGGCGTGATCGCCAACCAGCCGCTCATGGCCAGCGGATCGATCGATGCCCGCGGCTCCGACAAGGCAGCGCATTTCATCCGGCTCTGCGACGCGTTCGGACTCCCGCTGATCTTCGTCGTCGATACCCCGGGCGTATTGCCGGGCGTCGAAGAGGAGAAGATCGGCGTCATCAAACGCGGCGGCCGATTCTTCTATGCCGTTGTCGAAGCCACCGTTCCGATCGTCACCGTCATCGTGCGCAAAGCCTACGGCGGCGGCTACGCCGTCATGGGATCCAAACAACTCGGCGGCGACATCAACCTCGCCTGGCCGACCGCGCGCATCGCCGTCATCGGCGCCGAAGCCGCCGTCGGCCTGACCCAACGCCGCCGGCTCGCAACCGTTTCCGACACCGAGCGCCCCGCCCTGCGCCAGCAGCTGATCGACTTCTACAACGCCACCGTGGCCACGCCGTGGACAGCTGCCGAACGTGGCTATATCGACGCGGTGATCGAACCGGCCCACACCCGACTGGAAATCCGCAAAGCCCTACGTCTACTCCGCGACAAGACCGTTGACCACGGTCCGCGCAAGCACCACCTCATGCCGCTGTAGACACGACCGGCGTCTGTAGTGATCCTTACTTGCCGTCGGGATGGCCGACGACCGCGAGGGCCGTGGTCCAGTCGGTCGCAATGGCGACCTGCGCGTCACCGAGCGGTACCTTGCCTGAGCAGACCAGGCTGTGCAGTTTGCTTTCGACGCCGTCCTTCGGATTGTTCACTCCTTCACCGGGTTTGTGGCCCGGTGAAGGCGGCTCCACCCACAGGTTGCGCGGATCGTTCGGATCGCCACCGAGTTCGAGCGAAACGAGATGGTCGTACTCGGCGTCGGCGGGGTTGCCGGTGTAGTCGTAGGACTTGATGTTCGCCTTCTTCTCCGGTCCCGTGATTGCTTCGGTGGGCCGAATCGACAGGGTGTAACCGGACTTACAGATCGTGGTTGCCAGATCCGCGGTAGTCACCTTGGGGTTCGTCGCGCCCGGAGTGCACGCCGGGTCGGGCAGCGGCTGTCCGTCCGAGGTCTTGCGGTAATGGCAACTCCCCGGAGCGGGCTGCGCCTGCACGGTGTACTGCACCGGTCCCGGGCCGACGGCAACACCGGACTGCTGCTTGGCCGGCACCGGCGAAACCTGCTGAGCCACAGTGTTCGCCGGATGCTTCGAACACCCCGCGACCAGCCCGATAGCCAGCACGGCAACCGCGAGACCCATGTGCGCCTTCATGCCAATCCCCACTCGAGTCCGACGGAACCTCAATTGTGCGCTATCGCTTGGCGATCGGCCAGACTTCACCCGATCTGCGTGCATACCTACCAGCCGGTCTGAACGTCGTGTGGCGCAACGGTTACGGATGTTCGATCTGCTCGCGCAGGATATCGCCGTGACCCGCATGACGTGCGAAGTCCTCGATCAGGAACAGATAGATGAATCGCAGGCTCACCTCGCCGAGGAGGGGGTGGGTCCGGACTTCGTCGAGGTCGAAGTCGGCGGCGATCACACGGGAACGCTCGCTGCCACGGTCGAATTCGGCGATCACGTCAGCCACGGTTTCGTTCTCGCCGACGACGAAGCTGGCATCGCCGGGCGTCGTGCCACCGTCGCATTCGCTCTCGGGCAGTCCCGCCAGCACACGCTGAAACCAGATCCGTTGGGCGACTGCAGCATGCTTGACCAGTCCGATCGGCGTGGTCAGGGACGCGACGAGGCGCCGGCGAGCATCCTCCTCCGACAGGCCGCGAAGCGTGTTGCCCAACTCGGCCCGGTTGCGGTCGAGCATGTCCTCGAGCATCCGGCGTTCATCGCCGATGGTGATTCGTGGTCGCGACCAGGTCATTGTCTATTCGATCCTTCGGTCGGTTCGGATCTGTGTAGCCTCCGGGCGAAGGATATGGCCGCACCGAAATCATCCGCAACTCGTCGACTTCTATTGCGTGGCAACGGGTATTACCGAGGAGTCGGATCGAGTAACTTCCCTCATTCGCACCGGACCGGAGCCGCGGGGATCACCGCCGCCCTCGCCGTCTCGTACGTGCTCACACACCCGGGTCCGGTGTTCTGCATGTGATCTCGACTCGGTCGGGCGCGGGATGCCCACGCATCAGGACCGGATCGGCTGGACGCGATCCGGTCCTCAGACGACGGGGTGGGGTTGTGGGCCTAGGCCCAGGGGCCGACGCCGCCGATTTTCTCGATCGTGATGTGGGTCAGATAGCCTGCCGGCGAGCCGGGCGGCGGGAAACCGGTGCCGGGGCCCAGGAGGGATGTGGCGATTTCGTCGAGTAGTTCGGGTGCGCCGCCCTCCTCGATGTGCGCTGTGCCCTTGATCGACAGGTACGCGGGCTGAAGCGTGGTGCGGTCGGGTGCTACGAAGGTCACGGCGACGCGGGCATCGCGCCGGACGTTGCGAACCTTCTGGTGTTCCGCCAGGTGCGCAGTCACCAGCTCATCGTCCCCGGCGGCGTTGCGCCGCACCGCCATCCAGACCAGGCTCACCTGCGGGCTACCGTCGCGATTGAGCGTGACCAGCGTCGCGGGCGTGGACCCGATGAGTTGGCGTGCGGCATCGTCGAGTTTCATATTGTCCTTCTTCGCAATGGATGTGATGCGAGGCGCGGATGCCCTCGTCAATATCGACACGGCAGGTCTTCGAAACTCATCGCTGACAATAGTCTACTCAAGCGAGAGGGGTGTCATCCCGATGGCCTCCGGCCGGGCACTCGCGGATCTTGTCGGCCCTATGCGGCAGCATCTGCTCTGCGCCCGCGATGACACGTTCGCGGGCGCCGATAGAAGGGGCGGGATATGACAATCCATCGATTCACCAAGTACGCACACCGCGCGGCTCTCGTCGGTGCGATCCAGCTGGCCCTCATCGCGGGGCCCTGCGTCGTCACCGGGCACGCTGCCGCCGATCCACTGACCACCTGGTGCGGCCTTTACCTCGGGCAGGGCAAGGGGGAAGTCATGGCCGCCATGGGAACTCCGAACGGGCACCAGGCCGATTCGCTCATCTCCACGGTGCAGTGGATGCATGACGGGGCGACGACTGCCGAATGGGATACCGCGGGAGCAATCCTCTTTGCGGCATTCGACAAGGACAACACCACGATCAAGTTGCTGTCCTACGACGCGACGTCCGGGGTCGACGGCTCGGTACCACCGGCAGGTCTCACCTGCGAACCGTGGCGTGCATCCTGACAACCCCGTATGAAGGCGCTTCGGCGGATCAGTGTGTACGTCCGGCCGAGATGAGCTCGGGTCGTTGAACTTTCGGTCGTGCCGCGTGGCCGCTTCGAACGGGGGTCACGGCAACCGGCTGGGGCTCAACTTGCTGCCGCCACAGCACCCGCCACACCTTCCTGGAACGCGAGCCGGCCGGCGGAGCCGTGTACTCGATTCGTCGGCGCGCTTCGTGGGTACTGATCCGCAGCAGGTCGGTCAATAGCTCCACGGTGTCGCGATAGCCGGTGTCCGCGGCCAGGCCGCGGCGTTCGGCTTCGGCGACGGCCGCGCGCATGGCGGCATCCAGTCGCCTTCGACGGCGTTCGGTTTCGACGAGGGTGCGCAGCAAATCGACATCGGCGAGTTCCGGCCATCCCGGTGCTGGAGCATCCGGCGCCAGCGCGGTCGAATGTATGTTCACGCGAAGCAGCCTACCTCACGATAGAACATATGTTCGACAATTCGGATTGTCGGGCGCTCCCGAGTCGGCATCGCTTGTGGGTGGGCTGTTGCCGACCTGCTGGCGCGCCGTGTGGCATTGCCGGATATGTTGAGTAGCAGCATGTTTCGTCAGTCGACTGGCCGATAGGTGGTAGGAGTTCGCCCGGAATTCGGGCGACAGGTTTCAGTCGACGCGGGGGTGAACGGTTCGTTCAGCTCTGTCGTGGCCGCATCTTCCGGGATGCGGTGTGTCGTCCCGACTCGGCGTACCAGGTCCACGCACCCACGATCACGTCGATCAGCATTCCTGCTGGTGCGAGCAGGAACACCCCCCATACGGCGTTGCTCTGCCACTGCGGCGGTGTGAGAGGCAGGACGCCTCGTGCACGCCGGGTCGCACGCATCCATGACACCACCTTGTACAGCGCGATGCCCGTCACGATCGTGGCGATCCCGGCGATCGATCTGAGCGCTACACCCAGGTTCAACCAGAGCGTGGCGTCCATCAGTACAAGAAACAATCCTGTCAACACACCGGCCAGCATGGGTGCCCACCTGGGTAGCGAGGCGGCTTCCTGCGCTTGGCGAGTCGCGGCGGCGGCGATGTCCAGTGCCCGCTGTGGATTCTGTGCGTCGTCCATCAGCCGACCGTACGTGAGTAGGTTTCCACTCGGCAACCAGTTTCCAGGTTTTGGGGGCATCTCAACTCGAGGCGCTCATCGGCGGCCGGGTCGTTAAGCGAACTACCCGGTACTCGTTAAGGCTGCGCGCTTAGTCTCGCGGCGCAGTGTTCCGAGGGGGAGGGAATCCTATGGCCGAGACCGAGGATGGGGGATCTGCCGAGGGACATTGGCATCCGTTGACTCGCATAGGGTTTCGGTTCGGCGTTTGCTATTTCGGTTTGTTCGGGCTGGCGGGCGTGTTCGGCTTGATTCCGATTCTGCTCGCGGGTGTCGGGATTCATGCGGGCTGGACTTCGGTGCTGCGGGTGGCGCGCCCGGCGATCGAGTGGACCGCGACCAATGTGCTGGGGCTGCGCGTGGTCAGTACGCAGGTCGGCAGTGACAGCGCGTTTCAGTGGACCGCGCTGTTTCTGCTGTTGGTGATCGCGTCGGTGGCCACGGTGGTGTGGTCGGTGCTGGATCGGCGGCGGACGTATTACACCCGCTTGTTCGCCTGGTCGCGGTTGTATCTGCGGTTCGTGCTCGCGATCGCCATGTTCTATTTCGGGATGGCGAAGGCAATTCCGACTCAGATGCCGTTCGTGTTGAATCGGCTGGTGGAGCCGTACGGCAACTTCAGTCCGGAGGGCGTGCTGTGGTCGCAGGTCAGCGTGTCGCAGCCGTACGAGATCATGCTCGGGGCCGCGGAACTGCTGGCGGGAGTATTGCTGTTGATTCCGCGCGCCACTGCGGCAGGCGCACTGTTGTGCGCGGTGGATATGATGCAGGTCTTCCTGTTGAACATGACCTACGACATTCGCCTGAAGACTGTGTCCTCGCAGTTCCTGCTGCTGAGCCTGTTCCTCCTCGCACCCCATGCGCGGCGGCTGCTGTCGGTTCTGTTCTCCGACAGGGCTGCTCCCGCGTTCCGGCCGGTTCCGCTGTTCGGCACTGCGAAAGCCAACCGAATCGCGCTGGTGGCCCAGCTCGTCGTGGGTCTGATCCTGCTCGGTGTGACCGGCGCCCAGAACTGGCGGCAGTGGCACAACCACACACCCGAGTTGTACGGCATCTATCAGGTGGCCGCCTTCTCCTCGGAGGGCTATGCGCGCGATCCCCTGCTGACCGACGAATTACGTTGGCGCCGAGTCGTTGTCGACCGCCCGTTTCATGTCACGGATCCGGTGGTGCTCACCATCCAGCACATGGACGACTCGTTCGAGGAGTACGGCGGCACCATCGACCCGCGGCGTCATTTCATCGACCTGCACAACCGCATCACGCTGGGCACCTATGCGGAAACCCCGGTCCGCGTTCGCCTCACGTACTGGTGGCCCGGCCCCGGCCGCCTCATCATCGATGCCGACGACTACTCGGGCCATCGCATCCACGCCTCGTTCACGCGGCAGGACCCGAACTCGTTCCCGCTGACGGGCCGCGGCTTCAGCTGGGTCCAGGAGCAGCCCTACAACCGTTGAGCCGTCGGCAGGACTTCATTCGCCTTTACGGCGGTCAGCCTTCCACGACGGCTTTGATTCGCTCGAGCGTCTTCTGCATGCCTTCGGTATTGGTCTTGCCTCGCAGTCGTCCCGCGATCATCCAATACAGGCGTAGCGGCAGGATCGGGTGTAGCTCATAGGATTCGGTGACATCGGTGCCGCCCTCGACCGGTTCGAAGCGGTAACGCCAGGTGTTCACCTGCGTGCCGCCGGGACCCAGCACGGTGAAGGCGAATTCGCGGCCCGGGTCGGATGCGATGATCCGGCATACGGTCCAGTACTCGAGCCCCCAGCCGTTGCGGTTGACGTGCCCACGGAACTTCACCCCGACGGCGGGTCCGGTTGCGCCACCGAGCCACTCGGCAGCGAAGGTCTCCGGGCTGAACTTGCCAGTGTTCGTGATATCGCTGACGAGCTCCCAGATCTTCTCGGCGGGCGCGGCCATTCGAACTGTCACACTTCCCTGCATGCTCGTACGCTAACAGGGCTTTCGGTGGGGTGATCAGCTGTCTCGGGATCGACTCGGGCCGCGTCGAATACGCAGGCCGGACCGTCAGTTGTATTGGGCGCGGATCTTGCGTTTGAAGAGTTTGCCGGTGTCCTCGCGGGGGAGATTGTTGTCGAAGACGACGATCTTCGGGACCTTGTAGCCGGCCAGATTCGCGCGCACGTGGTTGCGGATGTCGTCGGCGGTGAGGCCGGTGGCTTCGACGTGGGCGGCGATGGATTCGCCGAGATCGGGGTCGGGAATGCCGAAGACGGCGACGTCGCGGACGCCGGGGAGATCCAGGATGCAGGCTTCGATTTCGGCGGGGTAGATATTGACGCCGCCGGAGATGATCATGTCGGTGCTGCGGTCGTTGAGGTAGAGGTAGCCGTCGGCGTCGAGGTAGCCGATGTCTCCGATGTCGAGGTAGCCGTCGCGTTCCATGGCCGCGCGCTTGTCGGGGTTGCCGTGGTAGGTGAAGTTCGACCAGCCGGTGGGCGGGCGGAGGTAGACGCGACCGGATGTGCCGGTGGGCAACAATTCTCCGGTGTCGGAGTGGATGCGGACGTCGGCGTCGGTGATCGGGCGGCCGACCGTTCCGGGGTGGGCCAGCCATTCGTGGCTGTCGCAGGCGACGCAGCCGCCGGTTTCGGAACCGCCGTAATATTCGCGCACGATCGGGCCCAGCCAATCGATGACGCGGCGCTTGATCTCCGGCGGGCAGGGCGCGGCGGCGTGCACGATCGTCTTCAACGAGGACAGGTCGTAGCGGGCGCGGACCTCCTCGGGGAGTTGTAGCAGCCGGACGAACATGGTCGGTACGGCTTGGAAATGGTCGATCTGGTGGGCTTCGATCAGGCGCAGCATGTCCTCCGGATCGAATTTCGGCATGATCGTCAGGTCGATGCCCGACGTGGCGCTGGCCAGGCAGTGCACATTCGGTGCGGTGTGGTAGATGGGTGCGGGGACCAGGGTGCGCATTCCCGGTGCGAGGCCGAAGGTTTCGTATAGGAGTCCGGCGCCGGCCCGGCTTTGCTCCGGGGTGGTGGCCGCACGCACGATTCCCTTGGGTCGCCCGGTGGTTCCCGAGGTGTAGATCATGGATTGTGGCGCCCGCATGGGCGGCCGGGACCACGGCTCGTGCGCGGCGAGCCAGTCCTCGTAGGCGCGGTGGCGTCCGGTCGGTGGCGCTGCGTCGTGCCCCACTTCGATCAGCGGGCGCTCGTCGGCCACGGATTCGGCGATCGGAACAAGGTCCGAATGGGCGAAGATCACGCGGCTGTCGCTGTCGTCGAGCAGGTAGGACAGTTCCGCGCCCTTCCAATGCCAGTTCACCGGAACCGGAATCGCGCCGAGGATCGCCGCGCCGATGCTCGCCTCGACGAACGGGATGTCGTTGTGCAGGTAGATCGCTACCCGGTCGCTGGCGCGCACACCGTGTTCGGCGAGCCCGGTGGCCACCCGGGCGGCTCGAATTCCCAGCTCGTCGTAGTCGCGGATGGTCTGCCCACATCGGATCGCGGCCATTGTCCCTCGCCCTTCGCCGGATGAAATTGGTTGTACAGCAATGTATTCAGGATCAGTCAGCGATCCGCTTCGTGCGCCCGGAATCGAAGGAAGACGCGAATTCGCCGCGGTGGAATGCGGCGGCCTGTGCCATGGCTTCGAAGTCGATGGCGGTCGCGAGATCGACTGCGGCGGTCGCCGGCAGCAGGCGTTTGGTGGCCACGGCGGCTTCGGGGTGCCGGGCGAGTGTCGCGGCGAGATCCAGCCCCGCCCCACCCCGATCCGCCACGACCCCTGGCCCACCACCCGCGCCGAACTCACCGCCCTGCTCGACCGCCCGGCGACCTGACCCCCGCCCCCTCGTGCTCGCCTAGGACAGCCGGCTCACGTACGGGCGCGGGAGAGTTGTTCGATCGCGGTGAGCATGCGGTCGATCTCCTCGCAGGTGTTGTAGAAGGCGAAGGAGGGGCGGACTGTGGCTTCCAGGCCGAAGTGGCGGAGGATGGGCTGGGCGCAGTGGTGGCCTGCACGGACTGCTATGCCCTTCTCGTTCAAGGCTTTTCCGACCTCTAGGGGCTGATGGCCCGCCAGGACGAAGGAGAGGACGCTGGCCTTGTCTGTGGCGGTGCCTATGAGGCGGACGCCTGGGATGGCGGCCAGACGCGGGGTGGCGTATTCGAGGAGGGCGTGTTCGTAGTGGGCGATGTTGTCGATGCCCAGGGTTTCGACGTATTCGATGGCTGCGCCAAGGCCTACGGCGTCGGCGATGTTGCCGGTGCCGGCTTCGAAGCGGCCGGGCGGGGGTTGGAAGAGGGAGCGTTCGAGGGTTACGTCGCTGATCATGTTGCCGCCGCCCTGCCAGGGGGGAACGTCTTGGAGGACTTCGGATTTGCCGTAGACGGCGCCTATGCCGGTGGGGCCGAAGAGTTTGTGGCCGGAGAAGACGAAGAAGTCGGCGTCGAGGGAGCGGACGTCGATTCTGGTGTGGGGGACGGACTGGGCGCCATCGACGAGGGTTACTGCGCCTGCTCGGCGCGCCTGGGCGACCACCTCGCGGATCGGGGTGATCGTGCCCAGCGCATTCGAAACATGGGTCACCGAAACGAGTTTCGTTCTATCCGACAGCAGCCGGGTGTACTCGTCCATGCGCAGCTGACCGGTCTCGTCGACCGGGATCACCCGCAGTACCGCACCGGTTTCGGCGGCGAGCAGCTGCCACGGCACGATGTTCGCGTGGTGTTCGAGGTGCGAGATCAGGATCTCGTCACCCGCGCCGATGTGCTTGCGCCCCCAGGTCTGCGCGATGAGATTGATGCCCTCGGTCGCGCCGCGCACGAAGATGATCTCCTCCGCCGAGGAGGCCCCGAGGAAGCGGGCCACCGCCTCGCGCGCGTGCTCGTACGCATCAGTGGATCGCGCCGCCAATTCGTGTGCCGCACGGTGGATATTGGAGTTCTCGTGCTCGTAGAAGTAGCTGATGCGGTCGATCACCGCGCGCGGCTTCTGCGTGGTCGCGGCATTGTCGAACCAGACCAGCGGATGGCCGTTCACCCGCTCACGCAGGATCGGGAAGTCATTACGCACGGCATTCACATCGAAGGGCGGATGCGGGTCGGGCGCGGGCTGCCCGATGCCGTCGCCCAGAAAATAGAACTGCGAGTTTGCCGGCGCCGGACCGGCCTGCGCCTGATCCAGGAAGTAGAAGGCGGGCGCCGCGGTCGGCGCCGGGGGAGTGGTGAATCGCGATGGGGCGAGCGGCACATCCAGTGACGGCAGGCCGGGCATCAATGGATCGGTATGAGCAGGTGCGGCCGCGTAGGCGGGTGCGGCTGGGCGTGAATCCCATTTGGGCACAATAGGTTCCGGCGTCGGCCCGCCGGGCGGCACCGGTGCTGAGCCGCCCCCGGCAGCCGAATTCGGTGATGTCGGTGCGGAATCGGCCGCCGGGATGGTGGGAACCGTCGGCGCGGACATGGCCGAGGCCGGCAGACTCGGCTCGGCCACGCCCAGCGTCGCCACGCCGGGCCCGCCCGAAGGCAGTGCGGAGAAGAACTCTCCCGCAAGCCGATTCAGTGTCGCCTCGTCGGGCAGTAGCGCCGCCCAGTCCGATCCCGCCGTAACCACCGGCTCCGGCGGGACAGGGACGTCAGCGGTAGGTCGGTGCGTAGTCATGGAACTTGTTCACCTCGGCGCCCTCGAGCACCGCCACCGCATCGTCGGTCAGCACCGCCAGCGAGCAGTACAGCGACACCAGGTACGACGCGATGGCACTGCGGTCGATCCCCATGAACTTCACCGACAGTCCGGGCCCCTGCTCGCCGGCCAGGCCCGGCTGATACAGCCCGACCACACCCTGGCGGGATTCACCGGTGCGGATAAGCAGGAACTTGGTCTTGCCGTTCACGACCGGCACCTTGTCCGAGGGAATGATCGGAATGCCACGCCAGGTGAGGAACTGGGAGCCGAACAGGCTGACCGTCGGCGGCGGCACCCCGCGCCGGGTGCATTCGCGGCCGAAGGCGGCGATGCCCTCCGGGTGGGTGAGGAAGAAGCCGGGCTCCTTCCACACCTTGGTGATCAGTTTGTCCAGATCATCGGGGGTGGGCGGGCCGGCGATGGTCGAGATGCGCTGCTTCTTGACGACGTTCGCGATGAGCCCGTAGTCCGGGCTGTTGATCAGTTCGCCCTCTTGGTGTTCCTTGATGGCCTCGATGGTGAGGCGCAGCTGCTGAGCGATCTGGTCGTGCGGGCTGGAGTACAGGTCGGAGACCCGGGTGTGCACGTCGAGAATGGTGTGCACGGCCTTGAGCCGGTACTCGCGCGGGGTCTTCTCGTAGTCGATGAAGGTTTCCGGCAGCGGAGACTCGTCGTAGTTGTCGCATTTGATGTCGACGGTCTGCTCGTGGGTCACCCGGTTGCGCCGGTAGATACCGGCCTCGACCGGAATCCAGTTCAGCAGGTGGACCAGCCATCGGGGAGTGATCGACTCCATCTGGGGGACGGTCTTGGTGGCATTGGCCAGCGTCCTCGCGGCCTCGTCACCCAGAGCAACCGGCCGTGGCACAGTACTCGTCATGAAAACCGCCTTCATTTAGGCAAATAGACCGCTACCGGCGATCGCAATGCTAACTCCATAGTCTCCCCTTGTCCTGGCGAGCCAATCCGCCAGGCGTGTCCGAACTGGCTAATTTCGAGCCTCCGCTGCTCCGGGATCGAGAAGCAGCGGGCAGCAGTCGGTTTCAGCCCGGCAGGCCGGTGCCGTGCACACCGTGTTCGTCGATGAGCGCGAGCTCGGCCTCGGTGAGCTCGGGAAAGTCCAAGGCCGCGAGATTGTGGTCCAGCTGCGCGGTCGAACTCGCGCCGATCAGGGCGGAGGTCACCTCCGGGCGGCGCAGCACCCATTGCAGCGCCAGCTGGGCCAGTGACTGCCCGCGCGCCTCGGCGATCTTGTTCAGTGCGGCCGTGCGCCGGCGATAGGTCTCGTCGATCACGTCCGGCGACAGGAAAGCGCTGTCCCGCGCCCGTGCGCCGTCGGGAATCGTCTCCAGGTACTTGTCGGTCAGCAGTCCCTGTGCGAGAGGCGAATACACGATGAGACCGAACCCGTCCGCGCCGGCGGTGTCCAGCAGGCCGTTGAGTTCGGGGCGCCGATCGTAGATCGAATAGCGCGCCTGGTGGATGAGCAGCGGCACACCGGCCCGCTCCAGCAGTTCGGCAGCGGCATGAGCCCGGTCGGGAAGATAGTTGGAGATCCCGACGTACAGCGCCTTGCCCTGCTGAACCGCGCTGACCAGCGCGCCGACCGTCTCCTCCAGCGGCGTATCCGGATCGGGCGTGTGGTGGTAGAAGATGTCCACATAATCGGTGCCCAGATCGCGCAGGCTGTTGTCGAGTGAGGACAGCAGCGACTTGCGTGATCCGCCGCGCTGATAGGGACCCGGCCCGATCTGATTGCCCGCCTTGGTCGACAGGATGAGCTCGTCGCGATGGCGGGCCAGATCCGTGGCCAGCACCCGGCCGAAGTTCTGCTGCGCACCGCGGCGCGGCGGCCCGTAGCGATCGGCATTGTCGAAGTGGGTGATGCCCAGATCGAAGGCGTGCAGGATGATCTCGCGCTGCGTCGCGAACGAACGGTCGGCGCCGAACTTCTGCCACAGCCCGAAGGAGAAGGCGGGCAGGTCCAGGCCGGAACGGCCGGTGCGGCGATAGCCGATCCGTTCGTAGCGGTCCGGTGCGGCGGTATAGGTCGTTTCGATGGGGCCATGGGTCACGCGACCATCGTTCAGGATTTTCCGTCGATAGCCGAGAGTTATGCTCGAGCTGCAGCCAATACGCGACTGCGCGCGGCGGCACCCGCAAACGCAATTGTGTCATCGGCAGTTGCCCGCCGCCGGATCCGTTATGTGCCCACATTATTGAACCAAATGTTCGGCTCGCTGTGTCGTTGCCCACCCTGCTGTAGCTGTGAAATATTGCTGACCGCACCACGCGCGCAACGGAATGTAATCTCAGCCGCACTGCAGGGAGTACCGCCGTGAACGAACACAGGATGGACGCGGACTACGACTACGACGTGACGAAGGTGCGAGTTCCCGACATAATCGTCGAGATCTCCATCGACTCGATAGATATCAGCGGTGCGCTACGGGTGCGTGCCGAGGATTCCGCCCATACCGAGGTGCTGGCGGGAACCGGGTCGGAGTTACCCCCGATCCTGGTGCACCGGCAGACGATGCGGCTGATCGACGGCGCGCATCGGCTGGAAGCGGCGAAATCCAAGGGTGCGAGCCTTATTCGGGCGCGCTTCTTCGACGGCACCGAGGAAGAGGCTTTCGTGCTCGCGGTGCGGGCCAATATCGCGCACGGCCTGCCGCTGTCGATCATCGAGCGCAAGGCCGCCGCCCTGCGCATCATGCGGATGTATCCGATGTGGTCGGATCGGAAGGTGGCCGAGGTGACCGGGCTCGACCACAAGACCGTCGGTGCGGTGCGCCGGCTTTCGACTGGGGAAGTTCCCCAGACTGGACATCGGCTGGGTCGGGATGGTCGCCTCCGCCGGGTGCGGGTGCCTGCGGGGAATGCTCAGCGGCACAGTAACACTCGCGACGAAGCGGGCGCGGAGCGCGTCGAGGTCAGGCCCGCCGCGGCGGAGCGCGTGTGCACCAGGGCGGTGCTGCAGAGCCTGCGCCGCGATCCGTCGCTGCGGCTCACCGAATCCGGGCGCACGCTGCTGCGCTGGCTCGACGCCGGCCCCCGGACGCCGATGCAATCGGCCGATCTGGCCGACCGGATTCCGGAACACTGCCTGAACCTGATCCTGGATGTGGCCCGGCAGAACGCGGCCGACTGGCAGAATTTCGCAGCACGAATCGGTGACCGATTGCAATGCCGGTGAGAATGTATTTCGCCGTTCGCGCAACGGAATTCCCCAGTTTTCCCCAGTCGATTCGGACACTGTGAATGTGGTTCTACTTGAATCATGAAATCCATTAATCGAAGGCCCGGCCTCACCACGGCGTTGGTGATCGCTTCAGTGGCAATAGTTTTCGCAATGAGCTCGGGTGTCACGGCCCAGCCGCCGACCACTCCGGGAACCTCGGATCTCGGAGCCGCGCCGAAGGAGGTATTCAAGGATCCGCAGGGCATGGTCACCCAGGTCGTGCCCAAGGACCCGGTGCCGGCCCCGGCGGGCACCCCGTCCGACGCCACCGCCCAGGCGCAGGCACAGTCGGACAAGGTCAAGCAGGTTTTCGAAGCCGCCCCGGTCGGCAATCTCATTGTCGACCAGGTGTTCCCGGTCGGTGACGGTTCCACCGTGCGCATGCGACAGGAGATCGACTCGATACCGGTCTTCGGCGCCTCGGTGGCGCAGTCGCTGGCCGCCGACGGCTCCCTCATCTCGGTGACCGGCGCACTGACCCAGAAGTCACAGGGCACGTTCCCGGAGGGCGCCGGGACTCCGCCCGCCGAGGTGTCGAAGACCGCGCTGCAGGCGATCGCCGATCAGACCCAGCAGCCGGTCGACCATTACGCCGTCACCGAGGTGAAGGCGAATTGGTACGACCCGAAACTGGCCGCCGTCGAGGACGCGGCGAGCGTGGCCGTTCCCGCGTTCAAGGTAGCGGTCAAAGACCCTGGTGAAAAGGGCGGGCGGCCCGGAGAATGGGTCGTATTCGTCGATGCCGGCAATACCGGAAAGGTCCTCGACAGCTGGGGCGAGACCAAACAACTGAACCGTGTCGTCTGCGATGCCGCGCGGGCAGTGGTCGACCTGGACAGCCAGCAGGATCCGACGGAATGCGGGACCTCGAACGGCTTCCCGGCCACCAGGGCGGAAGGGCAGAGCCCGGCCTCGATCACCGATGTCGACAATATCTACGACTACTTCGGCGCCACCGAGAAGTTCTATCAGGGTTACACCCCGCTGAAGAATCTCACCGATTTGATCGGCGCCGATACCGGTGACGGTAATGGAAAAGCCTTGCGTGGCACCGTCCGTATCTGCTCACCCGATCAGTGCCCGTACGCCAATGCCTTCTGGAACAACGACCACATGGCTTATGGCGAAGGTGTCACCACCGACGACATCACCGGCCACGAACTCACCCACGGCGTGACGCAGCATGTGAACGGTCTCGTCTACCGCAATGATTCGGGCGCCATAAACGAATCGATGTCGGATGTCTTCGGACAGTTCGTCTTCATCACCAATGCCGGCCCGTACTACAACGCGGGCACCCGCTGGCAGCTCGGCAATGGGAGCGTCCTGGGCGTGATCCGCGATATGAAGGATCCCAAGTCGCACAAACAGCCCGACAGCTATCAGGGGCAGTACTGGTATTCCGCCACCAACCCCAATGACCCGCGGCAGCAGTCGGCGCTCGTGCACACCAACAGCGGCGTCGGAAACAAGGCGGCGCAACTGATTACGGACGGCGGCAGCCTCAACGGCCAGACCGTCGCCGGCATCGGCCTCGAGAAGGCCGCCCAGCTGTACTGGACCACCCAGACGCTGCTGACCGGCAATGCCACCTACCGGACCTTGGGAACCGCACTCGCCACCGCGTGCAAGACCAACGTCCAGAACAACGTCGCCGGGACGACCGCCGATGACTGCGCCCAGGTGGTCAATGCCACCAAGGCCGTCCAGATGCCGTCGCTCGACCGCACCACATAACCCACCCGCACAAACAGGAGGCCGGTCCCTCGGGACCGGCCTCCTCTTCGTATGTGTCTCAACCCGCGTGCCCGATCTCGAGATTCAGCTGATCGCCGAGCCACTGGATGGCATTGCGGCCGTCCTGGTCGACCACGAGCGAGCCGTAATCCGCGTGCACACCGGATGCGAAGAAGTCCGCCGCGCTCAGACCCTCGTCGATGAGGGCGACCGGATCGACGTGCTCGGCAGGGGCGGTGAAAGCGGCGAGCGCACCGGTCAGGTCGAGATGGCCGATCTGCTGAGCGGCGTCGGTCAGGAGGTCCAGACCGGCGGACGCCCAATCGGCCGGATCGGGATCCTGCTGTATCCGGTCGATGATTCCGGCAATCCGGGAGGTGTCCACCTGGGAGAGCAGCGAAGTCACCGCCGCGGCGAGCCGCGCGCACGGGCCGGGGAACATCGACAGAATCTGCGAGAGCCATTGCGGATCAACGGCATCGGCCAGTTCGAGCAACGGCTTGAATTGACCTGCCAGCTGACCGGCGACCGCCAGCGCGCCCGGAGCATCCAGCGCGGCGACCTTCTTGGGCAGCAGCGCGAGATTGCTCAGGATGCCCGGAATATCGAGCGTGCCGATCTTGGCGACGGCATCGATCGTCTGCTGAACCAGCACAGCGGGTTTCAGCCCCGCCAGCGTCCCGGCCGCCGCGGCGAGAGTATCGGCCGGAGTGGCGACGAGCGGTGCGATCAGCCGGCCGAGCCGGTCGGCTGCGGTCGTCAACGGCACCGCCTGGGCCGAACCGGTCTGGAGCATCCCGACACCGGTACTCAACAGTGACCCCGCGGTATCGGCGATCGTGCGCACCGTCGAGACCACACCGGACAGGTCGGATTGCCGCGCCGTGGTGAGGACCTGTCCGGCGTCGTTCTCGGCCGTTCCCGCCGGTGCGGCGGTCAATCGGGACAGGGTCGCCGGGCCGGCCGCGCCGGAGCCGAGCAGATCGGCGAGCGGGTCGATGGTGTCGGCCAGCTTGTCCGCGCTGTCGCGTAATCGGCCCAGCTCGATGCCGCCGGGTGTGGTGAGCGCGGCATTCAGATCACCGACGGTAGTGGCCGTGCCTGCCAGGTCCGCCTTCGAGAAATCCGAGGTGAGTGTCTTGGCCAGCCTGGAATTGTCGCCGCTGCTGAGGGTTTTGCCGAGCAGTGAGCCCAGATACCCGAGGAGTGGATTGGCGCCCTTCTGGATCGAGCAGTACAGGTCCCCGGGGTGGCAGATCGAGAAGACCCGCCCCGCAAGCGATCCCATGCCCTGCGGTCGCGGATCGGCGATACCGGTGCCGGGAGTGGGCGGTCCCACCACGCTCTCGCCGCGGGTGCCCGCGCCGGGATCGGCGAGCAGGCCGACGGCCAGCACCCGGTCGGCGGGCACCGGACCCTGGTCGTTCCCGATCGCGGAGGCGAGATCGCCCGCCGCGTCCGCGCCCTGGCTGTAACCGCTGATCGTGAATTCGGCTGCGGGGCAGCGACTGCTGTAGTCGCGCAGGACCTGCTGCGCATTGTTCAGCGCGGTGCTCTTGCTGTCGGCGTAGGTGTAACCGTTGTCGAAGGCGCGGG
Organism: Nocardia sp. NPDC088792; assembly: GCF_044750615.1. Classification (NCBI taxonomy): domain Bacteria; kingdom Bacillati; phylum Actinomycetota; class Actinomycetes; order Mycobacteriales; family Nocardiaceae; genus Nocardia; species Nocardia sp. NPDC088792. The sequence goes on from NZ_JBIVKC010000006.1 coordinate 237,951, forward strand.
CCATATAGGGGACGAAGTAGATATCGGTGTCCGAGCCGTGTTCGCGGCGAACGGCTTCGGCGGCCGGCCCGAGCATGCCGCGGGGCTGTGCGGGGTCGGCGGCTTCATCGGTTTCCCAGGTGCCGGGGATGAACAGGTTGAAGGTGGCGGCGCATTCGGCCGGCGGTGCGGGGACGGCGGCGGTGGCGGTCGCTGCCGAACCGACTGCGAGACAAGCGGTCACGATCGTTGCGGCCATGCGATGCGGGCATGAACGAGTCAGCGGCGTGGAATTCATGTTCCAGTAGAACCATATTCGATCATCCCCGGCGACTGGGGATTGACTGGGGAGACGGCGCTGGATCAATTCCGGCGAGCGCTGTTACCTTCGTCTGGGCATCCACCGATCGGATGCGTCAGTTCAAATACTGTTCCGAGACAGGCGGTTCGAATCATGCATACACTCATGAGCGCAATGGATGCAGTCAACTATATTGCCGGCGGAACCGGAAACAACGGCCAGTACACGCCCGGTGGCGGCAGCGGGCTCTCCGGCAGCGGCTCCTCCGGAATCGGCATCGGACTCATCAAATTGCTGCTGGGCGTGTTCAGTTCATTCCTCGGCAGTTTCTGAACCGGGTGTGGCGGCCATGGCCTCCGACCACGCGGCGTATCCACCGAGCAGATCGGTGGTCGCCGAATGCCCTTGGGCACGAAGGAGACTGGCCGCCACACTCGAACGCCAGCCGCTCTGGCAATGCACGACCACGGGCCTGCCGTCCGGCACCTCGGCACCTCGCCGGGCCAGCTCGGCGAGCGGAATGTGCAGCGACCCGGCAATGTATCCCGATTCCCGTTCACCGAGGTTCCGGACATCGAGCAGGGTTATGGAATCCTGCCGGAGCAAGTCCGCCAGTTCGGCGACCGTGACGCGATCGGTATGCTCGACGAATTCGGAAAGTGAAGCGGGGAAGGCGGATCCGGATTCGCCCGAGCGGGTGTCGTAAACACCGACGACATTGTCGTATCCGATGCGGGACAGACGCAGCAGGGCTTCCTGCTCGTGCCCGGGATTCGTGACGGCGAGAATCGGGTCGCCGATATCCGCCACCATTCCACACGTTTCCGCGAATCGGCCGCCGAGCCCGACATTCACCGAGCCCGCGAGATGACCGACCGCGAATTCCTCGGGTGCCCGGGTGTCGATCACGAATGCGCCTGCCCCGCTCAGCACATCGCGGAGTTCGGCGTCGGTGAGCGCGGGAACGGTCCGGGCACTGTCGAAGAGGGTGTGAACCCGCCGATTGAGGTCGGCATCGGTGCTGAAATAGCCGGGAACCGCAGGCTGACCCGAGGTGATGAGGGCGACGAAATCATCCTCGGTCATCGGCTGCACGGCCGGATTCGTCAGGCGCTGTTCGCCGATGGTCGACACCAGGGCCGCCGACAGGTTCTTGCCGCACGAGGATCCGGCGCCGTGCGCGGGCATCACCTGGACGTGGTCGGGCAGGGCGAGCAGCGTCTCATGGATCGTGCCGTACATGGCGCGCGCCAGATCGGTATTGCTGGTGCCGCCCAGATTCGCGAGATCCGGGCGGCCGACATCCCCGATGAACAGCGAGTCGCCGGTCAGCACGGCAATGGGTGCGGCGCGGTCCCGGACCAGCAGACTGATCGACTCCCAGGTATGCCCGGGCGTGGAGAGAACCTCGAGCTCGACCGCGCCGAGCGAGATCCGCTCGCCGTGGCGGAGCCGGCGGATCGGGAAGTCGGTCTCCGCGGCCTCGCCGAACCCGATCCACGCACCGGTGGCAGCGGCCAGTTCGAGATGGCCGGAGACGAAGTCGGCGTGGAAGTGGGTATTGATGACACCCTCGATCCGCAGTCCGTGCTGGTGCGCATCCGCGAGGTACTCGTCCACATCACGCCGCGGGTCGACGATGATCGCCCGGCCGGTCTCCTCGTCTCCGATGAGGTACGAGGCGTGGGAGAGACACTGCAGGTAGAACTGTTCCAGAATCATGCGTGAACTCCATTCTGTGTTACGGCAGTAGCCCGAAACTACGAGCGCCCACGTAACCGGCCACTACTAGCAACATCGCCGCGAAGCTGCGAGTCAGTACGGATTCGGAGGTGCGCTGGGAAATGACCTTGCCGACGACGGATCCGAGGATCGCGACCACGGTGACCGGCAAGACCACCGACCACTCGATCGGCTGATGACCGATCCGGGCCAGCAACGCGGTCGCCGAGTTGAGCGAGACCACGAGCAGCGAGGTGCCGACCGCGACCGGCATGGGATAGCCGAGCAGGATCACCAGCACCGGAACGATCACGAATCCGCCTCCGACGCCGAAGAACCCGGTCAGGCCCCCGATGAGGACACCGGCGAGCACGACCTCGACCGCGCCTCGGACCGGCGCTCCCCGCTCGGACCGCGCGCGGCCGTGCGATGGGCCCGCCGCGGACGTCGACCGGGTCAGCCGCGACTTCGACCGGTAGAGCAACGACAACGCCACCACGAGCATCAAGACCGAGAACGATGCCAGCGCCGTATTCGCGGGTATCAGCCGGCCGAAAGCCGTTCCGCCCCACGCCGCGAGCGCTCCCACCGCCCCGAGCGCGATACCCGCGCGCCATCGCACATGGCCGGCGCGGGCATGACCGGCAACGGCCACCACCGCGGAGATCCCGACGATCACCAGGCTCTGGGTGATCGCCGTCGAGAGCGGCTGCTGCAGCAGATACACCAGCGCGGGCACGGTGATGATCGACCCGCCGCCACCGAGCGCACCCAGGCATACTCCGATACACGCGCCGATCACGGACGCGATGACGATCAACGCGTCCCCTGACCGGCATACGAAAGATCCTTGGGCGCAGCAAGATCGACGGTGTAGCCCGACCGCGCCGAGAAGCTGGCCAGGACGCTGAAGCGATCGCCCCGGATCAAGGACATGCGCCACTCGAGCGGCATGCCATTGGCCGCACCCACCCGGTCGACCCGCATCGCGGCGATCTCCGGGCCGATCTCCAATAGTCGCTGCTGGGCGGGAGTGGGCACCACCGCGCGGATCTGCTCATGGCCGTCGGTCAGCCGGACACCGCAGCGGGTGGAGAGCTCTTCGTAGAGCGAGGTGTGCGAGAAGTCGGCATCGAGCAGCGGAAGCGCGATCGAGGCCGGGAGCCAGGCGCAATCGAGGGCCAGCGGCTGTTCGTCGGCCAGCCGCAACCGTTCCAGATAGACCAGTGGCGTCGACTCTTCGAGTCCCAGCCGCACCGCCGCATGGGCGTCGGCCCGTACATCCAGACGCCGGACGATGCTGCGCTGGCGCTGCTCGGCGGCCTCGACGGATTCGAACAGACTGTAGAGCGCGCCCAGCGGCTGGGTGATCTCCGCCGGTTCGGCGAGCTTGGCGGGCCGGCCGCGGCTCGCGGTGACCACCCCGTCCTCCCGCAGTCCGCGCAGGGCCTCACGCACGGTGTGGCGGCTGACGCCGTAGTCGTCGCGCAGTTCCAGCTCGCCCGGAAAGTGCTCGGCGAACTCGCCTTCGCGCAGCCGGCGCCGCAGGTCGGCCTGCAGTTGCCGCCACAGGGTGGCGCCCGCCTCGCGCGGCAGCGGACGGGCGGGGGCCTTGTCCGGGTTGGTGGGCGGCATCGGATCTCCTGCGGTTTTGGCGGCGTCTTGCGGGTCAGGCTAATGTACGGACATTAGAAATCATAATGTACGGACATATTGACGATCGGCAGGGGAGAGGTAGTAGTGATGCCCGCACACGCTCTACGTCACGAAATCGTCGTTCTGGGCGGCGGTAGCGCCGGAATCAGCGTCGCCGCGCGGCTGCGGCGGCGAGGCCGGGAAGTCTGCGTCATCGACCCGGCGGTCACGCACTACTACCAGCCGCTGTGGACCCTCGTCGGCGGCGGCTGCGCCGGCATGGGCGAGAGCGGCCGGCCGCAGGCCTCGGTCATGCCGAAGGGGACGGACTGGATCCGGCGAGCCGCCGAGGGCATCGACCCGTACCAGCGGCAGGTCACCCTCGACGACGGCACCGTGATCGGCTACCGGCGCCTCGTCGTCTGCCCCGGAATCCAGATCCATTGGGACGCAATCCCCGGAATGCGCGAGGCCCTCGCCGGCCCCCGCGCATCGAGCAACTATGCCCGCGAACTCGCACCCAAGACCTGGGAGCTGATCCGCAATATGCGTTCGGGCACCGCGGTTTTCACCATGCCCAGCGGCCCGGTCAAGTGTGCGGGCGCGGCGCAGAAGATCGCCTACCTGGCCTGCGATCACTGGCGCCGAGTCGGTGCGTTGCAGGACATTCGCGTCGTCCTGATCATGCCCACCCCGGCCATGTTCGGGCTCGCGGCCTTCGCCGCCGAACTGGAGCGCACAGCGGCCGGTTACGGCATCGAAGTGCACCTGAACAGCGAACTCGTCCAGGTCGATCCCGATGGGCGGCGGGTCACGGTCGTGGACAACACGACCGGGACCGCCGACTCGATCACCTACGACATGCTGCACGTGGTGGCGCCCCAATCGGCGCCGGACTGGCTCGGGTCCTCCTCGCTGTCCGACCCGGACAGTACGGCCGGTTGGGTCGACGTCGACCGATACACGCTGCAACACAACCGGTTTCCCGAAATCTTCGCCCTGGGCGATGTGTCGTCCACGCCGAACGCGAAAACCGGTGCCGCCGTACGCAAACAGGCCCCCGTCGTGGTCGACAACCTGCTCGCCACCCTCCGATCCAGACCCTTGCCCGCACGCTACAACGGCTACGGCTCATGCCCCCTGACCACTTCGCGAAAGACCATGCTCCTAGCCGAGTTCGACTACAGCGGCACCCACACCCCGTCCTTCCCCCTCATCGACACCACCAGATCGCGCCGCGACATGTGGTACCTGAAGCGATACGGACTCCCCTTCTTCTACTGGAACCTGATGCTCCGCGGTCGCGCATAGCCCTGGCCGGTGGGCGCGGCGGCCCCGATCACTGTTGGCTGTCCGATCCCGGGTAGTCGCGCGAGTTGTCGGTGTTGTCATCGGATCCGTCGTTGTCCTGCATATCGGTGCAGTACGGATTGTCGGCGGTGGGGTAGGGGCAGACGCCGGTGTTGGGGTCCGGGCTGTCGGGGTCGGCGGTGGCGATGCCGGTGGTGAGGATCGATATCGGGATGCACAGGGTGGCGAACAGTGCAGCCGGGCGTAGAGACCGCATGGTGCCTCCTCATGTTGTTCGGGATGAACACGGAGCGACACTTCGAGACTCAAAATAGCCGACTATTTGCTTCCGTGATCGAGGGGCAAGGTTGTCGGTGGTGCGGCCTAAGGTGGGGCAGGTGACGATCAACGGTTCCAGCTCATCCAGCGACGCTGTGCCTACCGGCGTCGGACGTACTGCGCTCATGGTCGCCGCTATGCGGGCGGCTGAGACTCGGCGAGCGGATCGGCTCTTCGAAGATCCATACGCGGACGACTTTCTAGAGGCCAGCGGGGGTGATCCGTTCGGGAGCGAAAATGCCGGGGGCGGCGATGGTTTCGCGGATATCTGGTCGAATTTCGCCAACTACGCGCCGATTCGGACGCGGTTCTTCGATGAGTATCTGCGCGACGCCACACGGGGGATTCGGCAGGTGGTGATTGTGGCTGCGGGGCTGGACACTCGGGCGTTCCGGCTGGGGTGGCCGTCCGATGTCACTGTGTACGAGCTGGACTCGGCGGAAGTGCTCGGATTCAAGCAGCGGGTGCTCGATGGTCGGAGCGCGAAGCCGGAGGGGCGGCGGGTCGCGGTTGCGGTGGATCTGCGGGAGGAGTGGGGGCCGGCCTTGCTCGCGGCCGGATTCGATCCGGGGGAGCCGTCGGCCTGGCTGGTGGAGGGGCTGGTCAGTTACCTGACTCCCGAGCAGAACGACCGATTGCTGGGTGCGATCAGTGCGCTGGCCGTTGCGGGGAGCCGGATTTCTGTCGAATACCTGCACGTCGATGCCGTGGCACTCATGGGGCGGGCGATGAGCGCGGCCGCGGGAAGTGACGTCGAGTCGATGTGGACGGGCTGTGGAATCGGCGAGGCCTCGGGGGCGTGGCTGGATCGGTTCGGCTGGGACTCCGAGGCTTTCGACGCGTTCGAGCGGGCGACCGCCTATGGGCGCGAGCTACCGCCGCTCGGTGATACTCCGATCGACCGGTTCACCGCGGCCGCTCGGAACGGGTTCGTCATCGCCCGGCGGCGGTGACGCGGAGGCCGTCGAGGGTCACGGCGAGGAGGCGTTCGGCCGCATCGGGGGTCGTCTCGCAGGCGACGCCGATGCCGTGACCGAACCTGAGCAAATCGCGGGATTCGACATCGGAGCGGATTGCGCCTGCGTCCCGACCGGCTTGCAGCAGGGCCTCGGCGGCCTCGTTGAGCGCCGTCCGGCACAGGGTGAAGGTGGGGGAGTCATGGTCCATGCCGGCTTTCAGGGTGGTGGCGAGGATGCGGTTGGCCATCACCCACTGCACCTGTTCCCGTAACCACTCCTCCAAAGCCGTGACCGGCGAGTGGGTTTCGAGCAGCTCGTGGGCGCGGGCGCTCAATTGCTCGATATTGGAACGGTAGACGGCCTCGATCAGCACGTCTCGATTCGAGAAGTGCCGGTACAGCGTGCCGATGCCGACGCCGGCCCGGCGCGCGATCTCTTCCAGCGGCGCGTCGGGGCCCAGCTCGGCGAAGGCCTGCTGGGCGATCGACACGATCCGCTCGTAGTTCCGGCGTGCGTCGGCGCGCATCGGTTTGGACGGTGCTTCCACGAACCCTCCAGTAGAAAACGGATGGACCCTCCGGATAGACTTGCGTAAATGGAGGAACCCTCCATATGATAGCTCCATCGGAAACGGAGGATCCCTCCGTTTGATTTCCATTCGTTGGAGCTTTCCTTGTCGACCAGCCTTTCCTCGAACGCTGCCGTCACCGGCACGCGAGTCGCCCCGCCCCCCGACAGCCGACTTCGATCGAACTTGGTGCTGGTCACGCTGCTGACCTGCCAGTTGATGATCGTCCTCGACATCACGGTGATGAATGTGGCGCTGCCCCGCATCCAGGCCGACCTGCACTTCAGCGCGACCGGCCTGTCCTGGGTGATGAACGCCTACACCCTGGTCTTCGGCGGGCTGCTACTGCTCGGCGGCCGCGCCGGCGATCTGTTCGGCCGCCGCACGCTCTTCATCGCCGGCGCGACCCTTTTCACCCTGGCCTCACTCGCGGGCGGCCTCGCGCCCTCCGCTGCCTGGCTACTCGCCGCGCGGGTCCTGCAGGGCATCGGCGGGGCCATGGCCGGACCCAGCACTCTCGCCCTGCTGACCACCATCTTCCGTGAACCCAAGGCCCGCATTCGCGTGCTCGCACTGTTCTCCGGCATGTCCAGCGCGGGCTTCGCCATCGGCCTCATCGTCGGCGGCCTGCTCACCGAATGGTTGAGCTGGCGCTCGGTGCTGTTCATCAATGTGCCCTTCGGACTCCTGGTCGTGGTACTGGCCCTGCGCTATCTGCCCCGCGCCGAACGCCAGTCCGCCCACCTCGACCTGCCCGGCGCGATCACCGCGACCAGCGGCGTGGCCGCCCTCGTCTACGGCTTCATCAGCGCGGCCTCGCACGGCTGGGGCAATGCGACCACCGATATCTCACTGGCGGCCGGCGTCGCGCTGATCGCCGCCTTCCTCGTCATCGAATCGCGTTCGGCCCAACCGCTGCTGCCCTTGCACCTGTTCCGCGACCGCAATCGCGCCACCGCCTACGCCAGCATGTTCCTGGCCCCCATGGCCGGCATGTCGATGTTCTTCTTCCTCACCCAGTTCCTGCAGGACGTCCTCGGATTGAGCGCGCTGGCAACGGGATTCGCCTTCCTGCCCACCGCATTGCTGATGTTCACCATGATCCGCACGATTCCGCGCCTGCTACCGCGCTTCGGCCCGAAGCCGCTGACCATGACCGGTACGGCGTCCATGGTCGCCGGACTGATCCTGCTGACCCAGCTGACCGACAGCAGCGGCTACTTCCCGCTGCTGTTCATCGCGATGATTCTCATGGGATTCGGTATCGGCCTGGCGGTTTCGCCGCTGAACGTGATCATCATGTCGAATGTCGAGCCGCACGAAGCCGGTGCGGCGGGCGGCGCGCTGCAGACCCTGCAGCAGACCGGCGCCTCGCTCGGCCTCGCCATCCTGGTCACGATCTTCGGCACGACCTCGCGGAGCGCGGGCGGGTCCGCACAGCACGCCCTGGTCAGCGGCATGACGGCCGCCTTCGCGGCCGCCGCGGGCATTGCCGCACTGACCTTCGTCGTCGCCCTGATCTACCGGACCGCGCGTCCCGCGAACTGAATGTCCCGCGAACCGGGATCAGGAATTCGGCAGGATGACGGCCCGGCCACGGACCTTGCCGTCATGCAGATGCTGATAGGCGATCGGGGCATCGTCGATGGGGTAGGTCTCGGTATGCACCGAAATGACCCCGGCCCGAGCCAGATCCAGCACTTCGATGAGCTCGGTCCGGCTACCCCAGTACGGCGCGGTCACCGAAACCTCGTGGGGCAGGGCGCCGAAGCCTACCGGCAGAGCGCCACCGCCGATCCCGACGATGGTGACATCCGATTCGACGCGAGCACAGGCGCCGGCGGTCGTCACCGTCGGCGGCGCCCCGACGAAATCGAAGATCGCCTCGGCCCCGGCGCCACCGGTCAGCTCCCGAACCCGTTGGGCCGCTGCGGCATCGGAACGAACCGTCTCGTGCGCGCCGACCTCGCGGGCGAGCTCCAGCTTCTCGTCGCTGACATCCAGGGCGATCACCCGGGCCGGGGTCAGCGCCCGCAGGATCTGGATGGCGACGTGACCGAGCCCGCCGGCGCCGATGACGACAGCGGTCGACCCCGGAACCAGTTTCGGCAGCGAACGTTTGATGGCGTGATACGGGGTCAGGCCCGCGTCGGTCAGCGGGACCGCCTGCACCGGATCCAGATCGCCGAGCGGCACCAGATGACGCGGGTCGTCCACCAGCAGGTACTCGGCGATCGCGCCCGGTGCGCCCAGACCGGGTGGGTAGATGCCGAGATCGCGGGCCCGGAGACAGTAATTCTCCTTGCCCGCAGCACATTCGGTGCAGCGGCCGCAGCCCCACGGGCCGTAGACGGCGACGGCGTCACCCACCGCCACGGTGGTGACGCCGTCGCCGAGTTCCGCCACGACCCCTACCCCTTCGTGGCCGAGCGTCAGCGGCAGCGGGAAGCTCAACTGCTCGGCCGGCACTCCCATGATCAGGAAGTCCGAATGGCAGACGCCCGCCGCCGTCACCCGCAGCAATACCTGGCCGGGACCGGGCAGCGGTTTGGGTATCCGGACCACCTCGGGTGCGGCGCCGACCGACCGGTACTGGATGGCTTTCATCGAATCGGCCATGAGGTCGTTCCCTTCCGGTGTGGGGCAGGTTCGTACCGAGCCTAGGCCGAGGGACCGAGTGTCAGGTGAACAACGAGCCTGTCAGCGGGTTGATCCACAGCGGGAAACCATCGGCGAAACACACACTGCCGGAATTGATTCCGACCCGATGCACCTCGATATCGAGCCGCCCCGACGAGAACCGCCCGTCCGGCGCCCACTGCCGCACCTCGATGGCATGCCAGCCCAGGTTGCCTGGCGTCCACAGCACCTGCGGATCACCGTTCTGGTCCAAAGTGACCGGCTGCAACGGGGCGCCATTGTCGGTGATCTCGTATCGACTGCCGAAGGGATCGGTAATGCCCGCCTGGATGGTTTGCGGGCAGCCCATGACCGGGCCCTGACTTCCCGTGTTGTAGACGATGATGCCGACGATCTCCGCATTGGCGGGCGGAGCCGCAGGCAGCAGCACCGCCGCCGCGGAACACACCGCGACGATCAGTCCCCGCCGGCCCGCGATGCCCAGCTTGTCCCTCAGTTTCGTAATCGCTGTTTGCCGCATGGAACACCCCTCTCCACAGGTACAGGATCAATAACTGAAGCGTAGCTGTTCGGGTCTCCCGGCCAGCGGGAATCCCCTGCACGAGGGATACGGAATCCCCCGGCGGTGCGATGAATCGGGCCCGGGCCGTCATTAGCGTGAAGACATGACCCCCGCTCGCGAAGCAAATCTTTTGCCAGAGACCGTCGCCCCCGCCGATCCGGTGCGCGCGGTATTCGGGCGACGGCATGTGGTCGACGCCGTGGTCCCCAATGCCGGCTTCCTGATCGGGTACCTGACGCTCGGTGCGATGGGCGGGGTGGTCGTCGCGCTGATTCTCGCATCGGTGCTGGTCGTGGTGCGGGCGGCCGCCGGGCAGCCGCTGCGGCTGATCACCTTGTCGTTCTGCGGCGTCTTGCTGCAGGCCGGACTCGTCCTCGGGACGGGGGAGGGGCGCAACTTCTTCCTGTCCTGGCTGGCGCTCAATACCGCGCTCGCCCTGGTGTTCGCGGGCTCGCTGCTCCGCGGCCGTCCGGCTACGGCGTTCGTCGCGCGCCGCATGGACCTGCCGGACGACCTTGCGGTGCACCGCAAGTTGACCGGCTACTGGCTCGGGCTGTGGGCCTTGCACCTGGTGGTCGGCATCCCGCTGTATGTCGCGAATCAGGTTGTCGCGCTGGGGATTGCGCACTTCGTGCTCGGCCTGCCCATGCTGTTCGTGCTGGCGCTGATCTCCTGGCGGAAGGTTACGGCCGGCCGGCCCCTGGAACAGTGACCGGCAGCGTGAGGATTTCGCCGGTCCGCGGGCCGGTATTGATCCGGGTCAGGTTGTCGGTGACGCTGTCGGACTGCCGCCATTCGGCGGTCAGAATGAACAGCGTCGAGCGGTCCGGACCACCCAGCATCAACGCGAAAGGTGCGCGGTCCGCGGCCAGTTCGACCCGCTGCAGGATCTCGCCGCCCGCGGCGACCCGCACGACCGAATTCCCGCCGGTCGAAACCCACACCGCGCCTTCGGCATCGAGGCAGATACCGTCCGGGCCGAGACCCTCGGCGAAGACCCGGCGATTGGACAGGCCGCCGTCCGCGTCGATATCGAAGGCGGTGAGCCTGCCCGCGAACGATTCGGAAATGATCAGCGTCCGGTCATCGGCCGTGATGACCATGCCATTGGGGAAAGCGATGTCCCCGGCCACTTCTCGTAGCCGGCCGTCGGGGGTGAGGAGCTTGATGTAGCCGGGCTCGGGCGGCGCGCCGGCCGCGAAATCGAAGTCCGCGCCGTTCAGATAGATATTGCCGTGCGTGTCCACCACGATTTCGTTGGCGTGCTGGTCGGCATGCAGGACCAGCTGCCCGTCCGGCTCCTGGCGTCGCAGTTTGTCACCGGTCACCAGCAGCCTGCCGTCTGGGAGCCAGTCGATGGAGTAGCCCATCGGGTGACTGTCGGGATCACGGACGGCCATTACTTCGGCTTTGCCGTCCATATCGACGGCGACGACCTCGCGCGCGATCCAATTGCAGAACCACAAACGGTCCTCGTGCCATCGCGGCGACTCGGGGATTCCCAGTCCATCCAGCAATACCTTCGGCTCGACCATGACCATCTCCATTCGTTCGGCTGTCTGCTTCTTCATCAGCTAGACGAACGAGATCGCGCCATTCCGACAGTCAGCGGTAACCGCGTTTGAGCAAGAACTTTGCCCCGGACGCGAAGCCCTCGGGGCTGAGCAGTTCGAAACCGAAGGTGTCGGCGAGGCGGTTGGTGGTGTCGAATGCGGCGCAGACCGCCAGCGCGTCCTCGACCTGCTGGCGAGTGACGCCCGCCGACAACACTTCTCGCATGTCGTCGGCGGTTACCGTGCCTTCTCGGGTGAGCTTGCCGAGCATCCGCAGGGTTGCGCGCAGGCCCTCCTCGATCGGCGCCGAATCCAGATCCGCCAGCACCGCGCCGACCTTCGCGTCGTCCTGATACGCCTGTCCCGCGGTCGCGGTGTGCGCGCCGATGCAGAATGCGGAGTTGTTGACCTTGGAAACGTAAGCCGCCATCAGCTCTCGATCGCCCACCGACCAGGCGGAGGGGCCGCGCATCGCCTCGTGCGTGAACGTCTTCGCATGAGTGCCGTAGAAGTCGGGGCGGTAGAAGACCAGCTTCGCGGCATCCGGTAGTGATTGCCCGGAGAATATCCGGATGACGGCGAACAGTGCCTTGGTCGCGGGGCGGTAACCGCTGTTGAGGATTTCGAGCCGCATTATCCGGCCTCCGCACTGCCGCTGGCCTCGGCCAGGGCCGTCAGGCCCGCCTCGTACAGCCGCGTGGACCGGCCGACCGCGGTGGCTACCACCAGCTCGAAGATCTCGTCTTCGCTGCAGCCCGCTGCCTGGGCCGCCCCGAAATCCGCAGCGGTGACTTCTTGCGGCTTCGCGACCACCTTGCCGATCAGCGGCCGCAGCGACTCTGGGACGTCGGCATTGTGAAAGGCACTCTTACGCTGCTCCGGAGACGTCCTGCCCTTCCCGGTCAGGATCCGATCCACCAGGGCCTGGTGCGCTGCTCGCTTCTTGTCCGCATCCGGCACGCCTCCACCATAGTCGCTTAGCATGTGGTCGCATGGGACGTGATCGGGATGTGGGGGCCTTCGATCGGCGTGCTCCGACCTATGACGAGGGGTATCTCGGGCAAATGCATCGCGACATCGCCGCGCGGACGATTGTGCTCGCGCTGGCGGCTCGTCCGGAGCCCGGGCGGGTGCTCGATGTGGGATGCGGGACCGGGGTTGCGCTTCGTGAACTGGCTGAAAGGCTTCCGCGAGCGCGGCGGCTGATCGGGGTGGATGCGGCGGCGGGAATGGTCGAGGTAGCGCGGGAGCGGTTGGGGGACAACCGGATCGAGGTCGTGCAGGGAAAGGCCGAAGCGCTGCCGGTGGAGTCGGGGGCGTTCGATCTCGTGATCAGTATTACCTCGTTCGACCACTGGGGCGATCAAGGGGCGGGCCTGCGGGAATGCGCTCGGGCACTTACGCCTTCGGGAGTTTTCGTGCTGACGGATCTGTTCTCGCCGCTGCTGGCGCCGACGATGGTGATCGGGCGGCGCGGGCGGGCTCGCACGAGAAGGGCCGGCGCTGAACTATTGCGGCGCGCGGGGCTGGTCGAGCAGCAGTGGCACGGGGGCTTCCTCATCCGGACCGTGGTGGCATCAGCCCGGCCGCCGGAAGCCGAAACCTCCTTGTAGTTAGGAGGTTTCGGCGGTTGTCCGGCGCTATTCGGTGAAAGTTACTGCGCCGGAGGGGCAGATATTCGCTGCTTCGCGGACGGCAGGTTGATCGTCTTCGCTGGGAACCGGGGTCAGGAGTTCGACGAGGCCGTCGTCGTCCTGGTCGAAGACGCCGGGAGCGGTCAGGGCGCAGAGGCCGGCGCCTATGCAGATATTGCGGTCGGCGGTTACCCGCATGACGGGTCCTTTCGGGTGATTACCAGGTGACCGGTAGTTCGTTGACGCCCTGAATCGTGTGTCCGGGGCGCAGTTTCAGTTTCGCTACCGGGACGGCCAGGCGCAGCGTCGGGATGCGGGCGAACAGGGCCGTGAGGATTATTTCCAGCTCCAGGCGGGCCAGGTTCTGGCCCAGGCATTGGTGGACTCCGTAGCCGAAGGCTATGTGGTGGCGAGCCGAGCGATGGACGTCGAAGGTGTCGGGCTCGTCGAACACCGCGGCGTCGCGATTGGAGATGGAGTTGGAAATGATCACGCCCTCGCCCGCCTTGATCAGCTGGCCCTCGATTTCGATGTCGGCCTTGGCGAATCGGCCGCCGGCGATATCGGCGATGGAGAGGTAGCGCAGCAATTCCTCGACGGCGCCCGGAATGAGGGCCGGGTCGGCACGCAGGGCGGCGTGCTGATCGGGATGTTCGAGCAGCGTGATGACCGACAGCGAGGTCATGGACGCGGTCGTCTCGTGGCCGGCGACGAGGAGCAGGATGGCCGAGGAAACCAGTTCCTCGCGGTCGATTTCGCCCTGGGCCAGCTGGTCGGCGATCAGGGTGGTCAGCAGGCCCGGCCGGGGCTCGGCCTGCAAGCTCGTGATCAGCCCATCGAGATAGTGGTCGAGGTGCTCGCGGGCGGCGATCGCGTCTTCGGCGGTCGTCGCCTGCAGTAGTCGCCGGCTCGCGTCCTGGAAGATCAGGTGATCCTCGTACGGCACGCCGAGCAGCCGGCAGATCACCATGGACGGAATGGGTAATGCGAACTGGCTGACCAGGTCCGCGGGCGGGCCGGCGGCGAGCATATCGTCGATGAAGCCGTGCACGATCCGCTCGATCTCCGGCCGCATGCCCTTGACCCGCCGAACGGTGAAGTCGCTGATCACCATTCGCCGTTTGGGGCCGTGTTCCGGCGGGTCGAGGCCGATGAAAGCCGGTCGCCGGTCGCGGAAACTGCGGAAGCGCGGCGAGGTGGCCGGGAAATCGGGATGGGCGCGGTCGGAGGACAAACGCGGGTCGGCCAGCAGGGTGCGGGCGGTCTCGTGCTTGGTGACCACCCAGGCCGTGCGGCCGTCGAAAAGCGTCACCTGCTGCAGTGAGCCGCGCGCCGCGCGGAGCCGGGAGTACTGCTCGGGAAGCTGATACGGGCAGGTGCGGTCGCTCGGGAAAGTAGGGGAGATCTCGGAATGCAGCGTCGAAACAGTCTCGGTCATTGGTTCCCTCAAGATCATAAGATACTATCGGTACTCTATTCCCAGACTAAATCCCTTCGCCCAGAGAACGCAACGTTCTCTCGAAACGCTTCCAGGAGTCACGCTGCCACTGAACGTCGAGCAATCCGTCGACGCGACAGTTGACCACCGCAAAGGCCCGCGCCGGCGCGGCGAGCAACTCGAGCAAGCGATCCTGACGGCGACGCTGGAAGAACTTGCCGACGGGGGCTACTCCGCACTCACCATGGAACGCGTCGCCATCCGGGCGCGCACCAGCAAGGCCGTGCTCTACCGCCGCTGGCCCGGCCGCGCCGAATTGGTCATGGACGCATGCAAATTGAGCGGCATCTCCGATGTCGAGGTGCCTGACACCGGCGCACTGCGCACCGACGTCATCGCCCTGCTGTGCCAGTTGTCCGCGAAAATGGCCACCCCACTGGGCGGTATCGTCCGCGGTTTGATCGCCGAGACGGTCCGCGACCCCGAATTCGCCCGGCTCGTCCGCGAACGCGTGCACATCGGCCCCGTAGCGATCGACACCATCCTCGAGCGGGCTGTCGACCGCGGCGAGGTCGACCGCACAATTCTGGGCTCCCGTCGCGCCACCGTCGCCACCGATTTGCTCCGAAATCAGTTCCTGCTCTTCGGCGCCCCGATCGACGACGCGATCATTGTCGAGATAGTCGACGACGTCTATCTACCGCTGGTTCGGCGAGTCGTGTAGTCGCCGTTGGCGAAACGGCGGCGTTCGCGCGCGGTCATTCCGCCCCAGACGCCGAAGCGCTGATCGTTGTTCAATGCGAATTCGAGGCACTCCGCGCGCACCGTGCAGGACAGGCAGATTCGTTTGGCGGTATTGGAGGACTCACCCTTATCGGGAAAGAACGCTTCCGGATCGGTCTGGGCGCAGACGGCCTGCCGGTGCCACAACTCGGGCCGGAGTTCCTTCGATGCGGAGCATGATCGCACTTCGGTCGCTTGCCTGTTCATAACTTCGCTTTCGGTCGTTATGTGTCAGAACTAGTGGATTGCGACGAAGGTACAGCGTTAGCAATGATTCAGCAATCCCACTCGATCGTCGTGATCGATCCTGACCGAGACCAGTGCGCGCAAAGCTTTTCGTGATGGAAGGCAGCCTGTGCAGGCGCCTGCAGTCAAGGGTCATCCCGAGAATTCTGTGTAACAAGATCCCGTGCCGGAAAGTTCACATGAGTGGCTTTACCTGGGGTTTTGTCTCCGGGTGGGGTCGGTGGTCATTGACGCCCGCAGTGCGCCACCCAACGATGGCCGTGTACGAGCAATCTGACGGCTACCCATCGGCAGGTCGGTCAGCTTCGGCTACGAACAACAGGATGTCGCCGCGCGACCGGCCGCCGTCGCGCACAACAAGACCGAGCGCCGCGGCCCGATCGGCTGGTGGAATCGGCACAAATTGCTGACCACCGGAGTGGGTCTCGTGGTGGCGGCGAATCTGGCGTTCGTACCGCTCGTTCAGAACGCTCGATGAATAAATTGCGCGCAGTACTCACCGGCAATCGGACACAGGACGATCGGTCGGCCGAGCTGCAGACCTCGGTGACGGGGTTCAACACTTCGGTGGAGCGGTTGTCACTGGCCTGCTCGAATCTCTTCTCCGCATCGACCGTGGACCCGACGACAACCGTTCCACCGGCGTAGCTGCCGGTCGGCTAGTGCGGCCGGGATACCGCGGGCAGGGCCGGCGCGTCGAGCGCGTTGTGCAGGACGCCGATGCCCGCGGTGACGGCGGAACCGGCGGTGTCCCAGCTGATTCCGGCGGGCTGGGAGGTCAGCACCACCACGGCGTAGCGGAGGGGCTGGCCCGGGCCGGCGCCGACCAGGCCGGTGGTGTCCATGGTGGTGGAATCGTTCAGCATCATCCAGCCCTGCTTGATCGCCCGGGGAGAGCCGGGCAGGCCATCGGGGATGCCGAAGTATTGGTCGGTACCGTCGGCGGCGATCTGAGCGGCATTGCGCAAGCCGCTCATGATGAGCTCGCGAGCCGGTCCGGGCAGTACGGTCGTGATGTACCGGTAGATCGAGACGACATCCTGTGCGGTGGTACGGGTTTCGCCCCACTGCGAGGAATCGCCCGGCGGCGTGGTGCCGGTGAGACCGATCAGCCCGACCATGCGGCTCACGATCGCATCGCCGCCATTGCTGCCCCACAATTGGTCGGCGATCTCGTCATCGCTGACCGACAGCATTCGATCCAGCTGTGCGGCGGTATCCGAATCCGCCTGCCAGCCTTGACTGTTCAGCTTGTCGAGCGCGATGAGCAGCTTGACCACGGAAGCGGTGTAGAACTGCTGATCGGCATCGAGGTCGGCGATCACCGCGCCGGTCGCGGTATCGATGACATCGATGCCGGCCTGGCTGCCGGGGGAGGCGTCCTCGATGGCCGACTCCATCTGCTGGCCCAGCGCCGTGGCGGAGGCGCCGGGTCGCCACGATCCGGTCGGCGCGGCCGACGCCTCGAGGGGCACCGCGCTGATGGTGGTGAGGGCAATGAGGCCGGCTGCGGCCCCCAGCTGCCATGGCTGAAACGAGCGAACTGGCTGCGCGATTACGCGGGCGCTGGTCTTCCGCATCTATGTGCTCTCAGGACTCCGTGTACATGAAACTCAAAGCGGGTGCACACGAGGAGTCATCGGGGCAACGCTGCCATCGATAGCACCCCACTCGTACAGGAGCCTCGCCTAACGAGGTGCTGATTGCGGGTCAAAGCTTGACATCACATGATCATCTCGTCAATTCGAGGCGTCGACCCGGCAACCGGCACGGTAAGTCAGCGGCCCTTCAGGGTGGCGCGCAGCAGGTCCTTGTTCAGGCGGCCGATGACGTCCTGGGGGATCTCCTTCGGGCAGGCGAGGGTGCATTCGCCGGTATTGGTGCAGCCGCCGAAGCCCAGTTCGTCGTGGGTCTCCACCATGTCGGCGACGCGTGCGTATCGCTCCGGCTGGCCCTGTGGCAGCAGGCCGAGGTGGGTGACCTTGGCGGCGGTGAAGAGCATGGCCGAGCCGTTGGGGCAGGCGGCCACGCAGGCGCCGCAGCCGATGCATTCGGCCGCCTGGAAGGCGAAGTCGGCATCGGGTTTGGGTACGGGCACCGAATGTGCTTCGGGCGCAGTGCCGGTCGGGGCGGTGATGTAGCCGCCCGCCTGGACGATCTTGTCGAAGGCCGAGCGATCGACGACCAGATCCTTGACGACGGGAAACGCCTTGGCCCGCCACGGTTCGACGGTGATGGTCTCGCCGTCGGTGAACTTCCGCATGTGCAGCTGACAGGTGGTCGTCGCCTTCTCCGGGCCGTGCGGAGTGCCGTCGATGACCAGCGAGCACATGCCGCAGATGCCCTCACGGCAATCGTGGTCGAAGGCGACGGGCTCCTCACCCTGGACCGCCAGCTGCTCGTTCAGCACATCGAGCATCTCCAGAAACGAAGCGTCGGGCGAGATCTCGACCCGGTAGTCGACCAGCCCGCCCCGGTCCCGGGGACCCCGCTGCCGCCAGATACGCAGTGTGAGCTTCATGTCACACCTTCCCTTACTTGTAGGACCGGGTGGTCGGATGGACGTACTCGAAGTCCAGTGCCTCCTTGTGGAGGGCCGGCGCTGCGTCCGCGCCGCCCCACTCCCACGCGGCGACGTAGGAGAAGTTGGCGTCATCGCGCGCGGCTTCGCCGTCCTCGGTACGGGATTCGGCGCGGAAGTGCCCGCCCGCGGATTCGGTGCGGTGCAGGGCGTCGATCACCATGAGCTCGGCCAGTTCCAGGAAGTCGGCGACCCGGCCCGCCCGCTCCAGCGACTGATTCAGGTCATCGCCCGAGCCCGGGACCGTGACCCGCTCCCAGAACTCCGCGCGCAGAGCGGGAATCAGCGCCAGCGCCTTGCGCAGCCCTTCCTCGGTCCGTTCCATGCCGCAGTACTCCCACATGATGTGGCCGAGTTCGCGATGGAAGGAGTCCACCGTACGGTCGCCCTTGATCGACAGCAGCCGGTCGATCATCGAAACGACCCGCGCCTCGGCCTCTTTCACGGCCGTGTCGGGAACCTCTCCGACGGGCCCGCGGGCGAGATAGTCGCCGATGGTCGCCGGGAGCACGAAGTACCCGTCGGCCAGGCCCTGCATGAGCGCCGACGCTCCGAGCCGATTGGCGCCGTGGTCGGAGAAATTGGCCTCGCCGATCACGAACAGCCCCGGAATCGTCGACTGCAGATCGTAATCCACCCACAGCCCGCCCATCGTGTAGTGCACAGCGGGGTAGATGCGCATGGGCATCTCGTACGGGTTCTCGCCGGTGATCCGCTCGTACATCTGAAAGAGGTTGCCGTACTTGGCTTCCACGGTATCCAGCCCGAGTCGCGCTATCGCGTCGGCGAAGTCGAGGTACACGCCGAGCCCGCCCGGTCCGACCCCGCGGCCCTCGTCGCACACGTTCTTGGCCGCCCGCGAAGCGATATCGCGGGGAACGAGATTGCCGAAGGCCGGATAGATGCGTTCCAGGTAATAGTCACGCTCGTTCTCGGGGATATCGCCCGGCGCCCGGTGGTCGCCGACCTGTTTCGGCACCCACACCCGCCCGTCATTGCGCAGCGACTCCGACATGAGGGTCAGCTTCGACTGATGCTCGCCCGACACCGGGATACAGGTCGGATGAATCTGTGTGAAGCACGGATTGGCGAAATACGCGCCGTGCTTGTGCGCCCGCCAGGAGGCCGTGACATTGGAGCCCATGGCATTGGTCGACAGGAAGTACACATTCCCGTACCCGCCGGAGGCCAGCACCACCGCATCGGCGGTGTAGGACCGGATCTCTCCGGTGACGAGATCCCGCACGACCACGCCGCGTGCCACCCCATCGACCATGATCAGGTCGAGCATCTCGTGCCGCGCATGCAGTTCCACGGTGCCCGCATCCACCTGCCGCATCAGGGCCTGGTACGCGCCCAGCAGCAGCTGCTGCCCGGTCTGCCCGCGGGCATAGAAGGTGCGGGAAACCTGTGTGCCACCGAATGATCGGTTGTCGAGCAGCCCGCCGTACTCCCGTGCGAACGGAACCCCTTGCGCGACACACTGATCGATGATCTGCGTGGAGATCTCGGCGAGCCGGTGCACATTCGATTCGCGGGAGCGGTAGTCGCCGCCCTTCACCGTGTCGTAGAAGAGGCGGTGCACGCTGTCGCCGTCATTGCGATAGTTCTTGGCGGCGTTGATCCCGCCCTGCGCGGCGATCGAGTGCGCCCGGCGGGGCGAGTCCTGGAAGCAGAACTGGATGACGTGGTATCCCTGCTCGCCCAGGGTGGCGCCAGCCGAGCCGCCGGCCAGCCCGGTGCCGATGATGATGATCTTCTTCTTCCGCTTGTTCGCCGGATTGACCAACTTGGCCTCGAACTTGCGGGTGGTCCACCGGTCGGCGATCGGTCCGGCCGGAGCCTTGCCGTCGGCGATCGGTTCGCCACTGCGGTAACTGTTTTCGCTCATGATTACTTCACCCATCCGAACGTGACGGAGATCGGGACGGCCAGGAAGCCGAGGACCAGCAGCGCCGAGACGATCCCCGCGAGCAGGTCGTATCGGGCGTAATTGCGTTTGCCGGCCAGCCCCAGGGTCTGGAAGGCGCTGCGAATGCCGTGCCGGAGATGCATACCCACCAGCACCACGGCGATGACGTAGAACAGCGTGATGTACCAGTGCGAGGGCGCGAAGTCGGCGACGACCTTCGCATACGGAGTCGCCTCGCCGCCCGCGGGATTCACCGCACCGAAGGTCAGATCCAGCAGATGCCAGATGATGAACAAGGCGATGACGATGCCGCCGTACCGCATGGTGTGGACGGCGTACCCGTGTGCGTGCGACTGCTTCCCGGCCGCGTACTTGACGGGCCGCGCCCGCCGCGCGGTGCGAGCGAGCGATACCGCCGACCACATGTGCAGGAGCACACTCGCGCCGAGCACGATCTCGATTCCGGTCAGCAGCCAGCGGTGGGGGAGTACGGGCTCGCCCAGCGTGCGCAGCCAGGCCGCGTAGTGATCGAACGTCGACGCCCCCAGAAATATCTTCAGATTTCCGGCCATGTGAGCGACCAGGTACAGCACCAGGATTCCGCCGGTCACCGCCATGACGGCCTTCTTGCCGACCGTAGAGCGGTACACCGCGGGTATTGCGAGAGCCACCAGCGAAAAGTACGACCGGGCCGGTCAGCGGGTCCAAGTCCGCGCCGCTCTGGTGTCCATGACCGCAGTCTATGAAGCAAGCTGTGGCCGTAATTACTACGGCCTGTAGAGGTTTCGCGTGGTGAGCCCTTTCACAGGCCCGGACATGATCTTCGCCTCGGAATCGTGCAACCGAAGTTCATGAACCTAGGCTATGAACTGTGCAGTTGCAGCAGTTGACGTACTTCCTGGGCGTGGCGAAGACCCGGCATTTCACGCAGGCCGCCGAGGCGCTGGGGGTCGCACAACCCTCGCTGTCCAAGCAGATTCGCGCGCTGGAGACCGAGCTCGGCGCGCCGCTCTTCAGCCGCGCCCGCGGCAATATCACCCTGACCGCCGCCGGTGAGGCACTGCTCCCGCTCGCCGACCGCATCCTCGCCGATCTGGACACCGCCCGGCTCGAGGTGCAGGAACTCGCCGGATTGCGGCGTGGCCGAGTCCGATTGGGGGCCACCCCGTCGCTCTGCTCCGGGCTGCTGGCCGACACCCTGTGCCGCTTCCATGACGCCTACCCGGGCATCGGACTGGAAGTGGAGGAAGGCGGCTCCCGCGACCTGGTCCGCGATCTGACCCGCGGCGCACTGGACCTGGCCCTGGTCATCCTGCCGCTCGCCGACGACACCCCGCTGGTCACCAGCCCGATCCTGCGGGAGAACCTGGTGGTCGCCTCCCGGGTGGGCGACGATTCCCTCCCGAACCGCTCTCACCTGCGCATCACCGACCTGCGCGACCGCCCGCTGGTCATGTTCCGGCGCGGTTACGACCTGCGCGAGGCCACGCTCGCGGCCTGCCGCCAGGCCGGATTCGAGCCGCACTTCGCCGTCGAGGGCGGCGAGATGGACGCCGTCCTGCGCTTCGTGGAGGTCGGCCTCGGCATAGCGGTCGTCCCCAGCATGGTGCTCGCCGGCCGCCCCGGTCTGCGCGGCACTCCGCTCGCGCTCGACGGCGGCCGTGGCGCACCCGCCCTGTACCGCACGGTGGCCCTCGCGCACCGTAAGGACGTCATTCCCACCCACGCCGCCATCGCCTTCCGCGCGACGCTGGAGAACTTCCTCCTCGAGGCCGCCGCCGCGGGCAGCCTCTCACCGGGAATCGAGTCGCTGGTCGAGTTCTAAGTGGCGTAGCGCAGAATGGCCGCCGCGTGTGCGCCGTCGGGAATGTCCTCGGCTCGCACCGCCAGCACCCGGCCATTGGAAAGCACTACGCGGCGGGCGATTTCGTCGAGCACCCCGGGCTTGTCGGCGGCCGTGGACGCGACGATGCTGCCGTCATCGGCGACGGTGCCGGGTACCGCGGCATCGATATCGACGAACAATGCGTGCACGATCCCGTAGGTGGCGGCCCGCGCGATATCGGCCAGATCGATCGCGCCACGGCCGTCACTGCGCCGCTTCTCGAATTCGTCACGCAGGGCCGATAATTCGTCGGCGTAGTGCCGATCCAGCAGCTCGCGGGTACGGCCGGCCAGTTCGGTGTCGGAGAGGTGCTCCGGGTTGCCCGGCAGGCCCTCGGCGAGCAGTCCGGGGTAGCTGTTGACCGACCGGAACAGTGCGTCGGTGGGCTCGGCCGCGGCCAGGATGAGTGGAATGTTCATGCCGGACAACACAGTTCGCAGTGCGTGGTCGACCGCGCGGCAGTACTGCCGCACCCGCACCTTGCGTCCTTCGCTGCCTTGCAGGCGGCCGTGTGGATTACGGCCCAGCGGCGGCAGATCCAGGTAGGCGTTCAGATTCGCCGGCATCCCGGCGATCTGCACATCCGCGGCGGGGCCGTCGGCGACCACCTCGACCAATCGCACCGACCCCTCGGCCAGCGCCAGCACGAACGCGGTCTGCGGAAAGGTGGTCGAGCGCAGCAGCGGCTTGATATTGAACCGGTCGCCGACCGTCGTGCTCGCTTCCAGCCGGTTCGGCACCCGATAGGTCCGCACCCGGTCCGGCGTCGCGTGCACCGCCAGGGTCCGCGACTGGTATCGCCAGTAGTTCTCGTCGTCGATCAGGTCCGCGAACTCCTCCGCGAGGGTTTCGCGCGCACCTTTGTCGGTGATCAGCTCCAGCGCCTGTTTGACCTGGTTCTCGAAGGCCACCCGATTCCGGTCCGGCGTCGGGGTATCCACCTCGGTCGGCGTGTAGATGGATACACACCAGGGCCCGTTCTCGGATGCCAGCGCCAGAATGTCGCCGTGCGTGGGGATATCGGTATGCAGCATGCTCACCCTCCACGGGATCGATTCGGTTGTCCCGTCAAAGGTAGCCGGAGTAACTTCCCGATCGGCGCAAAGCGCTCAGATCGCCTCGCCGCCGAGCAGGCCGACCATCCGGTCGTAGACCGGCAGCACCCGTTCATCCAATTCCGCCGGGGTAATGCCGAGATCGCGCGCCGCCGCCTCGCGCATCACCGAATAGCCGTAGGCGGCAGCGGCTGTCAGCACGTGCAGGGCGTCGCCGTCGGCGTCCGGTGGCAGGGCGCCGGTGGTCTTGTCGTGTTCGATTGCGGCGCGGGTCAGTTCGAGGGCGGGGAACGGGTGGAATTCGTCGTCACCGTCGAGGGAGAGCAGGGCGACCGCGCGCACGGCCGGATATTCGTCGATGGCCCAGCGGATCACCGCGCGCCGACGGTCGGCGAAGCCGCGGTCCCAGTGGGCGGGCTGTGTCGCGCGGAAGCGTTCCAGTGCGCGGTTGAGCGCCGCACGCAGCAGGAATCGCCGATTGCCGTACATCTGATAGATCTGCCCCCGATTGACGCCGGCCTCGGTGGCGACCTCGTTGAGGTTCAGCCCGGCGAGTACGCCGTCGCGTTCGAACAGGCGCTCGGCGGCATCCATGAGGTCCGCTTCCGTGCGGGCTCGGTCGCGCTTCTTGCGCGTTCTGCCCGTCGCGGCCGCCTGCTCTGTCATCGCGATGTCCTCCTGCGCGCGGAGGTGCCGGATGGCCCGTGCACCTAGTGACAATACGCTAGCATTCGCTTTACTAGCGAACTGCTAACTATCGGTGGGAGACGAATGTCGTGTGGAGGAGTCGTGCAGTGGTCCATCGCTTGATCTGTTCGAGCCTGATGCTCGTGCTGGTCGCACTCGGCGCGCCGGGTATCGCCACAGCGCAGCCGGGTATCGGCGACATCGTCACGGTCGACACCGGCGCCTTGCGCGGCGCCGATCATGACGGCTACCGGCAGTTCGAGGGAATCCCCTATGCCGCACCGCCGGTCGGCGCGCTGCGCTGGCAGTCCCCGCAACCCGCCGCATCCTGGACCGGAGTCCGCGCGGCGACCTCGCCGGGATCGAACTGCCCGCAGGGTAAGGATCAGGGCAATGAGGACTGTCTGTATCTGAACGTGGCGACTCCGGCCACCGCGCCCGCGGACGGCAAGCTCCCGGTCCTGGTGTGGATCCACGGCGGTAGTTTCACCAGCGGCAACGGCGCGATGTACGGGCCCGGCAAGTTCATGACCCGCGGCGACGGCCCGATGATCGTCGTCACGATCAACTACCGGCTCGGCGCCCTCGGCTTCCTCGCCCATCCGGCGCTCGCCACCGCCTCCGGCGATGCCGGCAACTACGGGCTGATGGATCAGCAGGCCGCATTGCAATGGGTGCAGCGCAATATCTCCGCATTCGGCGGCGACCCCGGAAAGGTCACCGTCGCAGGCGAATCCGCGGGCGCGATCTCGGTGTGCGCGCAGCTGGCCGCGCCCGGCTCGGCGGGCCTGTTCCGCGGCGCCATCATGGAGAGCGGGCCGTGTGCGGCCGGCCAGACTCGTGACGACGCCGAGCAGACCGGCGAGAACTTCGCCCGGCAGGTGGGCTGCGCCGATCCCGCGACCGCCGCGCAATGCCTTCGGGCACTGCCGGTTTCGTCCTTGCTCGCCGGCTCGGCCGACCGGGTCAGTGGCGCGGCCGGCGGCTGGAACTCGACCAGCGAAACCCCGTTCATGCCATTGAGCCCGCAGGACGCGCTGAAACAGGGAAAGACGAATCCGGTCCCGGTCATCAACGGCAACAATCACACCGAGATGTCGCTGTGGGTCTACAAGGACTACGGGATCCCGCTGGTCTCGAAAACCTTGACCGCACAGGACTATCCGGCCGTCGTGGCGAAGTACGTGAACTCCAAGTTCGCGAACGGCTTGACGCCCGACCAGGTCGACGAGATCGTGTCCCACTACCCGGCGTCGGCCTACCCACAGCCCGCGGTCGCGCTGAGCACGGCGTGGACCGATCAACTGGTGGGCGGTATCGGCGCCGAGGACGCGCTGTTCGCCGTGCGGAATCAGGTGTACGGCTACCAGTTCGACGATCCCAGCCCGGTGGGCCCGCCGAGTACCTTCCCGCTCGGCGCATTCCACGCCAGCGAACTGCCGTCACTGTGGGACCTGAAGGGCGTGTCGCCCATCGCCGATCAGGTCATGACGCCCGACCAGAAGACCTTGTCGGACCAGATGGTCCGGTACTGGAGTCGTTTCGTCGTCGCCGGCACTCCCGACCCGGCGGGTCTCACCGCGTTCCCTGCCTATGGACCCGATCACCGCATCATGTCGCTGCGCCCGACCGGCAGTGTCGTCATCGACTCCTTCGACGCCGAGCATCAGTGCGACTTCTGGAAAGCCGTTGCACCGTCGCCGTTCTGACACACGGCCGCTCATCGGGCACGATGCTCTCGTGCTCGACGTCAGCAAGTCCCTGGCCTGGCAGTCGTTGCTGCTCGCGGTGACGGTGGCCACGGCCGATGCCGTGACGTTCGTCAGCACCGGGCTGTTCGGCGCGGCGCCGGCTGCCACGCTGGGTTTTCTCGTGGCGATCGTGGTGGCCGATCTGGCGTTGGCGGCGCCTGCGGGAACTGCGGGCTGGGTCGCGGTGCTGCAGGTGTGTGTGCGGATGCCGGCCCTGTGGTTCATTACTCGGCACGGCGGTGTGTCGACGGTGGCCGATGTCGGTTATCTCATCGCCGGGTATCGGGCCGGGGCCTGGCTGACCGTGCGGCCTGCCGTGCTCACGCTGGGGGTGCTGGTCGCGGGTGTCGGTGCCGGGCACTTCATTACACAGGACTACCAATCCCGGCATTGGCCCATGGTGCTGTCCGCGATCGTCGGCGTCGGCGTGGTGCCGTGGTTGGTGGGCCGGTACACCACCGCTCGACGCGCCTACATCGACGATCTGAAGCTGCGCGCGCAACGCCGCGTGCACGAGGAGCGGGCCGCGCTGGAACGGGCGATCACCGCGGAGCGTGAGGCCATTGCCCGTGATCTGCACGATGCCATCTCACATCATGTGAGCGCCATCGGAATTCACGCGGGTGCCGCTCGCATGGCTCTTACTATGGTTTGCGCGGTATGAGCGAGCGGGCTGCGCTGTTCGACGGCGTGGTCGACTCCGGCCCGCTGGATCGCCTGCGGTGGCGCACGACCGCCACTTTCCCGCTCGATCAGATG
This sequence comes from Nocardia sp. NPDC088792, assembly GCF_044750615.1. Taxonomy (NCBI): domain Bacteria; kingdom Bacillati; phylum Actinomycetota; class Actinomycetes; order Mycobacteriales; family Nocardiaceae; genus Nocardia; species Nocardia sp. NPDC088792. The sequence continues at coordinate 264,230 of NZ_JBIVKC010000006.1, forward strand.
TGACGTTCGGCCTGGTGGCTGAGCAGCGCGTCGAGTGTCGCGGTGCGGTGTGTGCGCACGGCGAGTTCTATCTCGAGCGGTGCGGCGCCGTCGGCGAGGAGCTGCAGTATCCGCTCGTGTTCGGCGACGGATTGCTGTGCCCGTCCCGGCACGAAACCGAAAGTGGAATCCCGGATTACGGCAAGCCGGCTCCAGCCGCGGTGCACCAGATCGAGGATCTGCGGATTGGGGCATGCGGCGAACAGTGCGCGATGGAAGGACTGATTGAGTTCGGTGAAGCGGTGCGGATCGAAATGGGTGAGGCATTCGGCCATCCGAGCATTGACGGCGCGGGCCTCGCCGAGTGCGGCGGCGGTCAGCAGTGGCGCCGCGAGCGCGGTGGCGGAGCCTTCGAGAATCGCCAGAGTCTGCATGGTGTAGAAGTATTCGCGCTCGTCGACCATGGCGACGTGAGCCCCGACATTGCGTTCGAACTCCACCAGCCCTTCGGCTTCCAGCCGGCGGATCGCCTCGCGGACCGGGACGGCGCTGACGTCCAGCTGTTTGGCGATCTGGTCCAGCACGAGGCGGTATCCGGGGGAGTACCGGCCGTCGGCAATGCGCTCCTTGAGAAAACGATAGGCCCGTTCGGACTTGCTGGCGCGCTGTTCGGATGCGGCCGATCGATCGGTCATGAGCGCTCCCTCTTCGAACCTGCGGACTGTGCATAGCGTTGCCGCCATCGACTGTTCATCGGATAGAGCCCGTCGACGGATGCGCCCGCCGCCACCTGCTCGGTGATGAAGGATTCCTCATCCTCCTGAGCGCGGGCCGCGGCCACTACCTTCGCCGCGTAGTCCGGCGGTATGACCAGCACGCCGTCCTCGTCACCGACGATCACATCGCCGGGCTGCACGGTCGCGCCGCCGCATGCGACCGTCACATCCACGTCCCAGGGCACGTGCCGCCGCCCGAGGACGGCCGGGTGAGAACCCTTGGCATAGACCGGAATTCGCAACTCGCGCACGGCCGCCGTATCCCGCACACCGCCGTCGGTGACGATGCCGGCGGCGCCCAGCACCTGGGCGCGCAGCGCGAGAATATCGCCGACCGTGCCGCTGCTGGCATCGCCGCGCGCCTCGATCACCAGGACATCGCCCGGCCGCAGGCCGTCGAAGGCCTGCTTCTGGGCATTGAAACCGCCACCGTGCGAGGCGAAAAGGTCCTCCCGATGCGGTACGAACCGCAGCGTTCGCGCGCGACCGACCATCTTCTGGCCGGGCCGCAGCGGCGCGGCGCCGTCGATGGTCACGGTGTCGAGACCGTGTTTGCGCAGCTGGGCGCTGAGGGTCGCCACCGACACCGATAACAGCTCGGCCCTGAGTTCGTCGGTGAGTTCGAAGGACTCCGGCTCCGGTGGCAACCCGGCCGCCGCGCGGCTGCCCCACGCCTCGATCCGTTGCCGGTCATCGACTTTCGGCCCGGCGCCATTGCGGCCCGGTGCGCTGACGCCCTGGACGACCCGGGTGACCAGGCGGCCGGACGACGGGCATCCCGGCGCGTCTGGCGCATCCACTTCGACCTCGACGCTCCGGCCGGGCTCGACGACACTCGACCCGGCGGGAGTGCCCGTGAGAATGACATCACCCGGTTCCAGCGTGATCAGTTCGGACAGATCCGCGATCAGCTGATCGAACGGAAATGCCAGCCCATCGGTCCGATCCTCTTGTACGAGAAGACCATCCACCCACGTGCGCACGCGCAGCGCGGCCGGATCGATGGCGGCCGCGTCGATGAGGGCGGGACCGAGCGGGGTGAAACCGTCCCCGCCCTTGGCGCGCAGGTTCGATCCTTTGTCCGCGTACCGGAGTTCGTAGACGCCGAAGTCATTGGCCGCGGTAATGCCGGAGACGTGCGACCAGGCCGCGTCCCGGTCGACATTGCGTGCCGCAGTGCCGATTACGAGCGCGATCTCGCCCTCGAAGGCGAGAAGTTCGGTGCCCGTCGGCCGTTCGACAATGCCACCACCGGCCGCGACCGAGGTGCTCGGCTTCAGGAAGTACGACGGCTGTTCGGGTGCGCGTTCGCGCTGTGCAATGCGGCTGGGGTAGTTGAGGTGGACGGCGATCACTTTGCCCGGGCGGTCCGCGCCGGCCGGATCGAACTCGGACGCAGCGACCTGATCAGTCATGATGCCGATTATATACAATCTTGTACACGACAAAGCGTGGCTGAGCGGGTGGGCGCACACGGCCAAATCCTGTGCACAGGTGGACAAGTCGCGGTAGCCGGATGGCGGCAGACTCCAGAATCATCGATCCGACCACTGGCAGGAGACCCCGCATGCCCACCCGCTTGTACATCGACGGAGCGTGGATCACCGGTGGCGGTGAACCGATTCCGACGCGTGATCCCGCCACCGCCCAGGTGATCGACGAGGTCGCCACCGCCGCCGCGGCCGACGTCGACGCCGCCGTGGCCGCGGCCCGCCGCGCGCTCACCGCACCCGAATGGGCTGGACTGCTGCCCATTCAGCGCGCCGCTCTGCTGTTCCGTATCGCCACCTTGATCGAGGAGCACCACGAAGAGCTGGCCCGGTTGGAGACGAGGGATCAAGGCCAGCCGATCGGCATCGCCCGCGCGGTCAGCGTGACCGGTGCGGCCGAACACTGCCGCTATTACGCGGGCTGGGTCACCAAGATCCAGGGCACCACCAACCCGATCTCCTATCCCGATACCCTGCACTACACCCGCCGGGAACCGGTCGGCGTCAATGCGTTGATCACACCCTGGAACTTCCCGCTGATGATCCTGGCGTGGAAGTTGGCTCCCGCCTTGGCCACCGGCAATACGGTGATCATCAAGCCCAGCGAGGTCACCCCACTGACCGCGATCCGGTTGGTCGAACTCATCGAGCGGGCGGGCGTGCCGCGCGGCGTGGTGAACCTGGTGACCGGCGACGGCGCGGTCGGTGCGCTGTTGTGCGCGCACCCGGGCGTCGACCACGTGTCGTATACCGGCTCCACGGCGGTCGGCAAGCTGATCACCACGGCCAGTGCGGAATCCAACCTGAAGCGGCTCACCCTCGAGCTCGGCGGCAAGGCGCCCAGCGTGATTGCGGCCGATGCCGATATCGACGGCGCGGTAGCCGGGAATCTGGCCGGCGCGACCATGAATTCGGGGCAGGTGTGCGCCGCCTACACGCGCTTCTATGTCGATCACAAGCGCGAGGCCGAGTTCGTCGACAAGCTGGCACAGGGGCTGGCCGGGCTGCGGCTCGGCGCGGGCCTCGACGAGTCGACCGACCTCGGCCCGCTGGTGTCCCAGAAGCATCTCGGGCACGTGGAGCGGCTGGTCGCGGTGGGCCGTGGACAGGGCGCGGAACTCGTGACGGGCGGTGAGCGCGTCGAAAGTGTCGGTGCGGGTTACTTTTTCGCGCCGACGCTGTTCACCGGCGTGAGCGACGATATGGCGATAATGCACGAGGAGATCTTCGGACCGGTTCTCGCGGTGACCGCCTACTCCGACGGTGACGAACTCGACCATCTCATCACGCGCGCCAATGACACCGAATACGGTCTGGCCGCGACTGTCTGGACCCGGGATATCAAGACGGCGCACCGGCTGGCCGACGGCATCCGGGCCGGCGCGATATTCGTGAACATGCCGCCGGTCCCGGATATGGCCGCGCCGTGGGGCGGGTACAAAGCCTCGGGGTGGGGCCGGGAGATGGGTCCGTGGGCGATCGACGCCTACACCGAGATCAAATCGGTGTGGCTGCATTACGGCTACTGACACCGAGGCGTGCGGCCGGGCCCCTCATGCCCCGGCCGCCCGCAGCCAGTGGCACGCTCAGAGTTGGGTCCCGGCCTTGAATCCGGCTGTGGTGTCGCCTTTCCGGGCGTAGGAGAAGCCGTCCGCGCCGATGGCCACGTCCATTTCACGGGGCTCGGCGCTCTCGGTCACGGGCACCGGTCTGCCGTCGAGGTCCAGCACGGGGGAGGCGTCGGTGTACCAGCTGGGGACCACCGCGTGCCCCCACCAGTCGCGGCGCTGATTGTCGCGTACGTCCCAGGTCACCACCGGGTTGTCCGGGTCGCCGGTGTAGTAGTCCTGGGTGTAGATCTCGATGCGATGGCCGTCGGGATCGCGGAGGTACAGGTAGAAGGCGTTGGATACCCCGTGCCGGCCGGGGCCGCGTTCGATGGCGTCCGAGCGTCGGAGCGCGCCCAGTTTGTCGCAGATGTACAGGATGTTGTGCCGCTCATGGGTATTGAAGGCGATGTGGTGCATGCGCGGGCCCGCACCGGCGGTGAGCGCCGTGTCGTGCACGGTGTCCTTGCGGGCGAACCAGGCGGCATAGGTGACGCCGTCTTCGTCGCGGATGTCCTCGGTGCGTTTGAACCCGAGGTTCTCCAGATAGCGGCCGCCCGCGGTGACATCCGGGCAGACCTGATTGAAATGGTCCAGCCGCACCAGCGCGCCCGCGCCGTGCATTTCGTAGTTCCACGCCAAGCGGGGGACATGCGCGACGTCGTAGAAGAATTCGTAGGGAAAGCCGAGCGGGTCGAGCACTCGGACGAGTTCGCCTACGCCGGTGCGGAATCCGGCGGGTTCGCGGCGCACGTCGCAGCCCAGGGCCCGGTAATAGGCTTCGGCCCGGTCGAGTTCGCCGGGCGCACGCAACCGGAAGCCGAATGCGGCGACCGCGGGCCGGGAGCCCCTGCGCAGCACCAGGTTGTGATGGATGAACTCCTCGAGTGCGCGCAGGTGTATGCACTCGGAGGTCTCCTCGGTGACCACCAATCCGAGGATGTCGACATAGAACTCGCGCGCGGCGGCGAGATCCGTGACCACGAGTTCGAGATAGGCGCACCGGACGATATCGGGCGGGTTGGCGGGCACGGTCGGGACCACTACGGCCTCCTTGCTGCAGAGAAGTACGGATCGCGTTCGTCGTAACCACCCGCGCCGAAGCGCGCGGTGTGCACATCGCCGAGGGTGACGTGCACGGCCTGTTCCCCGGTGTAGAAGTCGAGGGACCGGTAGCCGCCCTCGTGCCCGAGCCCGGACGCCTTCACACCGCCGAACGGTGAACGCAGATCGCGCACATTGTGTGAGTTGATCCAGACCATGCCGGCGTCGAGGCGGTCCGCGACCCGGTGCGCGCGGCGCAGGTCATTGGTCCAGACATAGCCTGCCAGGCCGTATTTCACCGCATTGGCGAGTTCGACCGCCTCATCCTCGGTGCGGAACGGCGTGAGTGCGGCCACCGGTCCGAAGATCTCCTCCTGGAAAATGCGTGCGGTGACGGGCACATCGGCGAAGACGGTGGGGGACAGGTAGTTTCCGGCCGGAAGGTGCTCGGGTCGCGCGCCGCCGGCGACGAGTTTCGCTTCGCCCCTGCCGATATCGACGTAGCCCATGACCCGCTCGTAGTGTTCGGGATGTACGAGCGCGCCGATCTCGGTGGCCGGATCGGCCGGGTCACCGACCTTGATGGCCTCGGCGCGGGCCGCGAACCGGGTCACGAATTCGTCGTAGACGGACTGCTCGACGAGGATCCGCGAGGATGCGGTGCAGCGCTCGCCATTGAGCGAGAACACCCCGAACAGCGTGGAGTCCAGCGCCGCATCCAGATCGGCGTCGGCGAAGACGAGGGCCGGCGACTTCCCTCCCAGCTCCATGGACAGCGCCTTGAGGTGCGAGGAGGCATTGCGGTAGATGAGCCGACCGGTGGTGGTCTCGCCGGTGAACGAGATCAGGTTCACCGCCGGGTGTTTCACCAACGCGTCCCCGGCGACCTCACCGATACCGTTGACCAGGTTGAACACCCCATCCGGCAGGCCCGCCCCGGCGAGGATATCGGCCCACAGCGAGGCGCTCAGCGGCGTGAACTCCGCGGGCTTGAGCACCACGGTGCACCCGGATGCCAAGGCCGGAGCGAGTTTCCAGGATTCCAGCATGAAGGGCGTGTTCCACGGCGTGATCAGCCCCGCGACACCCACCGGCTTGCGATTGACGTAGTTGAGCTGCCTGCCCGGCACCTTGTACGCCTGGTCGGAACGGGCGACGATCAGATCGGCGAAGAACCGGAAGTTCTCCGCGGCCCGGCGCGCCTGCCCGGTCGCCTGCGTGATGGGCAGGCCGGTATCGAAGGATTCCATGCTCGCCAGTTCCCGGTCGCGGGCCTCGACGCCGTCGGCGATCCGCACGAGAATGCGGGCGCGCTCCCGGTCGGCCAGCCGCGGCCAGGGCCCGGTGTCGAAGGCGCGCCGCGCGGCGGTCACCGCCGCCTCGATATCGGCCGGTCCGCCCGCGGCGGCGGTCCGATAGACCGCGTTGGTGGCCGGGGCCAGCACCTCGAAGGTCGCGCCGTCGGCCGAATCGGTGAGTCGCCCGTCGATGTAATGCCGTAGTCGCTCGGGGATATTCATGCCAACCCCTGCTCCGAGACGACGGCAGGCTGCTCCGGTACGGGAGTCAAGTACTTCCCGCCCTGTTCCGCCAACTCCCGCACGCGCACCCGCCCCTGGTCGGTGAGCGGGACCAGGGGCGGCCGCACCTGTCCCGCGCGGATCAGGCCGCGCTCGGCCATCAGCCATTTCGCCGGGGCCGGATTGGTCTCCACGAACAGCAGATCCACCAGCGGATGCACGCCGTAGTGCAGTTCCCGGGCGCGTTCCCAATCGCCCGCGCTCGCCGCCTCGTACAGCTGGGCAACCGCCGCCGGCGCGATATTGGCCAGCGCCGAGACGAATCCGGTTCCGCCGAGCGCGATCAACGGCAGGCACAGCAATTCGATCCCCGACCACATGAGCACGTCCTTGCCACACAGGTGCATGACCCGCGAGAAGTGCTCGAAGTCCTTGGTGGTCTCCTTGATGCCGACGATATTGTCGTGGTCGCGGTAGAGCCGCGCGAACGTCTCGGGTGCGAGATCCACCGCGGTGCGCGTCGGCACGTTGTAGGCGATGATCGGCAGTTCCGGAAACTCCTGGGCCACAGTGGAATACCAGTTGTAGAGGCCCTCCTGAGTGGGCCGTGCGTAGTACGGCGTGACGACGAGCACCGCGTCGGCGCCCGCGTCCTGGGCGATGCCGGTCAGCTCGAGGGTCTCGGGCAGTGCGGCCGAGCCGGTGCCGGGCAGGAACGCGACTCGATCGCCGGCCTCCGCGGCGACGGTCCGGATCGCCGCTGCCCGCTCGTCGCCGGACTGCGCGCCGGGTTCCCCGGTCGAACCGCCGATGGACACGCCACGGGACCCATTGGCGATCTGCCAGCGGACCATGGCCCGCAACGAATCATGGTCCACCGCACCGTCTTCGGTGAAGGGCGTGAACAGTGGTGCTATCGACCCGCGGATGCGGGACGGGTCGGAGCGCAGCTGCATGGTGTCCTCTCGATCGGGGTCCGGGGCGACCGGACCTGACCCCACAGTGGCCGTCCCGCGCAGCGCCCGGAAACCCCACGGCGGCACGGGGTTCTGGCGGACAAGGACTGTGCACCCACGGACAACCTCGCGCGCTCCCGCTGCCGGAAGCTGGTCGTAAGGCCGACGACGGCGTGAGGAAGAGTGGATATGAACCATCCGAAGAGACCGCTGCTCCCGAGACTGCTGCCCTGGGCGATAGCGCTCGCGATCATGCTGCTGGTGATGGGTTGCGGCGCCGTGGGCGGCGGCGGCCGGATCCACCTGGCCTTCATCTACTCGACCACCTCTCAGAATCCCTTCCAGGAGATGGCCTTCGGCGCGAAGGCGGCCGCCGCCGACTCCGGGAATGTGGATCTGACCGAGAACGCCCCGCCGAGCATCAATGGCCCGCAAGAGGTTTCGCAGCTGCAGGCCGCGATCCGCACCTCCCGTGACGGCATCGCCATGGAGACGCTGACGCCGGACCTGTTCACCCGCCCGCTCCAGCAGGCCGCGGACGCGAAAGTGCCCGTGGTGGCGGTGGATACGGCCGCACCCGCCGACACCGGGGTGGGACTGTTCGTCGGCAACAGCAATACCGATCTGGGCCGCAGCCTCGCCACCGAGATCATCAAGCAGATCCCCGTCGGCGCGACGGGCGAGGTAGTCCTCGGCGACGACATTCCCGGCCTGGACCTGCTGCAACAGCGGCTGGACGGGATGAAGGCCCTGCTGCGCGAGCAGCGGTCGACACTGACGGTGCTCGGCCCCTACGACTCCGGTTCGGAGCCGGTGGACAACTTCACCAAGTGGAACAACATCGTCAAGGCGCATCCGGACGCCATCGCCTTCCTGGGCGCGGGCGCGTCCGACGCGGTGTCCCTGGCCTTGATCCAGAAGAACAGCGGGCATCGATACCTGGTCGGCTCCTGCGATCCCGACGCCCAGGCGCTGGTGGCGGTGAAGGACGGGTACGTCGCCGCCCTGGCCTCGCCCGAACACTGGCTCAAGGGCTATATCGCGGTACGCCTGCTGGCCGAGCACGCGCGCACGGGTAAGGCGCTGCCACAGGGCTGGTGGAATCCCGGCGGCCTGATCATCAACTCCGCCAATATCGACCGGATCACCGCCCGCCAGCAGAGCGAGGCGTCCCGCAAACAGTGGTTCGACCAGGTGGTGGCGCAGCAACTGGCCGACCCGGGCAAATACCTGCAACCGTTGTCCGCCGCGAACTGAGCCTCGAGCACCACGATATCCCGGAGGAACCGAACAATGTCCGTCGCCGACCTCGTCGTCCGCAATGCCGGGGTGTACACCGGTGATCCGAAACAGCCGTGGGCCGAAGGCTTCACCGTGGCCCACGGCTGCTTCCGCGCCGTCGGCGGCGCCGCGGGCGCGCCGGTCCGGATCGGTCCGGGCACCCGGGTCGTCGACGCGGGCGGCCGGATGATCCTGCCCGGCCTCTGCGATGTGCACATCCATCTGGGAATCGGTGGCGCGCAACAGGCTTGGGAGCTGCTGCTGGGGCCGGACCATACCGCGGAGGACATTTACGCGGCGGTCGCGGTGCGCTCCGGGCAACTCCCGCCGGGGGAGTGGGTGGTCGGCGGCATCGTCGGCAGTACGGTCATGGACGATATCGCCACGCCGCACGCATTGGCCCGGCTGGACGCCGCCGCCGGTGGGCGGCCGGTACTGCTGCGCGATGACTCCATGCACAACCGGTGGGTGAGTTCGGCGACGCTGGCCGCCATCGGAGTCGGGCCGCGGACGCCGGATCCCGCCGGCGGTTCCTACGTCCGCGACGCGGCAGGCCGGGCGACGGGTGTCCTGCGGGAACAGGCCTCCCGGCACGCGGAAGCCGCATTCGCTCGAAGTGTCGCCGATCCCGCCGAACGAGACCGGATTTCGCTGCGCTCCGCAGCCGCGCTGTGCAATCGATCCGGCATCACCGCGGTGCAGGAGGCGGCCACCATGGAACCGGCCCTGCGGGCGCTGGCGCGGCTGGAACGCGACGGTGATCTGACCCTGCGGGTCGTCACCTCCACCCCGATGCGAGAGTTCCTCGAATCCGGCACCGCCGGAGCCGAATTGATCGCCGCGTCGGAGGGCTACCGCTCACCGCTGGTGCGTCCGGATTTCGTGAAGGTGGTGCTCGACGGCGTCCCGATGGCCCGGACCTCGGCACTGCTCACCCCGTACCCGTCCACCGGCTGTGCGCACCACAGCGGCGAATGCCTCTACACCCCTGCGGAACTCGTCGAGACCCTGGAGCACGCGGTCACGGCCGGTCGGGGCGCGAAGATTCACGCCACCGGCGACGCGGCCGTCCGGCGGGCGCTGGACGCCATCGCCGTACTGCGCTACCGGTACGGCAGTGGGCCGCGTTTCCAGATCGCGCACACCGAGCACGTGCACCCGTCCGATATCGCGCGATTCGCCGATCTGGGCGTGGTGGCCGATGCCTCACCATTCATCTGGTATCCCGGCATCATGCAGGACAGCAATGGAAAACAGCTGCCCCCGGGCTATCAGGACGCCGCCTGGCCACTGGCCGACCTGCTCCGCGGCGGAGCCGAAGTGGCGGCCGGTTCCGATTGGCCCTGTGCACTGCCGACACTGGACCCGTGGACCGGCCTGGAAACGATGATCACCCGCCGCGCACCGGGTAACCGTGCGGGCCGTGCGTTGAATCCCGATCAGGGGCTGTCGCTTCCGCAGGCGTTGCGGGCGTTCACCCTGGCGCCCGCCACCGCCATGGGACTGGGCGGCGTGGCCGGCAGCATCGAGCTCGGCAAGCACGCGGATTTCGTGGTGCTGGACCGGAATCTGTTCGAGATCGACGTCACCGAGATCCACGAGACCCGGGTGCTCGCGACATACTTTCAAGGACGCGAGGTCTTTTCGGCCGAGTAATCATCGGTGGCGGCGCGGTATTCGCGCGGGCTGATGCCGTAGGCATTGCGGAAGACCCGGCTGAAATTGGCGGGATCGGCGAAACCCCAATGCGCGGCGATCACACCGATGGACCGGTCCCGCCGGGCCGGATCGCGCAGCTCGCGCCGGCAGTGTTCGAGCCGGCGGGTGCGGATCCAGCTGGTGACCGTGGCCGATTCCTCGTGGAACAGCTTGTGCAGGTACCGGGTGGAGATGTGGTTCTCGTCGGCAATGCGCTTGGGGGTCAGCTCCGCCGCGTCGAGATGGCGTTCGATGTAGGACACCACCTTCGACATCAGCGGTTTACGGCCGGCCGCGTGGCCCGGGGTGCCGCCGTCGAGTTGTTCGGCGTAGACCGTGGCCACCAGGTTCACGATGGTGTCGGCGAGCCGGATATCGGTTCGCTCGGTCAATTCGTCGAGGCGGTAGGCGATTTCGCGAACCAGCACGTGGAGCAGCGCGCCCAGGCCCTGATCGCCGGGCACCCGCCGCGCGGTGATGGCCCGGATGCGGTCGTCCGGGAGGCAGAGCAGGGGGCGCGGGAACATGACCACCAGTTGCCGGTACGGCCCGTCGAAGGTCATGGTGTACGGGCGGCTGGTGTCGTAGATGGCGGAATCGCCTGCTGTCAAGCAGGTTTCGCGTCCCGCTTGGGAGAGGGTGCAACGGCCTTGCAGTTGCACGCCGAGCTTGTAGTACTCGGGATCCGAGCGGGCGATGAGGGTCGGGGTGCGCCGTACCCGGTGCGGGGTGGCGCCGACCCCGGTCACCTTCAGGGCGCCGAGGTCGACGCTGCGCAGCCAGCCGTCGAAGGGCTGCGCGGTGACTCGCTCCACCTGTAGTGGCACAAAGGTATTGGAGACCGATTCGCGGAAGGCTTCGAAGCGGTCCGCCGGCTGAATTGTCGATGGCAGACACGGAATTGCCGTTGACATTGTGTCGCTCCTCGATACTGAGGCACGGGTGTCGAACGGCACTCATCATATATGATTTCGTAGCTGACATCGGATGTTTCGTGCGATGGCTGCCCCTATTCGCTGCCCGTATTCATCGCCCGCAGCAGTGCGTGCTGATCGATCCGATCCCCGGAGAGCGTGGCGCACACTCGGCCCCGATACAGCACCAGCACCCGATCGCACAGTGCCGCGAGCTCATCCAGATCGGTGGAGCACAGCAGGACGATCGCCGTCCCGGAGACCGCCCGCAACAGTGCGTGGATCTCCTCCTTACCGCCCACATCGACCCCGCGGGTGGGATCGTCGAGCAACAGCACGGTCGGCTCGGAGGCAAGCCATTTGGCGAGCACCGCCTTCTGCTGATTCCCGCCGGACAGCAACCCCGCGACGGTATCGACGCTCTCGGCGCGAATTCGCAACCGCGTCACCAGCTCCCGTGCTCGTTCCCGCATTCGGCCCGGCCGCAGTATCGGACCCTCGCGCCCGAGCGCCACCGCACTCACCTGGGCCAGGTTCTCCCACAACGGCTTGTCGAGCATCAGCCCGAGCCTGCGGCGATCCCCGGACACCAGCGCCACGCCCGCATCGATCGCCGCCCGCAGCGAGCGCGGCGCCGCCCGCCCGCCGGGCAATGTGACCCATCCGGCACTCGGCGTGCGAAGTCCGGCAATCACTTCCAGGATCGCGGTATGCCCCGAACCGGCCAGCCCGGCTATGCCGATCACCTCGCCGGGCGTGGCCGTGAGGCTCACGCTGTGCAGCCGATCCGGAACCTCGACCTCGCTGAGCTCCAATGTCACACTCGCCTCGGTATTCGACGGTGCGGCAATGGTTTCGGAGACCGCGGGCGGTGCGGGGTCCGCGCGGTCGCCGAGCATGGCCTCGACCACCTGCGCGATACCCAGCTCGGCGCGCGGGATGCCGTTCAGCACGGTGCTCCCGTCGCGCAGCACGCTGATCTCATCGCACAGCGCCATCACCTCTTCGAGGATGTGCGAGACGAAGACGACCGCCACCCGGCGCTCGCGCAGGGATCGCAGAATATCGAGCAGCCGCCGACTTCCGGCCTCGTCCAGCGCCGAGGTCGGCTCATCAAGGATGAGCACGCGGGGCTGCGTGAGCAGGGCCTTCGCGATCTCGATCAACTGCCGCTGCGCCAGCGAGAGACTGCTCAGCGGCTGTCGCAGATCGACTTCCACGCCGAGCTCCGCGAGCACCGGCCGGGCCGCCGCGGCCATGGCGGTGCGATTCAGGAACGGTCCCCGCGTCGGCTCCCGCATGGTGTACAGGTTGGCCAGCACATCCAGATCGGGAAACAGATTCAACTCCTGGGAGACCACCGCGACGCCCTGCGCGGCCGCTCGCGCCGTGGAGTTGAACGACACCGCCCGCCCCTCCAGCAGCAGGGCGCCCCGATCCGGCGCCACCGCACCCGTGATCACCTTGATCAGGGTCGACTTGCCCGCGCCGTTCTCCCCGAGCAGCGCATGCACCGACCCGGCGCGCACGCTGAGCCGCGCATCGCGCAGCGCCACCACGCCGCCGTAGGTCTTGCCGATCCCACTGGCTTCCAGCATGTTCATCGGAATCCGTTCCCCTACAGGCCGAATCGGGCATTGCGTGCCCGCCGCCTGCTGCGCAGCAGACTGTCGATGGCCACCGCCACCAGCACCACGAGACCGCTGGCGAAGGAACTCCAGTTCACCGGAATATCGAAATAGACCAGGCCACTGGAGACCACACTCAGCAGTACGGCGCCCACCACCGCACCGACCACGGTCGCACTACCGCCGCGCAGCGGAGTGCCGCCGATGACGGCCGCCGCGATGGCCTGCAATTCGAAGCCGGTGCCGACATTCGGGTCGCCGGAACCGAAGAACGCCAGCCCGAGTGCGCCGGCCAGCCCGCACAGCGCGCCCACGCACACCATGACCCGCATCCGCGTCCACGGCTGGGAGATGCCGGAAAACGTCGCGGCCTCCGGATTGGATCCGATGGATCGAACCCGGAATCCGAACGGTGTCAACCGCAGGACCGCGGTCAGCAGCACCGTCACCGCGATCAGGATCCATACGCTGACCGGCAGCCCGAGGAAGTTCCCGCCGACCACCGTGAAAAACGAACTGTGCAAGGGCAATCCGCTGACCTGCTGGCCATTGCTCCACGCCACGGCCAGTCCTCGGAACACCTGCATGGTGGCCAGCGTCGCCACGATCGCCGGAATCGCGATGAACTGCACCACGAGTGCGTTGATCAGTCCCAGGAACGCGCCCAGCACTATTCCCGCGCCGACCGCCAGCCACGGATTCATGCCATTGCGGATCAGCACCGCCGAGGTGATCAGCGTCAGCCCGAACATGGCGCCGACCGACAGATCGATCTCACGCATGGCCAGCAGGAAGGACATGCCCGCCGCGAGCAGTCCGACGTACACCGAACTCTGCAGCATGTCCCGGATCTGCCCGGGGCTGAAGAAGTCCCGGTGCAGTACGCCGATCAGAATGACCAGGGCGATCGTCGCCAGCAGCGCGCTATTGGATTCGGCCTGGGTCAGCCGCCGGACTGCCGGGTTGATCCGCCGCAGGGCCAGGGTGAGTCGGGCGCCGCCGGACGTCGGAGGGGGTTGCCGGGCCGACGCGCCGGCCCGTTCGATGTCGTTGGCTGTCACGGGAATTCCTGTTCGTCCAAGGTGTCCGATCAGCTTCCGGCACCGGAGGGCGCGAGCACTTGTCCGTGCGTGCACAGTCCTTGTCCGGCCCGACCCCGACCGCCGCCACCGGCCGGTTTCGCCGTGCCGGCGGGCCTACGGTGCACGCGTGGATATGACGAAACGGCTCGCGGGCCGAGTAGCTCTGATCACCGGGGGCGGCACGGGTATCGGCGCGGCCGCCGCGCGACGACTGGTCGCCGAGGGATCCGCCGTCGTACTGTGCGGCCGCCGAGCCGAACCGCTGCAGGCGCTGGCCGAGGAATTGGGTGAGGAAGCGCGCGCCGTCGCGGGCGACGCGGCCGACCCGGAAGCCGTGCGCCGCATGGTCGCCCAGGCGATCGATTCGTTCGGACGGCTGGACATGGTGGTGACCGGTGCGGGTGGTCACGGGCTCGGAACGGTCTCCGACACCGGCGACGACGCCTGGCGGCAGAGCCTGGACAGCAACTTGACCAGTGCGTTCGTGACCGTGCGCGAGGCCCTGCCGAGTCTGCGCGTGCGCGGGGGATCGGTGGTCGTGGTGTCCTCGCTGGCCGGTCTGTTCGCCGGACCGGCGGTGGCCGGCTACGTCACGACCAAACATGCGCTGATCGGCCTCACCCGGTCCCTGGCCCGCGACTACGGCAAATACGGCGTACGCGTGAATGCCTTGTGCCCCGGCTGGGTTCGCACCGCCATGGCCGACGAGCAGATGGACGTGCTCGCCGCCGCGCGCGGATTCGACCGGGCCGACGCCTACGCGCTGGCCACCAAGGACACGCCGTTGGGGCGGCCCGCCGAGCCGGAGGAGATCGCCGGGATCGTCGCCTTCCTGCTGTCGGACGATTCCGCGGCCATGACCGGATCGGTGGTGGTCGCCGACTGCGGCGCCGCCGCCGTCGACCTCCCGACACTCGCCTTCGAGGACATCGAATGAACACGAATGCCGCGGTCCCCGCGGAATGGAAGGCCCTGGACGATTTCGCGGCCGGCATCGACACCAACCGGCTGCCCGCCACCGACGGGCTCATCGGACAGCGCTGGCTGCTGGAACGATCCGGCGGCGCACCCACCGATCTACGGTTCCGCACCGCCGACCGGGTCGACTGGACCAGCGGATCCGCCTCCGGCACAGACTGGTACGAGGCGGTCGAGGTCGCGGACGGCGTGTACTTCCTCGCCCGCACCTTCGCCGACCGCCCGCGCGTCTCGGAGGTGACCGCGGTCCACCTCCCGACAGCGCGCACCATCACCGTCGTCTCGACTATTGCCGCCGAGCCCACCCCGGGCGTACCACGGGTCTCGCAGGAATTCTTCCCGGGCACAATCGATATCGGCGGCGTGGGTCGTCCGAGCGGCGAAGTCCCGGGCCCGACCCGCGACCTGATCGGCTGGCGCGCCGTGTACCGCTACAGCCCGAACCACCTCTACGAGCATGTATATCTGAGCTCGGAACGCTATTGCTGGCAATGCCTCATCGGCGAGCAACGCGGCCACGGCGATGTAGACCTGGCCACCACCTGGAAACTCGCACCGAACCTGTACATCTTCACTTTCCGCGAATTCCTGATCCCCGTCGCCGCCACCTGGCTCTACAACCTGGACGCGATGCGCTCCACCGGCCGCTTCTTCGGCCTCGCCGACGACGGCGCGGTACGGAATGCGCCCGGCGGCGCCCATATCACCGCCCTGGGCCGCGTGCAGTATCCCGACGACGGCCAGCCGACCTAACCGACTCGATCGCAAAGGATGATCCGTGAGCAATAACAGTGACCTCGAAGTCATTCGGGCGCACTATCTCGCCTCCGACCGCGGGGACCTGGTCGGCATGCTGGCCCCCCTCGCCACCGACGTGGCCTGGACCGAGATGGCCGGCTTCCCCTACGCGGGCACCTACATCGGACCGGAAGCCGTGCGGGACAATGTCTTCGGCCGATTGGCCGCCGAATGGGACGGCTACACGGCCACCGTCGACGAGGTAGTAGGCGCAGGTGACGGCATCGTGATCGGCATAGGCACCTACTCCGGCGTCTACCGCGCCACCGCCACCAAGATGACCGCCAGATTCGTCCACGTCTGGCGTCTGGAAAACAGCAAAGTCCAGCGCTTCGAACAGTTCACCGACACCGCCGCCGTCCGCGCGGCCATGGCACCCTAGCGATCCGCGGGCCGGCTCCCGCTACGTGTCGAGCCCACCGGGACACTCACATACGAGGAGCCGATGCCTCCGGGAGTAGTTCGGTCAATACCGGCCGCCAGTGCCGAGCCCGCTCGATGATGTCGTTGGTGAGTTGCTGGTGGAATCGGCTCAGTGCGTGGAGACGGGCGCCGGCCGGTGTGGTGCGGCCGAGGAGGTCGGATCCCCGGCGAGCGCTGTCGGCGAGTTGATGGTTTCGCTGGGCACTGGCGAGGATCGCCTGGAACCATGCGTCGGGGTCGACGACGTAGCGTTCGACTCGTCGCTGGGGGATCCGCTCCCGGCGGATCACCCCTTCTCCTTCGAGATAGCCGACCGATTTGGAAACCGACGCCGAGCTCACTCGCAGCTGTCGCCCCAGCTCTGCCGCACTCATCCCGGTGTCGTCGGTGGTGAGCAGGGCGGCAAGCACTCTCGCCGACATGCGGGGCAGTCCGGTACCGATCAGGGTCGCGGCCATCCGATCTTCGACCGCGCGAACGGTTTCCAAGCGGCGCGGTGCGAGCACCGAAGGTTCCGTACCTGGTTTGCGTTGGTGCGCACGTCGTTTCGTCGATCGATGAGCCTTGTCCGGAACGTAGCCCGCCCGGCCGCCGTTACGGCCGACCTCGCGGCTGATCGTAGAGGTCGATCGTGCCAGCCTGCGAGCAATCTCGGCGTAGCCGAGTCCCTGTTCACGCAGCAGCCCCTCGGTACCGGCATCTGGATCGCCCTGGCCTGGTGTATCGGCATCCTCATCGTCGCGTACGTCTTCGCCATGATCACCTACCGCCGCAAGATCTCCTGATGCCCAAGGCAACTCAGGGGTAACGGGACTACTCCGGGGCCATCAGGTCTGCGGCTCGTTCCGCGATGAGAATGGTTGGGGCATTGGTGTTTCCGGTGGGGATGCGTGGCATTATCGAGGCATCCACGACTCGTAGCGCCTCGATCGCGCGGACCCGCAATGCCGGGTCGACCACCGCTCCGGCATCGACTCCCATTCGGCAGGTCCCGGAGGCGTGGTGGTAGGTGACGACCGTGTGCCGGATGTAGCCGTGCAACGATGCGTCATCGTGGATGTCCGGGCCTGGATACAGTTCGATTGCTCCCCAATCTCGCAGTGCGGGAGCGCTTCCCACCTGGCGGCACAGCTGTACGGCCGCTGCGAGTCGGTGGAGATCCGCGGGTTCGGCGAGCACGTTCGGGTCGATCAGCGGCGGGCCTTCCGCGCCGGCCAGGGTGATGCGGCCCGTGCTCACGGGACGGATCAGTCCTGCCATGAGCGAGAAACCATTGGCGGGACCGGACATCCACGATTCGTACAATGGCACGCTGAAGTGCAATGGCTGCAAGTCGGGCGTGGGCAGGCCGGGTTCGCTGCGCCAGAAGATCTGCGTCTGCGCGTGCGGCAGTCCGGGTGTGTGGGTGATTTGCCGGCGTGCCGAGTAGATCACCGGGACCAGCCAGTGATCGTGCAGCTCGCGCCCGACGCCCCGCAGGTCGGCGATCGGACGAATGCCGATGGCTCGCAGTTCATCCGCGGGTCCGATACCGGACCGCAGCAGTAGTGCGGGCGTACCGATGGCGCCGGCCGCCAGCACCACCTCGGCCTCGGCCGACGCCCGGAATGGGCGGCCATCGATCACCCCGGTCACTCCGCGCGCCCGGCCGTGGTGGATGTCCAATCGATGAACCTCCACGCCGGTCCGCACGGTCAGCCGCGGATGGCCGGCGACCGGACCGAGATAGGCGTTCGCCGTGGTGATCCGGAGGCCGTCGCGGATGGTGAGGTGGACCGCCGACGCCCCGTCTTGCACGCGGCTGTTGTAATCCGGGTTGCCGGGGATTCCGGACTCGTGTGCGGCCGACAGAATGGCCTGCTGCACCGGATCGGGATCGTATTTGCTGAGTATGTCGAGTATTCCGCTGTTTTCCGAGCCTGCGCGGTCGTATCGCTCGATGCGCTGGAACAGCGGCTCGACGTCGCGCCAGGACCATCCGGTATTGCCGAGCTCGGCCCAGCCGTCGTAATCGGCCGGATTCCCGCGCACGTAGATGGTGGCGTTGAGTGCGTGTGACCCGCCGAGCACCCGGCCGCGTGGCACATGCAGCCGGCGTCCGGCCGCATTCCGTTGTGCGACAGTGTGATAGTCCCAATCCTCGGCCGAATGCCATAGCTCGTGCATCCGCATCGGGTCGTGGATCGCCGGGTTGGTAGCCGGTCCGCCCGCCTCCAGTACGAGCACTGTCGCATCGGTGCGATCGAGCAACCGTCGCGCCAGCACCGGCCCGGCCGTGCCCGCGCCGACGATCACATAGTCCGCATGAAACTCATTGTCCTGCACGGGGCGATCATTGCCGCCCGCGCGCCCGGCCACGGCCGCATCCGGCCGGCGGTGCGCGCCAGGCCAACAGCAGTACGCCGTGCGCCAGGATCACCGCGTGATGTTCGACTGCTGATTGCTCCAGTTGGTGTTCTCCGAGAACAGTTCCCCGCTCCCGGAGACGAACGCGGCGTGGGCACGCTGATCGTGGCTCAGCTGATCCACGAACCAGGCGGTGGGGTAGCCGAGGAATCCGTACACGCCATTCACGCAATCGTTCTGCCCGGCATCGCAAGCCGGTTGGCCTTGAATGTCGTTATGGCTGGTGCCATTGAGGCTCGCCCGGGCCTTGATCACCGAATCCGGCGTGGCGTCGTAATAAGCCTGGGCGGATTGCAGACCGGCGACCTGCGGTGAAATCGGCTGGGCGGATTGTGCAATCGGATCCGCCGAGCCATTGAGATAGAAGACCGAGCCGGACGTGAGCGTGCGCGGGTCGGCGCAGTCCTCCGGGGCTCGGAGTTGTGTGGCGAGTGGAATCGCCGAGCAGATCAGCTGACCGACGAGCTCGATGGTGACCGCCGTCTTGATCCGTCCACCCGAACGCGCCAGGGCGTTGAGCGCACCGGACGCGCCTTGCGAATGACCCATCGCGCCAATGGAATCGGTGTCGAGTGCATTGTGGAAGGGACTGCCCGGATCCGCATTCTGCCGCGTGAGATAGTCGACGCCGTCGAGCAGCTCGCGCCCGGAGCCCACATTGGTGTTGTCGGCCGCGATCACGACGAAGCCCCATGACGCCAGATGCGAGAGCAGATAGTCGTACTGCCCGGGATGCGCCCAGGTGCCGTCGCCCCAGGCGATGATCGGATGCCGGACACCGTCCTTGCCGAGATCGGCCGGATACCAGAGGTCGTACTTGTCGCCCCCGGTATCGCAGCAGCCCTGCTGCCTGATCACCGCTGACGGCCCCTGCTGGAAGTAGGTTCTCTCGATATCTCCGGTGGGCAGGTTGCCCGGCGCCGCATCGGCGTGGGCTGTTCCGCCGGTCAGCGTGAGCGCCGCTGCCATCGCGACCATTCCCAGCGAGCGTGTCCACATGGGCCGCAAGGCTAACCGAACCCACCTAGTGTTCGGTAGGTCAATCTCGATCCTTGCCTGAAATCCATCCCTTGGTGTTCACTAAGTGAATCAGCGTTAGTCAATGATGATGGGAACGATATGGCTGCACACGCCATAGTTGCCGGTGTCGGGATGATTCCATTCACCACGCCGAGCCGAAGCGAAACCTACGACGTCATGGGCACCCGGGCAGCGCGCGCCGCGCTGACCGACGCCGGCCTCGAATACTCGAAGATCCAGCAGGCCTACGCCGGCTATGTGTACGGCGACTCGACCTGCGGGCAAGCCGTCGTCTACGGCCTCGGCCAGACCGGGATCCCGGTCTTCAACGTCAACAACAACTGCTCGACCGGATCATCGGCCCTGTACCTGGCCCGCCAGGCGGTCGAGTCCGGCGCCGCGGACGTGGTGCTCGCCGTCGGGTTCGAGCAGATGCAGCGCGGCGCACTGACCATGGCCTACACCGACCGCCCGACCCCGTTCGTGCGGTTCGACGAGGTAATGGACAAGATCCAGCAGCGCGACGAATCTCCCTTCGCCGCACAGATGTTCGGCGGGGCGGGCCGGCAGTACGCGGAGCGCTACGGCACCTCGCCCGAAACCTTCGCGAAGATCTCGGTCAAATCGCGTAAGCATGCGGCGAACAACCCGTATGCGGTGTTCCGGGACCCGCTCACGGTCGAGGAGGTGCTGGCCTCCCCGCATATCTACGGCGCGCTCACCCGCCTGCAATGCTGCCCGCCCACCTGCGGCGCGGCCGCCGCGGTACTGGTCAGCGAGAAGTTCGCCAAGGCCAACGGCATCGACGCCTCGGTGATCATTCGCGCGCAGGCCATGACGACCGACTTCCCGTCCACGTTCGCCGAGAACGATATGACGAAGATCGTCGGCTACGACATGTCGAAGGCTGCGGCACAACAGGTCTACGAGGCATCCGGGGTGTCGCCCACCGACATTCGCGTGGTCGAGCTGCACGACTGCTTCACCACCAACGAACTCCTCACCTACGAGGCGATCGGGCTCACCGCGGAGGGGACGGCCGAGAAGTTCGTCGAAGACGGTGACAACACCTACGGCGGCCGGGTCGTCACCAACCCGTCGGGCGGGCTGCTGTCCAAGGGGCATCCCTTGGGCGCAACGGGTTTGGCGCAATGCGCCGAACTGGTCTGGCAGCTGCGCGGGCAGGCCGAGGGCCGTCAGGTGGCGGGTGAGCCGAAGGTCGCGCTGCAGCACAACATCGGTATCGGCGGCGCTGCCGTGGTGACCCTGTACGAGAAGGTGAGCTGACCGATGCCCGTGGACCAGAGCGTGATCGGCAGGAAACTGCCGCCGAGCAGCATGACCGTGGATGCCGGTCGCCTGCGCTTCTTCGCGCAGACCATCGGTGAGACCAACCCGGTCTTCACCGATCTCGACGCGGCGAAGGCGGCGGGTTTCACGAATCTGCCGGTGCCGCCGACCTTCCTGTTCGGCATCGAGTTCGACAATCCGGATTCGTTCGGCTGGCTGGCCGAGATGGGCGTCGACCTGCGCCGGGTGCTGCACGGCGAGCAGTCGTTCGTCTATCACTCGACCGCGGTGGCCGGTGACGAGCTCACCTCCACCCCGACCATCGGCAATGTGTACAGCAAGAAGGGCGGCGCGCTGGAGTTCATCGAGAAGACCTCGACGATCACCCGTGCGGACGGCGAACTCATCGCCGAGCTGAAATCCGTTATCGTCGTGCGCAATCCGGAGGTCGGACAATGACGAGTATCGACGCCGTCGAGGTCGGAACGGCACTGCCGCCCCTGTCGATCGGCCCGATCAGCCGGACCACCCTCGCACTGTTCGCCGGTGCGTCGGGCGATCACAACCCGATTCATATCGACCTCGATTTCGCCCGCTCGGCGGGGCTGGACGATGTCTTCGCCCACGGCATGCTGTCCATGGCCTATCTGGGTCGCCTGCTCACCGATTGGGTGGGCCCGCAGGCGATTCGGAGCTATCGGGTGCGGTTCGCCGCCATCACCCCGGTGCTGGCGCGGCCCACCGCGACAGGCCGGGTCACCGCCATCGACGAGGTGGACGGCGAGCGCCGCGTCACCCTCGAACTCGCCGTCACCCTGGCCGACGGCACCGTCACTCTGCTCGGCGACGCCGTCGTCGCACTCTGAAAGGATTTGTCACACATGGGAACTCTCGATGGCAAGGTCGCCATTGTGTCCGGCTCCGGTCGCGGCATCGGCCGCGAGATCGCGCTGAAACTCGCGAGCGAGGGCGCGAAGGTCGTGGTGAACGATATGGACGCCGAGCCCGCGAAGGATACGGTCGCCACGATCGAGGCCGCCGGTGGTCAGGCCGTCGCCTGCACCGGCAGCGTCACCGAGGACGGGTTCGCCGAGCGCTTCGTGCGGACCGCCGTGGACAGCTTCGGCGGGCTGGACATCATCATCAACAATGCCGGGTACACCTGGGATTCGGTGATCCAGAAGATGACCGACGAACAGTGGGACGCGATTCTCGACGTGCACCTCAAGGCCCCGTTCCGGATCCTGCGCGCCGCCCAGCCGGTGATCTCCGCGCAGGTGAAGAAGGCCAAGGAGGCCGGGGAGCCGATCCCGTGCCGCAAGGTCGTCAATATCTCCAGCCTCGCCGGCACGGGAGGCAATGCGGGACAGGCGAACTACTCGTCCGGCAAGGCCGGCATCATCGGCCTGACCAAGGCCATCGCCAAGGAGTGGGGCCGCTACAACGTCACCGTGAACAGCGTGGCGTTCGGCATGATCAAGACCCGGCTCACCGAGACGCCCGCCGGCGGCGACGGCACCATCGACGTGCAGGGCAAGGAGATCAAGGTCGGCGTGAACCCGGGCCTGCTGGCCGCCATGGAGCAGATGATTCCACTGGGCCGCGCCGGCACCCCGTCCGAGGCCGCGGGCGCGGTGTACCTGTTCTGCATTCCGGAATCCGATTACGTCAGTGCGCAGACCCTGGTCTGCGGCGGCGGCTTCAGCATCTGATCGAGGAACCGGCATGTACCTGACCCAATCACTGCACCGCAATCTGCAACAGCAGCCCGACCGACCGCTCACCATCTTCGGTGCTCGAGTGCGCACCATCGCCGAATCAGCCGACCGCATAGCCAGACTGGGCGGCGCATTGGCGGCGCTCGGGGTGCGGCGCGGTGATCGGGTCGGCATGCTCGGCCTCAACTCCGACCGGTACTTCGAATATCTGTATGCCGTGCCGTGGATCGGCGCGGCGGTGAATCCCGTCAATATCCGCTGGAGTCCGGTCGAGATCGCGTACTCGCTGCAGGAATCCGATACGCGGGTGCTGTTGGTGGACGACGTCTTCGCGCCGATGATTCCGGCATTGCGCGCACAGTTCCCCGAACTGGCCACCGTCATCTTCTGCGGCGACGGCGCGCAACCGGCGGACACGCTGAGCTATGAAGGTTTGATTGCCGAGCACGAGCCGATCGACGATACCCGCACCGGCGGCAGCGAATTGGCGGGCGTCTTCTACACGGGCGGCACCACCGGCTATCCGAAGGGCGTCATGCTCAGCCATGACAACCTGATCGTATCGGCGCTGGGATCGGTCGCCGCCGGTGATTTCGTCACCCGGCTCGGCACGGTGCTGCACGCCGCCCCGATGTTCCACCTCGCCGATGCCGCTATGTGGGTGGCGGCCAACTTGTCCGGCTCCACCCACGCGATCGTGCCCGTCTTCACCCCGGCGGGAGTCGCCGACGCGATCTCCGCGCATCGGGTCACCAATCTCTTGCTGGTGCCGACCATGATTCAGATGCTGGTCGATGCCCCCACTACCCTCGACCATGATCTCGACAGCGTGGAGACCATCACCTACGGCGCCTCGCCGATCTCCGAGGCGCTGTTGCTGCGAGCGCGGAAGGTGTTCCCGCAGGCCCGGTTCACCCAGGCCTACGGCATGACCGAGGTCGCGCCGGTGGCCACGCTGCTGCAACCGGACGACCACGACGATCCGGTGCTGCGCCGTTCGGCGGGCCGCGCGGTACCGCATGCCGAGGTGCGCATCGTCGATCCGGACGATCGAGAGCTGCCGCGTGGCGAGATCGGCGAGGTCGTGGTGCGTGGGGACAATGTCATGCTCGGCTATTGGAATCGCCCGGAGGACACCGCGGCTGCCGTGCGGGACGGCTGGATGCACACCGGAGACGGCGGCTACATGGATGAGCGCGGCTACGTATTCATCGTCGACCGCATCAAGGACATGATCATCACCGGTGGCGAGAACGTGTACTCCGCCGAAGTGGAGAACGCCCTGTCGAACCATCCGGCGGTGGCCCTGTGCGCGGTGATCGGCGTCCCCGACGCCGAATGGGGTGAACGGGTGCACGCGGTGGTCGTACTGCATCCGGGGGAGCAGGCCACCGAAGCAGAGCTGCGTGACCACTGCAAGACCTTGATCGCCGGCTACAAGGCGCCGCGCACCGTCGAGTTCGCCCCGGAACTGCCCATGTCCGGTGCGGGTAAGATCCTCAAGCGCGAACTGCGCAAACCGTACTGGGATGCCGACGGCAGTCAGGTCTCCTGAGGAGAGTGAAGCAATGATGAGTGGGCCGGACGTGGTCCGTCCGGCCCGCAACACCAGGCCGGCGAACCGCCGCGATCTGATCGTCGCCGCGGCCGCGGACCTGTTCTACCGCAAGGGATATCAGAACGTCGGCATGGGCGAGGTCGCCGAGGCCGTGGCCATCGGGCCCTCCGCCCTCTACCGCCACTTCCGCGGCAAACAGAGCCTGCTCGCCACCGTGATCGGCGGCGCGCTCCGGAAACTCGACGATGCCATCGTGGCCATGGAGGATCCCCGCGAGGACATCGCCACCACCCTCGCCGCATCCATCCTCGCCGGCCGCGAGGTCGGGGTGCTGTGGCGCCGGGAAGCCCGCCACCTCTCCGACGCGGACCGCGAGCAATTCCGCGCCGACGCGCGCCGCATCGGCGCCCGCTTCACCCAGCTCATCACCCGTCGCCGCCCCGAACTCACCTCCGCACAGTCCGACCTACTGGCCTGGTGCGCCCTCGCGGTCGCGAACAGCGTGTCCTTCCACAGCCTTTCGCTCCCCGAACTCGAATTCACCGACCTGCTGGGCAGACTCATCGGCGCGGTGATCGACGCCCCCGCCCCGGCGCTGCCGGAAGAGCGCCACTCCCGCACGCCCCGAACCCGTCTCGCCACCACCTCCCGCCGCGAGATGATCCTGACCGAAGCCACCGAACTCTTCGCCGATCGGGGTTTCAACGGGGTAAGCGTCGATGACATCGGCGCCGCCGCCGGCATCACCGGCCCCAGCGTCTACAACCACTTCTCCGGCAAGGCCGAAATCCTCAACGCCGCCATCACCCGCGGCGACGAATGGCTCCGCATGGGCATGCACCGCGCCCTCGGCGAAGCCACCACCCCCTCCGACGGCCTGACCCGGCTACTCGCCGACTACACCGAATTCACCCTGGAAAACCCGCATCTCATCCAACTCCTCATCTCGGAAATCGAGCACCTCCCCGCCGCGGACCGAACCCGAGCCCGCGCCTCCCAGCGCGCCTATATCGCCGAATGGGTCCATCTCCTTCGCCAGTTGCACCCCACCGTCGATCCGGTCGCAGCCCGCATCCGAGTGCAAGCCGCCCAGACGATGATCAACGACACCGCCCTCACACCCCACCTGCGCGCCATCCCGGACCTCGCCGGACCCCTGGCAACCATCGCGGGCAGCGTCCTGACCCTCCCCGCGGCCTCGAAACCCGGCTGACGCCCACCGCGGCCTCTACGCTCGCGCAATGCACCTGCAACTGGTCACGATCATCGTCGAGGAATACGACCCGGCCATCGACTTCTTCGTCGACACCCTGGGTTTCGAGCTGATCGAGGATTCCCCCTCCCGGACCAACGATGGCCGCCCGAAGCGCTGGGTCGTAGTCCGCCCGCCCGCCGCCGCCACCGGCATCCTCTTGGCTCGCGCCGATGGCGCCCAGCAGCATCAAGCCATAGGCAATCAACTGGCGGGCCGAGTGGCTTTCTTTCTCCAAGTCGAGAACTTCGAAGCCACCCACGCCCAATTCCTCGCGGCCGGAGTCGAATTCATCACCGAACCTCGCACCGAACCCTACGGCCAGGTAGCCGTCTTCCTGGACATCTCCGGTAACCGCTGGGATCTCCTGGGTCCCGCCCCCGAATAGTGCTCCTGAACTGTCACCGCAGCAGCGAACGCGCGGTGGGAGCGAGTCGAAGGTGAACCGTCGGTGCCGCAAGCCGTTTCGACAGCTCCGGCCCGATATCCTCCGTCCAGACCAGTGATCGGTCCACTACGGCGAACCAGGCGAAGACCTGCTCATCCTCGCGAACCGGGAGCGCCGGGAAATCATTTGCCGCAGAACTCGTTTCATAACACCCGATAGGAAATATGCCGGCGTCGGCGAGCGTGGGCCGGATCGTGCTCTCGAAGAATTCGGTGAACTCGTCGAGCGGTACCGCCGGCTGATAGATCGTGCCCAACACACGGGATGCCGGCAACTCGCCCGCCCCCACGGCCGGCCGTACAGCCCCGGCCGCCAGCTCACCCGTTCCCCCGACCGGCCGCAACAACAGCGCATTGTCGGTATCCACCATGGTGGCTCGCGCAGCCGGCGCATGCGTACGCCAAGCATCGCTCTCCAGGTAGAAACCCGTCAGCGCCGAAAGCCGAGAGGGCATATCACGAAAGGCCCGGATCCAGACGAATCGATCCGGGTCATCCTCGTCGCGAAACTGCCCCACAATCCGCATCCCGACAGCTTCCTGCGTCTCCACCAACTCCCGATCGAACAGCTCGATCAGTGTGTCACGGCTACCCGGCCGCAACGTATACTGCCGCAGTTCCACCACGGGCCACTGGATTTCGCTCATCAGCCCACTCTGCCGCGCGGACACCTCCCCGGCGAGCAATCCGACGGCCGTTCTTCGTCAAGATCCGGCCAGACCGCAGTACCAGCTACTACGGCTGAGTGGTGAGGGTGAGCGGCGCGTCGGGCCTGGCTGAGTTTTATGAAACATGCTCCTTCCATATGGAAGTTGCGCTAGGTTCACCGCTACGCCGGATGATCGGCGATGAGATAGTCGGAGGACACTGTGGAATTTCTTGGCTCTATTGCCGGTCTCTTGCAGATGGTGATCGGCACCATCCTGGCTAACACGGGATCGGGTGGGTCCGGCTCCGGCTGGTGAACGTGACTGTTCGGCTCGCTGTCGGCGAGCCGAACAACCGTTGTGCCACTGCGTCATTCGGCTCGCGATTTTCGGTCAGCGGGTGTGCCGGCGGAACTCGAGGATGGTGGCGATCGCGTATCCGCCGCCACCGGCGATCGCGAGGATCGCGAAGAAGGCGGGCGGGCTGAAGAAGAGGGCGACGGCGGAGACCGACGCGAGCCAGATACCGACGGTGTAGTGCAGGATGTTTCGGCGCGCGGCGCCTTCCGCGAGATAGATCAGGCCGACCACCAGACCGGAACCGGCGGGCCAGAGCAGGGTCTGCAGGCCGGGGGTGGCGAGCGTCGAGGACAGGCCGGTGATCGCCAGGAACAGGGCGGCGAACCCTACGACCCAGGAGAGGCCGAGGAGTTGTCCGGTGCGGACATCGGATTTGCCGGCATTACGCTGGGCGCGCAGCGCCGCGCGGGTGGCGAACACGGTACCGATCGCGAAACCGCTGCCCAGCAGCGTCATCGGCAGCCATCCGGGTAGGCTGACCAGCGGGTTGTCACCCTTGGAGAGGCCGGCGGCGCCGTGTCCGAGGATGTAGGCGAGTCCGAACGCGATATAGACGGCGCGGTTGTCGACGTCACCGCTGCGGATGGTAGCGATCGAGGGGGCATAAGTGGTGGTGGTCATTGCAGTCTCCGAAGTAGGGATGGCGGCGATGGGATTCATGACCGTGACGGGTCCGGGACGATGACGACCTTGCCGGCGACGGTCCGCGATTCCGCCAGCTCCAATGCCGAACCGGCTTGGGACAGCGGGAATTCGGCGGCGATCTGCGGCGTCAGCGCACCGTCGACCAGGAGCCGCAATACCTGAGTGAGGTCCTCGCACTGCCGCCGGCGGAAGGCCTCGATTCGACGCTGACCGTCCCAGAGGTTGTAGAACTGCGCACTCTTGCCATTGGGCAGGTAATTCCACAGCATCAGGCGCGGGAACATCTTCAGCACCGGCAGTTTCGCATTGCCGTCCACATTCTTCGTCGCCGCGCTGCCGTAGGAGATCAGCGTCCCACCCCGGCGCAGCAGTCGCCACGACTCGACGATTCCGGGACCGCCGACATGGTCGAATACCGCGTCGACCCCGTCGGGCGCGAATTCCCTGATCCGGCGGTACATTTCCGGGTCGCGGTAGTCGATCGGA
This sequence comes from Nocardia sp. NPDC088792, assembly GCF_044750615.1. NCBI lineage: Bacteria > Bacillati > Actinomycetota > Actinomycetes > Mycobacteriales > Nocardiaceae > Nocardia > Nocardia sp. NPDC088792. Next base: position 292,233 of record NZ_JBIVKC010000006.1, read on the forward strand.
GTCACGCCCTGCTCGCGCAGCGCCGCATGGTGCCGCGGGGAGGCGGTGCCGATCACCGTGATTCCGCTGTGGCGGGCCAATTGCACGAGCGTGGAACCGACGCCACCGTTGGCGCCCAGCACCACGATGATCCCGCCGGGCTGCACCGCGGCCTTCCGATGCAACATCTGCCAGGCCGTCAAACCGTTGACCACCACGGTCTCGGCGGCGGCCGGGGCCACGCCGTCCGGCACCGGCACCAGATCCGCGGCGTCCAATACCAGCGCACCCGCCCAGCCGCCGACCTTGGTGATCGCGGCGAACCGCCGCCCGATGAGCGCGGGATCCACCCCGGGTCCGGTCGTGATCACGATGCCGACCACGTCGTAACCCGGTACGAAGGGGAACGGCGGCTGGTCGAAGTACTTGCCGCGCCGCATCTGCTGCTCTGCGAACGAGACCCCTGTCGCCTCCATGCGCAGTACGACCTGGCCCGCGGCGGGCGCCGGAAGGTCACGGGTGGTGACTTGCAGGCCATCGGGCTCGACCTTGCCCGGCAGGACTATCTCGGTAACGGTGCTGGTGGCGGTGCTGCTTCCCATGAGGGGCTCCAGTTCGAATCGCTTGAGCTAACGCATGTAAGGCTACGTCCGTAAGTTTATTTTCCGCAAGAGCTAACGCTTGTAAGCTTTCCGTTGTAAGGTGAGTCCATGGCAAAGAACGAGGCCGCGACAAATGTCCGCGCACGCAACCCCCGAGGGGAGGGTGCTCGGCTGCGCGACGAGATCGTGGCGGCAGCGGTCGAGCTGCTCGACGAGACCGGTGAGGAAAGTGCCGTAACGCTGCGCTCGGTCGCGCGCCGCGCCGGGATCGCGGCCCCTTCGATCTATCGCCACTTCCCCGACCAGCCCGCCATCATGCTGGCCGTGGTGCAGGACGCCTTCGCCGAGCTGAACGAACAGTTGCGCAAAGCCGTACGCGCCGAAGGTGACTCGCCCCGGGGACGCCTATTGGCCGTCTGCTACGGCTATCTCGGCTTCGCCCGGGCCCGGCCGGGCCGCTACCGCACCATGTTCGGCGGAATATGGGCGCCCGACCTGAATGACGCCTCCGTGACCGAGAACGATCTGGCCCTACTCGGCCAGACCAGCCTGCGGCTGCTCGCCGAAGCCCTCGAGGACTGTGTCGGTACTGGCGAATCCACCAGTACCGACCCTGCCGCCGATGCCGTCGCCTTATGGCTCGGACTGCACGGCCTCGCGCACCAGCAGGCGGCCGCCCCCAATTTCCCCTGGCCGCCGGACATCGCCGAACGCCTCATCACCGCACTCGCGCACTTCCCGAACACCTGAGAACAAGTGAAAGCAGTTCATATGAGCAAGGTCTGGTTCATCACCGGTGTCTCGCGCGGCCTCGGCCGCGAATGGGCGTCGGCCGCATTGGAACGAGGCGATCGAGTCGCCGGCACCGCTCGCGATCTGGCGGCACTCACCGACCTGGTCACGGAGTTCCCAGAAACGTTCCTGCCGCTACAACTGAATGTGACCGACAGACCGGCCGATTTCGCCGCTGTCGAAGAAGCGGCACAGCATTTCGGCCGGCTCGACGTGGTAGTGAACAATGCCGGATACATGCAGTTCGGCATGGTCGAAGAACTCACCGAGCAACAGATCCGAGGAGAACTGGAGACCAATCTGCTTGGTGCCCTCTGGGTAACACAAGCGGCACTCCCGATCCTCCGGGCACAAGGCAGCGGTCACATAATCCAGGTCTCCAGCCTCTGGGGAATCGTCGCCTCCCCGAACGCCGGCGCCTACAACGCCTCGAAATGGGCCCTCGAAGGCCTCTCCCAATCCCTGGCCGCCGAAGTATCCGACCTGGGCATCCACGTCACGATCCTCGAACCCGCCAGCTACGACACCGGTTTCAAACTCACCCAATTCGCCACCCCCAACCCGGCCTATAGCCACCTCCGCACCACCGCCGACCCTTCGGGTCACCCCCTGGGTGACCCCACCTCGACCCGCACCGCCCTGTTGGCACTGGTGGACGCCGAAAAACCGCCCCTCCGCCTCTTACTCGGTCAATCGGCCCTCCAGATCGTCACCACGGAATACGAATCCCGCCTCGCCCTTTGGCGGGGAGAGGATTCGATAGACCGCCCACGTCACCAGGCGGTAGGTGAGGACGCTGGGGAGGACGATGAGAAGGATCAGGCGTAGGCCCACGGTGGCGATGGCTGTTGCAAGGTAGGGGAGACCGAGGCCATTGGGGGAGCCCAAGCCGTGGCGCTCTGACAATGCTGCCAGAACCGGGTGTAGGGCCAGGTACAGGGCGATCAGGATCGCTGGGGTGCGGACCGGTCGCCAGGCGGTGCGGAGTTGGCGGGTAGTGGGGAGTTTCATTGGGCCAGCTCCGGTCCGGAGGTCAGGAAAGCGAGTAGCAGGGCGTTGCCGATTGCGCCGCCGGTGGCGAAACGTAGGCGGGAGCCCTTGCTCAGGGGGAGACCCAGCAGGTTGGTGGTGCGGAACAGGCGGGTGAAGAGGGCTCTGTTTCCGAAGGCGCGGGCGGGAGCGAAGGCGAAGGCGGTGGCGGACACCGATACTCCGAGGATTACCGGGCCGCTGTCGATATCGCCTGCGCCGTCGTAGCCCTTGCCGTATTCGTGGATTGCGCTGAAGCCGAAGAGGCTTCGCTCCTGGTGGAACAAACCGGTGGCGAGTTGCTCGGCGAGCGAGCGGTCGGCGAAGCCGGCGAAGTAGGCGGCCAGTCCGGTTCCGGAGGCGCGCGGGGCGTCGTGCGCGCGGCCGTCGAGACCCATGCGCTGCAGGACCAGGCCGGTGGCCGGATCGATTTGTGTCGCTCGTACCTGCTGCGCCCAGTGGGCGAGGACCGCCGTGTGGTCGGTACCGGTCGCGCGGCCGTGCACGGCGATCGCCGCGGCGACGGCGGCCACGTCGGTCGGGTAGGCCTCGCCGGGAAGGGTTTCCAGCAGGCCGGTGGGGGAGGCGAGTAGCTGCCGTTCGAAGGCGGCGATCAGCGCATCGTCCTGGACCGCGAGACTGTGCGGGAACGCCGGATCGACCAGGCGCGCCATTCCCAGTGCGAGAGCGGGATAGGAGAGGTAGGCGTGACCGTGTGGATTGTCGAGATCGGCCGATCCGTCGTCACCGTGCCAGGCGGTGGTGAAAGTGGTGCGCATATCGGGCAGCAGGCTCTTGGCGGCCGCGCGAGTCACGATGGGGGCGTAGCGATCTCGCCATTCGGGATGCGACAGGCACACTTGCGCCAGACCCAGCGCCGTCATCTGGTGTGCGAGCAGCCCCCACATATCGGTGAGCACATCGCGAGATCCCTTGGCGCGCAGCTGATCGTCCGCGGCCTCGAAGGCCACCAATTCCTCGGCGAGACCGTGCACCGATGCCGGATCCCCGCGAAACCACCGATCGGCATCACGACCGCACCACCAGCCCGGCAGTAACCCCGCGACCGTCGCCGCCACCACGATGCCGATCACCACCGCAATCGGCCGGCGAAACCTGTCGATAGAACGCAACGGACCGGTCGGACTCCCCATGCCCCGAAAGTACATCGGTGACGCGATCAGTGACGGCGAGCTCAGTGCGTCTGCCGGAACCGGCCGCGAACTATTTGTCGAGCGAGCGCCGGGTATCGAGGCGGGCGCGGTCGGCGGCCGCACGGCCGGCGTCCCAGCCCGCGGCGCTGCGGATGCTGATGCCACGATTGCGGGCTTGCGGGAACAGGGTGTCGAAGGCCGCGTCGACGGCGACCTGGTGGGAAGCCAGCACGGGCAATAATCGTTCCGGCTCAGCCGATTCCGCGATACCGGCGGCGGTGGCCGCCTCGAGTCGTTCACCGATACGGGTGGCATAGGCGACGAGGAAGGATTTGCGGAACGTGCGGCTGCGTGTCTCCTCGGTTCGGGAGTCCTTGTTGCCGTTCGCGATCATCGCCCGGGTGGCTTGGACGAGCAGTGAGGTGGACAGTAATTCGACCGCGTCCAGATCGGCTTCGTCGCCGACAATGGTCATGAAGCCCCACGCCGATGCGAAGATCGCGCGGCATCGATTGGCTTTCGCCACCACATCGATCAGTAGCGCCTTCGCATCCGTGTACGGCGTATCGAGCCATATTCGCCGTGCCCCGGGCAGATCCACCACCGATGCGTCGGCGTCGACCAGTACTCGATCGAGTGCGTACTTGGTCATCAGCTCCTGCGCTTTGGCCGAAAGCGCCTCGGCCTCTTCGGGAAATGAGGTCGATTCGGCCTTGGCGAGCAGACCCCGGACGCGGCCGAGCACCTTCTCGTCGACATGGTGCTGGACTTCGGTCCGGGGGCGTGCGGTACCGGGCAATGGCCGGATGAGCTCCAGCTTGGGCAGCACGATCAGTAAGGCCAGGGCCTCGATCACCGTGCCGAGTGCCTCGCCGGTGGTCAGCATGTGCTTGGCCGCCCATTGCCCGAAATGCGGTGCCGACTCCGACCACCAAGTGGTGGCCTGCAATTCGCGCAGCTGCACGAGCCAGGTCTCGTCGATGGTCGCGGTGGTGAAGGGCTGGGCGTAGGTCGCCATCACATCGGTCAGGAAGCCGACCGCGAAATCATCCACTCGTCGCCGTGCCGCCTGGTGGATATCCGCAGGCAGCCAGCCATTCTGGAAAACTCTCGTGATGATGTGCCGAGCCGCCGAGTGCACACCTCGTTCGACTTCACCAACAAGTGGGCTGTCACCGGCAAGGCCGGTAACGAATACGACGACCGGATCGCTCGCTGCGGATTTGCCACGAGACCCGCGCTGGGCCGACTCCATGGCGGCGGCCATGATCGCATCGGCGATCTCCTCCGCGGTGGGCGACCGTTCTCCGGAGGTGCTCCCGAAATCGGAGCTGCCTTGTCGCGCCCGCTGCTTGGCAGCCCGGTGCTTGCGATTCGGCTTACCCATGACCGCCGCCGAGCCTCGCGTCACCTTCACCTGTCACGACCGACGACCCTATTTCACCGGGTTCGTCGGTCCCCGGTTACCCCGCGGATCCGGAGCCGAGACCGAGGGCGGTGCCGGCCGCGGCGCTTCCGGTATCGAGCAGTGGGCCGGCGGGTGCGACGGCGGCGCTTCCGGTGGTCAGTAGTGCGGCGAGGCCATTGCCGAGCATCGCGCCGAACGGTGCGGCCGCGGCGCTGCCGCTACCGGCCGCCGCACTGCCGGTGCCCAGCCCGGCCGCGAACGGGGCCGCACCGGCGGCGGCCGCGCCCAGCGCCGCACTGCCGCTCCCCAGGGCCGCGCTGCCGGTGCCCAGCAGTGCCAGCGGTGTGCCGAGACCGCCGGTCGCGGCGCTACCGGACGCACCCACTCCGGCGCTGCCGGTGCCCAGCGCCAGCGCGCCCGCCCCGAGCAGCGCGCCCAGCGGGGCGGCGGCCGCGCTGCCCGTCCCGAGAACCGCACTGCCGGTGCCGAGTTGAGCGGCGAGCGGGCCGGTGGCGGCGCTGCCGGTACCCAGGGCGGCGCTACCGGATCCCGATAGCCCCGCGCTGCCGGTGCCCAGTGCCGCACTCCCGCTGCCGAGTCCGATCGGCGCCGCGATCGGAGGTTCGGCCGCCTCGGCCGAGATGGATGTGTTGATCAGCGCGGTGCACAGCATCGCGGCCGTGACCCCGGTGAGCCGCATGGCGGGGATTCGGCGAGTTCGATCGACGGTCGACATTGAGATTCCTTTCGGGAGATGCGCGAATATCACCGTGCGCAAGGAATCAAATTGGCGTTGTCCGATGAAGTGCGAGTAATCATCCGGAGAACATTGCGGAACGTTTGCTTGCGCGGTGAAAACCATTCGATATCAACAACTTTCGATCGTATTGCCCGTATCCGATAATCTGAACATTCGATCGGCTTCTGTGCTTTTTGCGCACGGCAACGCCGTGTCCGCTTTCCGCCAGCGCCCACCGCGACGGCCCAGCAGTGTGGTGGCATGCATCGAAACGTCAACCTGAAGGTTCTCTACTTCGGCACACCGGTCGTGCTGATCAGCACGCGCAATATCGATGGCACCGCGAACCTCGCGCCGATGTCGTCGGCATGGTGGCTGGGCGACCAATGCATGCTCGGCATGAACACCGGCTCGCAGACCACCATCAACCTGTTGCGAGAACGCGAATGCGTGCTGAACCTGCCGTCGTCGGAGCTGGCTGCGGCGGTCGACCGGTTGGCCCTGCTGACCGGATCTCCTGTGCTGTCGCCCCACAAGATCGAGAAGGGCTACCGCTACGAACCGGCCAAGTTCGAGGCAGCGGGACTCACTCCGCTGGCCGCCGATCTCGTCGACGCGCCACTGGTAGCCGAATGCCCGATACAACTCGAATGTGAACTGGTGTCGGCCACGCCGTTCGACGCCGGCAATCACTGCACCGCGCACACTGTCCGAGTGGTCCGCGTGCACGCGGCCGAGGAACTCGTCATCCCCGGCACCCAGTACATCGACCCGCTCGGCTGGGATCCGCTGATCATGAAGTTCTGCGAGTTCTTCGGCGGCGGAACCCAACTACAGGAGTCCAGACTGGCAACCGCCTGGCAGATCCCCAAGTCCGCGACCACGGCAAGCCCGGTCCCCGCCCGAATGTAGTTGCCGTCCGTCGTCCGATGCGGCAATGATGAACCGTTGTCGATGATCTGCCGCGGTACCCCCGGCTCAATCGAGAGGTGGGAAGCCGGTCTTGTCCGGGCAGATTGTGGAGTTGTGTGGACGTGAGCCGGAGCAGCAGGCGATCACCGCGCTGCTGACCGCGGCGCGCGCGGGCGGCAGTGGCGCCCTCGTCGTGCGGGGCGAGCCCGGGATCGGGAAAACGTCGCTGCTGGAGTACGCGGCCGCCACGGCCGGGGAGATGCGGCTGCTGCGTGGCACGGGGATCGAGGTCGAGGCCGAATTACCTTTTGCCGGACTGCAATTGCTGCTGCGCCCGGCACTGGTCTGCCTCGACGCACTGCCCGGCCCGCAGCGTGCGGCCCTGGCGACCGCGCTGGGCTTGGCGGCCGGCGCGGCGAGCGAGCCGATGCTGGTGGGGCTGGGCGTGCTGTCGCTGCTCACCGAATACGCGGACCGCACCGGTGCACTGGTCGTAATCGACGACGCGCAATGGCTGGACCGCGCATCACAGGACGCGCTCTTGTTCGCCGCCCGCCGATTACAGGCCGACGGCGTCGTGATCCTGTTCGCCGCCCGCGACGGCGAGGGCTCCTTCCCCGCTCCCGGGATCCCGGAACAGCGGCTCGCGGGTCTGTCGCTCGAAGCGTCGGCCACACTGCTGCAGGGCCGATCGATCAGCCCGTCGGTGCGGTACCGGCTACTGGCCGAGGCGCGCGGGAATCCGCTGGCGCTGCTCGAATTGCCCGTCGCCGTCGCGGTCGCCGCCGAACGTTCGGTGGACCTCGGCGTCGGATCGCTGCCCCTGACCGATCTACTGCGCGCGGCCTTCCACGGTCAGGTGAGCAGACTCCCCGACGCGACCCGGACCCTGCTGCTGGTGCTCGCCACCGACGAAACCGGTGAGCTGGGAGTGCTGCTGCGGGCCGCCGAGCCGCTCGGCGCGAGCATCGACGACCTGTCTCCGGCCGAGGCCGCCGGCTTGCTGCATCGCGGCGAAGGCTCCGGCGCGACAGTCGATTTCCGTCATCCACTGATCCGTGCTGCGGTGTATCAGGGCGCGCCGCTGGCACAACGCTTGGCAGCACACCGAGCCTTGGCCGCCGCGCTGGATGCCCCCGAACACGCCGACCGCCACGCCTGGCACTTGGCCGCCGCCGCGACCGGCCCGGATGAGCAGACGGCGAATGTACTGGAGCACACCGCCGTCCGAGCCCGCGAACGCGGCGGTCACAAGGCCGCGACCGCCGCCTACGACCGCGCCGCGAGACTCAGCGTCGAGGTGGAGGCGAAGACCCGGCGTGAGGCGTTGGCCGCCCAATCGGCCTTGGAGGCAGGTGAACTCGAGCACGCCGATCGGCTGGCCGAACGGGCATCGGGGCGAGAGATCGCGGAACCCCTGCGCGCCGGTCTCGCTCAGGTACGGGCACTGGCTCGATTCTGGCAAGGCGCCTTCCCGGAAGCGCACCGGCTGCTCATCGATGCGGCGTATCCCATCGCCGGCTCGGCGCCGGAGCAGGCCGCCGGGATGCTCCTGCAAGCGCTGCACACCGCCTGGTATCTGGGCGAAGCGCAGTTGTCCGAGGTGCTGGAACGCATTGCCGGACTGGAATTCCCGCCGGCCCACCCGATGACGCCCGCGACGGAGTACGTCGGCCGCCTGCTCTACCGAGGGACGGCCGAACCGATTTCGCTCGCCGGCACACTCGCCGAAATCCGTGCCCGGGGCGAGGTTTCGGATCAGGTTCTGGTGATGCTCTGCGGTGTGGCCCTGGCGCGCGGCCAGGACGGCGAAGCCTACGCCCTGGCGTCGGCGCAGATCGCGCGTCATCGCGCCGCCGGGGCCGCGGGCCGCCTGCCGACGGTATTGTTCTTCGCCGCCGAGACCGACATCTTCACCGGTCGCCTGCGGAACGCGCAGACCACCGTGGCGGAGGCGCGCGAGCTGGCACGCGATACCGGACAGCAGCAGTGGGTCCACCAACTCGCCAGCGTGCAGGCGTATCTGGACGCCCTCGCCGGTGATGCCGACGCCTGCCGGCAACACGCGGATATCGGCCTGGCCGGGGACACTCCCGGTTCGATGGCGCCGGGCGCACCGTGGGCGCACTGGTCGCTCGGACTGCTCGAGCTCGGCCTGGGCCGCGCCGAGGCGGCACTGTCCCGTTTCGACCGGCTCACCCGGGATCCCATGCGGCATCACGTCTGTGCCACCCACTCCGTCCCCGATCTGGTCGAAGCGGCAGTGCGCCTGGGTGTTCCGGAGCGGGCCGCCGTCGCGTTCACCCGCTTCGAGCAGTGGGCGCAGTCGGTGCGGGAGCCCTGGGCCGACGCGCTCGTCTTGCGTTGTGCCGCACTGCTCGACGATGACGGCGCGGAGAAGCTCTATCTGCGAGCGCTGCAGACGCACGACCGCGACGGCCGCCCGATCGAATACGCGCGCACGGCCTTGCTGTTCGGCGAATGGCTGCGCCGCGGCCGCCGCAAGGCCGAGGCCCGCACGCATCTGAACGATGCGCTGGAGGTCTTCGAACGACTCGGGATGCAGCCGTGGTCGCAGCGAACCCGCAACGAGCTCACCGCAACCGGCGCCACGGACGACAGCGCCCGCCCCGCGCCCGCCGCGCTGTCCGGCCTCACTCCGCAGGAACTGCAGATCGTCAGACTCGCCGCACAAGGCCTGTCGAATCGCGACATCGCCGCACAACTGTTCCTCAGTCACCGCACCGTCGGCTACCACCTCTACAAGGCGTATCCGAAACTCTGCGTCACCTCCCGCGGCGAACTGAAAGATGTTGCCGCGCAGTTCGAGTAGTCGACATGATTTCGAGGTTGACTGTGCCGCAATGTATTCCATGAGAAAACAACCGGCGGGAACGCGCACTCCGCATTCCCGCCGGTAAATCCCTGTCAGGCGCCGGCCGGTACCTGGTCCAGGAATCCGAGCACCTGGCTGATCCGCCCGTCCTCGGCGATCACCGCGACATCGAACCCGATGACCAGCGGTTCTGCCCCCGGCCGCCCGAGATTCCAGGTGAACCGGACAATATTGTGATGCGCGTCGACCGTGGTCGCGCCCGGGCTGAACTCCAGTCCCGCGAACTGTCCTTGCACCGCGGCGATAGTGGCGGCCAGTCCCGCGTGACCCCGCACCGATACCAGCGGATCGGTGTACTCCGCCTCCTCGGTGAACACCTCGGCAACCAGTGCCGCCCGGGCGCTCGGATCCGTAGCATTCCAGGCCGTCAGATAGCGCCCGACCAGCTCGTTGATGTCACTCATGGTCTCTCTCCTTGTGTTCTCGTTCGTGCTGAACACAAAGCTATTGACCGCCGCCCACCCAGGAATCTGTCGTACTTAAGTACACCCGACCGGGATCCCGATCCGCCTGCCGGCGGTGGGCGGTTCGTTGCACTGCGTCAGGTGCGGGCGCTGCCGCGGAGCCAATCGGGCCAGGGGATGGTCCAGTCGCCGTTCTGCCAGATATCGAGGGGATCGCCGCCGGTGTTGCGGACCTCGACGATATCGCCGGGGATGACGAAGTCGTAGAACCAGGCGGCATCGTCGGGGGAGATATTGAGGCAGCCGTGTGAGACGTCGGTATTGCCCTGCGCCCAGACGGTTTCGGCCAATTCGTGGACGTAGATGCCGTCGTGGCTGATGCGGACCGCCTTGTTGATGCTGGTGCGGTAGCCGAGGCCGGAGGTCGTGGGGAGGCCGTAGGTGGCGGAATCCATGATCACCGGGTCTTTCCGGTCCAGGACGGTGTAGACGCCGGGCCGGGTCCAGAACGACAGGACTCGGTCGCCGATGACCGCGGTGCCGCCCCGGCCCATCGAGGTGGGCATGGTGCGTACGAGAACGTCATTGTCGAAGACCTCGATCTGCTTGGTGTCATCGTCGGCGATCGCGAGGTGGGCGGGGCCGATGTTCACCGTGATGCGCTGGTCGCGCTCCCCGAACGCGCCGTCGCCGAGATCGACTCCGAAGAATTCGGCCGCGGCCGTGACCTTGGTTCCCGGCGGGTGATAGTGCTCGGGCCGCCAGTGCGCATTCTGATCGTCGAGCCAGTACCAGGCGCCGGTCACGGCGGGCACGGTGGTGACCTTCAGATGAGGTTCGGCGGCCGCTCGATCGATGGGTTCGTCGAAATGGGCGACGAGCACGAAACCTGTTCCATACGTGTCATTTTCGGCGATCTCGTTCAGGTTGGAGGAGCGCAGGGAAACGTCGACGAGCCGGTCGGGCTGCACGGTGGTGCAGGTTGCGGTCGCGGTGATGTCTCCGGTCTCGCCGTGCGCCACGACCTTGGCCGTGTAGGTGTGGCCGTAGCCGAGCGGTTCGGAGCTGATCCAGGTTCGATGGTCGGGCGCCGGTCCGCCCGGCAGTGGCCTGCCCGTCTCGTCGATCCATTCGACCGACCGCACAGTCCCATTGGTGATGGTGACCTTGGCGGGTGCGCGGGCCGCGACATCGTGGGCATCGGGTGGCGGATCGAATCCGATCACGGCGGGTTCGGGCGGTGGCGGCGGTGGTTTCCGTTCTTGTGAACACGCGGTCAGGGCCAGCCCGCCGGCGCCCGCGAATCCGATCAGCAGCTCACGACGTCGCAATGCCATCGTTGTCTCCCTTCGCCGGTGCAGGGCAGACCTTCACGTGCAGCATGCGGCAGCCGGGGGACGGTGACGGCGCCGACAGGCGGTATCGCCACCGATCCGTCGCGCAACCGACACCATTCCTAGATCGAGTCCGGCGGCTCGCCCGGTCCGAAGGTGTTGCGGCAGCTATATCTTACGATATATCTTCAGTGCGTGAGCCCGAGACGATTCGCCGACTTCGGCGGACCCGGTACCGGCCGTTTCTTCGGTCCGGGCGAGTTGCGCTGGGCCTTGCTGGCATTGATCGCCGAGCAGCCCGGCCACGGCTACGAGCTGATGTCCCGGCTGGAGCGGCGTTGCGGCGGCGCCTACCGCCCCAGCGCGGGCGCGGTCTACCCGACGCTGCAGCAGCTGGAGGACGAAGGTCTGGTCACCCTCGAAATCGAGGGCGGCCGAAAGGTTTTCCATATCCGAGCCGAGGGCCGGGCCGAGGTCGACGGACATTCCGATGCGATCGATTGCATCTGGGCCCGCGCCGATCAACGCGGCGAATGGGGTATGTTCCGGGATCCTGATGCCGCCGAAATCGTCGGTCCCGCACTGCGTTTGTTCAAGGCCGCGGTCTCGGCCGTGGTCCATTCGCATCGGGATCCGGCGGTGATCGATCAGGTCCGCGAAATCCTCACCAATACGACACGCGAACTGCAGCAACTGAAGTCCGATATCAAGCGTCAGCAGCACGGCCGGCGGCGTGGCCGGCACGCCGACTGACAGAGCGCTTCGAATGGAAGGTATTCCCATGGCGCACACAGACAATCCCGCGCAGGATACTGCCACCGTCCGGCAATCCCGCGGCCTCGGCGATCGCCTCCTGGACCGGTTCTTCACCACGGGCCGCGTCCTGGAGACCGAGCGCATCGCTGCGCGCATGATCCGCATCCGTATCGGCGGCCCGGCCCTGCGGACCCTGAATTGCCTTCCCGGCCAGCATCTCCGGGTAGTGGTCGGCGGTGACGGACTGCTGTCCCGGGTCGGCGACCTGCGCACCTATACGGTGTGGCACTTCGACCAGGAGAACGGCGAACTCCACCTGTGCGTGCTGGACCACGGTGACGGTCCCGGCTCCCGCTGGGGGCGCACCGCCGAGGTCGGTATGCAGGTCCGATTCCGCGGCCCCGAGGGCTCTTTCACCCTCCGCCCCGACGCACCGAACCATCTGTTCATCGGTGAGGAGACCGCATCGGTGGCCTTCGGCGCCATGCTCCGTGCAGTACCCGACGAGGTCCCGGTCAGCGGTGCGATCGAAACCGCCACGCCCGCGGACCGTCTCCCGCTACCCCGAGCGGCCGAGCTCTCCCACCCCCTGCGCGGCACCGCCCCCGCAGCCCGCTCCGAGATCCTCCTCGACGCCGTCCGCAACCTCCGCCTATCGGCCACCCCGGGCGTCGCCTACGTCGCAGGCGAGGCCCGCACCATCCAGATGATCACGAAACATCTTGTCCAAGAACGTAACTGGCCGCGCCGCGCCATCATCACCAAGCCCTTCTGGACCCCCGGCCGCCGCGGCATGGACTGACTTCCGGCCCGCTGGTGTCCGGTGGGGAGGTGCTGGTCACCGGGTGGGCAGTCGCAGTTTTCGGCGCCGCTGGAGGTTCGGCCCGCTCGGACGCCCACTGTCCGGGCCATTGTGGATGTGATTTCGGCGGAGCCTGCTCGCGATCACGGTGTGAGTTCGCTGGCCGCGCTGGCGGGGGTCAGTCCACGGCATCTGGCTCGATTGTTCGCTTCCGAGCTGAACACCACGCCCGCACGGTATGTGGAGCAGGCCGCGCGGGCCTCGGTGTTCGGGAGTTCGGAGACCATGCGGCGGACCTTTGTTGCGCGGCTCGGGATCTCGCCCAGTCAGTACCGGGCCAGGTTCGGGAGCACGATGTCCGGATCTGTGGGGTAGCGGTCAGTTCAGGCAGTGGGTGAGAACGGCGGTTCGAGATCGATGGCGCCGAGGCCGCGCGGAACTTCCTGCTCGAGCACGGTCGCACCGAGCAAGAGGCGCGGAATGTGTGGCTGGCCATCGCATTGCACATCACCCCCGAGGTGCCGCTGCACCTCGCACCGGAGGTCGCCGTGGTGACCCTCGGCGTGGAAACGGATGTACTCGGCCTCGACCTCGGCGAAATCACCGAGCAGCAGCGGGCCGGGCTCAGGCGGAGGTCATTCGGAGCTCAGCGAGGGCGTAGGTCTGCCAGGACGGCCGCAACCGGTAGTCCTCGCGGGGCGCGATCGTGCTCAACCGCGGGAACTTGTGCAGGACCGCGCGGACCGCGTGCCGGGTCTGCATTTCGGCGAGTTTCGCGCCGAGGCAGTAGTGCCGGCCATGCCCGAACACCACGTCGGGTCGTCCGGCGCCGGCCGGGTCGAGATGCGCCGAGCGTAGGGACGCCAGCACCGTGTGCCCGCGCGGAATGACCACACCGTTGATCTCGATATCGGTGAGTGGAAAGCGGCGGATCGCATAGTTCATCGGTGCGGCGGCGCGAATCAGCCGGCGGATCAGCGCATCGAATTCGGCCGGGCTGTCCAGCATCTCGCGCGCATGCGCCTGGTGCTCGCGGACCAGCTCGTCGAGGACGAACGCGGTCAGGCTGATGGTGTTCTCGAATCCGCCGACAATGGTGATGAACGCCAGGCCGACGAGTTCGTTCTCGCTGAGCCGGTCCTCCCCGTCGCGCGCCGCGATCCAGGCCGACAGCAGATCGTCCCCGGGTTCGCGCCGCTTGTCGGCGATGACGTCGGAGACCAGCCGCAGCATGATGCCCATCGCCGTGCGCGTCTCGTCACCGCCGGTATTCACGCGCAGCAGCGGCGCGGATGCGTTCCGGAAGTCGCCGAGTTGCGCCCGCGGCAGTCCCAGCAGCTCGCCCGTGACGCGCGGCGGCAGTGGCTCGCAGAGCCCGTTCATCAGATCGATCTCGCCGCTATCGGGCAGGCCGTCGACCAGTTCGGTGACGGCGTCGATGACGACTCGCTCCTGCGCGGCATGATTGCGTGGCCCGAACGCCTCGGTGGCGAGCCGGCGAATACGGCGGTGCGCATCCCCGTCGAGATTGAGCAGATTGGCGTCCAATGCCGGCGGCAGCTTATTCCCGCGAAACCCGGTGGTGGAGTCCGCCTTTGCCGCCGACACCTTCGGATCGGCGAGCAGCCGGGTGACAGCGTCATACCCCGTGATCACCCACACCGGCGACCCATCGGGCAACTCCGCCTCGTGCACTCCCGCCCCGCGGGTCCGCAATTCCTCGTGCAGCTCATCGACGGCATGGATCCCGGCCTGGAACGGGCAACTCCCGATAGTCATCCCGTCAGTCTGCCAAACGTGTCGGATACCGCTGTCGGGCAGCCGCTTTCGATAGATTGGCGGAATGCCCCTGATCGAAGTGACCTACGCGCCGCATGTCCCCGAATCGACGCTGCGTGCGCTGGGGGAGCAGCTGCCGCATCTGGTGTCGCTGGCGGTGGAGTGCCCCGAGGAGCCGTACGACCACGACCTGCAACCGGGCGATATCGAGATCCGTTTCCGCGCGCTCGGCCCGTTGGACCGCAGTGGACTGGATGCGGTGGTCGAAATCCGGTCCAAGTACTTCGAGAGCCGGGCAAAGAACCGCCAGGAACGCGTAGACGAGCTGCACGAGCGGATCGAGCACGAAACCGCCCTGCGGAACTTCGGGATTTACCTGTCGCTACCGGCCGCGGCCTGGTCGCAGGGCGACTGAAGATCGTGATCTTTCTGTGTCCAAAAGGCGGGGTTTTCAGATCTACGCTAGAAGGTCCGATGTGATCTACGCCACTTTGTTGGGTGAGGTGGACGCCGCCCGGGCGGTCCTGCCGACCCCGTGAGTTCCCTACGCCAGCGGACGTGAGCATCAACGCCACGTACCAGCACATATCGCACTCCGAACGCCCCCTGACGCAGCGGTCGCACCGCTGTCGGGAGCGGCCGTGTCACGAAGGAGGCGAGGGCGCCATGAGCACCTGTGCCGAACACGAAATGCGGATGGGCCGCCACGCCCGAGCCGTCCGCTTCGCCGCCAAAACCACCATCGCGATAATCGTGACCCAGCAACTGATCACCTCGCAGCCCTGGATGCCCCGCGACCTAGCAGGCATCGAACAACGTCTCTACGCATCCGTCCGCAGCGACCGCGCCGAGGTCTGCCAGCTCTACGACATAGCCAAACTCTGCCGCTGACCGGTGAAGCCAACGGTGTACAGGTTTCCACCCCGCACCCACCCGCGGGTGGAGCCGGTCGCCGACCGGGCGCGACAGACTCGCATTGCGGCACTTCGCCGTGCTTCTCATGTCGATCGATGATCATCGGAGGTTGAGGGTGGGCGTTCGTTCAGTCTGGTCCGTCGCGGTGGTGGTGACGGCCGCGTTGATTGCGGGCGGGTGTACTTCGACTTCGAGTGCCGGGGCGGCGCAGAGTCTGCAGTGGGGTGCGTGCCCGGCGGGCACGCCCGATGCCGAAGGTGCCGCCGCGCAGCGGGATTCGGCGGAGCAGTGCGCGACATTACGGGTGCCACGGGACTATTCGGCCGGTGGCGCGGGCGACATCACGGTGACGGTGTCTCGGATCGCCACCGCCAAACCCGGTGCGCGGAAGGGCTTTTTGCTGGTGGCGCCCGGCGGGCCGGGCGGGTCGGGGCTGGATCAGCCGAGTGTCATGCGCGGTCAGCTGCCGGCGGCCATCACCGATGCCTACGACCTGATCGGGCTGGATGATCGCGGCATCGGCAACAGCACCCCGGTGCATTGCAACCTGGCCGAGGCGGATCGCGCCGCTGCGGTGGCGGGCATGCCGTTCCCGGCGCCGGACGGTGATGTGACCGGCAATATCGCCTATGCCAAGCGGATCGCCGACACCTGTGCAGCCAATGCCGGCGACTACCTGCGCGATATCACCACCGCGAATATCGCTCGCGATATCGACCGGTTCCGGGCGGCGCTGGGCGTTCCGAAGCTGTCGTACCTGGGCGCCTCGTACGGCACCTACCGGGGCGCGGTCTACGCGCAGATGTTCCCGTCGCGGACCGATCACATCATCCTGGACAGCACGGTCAACCCGTTCGGTGAGGAGACCTCGGCCCGCAAGATGTTCAGTCGTGGCGACCAGGAAGCCTTCCCGCCGCTCGCGAAATGGCTGGCCACCAATGACGCGACCCTGCATCTCGGCACCGATGAGGCACAGGTCGAAGCCGCCTACTTCCGGATCACCGAACGTCTGGACCGTACGCCGATCCCGCTGACCGGCGGGCGGGTACTCGACGGCAACGGTCTGCGTTCCGTCGTCTACGAGTTCGAGGAGAACGCGAAGTATTATCCGTTGGTCGCCAACGTATTTCAGGTGGCGAACGGTATCGCTCCGCAGAGTTCCGGCGCCTCGGCCGGGTCGTCGGCCCTGCCGACGGAGATCCCCGACAACTTCCTGTCCGACCAGTTCGCCGTCATGTGCGACGACCAGGCCTGGTCGCCCGACACCGGACAGTTCCCCGCCGCGGTTGCCGAGGACAAGGCGAAGTACCCGATCGGCAATGGATTCGGCGGCAGCCCATGGGCCTGCAACTACTGGCATTACCAGCCGAAGGAGCCGGCCGTGAAGATCGACGACAACGGTCCGGCCGATATCCTGCTGCTGCAGAACCGCCTCGACCCGTCGACACCGTATTCCGGTGCACGCCAGATGCTTTCCGCACTGGGTCACCGCGCGGCGATGGTGACGGTCGAAAGCGCCGGCCATGGCGTGGATTTCGGCAACCTCTGCATCCGGTCCGCCCTGACCGGTTTCTTCTCCACCGGCAAGCTGCCCGCCGGAGACACGACCTGCCAGGCCGAATGACGGTCTGATCAGCGCTGCGGCGCATCTCGGCTCAGGATTGCTTCGGCAATGCTGTCCAGCTCGGCCGTCGCCTGGGCGGGGAGGCGCGCCTCCGTCAAGACCTGGTGGATCCGCAGGCGGCGGTCACGGATCATCCGCTCGACCTCGAAACGCGCTGTGGTGTCGAGGATTTCGCGGCAAAGTGTGGCATCGCCCTCGGTCGGGCGCGGGTTGGCGATGAAATCGGTCAGCCGATCGCGCTGGGCGGGGGTGGTGTGGCGCAGGGCCAGCACCAGTAGCACCGTATGCCTGCCGTCGCGCAGATCGCGCAGGGTGGGGGTGCGTCCGCTGCGGGAATCGCCGAACACGTCGCCGAGTTCGTCCTGCAGCCGGGCCGCTTCTCCGAGTGGATGCGCGTAGGCGGAGAGGGATTGCAGCACATCGGGTCCCGCATCGGCCAGCACCGCGCCCAGTCGCAAAGGGCCCTCGACCATCGAGGCCGCGCAGCTGTATCGGACGATCTCCCACGCCTGCTCCAGGTCGCAGGTGGGCCGGCCGGCGGTCACCAGTTCCAGGTAGCGGCCGTAGCCCACCTCGGTCCGCATGGCGTCCAGAACCGTTGTGGCGGCATGGATTCGATCCGGCGAGAGCCCCGAGGTATGCAGCAGTTCCTGTGCCCACACCAGTCCGAGGTCGCCGATGACGATCGCGGCGCGCGCCCCCAGCCGTTCGGCGGCCTGTCCGCCGCGCACGCCGTGATTGCGGTCCGCGACCACACGGTGGACGGTCGGCCGGTCGTCGCGGGTGTCCCGATCGTCGACGACATCGTCGTGCATGAGCAGCGCGGCGTGGAAGAGCTCGATGGCCGCCGCGGCCCGCACCACCTCGTCGGGCAGGCCCGCGCCGCCGCCCGCATACCAGCCGAGGGCACAGAACTGGGATCGCAGCCGGCGCCCGCCCGCGAACAGAAAGGACCGCACGGAATGCACGACATCGGCCGGCAAGCGGCGGGCGGCGGCGGATTCGGCTTTGGAATCCAGGAATTCGTGCAGTGCGGACTCCACCCGTGCGCGGATGATGTCGCGATCCAAAGGCGAACTGGCAATAGCGGGCGCACTCATCGCGTCTCCATTTCCGGGCAGTTCTCCGGATCAGACTAAAGGAAGTGTAATGGCTGTCTCGATCGATGGTAAAGGCAATCCGGGCGACGCGCCCGCACTTCATCAATCACCCGGCGCGGCTGGGCGCTTGACCACAACTTGCAGGTCAAGGGCGCGGACCTGGCCGTAGAGCGCGCGCATACTGCCGGCGAGTGCCCCGGAAGCGGCAGTCGCGGGCATCCTGCTGCGCGGCATCGCCTGGCACTCAAGGCAATTGTCTGGGTTGCGCCGGTTTTCAACTACCGCATGAACGATTTCGCACCGGCGTGGCCGCCTTTCCTTCGTGTGACATGGATTACAGTGATGCGGATGTCGCATCGTGCCTGAATAGACTGCCTTATCCGGCCGGGGTCGGGGTCACCGGCGGGATGTACGTCGAAGTGCAGGAGGTTCATCCGGCGCCGAGGGGCAGTACATGTGGGTTTATCTGCGGTTGCTCCGGAATTGGTGGAGTGAGGACGTCGACTACGGGTGGGTGGTCGACGCCATTTCCTCGCGGTCTGCGCTCGGGGTCCTGAAGGTCGCCATCGGCTTCTCCGGAATGGCGGCGCCGATCATCGGACTGATCACCGTGCTGTCGGCGGCGGGACCGGATGAACCGCTCGCGAAGGCGCTGCTGTGGTTGCTCATCGTGGTGGGCGTGCTGTGGGGTGTCAGCTGGTGGGTGCTGCCGTGGCCGACCGAGCGGAAATCACTGCTGCTGGTCTCGGTCGCCGATGTCTGCCTCACCACGGTGTGCGCGCTGAGTCCCGGGGATGTGGTCCGGTCGGTGGGAATGATGATGCTGCTGGTCGTCGGCGTGTATATCAGCGCCTTTCACAGCCCGAAAATTCTTGCCCTGCACACGATCTGGTCGATGGGCGCGGCGGTGATACTGGCCGCGCCGCTGTTCGGCCACGGCGACACCGCCTCGGCGCTGATCATGCTCCTGGGGATGGCGGCGACGATTGTCGTGCCGCCCGGACTGCAATTCTGCTATTGGGTGCTGCGCAGCGAAATGCTTTCGGACCCTTTGACAATGCTGCTGAGCCGACGTGGGTTCGACTACCATTCGGTGCCCTTGCTGGCACGTCCGGTGCCGCTGCCGGTCGGAGTGCTGATGATCGACCTCGATCGGTTCAAGGCCGTCAACGACACCTTCGGCCACTCCGCCGGCGACGAGGTGCTGGTGTGCACGGCCGATCGACTACGCCGGGCCGCGCCGGCCGGCAGCATCGTCTCCCGTTTCGGCGGTGAGGAGTTCGCGGTGATCGTGCGGCTGCCGGTGGAGGACGCGCTCGACGCGGCGGACCGCCTGCGCCGTGCCGTGGCCGAACCGATCGGCTCGATATCGGTCACCGCCAGCATCGGTCTCGCGATTCTCGCGCGGGAGATGATCGGTGATCGGGTGCAGAACCAGCATGCGCTGTGGGAGGTCATCCAATCCGCGGATCGGGCGATGTACCGGGCGAAGCAGCAGGGCGGTGACACCGTCGTCATCGCGTCGGAAAGGCGCGTAGAGCGGTGATCAGCGCGGCCGGATTGTCCTCCTGCACATTGTGACCCGCGTCCGGCACCACCACGAGCTTGCCATCCGGGATACGCGCGACGAGGCGTTCGGCGGTCGACTGGGGAAGTACCCGGCTGCGCCCGCCGCGGACGAGCAGTACCGGCAGGCCGGTGAGCTGCACGGGGATTCGTTCGAGGGCGGCGAGAATGTGCGGAAAGTCGGGTGGGCGGGGATCCCATTTCGGCACCCAGCCACCCTCGGGCACCGGGCGGAACAAGGTGCTCATCCGATAGGTGACAATCGCGCGGTCGGCCAGCGGATTGACCTGCATTGCGGCATCCACCACCTCCTCGAGTCCGTCGGCCGGGCCGAGTCCGAGAATGAAGGTCCGCATCCGCCGGGTGCTCTCGAAATCGACGCCGGGCGCGACATCGATCAGCGCCAGCCGTTCCACGCGATCGGGGTGAGTGCCGGCGATATGGGCCGCGACCACACCGCCGAGTGACATGCCGACCAGTCGAACCCGATCGAAGCCGAGGTGGTCGGCGGCGGCGAGGACGTCCTCGGCCATCGTGGCGATGCGGTAGTCGTCGGACCAGCCGCTGTCGCCGTGGCCACGCAGATCGAGGGCGACGAGCCGCGCCTCCCCGCGCAGTCCGAGGCAGACGAAATCCCAGGTGTGCGCGGTCAATCGGCCGCCGTGCAGCAGCAGTACCGCGGGTCCCGTTCCGCCCCAGTCCAATCCGTGCAATCGGCAGCCCGCGTGGGAGTAGGCGATATCTCGCGGCGGGGCCGGATCGTGGATGCGGACGCCCAGGGACGTCGCCAGTTCGGTCATCGACGGGATGGTGATCTGTCCGGTCATAGCGGCACCTCAC
This sequence comes from Nocardia sp. NPDC088792, assembly GCF_044750615.1. Classification (NCBI taxonomy): domain Bacteria; kingdom Bacillati; phylum Actinomycetota; class Actinomycetes; order Mycobacteriales; family Nocardiaceae; genus Nocardia; species Nocardia sp. NPDC088792. The sequence goes on from NZ_JBIVKC010000006.1 coordinate 312,864, forward strand.
TACCTTGGGTCTCCAAGGTAAGACTCTTACTTTGATCGGTCAAGGTAATGTGAGGGAGTGGCCACCCGCGTACGACGCAAACCCGACGACGCCAAACGATTGATCCTGCAGGCGGCGGGAAAACTGCTCGCCGCCGGCGGTCCGGCGGCCGTGCAGGTGCGGGCCGTGGCTGCCGTGGTCGGGGTGACCGATGCCGCGGTCAACCACCACTTCGGGACCCGGGAGCAGCTGCTCTCGGCGCTATTGCGCTTCGGCGGGACGAAACTCAAAGCCGAACTGCATGCCGCCCTGGGCGCCTGGACCGACCGTCCGGTCGATCCGGCGGAATTGGTGCGCACCCTGTTCGCGCTCTACGCGGACGGATACGCCGAACTGGCTCTCGCGCTGTACCAATCCGGCTGGCGAGACAGCGGCAGCGGACTGCTCGACGAGGTCGTGGACCGCCTGCATGCCCAAGCGCAGGCGAACTGCGCGGCCACCGGCCGCACGCCCCCGTCTCGCGAGCAGATCCAGCTCACCGTGGCCGCGCTCCATCAGGCCATTGCGCTGGAGCCGGTATTCGGCGCCGAATTCCGCCGCAGCGCCGGAATGGATACGGCCGCAAGCGATCCCATGCTCGAATGGTGGATCGGCATCCTGCGCGCGGCCATTGCCGGCTAGGCCGGCACCGAATTCGACTGCAGCGCCTCGACGCACACCCGGGCGATCTCCACATCTTGATCGGCGGTGCCACCGGACACGCCGACCGCACCGATCACCCGCTCCTCGGCATCGGTGATCGGCAGCCCGCCGCCGAAGGAGATCAGCCCGCCGCTGCTCCACTCGATGCCGTACACCGGGCCGTCCGGCCGGGAGATCTCACCGAGCAGCGCGCTCGGGATATGGAACATGATGGAGGTCCGGGCCTTTCGCTGCGCGAGATCGATCGAACCGAGCGCGGCACCGTCCATGCGGATCAGGTGCAGCAGGTGTCCGCCCGCATCGAGGATGGCGATGGTCATCGGGGTTTCGATCGCGGCAGCCGCCTGCTGCCCGGCGGTGGCGAGGCGCGCGGCGGTGTCCAGGGTCAAAGCGCTCATGGGGTGAGTCTCCGTTCGGGAAGATGCTTTCCGGTACGAAGACCAGCCTGCGGTGCCGCGGGCATCGCAAACAGGGTGGCGTCGTACCTGGAGATCGTGTTCCTGGGGACGGCTGCCCCAGGAACACGACCGCCCGCCGATGGGACACTGACCCGGTGAGCGAACTCGGCGAATTCCTGAAGGCGAAGCGCGCGGCCATCTCGCCCGAAGACGTCGGGCTGCCAGCGGTGGGGAACCCGCGCCGGGTCGAGGGCCTGCGCCGTGAGGAGGTCGCGCTGCTGGCCGCCGTGAGCGTCGACCACTACACGCGGCTCGAACAGGGCCGCGTCGCGGCCGCCTCCGACAATCTCCTGGCCGGTATCGCTCGCGCATTGAAACTCACCGACGAGGAGCACGAATACCTGCGCATGCTGGTGCAGGCGCGGCCTGTCCGCCGTCAGCGCGCGAGTGTGCCGGAAATCGGTGCGGCACTGCGGGATCTGCTCGATGCGATGGCGACGCCGGCCGTCGTCCTCGGACCGCGCACCGATATCCTCGCGTGGAATTCCGGGATGACGGCGCTGTTTATGGACTTCGGTGAAATCCCGCTGGAGCAAAGAGCATTGGCGCGGATGGTGTTCCTGGAGCCGCGGGTGCGCGGCCTGTTCGTGCAGTGGGAGCAGGTCGCCATGGAAGCTGTGGAGCGATTGCGGATGGTCGCCGCGCGCACTCCCGGCGATCCGCTGCTGGCGCGGCTGGTGGGGGAGCTGTCGGTGCACGACGCCGACTTCCGGCGCTGGTGGGCCGGGCACGGGGTGCGGACACCGTCGGGTGGTCGCAAACGGATCCGGCATCCGGTGGTCGGCGAGCTGGAGCTGGATTGGCAAGTCCTGCAAGTGCTTACCGCCCCCGACCAGTCACTGGTCACCTATACCGCCCCCGTCGGCTCACCCACCCACGAGGCCCTGCGCATCCTGGCCTCCTGGACGGCTGCCCCCGAACGCCGCAATGCGCCGCTCGACGCCGACCACTAGCGTTCCAGCAGCTGGTCGAGCATCGACCGTGCGGTGTTGATTCGATCGATGTCCGCGGTCATGCGCCGACGCTCGTGCACGAGACGCTCTCGGCAGCCTTGCAGCAGTGGGGTTTCATCGGAGGCACAGGTGAGGATCTCGGTGATGAGGTCCATGCCGAGTCCGGCGGACAGGAGCGTCCGGATGTGGCCGACGGTCGATACGGCGGCGTCGTCGAAAATCCGGTATCCGCTCGAAGTGCGTTGCGGGCGTAGGGCGCCCTTCTCCTCGTAGTAGCGCAGCGCCCGGATGCTGGCGCCGGTCCGGTTCGACAGTTCGCCGATCTTCATTGGCGTCTCCCGTGCATCGCCCGGCTTGACTCTCACATTGACGTGAGACTTTAGCGTACCGGCATGCTTCGAATCTCGATCCTGATGGCCGGCGTATTCAGCATCACCACCGGCGAATTCGTGGTGGCGGGGATCCTGCCGGAGGTGGCGGGGGACCTGCATGTTCCGGTCGGCACGGCCGGGCTGCTGGTCACGGCGTACGCCCTCGGGATGATCATCGGCGGTCCACTGCTCACCGCGCTGACCGCGGCCGCGGACCGGAAACGGTTGCTGCTGGCCCTGCTCGCGGTCGCGGTGGTAGGCAACATGATCTCCGCCCTTGCTTCGGATTTCGTGGTCCTGCTGGGCGCCCGGGTGATCACGGCGCTGGTGACTTCGACGTTCTTCGCGCAGGCCATCGTGATCGCGGTGCGCTCGGCGCCGCCCGAACGTGCCGCGTCCACCATCGCGCGGCTGGCATTCGGCATGAACCTGGCCATGATTGTGGGCGCGCCCCTGGGCACCGCGATCGGTGGCCACTGGGGTTGGCGAGCCACATTCTCGTTCGTCGGTCTCGGATGCCTGATCTGCCTGGGCCTGGTGGCCGCGCTCATTACGTCTCCGTCCGAAGAGCCGCGGCGGTCGGCGACGGCGGAACTGCGCGTGATCACCCGCCGCCCGGTGTTGTTCGCGTTGTCCCTCACCGCGATCGGCAATGCCGGCGTGCTCATGGTGTTCACCTACCTCGCCCCGCTGCTCATGGATCTCGCCGGTCATCCGAGCCGGCGTCTGCCGATGTTGTTGCTCGCCTATGGAATCGGCGCCACCCTCGGCAATCTCGTGGGCGGCGCGCTCTACGACAAGAACCCGCGGGTATTCCAGCCCGCGGCCCTGGGACTGCTCACCGCCGTCCTGCTCGGGAGCTGGTTCGCCGCGCGCACACCGTTACCGGCCGCCGTGGCGATGGTGCTGATCGGCGCGCTCGGCTTCGCGATCATCCCGGGCATGCAGGCCCGCGTGCTCCGCGCCGCCGCCGCGGCTCCCACCCTGTCCATGGCGGTCAACGCTTCCGCCTACCAGCTCGCCGCGGCCGGTGCGGGCCTGCTCGGCGGTTTCATCGCCGATTCGGCCGCGGGTCCCCGCCCGATCTACCTGGCCGCAGCCGCCCTGACCGCCTGCGCCTTGTCTCTCACCTTGCGGGTGCAAATTCGATGGAAGTCGCCTGTGTAGCAGGCTAGCTTCCTGATCCATGTCGCCGATCATTGTTGTGCCGTTCCATCAGGATGAGCACGCATGCCGCTCGGATGGCCGGTCCGCTCGGGCTCGAGCCCGTCGCCGAGGAGCGGGTGGTGCTCGTCGATGCGCGGGATCTCGATCCCGGTGAGCGGGAATACCTTTCGACTGCCCGGGTCCGGCAGTGCTGGAGGCGATTCGCGGCATTGCCGGCACAGGCCGGATGGTGGCCCTCGACATCGCATGTCCCTGGTACGCAGGCGAATACCCGCAACGCGCGGAGTTGCTCGCCGCGCTCGTCGAGTCGGTGGCATAGGGCCGCAACGTCACTCGTGCGCAACTGTCCGATCCTACGAAGGTGACGGTGAAATTCGGGGCTTGCTTTGTGACGGGCCGAGGTGTTTCGGCATCGGCGGCGGGGCGACGATAACGGGGCTTGCGTTCCACGGGACACCGTCTTGACAAGGGACGCAGCAGGATTCGGCCCGATCGCACAGTAGTCCGGCGCCCAGGGGTGGGCGCCGGCTCGGGCCTCCTCGAGTGGATCTGTCGTCATTCGACCAGAGGTGGGTAGTTCGTGATGTCAGCAACGCTTTCCGGACCGGCGCACAGAGTTGTCGAACCCGTTGTTCAGGAGGGGTTTTCGGTACAACCCTTCACCAGCCACTGCCAGGTCATTCACAATGACGGCGATCATGCCGTCATCGGGGTATCGCCCGGGAACAGTTACTTCTCCGCGAGTCGCATTCGGGCGCTCGCACAGTGGGGCCTGGCCTGTTTCGATCGTATCGATTTCGTCTATACCGATGTGTTCCAGGTCGAAATGTACGAAGCGTTCGGCTATTCCGAGCTGAACGCGCGCCGCAAGGCGGACAAGAACCTGCGCGGTGTCCGCGCGAAGATCACCTCGGTGGTCGGCGAGCTCGATTCCACGGGGAAACGCCTTTTCGCGCAACCGATCTCGGCATTCCGGGGCAATGATGCCTACCGGTGCCTGCATGCGGATCTGCTCCTCCGGCTGGCCGATGACCAGGAATTCCGGGACGTCTGCCACGCATTGGTCGGCTACTTCCTGTCGTCGAAAGTGCTGGCCGGTTCGGAACCCAGTCCGCGGCAGCAACAGGCGTGCCTGGACTATATCTGCGCCGAGGCGCCGCTTTTCCTCGATACGCCCGCAATCCTCGGCGTCCCTTCGTCTTTGAACTGCTACCACCAGCTGCTCCCCATGGCGGAATTGCTCTATTCCCGGGGCGCCGGCCTGCGCGCTTCGCGAAATCAGGGGCACGCCATCGTCACTCCCGCCGAAGGACTCAGCAAATGACCATTACCGCCAGTGCTCCCCTGGAGTTTCCCTTCTCGGCCCGTGGCGACCGGATTCCGGACGAGGTCGCCGAATTGCGGACCTCGTCGCCGGTCCGCAAGGTGCGCACCATCGCCGGCGACGAGGCCTGGCTGGTCTCCTCGTACGCGCTGTGCAAGCAGGTCCTGGAGGACCGCCGGTTCTCGCTGAAGGACACCTCCGCCCCGGGGGTCCCGCGCCAGTACGCGCTGACCATTCCGCCGGAAGTGGTCAACAACATGGGCAATATCACCGGAGCCGGCCTGCGGAAGGCGGTGATGAAGGCGTTGAACCCGAAAACCCCCGGGCTGGAAGAGTTCCTGCGCACCACGGCGGACACGTTGCTCGACAACCTGGTCGCCGAGGGCGCTCCCGCCGACCTCCGGAACGATTTCGCCGAACCGTATTCCAGTGCGCTGCACTGCCATATCCTCGGAATTCCGCAGGAGGACGCGCCCAGGCTGCAGCGCAGCCTGCACATCGCGTTCATGAACTCCGCCGAACCGATCCCGGCCGCAAAACTCAATTGGGACCGCGATATCGAATACATGACCGACCGGCTCGACGATCCCCGATCCGGCGGCCTCATCGCGGAACTCGCCGCATTGCGCCGGGAACCCGAATACGCCCACGTCTCCGCCGAAATGTTCGCCACGGTCGGCGTCACGCTCTTCGGCGCCGGCGTGATCTCCACGTCGGGCTTCCTGTCCATGGCGCTGGTCTCGCTGATCCAGCACCCGGAGCTGCGAGAACTATTGCTGCGCGATCGATCCCTGATCCCGGCCGGGGTGGAGGAACTGCTGCGGATCAACCTCTCGATCGGCGACGCGCTCCCTCGGCTCGCCACCGACGATATCCAGCTCGGCGACGTACTGGTCAGGAACGGCGAATTGGTACTGGTGCTGGTCGAAGGCGCCAACTTCGATCCTCGGGCCTTTCCGCAACCGGACGTGATCGACCTCGGCAGGCCCAACAGCGCGTCCCACCTGTCCTTCGGCGGCGGACAGCACTACTGCCCCGCCACCGCCCTCGCCCGCCGCCACGCCCAGATCGCCCTCGAGGCCCTCCTCGACCGCATCCCCACCGTGGACCTGGCCGTCCCGATCGATCAGCTGGTCTGGCGAACCCGTTTCATGAAGCGGATCCCGGAGCGACTCCCGGTGCTGTGGTAGCCGAATAACGTCGGCATTCCCCGGTTTTCGGTCAGCACATCGGTGACCGGCCGCCGGGGGATGTTACCGGCGGGTTCTCGGTTCGTGTGTGCTCGATATTTGCGAGGATGCGTCGATGGGTGACGGGTTGGGGAGGGTTCGTTCCATCGGCGGTACGGCATTGCTGGCCGAGTTCGCGGTCGGGCGGGGATTGCCGATCCAGGCCGTGCTGAAGGGCAGCGGGATCGAGGAACGCGAACTGGCCGAGCCGGCGGGGGAGATCCTGCTCGAGCAGGAGCTCATCGTTTTGCGGACGGTGGTGGAGGGGCTGGGGAACGAACCCGGACTGGGGTTTCTGGCCGGATTCCACTGTCATCCAACGAGTTTCGGCGTGCTGGGATTCGCCATGATCAGCAGTCCCACCTTGCGCGGTGCGCTGGAGATCGCGTTGCGGTACACCGATCTGTCGGTGGCCATCGCGCATCACTACCTCGAGGTCAGGGGCGCGGAGGTCGCGTTGCTGCGCGATGATCGCGTGGTGCCCGCGGACCTGCGGCGGTTCGCGCAGGAGCGGGACATCGCCATGATTTCCACGATCCAGCAGGATCTGCTGCCCATGCCGTTTCCGGTCACCCGGGTGGATCTGGAGTGGGAGGCGCATCCGGTCTACGAGACGCTGGGCGTCGTGCTCAATGTCGAGGAGCTGAACTTCGACGCGCCACGCTTCGAGATCGTGATGCGGGCGGCGATGCTGGAAATGCGCCCGGCACAGTCGAATGCGGCTCTGGCGCGGGCCTACGAGCAGCAGTGCGTCGAGATCATGCAGCGGCGCAGGCAACGCAGCGGAATCAGCGGGCGGGTGCGGGAACTGCTGGTGCACAGTGTCGGCACCGCCGATCAGTCCAGTATCGCGGCCGGACTGGATATCAGCGTGCGGACCCTGCGCCGGCGACTCGCCGAGGAAGGCACCACCTTCCGGGAATTGAGTTGCGAGACAGTCGGGCTGCTCGCCGAGGAACTGTTGATGACGGGCCTGACGGTGGAGTCGGTCGCCGATCGCCTCGGCTATTCGAGCGTCTCATCCTTCGCCTCGACCTTCCGCACCTGGAAGGGGCAAACCCCGGGCACTTTCGCCCGGGCGCACCGCGGTCACGATATCGCCGCGAAGGCCGTCCGTATCGGGCCACAAACGGTCAATGTCGGCCACCGCGAATATGAGGGGGAAGACTGGGGGCGTGACGGATGACGCAGTTCGGCTGATCGTCGTGGACGCGGCGAATGTGGTGGGTTCGCGACCCGACGGATGGTGGCGCGACCGGGCGGGGGCGGCCCGGCGATTGCTCGGGCAGTTGGCCGCGGCGGAACTGGATTCGGGGCAGCCGACCGAGGTGACCGTCGTGCTCGAGGGCGCGGCCAAGGCCGCGGTCGCCGGTGATGCGGCCGAGTTCGACGGACTGCGCGTGGTGCCGGCCGCCGGGTCCGGCGATGACGAGATCGTGCGCGTGGTGGCCGCGGCGGTGGCGGAACAGGGCGATCGGGCGATCACCGTGGTGACGGCGGATCGCGGATTACGTGAGCGCGTCGAGCCGTTCGGGGCCGTGACGGTCGGTCCGCGCTGGCTGCTCGATCAGCTCACGCCCTAGGCGCACGCTGCGGTTTTGTGCGGCGGAACGCGGCCGATGCGTGCCACGCCGCTAATTGTTTCGGCGACAGGGGCCTGTTGTTCGCCTCGTGCGGATAGCGTAGGTGGAGTGCCCGTACCTTCCGCAGTCGGTGACCCCGACAGCGCAATTCCCCTTTCCGCGTTGCTGATCGACACCGAACCGCGGCCCGAGCCCGCCTCGGGTGCTCGGCGTGGCAGTGAATACGCGGTGCTCATGCGCCAGATCCGGCATGCCGGACTGCTGAATCGGCGCCTGCGGTCCTACGGCGTGCGCGCCGGGATCACGGTGGCCGCCTTCCTGGGCGGGTGGGTTGCGTTCGCGCTCATCGGCGATTCGTGGTGGCAGCTGGGCACCGCGGTATTTCTCGCGCTGGTGTTCGCGCAGTTCGCATTCCTCGGCCACGATGCCGGGCATCAGCAGATCTTCGGCACCCGCCGGGTCAATTATCTGGCCGGGCTGTTGTTCGGAAATCTCGGCATCGGTTTGAGCATCGGCTGGTGGACCAGCAATCACAATCGGCACCACGCCAATCCGAATACCGAGGGCGCGGACCCCGATGTGATGGGCATCCTGGCGCATTCGAGCGGGCGCGCCGCGACCGGTCGCGGTTTCCGGGCATTCATCTTCCGCTATCAGGCGTGGCTGTTCTTCCCGATGTTGCTGCTCGAGGGCGGCAGCCTGCACTGGTCCAGCGTGCGTGCGGTGTGGCGGCGGTCGATACCGAATTGGGGCTGGGAGGGCGCGCTGCTCGCCCTGCACGCGGTCGCCTACCTGTCCGTCGTATTCCTGGTGCTGTCACCGGGTAAGGCGCTCGTCTTCATCGCGGTGCAGCAGGGCCTGTTCGGCCTTTACATGGGTTGCACCTTCGCACCCAATCACAAGGGGATGGAAGTATTCGACGAGCCCGGCGCCGTCGATTTCCTCCGGCGTCAGGTGCTCACCTCCCGCAATGTGCGCGGCAGCTGGTTCACCGATGTGGCGCTGGGCGGCCTGAACTATCAGATCGAGCATCATCTGTTCCCCTCGATGCCCCGCCCGAATCTGCGCCTGGCGCGGCCGATGGTGATCGCGTTCTGCGCCGAGCACGAAATCCCGTACTGCGAGACCGGTCTCCTGGAGTCCTACGCACAGGCGCTGCGACACTTGCACGAGGCCGGCAGTCCGCTCCGGCAGCCCGCCTGAAGGAATGGAGACGTATGTCTCACCGCTGGACCGCCGTAGCCGTGGGTGTGCTGTGCGCATGGAGTGTGATGGGATCGGCCGCGGCCGATCCCGCGCCGCAAACACCGCCGCCGGACCTGAAATGCCACACGCCGTGGCAGTTTCCGCAGTACGCCGACGGCCAGTGGCGCTGTTCAGGTGGGCCGGGGCCGGTTGTCGTGCCCAAGAGCGGCGGCTAGGATGGCGACTGCACCTCGTTAGGTGAGGCTCCTGAACGAACATAGGCCACTGATCTGACGACGTCGAGAGACGCCCAAGATCAGGACAGATCTTCCCGGCTTAAGGGTTGATCCCAAGTGGCTTCCGGATTCTGCGCACCGCAGGGATACGTCGCTCAGTGTCGAAACTCAACGTGTGGGGTAGTACGCGAAGGTCTTTCGCGTTCAGAACTCTTTCGTGCGTCACTGATTCCGGCTGTGTTCTAGGTAGGTGTGACGATGAGGAATGTATTGAGCTGTGTCCCCGCGGCTGTGGCCGATGGCGCGGCGGCCGTGCCGGATATCGAGCGTTCGGCGCTGGGTAATCTGCTGGCGCTGCGCGCGGTACTGGTGGCGGAGGAGATTCCGTTCCTGCTGATCCGGTCCGAGCGCGACGAACCGGCGCTGGCCATCGATCAGCGCTATCGCCCGCGCGTCGATGCGCTGGTCAGCGCCGCCGCCGGTCCCGGCACGGTGGATATCGAATTCTGGCATCACCGCGCCGACGGGCTGCTCGGCCCGCGGCCCAATGCCCTTACCCGCGAACGGATTCCGGCCGAGGATCTGCAGCGGACCCGGATCCGCCGTTTCGGCTACGACTGGGACACGTTGCGCGGCATGTTCGATGTGCATGCCGGGGATGTGGATTTCGATATCGACGTGGTGTTCTCCTGGGTGGATGCCGCCGATCCGGCGCGGAATGCGCTGCGGTCCGCGGCGATTTCCGAGGCGCTGCTCGGCGAGGGTGACGGCGCGCCGGCGCGCGTCCGCCAGATCGACGAATTGCGGTACGCGCTGCGGTCGGTCTACGCGAACGCGCCGTGGGTGCGGCGCATCTTCATCGCCACCGATTGCACGCCGCCGGCCTGGCTGGACGCGCACCCGCAGGTGACGATCGTGCGTGCGGCCGAACACTTTTCGGATCGGTCGAGCCTGCCCACGTTCAACTCGCATGCCGTGGAATCGCAGCTGCACCACATCCCGGGGCTGAGCGAGCATTTCCTCTACGCCAATGACGATATGTTCTTCGGTCGTCCCATGCGGCCGACGATGTTCTTCACTGCGGGTGGGATCAGCAAGTTCATCGAATCCCCCGTGCGCATCGGCACCGGCACCCGTGCCGTGCGCCGCAGCGGATTCGAGAATGCGGCCCGCAATAACCGGCAATTGCTGCGGAATCGTTTCGGCCAGTTGATCACCCGGCATCTCGAGCACGCGCCGGCTCCGCTGCGGCGCAGTGTGCTGTTCGAGCTGGAGGGCGTTTTCGCCGACGATTTCGCCCGCACCCAGGCCAGTCGTTTCCGTTCCAGCACGGATATCTCCGTCACCAATTCGCTCTACCACTACTACGCGCTGCTCTCCGGCCGCGCGGTGCAGAACGAAACGGCCCGCGCCCGCTACATCGATACCACTACGCGGGAGGGGCTGGATCAGCTTGTCGGACTGGGGATTCGGCGCGATGCCGACTTCTTCTGCCTGAACGACGGCAGTTTCCCCGAGATCGAGGAAGCGCACCGCAGCTCCCGTGTGCGCAACTTCCTGCAGCACTACTTCCCGGAGCCCGCCCCCTGGGAGCGCGTCGAGCTACGGTCGCCGGGCGACGACCGCGCCGAACCGATCGCCGTCTGACCACCACCGAAATTGGGACTCCGCTGGGAGGTTGGAGTCCAGTGGCTGAGAGGTTGGATCGTATGGATGCCGCGCTGCCGGTGGCGCGGCATCATGGGGTGAGTCTCGTGTGTTGCCAAGCACGTGTTTCGCAAAGCATTGGGGAGCGCTCATGCCGTACACGGCAGAGATCAGCCGGACGAATCCGACCTGCTTCATCTTCCTGGTCGACCGATCGACGTCGATGAACGATCAGATCGGCGGCGGCGTACCGCAGCGGAAGGCGGATGTCGTTGCCGATGCGATCAATCGGCTGCTGACCGAACTAGCCGTCAAGTGCGCCAAGGAGGAAGGAGTCCGGGACTACTTCCATGTCGCGGTGATCGGCTACGGCGCGACCGTCGGCTCGGCCTTCTCCGGCGCGCTGGCCGGGCGTGATCTGGTGCCGCTCAGCGAGGTTGCCGACAATCCGGCCCGCGTGGACGAGCGTGCCAAGAAGGTGCCCGACGGCGCGGGCGGGCTCGTCGAGACGACGGTGACCTTCCCGCTGTGGATGGATCCCCACGCCGACGGCGGCACCCCGATGAACCGCGCGCTGCGCTACGCGGAGAACCTCGTGAAGGGCTGGATCGAGCGGTATCCGGCGGGCTTCCCGCCCATCGTCATCAATCTCACCGATGGCGAATCGACCGACGGCATACCCACCGAGGCCGCCACCGAACTGACCTCGCAGGCCACCGCCGACGGCGCGGTACTGCTGTTCAATCTGCACGTCTCGGCCACCGGCGGGTCCCCGGTCACCTTCCCGGCTTCCGATCACGGCCTGCCGGATGCGTACTCCCGCACGCTCTTCGGCATGTCGAGCGTGCTGCCCAGCCATATGCGCGCCTACGCGGCCGCCCAGGGGCAACTGGTCGGCGACACCACACGCGGTTTCGTCTACAACGCGGACATCACATCGGTGGTCCAATTCCTGGACATCGGGACACGTGCGACCGATCTGCGGTGACAACTCCCGGCCTGTACGTAACCCATCTGATCGCGCCCAAGCACGGCTGCACCGCGGCCGAATGCGAGGACGCGGTCTGCGTGCTGCCGGATCTTCCGTTCGATGAGCTGATCGAGGGTCCGCTCGCGGCCAGCGTGTGCGATGGCGCGACCGAGAGTGTGCTGGCGAAGGATTGGGCCCGCCTGCTCGCCGCGGTCTCGGTGGCGAAGGCCCTGCCGGATCCGGGTTTCTTCGCGCCGGGGACCGCGTACGAGGAGTTCGCCGCCGAGGTGGTGGGCCGCTGGGATCCCTGGCTGGCGGAGTACGCCGGCGGTCGCGCCGCGGCGGGCCGCCCCCTGCGATGGTACGAGCAGGCGAAGCTGGCGGGCAGCACCTTCGCCACCATGCTCACCGTGCGTGTCGCACCCGGCGATTCGCCCGGTGGACCCGAAGCCGAGGCGGGGGCAACCCCCGAATGGCATTGGCACGCGGCGGCACTCGGTGATTCGTGCCTGTTCCATATTCGCGACGAGGCGCTGATCCGGTCGTTCCCGATCGAGAGCGCCGAGGATTTCGGAACGACCCCCGACCTTTTCGGCAGTCGCAACCATGACACCGCCTTGTTGACGGCTCGTACCCGATTCGACACGGGTACGTGCCTGCCGGGTGACAGGCTGTTGCTGATGTCGGACGCATTGGCGGCCTGGCTCCTGGCTGCGGGGGACCCGGGTGCGGCGCTGCGCGAACTCCTGGAGTTCGGCGGTCCGCACGATACGCCCGGATTCGCCGAATGGCTGGGCAAACTGCGGGCCCGGCAGGACCTTCGAAACGACGACGTCGCCTTGATCCGCATCGACGTCGAGGGGAGATAGCGGGGATGACGACGGGGATTGCCCGGGCTTTTCCCACCGCGGGCAATTATCAAGAGGCCCTGCAGCATCCGAGCCTGTGCTTCACACACGCCGAGCTCAGGGATTCGGTCCCGGAATTGACCAAACTCCGGCAGCCCCGGGCCATTTCGGGCGCATTCGCGAGCGTGTTCCCGATGACCCACACCCGGACCGGTCACCGCTACGCCGTCAAATGCTTCACCCGCTATGTGCCCGACCAGCAGGCCAGATACCGCGCCATCAGTGAGAAGCTGGCCGCCCTGTCCGCGGCGGAGCTGTCGCAGCCCTGGAAGATCGGATTCGAATATCTGCCGGATGCCGTGCTGGTCGGCGCGAGCCGATATCCGGTGCTGAAAATGGAATGGGCGCAGGGCACCACGCTGGCGGCGTGGCTCGATGTGCACCACCGGGACAGCCGCGCGGTGGACCGGGTGGCCGAACGGTTCGCGGAGCTGATCGCCGATCTCGCGGTGTACGGCATCGCGCACGGCGATCTGCAGCACGGCAATCTGCTCGTCGCGGAGGATGACACGCTGCGGCTGCTGGACTACGACGGCATGTTCGTCCCGGCGCTGGCCGGTCTGGGCGGCACCGAACGGGGGCACCGGAACTATCAGTCCCCGCAGCGCGGTGATTACGATTTCGATGCGACGCTGGACCGATTCTCCGCGTGGGTCATCTATCTCGCGTTGAAGGCCGTCGCCATCGATCCGGAGCTGTGGGAGCGACTGCACGAACCACAAGGGGAGTATCTGCTGCTGCGGGAGGCGGACTTCGAGGATCCGTCGATCTCGCAGCGCTTTCCGGCCCTGCTCGCGCATTCGGACGGGCGGATCCGGCAGTTAGCGGCGCAGGTCCGGCTGTTGGTCGCCCAGCCTCTGATGACCTTGCCCGCCTTGGCCACGACCGCCGCCGAGGCGCCGGCGCCGGACGGGGGAGCGGCCGGCAATGGCCTGCCCCGGTGGATGGCGGGGCATGTGGCCCCGGTCGCGCTGCTGCCGCGCGTCGAGGTCCCGGCCGCACTCGACGGGAAGGCGGGGTTCGCCGGTCGCCGGACCGCCGATGTCCTGGTTCTGCTGCTGTTCCTGCTCACGCTGCTGATCCCGGTGGTGTGCCTGAATTTCGGCGCCCCGGTCGCGATCGCGGCCGGCCCGATCGTCGCGGCGGCCCTGGCGGTGTCGGCCGCCCGGCGCTCGCGGGTCGAGCTCGTCACGCTCCGGCAGTACGTGCGCGATCTGGAAGCGCATCGCCGCGGGATCGTGGACACCGCGGACGCGGCGGGGGCCGTCCAGCGTGATCGCAACCTGCTCGATGCGTCGGAGCAGCAGCAGTTGGCGCACCTGAACGGTCTGCGGGATCAGTTGCGGCGCCAATACGACAAGGAACGGGCCGAGATCGAGCGGCACCGGGTCATGGCCTCCGCCGGTCTGGATCGCCGTATCGATGCGCTGGGACAGGCGCTGCAGGATGGGCTCGCGGCCGCACTCCTCCAGGAGCAGCGTGAATTCGTGCAGCGCGAACTCGCCACATTCAGCCTGTCCGGTGCGGCGATCGCGGGAATAGGGCGGGGAATCGCGGCGGAGCTGGCGGAGCACGGGATCCGAACGGCGGCCGACTTCACTCGAATTCGGCTCCGCCACGGCGTGGGCGGCGACAACTCGGTGACCACGACATTCTTCCTGCCGAACGGGCGCTCGGTGCATATCAGGGGTATCGGGGAGGCCACCGCGAATGCGCTGATGGAGTGGCGGGACCGGCTGGCCGCAATGATGCGGGCGCGGTGCACGATTCACGCACCGGCCCGCGGCCCGGCCATAACCGACCAGTTCGCCGCCGATCGCCGTCAGCTGGAGGAACAGCGCCGGGTGATCGGCTCGGATGCTCGCACGCGCAGCGAAAACGCCAGGCAGCGGCTGGAAATCAGCCAGCGGTCCCTCTCCGAGGAGGCCGCGACGGCCGCCGCGGCGGTGGCGAAGCAACGCGACGAGCTGGCCCGCCGCATGGCGAAGATCCGGAACGCGCCCGCCGAACTCGCGGCCGTCGACGCCACCATGGCCGCGGCGCGCCGCCGGCGGCGGGCGTTGTCGTCACTTCATTACCTTCGCTTCACCGTGATCGGTCACTAGCGAAGTTCCGGCCGTCTCGAATTAACGGTTTCCCTTCGCATTTCGCGCGAGTATTTACGAAATAAGTACGCCGCGAGTCATTTTGGCGAATCAGTCATCCCATCTCATGACGAATCCTTTTACTTCGACCATGGATCGGTATTACTCTTCCATCTGGAACAAATCGCTCGCAGTATCAAGGATGAGGAGAATTCGGTGAACGGGAAGTTGCTCGATTGCGCGGTCGTCGCGGCGGTCGTGGTTGCCTTCTTTGCCTTCGCGATCTTTCACTCGGGGATCGCGAACCTGCTCGTGGCGTGGTTCGGACTGGTCGCGCTCGGCTACTACAACGTCTACGTACGCCACGACCCCGACGCGGTGAACGCGACCAAGACCGGCGGACGCCTGGTGAACCACGACACCACGCTGCGCGCCGCCTGGCGGGCGTGACCAATACGGTTGGCTCCAACGGGAGATGGGTGCGCCGCGGGTCCGCGGAAATATCGTTGGATGGTGGGCAAACCATTGACGGATATCGCCTCCCCGGACGACCTGCGGCGACTACCGCCCGAGCAGCTGCCGCTGCTCGCCGCCCAGATTCGACGGCTACTGCTCGACACGGTGCTGTCGAGCGGCGGCCACCTCGGGTCGAATCTCGGTGTCGTCGAACTGTCCATCGCGCTGCACCGTGTCTTCGACTCGCCCCGGGACACGCTGCTGTTCGATGGCGGTCATCAGGCCTATGTGCACAAGATTCTCACCGGGCGGCGGCTCGCCTTCGCCTACGGGCTGCGCAAGGAGGGCGGGCTGTCGGGCTACCCCGATCGCGGGGAGTCCGAGCACGATGTGATCGAGAACAGCCACGCCTCCACCGCGCTCGGATACGCCGACGGGATCGCGAAAGCCCGTGCGCTGCAGGGCGTCACCGATCGCGCGGTGGTCGCGGTGGTCGGTGACGGCGCGCTGACCGGCGGGATGGCCTACGAGGCACTGAACAATATCGGCGCGGCGCCGCAGCGGCCGGTGATCGTCGTGCTGAACGACAACGGGTTCAGCTGCGCGCCCACGGCGGGAGCGATCGCCCGGCACCTGAGCCGCTTGCGCGCGGGGGCACCGGCAAGTCCCTTGGGGCCCAGCGTGTTCGATCGGACGACCGTGTTCGAACAACTCGGCCTGAGCTATCTGGGGCCGGTGGACGGTCATGACATCCCGGCCCTGGAGGCCGTGCTGCGGCAGGCGCGGGCGCTGCGCCGGCCGGTGGTCGTGCACGTGACCACCGTCAAGGGGCACGGCTATCCACCGGCCGATGCGGACGCCGAGCGGATGCACACCATCGGCTCGGGTACCGGCGGTGCCGTCGACCCCGGAAGTCCGGTGTGGAGTGAGGTATTCGGCGCGGAACTGGTGACGATCGCGCACCGGCGGGCCGACGTCGTCGCCATTACGGCGGGCGCGCCGGGCCCGACCGGGCTGACCGCGTTCGCGGCGCGCTTCCCGCATCGCTGCTACGACGTCGGAGCCGCCGAACAGCATGCCCTGGCCAGTGCGGCGGGCGCGGCCACGGCGGGCCTGCATCCGGTGGTGGCGATCTACTCGACGTTCCTCAATCGTGCCTTCGATCAACTGCTGTTCGATGTCGCCCTGCACCGGCTCCCGGTGACATTGGTGCTGGGCGGCGCGGGCATCACCGGTCCGGATGGGGCCAGCCATCACGGTTTATGGGATCTGACCCTGCTGGCGGCGGTGCCGGGGATCCGGGTCGCCGCTCCGCGCGACGGGACCGCATTACGAGAACTGGTGGGCGAGGCGATCTGCTGTGACACCGGGCCGACGGCGCTGCGATTTCCGCGGGATGCGGTGGGGCCCGATATTCCGGCGGTCGAGCGGTGGGGGTCGCTCGATGTGCTGTATCGGTCGGCGCGGCGGGATGTACTGCTGATGGGTGTGGGTCCGGTGACGGCCGAATGCGTCTCCGCGGCACGGCAATTGGCGGAGGTCGGCGTGTATGTGACGGTCGTCGACCCGCGCTGGGTATTGCCGATCACCGATGTGCTGATCGGGGTGTGCCTGCGTTATCGGCTGGTCGTGGTGGTGGAGGAGAACACCGTCGCGGGCGCCGTCGCCTGTGCGCTGGCGCGGGCGCTGACCGCGGCCGGCGCCCCGATTCCGGTGCGCGGCATGGGACTTCCGCATCGGTTCCTGTCACAGTGCGGCCGGAGCGAGCTGCTGGACGAGGCCGGGTTCACGGCGGAGGGTATTGCGAACGTGGTCGTCACCGCCCGCACCGAACTCGTCGACGGCCGGGCGGTGACGCCGTGACACGACTAGTGCAGGACGACCTCGTAGATGCGCTTGTCGTCCCGGATGGCGGCGATGCGGAAGGCCCCCTCGGATTCCCTGGGGGACACGAGGTTTCCGACGGCGGCGCGCAAGGCATCGGGCAGTTCGCGGTAGCGATCGAAGGTGATCGGTTTGCGGTGGGCGATCATCTCGGCATTGGCGACGGTGCGCAGCTGGTCGCGATAGCCGGAAACGACTCGCCCGCTGAAGAATTCGGCCACATTGCCCGAGCCGTAGCTCAGGAAGGCGATGGGCCGCGCGGTGAGATCGGCGGTGCTGTCGAGCAGGGCCGCGAGCGCGACGTACACCGAGGCGGTATAACTGTTGCCGAGCAGGCGGTTGTAGGTGGTGGTGGCCAGCAGCGCCGCGTCGAGATCGGCGGAACTGGGATTGAAGCCGTTCGCCTGCAACAGATTACGGTGCGCCTTGTAGGCCATCTTGGTGAACGGCTGGTGATAGCAGAACGCGGCGAACTCGGTAAGGGCCAGGCCGCCGCGCCGCCGATAGTCCTCCCAGGCCCCGAGACTTGCCCGCAGGTAGGCCTCGATGGAGAGCTTGCCGTCGACCAGCGCGGTGGTCCGGTGATTGGGGCGCCAGAAGTCCATGATGTCCTCGGAATAGATGCCGGAGACGGCATCCAGCGCCAGGATGGCCGGATCGGCGGTCACCAGCATGGCGACCGCGGCCGCGCCCTGGGTCGGTTCGCCGGGGGAGTCGGGCTGGTATTTCGCGATATCGGAGGCGATGACCAGCACCCGCTGCTGCGGGTCGCGGGCCACCAGGGCCGCCGCGAACTGCAGGGCGGCGGTGCCGCCGTAGCAGGCCTGCTTCAACTCGACGACGCGGCAATCGTGCGGCAGGCCCAGCAACGGATGCAGGAACAAGCCCGCGGCTTTGGATTGGTCCACACCGCTTTCCGTGGCGAACAGCACCGTGCGTAACCCCGCGGTGCCGTGCCGTGCGAGGATCGGCTGGGCCGCGGCCGCGGCCATGGTGACGATGTCCTCGTCCGCGGCGGGCACGCTCATGAGTTCCTGCCCCAGACCTAGGTAGTACTTGTCCACGTCGACGCCGCTGCGTTCGGCGAGGACGGCGAGATCGAGGAAGTAGTGGGTGGCGGCCAGCGAGAGGTCGTGGATTCCGACGGCGATCGGATTCATGGGTTGCTCACCAAATTTCGTGTGTCGGGACGTTCTAGCCTGGTATGGGCGCGCATCAGCTCACCCGGATTGGTCTGGGCTGCCAGCAGGGACAACTCACCGCACAGGACTGTTGCGGCGGCGAGCACGGCCAGCCGGCGGGCATTGTCGCCGGGCGGGCGCGGGGCAAGGCAGCCGAGCCGGCGCAGGGCCGCCTCGACGGCGGGCAGGGCCTTGCCGTTGCCGTGGGTGCCGACAATGAGATTCGGCAGCGTGCAGGAGAAGTAGAGATCCGCGCCGCGCTCCTCGGCATGGGTGATGCCCTGCGAGCCCTCCACGATATTGGCGGCGTCCTGACCGGTGGCCAGATAGAAACCGAGCAGCATATTGGCGTAATGCGCATTGGCGGAACGGATTCCGCCGGCCAGGATGGTGCCGATCAGATTCTTGCGGACATTGAGCTGCGCCACGCGCGCCGGCGTCGTGTGCAGGCGATCCCGCACCAAGGCGCCCGGGATGAGGATCTCGGTGACGACATTCTTTCCGCGGCCGAGGATCCCGTTGACCGCGGCGGCCTTCTTGTCGACGCAATAGTTTCCGGAGATCGATTCGTAGCGCAGCCGGGGGCTGGTGTCCAGGATGTGGGTGATGAGCCGGTCGGCGGCCAAGGTCGCCATATTGTGGCCGGAGGCGTCACCCGTGGTGAATTCGAAGCGCAGGAACAAGAGATTGCCGGTGATCTGATGATGCAGTCCGATCAGCTGTGCGAAGCGACTGGTGCCGGCGACGATCGTCTGCAGTTGCGGCAGTTGACGTTCCAGCTCGCGGGTCGCGGTGAGCGCGGCGGCGGCATCGTCGGCCTCCAGCAGGATGGAGCGGGTCATGCGGTCGTCGATCACGGTGGCGACGATGCCGCGTTCGAGCGCCGTGCTCAGGCGCGCGCCGCGCCGCACCGAGGGCCACAGCGGAGACTCGTAGGTGGCGAGCGGGACTTCGATCTCCTCCTCGATCGCGCCCGTGATACGCAGGGGGCCGACCCATTCGAGTGGGATCGCGGCGTATTCGCCTGTTGTCATTGCCATACCCGTCCTTCCGAATACACGCTCAGCCGCAGGGGTTGTATCCGGGCGACGTCCCAGCGCTTCTCCACCTCCTCGATCTGGTCCTGATCGAGGGCGTCCGCGATCGCGATGCCGCAGTCCCCGCCGCCGGCTCCCGAGGGTTTCGCCGCGGCCCGCGCGGCCTCGGCCGCCCAGCACAGCGCATGCAGCCGGGGCGTCATGATGCCGATCCCCATGGCATCGTCGAAGGTGATGAGTCCGGTTCGGGCCCAGCGGATATCGCGTTTGATGAGGAACGGATTGTCGGCGATGAGATCCTCGATGAGCAGCCGGACGGTGGTCGCGGTGCTGGCGAGGAAACGCTCGTAGGGTTCTCCGCCGCTCTCCTGATCCAGCCGGGCGGCCAGGCGATGGGTGACGGCGGGCCGTCCGGTCCAGCCGACCAGCAATCGCACGGTGACCGGTTCGGGCAGATGCCGGATGGCCAGGCCCGGCCATGGCGCATGGAGTGCGGAGAGCATGCCGTAGGCGGCGCGCTGCGAGTTGATCAGCCAGCGGTCCGGTGAGCTGTAGGCCAGCCAGCCGGTCCAGGTGGCGGCGGCCACGTCGGCGCCCGAGGCCTCGGGATGCACGGCCAGCGTGGCCAGCAGGGCCACCCGGTAGCGATCTTCGCGGGTCAGGTTGAGGCGGTAGAACCGGTCGAGCGCCGCGACGGTCGCGACGGTGACCGCGGCGCTCGAGCCGAGCCCGTACTTGCGGCCGTCCGGCTCGGCCAGTTCGCTGTGCACGGTGAGGCGGAAAGACCTGGGGGACAGTTCCCGTTCGCCGAGCAACTCCTCGATGGCGTCGATGGCCGCGAGCACGAAGGCGAAGGCGGTGATCGGGGCCCGCGCCCCGAGCGGTATGAGCGACTGCCCGGATCGCCTGCACGCCAGCTCGACTCCGCCGTCCAGATCGGATTCGAGCAGCACCGTATCGAATTCGCCGTGCTCGGACAATGTGACCGTGACGAAGCGGTCGACGGCCACCAGCACCGCGCAGTGCCCGGGCTCCAGCACGGCGTATTCCCCGGCGATGAACAGTTTCCCGGGCGCGCGGCAGACGATCATGCGCCACCGCCCGAGACCAGCGCGGCCCCCGGGCCGGGACGCGCGATGAAGGTACGAATGTGCTCACCCGCCGCACCCAGCTCGGCGGCCACGGCCACCGCGTCGGATTCATGGCACAGCGCCACCACATTCGGGCCGGCGTCGACGGTCGCGTAGACGCACAGGCCCTGCTCACGCAGGTGCAGAATGCGGTCGAGCACGGCGACGGACTTGGGCGAGAGGTACCGGATCGGCGGGCGCGCGGCCAGCATGGTGGCATGCATGCCCAGCGCATTGTGCTCGGCGATCCGGCCGATCGCATCGAGATCCCCGCAGCCCAGCGCGGCCCGGATGCCGGCGATATCGGCGGCGCAGGTATTGGCCCACGCCAGATACAGGGGTGAGGTGCTCAGCGTGCGGTGCATGGCATCGCGGCTGGAGATCCGCTTGGCCCGGTCATCGACGACCGTGATCACCATGGCCGGATCGAATTCCGAGGTGTACAGCTGTTCGGCGTAGGAGGAATGGTCACCGTCCGCGCCCCAACCGGCCCCGGCATGCCACAGCGCGAACCCGCCGTGCACGGATCGGCACGCCGAGCCCGAACCGCGCCGCGCCAGCCGCGACAGGGTCGCGCGATCCGGCCGCAGCCCGTAGACCGTCGCCGCGGCCAGCGCCAGGGCGGCGAAACCGCTTGCGGAGGAGGCCAATCCGGCTCCGGTCGGCACGGAGTTACGGGTGTGCACCACGGCATGACCGGAAGCGCCGGCGAATTCGCGGATCAGGTCGAGGAAGCGCGTGATCCTGGCCCGAATGTGTTCGGGGGCAGGCTCTTCGCCGAAGACGACGGTATCGGCGCGCACCTGCGGGTCGATCGACACGGTGGTGACGGTGGGGAAGATGTCCACCGTCATCGAAAGGCTGTCCGTCACCGGCAGGATGAGGGAATCGTCGCGCTTGCCCCAGTACTTGACCAGCGCGATATTGGGATGCGCGATGGCGGTGGCGTGGTCGGGAGTCGATTCCACGGCAGCGGTTCGTGATTCGTGACCGGCGCCGGATTCACGGCCGGTGGTGTAGAGGATGCTCATGACGCACCGCCGAGCGTCGTGACCCAGGTGCGGATTGCGCCCGCCTCGGTCAGGGCGGTACGAATTCGCTGCTGGCTCTCGGTATCCGGGTCGGCCAGCGCGATCACACAGCCGCCCAGTCCGCCACCGGTGAGCTTGGCGCCGTAGGCGCCCGCCCGCAGCGCGGCCTCGGCCAGGTGATCCAGCCGGGGCAGGCTCACTCCCAGCCCGCCGAGCACGCGGTGGAATTCGCTGAGGGCGCGACCGAGCTCGGCGATCCGGCCCGCGCTCAGGAACTCGGCCGATTCCTCGACCAATTCCCTTGCGTGCGTCAATATCTCGCTGCCCCGCCGGGGATCGTCGCCGAGCCGGGCCGCGACGGCGGCCACCGCCGGTCGCGTCTCGCCCCGGATCCCGGAGTCGGCGATGATCAGTCCGGCGCGCACCCCGCAGGCGGCCGGACGGCTCTCGCCCCGCTCGAACCGGATGGGGTCCGAGGCGAGGACCGCGGCGGTATCGATCCCGCTGGCGCGCCCGTGCGCTATCCGCTCCCCGAACTGCACCGATTCGTACAGCTGCGCCGCATCGAGTTCCCGGCCGCAGAGCTGCGCGACGGCCCGGACGGCCGCGGCCGTGCAGGCGGCGCTGCCGCCCAGGCCACGCGCGGGCGGAATGCCGATGTGCAGCCGGAGATCCACGGTGGCGTCCGTGATTCCCCACTGGCGCAACAGTTCCTGGACGGCCTGGTCGGTGCCGGAGCGCGCCGTGTCCGGTGCGATCGGGCCGGTGGTCGTGTTCGTGCCGCCGAGATAGGCGATCGCATCGATCTGCAAGCGGCGCACCGGAACGGCGATGGCGGGGGTGCCGTGCACGACGGTGTGTTCGCCGATCAGTATCACCTTCGCATGCGCGTGACCGGTGCCGCGCAGGCGCATTCCCCGGGAGTCGTCCATTGCGGTAATCCGTT
This sequence comes from Nocardia sp. NPDC088792, assembly GCF_044750615.1. NCBI lineage: Bacteria > Bacillati > Actinomycetota > Actinomycetes > Mycobacteriales > Nocardiaceae > Nocardia > Nocardia sp. NPDC088792. Next base: position 335,325 of record NZ_JBIVKC010000006.1, read on the forward strand.
GCGCCGCGGGAATTTCGGAGTTCGCTGTCGTCATGGCTACCGGTCCCGGTGTGCGACGCGGTGTGCCAGCGCCTGCAGTTCGGCGGATCCGGAGTACGCCGGCAGCGATTCGAAGGCGGCGGCCACGCGTTGCGCGGCATAGTGCAGCGTGGGCTCGGCGCCGCCGGCCGCGTCGAGTAGCCGGGTGGCCGTCGCCACATCGGCCGGGGACATCGGTTCCCGCGCCCGGTACAGCCGGGCCAGGTGCCCGGCCTCCACGGAACCCGAATTCAGCACGCGCACCACCGGAAAGGTCCACTTCCGGCGCGCCAGATCGCTGCCCGCCGGCTTACCGGTCAGTTCCGGATCGCCCCAGATGCCGATGACATCGTCCACCAACTGGAATCCGATCCCCACGGCCCGCCCGAAGGCGTCCATGGCCTGCACGGTCGCCGCATCCGCGCCCGCGGTGCGGGCGCCGAGGGCACACGCGCAGCCCATCAGCGCGCCCGTCTTGCCCATCGACATCGAGAGATACTCGCCCACCGTCACTTCGCCGCGGGTCTCGAAGGCGCAGTCCAGCTGCTGGCCCCGGCACAATTCGATGGTGGCATCGGCCAATCGGAGCGCGCACTCGGTGATCGCGCCCGCCGCGGCCCCGGCGACCAGTACCTTGGCGGCCAGCGCATGCAGGGTGTCGCCGACCAGAATCGCATTGGGCGCACCCCAGACCGTCCACACCGTGGGCCGGCCGTGCCGGATCGGATCGGCGTCGACGATATCGTCGTGCACCAGCGAGAAGTTGTGCAGCAGTTCGACCGCCGCGGCGGCATGCGCGACATCGGCGGGTGCGCCGCCGCAAGCCTGTGCGGCGGCCACCGTCAAGGCCGGGCGCAGGGCTTTGCCGGGCGGGTTCGATGCGACGCTGCCCTGGGAGTCGAACCAGCCGAAGTGATAGCCGGTCATGACGTCGAGCGGCGGCGGCAGCGTCGCCACCGCGTTCCTGAGGATCGGGTCGATGAGGGCGCGGGCCTGCGCCAGTTGCCTCGAGGCCGAAGACCGTTGCACAGCCGATCCGGTAGCCAATGCGGGCATGCGGAGTCACCTCCAGAAGATCGGATTCACAGATGGGCGAATGTTCACCGTGCGGCCGAATGCCGTCCGTTCACGGTAGGAGAGCGGATTGCGCGGCGTGCCAAAGTGTTCGATCACCAACGCGGCGTGGAAGCGGCCACCCAACTTCTGTTGGTCTCCGATCACAACTCCCGGCGCTGCGCCCAACGCAACAGACACGCCCCGGCCGCCATACCGCCGCCGAATCCGATCAGCAGAATCAGATCGCCGTCGGTGAACTCGGCGCACGCCCGGTCGAGGGTGACCGCGATCGAGGCGCTGCCCATGTTTCCGAGGGTGTCGATGGTGCGGTGGATGCGGGTGTGGTCCAGCCCCGCCTTGTGCGCGAGATCGTCGATCAGCCGCCCGTTGGGCTGGTGGGGCACAACGTGTTCGATATCGTCGAGTTCGAAGCCCGCCGCGTGTACCACCTCGGTGATCAGCGGCGGCAGGATGTCGAGCAGGAAGTCCGCGGTGGCGTGCCCGTCCATCTTGAAGTAGTGCGCACCGCCGTCGACGGTGGCATGGGAGGCCGGTGATCGGCTGCCCCCGGCCGGCACCCCGAGCAGGTGGTGCATATTGCCGAAGCTGCGGAGCAGCACGCGCTCGATCCCGTATGGTCCGGGGACCGGGCCCACCACGGCCGCACCGGCGCCGTCGGCGAACAGCACCGCCGTGCGCGGATCGCTGAAATCGAGTATGCGCGAATACACATCGGCGGCGATGACCAGTGCCCGGCCGCCCGGATGCAGGGTGAGCAGGGCGTGCGCGAGTTCGAGCGCGTAGACGAATCCACTGCAGACCACATTGATATCGAGGCAGGCCGCGCGGTGCGCCTGCAGCGCGTGCTGGACCAGCGCCGCGGTCGGTGGCTGCGGTGAATCACCGGTGGAGGTGGAGACGATCAGGTAATCGATATCGTTCGCGGACAACCGTGCCGCGGTGAGCGCGCGCCGCCCGGCGAGGACGGCGAGATCCGAGGCCGCCTGATCGGGGGCGGCGTAGCGCCGGCTTCTGATCTGTGTCTTGAGTTCTATCCATTCTGGCGAAGTGCCTGTCCGCGCGGCCAATTCGGCATTGGAGATCGTGCGGTCCGGAACATAGGAACCGGTCGATATGATCCCGATCGATTGCTGAATCATGCCTTCCGACGCTAAGGGTCCGGGACCCGGATCATCCAACGCTGGTTGTGGCCATGTTCAGCAGGTCGATGCACCGCGCGGGGCATGGAGAATGGTTGGTCCGGCGTAATCGGTCAGGTCCCATTCGGCGATGACCCGGTCGGTCGGGGCGTCCGCCGCCGCGCCGTACATGTCCGGCACGAACTGCTGCGCGGAGGCTCCGATGACATCGAGGTAGAAGTGGGCATTGCGGGTATCGACCGGGTCGAAGGCCCAGCGGACGGTCAGCAATCCGCGGGCCAGTGCGAAATCGGCCAAGGCCACCATCATGGTTCGCCCGATGCCGGCGCCTTGATGTTCGGGATGCACGACTATCAATTGCAGATAAAGATATGGCGGGGTCCAGGAGTCGGGGATGCAGGGAAATCCGTAGGCGAAACCGACCAGTTCGGAACCGATCCGGGCGCCGAATACGAAGCCATGATTGTTCGCCAATCCGGTGAGCAAGCGCGGGCCGAGCGTACAGTCCGCCGGCGGAACTCGAAATACATTCCGATACAGCGCGATCCCCTCGGATATTTCCGCCGGATCGCGGAATTGATATATCCGGGGCTCGGTCGTCGGCAAAAACCGTGGCGGACAATCCATGCGGCGATCATAGCGGCGGTCTTTCGGCATCCGGAGCGCACCATCGAGAGGGAGCAATGATGTTCGACATCGTGATTCGCGCCGGCAGTGTGCTCGATGGCTCCGGGCGCACGGCATATGCGGCCGATATCGGCATCACCGGCGGGAAGGTCGCTGCCGTAGGCGGTTTGGCGGCGGCCCGCGCGCGGCGCGAGATCGATGCGACGGGCCGCCTGGTCGCGCCCGGATTCGTCGACGCCCACGTGCACGCGGACGCCCGCATCCTCGATGCGGACGTGCAGCTCGCGGCCCTGCGACAGGGGATCACCACCATGATTCTCGGCCAGGACGGGCTGTCCTTCGCACCCGCCGATGCCGCGACCCTGGACTGGGTGGGCGGCTACTTCGCCGGCGTCAACGGCCGCCATCCGACCCTCACGGTGCCCGCGAGCGGCTGGGTGGACGTCGCGCGCCTGCTGGCGACCTATCGCGGCTCCACCGCGCTGAACACGGCATATCTGGCCCCGCACGGCACTATTCGGCGGGTGGTCATGGGTGGGCGGGACTACCGCCCCTCCGGCGCGGAGACGGCTCGCATGCGCGCCATGGTCGACCGGGCGCTGGCCGACGGCGCCATCGGCCTGTCGAGCGGATTGGGTTATCTGCCGGGCCGCTACGCCGACGCCGCCGAACTCACCGAACTCTGCCGGCCGCTGGCCGCCCGGGGCCTGCCGTATGTCACCCATATGCGCGGCTACGAGGAGCGGGCCGCCATCGGGATGGCGGAGGCGGCCGCGATCGGCTGCGGCGCAGGGATTCCCGTGCATATCTCGCACTATCATGGCCCGGCGCGCTCGCTCACGGCCCTGCTGGAGCAGGCCCGGAGCAGCGGTGCGGACGTCTCGTTCGACAGTTACCCGTACCTGAAGGGCGCCAGCGTCCTGACCGCCGTACTGCCCGAATGGCTGCCCAGCGGCGATCCCGAGCGGCTGTGTGATGTGCTGTCGGACAGGCGCATACGGCACCGTCTGACGGTCGAGATGGGGCCGGACCGATCGGCCCGGGTGACCTTGGCGCACATCCCGGAAGCCCGCTTCGCCTGGGCCGAGGGCCTGACCCTGCCCTGCGCCGCCGAGCGCGCCGGCCTGACCGTCGGCGAACTCTGCGCCGAACTGCTCATCGCCACGCGCGCCGAGACCGCCATGGTCTTCGACTATCCCGCGACCACCACGATCGACGATATGCGCACGCTCGCAAGAGATTCCGCGCATGTCGGCGGCTCTGACGGCATCTATATCGGCGGGCATCCGCATCCGCGCGGGTACGGGGCCTTCGCGCGATTTCTGCGCGGACAGGTCCGGGAGTGGGGGGATTGGTCCTGGGCGGACGCGATCGAGCATCTCTCGACCCGCCCCGCCGAACGGTTCCGATTGCCGCACCGGGGGCGGCTCGCGCCCGGATATGCCGCCGATGTCATTGTCATCGATCCGAATACCGTGGCCGATCGCGCCGATTACCACAATCCGAGGGAGTTGGCCGGGGGTATCGATGATGTTCTGGTAGCGGGGATTCCGGTCCTGCGCGGCGGCGCGCTCACCGGCGTCACACCCGGATCACCCCTTTGCTCGAACTGACGAGGCGTCCCGAACCGGCGAAGAGTCCGAACCGGCGACGCGCCCGAATGGAGACTGTGCCCAAACCGATACTTCCATGTCGCCGCGCGTGCCCGAATGGTGATGTCACCATTGGCTTTCGTGACGCCGAAAATGGGTGGACAGACGGTGGGTCAACGGCTCGAATTCCGCCGGCGGCGTCGCGGCCTATCCCGGAAGGTGGTGGCGAATCTGGTTGGCCGCAGCGAGGAATGGCTCAGACTCGTCGAATCCGGACAACGCAAACTGGACAGCCTTGAAGTATTGGCCCGGCTCGCCGAAGTGCTGCAGATCGACGACGTCACCGAATTGATCGACTGGCCCGCCCGGGTGATTCCACACACGAATGTCGAACCCCACGAATGCCTTCGCGAACTGCGCGAGGTCATCATCGACCACCCCGCCTTGCGAATCCGGAGCAATCGCCCGGTCGACGACTACGACCAGGCGGTCCTGACCGCCGACCTGCGCACCTGCCGCCAGGTGTGGACGGGTTCGGCGCAACGGTATTCACAGCTCACCCGCACCCTCCCGGATGTCATCGAGGCGGCCCGCTCCGCGCGCTGGCAGCTACAGAACCTGGAGACGGCCGATCAGCTCGTCGAGGCGTATCACATTGCCCGCCACCTGCTCACCGCCTGCGGCGACCACAGCATGGCCGCCACCGTCGCCGATCGCGCCATGGGCACGGCGGCGCAGGTGCATCAGCCGCTGCTGATCGCCGCCAGCGCCTGGCACGTCGCCACCGCACTCCTGCACTCCGGACATCCGGTCGAGAGCCACGACTACGCCCTGGCGGCCGCCTGCCGACTAACCGAAACCGGGCTGTCCACGCCGGATTCGGACATCATCGATGCCGCGCTACGCCTGCTGGCCTCGCACGCCGCGGCCGTCGCCGGCGATCTCACCGAATCGGCGGGACTGCTCAGCGAGGCCAAGACCCGGGCCGTGAGCTTCGGCGCCGATCGCACCGCGCGCGGAATCCCCTTCGGTCCCAGCGAGGTCGGCATCACGACGGTGGAAATGGCGCTCGCGCAGCACGATCCGGATCAGGCCATCCGGCTGGCGCCGGCGGTCCCGCTCTTCGAGGGGCAATCCTATGAACGCCGCGCCGCTTATCACATCTGCCAGGCCCGCGCCTACGTTCTGCGGCGCGAGGACGCCGAGGCCACACTGGCTTTGATGAAGATCGCCAATGTCAGCCCGGAGGACATCCGCTACGACGCCGAAGCCCACCACTGCGTCCAGCACCTGCTTCGCCGTGACAACTACCTCACCCGAACGGAAGTCGGCTACCTGGCCAAGCTCGCGGGGATCTCACGCTGACGGCGGATCCGCGGGCAGCCGGCTCGGCCGGCCCGTCCAGTCGGGCAGCCGGTTGTCGAGGAAGGCGCGCATGCCTTCGCGCGCATCGTCGTGCTCCATCAGCAGCAGGTGCAGATCGGTTTCGGCGGCGGCCGTGCGGTGTTCGTCGTTCTCGAAGGCGGACCACAGCAGGCGTTTGCTCGCCGCCACCGCCAAAGGGGCGGTGTGCTCGGCGATATCGCGGGCAATCGCCAGGGCGGCGTCGAGGACTTCCGCGGCCGGCAGGACCTCCAGGCACAGACCCATCTCGGCGGCCCGCCGGCCGTCGATGGTGGCGCCGGTCAGCAGCAGATACGCGGCGCGTGACATACCGACCAGTCGCGGCAGTGTCCAATGCGAGTAGGCGTCACCGATCATGCCCCGGCGCACCTGCACCACACCGTATTTGGCGTCCGCGGCCATGATGCGCAGATCGCACTGCAAGGCCAGGGTGAGGCCGATCCCCACGGCATGACCGTTGACGGCCGCGATCACCGGCTTGCGCACCCGCCACGCCGGCAGCTCGACACCGGCGGCGCTGAACTCCGCGCCCGGCTCGGTGAAGGTGCGGTCACCGGTCGCGAGATCGGCGCCCGCACAGAACGCGGGCGGGGTACCGGTGAGCACCACGGCCCGGATGTCATCGTCGGCGTCGCAGCGGCGGTAGGCATCCGCGAGTTCCACGCCCATCTCGCGGGTGAAGGCATTGCGGCGGTCCGGTCGATGCAGCGTCACCGTCGCGATGCGCGCACCGACATCGAATTGGATTGTCCGATATTCCGTCATCATGACCGCAGGGCGGTGCGCAGGGCGGCGATGTCCCGCGAATCCGGGGTGTAGCCGGGGAAGTAGACACACACTCGATCGGCCACTTCGCCGAAGCGGCGGCAGATCTCGGCCGCGCACTGTTCCGGAGTTCCGGTGACCGCGACCGCGGACAGCAGCGAATCGTCGATCAGCTCGGCCATCCGATCCGCGGCGCCGCGCTTGGACAAGGCGTTCAGCTGCGGCTGCAGCTCGCCTCGGCCTTCGACCTCGAGGACCGGCGCGTAGGCCGGGGTCGACCCGTAGAAGGCGATCAGTTCGCGCACACCGGCTTCGGCCCGGGTCCGCTGCTCCGGGGTCGTGCCCATTGCCGCCATCACCTGCGGCACGATCGTGAAATCCTCGGCCGCGCGGCCGGCCCGATCCAGGCCCGCGCGAACCGCGGTCAGTGTGCGCTCCCGGAAGTGCCGCTCGGTATGGAACGGCATCACCAGCAGTCCGTCGGCCACCTCGGCCGCCGTGCGCACCATGATCGGCCCAGAGCCGCCCATCAGGATCGGCGGCATCCCCATCGGATTCGGGCCCGGGTCGAAAGCGGCGGGCATGAAGGTGTGCGTCGTGAATTCGCCGCGGAAGTCCAATGGTTCGCCGGTCTGCCAGGCCGAGAGGATGGCCCGCACCGCCGATACGAACTCACCCAGCCGCGCCGCGGGCTTGGACCAGGTTGCGCCATAACGTTTTTCGATATGCGTCCGGACCTGCGACCCGAGCCCGAGCCGGAAACGGCCACCGCTCAGCAGTTGCAGATCGTAGGCCGCGTGCGCCACCTGCAGCGGACTCCGCGGAAAGGCCACGGCGACATTCGTCATGATGTCCACCGGCACCGCCGCCGCGACCACCGCGAGCGGTACGAAGACATCATGACGGCCCTCGAAGGTGAACAGCCCATCGATCCCGAGCCCGGCCAGATCGGTTGCCCTGGAGAGCAATTGATCCGGCCGGGCATCGAGCTGGATATCCAGACGCATTGATCCACTAGAGCACAGCGGCCGGTCGTCGAGCGGTTCCGGTACCACCCAGTGGAACTCGGCTACCTCAGCGCAGTCGCGCGGTCGACTCCGGGGCCTCGGCGGCCAGGAAATCCCACGCCGCCAGCGGTCCCACGATGCGCAGCTGCGCCCGCTGCTGCCACTCCTCGGCAAAGCTGTTCACGATGTGCAGCAGTTCCTGCTGCTTGTCGAACGGGATCAGCACGGCGATATCGGCCAGTTCCGCATCGTGGGTGGGCGGCCGTACCGAGATCTGCCCGGTCAGCTGCGACAGGGCCCGCAGCAGGATCTCACTGTCGGCGTGGCGTTGCTCCTCGGCCACCGCGGTGGTGAGCATCTCGAGGTACTGGGCCTGCACCAGATATTCGGCCTGCCCGAACAATTGGCCCAGCGCCGCATGGAAGCGTTCCTCGTTCGGCGCGAGCAGGCTCTCGTCCACGGCCTTGTCGTCGGGCAGCGCGGAGCCGAACCGCATGGGAATGATGGGTCCCTGAGTGACCAGGGCGTCCACGATATTCGCGAAACCCCGGATGTCCTCGGCCTGATCCAGCGGCTGCCCGGCCGGCACCTCGCTGACCAGCGCCGCGATCGGCCCGTGCGTGACGGTGCGGACCGGGGAGGGGACACGGCCGATACCGTCTGCCGCGAGCCGCGTTTCGGCCGGCACGATGGCGTAGATCAGCAGCGCCGTCTTCGAATCGGATGGGGTACGAGCGGCCTCCGAGGGTGTGTTCGCGGTGCTCATGACTCTGAACCAACTCCTTGTGTTGTCGTTGTTCGCCTTACCGGGCCGCCTACCCGATTGCGGCGAAGACATGCACGGAAGCCGCTTTTTGCCGGCTGTCATATCGGGCCCGAAGATAAGCGTTGACAGATAGTCATTTCATGTAGATGATACGCAAGCGCGTATCAATCTCGGTTGTCCGCCGGGATGGGCATCGCGTGATGCACGCTTGGCGACGATCGAGAAAGGACCCGGTCGATGGGTCATTACAAGAGCAATGTGCGTGATCTGGAGTTCAACCTCTTCGAAGCGCTCGGTCTGGGCCCGCTTCTGGAGTCGGGAGCCTACGGCGAGCTGGACTCGGACGCGGTGCGTGAGATGTTGCGTGAGGTTCGGCGGCTGGCCGAGGGTCCGCTGGCGGCGTCGTATGCCGAGACCGACCGTCATCCACCGACTTTCGATCCCGAGACGCACTCGGTGCGGCTGCCCGAGCCGTTCAAGCGGTCGTTCCGGGCGTTGCAGGCCGGTGGCTGGGCCCTGTTGGGTGTCGCGGAAGAACTCGGTGGGCAGGCGGTACCGCGTGCGGTGTCGTGGGCGTTGACCGAGATGATCGTCAGTGCCCAGCCGGGCGCTCATCTGTACAACGCGGGGCCGGCGTTCGCGAACATCTTCTACGACAACGGCACCGATGAGCAGAAGCGGTGGGCTCGGACCATCGCTGCGCGCAATTGGGGCGCCACCATGGTGCTGACCGAGCCGGACGCGGGCTCCGACGTCGGTGTGGGCCGTACCAAAGCCGTTGCGCAGGAGGATGGTTCCTGGCATATCGAGGGTGTGAAGCGGTTCATCACCTCGGGTGATTCCGATGATCTGTTCGAGAACATCATGCATCTGGTGCTGGCCCGCCCCGAGGGCGCCGGACCGGGCACCAAGGGCCTGTCGCTGTTCTATGTGCCGAAGTTCCACTTCGATTTCGACACCCGGACCCGGGGTGAGCGCAACGGTGTGTTCGTCACCAATGTCGAGCACAAGATGGGGTTGAAGGCCTCGGCCACTTGTGAGCTGACCTTCGGCGGGCATGGTGTGCCCGCGAAGGGCTGGCTGGTGGGCGAGGTGCACAACGGGATCGCGCAGATGTTCGACGTCATCGAGAACGCGCGGATGATGGTGGGCACCAAGGCCATCGGCACGTTGTCGACCGGGTACCTGAACGCGTTGGAGTATGCCAAGGTTCGTGTGCAGGGCGCGGACCTGACCCGCTCGGCGGACAAGGACGCGCCCAGGGTGACGATCACCCATCACCCCGATGTGCGGCGCAGTCTGATCTTGCAAAAGGCCTATGCCGAGGGTATGCGCGCGGTGTACCTGTACACCGCCGCGCACCAGAACGCCGATGTGGCCGAACTGGTTTCCGGCGCCGACACCGACACCGCGTTCCGCGTCAACGATCTGTTGCTGCCGATCGTGAAGGGTGTCGGTTCCGAGCGGGCATACCAGTACCTGACCGAATCGCTGCAGACCTTCGGTGGGTCGGGCTTCCTGCAGGACTACCCGATCGAGCAGTACATCCGCGACGCGAAGATCGACTCGCTCTACGAGGGCACCACCGCCATCCAGGCGCAGGACTTCTTCTTCCGCAAGATCGCCCGCGACCAGGGTGTGGCGCTGCGGCACCTGACCGCGCAGATCACGGCGTTCCTCGACAGCGACGTCGCCCAGGACGCACTCAAAACCGAACGCGCACTGCTGAAGACAGCGCTCGAGGACGTCCACGAGATGACCATGACGATGACCGCCTACCTCGTTGCCGCACAACAGGATCCTCGCAAGCTGTACAAGATCGGCCTCGGCTCGGTGCGGTACCTGCTCGCGGTGGGCGACCTACTGATCGGATGGCAACTGCTACACCACGCCGAAATCGCCCTCACTGCCTTGCTGGCCGGCGCCGAGGGGGAGGATCGCCGGTTCTACGAAGGCAAGGTCGCGGCCGCGGCGTTCTTCGCCAAGAACATCCTGCCGAGTCTGACCTCCACCAAATCCATCCTGGCCGAGATCGACATCGACGTCATGGAACTCCACGAAGCCGCGTTCTGAAATGAGCACCCGAAATATGGTCGGAGACAATATCAATGCGGGTTTCGGCGACGTGCTGGGCCTGAAGTACAGCGAGGTCACCAGCGATCGGGTGGCAGCGGAACTGTCGATCAACCCCACCCTGCATCAGCCCGACGGGATCGTGCACGGCGGTGTCTACAGTGCGGTGGTCGAGGCGCTGGGCAGCGTCGGCGGCTCGCACTGGTACGGCGAGCGTGGCCGGGTGGTCGGGGTGAACAACAACACCGATTTCCTGCGGGCGACGCGCGAAGGAACACTCTACGGCGTGGCTCTCCCGTTGCATCGTGGTCGAGCTCAGCAGCTGTGGGCCGTGACGATCACCGACTCCGAGGGAAAACTCATCGCACGTGGCAATGTTCGCCTGGCCAACCTGCCCGCCGTCGACACCCGGAACACGACTCCGGAGTAGCTGGCACTTCGCGAGCTCTCACGGAGTCAGCTGTTGTCGCCGGTGCGGCTGACCTCGTAACCGAGCAGGCGTTCGGCTTCCTCGATACCGCCCTGGAGGTCGCCGACCGCGTTCATCTTGGACAAGTCGAGACCGATGGCCACCAGGGTGAGGGCGATCTTCGAGGACATGCCGGTGATGATCACGCTCGCGCCCATGAGGCCGGAGGCGTCGACGGTCTGCACCAGGTGGTTGGCGACGGTGGAATCGATTTCGGGCACACCGGTGATATCGATGACGACGACCTTGGCGCGATTGGCGCGAATCGCGCGCAGCAACTGCTCGGTGAGCTGTCTGGCCCGCTGACCGTCCAGTACGCCGATGATCGGGAGGATGAGCAACTGCTCACGCACCTGCAGCACGGGGGTGGAGAGCTCGCGGATGGCTTCCTGCTGCTGGCGGATGATGCGTTCGCGCTCATCGACGAAGGAGACGCCCACGGTATTGGCGATACGGTTCGCGGCGGGTTCGTAGGCGTCGAGAACGCGATTGAGCACCTCGAAGTCGGATTGGTACTTCTGGAACAGCGAGCGCGCCAGCACGTCTCGCAGCAGCAGTACGATACCGAGCACCTCGTCGGTTTCCACGCCCCGCGGAATGATGCGCTCGGACAGGTCACGCGCGTAATCCTGCAGCGCCTCCACCGAACCGGTCTCCAGCACGGCGACGTAATTGTCGTAGACCGAGGTCGCTTCGGAGAACATCTCGTCGGGCGTCATCGCGGTGAGCAGCTGGGCGCTGGTAATGCGCCGCGCCCACTCTTCCCGAAGGACCGTCCGGTTCTGCCGCAGATGCTGTACCAATTCCGACAGCAGCCCCGTGCTGTCGCCATTGGGACTGATATCGAGGCGGTCCGAGACGATCGATACGTCGGACAAGGCATGCCTTTCAGCGGATGCCACACCGACGGGGCCGGTATGGAAAGTCGGCGGTAGCCAGCCGTGTTCTCGACCGGCATGTACCAGGGTGAAATCGTATACCCGGCATGCCGAATTGTGGTATCCGATCCAGCGAAGTCAAAGGTCCGGCGGCGCGGGCGCCGGTGTGCGGGTGTCGGGCGGCCGATTCTCGGACCGATGTCACGGACCGGCAATGACCCCGACCGGTCGGGTGAAACACGAGGTGATCCCGCTCACGAAAGTTATTGGTGGCGTGGCTGTTTCGTCGCCAAATGGCCGGGTAGCACTCGGGATGTCCCTGAAAATCCGATATTCCGGAGGTACATCACATGTCCGAACACGAGAAGAGCGGACCCCGCGAAGGCCTGGAAGGCGCGGCCGAGGGCATCAAGGGCAAGGTCAAGGAGGTAGCGGGCAGCGTCTTCGGCGATGAGAATCTGCGCCGCGAGGGCCGCACCCAGCAGGACAAGGCGGAAGCCCAGCGCGAGGCGGCCAAGAAGGAGGCCCAGGCCGAGGCGGAGCGTGCCAAGGCCGCGGCCGAAGAGGCCCGCCAGCGCGCGCAGCAGCAGCGGTAATACACGCGAGAACAGCGTGAATCGCCGGAACGGCGGCCGGGCCGGGTGGTATTGCCACCCGGCCCGGCCGTATGCACGCGGAACAGCGATTCCGTATGCACGCGGAACAGCACTTTCAGCAGCGGCGAAGCGGATAATTCCCACTGTGATGCACGGTGGTGAGGCCTCGCCCGATGAGGTGAAGGCGTTCGAGCAGGTGATGGGTGGGCCCGGTTGTGCGCAGACGATCGGCAGCTTCCGCTTCTGGTTCGACGATCAGCGATGGGAATGGTCCGACGAACTGGCCGAAATGCACGGGTATCGGCCCGGGACGGTACACCCGACCACCGAACTGCTGCTGACGCACAAGCATCCCGACGACCGGGTGCAGGTCGCGAACACGATCGACCGGTCGGTCCAGGACGCCGAGCCGTTCTGCAGCCGGCACCGCATCGTGGACACGGCCGGCGAAGTTCACCACGTGATCGTCGTCGGCGACCAGATGCTCGATGACGACGGCCGGGTCGTGGGCACCGCGGGCTACTACATCGACGTCACCGATACGCTGGCCGAACAACGGCAGGAGACGCTCGACGACGAGTTACCCGAACTGTTCGCCGCCCGCGCGGTGATCGAACAGGCCAAAGGGGCGTTGCGGCTGGTCTACGGCATCAGCGCCGACCAGGCCTTCCGGGTCCTGACCTGGCGGTCCCAGGAGACCAATACGAAACTGCGGGCGCTCGCCGAACAATTGGTCGAGGAGCTCGGCTCGTTCGCCGACTCCACCGCCTCGCTGCGGACCCGGTTCGATCATCTGCTGCTGACAGTGCACGAGCGCATCGACGGGGGTGGCGGGCGATGACGAAATCGACCCGGGGCCGGCACATCGAATCCGAGCCGGCGTCCGATTCGACCGCGGCGCCGGATGATCACCGCAATGTGCTCCGACTGCAGATACCGGCGGCGGCCGCCCAACTCGGCATGCTGCGCGCGATCACCGAAACCATCATGCTGACAGCGGATTTCACCCTGGACGTGGTCACCGATATGCGCGTGGCCCTCGACGAGGTCGCGACCGCCATGATCGTCGCCGCCGTGCCGGGCGCGGTGATCGACTGCGAATTCCGTTACGACGCCGAGGCGATCACCGTGCGGGTCGCCTCGGTCGGCGCCACCGACAACGCCATCGACGAGGACAGTTTCGCCTGGCACGTGCTGGGCACCTTGACCGATTCCCTGGAAATAACACCCGGCACGTTCGACGACCGTCTCGGCGGGTACCCGATACTCGTGCAGTTCAGCCGAGTACGGAGTGACGCCGATGACGGGTGACAGTTACGACGATATCGAGCCGCTGCTGAAAGCGCTTGCCGTCGCCGCGGAAAACGATGCTTCCGAGCGAGATGCCCTGCGGGAGGAAGCAATTCGCCGATGCCTGCCCCTGGCCGACCACATCGCGCGCAAGTTCTCCGGCCGCGGCGAAGCCTACGAAGACCTGCTGCAGGTCGCGCGGCTCGGCATGGTGCAGTCCATCGACCGCTTCGATGTGAGCCGCGGCTCGCGGTTCCTGTCCTTCGCCGTGCCGACCATCATGGGTGAGGTCCGGCGCTACTTCCGCGACAACACCTGGGCGGTACGGGTACCGAGACGGGTCAAGGAAACCCAGAATCGGCTCGGCATCACCATCGAAACCCTCGCCCAGCGGCTGGGCCGCATGCCCAAGGCCCGCGAACTGGCCGCCGAACTCGGCGTGGACCGGCCGGAGATCACCCAGGCGCTGCTCGCCTCCAACGCCTATCAGAGCACCTCATTGGACGCGGTGGCGCCCGATGAAGGCGAGAACACGCCGCTCGCGCTGCTGGACGCGCTGGGCGAGGAAGAACCGAATTACGAACTGGTCGATCAGTTTCTGGCGGTGCGGCCACTCATCGAAGAACTACCGGACCGCGAACGGCGCGTGCTGGTCATGCGGTTCTTCGAATCCAAGACCCAGAGCCAGATCGCCGAACAACTCGGCGTCTCGCAGATGCAGGTCTCCCGCATCCTCACCCGAACCCTCAACTGGCTTCGCGAGGAATCGCTCAAAGACTGACCGGGCATCGCTCGGGGACTGACAACCCTTCCATGGGGTACTGCCCGTGCGGAAGCGCACCGAGGTGGAGTCATGAGCGACCAGAACGACCAGGAGCAGCCGGCGCCCGGCGAACAGCCCGACGACTGGGTGGGCAGACCGGAACCCACCGACGAACCCGAACCCATTCTGGAGGCGGAAGCCGAAGCCGCCGAACAAACCGGCGCCGAACATCCTCTCGGGACGCCCGGACGGAGGTTCGACCGGCGCTCGCCGTTCATGCTCGGATTGGCCGGTGCCGCAGGCGTTCTCGTCGCACTGGCCGGGGTGCGCGCCCTGCTCGCCGCCCGCGAGGCGCTGCTGCTCGTGGTGGCATCCATGTTCCTGGCCATCGGAATCGAACCCGCGATCTCCTGGCTGGTGCGGCATCGATTCCGGCGCACGGTGGCCGTGGCCCTGGTGTACGTGCTCGTGCTCGCCGGACTGGGCGGATTCCTGTTCGCGGCGATCACCCCGCTCATCGCCCAGGCCCAAGCGCTGATCGCGCACGGGCCCGACCGGCTGCACCACCTGGAACAGACCTATCCGCTGGTGCGGTCACTGGACCAGCGTTTCCAGCTCGACCAGAAATTGCGCCAAGGGCTGGGCAACGACTTCGGACCGGTATCGCGCGGCGTGGTGGGCGCGGGGCGAATCGTGTTCAGCGCCTTGACCAGTACCGTCATCGTCGCGGTGCTGACCGCCTACTTCTCGGCGAATTTCCCCAGCCTGCGCGCGAATCTGTATCGCCTGTTCCCGGCCTCGCGCCGCCCGCGCGCAATCCTCATCGGAGACGCCATTTTCGCGAAGGTCGGCGGCTATGTGCTCGGTAACCTGCTGATCTCACTGGTCACCGGCGCCCTGACCTTCGTGTGGCTCACCGCATTCCGCGTGCCGTTCCCGCTCGTGCTCGCGGTGCTGGTGGCGCTGCTCGACCTGATCCCCTTGATCGGATCCACCCTCGCCGGGCTGATCATCGCGGTGGTCGCGCTGACCGTCTCATTCCCGGTCTGCTTGGCCACCATCGGTTTCTTCCTCGTCCTGCGCCTGCTCGAGGACTACCTGCTTTCGCCTCGCATCATCGGCCGCACCGTGCAGGTCCCCGCCGTGGTGACCGTGGTCGCCGTGCTGATCGGTGGCGCACTGCTCGGTGTCCTGGGCGCGCTCATCGCCATCCCGCTGGCCGCGGCCGTCCTGCTGCTCGTGCAGGAGATGCTCTTTCCGCGCCTGGATGCGGAGCCGCCGGCCCCGGGCAGCTGAAATCCCCGGCCCTGCAACAGGACCGGGGAATTCGAGGCAGCGTCAGCGCACGCGGGAAGCCGCGTCGCGAGTCGCCTCGCGAGTGGCGTCGGCCAGCTGTTCCCCGCGTTCGCGCGCCACGTCCGCGAGCTGTTCGCCGCGCTCGCGTGCCGCCTCGGCCAGCTGCTCGCTGCGCTCGCGCGCTACTTCCGCGAGCTGTTCGCTGCGCTCGCGTGCGATTTCGGCGACCTGTCCGCCACGTTCACGCGCGACCTCGGCGAACTGGCTGCCGCGTTCGAGGGCCGCGTCGAGGAGCTTCCCGCCCCGATCGGCGGCCACCGTACCCACCTGGGCACCGAGATCGCGGGTGACCTCGACGAGCTTCCCGCCCTGATCCCGCAGTGCGGAGCCCAGTTCGGGCCCGTGATCCTTCGCGAAATCGGCGATATCCGCGAAACGCTCGCGCGGGGGCGTGGATTCATTGCGGAGCCGCGAAACCGCCCGCCGCCCACGCCAGCCCAGCGAGGGCCTGCCCTCCCGGTCGGTGGAGGCGATCAGCAGGCCGCCGAGCAGGCTCGCGTCCTTCAGTAGCGAAGTGCGTTTCGCCGCCCTCCGCTCCGGACTCTGCTCGCTCCAGTAATCGTCCTCGGTCAGTGCGGACGGAATGATGGTCGCGGCGAGCACGACCGCCGAGAGACGCGGCAGCTTGCCCAGTGCGAGCAGCGCCCCGCCACCGATCCGGACCGCGGCATTGATCCGGACCGCCAGCAGGGGGTCGTCGGGCAGATAGGCCGCCAGCTTGGGCGGCAGCCGCTTCTCGCCGCGGTGCACGAGTTCCGTCGCCGCCTTCGCCCGCGGTTCGGGACTGGTGAGCGTATCGATTCCGTCGACGACGAAAACCGCCGCCAACAGGGGATGAGCAACTCGCCGCAGCATGATGAGTCCTTTCCGGGAGGTCGCGCGTCCGTGTGTCGTCCTCACGCACTACCCGGTCGGGCCATCGGTATTCACACGGTGCGCGGCCAGATTTCGGCTGGGCGATGCTCGAGGGCCGCCTTGATCCGCCGCAGTGTGGTGTTCAGGCCTTCCTCCATCTCGATATCGAAGGTCTCCTCGCCGCCGAGCCAGTGGTCGACGATGGTGTACGAGATCCACTTGGTGCCGTGCGGGGGCACGGTGCGGCGGTGCACGACGGTGGAACCGGTTGCGGTGGGCGTGATTTCGAAGTGCCACACGCTGTCGTTGCTCAGGGTGCGGAACGCGATGGCGTGGCCGGGTTCGAAGCGTTCGATCTTGGAGACCGTGGGCCAGTACCTGCGGCCGCGATGGTTCATGTTGACGGTGAGGGCGCCGACCTTGACACGGCCCAGCGGCCGCATCAGCCGGCACTGGTCACTCCATTCGGGCATGCGCTTCAGATCGGACACGATGCCCCAAACCTGTTCCGGCGCTGCGTCGATGTCGATGGACGCGGTCAGATTCTTCTTGGTCACGGGAACCCCCTGAGTGGGTGAGGTGTGGCTGTCGATGCCAGCCGTGCAATCCAGTGATGATTCTAGTAATCAATTGATGGCATGGTCAATGCCTGACGGGCCGCGGTGATACGCCGGGCGATAATGGCCGAATGCCGAAACGAACTCCGCCCAAGCCCGAGCGAACGCCGTCACCCGACGCGGTCACCGGGGCGGGGGAGGGCAGCGGGTCCACGCGCGAGCGACTGCTGAACTCGGCGCTGAAGCTGTTCGCGGACAAGGGTTTCGCGGGCACCACCGTCGGCGATATCGAGGGCGACGCCGGCCTGACACCCCGCGGCGGCGGCTTCTACCGGCATTTCCAGTCCAAGGAGGAAGTGCTCGCCGCAGCCGTGGACACCCATATCCGCGAGATCTCGCAGGGGCAGGCGGCGGTGCTCGGCCTGCTGCCGCTGGGCGATCTCCGGTCCGAACTGACACTGGTGTGCCGCTGGCTGCTGGGCGCGATCGAGCAGCAGCGGGATCTGTTCCGCGTCGTCGAACGCGACGGCGATCGCTTCCCGGAGCTGCGCGACCACTTCCGCGTCAACCTCATCGACGCCGCGCATCTGGCCGCCGTGCAGTTCACCTGCCGCTGGGCGGCCGAGACCAGTCACCCCGCCCGTGATCCGGAAGCCTCCGCCACCGTCATGATCGGCGCGGTGTTCAACTACGCGCGCACCCAGTGGACCTATTCGCAGCCCCCGCTCGGCGTGGACCGCGATCGCTTCGTCACCACCTGGGTGGACTACTGCTACGACCTGATGTCGGGGACCTCCGGCCAGGCATAATCGGCTCGATAGCAAATCTGCATGACGTGGGTCACGTCGGTGCCCGTCGCCTTGACTAATTTTTTAGTCAGGATCTAGAGTCCTGGTCTGCGAGGGTCGAACAGAGGAGACATGGAAATGCGACGACGGACGTTCGTCCAGACTTCTATGGCCGCGCTCGGCAGTGTGCTGCTCGCCGCTTGCAACGACAAGAGCCTGCCGCTCGGCGGCGGTCCCAGCGGTGAACACGACGACGGCAGGACCTGGCTGATGCCCGACGAGGGACAGCCGCACACCCGCACCTGGATGGCGTTCGCCGCGAACGAACGCATCTGGGGTGCGAACCTGGTGCCGGAGGTGCAACGCAACCTGGCCGGCATCGCCACCACCATCGCCCGGTTCGAGCCGGTGTCCATGCTGGTCTCCCCGGGGCAGCTGGGGCAGGCCAAGACACTCATCGGCGACGCGAACGTGGAACTCGTGGCCGCCGAACTCGACGATCTCTGGATGCGCGATACCGGCCCGGTGTTCGTGAAGAACGGGAACACCAAGGCCGGTGTGGATTTCAACTTCAACGGCTGGGGCGGCAAGCAGCAGCACCGCAATGACGCGAAGGTGGCCCAATTCGTCACCGGCCGTGCGGGAGTCGAGACGGTGCACACCGATCTCGTCCTCGAGGGCGGCGCACTCGAGGTCGACGGTCAGGGCACCGCGATCATCACCGAGAGCTGCGTCCTCAACAACAATCGCAACCGCGGCTGGAAGAAGCAGGATGTCGAGGCCGAACTCGACCACCTGCTGGGCGTCAAGAAGGTGATCTGGCTGCCGGGCATCGCCGGTAAGGACATCACCGACGGTCACACCGATTTCTACGCCCGCTTCGCGAGCCCGGGCGTGGTGGTGGCCGGACTCGAAAACGATCCGGACTCTTTCGATTACGACGTGACCCGCCGTCACCTCGACATCCTGCACTCGGCCACGGATGTGCACGGGAACGCGCTCCAGGTCGAGGTGCTCGAAGGGCCGTCGACCGTGCGAGAGACGTTCGCGGACGAGGATTTCGCCGCCGGATACATCAACTTCTATGTCTGCAACGGCGCGGTCATCGGCCCCGAATTCGGTGACCCGGATACCGACGCCGCCGCGAAATCGACGCTGGAGCGCCTGTTCCCGGGTCGCCAGGTGGTGCAGATCAATATCGACGGCATCGCCGCCGGCGGTGGCGGCATCCACTGCACCACCCAGCAAGAGCCCGCCTAGCCGGCTCACCCCTACTGTGAGGAACCGTGTCGGAACGTCGAACCCAGATCCTGGAAGCCGCAGTCCGTGTCATCGCTCAGGATGGCGTGCGCGGACTGCGCATAGAGAAGCTCGCCGCCGCGGCCGAAGTGTCGACGGCATTGATCTACTACCACTTCAAGGATCGGTCCGGCGTGCTGCACGCGGCCCTCGAGCACATCAATCACCGCGCGCAGGGCTACACCGACACGGCCTTCACCGAGATCGCCGATCCACGCACCCAGGTCGAGCGGATGCTCCTGCTCGAACTTCAGGACAGTGACGAGGTCCGCGAAACCAGCATCGCCTGGGGCGAATTGCGTGCCAGCGCGGTGTTCAACCCGGACCTCCGGGAACCGCTGCGGAACACCACCCGGGCGTGGAACGCCGATGTCGAACTCCTGATCCGCCAGGCCCAGGATTCCGGCGCGGTCGGTCCCGGCGTCGATGCCGATGCCGCGGCGGTCCGCCTCACGGCGCTCGTCGAGGGACTCAGCGAACGCTGGCACAGTGGGTCGATCTCCCTGGATGCGGCTCGCCAACTCCTCACCGGCGCAATAGCTCTCGAACTCCGCGCCTGATATCACCCGGCCCTCGATGCACCCATAGATCGAATCTATGGGTGCATCGATTCGTGGCGGCTACCTGATAGCAATCCTCGCGGGCAGAGTCGAGGATGAAACAGGAATCCGATGAAATCAGGTCGTTGTGTACACCCTACTTTTTGCGTTGATCGTGCTCTGTGCGGTGGGCGTGGTCCGAAACTGGCCGCGGCCCAAGGTCATGGCGTTGTGCTCGGGGACATTGGCGCTGGCGGTGCTGGCCTTTCTGCCGCACGTCGTGGGCCGGTCGTTCGGAATCGGGCTGTGATGCCCGAGATGACAAGCCTTTCCCATCGTCTCGGATTGTGGTTCGCACATGTCTATGTGCTGGGTATCTGCGGCACCTTGGCCGGCGCGTATTTCTTCCAGTTCGGGTTGTGGGAGCACCCGTGCCCGATGTGCCTGCTGCAGCGAATGTTCTTCCTGCTGACCGCGATCGGTCCGGTGTGGATCATTGTGCGTTCGCGCACCGGTTCGGTGACCACCCGGGAATTCGCCGCGGGCTGGGGGTGGTCGATCATGGCCGCCATACTCGGCGGCATGGTGTCGGCCGCGCAGGTGCTCATGCATGTGGTGCCGCCGGATCCCGGTTATGCCGGTGCGTTGTTCGGGCTGCATCTGTACACCTGGGCGCTGATCACCTTCGTGGCCGCCGCATTCGCCGCTGCCGTCGCGTTGTTCCTGACCCAGTTCGCCGAACCGCTGGCGGCTGCCTCGGCGGGGCTGCGTACCGCGGCCCGGATTACCCCGATGGTGTTGCTGGCCTTTGCCGGCACCAATCTCGTGGCGTGCTTCCTGCTGCAGGGCCTGCACTGGAAGATGACCGGTGATCCCACCGGCTACCAGTTCTTCGGCGATATCGGCTGAAGCGGCTGAAGCGGCAAAGAATGGGCCCGGCACCGAAATCGGTGCCGGGCCCATTCTTTGGCTTCTTCTTCGGCTCGGATCAGTGGCCGGCCAGGTCGGACAGCCAGTTGTGCAGCCAGGTGGTGGCGGTGGTGCCATTGCTGTCCACCACGTAGCGCGGGTAGGACTGGTGCACGCCGGAGGCCAGGAAGTCCTGGATCTGCCGGGTCCACTGTTTGCTCGACGGATCGTCCTGCGGGGCGGACAGAATGGACTGCCAGCCGGGGATCAGGGCTTCGCCGAGGATGGAATTGAAGTTGTAGACGTAGTTGGGGACCTGCAGCACATCGGGCGCGGACAGTTCGGTGGCCCAGCCGGCAAAACGCCCGGCGAGGTCATCGGTGGGGACGGAACAGTACAAATCGCCCGCCGCACAGAAGGACCGGACCGCCGGGCTCACCCAGCCGAAGCCACCCACCCGGGCGCCGCCCGCACCCGCACCCGGCACCGGCGGGCCCACCAGCGCGTCGGTGGGAGAGCGGCGGGGGTCGGACAGCAGGCCGACCGCGATCAGCCGATCGGGCGGGATGACCCCGATCCCGGTGCCGATCTCGGCGGCCACATCGCCCGCCACGTTCGCACCCTGGCTGTAACCGACCATGGCGAAACGTGTGTTGCCACAGCGGGCCGCCATATCGGAGATCATGCCCCGGGCATTGTTGACGCCCTCATGCTCGGAGCGACCGTAGACCGCACCCTCCCAGGGCAGGGCGGTGGCGGCATAGTTGACGTAATCCGTTTGCACATTGCCCGGCAGGCCGCGCGTCACCAGGGACAACATGCCCTGGCGCGGATCACTGTCGGACGTCTCCCAGGTACCGGGGACGGCGATGACATTGATGTCCGGGCAGCCGCCGGGCGCGGCGGCAGCGTGCGGTGCACCGGTGGTAGCGGACAGCACTCCCGCGGCGACCGCGACCACGGACGTCGCGGCGGCACAGGCAGTTCTAAACCGCGTTGTTCGAAACGACAAGGCCAACACTCCTTGCTCGAGACCATTCGTAAGCTTGCGGCACCCCACTGTGCGGGGATGAGCGACACTGCGATATCCACGCCCGGCCCCGCCCGACGCCTGCCGGGCGAGACTTGGCGAATACTCGGCATGCGGTGGAGACACCGCGCCGAACATACCAAAAAAACTATCCGGTCCTGTTGCCGATTTGCCGCAAGTTGCGATGACCAGGCGAGCCGCGCGTCAGGCGGGGGTCGGACTGGGCAATCCGGCCAGGCGATGCGGCGCCAGCAATGCGTGCACGGTCTCGGGTGTGAGCAGGCCGAGTTCGGTCGCGACCTCGGCCACCGGCTGTCCGGTTTGCAAGGCGTGCTTGGCGATTCGGGCACTTGCGGCATATCCGATATGCGGGGTCAGTGCGGTGACAATTCCGATCGAGCGATGCACGCTGTCGTAGAGGCGTTCCCGATTTGCCGTGATTCCACTGACGCATTTCGTGGCCAGGGTGTCGGCCGCCGCGGTCAGATGCGCGGTCGTGCGCAGCAGGCTGTAACCGATGATCGGCTCGAATGCGTTGAGCTGGAACTGCCCGCCCTCCGCCGCCATGGTGACCGTCAGATCCGAGCCGATGGCCTCGAAGGCCACCTGATTGACGATTTCCGGAATGACCGGATTGACCTTTCCCGGCATGATCGACGAACCCGCCTGCACCGGCGGCAGATTGATCTCGCCCAGGCCCGTGATCGGGCCCGACGACATCAGGCGCAGATCATTGCAGGTCTTGGACAGCTTCACCGCCACCCGCTTGAGAATCCCGGAGATCTGCACGAACGCGCCGCAGTCCTGAGTGGCCTCGATCAGATTCTCGGCCGACACCACCTGCTCACCGGTCAGCTCACTGAGCTGCGCGCACGCCAGCGCGGGATACAGCGGATGACCGTTGATGCCGGTGCCGATGGCGGTGCCGCCCAGATTCGCCTCGCGCAGCAGGGCGATGCCCTCCTCCAGCCGGGCGCAGTCCTCGCGCAGCATCACCGCGAAGGTGCCGAACTCCTGACCCAGCGTCATCGGCACCGCATCCTGCAACTGGGTGCGGCCCATCTTGAGCACATCGGCGAACTCGGCCGACTTGCGGGCGAACTCGCCGGTCAGCCGGCCCATCGCGGCCACCAGCAGCCGAATGTGCTGCACGACAGCGAGTCTGACGGCCGTCGGATAGACATCGTTTGTGGACTGGCCGAGGTTCACATGATCCAGCGGATCGAGTTCGGCGTAGTCGCCGCGCTCGAAGCCGAGCAGTTCCAGGGCCCGGTTGGCGATGACCTCGTTGGCGTTCATATTCGTCGAGGTGCCAGCACCGCCCTGGATGGGATCGATCGGGAACTGGTCGTGCAATGCGCCGCCGCGGATCTCGGCGCACGCCGCCTCGATGGCATCCGCGCGGCGGTCATCGAGCAGGCCCAGCTCCCGATTGGCGCGGCACGCAGCCTGTTTGACGGCGGCCAGCGAGATGATCAGCGCCGGGTAGCGGCCGATGGCGTCCCCGGAGATGGCGAAGTTGTCCAGCGCGCGTGCGGTGTGAATGCCCCAGTAGGCCTCCCGGGGCACTTCGAGGCTGCCGAGCGAATCGTTTTCCGTGCGAGTGTTGTTCACTAGCGTCTCCATGCGGTTATCAACTGACGGGTAATTCATTGATGAGCAAGGGAATTCGAGAGTTCGCCGAGAAGATTTGTGGTCATCCAGCGGTGTAGCTCGGCGCCGGTGAGCCCGAGCCCGGTGAGGTGGGCCAGCTTGGCCAGCGCCGCCTCGCGGGTGAGATCCGCCCCGCCGATGACGCCCGCCTCCAGCAGCGCCCGTCCGGGTTGGTAGCGGCCGAGATCGACCGCACCGCTGTCACAGTGGGTGATCACGACGACCGGAGTGGCGCGCCGGGTGGCGCGGCGGACGGCCTCGACGGTCCGGCCGCCATCGAGGGGCATGGTGCCCGAGCCATAGCATTCGAGCACCACACCGCCGTGATAGATGCGCAGTGCGGCGTCGAGGAGATCGATGTCGACTCCGGGGAACACGGCGAAAAGGCCGATCGGCGCGGGGGTTTCGCGCCGGCGCCGCGGTGCCGGGAGCGCGGGCCGGGCCGACGGGGGAGTGAACTCCCGCAAGGTGGCGAACCCGTCGTAACCGTCGCAGCTGCGCTTGCTGGCGCGCACGGCCGGATGCAATGTCGTGCCGAAGGCAATGAAGGTGCCCGGACCGGGTTGCGCGGCAATCGAATTCAGGGCCAGCACCAGATTGTCGCGGGCATCGCTACCGGGATGGCCCAGCGGTATCTGCGCCCCGGTGAGCACCACCGGAACCTCGATGTCGTGCAGCTCGAACGCGATTCGCGCACCGGCATAGGCCATGGTGTCGGTGCCGTGGATGACGATGACACCGTCGGGCATGCTCGGTCCGAGATCCGTGCGCACCCGCTCGGCGATCCGGCGGGCGGTGGCGGGATCGGCATTGGCGCTATCGATGACATCGTCGAATTCGGTGTAGCGAACCTCGACCTCGATACCGGTCTCGGCGGCGAAAGCCTCGACCACCTCGGTGATCTCGTCATCGATCCCGGAGCGCGGATGCAGCCCGTCGCCCCGATCGACCATGCCGAACGTGCCGCCGGTGTACAGAATGCTGACGCGCAAGGTCGTCACTTCCGGCGCCGCGAGGGTGGTTGCGGACGTGCTCACTGCAGGACCTCCTGATTCAGCCGGCCGCGCACCCGGAACCAGCCCGCGACCATGGCGACGACCACGCCCGCGAACACCACCAGCGTGATGCGCCCGATATCGCCGTCGAAGAACATCAGCACCACCACCGCGACCAGGAAGCCGAGGGTCAGCACATTGAGCACCGGTGCGAAGGGCAGCCGGAAGTCCGGCCGCGGATAGTCGCCGCGTTCGGCCCGGCGCACGAAGATCCAGTGGCAGATCATGATCGACGCCCAGGTGCCGACAATGCCCAGCCCGGCCAGATTCAGCACGATCTCGAAGGCCTTCTGCGGCATCAGCAGATTCAGCACCACACCCGCGATGCCGACCGCACTGGTCATGAGAATGCCGCCGTAGGGCACACCATTGCGATTCATCCGGGCGGCGAAGCGCGGCGCGGTGCCGGCCACGGCCATCGAGCGCAGGGTGCGGCCGGTCGCGTACAGGCCCGCATTGAGGCTGGACATGGCGGCGGTGAGCACCACCAGATTCATCACGTCGCCGGCGTGCGGCACACCGATCTTGCTCATCACCGTGACGAACGGGCTTTCCGCCGCGGAGTACGCGGTCCACGGCAGCAGCAGCGTGAACAGCACCACCGATCCGGCGTAGAACAGGATGATCCGCCACATGATCGAGTTGACGGCCTTCGGCACCACGGCCTTCGGATCATCGGATTCGCCCGCGGCCACACCGATCATCTCGGTGCCGCCGAACGCGAACACCACACCCAGCGCGATGGTCAGCATCGGGGCGAGACCGCGCGGGAAGATGCCGCCGTTATCGGTGATGGTCGAGAAGCCCGGCGCATGCCCGCCGATATGCGTTCCGGTGACGATGAATCCGATGGCCACCGCCATGAACACCACGATGGTCCCGACCTTGATCAGCGCGAACCAGAATTCGAGCTCACCGAAGAGCTTGACCGACACCACGTTCAGCGCGACCACGACGGTCAGTGCGATGAGCGCGAGCACCCACTGCGGCACCGGCACGAAGAACGACCAGTAGTGCACATACAGCGCGACGGCGGTGATGTCCGCGACCAGCGTGGTCGACCAGTTGAGGAAGTAGAGCCACCCCACCGAATACGCACCGCGCTCACCCAGGAACTCACGGGCGTAGGAGACGAACGCACCGGACGAGGGCCGGTACATCACCAGCTCACCCAGCGCGCGCACGACCATGAAGGTGAAGATGCCGCACACGATGTAGACGAGGGCCAGCGACGGTCCGGCCAGCGCCATCCGCCCGCTCGCCCCGAGGAACAGGCCGGTGCCGATCGATCCGCCGATGGCGATCATCCGCATATGCCGTTTACGCAGGTGCTTCTGATACCCGAGGTCGCCTGCGTCGATCGGGGGCGCCGGCGTGGTGGCCGGGGGACTCGTCACTGAGTCGTGCTGCATGGAGATCCTTCAAACCTTCCGGGAGCCGCATCCAGCCTTCATGGGCACGGACACGAGAGCTCCGGCAGTAAGGCTGTCAGGCTGTAAGACAGGTGAACCGTAATAGGGGTCACACTCGATGTCAATGCATACTTGTCGCGTGACGGTCGAAGAAGGACAAGTGCAGCGCATCGGCGCTACCGAAGCCGTCTTTCGCCGGCTGAAGAGCTTGATTCATACCGGGGAGTACGCGGTTGGGGACCGCTTGCCGGGGGAGATCGCGCTGGCCAAGGAATTCGGGGTGAGTCGGCCGGTGGTGCGGGAGGCGCTGCATGCCTGCGCGATTCTCGGGCTCACGGAAACCCGGACGGGGCGCGGCACTTTCGTTGTCTCCAGTAAGGAGAGTTCGCAGCTGAGGTTTGCCGGCGTGGATGCTCGTGACCTCATCGAGGCTCGTCGGCTGGTGGAGATACCGGCTGCGGGGTTCGCCGCCGAGCGTCGGCGGCCCGATCAGTTGCGGCACCTGTTCGCCCTGCTGGACAAGCTGGGCGAGACGACCGATGCCCGGGAATGGGTGCGGCTCGATGGTGAACTGCATACCGCAATCGCGGCGGCGAGCGGGAACGCGATGCTCAAGTCGATGGTGGCCGACACCCGGCGCGCGCTGGACGTGCAGTCGGAGTTCCTGAATCTGACCCAGCATCGCCGGGCCGACTCCGACCGTGAGCACGAGGCCATCGTGCGCGCGATCGAAGCCGGGTCGGCGGAGGCTGCCCGTCTCGCCATGACCGATCATCTGGAACGAGTGGCGGAGACCATCGCCCGGATCGGGGAATGAGAGCGGTCGTCAGGGGGTGACGATATTGAAGCCCGGGTCGGGTGCGTCGAACAGGGTGATGAGTTTGGCGAAGCTCTGGGCGTCGCCGTCGATCTTGATGGCGCCGGACTGCATGGTGGCGCCCAGGTCCTGACCGCCGAGCAGGACGCCGATGAGGGCCTGCCGGGTGAGCGTGAAGGTCACCTCCGCGGGCGGCAGCTTGTCGCCACTGCGGCGGTCGTAATGCACCAGTACGCCATTGCGGAGTTCGAGCCGGTGCAGCCGCTGCTCATCGGTGAAATGCCAGTCGCTGACGGCCTTTTCGTGCCACGCTTTGGGGCCGTCCAGGCGCAGCGACAAGGCGTCGAAGACCTGATCGATGCTCAGCGCGGCCACCATGGTCGGCGCATTCGCCTTGGTGGGCGTGCCGACGCTGCCATTGCGCAATTCGTAGGCGCCCATGAGGTAGAAGTTGCGCCACGGGCCGTTCTCGGCGCCATAGCCGAGCTGATCGAAGGTGCTGGCCTGCAAGGTTTTCGCGGCCTCGTTCGAGGGATCGGCGAAGATGACGTAGTTGATGACCTGGGCCACCCAGCGGTAGTCGCCGTTGTCGAAGGAGATGCGCGCCTTGCGCAGCACCTCGTCCGCGCCGCCCATGAATTCCACGTGCCGCTTGGCGGATTCGACGGGCGGGTGCTCCCACAGGTGCGCGGGGTTGCCGTCGAACCAGCCCATGTAGCGCTGGTAGATGGCCTTCACATTATGCGAGACCGAGCCGTAGTAGCCGCGCGCGTGCCAGGCGTTCTCGATTGCCGGTGGCAGCTCGATCATTTCGGCGATCTCGCCCCCGACGTAGCCCTGATTGAGCCGGCGCAGGGTCTGGTCGTGCAGGTAGGCGTAGAGGTCGCGCTGGATCGACAGGTAGCCGATGAGCCGCTCGGTGTCCCAGGTCGGCCAGTGGTGCGAGGCGAATACGACATCGGAGTCGTAGCCGAACAGGTTGATCGACTCGGTGAGGTACTGCGACCACACGTGCGGGTCGCGCACCAGGGCGCCGCGCAGCGTGAGCAGGTTGTGCAGGTTGTGGGTGGCGTTCTCGGCCATGCACAGGGCGCGCATGTCCGGGAAGAAGAAGTTCATCTCCGAGGGCGCCTCGGTGCCGGGGGTGATCTGGAAGACGATCCGCACCCCGTCCACGGTGAGTTCCTGCTCGGTCTCGGTGATGTCGACGGTGGGCGCGATGAGGGTGACCGTGCCCGTCGAGGTGGTCTGTCCGAGGCCGGCGGTGACCTGGCCCTTCGGACCGCGGGGGAGGACCGCGCCGTACATGTAGGTGGCCCGGCGGGTCATGGCCGTGCCGGCGTAGACGTTTTCGGCCACCGCGTGTTCCAGGAAGCCGGCGGGCGCGATCACCGGGATGCGGCCGGATGCGGCGTCCTCGGCGGTCATCACGCCCATGGCGCCGCCGAAGTGGTCGACGTGCGAGTGGGTGTAGATCATGCCGGTGACCGGGCGCTGCTCGCGGTGTGCGAAATACAGGTCCAGGCCGGCCTTGGCGGTCTCGGCGGAGATGAGCGGATCGATCACGATCACGCCGGTGTCGCCCTCGATGATCGTCATGTTCGAGAGGTCCAGGCCGCGGATCTGATAGATCCGGTCCGTCACCCGGTAGAGGCCCTGGCGGATGTTCAGCCCGGCCTGCCGCCACAGGCTTGGGTTCACGCTGGCGGGGCAGGCGCCCTCGAGGAAGTCGTAGGAGTCGTTGTCCCAGACCATGTTTCCGGCGGCGTCCCGGACCACCCCGGGTTCGAGTGCCGCGATGAAGCCGCGGTCGGCGTCGTCCTGATCGGTGGTGTCGGCGAACGGCAGTTCGGCGGCGACACGCTGGTTCTGGTCGACGATATAGCTACTGGGTTCGGTAGCTGCGGTCATCAGGACACCTTCCTGTTCGGAGTTGCTTCTGGTGCGGAATGGAGAGATCGGCGCACCCACAGCCACGTGGCGGCGAGCATCACCACGAGGGCGGGTTTGCCCAGTACGAGGGCGACGGAACCGAGGATGACCACCTGGTTCGCGGCATACAGCGGCACCATCACCACCAGGTGCAGCGCCCAGAACACGAACCACGCCAAGGTGACTCGGCGATGCAGCCGCAATCGTGCGGCGGGATCGGCGGTTTCGGCCGGTTCCAGGCCGATGCGGCGGCAGATCCAGTGGCTCAGCGGACGCCGGGTCACCGCGGCGATGCCGAATGCGAGCGTGCCCGCCGCGCCGACCAGCAGGTCGGGCAGATAGAAACCGCGGCCTTCGCCGGTGAGGCCGACGAAGAGCGAGAACAACGCCACGACCGCGACCGAAATGGCGACGACCTTGATCGAATCACCGTGCAACAGGCGGTAGACGCCGATCCCGACGGCCACCGCCAGCGCGATCAGCACGCCGATCTTCGCGTTCCAGATGCCGTAGCCGAGCAGGAAGCCGATGGCGGGCGCGGCGCCGTCCAGAAGGTGCTGCAGGCCGCCGAGTGCCCTGAACTTGCCCCACATATCAGCTGCGGTAGGCCGGGTCTGCTCGTCGAACTCCAATGTCGCCACCTGTGGTCGGGCATGTGCTGGAACCAATAGCGAACGTTCGGCTACTGACATGCTGTCACGGTCCGTTCTCGATCGGTGCAATTGCCGCACTCTGTCTTATTGCAGTAGTGCTGCAATAACGGTAACACGGGGTACCTGAGAAATGGGTTAGGATCGCGGCATGCCCATTGCCGTCCGTCTCGCCCCGGGTTGCCGCCCGCGTGGCTGCCGGGCGCCCGCACGGCGGGTCCACGGACGCAGGGTGCGCTATGTGATCGGCTCCGAGCCCGGTCAGGTCAATGGCATGCGATGGCACGACGCGCCCCGGCGGCGCGTTCTCGTGACCCCCATCAGCTGACCACCGGGACCTGCGTCCCGGTCGAGGAGCATGTCCCATAATGACCAGTCAATTCTTCGTCCCGGCCGCGCCGGGGCGATTCCCCACTGCCCGAGGCTATTTCGGCGACTTCGGCGGCACATTCATTCCGGAGGCGCTGGTCGCCACCGTGGACGAGGTCGCCGTCGCCTACGAGAAGGCCAAGACCGATCCCGATTTCCTCGCCGAGCTCGACGGCCTGCTCGCCAACTACGCGGGCCGGCCCACCGCGCTCACCGAGGCGCCCCGATTCGCCGAACATGCCGGTGGCGCAAGGATTTTCCTCAAGCGTGAGGATCTCAATCACACCGGCTCGCACAAGGTGAACAATGTGCTGGGCCAGGCGCTGCTCACCAAGCGCATGGGCAAGCGGCGCGTCATCGCCGAGACCGGCGCCGGATCGCACGGCGTCGCCACCGCGACCGCATGCGCGCTGTTCGGCCTCGAATGCGTCATCTACATGGGGGAAGTCGACACCCAGCGGCAGGCGCTGAATGTGGCGCGAATGGAAATGCTGGGCGCGCAGGTGGTTCCGGTGACCACGGGCTCGCGCACCTTGAAGGACGCCATCAACGAGACCTTCCGCGACTGGGTCGCGAATGTCGAGGACACGCACTACATCTTCGGCACCGTCGCCGGGCCGCACCCGTTCCCGGCCATGATCCGCGACTTCCAGCGGGTCATCGGCGTGGAGGCGCGCCGCCAGCTCCTGGAACGGGCCGGGCGGCTGCCCGATGCGGCCATTGCGTGCGTCGGCGGCGGATCCAATGCGATCGGCCTCTTCCACGCCTTCCTCGATGATGCGAGCGTGCGGCTCATCGGCTGCGAGGCCGCCGGGGACGGGGTGGAGACCGGCCGGCACGCGGCGTCGCTGTCGGCGGGCGAGCCCGGAATCCTGCACGGTTCACGGTCTTTCGTACTGCAGGACGACGAGGGGCAGATCACCGAGGCGCACTCCATCTCCGCCGGACTCGACTATCCGGGCATCGGGCCCGAGCACGCGTATCTGCACGACAGCGGCCGCGGCGAATACCGCCCGATCACCGATGACGCCGCGATGCAGGCGTTTCGGCTGCTGTCGCGGACCGAGGGGATCATTCCGGCCATCGAGAGCGCGCACGCGCTGGCCGGCGCGCTCGAAGTGGGCAGGGAACTCGGGGAGGACGGACTGATCCTGGTCAATCTGTCCGGCCGGGGCGACAAGGACATGGATACCGCCGCCCGCTATTTCAGCGACCGGGACGCGGCTGCGATCGACGGGGGAATGTGACATGAGCGGAAACATCACACTGCTGGCCGAGACCTTCGCCGCCGCGAAGCGGGAGCATCGCGCGGCGCTCATCGGGTATCTGCCGGCCGGATTCCCGACCGTCGACGGCGGGATCGCCGCACTCACCGCGATACTCGAGGGCGGGGCGGATATCGTCGAAGTCGGTCTGCCGCACAGTGATCCGGTGCTGGACGGGCCGATCATCCAGACCGCCGCCGATATCGCCCTGCGCGGTGGCACCCGCATCAAGGACGTCATCCGCACGGTGCGGGAGGTGTATCACGCCACGGGCAAACCGGTGCTGGTGATGTCCTACTGGAATCCGATCTCGCGCTACGGGATCGAACGCTTCACCACCGAATTGGCCGAGGCCGGTGGCGCGGGCTGCATCCTGCCCGATCTGCCGGTGCAGGAATCGGCCGAATGGCGAGCACATGCCACCGCCCGCGGTCTCGCCACCGTCTTCGTGGTCGCGCCCAGCAGCGAGGACGAGCGGCTGCACGAAATCACCGCGGCCGGTTCCGGATTCGTCTATGCCTCCGCCCTGATGGGAGTGACCGGTTCGCGAAAGTCGGTCGGCGAGGCGGCGAGCACGCTGGTGCGGCGCATCCGGGCGGTCACGGACCTGCCCGTGTGTGTCGGCATCGGTATCTCCACCGCGGAACAGGCTGCCGCCGTGGCGGACTTCGCCGACGGTGTGATCGTCGGTTCTGCACTGGTCAAGACACTCCTCGACGCCCCTGACGTCTACACCGGAGCCGATGCCGTGCGAACGTTCGCAGCGGAACTCGCACGAGGGGTGCGCGGACACGAATCATCGGCCGCCCGCTAGTTCCGGACGGCAAGCGGTCTCCGGTTCATGCCGGGGACCGCTCGGCGTTCGTTCGTCAGGAGGTGGCCGGTGCGGTGAGGTCGTAGACCGTCGTGCCGTCCACCGTGGTAGCGGTGTAGTGGGCCTTCACCCAGGCGGTGATCGCGGAGGCGTCGCCGGATCCGCCGCCGAAGCCGCCCATTCCTCCTGGGCCGCCGCCCTTTCCGTCCGGTGAGTTGCCGGGCGCTCCGTGCGTTCCGCCGCCGGTGATGAAGTAGTGGATCTGGCCGGTGGCGACGTACTGCTGGAATCGGGCGAGGGTGGGGGAGTTGTCGCCGCCACTGAAGCCGCCGATCGCCATGATCGAAGTGCCGGTGGACAATTCGAGGGGTGCGGCGGTCTGGGAGCCGACTGTTGCCGCGGCCCAGCGGTTGTGAGTGCCGGTCAGCAGTGAATTCAGTGCGGTGCTGTCGGTGCTTGCGCTGCCGGGCGGGGTGCCGCCGCCGGGGAATCCCATGTCGTGGCCCCTGTTCGGGCCGGAGGTGGGGATGGAGCCGGTGTGCGGGGTGAGGGCCGTGTCGATGGTGTACGCGGCGCTGCCCGCGAATCCGAAGAGGATTGCGGCCGTGACGATCACGGCGGTCGAGCGGCCGAGTCGGTGCCCGACGGACGTGAGGACCACGGCCGTCACGAGTGCGCCGATCAGGATGATCCACCGGAGTGCCGGGTACCAGTCGGGCGTGCGGTCCAGCAGGACGTAGTTCCATACTCCGGTCGCGGCGAGCATGGCGCCGAGCACGATTCGGGCCCAGAGCGACTCCCGTTGCTTCCACAGCGCCCAGGCCGAGATCCCGGCCACCGCCGCCACCGCGGGTGCGAGAGCGACCGTGTAGTACGGGTGCATGATGCCCTGCATGTAGCTGAACACCACGGCCGTCACCAGCAGCCAGCCACCCCAGAGCAGCAGTCCGGCGCGGGTGCGGTCGGTGCGGGGCGCGCGGCGGGTGAGCCACAGTCCTGCCGGCAGTCCGATCAGTGCGGCGGGCAGCAGCCAGGAGATCTCGGTGCCCATGGAATCACCGAACAGGCGGGTGATTCCGGTGCTGCCACCGAACATGGAGTTTCCACCGCCGGGACCGCCGTGCGGTGCACCGCCGCCTCCGCCGTCACCGTTGCCGCCGAGGACGCGGCCGAGTCCGTTGTAGCCGAGGGCCAATTGCAGCAGCGAATTATCGGTCGAGCCGCCGATATAGGGCCGGGAGCCCGCGGGCCACAGGCTGACCAGTGCGACGAACCAGCCGCCGGAGATCACCATGGCGAGGCAGGCGCCCAGCAGCCGGAAGATCCGGCCGCGCAGCGCGATCGGCGCCGCGATCAGGAACACCAGTCCGAGTGCGGGGAGCACCAGGAAGGCCTGCATCAGCTTGGCGAGGAAGGCGAATCCCACGCATACGCCCGCCCCGGCGAGCCAGCGGCCACTGCCGTTCTCGGTGGCGCGCACCGTGCAGTAGGCCGCGCCCACCAGCAGCAGCACCAGTAGTGCGTCGGGGTTGTCGAACTTGAACATCAGCGCCGCAACGGGAGTCGCGGCCAGCGCCGCGCCCGCCAGCAGACCGGCGGTAGGACCGCTCCAGCGTTTCACCGCCGCGTACACCAGCGCGACCGAGGCGACGCCCATGAGCGCCTGCGGCAGCAGCATGGAGAACGAGCTGAAGCCGAACAGCCGGCCCGACAACCCCATCACCCACAGGGCGGCGGGTGGCTTGTCGACGGTGATGGCATTGCCGGCATCCAGTGAACCGAAGAGCAGTGCCTTCCAGCTCTGGGTGCCGGCCTGCACGGCGGCGGCGTAGAAGTCGTTGGCCCAACCGGATCTGCTCAGGCCCCAGAAGTAGAGCATGCCCGTGGTGGCCAGCATTGCCCAGCATGCGCCGCGGACACGCCATACGGTTGCTGCGCCCGCCGCGGCCGGGTGCTCCCGCGCGGGACTATCGAGGGTAGCGGTAGTCATGCCGACGATTCTTCGGGCGCGATGTGGGCCGACTGTTGGTGCGAGCTATGTGCCCGCTGTGTATGGCGGCCGGGTTCGTGGCGGGTATCCGGCGGTTCCGCGTCCGGTGCGGTCCGCTGTTCCACTCGCGATCCCGGCAGTCGCACCGTGAATTCGGTTCGCCCCGGCGCGCTTTCGACCGCGATGTCCCCGCCGTGCGCCTGCACCACCGCGGCGACGATCGCCAGGCCCAGTCCGGTGCTGCCCGCTCGCCGGGAGCGGGAGGAGTCGCCGCGGGCGAAGCGTTCGAACACTTCCGGCTGCAGGTCCGGCGGAATACCCGGTCCGTCATCGGTGACGCGCCAGAGCGCGCCGCCGTCACCGTCGGCCGCGAGTGCGACGGTGACGGTCGTGCCGGGGCCGGTGTGGGTGCGCGCATTGGCGAGCAGATTGGCCAGGACCTGGTGCAGGCGTGCGGTATCGCCGTCGACGACCACCGGTTCCGCGGGCAACTCCAGGTCCCAGTGCTGCTCGGGTCCGGCGATGTGCGCATCGCTGACCGCGTCCACGGTCAGCTGGGTGAGATCGACCGCGGCATGCTCGAGTCCGCGTCCGGAATCCAGGCGGGCGAGTAGCAGCATGTCCTCCACCAGCGTCGTCATCCGTTTGGATTCCGATTCCACCCGGCCCATGGCGGTGGCCATCTCGGCGGGTACGGCGCCGCGTTCGCGTTGCGCCAGTTCGGCATATCCGCGGATGGCGGCGAGCGGGGTGCGCAGTTCGTGGCTGGCGTCGGCGAGGAACCGGCGGACGCGGGTCTCACTGGCGTGCCGGGCGGAGAGCGCTTCGGTGATGTGATCGAGCATGCGATTGATGGCTTCGCCGAGGCGCCCGACTTCGGTGTGCGGGTCGGTGTCGGCGGCCGGAACCCGGACGGGCAGTTCGACTTCCCCGCGATCCAGGCGCAGATCCGCGACCCGCGCCGCGGTGCTCGCGACGCGGTCCAGGGGGGCGAGCGCCCGCCGGATCACCCAGATGCCCGCGCTGATCGCGACGATCAGCACCACGACGGTGACGATCAGCAGGATCAGTAGTACCTGGGTGAGAGTCGCGTCCACGGATGTCATCGGCAGTCCGGTGATCACGGTGTCGCCGGACCAGGTCGATTGCGCGACAAGGCGATAACTACCCTGACCGTCCAGATCGATGGTGACGGTCTGTCCGGGCCCGATCCGGGACAGCTGCTGGTCCGCCGCGGCCGACAGCGCCACCTGGCTGCCGTCGGTGCGTATATGGCTCGCGGTGGTCTGCCCGTTCGTGACGAGTGCGCCGATGGTATCGGGTTGCAGGCCATGCAGATTCATGAAATCGGGTCCGGGTCCACCGGTGAGGTCCGGCGGCGGCGGGCCGGGAGTCGTGCCGGTGTCCGGGGGCGGGCCGAGGCTGGGGCCGCCGCCCGCCGCACCGAGCGAGCGCTGCTCGATGTCGATGAGTCCGGTGTCGAGCTGGTGCACCAGGAAATGTTGCAGCGCGGCCTCGGTCGCGACGCCGATGCCGATGACCACGACCACGAG
Source organism: Nocardia sp. NPDC088792 (assembly GCF_044750615.1). NCBI lineage: Bacteria > Bacillati > Actinomycetota > Actinomycetes > Mycobacteriales > Nocardiaceae > Nocardia > Nocardia sp. NPDC088792. Next base: position 370,632 of record NZ_JBIVKC010000006.1, read on the forward strand.
CAGCAGCACCTGGCCCACCAGCAGCCGCGCGCGCAGTGACCAGCGCCGCGGCGACCGGACCCGGCGCACGGCGTCAGCTCGCGGGCTTGAGGACATAGCCGGCGCCGCGCAGGGTATGGATCATCGGCTCGCGGCCGCTGTCGATCTTCTTGCGCAGGTAGGAGACATACAGTTCGACGATATTGGAGCGCCCGCCGAAGTCGTAGCTCCACACCCGGTCCAGGATTTGCGCCTTGCTCAGCACGCGCCGGGGATTGCGCATGAAGAAGCGCAGCAGCTCGAATTCGGTGGAGGTGAGCACGATCTGCTCGCCGGCGCGGGCGACCTCGTGGCTGTCCTCGTCGAGTATCAGGTCCCCGACCACGATTTCGGCGCCGCTGTCCGGGCCGGACACTCCGGTGCGCCGCAGCAGTGCCCGCAGCCGCAGCACGACTTCTTCGAGGCTGAAGGGCTTGGTCACGTAGTCGTCGCCGCCCGCGGTGAACCCGGCGATCCGGTCCTCGACGGAATCCTTGGCGGTGAGCAGCAGTACCGGCAACTGCGGGAGCTGTTGCCGCAAGCGGGCGAGCACCTCCAGCCCGCTCATATCCGGCAACATCAGGTCCAGGACGACCACGTCCGGGCGCACCTCGCGCGCGACGGTGACGGCGGTGCGTCCGTCGGCGGCGGTGCTGACCTCCCAGCCCTCATAGCGCAACGCCATGGATACCAGCTCGGCCAGCGCGGGTTCGTCGTCGACGACCAGCACGCTGATCGCGCTGCCGTCCGTACGCAGCATGTTCACGCGCCCGATAGGGCTGTTCGCGGTGGTCGTCGAGGGCATCGTCCCAGCCTCGATCATGTGACTGGACGATTGCTGTGCCGCACCTATGTGCCGGCTGTGAGTGGGTTCAGCGCGGGCCGGGTCCGGCCGAGGCCGCGATCAGCGGGGGAAAGTAGGTCTGCGCGAACCAGCGGGCGTGCTCGTCGGTATCGATGGGGAGCAATTCGCTGGAGACCAGCAGCATGGACGCGGTGACGCGGACGAACATCTCGGCGGCGCGCAGGGCGGCGTCGAGGGGCAGTCTGTCGCCGGCAATGGCCATGGCGATGGCGGCGCGCACCGGTTCCATGGTCGCGACATCGTCGGTGAGGAACGAGTTGAAAGTCTCGGGCTCGAACTGCCGCAGCGCGGCGACCAGCGGATGGCGGCGGCATTCGCGAACGCCGAGCACGAAGGCCTCGATCGCCTTCTCGGCGGGGGTGTTCTTGCCGAGGACCCGGGGGCCGATCGCGACGAAGAACGACACCACCTCGCGCACCACGACCTGACGCACGATCTCGTCCTTGTCGCCGAGTCGCCGGTAGACCGTGGGCCTGGAAACGCCTGCCCGGCGGGCGATATCGCCGACCGAGGTACGCCGGAAGCCGCGCTCGACGAATTCGGCGCGGGCCGCGTCCAGCAGCCGCTGCTGATCGGCGTCGGTGGTGGGCAGGCCCGCGCTGAGCAACTGGTCGGCACCCGGGAAGGTCATGACTGCGAGATTACCGGCTGGGCATAGGCGCTCCGTGATGAGACGAAAAATCAAAAGTGTTCACGCTCTGAACTGCAAGTTAGCACTGTTTCCTTGACCTGTGGTGTTACAACTGCGTACTTTCGTCTCACATCTTGATTCGAAAGGCATCCCCTGATGAGGACTTTCCATCACCTCGGCCCGTCTCCCGAGCACCCGCGCTACCAGGCCCTGCTCCCGGACTTCTGGCGGAAGGTCGAGCAGCAGGAGACCGAGGCGCTCGAACGCGGGTTCCCGATCGCCGGCGCGACCGAATTCGGGCGAAAGTGGCTGGACGCCTGGGCAACTCAGAATGTCGACGGGCTGCGCGATTGCATGGCCGAGGAGTGCGATTTCATCGACAGCACCACCTTCCAGAACATCCGCATCGGGCGCGAGGAGACCCTCGCCAACTGCGCGGCCTGCTTCGAAGCCTTCCCGGACATGGCCTTCTACCCGCAGGACGACAGCCTGCGCGCCCTGCCCTTCCTGGATTACACGCACGGCCAGCTGCGCATGCTCATTCCCTGGCGTGGCATCACCCGCTGGGCGGGACCGCTGCGCCTGCCCGGAACCGAGATCGTCTTCCCGCCGACGGGGCGCTGCCTGAACTTCATCGGCGTCGACCGCTACCTGCTCACCGATGATTTCCGGATCAGCCACATCGATACCGACTGGGACATGGTGTACATGGGAATCCAGTTGTCGCCCTTGGGTATCAAGGCGCCGGGACTGGAGGTGATGCGGCTGGCCTCGGTGGCCGCGCGGGTACTGATACCGCTGCTGAACCGGTTCGGGCGCGGCGGTATGGAAGCGCATCGCCGGTTCGATCTGCCCATGCCCAACATCACCAAGCTCGACCAATGGCAGGGCAGTACGCAGGAGACGCGGGCATGAGCGCCCGCCGCCTGAGCACCCTGGGCCGGGCGCTGGACCCGGCCATCCCCGGCCCGAAGGGGCTGCCGGTGCTCGGGGTGCTGCCCCAATTCCGCAGGGACCCTTTCGAATCCGTGCGCGGCTGGGCGCGCGAGCACGGTGACGTGTTCCGGGTGCCCATTCCGGCCTGGAACCTCGTCATGATCAACCACCCGGATCTGGTCAACGAGGTAATGAACAATCGCGAAGGCAGGTACAGCATGATCGGTCCCGGTGAGCGCCCGGTGGCCCGCACCATCGGGTCCGCGCTGCCGATGATGGAGGGGGAGCGTTTCCGGCAGCGCCGGCGCATGCTCACCCCGATGTTCGGGCGCAAGCACCTCGCCCGCATCGCCGACACCATCGTCGACGAGTTCACCCGGCGCATCGAGCGCTGGGATCGCTTCGCCGATACCGGCGAAACCGTGGATCTGCAGCACGAGATCGCGCAGGTAACGCTGCCCGCCTTCCTGCGCGCCATGTACTCCACCCGGCTCACCGATGTGCAGCTCGCCCGGGTCGACGCGGATATGCGGCTGCTCATGCGCACGGTCGCCGCGGGGGTGTTCCTGTCGAATCCGCCCAATCCACTGCCGATTCCGGGCACCGAGAACCTGCCGCTGGCGGTGTGGCGGATGGTCACCCTGGTCGGTGGATTCATCGACGAGCGCGCCGCCCACCCGATCGAGGACACCGATCTGCTGGGGTTGCTGCTGGAGAGCCGCTACGAGGACGGCACCGCCCTGTCCCGCCGCGATCTGCGCGCCGAACTCATCGCGCTCATGGGTGGCGGCTACGAGACCGTGGTCGCCTCGCTGTCCCACACGCTCGCCCACCTCTGCGTGAATACCGAACCGGCGCAACGGCTCTACGCGGAGATCGACGAACTCGGCGATGCGACACCCACGCTCGCCGATCTGTCCCGGCTGACCTGGGCCAAGGCCTGCTTCGACGAAGGCCAGCGGCTGCAGGGCCACCCCATGAACCCGCGACTCACCCTGCGCGACAGCGAACTCGGCGGCTTCCATATTCCGCGCGGCACCCTGATCGGTACCCCGGTCTACACCGTGCACCGGGACGAACGCTGGTGGCAGGACCCGGATCGCTACGATCCGACCCGTTTCACCGACGCCTCCCATCCCAATCGTCCGAATACCGCGTTCATCCCGTTCGGCGCCGGGCCGCATCACTGCATCGGCTCCGGAATGGCCTATATGAACGCCCAATTCCTGCTCACGCTGATCTTCCAGCGGTACCGCCTGGAGACGCCGCCGGATTGGCGGCCCCGGCACGCCTCCACGTTCTCCATCACTCTCGACGGCGGCCTGCCCGTCCGGATCAGCAGGAGGTGACGAGATGGCCGGGATCCGAGTCGAAGTCGACCGCGAGGTGTGTCAGTCGTCCGGATACTGCGTACACACCGCGCCGCAGGTCTTCGCCCTCGACGCGGAGGGCATTGTCGCGCTGCACAGCGGCGGGGAACTGACCGGCGGCCCCATCGAGGTGACCGCCGGCCAGGCCGAACTCGTCGACCGTGCCGCGTGGGACTGCCCCGCCGCGGCCATCACGATCACTGCTGCGGAGTCGAGCCCGAGCTGAGATCCCGCCACTGCCAGTTCATTTCGGCTTGCAGTGGCGCATCGGGCGTCACGGTGTGCGGCATGGTGTTGAGCCCGTTCGGCGGGCCGGACATCGGTTCCACGCAGATGCTGTCGGCTGGCTCGTCGAAGACCACGATCCACCGCAGCGGACTGGACATCGTGAGCTCGAAGGCGCCCGGCCAGGTGAGGGTGGCGTGCACGCCGTCGGGCATGCCGAAACAGTCGTCCCACGGACTGGGCAGGGGAGCGATCCGGTTGCCGTCGGGCAGATAGTCGGGACCCCGCTCCTCCTGCCAGGCCGGACGGAAGTCGAGTTGCGCCGCGCCGCCCGTGGCCAGCCGCTTGGCGAACCAGGGATGCCAGCCGACCTGTGCCGGAAAGGGTTCGGCGTCCGCGTCGATCGTCATGCGGAAGGCGGCGGAATCGGCCGTCAGATCGATCGACTGCGTGATGGTCCCCGGAAAGGGCCAGCGCTCCTGGAGCTTCTGCGTGAGCACGATGCGCGCGTCGGACCGCTCGGCCACCTCCCACGGATGGCCGCGCACGGTCCCGTGCATGGCGTGCGGCTCGGCATTGCGCGGAAACTCGTACTGCTTCCCGTCCCACGCCAGAATCCCATTGCGCATGCGCCCGCACCACGGCGCCATGGGGAAGGCCCCGTTCTTCGGCCCCGGGGTGAGTATGTCGGCTCCACCCACCCGGAAGCTCGTGATACGCCCGGTCCCGGTATCGATGCTCAGTCCCGCGTCACCCGCGGCAAGTTCGACCATTGTGCTGCCCATCAACCCATGATCGCTCATGCCCGCCGCCTGCCGCTGGCGGCCTGGTCAGAGCAGGTCGGGCACGATCACGATCATCGATGGGGGTCTGCGGCGATAGGGAGAACGAATCGCAGTGCAGGCAAACGGGATTCGACTTCAGTGGCCGGAAATCGGTGACTACCTTCGGAGGTATGAGCGAGGACAATCCGCTGTCGGTCGGGGATTTCCCGGAGGCATTCGGGAACTGGAAATCCGCGCCGCGCAGGAAGACGATCAGCACCCCCTATATTCACCGATTGCAGCAACGGCATTTCCTGTTGTTCGATGTCATGCCGATCATCGGCACGGTGGCGGCGGTCGGGTTCCTGTGGGTGCGGCCGTTCGGCGTGCTCGAATTCGCACTGTTGTTCTCGATGTGGCTGGTCACCGGGCTCGGTGTGACGGTCGGCTATCACCGGCTGTTCACGCACCGCACCTTCAAGGCCGCACCGTGGGTGGTCGATGTCCTGGTCGTGCTCGGTTCGATGGCAGGCCAGGGCGCGGTGGTGTCCTGGGTCGCGCTGCACCGCCGCCACCACGAATTCAGCGACCGTGAGGGAGACCCGCACTCGCCGAATCTGTCCGGCGGCGGCGTCCTGGGCGCGGTACGCGGACTGGCGCATTCGCACTTCCTGTGGATGCGCCGCCACGAATACCCGAACATCGTGCATTACGCGCCCGATCTCATCAAGGATCGGAGGCTGGTGCGCGTGGCCCGGCTGTATTACTGGTGGGTCGCGCTCGGGTTGCTGATTCCGGCCGTGCTCGGCGGACTGATCAGCATGAGCTGGACCGGTGCGGTGAGCGGTCTGCTGTGGGGCGGTTTCGCCCGCATGTTCCTGCTCGAACACATTGTGTGGGCCATCAATTCGTTTCTGCACATGTTCGGCACCCGGCCCTACGACTCCCGGGAGAACAGCCGCAACGGCGGGGTGTTCGCACTGGTGACGCTGGGGGAGTCCTGGCACAACAATCACCACGCGTTCCCGGAATCCCCGTCCTTCGGCCTGCATTGGTACCGGCTCGATCCCGGGTACTGGCTGATAAGAACGCTCGCCGCCGCCGGTCTCGCCTGGGATCTGAAGCTGCCGTCCGAGGCGCGCATGGCCGCCAAACGCATTGCCTGAGAGAGGGAACACCGTGGATACCAGTAAGGAAGCGATCGTGACCTGGTGCCGGGAGTACCTGGCGGACCTGATGGAAGTGCCCGCGGCGGCGATCGACCCGCAGGCGGACTTCGACCGGCTCGGCGTCGATTCGGCGCTGGCGGTATCACTGCTCATCGAGGTCGAGGAGCGCTACGGCATCGACCTGTCACCGGAGGACCTCTACCGCAATCCGAACCTGGACGCCGTCGGCGCCTACCTGCACGAGCAGCTCGCCGAGAACGCGGCCTGAGGATGGTCGCCACCGACACCGGTCGCATCGAGACGGATACCGGGCGCACCGATGCCGCGGCTGCGGCCATCCGCCATCACTACGACATCGGCAATGACTTCTACCGGCTCTGGCTCGACCCGACGCTGAGCTATTCGTGCGCGCTGCGCGAACAGCCGGACGACACACTGGAAGTCGCGCAGGAGCGGAAACTGCGTCATCACCTCGATGCCATCGACGCCGGCCGGGCGCGCGCGGTGCTCGATATCGGCTGCGGGTGGGGCGCGCTGCTGGACCGCTTGTCGAACCGGCACGGTGTGGCCCGGTCGGTCGGGCTCACCCTCAGCCCGGAGCAGGCGGAATACGTTCGTGCACAGCACTATCCGGGTGTGGAGGTGCGGGTCGAGGACTGGCTGCACTACCGCCCGGCGGAACGGTTCGACGGCATCGTCTCCATCGGCGCCTTCGAGCACTTCGCGCGTCCCGACGACGGGCCCGCGGAGAAGATCCGCGTCTACCGCGAATTCTTCACCCGCTGCCGGGACTGGCTGACGCCGGACGGCGCACTTTCATTGCAGACCATCGCCTACGCGAACATGAGCGCGGCACAGGCGGACACCTTCATGCAACGGGAGATCTTCCCCGACGCCGAACTGCCCACCCTGGCCGAGATCACCGCCGCCGCCGACGGGTTGTTCGAGATCTGCGCGATCACCAACGGCCGCCTCGACTACGCCTGGACCTGCACGGAATGGGCGCGCCGGCTGCGGGCCGAGCGGGCGGCGGCCACCGCACTGGTCGGGCCCGACGCGGTGGCCCGCTACGCGCGCTATCTCAAGCTGTCCGCCATGGGTTTCCGGATGGGCAAGCTCACGCTGTTCCGGCTGGTGCTGCGGCCCTACCGGAGCGAATACTTCGCCGGCCGCGGAACTGTGATCGCATGACGGTACAAGCCTCGGAACCGGCGCGCCCGCGCCTCCGGTTCAACCCGTTCAGCACCGAGTTCCGGCGCGACCCCTACCCGATGTACCGCGAACTGCGCGAAACCCGGCCGGTGCACAAGACCCTCGGCATGTGGGTGCTGACCCGGCACGCTGATGTCAAGGCCGTCCTGCACGATCGGACCTTCAGCGCCGGGCTGATCCCGCAACTGGTGACCGAACAGGCCCGGCGGCTGGGCCAGGCCGAGGTGGACCGCATCGACCGGCTCGGGAAGAAGTCGCTGGTATTCACCGACAATCCCGATCACGCGCGCCTGCGCGGGCTGGTGAACCGGGTGTTCACCGCCCAGGCGATAGCCGAGCTGCGTCCGGTGGCGACCGAATTCGTCGACCGCTGCCGCGCTCGCGCGCATGCCGCCGGCGGCCTGGATGTGATCGCCGATCTCGCTGCTCCGCTGCCGGTTTCGGTGCTGTGCGAGTGGATGGCGCTGCCCGCAGACCTGCGCGAACAGGTCGGGCCGTGGACGCATGACATTCGCTTCCTGCTGGAGCCCGGTCTGATGCAGGCCGCCGACTTCGACCGGGTGCGCACGGTCGTGGCGGAGTTCGCGGCCGCGCTCACCGGCGTGCTGGCCGCACGCCGCGCGCAGCCGGGCGGCGATCTCATCAGCCGGTTGCTGGCGGCCCGCACCGCGGGTGGTGACGCACTGAGCGAGGAGGAGCTGGTCTTCGTCTGCATCATGTGTTTCGTCGCGGGGAACGAGACGACCAAATCCCTGATCGGCAATGGCGCACTCGCGCTGCTGCGGCATCCCGAGCAGGCACGGGCGCTGCGCCGCACGCCCGGATCGGTGAAAGCCGTGGTGACAGAAGCGCTTCGCTACGACAGCCCATTGCAGCTGACCAAGCGGCTCGCCACCCGCGAGGTCGAGCTCGGCGGGCAGACGATCCGCGCAGGCGATCAGGTGCTGGTCTGCCTCGGCGCGGCCAATCGCGATCCCGAGGTCTTCGCACGACCCGACGAGTTCGATCCGGTGCGCGGCGGCAGCGGCCATCTGGCCTTCGGGCACGGCATGCACGGCTGCCTGGGCGGGCAGCTGGCCGAACTGCTCGCCGAGACCGCGTTCGCGTGGCTCAGCAAACTCGACCTGGAACCGCTGACCGGCGAATTCGAATGGCAGGAACACAGTTTCATCGTCCGCGGACTGAAAAACCTGCCGGTGGCCATCCGGAGCGCCGCATGAGCGACCCGCGCCCGGAACTGCTGCCGGAGATCCTCACCCGCCGCGCCGGCGCCGAGCCCGGCCGTACCGCGTATGTCTTCCTCGATGACACCGGCGCGGAGGCCACCACCCTCACCTACCGTGAACTGCACGAGCGAGCGCTCGCGGTGGCCGCCGAACTCGAATCACGCTGTGTCCCGGGTGATCGTGCGGCCTTGGTGTTCCCGCAGTGCCCCGAGTTCATCATCGCCTACTTCGGCTGCCTGTACGCGGGCGTGATCGCCGTGCCGCTGAACCCGCCGCGCCGCAACCGGATTCAGGATGCGACCGGTTCGATCATGCGGGACTGTGCTCCGGCCGCCGTGCTGACCCTGGATATGTTCGTGGCTCCGCTGCGCGCGGCGCTGGAGCCGCTGTGCACGGCCTCGCATTGGCTGGCCGTGGACGGAATGGCGAGTGCGGCAGTCGATTTCGAACCCCGGCGGGCCGCACCGGCGGAGGTGGCCTTCCTGCAATACACCTCGGGCTCCACCGGCGCGCCCAAGGGCGTCATGGTCACCCACGGGAATCTGGTGGCCAATGAGGAGATGATCCGCCAGGGCTTCGGCCACTCCCGCGATTCCACCGTGGTCGGCTGGGCGCCGTTCTTCCATGATCAGGGGCTGATCGGCAATGTGCTGCAACCCCTTTACGTGGGCACCACCGCCATCCTGATGTCGCCGGTCGCGTTCATCCGCCGGCCGCTGCTGTGGCTGTCGACCATCTCCCGGTATCGCGCGCACACCAGCGGCGGCCCGAATTTCGCCTTCGAGGCCTGCGTGGCGCGAGCGGCCGCTGGGCCTCTGCCGGAGCTGGACCTCGGCAGCTGGCGGGTCGCCTTCAACGGCGCCGAACCGATCCGACCGGAGACCCTGGAACGATTCGCGGAAACCTTTGCACCGCACGGGTTCGACCCCGGCGCCTGGTATCCGTGCTACGGCCTCGCCGAGGCGACCCTGCTGGTCAGCGGCGGTACACCCGGTCGCGGACCCCGGCTGCTCGAGGTGGACGCGGAGGCGCTCGGTGCGCGCCGGTACGTCCCCGCCACGGGGACGCGGTCCAAGACCCTCGTCGGTTGCGGGCAGGTGCTGCCGGGCGAGACCGTGCGGATAGCCGATCCCGCCACCGGCGAAACCTGCCCGCCGGATCGAGTGGGGGAGATCTGGGTGTCGGGCGGTCAAGTCGCCCAGGGCTATTGGCGCAATCCGTCCGCCACCGCACAGACCTTCCGCGCCGCGGGCGAGTATCTGCGCACCGGTGACCTCGGCCTGCTGGTGGACGGCGAGTTGTACGTGGTCGGCCGAGCGAAGGACATGGTCATCATTCGCGGCCGCAATTACTACCCGCAGGACATCGAGCAGACCGTGCAGGCCAGCCATCCCGCACTGCGGGCGGGCGCCTGCGCCGCGTTCGCGATCCCCGCGCCGGCGGGCGAACAGCTGGTGGTGGTCCAGGAAATCCGCCGCGACGCCGCGGCGGACCCCGCCGAGGTGCTGGGCGCCATCCGGGCGGCCGTGGTCGCCGAACATGAACTCGCCCCGGCCGATGTCGTGCTCGCGGCACCGGATCAGGTGCAGCGCACCAGCAGCGGCAAGATCCGGCGGTCCGCCGTCCGGACCCGATACCTGGCACGCGAAGTGGCGCCGTGGCTGCCGCGATCCGACGATCTCACCGAAGCACAGAGGAGCTGAGCATGCAGACCTGGCAGATATCGAATCCGGACTACGCCGCGGCGATCGAGGCCGTGGTGCTGACCATGCCCGCCGCCCGGCACCTGGGCTTCGAGTTCGGCAAGATAGCGCCGGGCGAGGTCGAGATCGTGCAGCCGCACCGCGCCGAACTCACCGAGCACAACGGGTACTTCCAGGGCGGTGTGCTCGGTTCGCTGGCCGACTTCGCCGCCGGCTCCGCGGCCGGCACGCTGCTGCAGCCGGGCTGGGTCAATATGACCATCGACTACACGGTGAAGATCCTCGCACCGGCCAAGGGCGAGCAGGTACTGGCCCGGGGCCGGGTGGTGAAACCGGGCGCGCTCATCACCATCGCCGCGGCCGATCTCTACTCTCTCGAGGGCGAAGCCGAGATCCTCTGCGCCACCGCACTGGTCACCATGCGCAATGTGAAGCTGGGATAGTCGTGACCACCGCGCCGTTCGTCTTCGATCCGTTCGCACCCGATTACGCGGCGGACCCGTATCCGCACTATGCGCGTTTGCGCACCCAGGCCCCGGTATACGAGCATCCGCTCGGCTTCTGGATCGTGTCCAGGTACGCGGATGTGGCCGCGCTGCAACGCGCCTCGCACTCGGTCGACGAGGCGAACCTGACCCGCCTGCCCGCCTGGAAGAGCGACAGCGCCACCCTCGGCAAACGGAATCGGATGATGGGCGGGATGTCCATGCTGGATCAGGACCCGCCCGATCACACCCGCTTGCGCCGCCTGGTCGCCAAGGCCTTCACGCGCCGGGCGGTGGAGGACCTGCAGCCCCGCATCGAAGCCTACGTCGACACCGCACTGGACCGGATGGCGGCGGCCGGGCGCGTGGATGTAGTTGCCGAGCTGGCTTTTCCCTTGCCGTTCACGATCATCTCGGAAATGCTCGGCATTCCGGTGGCCGACGACGCGCGGCTGCGGGAACTCACCGCCATGGTGGTGCTCTCGCTCGAACCGCTCGCGGATCCGCAGCTGCAGGAACGGGTCCGGGCGGCCGATGCGGAACTGTTCGGCCGCGTGGGTGAACTGGTCCGGTGGAAGCGCGCGCATCCGGGTGACGATCTACTGAGCGCGCTGATCGCCGCCGAGCACGAGGGCGACGTGCTCAGCGAGGACGAGCTGACCGCACAGGTGATGTTCCTGTATCTGGCCGGGCACGAGACCACCGTGAACCATCTGGCGGGCGGGCTGCTCGCCCTGCTGCGGCATCCGGAGCAGGCCGGGCGACTGCGCACCGAGCCGGCGCTGGCCGCCAACGCCGTAGAGGAGCTGCTGCGCTACGACTCCCCGGTCCACCTGATGCGCCGCATCACCGTCGAGCCGCTGACCATCGACGAGATCGAGATCCCCACCGGCAGCTGGGTGCTCGGCTGCATCGCGGCCGCCAATCGGGATCCCGGATTCTGGGGCGAGGACGCCGCCGAACTGCGCCTGGACCGGCCGATCGCCGTGCAGCACGGTTCGTTCGGCGCCGGTATCCATCACTGCGCCGGCGCCGCCCTGGTCCGGCTGGAGAGCCGGATCGCTCTGCCCGCCTTCGTCCGGCGCTTCCCGGACGCTGTGGTGGAGGACGTGCGCTGGAACGGCCGCATCAATGTCCGCGGCCCCGCCGAACTCATCGTCACGGTATAGCCGAGGAGCCGCCCCATGCCGACCATTCAGCTCGACGGTGTGCCGATCGCGTACTCCGACACCGGGATTCCGCCCGGTTATCCCGGTGCGCCGACCATCGTCTTCGGCCACGGCCTGTTGTTCGGCGGCTGGATGTTCGGCCCGCAGATCGCCGCGCTGCGCGAGCGCTACCGCTGCGTCACCATCGATTGGCGCGGTCAGGGCGAGACGCCGAGGGTGCCGGGCGGCGGCTACGACATGGACACCCTCACCGCAGATGCTGCCGCGCTGATCCGCGCCCTCGATCTCGCACCGGTGCACTGGGTCGGGCTGTCGATGGGCGGCTTCGTCGGCCAGCGCCTCGCCGCCCGCCACGGCGAACTACTGCGCTCACTGACGCTGCTGGATACCAGTGCAGGACAAGAGGATCCGGCCAAGGTGGCCGAGTACAAGCGACTCGCGCTGGCCTTGCGCCTGCTCGGCTTCCGTGCGATCCAGCGTCTGGTCGAGCCGCACATGTTCGGTCCGGCCTTCCGCGCGGATCCGGCCGCGCGCCCGATCATCCGGGAATGGTCGGCGCGGCTGCGCCGGGCCGACCGGGCCGCCCTCCAGCAGGCCGTGCTGGGCGTGGCCGACCGTGCCGCCGTCCTGGACGAGATCTCCGCCATCACCGTGCCCACCCTGATCGCGGTGGGCGCCGACGATCAGGCCACACCGCCGCCCGGCGCCCGCGAGCTCGCCGACCGCATTCCCGCGGCCCGCCTGGAGTTCATCGAGAACTGCGGCCACACCAGCACCCTGGAACAACCCGGCGTGGTCACCGGTCTGCTCGCGGGCTTCCTGGAATCGATTTCGCACTCGCTCGGCTGACGGGCCGCCCCACACCGGGTATCGGATTGTTCTCCGGCGACAACTCCCGCGCCGGATTTCGTCGATGCGCGACGGTGCCGCCGGCCGCCCGGATTTCTACCGTTATCGCCAGTTGTCCGATAACCAAGGGTGAGAAATCATGGGATTCACGAAACCCGATCTGCCGCAGGTGGATCCGCACACGTTTCTGCAGCTGCCGCTCATGGAGCGGATGCGCATCCTGGCGCTGCACTGGGCCGAGCACGGGTTCGGGTCGCCGCGGATGGTGCATACCGTATACATCGTCAAACTGCTGGTGCTCTATGTGCTGGGTGGGGTACTGGTCGCCACGCTCACATCGAATCTGCCCGCCTTCTGGCATGTTTCGCAGTGGTGGAATCAGCCGATCGTCTACCAGAAGGTGATTCTGTGGACCGTGCTGCTGGAGACCATCGGCATTGCGGGCTCCTGGGGGCCGCTGGCGGGCAAGGTGAAACCGATGACCGGTGGCATTCTGTTCTGGGCCCGGCCGGGGACCATCCGGTTACGGCCGTGGACATGGGTGCCGGGGACGGCGGGAAATCGCCGCAACCGGCTCGATGTCGGGCTGTATGCCGCCCTGCTGATCAGCCTCGTGGTCGCGCTGGCTTTCCCTGGCGTGCACAGTGATTCGCTGTCGGCGGTGGTGCCGGGCAATACCTCGGGGCTGGTCCGGCCCGCGCTGTTGATCGCGCCGATCGTGCTGCTCATATTGAACGGCCTGCGCGACAAGACCATCTTCCTGGGCGCTCGCGGCGAGCAGTATCTGCCCGCGCTGATCTTCTTCACCGTGCTGCCGTTCGTCGACATGATCATCGCGCTGAAACTGCTGATCCTGGTGGTGTGGGTCGGTGCGGGCGTGTCCAAGTTCGGCAAGCACTTCTCGCACGTGGTGCCGCCGATGGTGAGCAACAGTCCGTCGGTGCCGTTCACCTGGTTGAAGCGCGCGCACTATCGGGACTTTCCGCGCGATCTGCGCCCGTCGCGGGTGGCCGATCTGATGGCGCACGTCGGTGGCACCACCATCGAGGTGGTCGTCCCGCTGGTGCTGTTCTTCTCGACGAACAAGTGGCTGACGCTGGCGGCCGTGGCGGTGATGGTGATCTTCCACCTGTTCATCGTGTCGACGTTCCCGCTGGCGGTGCCGCTGGAATGGAATGTGCTGTTCGCGTACGCGACCGTGTTCCTGTTCCTCGGCTTCCCGAACTGGAAGGGGTACGCGCTCACCGATATCTCCGCGCCCTGGCTGGCCGTACTGCTGATCGCCGCGTTGCTGGTGTTCCCGATTCTGGGCAACTTCCGGCCCGACAAGGTGTCGTTCCTGCCGTCCATGCGGCAGTACGCCGGCAACTGGGCGTCGGCGGTGTGGGCCTTCGCTCCGGGCGCGGAGGGCAAACTGGATGGGGTGACCCGTACCGCGAAGAATCAGGTCGACCAGTTCGTCGAATTCGGTTACGAACCGGAATGGGCCGAAGTGACCATGCAGCTCACCACCGCCTGGCGCACCATGCACAGTCAGGGCCGCGGACTGTTCTCGGTGCTGCTGAAGAACCTGCCCGATATCGACACCCGCACCGTGCGCGAGGCCGAGTTCAGCTGTAACTCGCTGATCGGCTTCAACTTCGGCGACGGGCACCTGCACAACGAGGACATGATCGCCGCCGTCCAGCAGGAAGCGGGCTTCGAACCCGGTGAGCTGGTGGTGGTCTGGGTGGAATCACAGGCCTGGGGCAGCGGGGTACAGCACTACAAGGTGATCGACGCCGCGCTGGGCGTCACCGAACGCGGCACCTGGCGGGTGGCCGACGCGGTGGCCGAACAACCCTGGCTGCCCAACGGGCCCATCCCCTTGACGGTCACCTGGACCGCGGCGGCGGGCACGCCCGGCGAGCCGGATCACGTGGTGAGCGAACAGGATCGGCGCGGACACGGGGCGCGGGCATGACGACCGCGACGGTGGTGGGCGGCGGGCCCAATGGACTCGCCGCCGCCGTGCGCCTGGCCCGCGCGGGCGTGCAGGTGACCCTGCTGGAGGCCGCCGACGAGGTCGGCGGCGGCACCCGTACCCACGAAGCGCTCGTGCCCGGCCTGCTGCACGACCGGTGCTCGGCCACCCATCCCATGGCCGCGGGCTCGCCGTTCCTCGCCGAGCTCGGCCTGGAGCGGTACGGATTGTCCTGGCGCACAGCGGAAATCGACTGTGTGCATCCGCTCGACGGCGGCCGGGCCGGGGTCCTGCACCGCTCGGTGGACGAGACGGCCACCGGATTCGGGCCCGACGGCGGCCGCTGGCGGGCCCTGTTCGCCGGGCCCTCGGCCCGCTACGACGAACTGGCCCAGGACATTCTGAGCCCGCTGCTGCGCGTGCCACGGCATCCGCTGACCCTGACCCGGTTCGGCGTGCCGACCCTGCTGCCCGCCTCGGCGCTGGCCCGGACCTTCCGCACCGACGAGGCGCGCGCCTTGTTCGGAGGCATTGCGGCCCATGCCTTCCGGCCCCTGCACCTGCCCCTCACCTCGGCCATCGGGCTCGGCATTCTCACCGCCGGGCACCGCTACGGCTGGCCGGTCGCCGCGGGTGGTTCGCAATCGATCACGAATGCGCTGGCCGCCTTGCTGACCGAACTCGGCGGCAAGATCGAGACCGGCACCCGGATCGAGGCCGCCGCGCAGCTCCCGGACAGCGATGTGACGCTCTTCGACCTGGCCCCCGATGCGGTCGCGGATATTCTCGGCGACCGCCTGCCCGCCCGGATCGTCCGCGCTTACCGCCGATTCCGGCAGGGCCCGGCCGCCTTCAAGGTGGACTTCGCCATCCAGGACGGCGTCCCGTGGACCAGCGCACCCGCCCGCCGCGCCGGTACCGTTCATGTGATCGGGGACTACGCCGAATTGGCCGCCACCGAGCGTGCCGTGCATGCCGGCCGCATGCCCGAAAGACCGTTCGTCCTGGTCGGCCAGCAGTACCTGGCCGATCCGCAGCGCTCGGCCGGTGACATCCATCCGCTGTGGGCCTACGCCCATGCGCCCAATGGATATACCGGTGACGCGACCGCGGCGATCATCGCGCAGATCGAACGGTTCGCGCCCGGATTCCGGGACCGGATCATCGCGCACTCGACGCGCAATCCCGCCCAATTGGCTGCCTACAACCCGAATTACGTCGGCGGCGACATCATGACCGGCGCCAAGGACATCCGCCAGCTGGTGTTCGGACCGCGAACCACGCTGTCCCCGTACAGCATCGGCATCCCGGGCATGTACATCTGCTCCGCCGCCACCCCACCCGGACCGGGCGCCCACGGGATGTGCGGCGCCCACGCCGCCGACCTGGCCCTCGCCCGGCTCCGGCGCTGAACGGCGATATCGCTAGAGCCTGGTGGCCGCGCGGATCAGCCCGGCGAGCGCCCGGGAACGGCTGTGCGGCGGCCACGCGATGACGGTGGTCACCGCGGGCGCGTCCACCACCGGGACAGCGGCCAGATCGGGTTGCAGGTGGATGCGGGACGATTCCGGCAGCACCGCCGCGGCGCGGCCCAGGGCGATGAGCTGATACAGCTGCGTGCTGCTGTGCACCTCCGGTCCGGGGCCCTCGGGATAGTCGCCGGCGGGCCGGGGCCAGCGCGGCAGCGGCAGGTCGGGGAGCCCGGTGATATCGGCCAGGCGGACGGTCGCGCGGGCGCTGAGGGCGTGCCCGGCGGGCAGCACGACGACCTGCCCTTCGGTCTGCAGCTCCTCGGTGTCGAAGTCGGCCGTCGAGTCGAACGGGAGGTGTAGCAGCGCCACATCGGCGCGCCCGTCCCGCAGTACCTGCTGCTGCTCGCCGGGCCCGCACAGCACCACTTCGACCGCCACCGCATCGGGCTCGGCGGCGTACGCGTCGAGCAGCTTCCGCAGCAGTTCGCTGGAGGCGCCCGCCTTCGTGACGAGCACCAGCTCGGGACCACCGGCCGCCGTGCGCGCGGCCCGGCGGGTGCGGCGGTCCGCGGCATCGACCGCGTGCAGCGCCGCGCGTCCCTCGTTCAGCAGCACCGAACCGGCTTCGGTCAAGGTGACCGCACGGCTGTTGCGATCCAGCAGCGTTACCCCGAGCCGTCTTTCGAGTTGGCGTATCGCCCGTGACAGGGGTGGCTGCGCGATCCCGAGCCGCTGTGCGGCCCGGCCGAAATGCAACTCCTCGGCGACGGCGACGAAGTACCGCAGTTCTCGCGTCTCCATGACAACCACGGTACCGGCAACGATACCGCTGAGGTATCGCTGCCCACCCACATGGTCTTGGACGTTTCCTTGCGGCACGGACAGATTGGAGACATGAGTGACAAGACGATCGCGCTGGTCACCGGCGCGAACAAGGGGATCGGATACGAAATCGCCGTGGGGCTGGGCGCACTCGGCTGGAGCGTCGGCGTCGGCGCGCGGGACGAGCGCCGCCGCGAGGAGGCCGTGGCGAAGTTGCGGGCGGCCGGCGCCGACGCGTTCGGCGTCCCACTGGACGTCACCGATGATGCGAGCGTGACCGCCGCGGCGCGGCTGCTCGACGAGCGCGCCGGACGCCTCGACGTGCTCGTCAACAATGCCGGCGTCACCGGCGGGATGCCGCAGGAACCGACCCGGGCGGATCTCGACGCCGTGCGAACTGCCGTGGAAACCAATGTGATCGGCGTTATCCGCGTCACCAATGCGCTGCTGCCGCTGCTGCGCCGCTCGGCCTCGCCGCGCATCGTGAACATGTCCAGCAGCGTCGGTTCGCTCACCCTGCAGGCGTCGGATGCGTCCGAGGTGGCGGCGAGCCCGGTGTCCGCCGCCTACGCGCCGTCGAAGAGCTTCCTCAATGCCGTCATGATCCAGTACGTGAAAGAGCTGCGCGGCAGCAATATTCTGATCAATGCCGGCTGCCCGGGTTACACCGCGACCGACCTCAACGGTTTCCATGGCGTCCGCACGCCCGAGCAGGGTGCGGCCATCGCCATCCGGCTCGCGACCCTGCCCGACGACGGACCGACCGGCGGGTTCTTCGACGACGCCGGGGTTGTGCCCTGGTGACGGCCCCGTGAGACCATGTCCGGCATGGATGAGGCGGGACGGCGGGTCGAACGTGGGCCGCGGTGGCGGATAGGCGTTTTCGCGCTCGCGCTGACCTTCGTGTTCAGCACGGCGTGGACCGTCGGATGGATTTCGTCCGGGCGGCAGGTCGATTCGTCGGTCACGGTTCCCGGGCACCGGCAGCCCGGCATGCCGGGCATGGATATGGGCGGGCACTGACTGTCGTTGCTCGAGCTGGGCGCCGACTGTCGTTGTCAGAAGGCGAATTTCACTGCCATGGCGAGACCGCAGGTGGCGGCGAGAATGCGCAGGGCGGTGCCGGGCATGCGGCGGGCCACCGACGGCCCGATACGGCCGCCCAGGAACGAGCCCAGGGCCAAGGGAATGACGAAGGCCCAGTGCACCGGTCCGAAGAACGCGAATCCGATGGCGGCAGCGCCGTTTCCGGCAAAGCTGACCAGGGCCTTCACCGCATTGGACTGCTGGGCCGTCCACGTCGGATACATGGCGGCGAGAATCGCGAGAATCATGACCGCGCCCGCGGCGCCGAAGTAACCGGTGTACACGGCGGAGGCCAGGAACGCGGCATAGAGCCAGCGCGAGGGCCGATGCGGCGGGTCGGTGGCGTGCTCGGCCCGGCGGCGCGCGAGATAGGGCTGGGCCAGCAGGAACAGCGATGAGCCGCCGATGAGGAACGGCACCACCACATGGAAGGTGGAGGCGGGCGCGAGCAGCAGCAGGGCGGCGCCGATCGCGCCGCCGATCGCCGCCAGCGCGCTCAGCTTCAGGATGATCTCACGTTTGCCGGACAACTCGGGGCGGGAACCCGCGGCCGCGCCCGCACCGGTGAACAGCACCGCCATGGTGTTGGTGACATTCGCCGAGACGGGCGGCAATCCCATGGCCAGCAGTGCCGGATAGGAAATGAGCGACGCGACGCTGGTGAGCACGCCCGCCAGCCCCGAACCGAATCCTATGAGCAGCAACAGGAGGGCCTGGGTCATCGTCACCGGTGCACTCCGACTCGCCTTCGCCCGACATCAGTATCCGGGTAGAACGTTACCCGGGCTTACAAATCTCGATCGGTCCGGGCGGCACAGCTCAGCAGCCGAGCGCCGCGGCCAGGGCGGGGAAGCTGTTCACATTGAAGTCGGCGGCCGGATCGGTGCGGTCGGTGGCGTGATCCGGGCCTTGCTCGTAGGGGCGTTCGACGTAGGCGGTGTGGAAACCCGCGGACCGGGCGCCCGACAGATCCCAGCGATGGGCGGCGACCATGAGGATCCGGTCCGGCGGCAGATCCAGCAGCTCGGCCGCGGTCAGATACGCCTGCGAACCGGGCTTGTAGGTCCGCGCGAGTTCGGCGGACAGCACACAGTCGAAGGGCAGGTTCTCCGACTTGATCAGTCGCGTCATGAGCGCGAAGCCGCCATTGGACAGCGCGGCCACGGTGTAGCGGGTGCGGAGGCGCTTGAGGCCGGGCGTGGCGTCGGGCCAGGCGGGCAGGCGATGCCAGGTGCGCACCAACCGGTTTCGCGCGGTGTCGTCGAGCGCCGCGCCGACGCCGTGGCGGTCCAGCAACTCGTCGAGCGATTCCCGGTGCAGGGTGTCCAGGTACGCCCACTTGCGTTCGCCGTCGCGGACCCGTTCCAGCGCGGGCAGATACCGCGCCCGCCATTCGGAGACGAACCCGCCGGCCTCGAGGTCCACACCCGCCGCCCGGAATATCGTCTCGGCCTGCCGGCTGACACCCGTGTACCAGTCGACGGTGGTACCGAAGATATCGAAGGTAATGGCCTCGATGGCATCCGGATCGAACACATCGCCTCCTGAAATGTCGTGTCCCACAGGCTACCTCGACTTCAACCGGTGATGGGCCGATGCTCGAAGGCGTGCAGCAGGTCAGCGGCGACACCGACCGCGATGACGGCGGGTTCCTTACCGGTGATCTCGGGCAGGCCGATGGGCGTTTTGATGCGGGTGAGCGTTGCCGGATCATGGCCGCCCTCGGTGATCAGCCGGCTGCGGAAGCGCGACCATTTGGCGGCGGAGCCGATGAGCCCGATGGAATCGAAGTGGCCCAGCCGCAGCGCCGCATCGCAGAGCGCCGCGTCCTCGGCGTGGTCATGGGTCATGATCAGCACGTGACTGCCGGCCGGCAGCTGCTCGAGTACCTCCTCCGGCAGCAGCGGGGTGTGGTGAACGTGTATCCGCGCCACCGCATCCGAGAGCGCCGCGAGCCGTTCCGCGGAGAGCATGTCGGGCCGGGTGTCGATCAGGTGCAACTCCAGATCGTGGCGGGCCAGGATGCGCGCCAGCTCGATCCCCACATGCCCGACGCCGAAGATCGCCACCGCGGGCACCACCGGCAGCGGCTCCAGCAGCAGGGTGACCACGCCGCCGCAGCATTGCACGCCGTGCTCGCCGATCACCTTGTCGTTCAAGGCGAATTCCATGAGTTCCGGTTCGGCCTCGGTCTTGCCCAGCAGTTCGCGTCCCCGCTCGATGGCGACGGCCTCGATATTGCCGCCGCCGATCGAGCCCCACGTATCCGCCGGGCCCACAACGAGTTTCGCGCCCGGGCGGCGGGGCGCGTGCCCGCGGACGGTCGCCACCGTCACCAATACGCCCGGCTCCCGGCAAGTGCGCAGGTGGGTGATCGCGGCCACCCAGTTCAGGTCAGACATTGATCCGGCTCGGCTCTTCGATGGTGGTCTCGCCGGGCGCGTTCGCGGCGCGCCGGGCGGCGTCCAGCGCCCAGTACACGGCCTCCGGCGTGGCCGGGGCGCCGAGTGCGACGCTGATCCCCTCGGGTCCGAAGGCCGCGGCGGCCTGCCGCAATGCCTCACGCACCGAAAAGGCCAGCATGAGCGGCGGTTCGCCGACGGCCTTGGATCCGTAGACCGCGCCCTCCTCGGTGGCGTTCGCAAGCAGCGTGACATTGAAGACCTCGGGCATCTCCGAAAAGCTGGGCAGCTTGTAGGTACTCGCGGCCTGGGTGAGGAGTCGGCCGCGGCCGGGCCCGGTGCCGGTATCCCAGCGCAGTTCTTCGAGCGTCAGCCAGCCCGCGCCCTGCACGAAGCCGCCCTCGACCTGACCGAGATCGATGAGCGGGGAGAGGCTGTCGCCGACATCGTGCACGATGTCGACCCGGCGGATGCGGTAGGCGCCGGTGAAGCCGTCGACCTCCACCTCGGCCGCGGCGGCCCCGTAGGCGAAGTACTTGAACGGGGTGCCCTGCATGGCCTGTGCGTCCCAGTGCAGGCCCTCGGTCCGGTAGAAACCGGCCGCCGACAACTGAACTCGCTGCTGGTACGCGGTGCGGACCAGGGTGTTCCAGTCCAGGGTCCGCGTCTCGTCCCCGAGCGGCCGTGCAATGCCCTCGGTCAGGCGCACATCCGCGGGACCGACGCCGAATTGTGTTGCGGCGACTCGCATCAGCCGCTCACGCAACTGCTCGCAGGCGTTCTTGACCGCCGCGCCATTGAGGTCGGCGCCGGAGCTGGCCGCGGTGGCGGAAGTATTGGGCACCTTGTCCGTTCGCGTCGGCGCCAGTCGCACCTTCGGCAGCGGAATACCCAGCGTGGTGGCGGCCACCTGCAGCATCTTGGTGTGCAGGCCCTGACCCATCTCGGTGCCACCGTGATTGATGAGCACCGAGCCGTCCTTGTAGATCAGCACCAGCGCCCCGCCCTGATTGAAGGTGGTCAGGTTGAACGAGATACCGAACTTGACCCCGGTCACGGCGAGCCCGCGCTTGGTATTGCGGTGCGCCGCATTGAATTCCGCGATCCCGCGCCGCCGCGCATCGACCTCGCCCCGCTCGATGACCTGCTCCCAGGTGGCGGCGATCCGCTCCGGGTGCCGCACCACCTGCCCGTAGGGCGTGGATTGGCCGGCCCGGTAGAAGTTGCGCCGCCGCAACTCCATCGGATCCAGTCCGAGCAGCGGCGCGCAACGGCCCAGCAGATCCTCCATCACCAGCATGCCCTGCGGTCCGCCGAAACCACGGAAGGCGGTATTGGAGGTCTTGTTGGTCTTGGCGATGCGACCGAGGAAGCGCGCGTTGGGAATCCAGTAGACATTGTCGATGTGGCAGAGCGCGCGGGCCAGCACCGGCTCCGACAGGTCCAGGCTCCAGCCGCCGTCCGCGGTGAGGGTGGTGTCCAGCGCCAGCACGTGCCCCTGGGCGTCGAAGCCGGCCCGCCAGCTCGCGTGGAATCCGTGCCGCTTACCGGACATGGTCAGATCCTGGGTCCGGTTGAGCCGCAGCCGGACCGGCCGCCCGGTCAGCGTCGCGCCCAGCGCGGCAATGGCGGCGAACCCGTGCGGTTGCATCTCCTTGCCGCCGAACCCGCCGCCCATGCGCAGGCACTGCACGGTGATCTCGTGACTGTGCAGGCCGAGGACATGGGCGACGATTTCCTGTGTCTCCGAAGGATGCTGGGTGCTGGACTGCACGAAAACCTGTCCGCCCTCGTCGACCAGGGCCAGCGCGGCGTGCGTCTCCAGATAGAAGTGCTCTTGATCGGAGAACTGGATCTCGCCGCTGTAGATGTGCGCCGCCGCGGCGAAGCCGGCCTCGATATCGCCGCGCTGCACCAGCCGCTGTGCACCCTGGAAACTGTTGGCGGACACCGCATCCACGATCGAGATCAGCGAGGGCAGCGGGGTGGTCTCGACCTCGACGGCGGCCGCGCCCAGCCGCGCGGCTTCCACGGTCTCGCCGAGCACCCAGCAGACCGCGTGCCCGTGGAACATGACCTCGTCGGGGAACAATGGCTCATCGTGCTTGACTCCGGCGTCGTTCACGCCGGGCACATCCGCGGCGGTGAGCACCCGCACCACGCCGGGCACCACCAGCGCGGGTGCGGTGCGCAGCGTGGTGATGCGCGCATGCGCCTGCATGACCTGTACCGGGTAGGCGTGCAGGACATCCTTGGTGCGTTGCACGAGATCATCGGTGTAGAGCGCTTTTCCGGTGACGTGCAGGACCGCGCTCTCGTGCGGCAGGGCCATGCCGACGGCCGGATTCTCGGGTCGCTGGGACAACCGGCTCATGACGGCCCCTTCGGATGGTTCATGACGGCACCGCCTCGGTGGTCTCCGCGTACAGCTTTCGCAAGCTCTGACCGAGCATGGCGCTGCGGTAGCGAGCGCTCGCCCGGTGATCCTCCAGCGGCGTGCCCGCCGCCTGCAGCAGCTCCGCCGCGACCTCGACGGTGGCGGCCGACCACGGCCGGCCCGTCAGTGCCTCCTCGGCGGCCCGCGCGCGGATCGGCGTCGCGGCCACGCCACCCAATCCGATGCGGGCCCTGCCCACCGTGCCGTCCTCGATGTCGAGCGCGAAGGCGACCGCACCCTCGGCGCAGCCTTCTTTCGTTCCGGTGCGGTCGTTGTCGCGCAGAAAGTCCAGGATCGTCGTATGCGTCGCGGCGGGCGAAATCGGGACGTCGTGCCCGTTGATATTGATCTGCGCTTCTACCATGCCGCACCCCGATTCTCATACCTGGACGTGCGTATAACTAAGAATATATTCTATGCCGCTTTCTGCCGCAGGCGGCCGAGCCGCAGGCAGGAGCCCCGGCTGGGATTTGGAGGATCGTACGAATGGCCGTATCGCCGCGAATGATCCGGCTGGACTATCATATAAAACGCTGTGGCGGCCGTCTTTCTACTGTAGATATGTGTATTGCGGTCAACCGGACGTCGGCTCATGGCATTTCGATGTCGCCCCCCGGTGGTTTCGGCCGTATTTCTGCTTGTCCAGGAGACATGCCATGCAAATGCGATTTTCGCGCCCCGCCCGTACTTCCGATCCCGGCGTCGCTCGGCACCCCGTCGATGAAGTTCCACCCCCGCCACGGTTGGTGCTGCTCGGTCTGCAGCACCTCGCGATCATGTATGCGGGCGCGGTCGCCGTGCCGCTGCTCGTCGGCGGTGCGCTGAAACTACCCACGCACACCATCGGCCTATTGGTGAATGCCGACCTGCTGGTGTCGGGCATCGTCACGCTCATCCAATCCATCGGCATCGGCCGGATCCTGGGTGTGCGACTACCGGTGGTCGCGGGCGCGACCTTCACCGTGGTCTCGCCGATGATCCTGATCGCGGAACAGTTCGGCGGTGGTGAGGCCGGCCTGCCCACGGTGTACGGCGCCATCCTGGTGTCGGGTGTGTTCGGCCTGCTGATCGCGCGGTTCTTCGCCAAGGTCGCGCGGTTCTTCCCGCCCTTGGTGTCGGGCTGCGTCATCTGTGTGATCGGGTTGTCGCTGATCGGCGCCGATGCCGGGCTGATCGCCGGCGACGACCCGAAATCGGCCGACTACGGCCAGATCTCGCATATCGCGCTGGCCGGGCTGGTGATCCTGCTCATCGTAGTGGTCACCAAGTTCGGGCGGGGGTTGGTGAGTCAGCTCGCGGTGCTGATCAGCGTCGCGGTCGGCACGCTGGTCGCGTGGCCGATGCATCTGGTCGACATGTCCGGGGTCGGCAAGGCGAGCTGGTTCGGCATCTCCCAGCCGTTCCACTTCGGTGCGCCGCAGTTCCATCTGGCCGCGATCATCTCCATGTGCGTGGTCATGCTGGTGACCTTCACCGAATCCACCGCCGATATGGTCGCCGTCGCCGAAATGGTCGACAAGCAGCTCGAACCCGCCGATCTGGCCCGTGGTCTGGCCGCGGACGGCCTGTCCGCCGTGCTGGCCGGCTTCATGAACTCGTTCCCCGACACCGCTTTCGCCGAGAACGTCGGCCTGGTCGGCTTGACCGGGGTGCGCAGCCGGTGGGTGGTCGCGGTCTGCGGTGGCTTCCTCGTGGTGCTCGGCCTGGTGCCCAAGGTCGGCAATGTGGTTGCGGCGCTGCCCGGTCCGGTGGTCGGCGGCGCGGCGACCGTCATGTTCGCCATGGTGACCGCGGTCGGCCTGCGTGTGCTGCACAAGGTCCAGTTCGAGGGCACCAGCAATATGCTGATCATCGCGGTCACGCTGTCGGTGGCCCTGCTGCCGGCGGTCGCGCCGAGCTTCTACACCAAGTTCCCGACCGACTTCCAGATGATCGCCAGCAGCCCGATCACCTCCGCGGTGATCGTGGTGTTCGTACTGAACCTGCTGTTCAACCACTGGCGGTCCGGCAAGGGGGCCGCCCCGGAGGCCACCGTTCCCGACACGACCAACCACGTGGTGACCATCCCGGAGAAAACCTCGCCGGCCGAGTAGAGCGGCTGTCCGGTAATCGCTTTCGGCGCGTGCGTCACACCTGGAGTGCGGCCCACGCGCCGAGCAGTACCAGCGGCATACCGGCCAGGCCGATGGCCGCGAAGGTAGTGGGCCGCACCCGCACCCCGCGGGCGCGGCAGCGATCGGCCCACAGCAGCGTGGCCAGCGAACCCCACATGGTCACCAGCGGGCCGATATTGGTGCCCAGCAGGATCTCGAACAGGCCGTGGCCGGACCCGGCCGGGACCGAGGTCTCCATGGCCAGATAGGCGGGCAGATTATTGACCAGATTGCCCGCACCCGCGGCGAGCAGGGTGGTCAGCAGGCCGGAATGATCCGCCCAGCGGGTCAGCAGCGTGCCGAGGCCGTGCTGGACCAGGGCGGCCACGAGCAGGAACAGGCCCTCGGTCATGAGCACCAGCCGCCACGGAAACAGCGACCAGCGCAGGTGTTTCCGGCCGCGCACCACGAACACGGTCAGGGCGACCAGCGCGGCGAGGGTGGCCGCGAGCCACGGCGGCACGCCGGCGGTGACGGCCACGACGAATCCCACGCAGGCCACCACACAGAGCCCGAAGGTGATCCGATCGGCGGGCGGCGAGGTCTCGGGCACGTCGTAGCGGCCGATCAATTTGCGGCGGAACAGGATCGCGAGAAAGACCACCGTCACGGTGACCGCCGCCAATTCGGGCAAGGCCATCCGGCCCGCGAACTCCACCGTCGACATCCGGCTGTGCTGCAGCGCAAGCAGATTCGTGAGATTCGAGATCGGCAGCAGCAGGCTCGCGGTATTGGCCAGCCAGATCACCAGCAGCGCGAACGGGAGCGGGGCCAGACCCAGCCGCGCGGTCAGCGCGAGCACGACGGGAGTGAGCAGCACCGCCGTCGTGTCCAGGCTCATGCCGACGGTGGTCGCCGTGGCCAGCACGGCCACCAGCGCGAACAGTGCGGCCGTCGAGCCGCGGGCCAGCCGGGCGCACCGGTCCGCGGCCGCATCGAAGACGCCTGCGGTATCGGCCAATTCGGCCAGCACAGTAATCGCGACGAGGAAGCCCAGAATCGGCAGCGCCCGGGTGACGCCGACCTCGTAGGCGGCGCCGGCGGGTAGCCATCCGGTGACCACCGCCAGCGCACCTGCCGCCATCGCATATTTCCACACTCCGCCCAGCTTGCCAGCCGCGGCTTCCACCGCCCGCGCAGCCGGCACCGGGGGACTTCCGGCGCCGGCTACTCACCGGGCATACGACCCGATCGTGCCGCACTGCGCGACCGGGTCACCCGGCGTCCGGGTCAGCCCTGCCGCATGACCGGGCCGCGCATGCCGCCACCGCCGTGATGCCAGTGGTGACCGCTGTGGATCGTCACGATCAACAGGATCAGATACAGCGCCGCGAACACCACAATCAGCGCGCCGCCGATGCACAGCTGCATACGCCTGTGTGGAATGTCCGGGAGATCGAATTCGTGCGGCCGATATTCCGGTCGGCCACCCGAGGAGGGCCACCCGGACCCGTACCGAACGACCATCCGCCCTGTCCGGACCGCATTCCGATGCGTTCGAATGTAATTCCGGAACTGTCCAGGAATTCAGGAGCAGGAATGCACGCCATCAGTTCGAAGACCGCCGGAACGCCGGTGCCCCGGACGCACTCCCGGGTACTCGAGGTGCTTTCCGGATTACTGCTCGGATTGTTGGTCGCGATTCTTTCGACGACAGTGATTCGGTGATCTCAGCCGGCGGTGGCGACCGCCCGGCTCGCGGGACGGGTGCGCCGCCAGACGTAGGTGAGGAACGCGATCAGGCCGAGCAGCGGCAAGGTGCTGATGGCCCAGCTCAGGCCGAGCGGGGGACCGGGCTGCTTCAGGACCGTCAGGTTCGTCAGCTGACCCTCGCCGTGGCCCAGGGGGCCGTCGATGGCGAACCGGAAGATCCAGTCGCCCTGTGTGTCCAGGGACCGCACATCCAGGCCCCAGACATCGCGCTTGCGGGGATGCCGCGACAAAGGGTCCGCATGGCGGATCTTGCCGTCGGGTTCCACCGTGGTCAGGGTGCCCGACTTGTCGTCGATACCACCGTCGGGAATGAAGGTGAAATCCAGCGATTGCATTGCGCGCAAAGGCCATTGGCTGAAACCGAGGGTCAGGTTGTACGGGCCCGCCTGCACATGCTCGGTGTGCACGATGTCGACGGGCTGATAGGCGGCGGCCGTACCGGTGGCCGCCGCGGTCAGCCCCAGGAAAGCGATCAGCGTTGCGACGGTGGCGAATACGCGTTTCACGCGGTCACCTCCGCGGCCGGGGCGGTCAGGCGCAGCAGCTGCCCGAAACGCCAGCCCAGGAATCCGCCGAGCGCGCCCAGGGCGGCGCCCGCGATGGTGGTGGCGATGATGACCGCCGCCCGTGCCAGGTGCGCGTCGTAGACGATGATGTCCTGCACCGGATGGAAGACCGCGATGATCGCGCCGCCCAGCCCGCCCGCCAGCGCCGGGAGCAGCCGCGCGGTCGCACCGGTCCGCCGCACCAGCAGATCGATGACGATGCCGACCGGGATCAGGCAGAACGGGATCAGCGCCGGCGTGGCCGGAATACCCCGAATATGTTCGCGCATGGGCAATCCCACGAAATCGGCGTACGCCCGCGCCGACCACGGCGCGAACCACCAGAACACGCCCTGCACGGCCGAAGCCGTGATCGCCACGGCGGTCGCCCCGCCCCGGCGCTGCGCGGCGCCCACGACCATCAGCAACACCACCATGAACGCGGTGACCGCGACGGTCCAGCGCACGCCACCGGCGCCGAGCCGCTGCACGGCCAGCGCGGTGATGGTGCTCGAGGTCAGCAGCAGGCCGAGGGACACCAGCGCACCGATCTGCCCCCAGCGCTGTCCGCGCGCCGAGGCGAACACGATGATCGTGCCCACCGCGGTCACCGTGCTGGACAGGAACAATCCGATGTGCGGCGGTGAATCGATGATCGCGTCGAAGCCGTACAGGCTGTGCCACCACAGATCCCACAGTCCGTACAGCAGGAACGAGGCCGCACCCAGGGACGCGACCATGTAGCCCAGTGGCGCGGTGAAGGTCCGGCGGAATACGCCGATACCCGGTCCGCCGAGCTCACCGTCCACCGGCCGGCCCGCGCGCCCGGCGGCGGTGGTGGCCAGAATGACCGCGAGACTGGTGAATCCGGAGATCGCGGCACTGGCGTAGATGAACAGGTGCGGCAGGGTGAAGAAGGTGTCCGGGCCGACGTCGGAGTGCCACTGGATATCCCAGGTGGCGCCGACGGCCCAGGTCAGGCTGGCGATCAGGAGGATCGACGCGGGTAGCCAGGGCCGGATGGTGAGCGGGGTGGCCGCGGTGGCGGTACGCTCGCCGGCGCTCGCCGTGCGATGGCCGCCGTTGGCGGTGAGGTCCATGAGCTGCTCCTGAGGAACGGTGCTTCGTTTCCGTTGGCTTGCTTGATGATTCAGTTCGCTTGCGTGGAGAAAGTGGCCGTGCCGGAACCTGCCGGTCCCGACAGCTGCACGGCGATCTCCCACTGTCCCGGCATGGGAAGGTTCACGGTGGCGCGGTAGTGCCCGGGCGTCACGACCGCGGCGGTAGCCGGTGGGACCGCATGACCCATCTGAGGCATGGCCGGTTCCACCGACACCTTGCCGGGCGTCGCGGGATCGCCCTGCTGGTCGGTGATTTCGAGCTCGACCTTGTTGTCGCCGGTCTTCGGTGCGCCATCACCCACGGTGAGATGGACCAGGTACGGCCCGGCCGCCATGCGCTGCACCGATTTTCCGCTGCCGCTCGGCCACAGCCACCACGCCACCAAGGCGACGACGATCAGGGCGGCGACCGCGAGAAGTCCCCGGCGCATGGTCATTTCGGATCCTCCCCTGTCACCTGGACCGTGTGCGGCACGGTCAGGACGGTATAGCCGCGTTCCGCCTGCGCCCACACCAGATATCGGCCGGGCAGCGGAAATGTGAAGGTGAACGGGACATCCGGGCCGTAGGCGGCGACCGTCTCGTCCGGAATCTGCGCCCCGACGGCGGGCATCGGTGTCATGGCGTGCGCATGCGCCCACACCGGCGCCACCGCGGCCGCCGTCCCCGCGGGCATATTGTCGGGCAGCGGGCCGACGGTGATGAGGTGACCGAGCATGCCCAGCCACGGTTGCAGATCGGCCGGTCCACCGAACTTCACCGTGAGCGTGCCCGGTTGCCCGGCGATCATCTCGGTGGTGTCGACCTCGGGTGTGGTTGCGCCGGAACCCGTTTCGGCGGGGAGCGCCGGCCCGGTCACGTGCAGCACCGATCGCACCAGCTGTACGCCGCCGCCGCGCCGCGCGAGCTCGGCGGCGACCGCGTAATCACCGGGCTCGGTGACATCGAGCTGCACCTGATACGCGCCGGGCGCGGTGCGCACCGGATGCCGATGCCAGAACTGCCCCGACGGTCCGACGATCATCAGATGCACCAGCGCATCATCGGTGACCAGCAGATCGTCGACCGGGCGCCCGGTCGCCGAATCGGTCAGTGACAGCAGCACACCGAGCGCGTGCCCGGTCACGGCCGGCCCGTCGGCGCGAACCGTCAGATTCACCGGTGGGCGTGAGTAATTCGTGGTCAGCGGCAGATCGCGTTCCGGGAACGGATTGCCGATATTGCCCGAGGTGGGATCGAGCAGACTGCCCGCGGGCCGCGGCTGCGGCGCCCGCGAGGACAGCACCGCACCGGTCACCCCGACGGTCAGTGCCGCGATGAGCGCCCCGACCGGAATCAGCGTCGCCCAGCCGCGTTTGGAGATCAGCGCGGTCCCCACCGCCACCAGCAGTAGTGCGCCGGAGGCGAAGAACCCGCCGTACGCCGCACGCTCCCAGGGCGTCACGACCTGTGCCGCCACCAGGAAGGGAATACGGGCGGTGCGCTGCCCGTCCGCTACCGCGAGCTCCCACGGCCCGGCATGATCGACCTGCAGGGTGCCGGTGTACGGCCCGGCTCTCGCACCGAGCTGGACCGTGGTCGTGGAGGTCGCCCCGCTCTGATCGGCCGGGGTGGCCGTGAGCGTGAGTGTGCCTGCCGGCGAGCCGGTGTGGGTGACGATATCGACCCGCAGCGGGCCGGGTACCGGTTGTGCGCGGCGTACGATGACCGTCAGCTCCCGTTCGCCCAGGGACTGCGCGACCATGAGATCGCCTCCGGTCGCCATGCCGTCGGCGCGGGCCCGGGGCGGGTTCACCAGCGCCAGGCCCGACAGCAGGAGGCCGATGACGCCCACCACCAGGCATAAGCCTCGTACGCGAACGGTCAACGGCAGCTGCACCTTTCCG
This sequence comes from Nocardia sp. NPDC088792, assembly GCF_044750615.1. Lineage (NCBI taxonomy): Bacteria > Bacillati > Actinomycetota > Actinomycetes > Mycobacteriales > Nocardiaceae > Nocardia > Nocardia sp. NPDC088792. The sequence continues at coordinate 400,854 of NZ_JBIVKC010000006.1, forward strand.
AAGCTACCGAATGCGCGGCGGGAAGGGATCCCACCTGCGGGGGATGCGCAATCAGGGTCGGGTCAGGGTACGGGTGGATTGCCCGCCTCACTTGGGCACGAAGTCGCTCAGGAAGTCGCCGAGCCGTTCGGCCTTGGAGGCGAGGCTGCGCTGGGACTGGAAGTAGTCGTCGTAGCCCTGGTCCTGCGCGTCCTTCAGGTAGCCGGGCAGCGGCTGCTGCAGCTCGGTCTGGATGGCCTGGTTCAGCAGTCCTTCCATGCTGCCGCGCAACGGGTTTCCGGTCGCGGCCTGATTGTCCAGTTCCAGGCGGCCTTTGTCGGTCGAGTAGTCGTAGAGCTCGAACTCCTGCTCGGCGCCGCCGTCGATGCGGATCTGCCCGTCCACCCAGGTGGAGTACGAGGCGAACTTGGCGTCCGCGGTGCGCACCATGGCGACATGGCCGGGGGCATTGTGGTCGAAGAGGATCGCGGCTTCCTCGATGGTCGCCTCATCGGTGGAGTGCGCGATGAACGGGCGGCCGGGCTCGGAAGCATTGCGGCACAGGGCGGCCATATCGAGGCGGCCCCGCAGATGCTGATACCGGTCGACCGAACGCCAGTCATTGCCGCCGGTGCCGATGGTGAGCAGCAGCGGAGTCAGGTCGACGCTGGAGGTGAGTTGGTTTCGCACACTGGTGGAATCGGTGGGGCTGAGCCGCCCGCGCGGGTCGTGCACATAGAACGGCACCCGGATCGCCTCGTCGTAGGCGCCGCCGCCCTTGCCGTGCAGGCCGTGCGAGCCCGCGTAATCGCCGTGGTCCGAGGTGAAGACGATGACCGTGTTCGCGGCGACATCCGGGCGCTGGTTCAAGGTGTCGAGCACCCGGCCGATCTGGATGTCGACCTGCTGCTGCAGCCACAGATACATATTGCGCATATCGATCCAGGCGGCCTGCGCTTCGGCGGTGCCGTAGGGCGCGACACCGAAAGCGGCCGTGGACACCTGGACCAGTGCCGTCTGTAGTCGCGGTTTGGCCGCGAGCTGTTCGGGCGTCTCGAAGTTCGGCGGCAGCTGATCCACCCAGCGCTGAATGCCGGAGTTGTCCTGATCGCGGCGGGTCCAGCGCGGCCAGTACTGAATATCGTGCGGGTTCACCAGCGAGACGGTGGTGCACCAGGGCGCGGTACCGGCATCGTGCTCGAACCAGTCGACGAAATCGTCGACGATGCGCGGGTCGGCCTGCAGGCCCTGACCGGGTGCGCCGTTCGGCGACGGGTAGGTGCCGCCGCCGAATCCGTACGCGTCCAGCGCGCCCGGGGTGCGGTCGGGGTAGTGGCCGAGATGCCACTTGCCCCACCAGGTGGTTTCGTACCCGTGCTCGCGCAGCATGGAGCCCCAGGTCGGAAACTTCGGGGACAGAGTCGATTCCGACACCACCATGCACCCGGTCTGGTGGGTGTAGAGGCCGGTCACCAGGGCGCCGCGGGAGGCCGTGCAGTCGTTGGCGGCGGTGTAGTGCTGTTCGAAGGAGACGCTGCCGTGCCGGATACGCGCGAGGTTCGGCAGCACCTGATCCAGCACCTGCTGGTCCGGAAACCACATGGGCGCCCGCATCTCGTCCACGATGACGACGAGGATATTGGGCTGGTCCGGGTTCACATCCGCGCGCGCCCGCGCGGCCGGTCCGACCGCGGTCGCGGCGGCGGCCGCGCCCACCGACGCCGCCGCGCCGGTGAGAAATCCTCGTCTGCCGAACACCCTGCCTCCTACTGCCGAATGATGATCACGGGCAGCGTAGGTGAGGAAGACCTGCCCGGACATCACCCCGCTGTGGGATCGAGGTCCCTCGTGTGGGGGAGTTGCGCGAAAGTCGCGAACTCGGCGTGCCGCCCGCCGGCGCAGTGGATAGTGGTGACGTTCGAGCCGAGAAGTGGAGTGCGCGTTGCTGAAACGGTATTCGCGCGTCGGCCGGTCGCGCCCGCGGGTGTTGCTGGTCGTCGCCGTGGTGATCGTGGTGCTGGCCGGAGTGGTGGTGGGGGCGGTGTCGTCCACCGGTCCGTTCGGATTTCTCGGGTCGGGGCGGACCGCGCCCGCCTCGGCGGCGGCCCTGCCTACCGTGGAGCTGGCGCCGGTGCCGGCGGTGAACTCCTATCGCGCGCAGATCACCTTGCGCGGCAAGGCGACCGGAGCCACGAGCGTCACCGTCGCGGGCACGCCCGTGAAACCGGGAGCCGATGGGCAATTCGAGATCACCTTGCCCCGAGTGCCTTCGGGCGCGGCAGTGGTCGCGACCAACCGCGTCGGTGAGACGACCACGCCCATCGCGATCGCGGTGCACCCGCCGACCACTCGGGCCGTGCACGTCACCGCGGACGCGTGGGCCTATCAGCCGATGCGCGACGATGTGCTGGCCATGGCGCGGGCAGGCCGGATCAATACCGTCCAGCTCGATATCAAGGACGAGGACGGCGTGGTCGGTTACGACTCGCAGGTGCCGCTGGCCCGGCAATCCGGCGCCTCCGCCGCCATCTACTCCGCGCCGGAGGCCCTGAAGACCCTGCACGACATGGGCATTCGAGTGGTCGGCAGGATCGTCGCCTTCCGGGACCGCACGCTGGCCGAATGGGCCTGGCACAACGGTCATCCCGACTGGGTGGTCCAGAACCCCGCCGGCGCACCCTATTCCAGTGGTTACGGCGCGATCGCCTTCACGAATTTCGCCAGCCCCGATATTCGCCGCTACAACATCGATCTCGCCACCGAGGCCGCCCAGCTGGGCTTCGACGACATCATGTACGACTACATCCGCCGTCCCGACGGACCATCGGCCGGCATGGTCTTTCCCGGTCTGACGCAAGCCCCGGCCGACGCGGTGGTCGGCTTCCTGCACGACAGCCGCGGTCCGGTGCGGGCGGCGGGCGCGTTCCAGGGTGCGGCGGTCTTCGGTATCGCCGCGACCCGCCCGGACGAGATCGCCCAGGACATCCCGCGCATGGCAGGCGAACTCGACTATGTCGCCCCGATGCTCTATCCGTCGCACTGGAACGCCGGTGAATACGATGTCGCCGACCCGAACGCGCAGCCGTACGACATCATCTTCCGCGCGCTGGCGGACTTCCATACCCAGGTCGACCCCTCCGGCGCGGCCATCATGCCCTGGCTGCAGGACTTCACCCTCGGATTCCCGTACGGCGACGCCGAAGTCCGCGCGCAGATCCAGGCTGCCGCCGCTCAGCACATCGACAGTTTCTTCCTGTGGAATCCGGCGGTCAGCTACCACGAGGGCGCGCTGGATCCGCACTGACGACGGGAACACGCGGCGGCCACATCCGAGCTCCGAGTCGGTGGAGTGCGGCCGTGGTAAGACTGGTTCGTGATGGGACCAGTTCTCTTCGGCCTCGGGCTGGAGACCGGTGTCGACCAGGTGAGCGAGATCGTCCGCCACGCTCGCGCGGCGGACGAGGCAGGTCTGGACCTCGTTACCCTGTCCGATCATCCGGCTCTGGCCGACCGCATCGACGCCTATGCCGCACTGGGATTCGTGCTGGGCGCGACCCGCAATATCACCGCGGCGACGATCATGACGAATCTGCTGAGTCGTCCGGCGCCCATTCTCGCGCGGGCCGTCACGGGACTGTCCACCGTCTCGGGCGGCCGGTTCGTGCTCGGACTGGGTGCGGGCGGACTGCGGGAGGACATGGTCTTCCTCGGCGGCCCTCCGCTGTCGCCCGCGGCGCAGGTGCGAGCGCTGGAAGAGTCGATCACGATCGTGCGGGCCCTCTCCGGCGGTGGCGATCCGGTCACGCTCGACGGCGAGTTCTGGCAGGTCACAGACTTGATACCCGCGGCCGCGCCGACACCGCCGATCTGGGTCGGCGCGCTGGGCCCGAAGACGCTGGCCGTCACCGGCCGGCAGGCCGACGGCTGGGTGCCGGGGCATCTCGCCGACTGGCGCAGCAAGCTGGTTGCCGAATCACGGCCGAGGGTCGACGAAGCGGCCGCCGCGGCGGGACGCAACCCTGCCGATATCGTGACGATCTACAACGTGGCCGGGCCCATCACCCGCGACCCGCAGCCGCGGACCCGCGACGACGACGGCCGTTGGATCGGTGGCGGAGTGGCGCAGTGGGTGGACGAGTTGACCACCGCCGTACTCGAATACGGCGCTTCCGCTCTCATCTATCTGGACCGTCCCGGCATCATCGTCAGCGAAACGACCGTGAATCTCTGGACCCGGGAAATCGTCCCGGCCGTCCGCGAAGCAATCGCCGAGCCCTGACATAACGTCACCTTCGGAATTCGCATCACTTCCCGGTCCAGGCCGGGGCGCCGGCGAAGTCCTGATCGAAGGTTGTCGATATGTTCGAGACGATGGTCGGGGTGGTGGCGGTTGTCAGTTGTACGGACAGTTCGCGATTGCGATTCAGGCTGCCGGCCGAGGCGTTCTGGGATCCGATGGTCAAATCGGTGCCGTCGGTGAGGATCTGCTTCTCGTGGATGTAGAGCGAGGCATCGGCGGCATACACGTGAACCTGGCAGCCTGCCGCACTGACCTTGCCGAATCCGGTCTTCCACGAGGCGCTGTCGGTCATGACGATGCGGCAGTTCACGCCCCGGCGCGCATCGGCCGCGAGTGCGTCGATGATCGCCGGATCGGCCAGTTCCTCGGAACTGAAGTCCACACTCGTGCGGGCGGATTCGATCGCCGTGACCATGGGTTGCTGGGCTCCCGGCGACCAGACGAGGCCCTCGGCCTGGGTGGCCGAGCCGAGTTCATTGTTGTCGGCGGCACTGAAATCCGCATCGAAGGTGCTCTCGACAGCGGCCACCTGAGGCGCCGAGGAGTCGAAGATCCAGGCATCCCGGCTGGTCGAATAGTAGCGACTGGTTAGATTGCCCGTCCCGATCGCAGCCAAGGCGCCGTCGACCACGATGGTCTTCTGATGCACGATCACGTTGGTCGGAGCCCATTTCGCGGCAATCCCCGCCGCCGTCAGCTGATTCATCGTGTCCAGATTCGTCTTGCGCCCCGCGAAGTCCTGATCCAGCAAGACCCGAACCTGCACTCCCCGCTGCTGGTCGGCGATCACAGCGTTCAACGCCGTAGCGTCGGCGAACTCATACATCGTCATATCCAGTGATGTATGCGCCGAACTGATCAGATCATCGATGGCCTGATACCCGTCTTCAGGCTCCTGAACCAGCTGATAAGCCCCATCCGTCACACTCGTGGCCTGTCCGGCATCCGAAGCCGCCCGAGTCAACCCCCCACCCCCTACCGTCATCGCCGCACAGCACACGACGGTAGCCGCCACCCGAATCCCATTCGCCCACATGCCATTACCTCCCTGAGTAACCGAACAGTCAACCCGCCGGAAGGATCTCAGCCCGTCACCCTTCCGTCGACCCGCCGGATCCCCAGTCGATTACGGCATCCGCCTCGATCTCGACGAGTACATCGGGCTCGAACAGGCAATCGACGCCGATCGCCGACAGTGGCGGCAGCGGCTGCGGTATCCCCAGTTCGTCCGCGACACGCTCGATTCCCGCGATGAACTCCGGGTACTTGTCCGGGCTCCACCGGGTGAGGAAGAACCGGAGCCGTACGACATCCGCGAAAGTTGCCCCGGCCCCGGCCAATCCGCGCGCCGTACTCCGCAGCGCGTGCGCGATCTGCCCGGCAAGATCACCCGTCGCAACGGGATTGCCCTCGGCATCCCGCGCGATCTGCCCCGCCACATGCACCTGACGAGCACCCGCACTGATCGAAACGTGATGGTACGGAACAGGACCGAACATTCCCTCAGGCGTCAGCAACTGCACTGTCACGGCTTTCCTCTCGCTCTCGGACTAGGTATCCGATGTCTACCTGGTGCCCCAAGGGAACTTCAACGAGACTAGGTGTCATGCCGGAAACCGCCCCGCCGACTACGGGCACCCCTCAACTCGCCGACGAACACCGAGAACTACTGGATCAAGTCCTCGACAAATGGTCACTCCAAATCCTCGAAGCCCTCTGTGAAAGCCCTTTGCGCTTCAATGAACTTCGCCGAACGATTCCTGTCGTAACCCAGAAATCTCTCACCACAGCCCTCCGCCGTCTGGAACGCAACGGAATGGTCGACCGCGTGATAACCGGAACCCGCCCCGTATCCGTCGAATACCGGATCTCGCCCCTCGGCAAGTCCCTCCAATCCCTCATCGACGCGCTCCTGCATTGGTCCACCACCACCCTCCCCGCCGTCGCACGCGCCCGCGCTCACTTCGACGACCAGCTCCGAGCGGATGCATGACCTAAGGGGTCAGGCCGCTCCGAATACGCCGCCGCCGATGAGGATGGCCAGGCCGATTGTGATGAGTGCTACCGGCAATACGATGTGGCCCCAGCGTGCGAGCGCCTTCGCGACGAGTCGGTGGGAGGCGAAGTATTTTCCGGCCGCGCACCAGACGGCTACGCCGATGAGGAAAACTGTTGTGTAGACGAACATTGCGCCTACTGAGGCGACTGCCAGGAGTGGGGCATAGACGCCGATATTGTCGCTGCCATTGGCGAAGGTGACAACGGCGACGCGCCAGATTCCCGGTCCCTGGCGCGTCGGTGGCGGGTCGTGATCGTCGTCGGATCGGCTGTGGCGGTCGCGCCAGACCTTCCATCCTGCTCGCACACCCAAGGCGATGGGTATCAAGCCGAAGTAGGGGAGGGCGGATTCGGGTAGCAAGGTCGAACCCACCACTGCGCCGGCGAACGACACGCCAAGAATCGCGAGGAAGCCCAGGTATTGACCGGCGACCACCCGCCACGCCGCACCCGATCACCCGGCGCCTGCCCGAAGAACACGGCCAGCACCAGAAGATCGTCGATATTGGTCACGGCGAAAGCACCGATCGCCTGCCAGATCGTGCTCAGCCCCGTCACCTCTCCTCGCCGCGTGCAATACCGGTCGAGAAGACTATCGGGTGGTCGACGCAGCACTCGAGTGAGGCAAGATAGCTCGGCATGAAGGTGATCCTCTTCGGAGCGACCGGCATGATCGGGCAGGGCGTACTCAATGAGTGTCTGCGGGACGAGCGGGTCGAGGAGGTTCTTGCGGTCGGGCGTAGCTCGCTGGGGATCGAGAATCCCGGGCTGCGTGAGCTCGTCCAGCCTGATCCGAGCGATCTTTCCGGGATTGCGGGTGAACTCGCCGAATTCGATGCCTGTTTCTTCTGCCTCGGGGTCTCCTCGGTCGGCATGAAGGAAGCGGACTACCGGCGGATCACCTATGACCTGACTTTGAAGGTCGGGCGGGTGCTGGCGGCTGCGAATCCGGAGATGACGTTCATCTATGTGTCGGGGCAGGGGACCGACAGTAGTGAGAAGGGGCGCTCGATGTGGGCGCGGGTCAAGGGGAAGACGGAGAACGATCTGCTGGCGCTTCCGTTCCGGGCGTACATGTTCCGGCCCGGGTTCGTGCAGCCGATGGACGGCGTGGTCTCCAAGACTCCGTTGTATCGCGCCGCGTATGCGGTGACGGGGCCGTTGATTCCGCTGTTGAAGCGGCTGGCGCCGAATGCGGTCAATGACAATCGGGAGATCGGGCGCGCGATGATCGCCGTCGCGGCCTCGGGGTCGGACACTCGGGTGCTCACGCCTCGGGAGATCAACGCGCGAGCCAGGACTCAACTCTGAGACTCGCCCTGGGGCGGGGTGGTGTCGGCGGCGACCGCGAGAAGGTCTGCTGCGCCGGCCGAGAGTGCCTCGGCGAAACCGTCGAAGTCGGTGTGCTCCGCTGCCATCCAGCGTTCGGTGGTCAATCGCAGGACCGCCAAACCGATGTCGGTGGCGAGGCGTGCGGTTTCGGCGTCGAAGCCGCGGTTCAGCAGGGCTCGTCCGCACGGTCGAGGAACCGGCAAATGTGCTGACGTTCAACGACTTCGAGACGGCCGCGGAACTGGGCGTGCGCACCGTCTTCGGCGCGGGCGCCGGGCCGCGTTACGACGTGCTCGGCGAATTCGCGCAGCTGGCATCCGAGGGCCGCTTCTCGGTTCCGGTGGCCCGCACATTCCCGTTGGCGGACTGGCGGGCCGCACTCGAATTGAGCCGGTCGGGGAAAGCCGGTGGCAAGCCGATACTGCGGATCGGCCGGTCCGACTGATCAACCGGTGATCCCTCGCGGGCGGCCGGTTCGGCGTTCGTTCGAGAAAGTTTTTCCGCCGCGGGTCGCGTACGGCGTTATGGTCGAGGGGTGATTGTCGCCCTAGCGGGGGCCGTGGCGTTCGTTGTGTTCGAGGTGGTGTGGGTCGTGCGGCTGATCCATATGGGGAACCTCGACGCGCACGAGCTTGCGGTGAAGATGGGGGTACCGACGCCGGTATCGGCGCTCGACTGGCCGGACATGCGTCTGAAAGCCGTTGTGGCGCAGCCGGATGACCGGCTCGTCCTGGTCAGTGTGGACTGGTCCGCGCATCCGGGGCAGTCCGCGACTCTGCTGCTCGCCTTGGAAGAAGGGGATGCGCGGTCGTTGTCCCTGCTGTCGGAGTGGTGCGCCGGGCAGGCGTCGGTGTCGCCGTTGCGGTATCCGCCACCGCCCGGGCTGGTGTTGCGCCGGCGGCAGAGTCTGGAACGCGTGCATGCGCGGCTGCTCGCCGAGGATCTGCCCTAGCGTGGTCGCTACAGTTCGTCCGTGCCGATCAAGCCGTCGCGGATGGCGCGGGCTACCAGGGCGGCCTTGGTCGGGGCCGGGCGACCGACCGCCGCGTACTTGGCTCGGATGCGTTCGAGGTACGTGTTCACCGTGCCCGCCGTGATGTAGAGCTGCTGGGCGACAAGGGCTTTGGACTCGGTCTGGAACCAGGCCAGCAATACCTCGCGCTCCCGCTGTGAGAGTTTGGGCCGGTCGTCGTCGGCGTCATCGCTCATGGCGCGGGCCATGGTGGGGCTGAGGTAGGGCCGTACCTCGGCGGCCGCGTGCAGAGCGGCGATCAAGTGTTCGCGGCCTTCGGTTTTCGACAGGTAGGTGACGGCGCCGAGGTCGAGGCAGTCGCGCACCAGGCGGGGTTCGGTGTGCTGGGAGTAGACCACGACGCGGTGGCCGCGTTCGCAGATGGCGCCGAGGGCGGTGAGATCCGGTGCGCGCTGGTCGAATTGGAGGTCCAGGACGACCGCGTCGAGTTCGCCGCGGTCGGGATCGGTGGCGGCGAGGAAGGCGGCCGGATCGGGATGGTCCGCGCTGACCCGGATCTCGGGTTCGGCGGCGGCGCACCAGCCACGCACCCCGTCCCGGATGAGGGGATGGTCGTCGACAATGGCGATCCGGATCATCATGCCCTTTCCATGGTGTCGAAGCGGTGGTGCAGGCGCGCCCACAGTAGTTCGCCCGCGGTCAGCACCTCGGTGTCGACGGTGGCGCCGGTGATCAGGGCGAGGCGGTCCAGCGTCTCGGGCGGGCAGTCGCCGAGGGCGCTCACCGTGCAGCCGGCCGCGTCGGCGGTCACCACCACCCGGGCGCGGGACAGGCTGGCGTCCAGCATCATCCGTGTCGCCGCGACCAGGTGGCCGCGCACCTCGTCGGGCAGTTCGCGTTCGGTGGGCGCGGCCTCCACGGTGACCGCGACGCCGCGCCGCTCGGCCTCGTCGATGCCGGCGCGCAGATCCGCGAGCAGCGGGTGACCCACGCCGTCGGCCTGGGTGAGCAGGCGGCGCAGCCGCGCGTATTCGGTGCGGGCGGCGGTGCGCACGGCCGGATCCTCCGGCGAAAGGGTGCGGTCGGCGAGCCCGCGCAGCAGCGGCGTGAGCTCGGTCAGCAGTTGCTCGTAGCGTAGGCGGCATTCGAGTTCGATGGTCCGCTCGACCGCGTCGGCGGTGCGATGGCGCAATCGTTCCCGGTGATGGGCCGCGGCATCGCGCGCGACCCGATCCAGGGTGGCCGCGAACAGCGCGGTGAACACTTGCAGGAAGAAGATGGCGGCCGTGAGATAACCGAGCACCACGAGCGAATCCCCGGAGGGACTGCGTACCAGCACGATCGCGCACACCAGCACCCACCAGGTGGTCAGCGCCGACAGGGAAAGCAAGGGCCGCCAGCGGAATCCGAGCGCGACCACGGTCCAACCGGCCGCGCCGATGGACCAGTTCGCGCCACCCACCACCGCATCGGCCGGCAGCAGCGCGGTCAGCGCCAGCGAGCCCAGGATCGCCGCCGCCATGAGCGCGAGGGTGGTGCCTTCGCGCCGCCGCGGAATCAGCGCGGCCAGTGCGCATCCGACATTCACCGCGACCAGCAGCGCGTCCACCACGGCCGAGGGTGTTGCCGCCGACTCGGTCAGCGTGGACTGCAACAGCGTATCGGCGACGGCGACACCGACCATGCCGTATCCGAAGCTGTTGCCCAGCCGTTCCACTCCGGCGGTAGCGTCCCGCTCATCCTCCGGTTCGAGCTCGGCGGCCGGTACTGCCGCCACGTCGGCGGGCCAGCTCAGCCGCACGTCGGTGCCGGCACCGGGTGAGCTCACCACTTCGGCGTCCCCGCCCGCCGCCCGCATACGCGCCACGATGGAATTGCGGATGCCATACCGCTCTTCACCGGGAGCGCCCTCGAATCCGACACCGTCATCGGCGATCACGAGCTCTCCCGGCGCGGCCGTGATGACCACGGCCCGCGCGTGCGCATGCCGGTCGATATTGGTGAGCGCCTCGCGTGCCGCCGCCGTGATCGTCCAGGCCAGCCCGCGCGGCGTGGGCAGCGAGACCACACCCTGGAAGGTGATGGGCGTGGCACATTCTCCGGCCAAGCGCCGCAATAACTCCGGCAGGTCCACGCTGGTGCCGTCGCCGGGCATGGGTATCCCGGCTTCCAGCACCGTCAGATCTCGTGCCGCCTGTCGCGCGATGCGCGCGGGATCCACGGCCGCACCCTGCCCGACCATGAGCAGTGTTGCCGCGGCGGTGTCGTGCATGACCGCCCACTGCTCGTGCTCATAGCGCCGCCGTGCCGCGGTCACCTCGGCCGCGATCCGTGAATCCGCGGCCGCGGTGACGGTGGTGTCGTGCACGGCGGCCGCCCGCAGCACCGCCCGGCGGACACCGACCGCCAATAACCATTCGACGAGCAGATAGGCGACGGAGAGATCGCCGAGGAACATGACCGGCGTCAGCGCGGGCGTCTGCCGGTCCACGAAGTACAGCAGGCCCAGCATCAGCGCGACCACCGCCGCCGATACCCGCACCCGCTGCGCGATTCCGAAGGAAATCACCGTCGCCGCCACGATTTTCACCTCAACGAGGTCCTTCGCAGCGGCCGCGGACGGCACCACGCTCAGCGTGCACAGCAGATAACCGGACACCACCACGAGATCGGCGACGGTCCACCAGCGTCCGGCCTGCGCGCGTTGCAGCCGTCCCGCCGACCAGACGGCGAGCAGCACGGTGGCCGCGGCCTCGGGCCGCGGATCGTCGGGACGGCTCGCCAGATGCACTGCCGCGAGCAATAGCCATCCGGCATGCCGGAATCTGATGGCGAGCCACATCGCCTCCTGCGCGACCGCAGCGCGGGTGGGATCGGCGACGCGCAACACGCCGCCACGGTATCCGAACCACCATGGCACGGCGAGCCGGGTACCGATGTCCGTCGAACATCGGACAGACATCGCGCGCGTAGTGAGGAATCGTGGTTCATGCAGGTAGGGCGTACTGGGAGGGGACCGCCCGAGCTGCGACCGCGGCCGTTGGCAGGCGGGGAGCCAACGGCCGCCACGATTTCTCGTCCGGTTTCCTCGCTGCCGCCGGGTCGTTCCTATCTGCCCGCGGGCACCGCCCGGTCAGTAGGGCAGCGGCTGGTTTGCCACGGCCCAGGCCTTCTCGACCTCGCCGCCGATGGGTGGCGGGAACAATCCGGCGATCATCCAGGTGTCGCGCGGTACCTCGGTGACATTGAATTCCAGGTGCAGTCCGCGGTCGTGGGTGTAGGGCTTCACGAGCGCGTCCAGTTGCTCGGTCATCTTCTTGCGCATGACGGGATCCTCGAGCGTGCGAGCGAGGTGGTCGACGGTGATGCGCACCGCGTCGGTGACGGGCTTGCCGCCGACATAGAACGAGTCGCCGGGGAGTTCGTGGAAGAGCACCACGGCATAGAACTCCGGCAGGCCCACGCGGGCGTAGTAGGCGGTGATGGCGCCGGCGAGGTCCTGCTTGTCCTGTGCGGTGTAGGTGTCGGCGGGGTGGTAGATGTGCCAGAGCGGCATGGCTGAATCCTTCTGGGGAGTGGGCGATCCGGGACGGGTCAGCGCCGGGCGGTCATGGCGAGCTGCTCGACCGGGCCGGACAGGGCGGACTTCACCTGCCGGGTGAGATCGTCGACGAGGACTTCGTTCTCGCTCTTCTCCAAGCCGTCGGCCACCGCCACGGCGACCTGCGCCGGGCTGATCTTCGGCACGCTCATGGTCTTGATCATCTCGGTGTCGGCGAAGCCGAGATGCACGCCGAGTACCTGGGTGCCCTGCGCGGCCAGTTCGATGCGCAGCGAGTTGGTCAGCGACCACAACGCGGCCTTGGACGCGCCATAGGCGGCGGCCCCGCTCAGCCACGACAGCACCGAGTGGATATCCACCAGTGCGCCACCGCCATTGGCGGCGAGGATCGGCGCGTACGCCTGTGCGATGCGCAGCGGGCCGAAGACATTGGTCTCGAATGTCTCGATCACCTCGGCCATATCGGCCGTCAGCAGCGGCGCGGACTTCAGCACGCCCGCATTGTTGATGACGATGTTCACATCCCGGGTTCGATTCACCAGCGCGGCAATGGATTCCGGATCGGTGACCTCGAGTTCCAGTGGCACGATGCGGGTGTCGGCGCTGGGCTCGGGCTTGCGTGCGGTCACGTAGACCTTGGCCGCGCCGCGCGCGAGGAGTTCCTCGGCGAATGCCTGCCCGAGGCCGCGCTGCCCACCGGTCACCAATGCGATCGAGCCTTCGATTCTGGTCATGGCTACCTCTCTGTTCGATGCTGACTATATAGAACTATAGCCACATGGCGGGTCCGGTGTCACCCGCCTCGCGCGTGGCGGAAAAAGTGACCCTTGCCACACGCTGGTACGTCGGCGTACCGTCGTCCTGGTACACGGGGGTACCACGCTGAGAGGTGGCGCATGACCACTGCGAAACTGCCTGCGGGCCCGGCGTCGCCGGGCTTCCTGCACGGAATACAGATCCTGACCGGACGGACTCGCGCGTGGCGGCGCTGGCACGACCGCTACGGGTCGGCCTACACCGTGCGGATGCCGCGCTTCGGGCCGACGGTCGTGCTGTCGGATCCGGCGGAGGTGAAGGCGCTGCTCACCGCGCCCGCCGACCTGGTCGACAATATCGACGCCAACCTGGGCCAATTCCTCGGTCCGGGCTCACTGTTCTCGCTGCGCGGCGAAGAGCACCGCAAGCAGCGCAAACTGCTCACCCCGCCCTTCCACGGCCGGCGGCTGGCGGTCTACGAACAGCTCATCGAGGAAGAAGCCCTGCGTGACATGGCTTCCTGGCCGCTCGGCCGCGAGTTCGCAACCATGGATTCGATGATGCGCATCACGCTGAACGTCATCCTGCGCGCGGTCTTCGGGGCCGAGGGCGCGGAATTCGACCGATTGCGCACGCTGCTACCGAAACTGGTGCTGGTCGGGTCCGCGCTCGCGGCCCTGCCGATACCGCCCGGATTCCTCGGGAAGTACGGGCCGTGGGCCAGATTCGCCGACTATCGGCAGCAGTACGACGAGATCGTGGGCACGCTGATCGAGCGCGCCGCCACCGATCCGGGACTGTCCGAACGCGATGACGTGCTCGCCATGCTGCTGCAGGCCCGCTACGACGACGGCACCGCCATGACCCGCGGCGAGATCGCCGACGAACTGCTCACCCTGCTCACCGCCGGGCACGAGACCACCGCCACCACCCTGGCCTGGACCGTCGAGCGGCTGCGCCGGCATCCGGAACTGCTGCGGCGCTTGGTCGCCGAGGCCGACGCGGGCGGTTCCGAACTGCGCGAGGCGACCCTGGTCGAGGTGCAGCGGGTACGCCCGGTCATCGACGCGACGGCCCGTAAGGTGCGGGCGGACTCGTTCCAGCTCGGCCGGTGGACGCTGCCGAAGGGCCAGCACGTCCTGGTCAGCATCCGGCTCATGCACGACAACGCGGAGCTCTTCCCGAACCCGCGGGCCTTCGATCCGGAGCGCTTCCTCGGGACGCGGCCGGGCACCTGGACCTGGATTCCGTTCGGCGGCGGCGCCCGTCGCTGCATCGGCGCCTCGTTCGCGACCATGGAGATGAATATCGTCCTGCGCACGCTGCTGCGGGAATTCACGCTCACGCCCACCGACGCACCCGATGAACGCGCCCACTTCCGCGGTGTCGCACTGGTTCCCGCGAAGAAGGGCCGCGCCACGGTGTACCGGCGGATCGCGCCGCCCATTCCGGAGGCACAGCTCCCGGAGACCCCGGCCCGCGCGGCGGAGGTCACCGCATGAGCGAGCAGATCGCCGATGTGGGCCGCGGGGTTTCGCTGACCTATGAACGGCTGGGCGCAAACGGCGGCACCCCACTGGTATTGGTCCCCGGGCTCGGGCAGCAGCTGGTGGCGTGGCCGGATGGCTTGTGCGAGTTGTTCGTCGAGCGTGGGTACCAGGTGATCCGGCTGGACAATCGGGATGTCGGCGGCTCGACCCATGCGGGCTTCCGGCCACCCGCCCCGCAGCAGATGCTGTTCAAGCGCTGGGATCCGGCGCAGTACGACCTGCACGATATGGCCGCCGACACCGTCGGATTGCTCGATGCGCTCGGCCTGGAGTCGGTGCATCTCGTGGGCATGTCCATGGGCGGGATGATCGCCCAGACGGTCGCGGCCCGCTACCCGCGGCGGGTCGCCTCGCTCACCTCGATCATGTCGACTACCGGTGCGGCGCGACTGGGCCGGCCCGCCCTGTCGACGTGGCGGCGCATGTTCGGTCGTCCGGCCCGCACCCGCGCGGAGCATGTCGAGGCCTCCGTGCGCATGTACCGCCACATCTCCTCTGCCGGTTACCCTTTCGATGAAGGCGCGGTGCGCGCCATTGCCGGATTGTCCTGGGATCGCGATCCGCGCCCGGCCCCCGGCGTCGGCCGGCAGCTGGCCGGGATCCTGAAATCCGGTGACCGGACGAGGGAATTGGCCGCCGTCACCGCGCCCACCCTGGTCGTGCACGGCGATCGGGACATGATGGTGCACCCGACCGGAGGTGCGGCCACCGCCCGCGCCATCGCCGGTGCGCGCCTGCACACCGTGCCGGGGATGGGTCACGATCTGCCGACCGGCGCGTGGCCGGCTCTGGTGAACCTCATCGACGGCCACATTCGCGCGACCGCAACCCAGAGTTCCACCGCAACCCAGAGTTCCACCGCAACACCGAATTCCAGCGCAGCACCGAGGAGCGCAGATGCCCCGAACCTCTAGGCCCCTGTCCGGCCGGCCCGTCATGATCACGGGGGCCGCCTCCGGAATCGGCCGCGGCCTCGCGCAACTGCTGTCCCGGCGCGGGTCGCCGGTGGCCATCGCCGATATCGACGAGGTGGGGCTGAAGCAGACCGCGGACTCACTGAGCGGTCCGGTGCTCACCCGGGTGCTCGATGTGCGCGATGCGGCCGATCAGCTCGCCTTCGCCGGTGAGGTCAAGGACTGGCTGACCGCGCCGCTGGCGGCGGTGTTCAACAATGCCGGTGTCGCCGTATCTTCGTCTGTGCTCGATGCGGTGCCCGAAGACGATGAATGGCTGTGGCAGATCAATTTCCACGGCGTGATCAATGGGACTCGCGCATTCCTGCCCCTGCTGGTCGAACAGGATCAGGGCGTCATCGTGAACACCTCCAGCGTGTTCGGTCTGGTCGGCATGCCGAACCAGAGTGCCTACTGTGCCGCCAAATTCGCGGTGCGCGGGTTCACCGATGCGCTGCGGCAGGAGTTGCGGGGCACCGGGGTGTCGGCGGTGAACGTGCATCCCGGCGGCATCACCACCAATATCGCGCGCAATGCCCGCGTGCGGAAGGATCCGGAGGGCCGCGGCCGCACTCGGGAGCAGATGGCCGCCGAGTTCGAGGCCATCACCATGACCTCGCCGGAGAAGGCGGCCGAAATCATCTGCCGCGGTGTGGAAACCGGTAAGGCGCGCATTCTGGTGGGCCCGGACGCATATGTGTTCGATGCCCTCGCCCGGATCGCGCCGACGCATTACTTCGACGTGCTGTCGCTGGTGGAGCGCACGGCGCGCGCCCGCGCCCGGTCGGGGGCGAAGTCATGACGACGGATCTCAGCGGCAGCGCAGCGCATTTCGATGTGCTCATCGTGGGTGCCGGCTTGTCCGGTATCGGCGCGGCCCGGACCTTGCAGCGGGCCTTCCCGCATCGCACCTTCGCGATTCTGGAGGCGCGCAACGATATCGGCGGGACCTGGGATCTGTTCCGGTATCCGGGCGTGCGGTCGGACTCCGATATGCACACCCTCGGATATCGATTCCGGCCGTGGACCGATGCCAAGTCGATCGCCGACGGCCCGTCGATCCTGCAATATGTCCGCGATACCGCGGCCGAGACAGGTATTCAGGAGCGAATCAGGTTCGGGCACAAGGTCATCGGCGCGTCCTGGTCGAGCGACGCGGGCCGCTGGACCGTACAGGTCGAGCACGAGGGCGCGACCTCGACGCTGACCTGCCAGTTCCTCTACCTGTGCAGCGGCTACTACCGCTACGACCAGGGCTACACCCCGGACTTCGCCGGGATCGAGGATTTCGGCGGGCAGATCGTGCACCCGCAGTTCTGGCCGGAGGATCTCGACTACACCGGTAAACGGGTGGTGGTGATCGGCAGCGGCGCGACCGCGGTCACGCTGGTGCCCGCGCTGGCGGGATCGGGTGCGGCGGCGGTGACCATGCTGCAGCGGTCGCCGACCTACGTGCTCACCGCGCCGATGGAGGATCCGATCGCGAACTGGCTGCGGACGCGGCTGGGCCCGCGCCGCGCGTACGCCATCACGCGCTGGAAGAACGTGGCCATCAGCACGCTCATCTATCAGCTGAGCCGGCGGCGGCCGCAGATGATGCGGGAGTTCATTCGCAAGCAGACCATGAAGCAGCTGCCCGACGGCTATGACGTGGATGTCCACTTCAAGCCCGCCTACGGTCCGTGGGATCAGCGCCTGTGCCTGGTGCCGGACGCGGATCTGTTCCGGGCCATCAGCGATGGCAGCGCGACAGTGGTGACCGATCGCATCGAGCGTTTCACCGCCGACGGCATCCGGCTGGAGTCCGGGACCGAGCTGCCGGCCGACATCGTGGTGACGGCGACCGGTCTGCAGTTGCTGGCGCTGGGCGGCCTCGAGCTGTCGGTGGACGGTCGTGCGGTCTCGCTGCCGGAAACCATGGCGTACAAGGGCATGATGCTCGGCGGCATCCCGAATCTGGCCTTCACCATCGGCTACACGAATGCGTCCTGGACGCTGAAGGCCGATCTGGTCAGCGAATTCGTGTGCCGGTTGCTGCGGCACCTGGACGATCACGGCTACGACCGGTTCACGCCGTGGCCCGACCCGTCGGTCGCGGATCAGCCGCTGCTGGACTTCCAGGCCGGATATGTACTGCGCGCCCTGGACCGCTTCCCCAAGGCCGGGTCGCGGGCGCCGTGGCGGTTGGGCATGAATTACGCCCAGGACGTGCTCACCCTGCGATTCGGCCGGATCGAGGACGGCACCATGCGGTTCGGGAAACCGGCCAGGCAACTAACCTTGACGCCGTGACACGTGCCGAGCCAGCCACACCGCTTCCGGCGGCGGAGACGCCGCCGGAATCCGGTTTCCGCCGTCGCCTGCTCGACGGCATGGCCGAGGCCGTGCGCGAGCACGGCTACCAGGACACGACGGTAGCGGATGTGGTGCGGTACGCCCGCACCTCCCGCCGCACCTTCTACGAGCATTTCACCAGCAAGCAGGACTGTTTCATCGCCGTGCTGACCGAACGCAATACCCGGACCATTCAGGAGATCTACGCGGCCGTCGACCGGAACGCGCCGTGGCGCAGCCAGATTCGGCAGGCCGTCGAGGCGTGGGTGGGGGCCGCGGACTGTGATCTGGCGGTGAGCCTGGCCTGGATCCGGGATTCGCCGGCCATGGGGGAGAGCGCGCGCCGGTTGCATGCGGAGGAGGCCGGCGCCTTCATCGAACTCATCCAGAACCTCACCGCCGCACCGGAATTCCAGGCCGCCGAACTGCATCCGCCGACCCGGCAGGTGGCCACCATTCTCTACGGCGGGTTCCGGGAACTGATCGCCTCGACCATCGAGGCGGGCCGGGACGTCAAGGGCATCATCGATGTGGCGGTCGATACCGCGATCGCGGTCATCGGGCCGAGATTGCCGTCGTAGGTCGCCAAGTCACGAATAGTGCTGTGCGCCGATCAATTTCGGCTGCTGGGCAGCGACGTACTCGCGGATGGCGTTCACGACGGCGGCCACCTCGGCGCGGCGGCGGGTCTCCGGGCGGGTGACGAGCCAGTAGGTCAGCCGTACCGCGATCCGCTCGGGGAGTACACGCACCAGATCCGGGTGCAGATCCGCCATGAAGCACGGCAGCAGCCCGATTCCGGCGGCCGCGCGCGTGGCCTCCACGTGTACGAAAACATTGGTGGAGGTGATGGATTCACGCATGGCCACCGCGAAACTGGAGGCCAGGTCGAGATCGTCCACCTGCAACATGGAATCGATGAAGTAGACCAGCGGATGTGCGGCCAGATCCGCGATGGTGGCGGGGTTCCCGTTGCGGGCCAGGTACTCCCGTGCCGCGTACAGCCCGAGGGTGTAATCGCCCAGCGCTATCGCCTCCGCGCGCCGCACCTGCGGTTTGCCCACCACCACTTCGATATCCAGGCTGGAGCGCTGGATCGAGGCGCGCCGGGTGGCGGTGATGATCTCGACGGTGACCTTGGGATGGTCGCGCTGTACGCGGGCGATGGCCGGTGAGGCCAGGTAGGCGCTGAAGCCGTCGGTGGCGGACATGCGCACCACGCCCTCCAGCAGGCGTGAGCCGTCGGCTTCGGAAGTGATGGTGCGGACCGCGTTTTCGACGGCTTCGGCGGCGGTGAACGCTTCGCGGCCGAGGTCGGTGAGTTCCCAGCCGCCCGCGCCGCGAGTGAGGACCCGCCCGCCGAGTGCCTGTTCAAGGGTGGCGATGCGCCGGGAGATGGTGGTGTGGTTGATGCCGAGCTCGTCGGCGGCGGCGGTGTAGCGGCCGGTCCGGCCCACCGCGAGCAGTACGAGCAGGTCGTCGGGGTTGGGCCGGGGAGTGGCGGAGGTCACGCTCATTTCTGCATATTTGCAGATACCTGCTGCGAATCTGGGCATTGCGGACAATCTTTCGTGCACGAATACTCATGACCATTCATTTATATGGGCCACATCACAAATGAGGGAGGTGGCCCGAGTCGTGAGGAGTGCGCGATGAGCGTTCGCGATCCTGAACCGGCCCCGCCGCTGGCCGGACTGCGGCGGGTGGTGGCCGCCTCGATGGCCGGCACCGTGGTCGAGTGGTACGAATTCTTCCTCTACGGCACCGCGGCCACGCTGGTGTTCAGCAAGGTGTTCTTCGCCAAGGGCACCAGCGATCTGGACGCCATCCTGGCCGCGTTCATCACCTATGCGGTCGGCTTCGCCGCGCGGCCGCTCGGCGGAATCGTGTTCGGGCACTTCGGAGATCGCTACGGTCGCAAGCAGCTGCTGCAGCTGAGCCTGATCCTGGTCGGCATATCGACCTTCCTGATGGGCTGCCTGCCCACCTTCGGGCAGGTCGGTTACTGGGCTCCAGTGTTGCTCGTCGTGATGCGCTTCATCCAGGGCTTCGCCGTCGGCGGTGAGTGGGGTGGCGCGGTGCTGCTGGTGGCGGAACACAGTCCGATCCGCAGCCGCGCGTTCTGGTCGTCCTGGCCGCAGGCCGCGGTGCCGGTGGGCAATATGCTCGCCACCGTCGTGCTGCTGGTGCTGACCTCGACGCTGCCGGATGCGGCCTTCCTGTCCTGGGGCTGGCGGGTGTCGTTCTGGTTGTCGGCGGTGGTGGTGCTGATCGGCTACTACGTACGCACCAAGATCACCGATGCGCCGATCTTCCTGGCCGCGCAACGGCAGGCCGAGCGGGAGCAGGCCGCGTCCTTCAGCGCGCTGGAGGTGCTGAAGCGTTATCCGCGTGGCGTTTTCACCGCCATGGGCCTGCGCTTCGGCGAGAACATCATGTACTACCTGGTGGTCACCTTCAGCATCACCTACCTGAAAGTGCATGTGGGAGCGAACACCACCGAGATCCTGTGGTGGCTGCTGGCGGCGCACGCGGTGCATTTCCTGGTGATCCCGCAGGTGGGACGGCTCAGCGACCGCTTCGGGCGACGGCCCATCTATCTGATCGGCGCGATCGCCACGGCCACCTGGGGCTTCTTCGCCTTCCCCATGATGGATTCCGGGCACTACGGGATCATTCTGGCCGCCATCATCATCGGGCTGGTGTTCCATGCGTTCATGTATGCCGCGCAGCCGGCCCTCATGGCCGAGATGTTCCCGACCCGCATGCGGTATTCCGGTGTGTCCCTGGGCTATCAGGTGACGTCACTGGTGGCCGGTTCGCTGGCACCCATCATCGCGGTGCGACTGCTGGAGACCTACAAGTCCTCGGTGCCCATCGCCTGGTACCTGGCGATCGCGGCCGTGATCACCGCGATCTCGGTACTGCTGGCCCGTGAGACCAAGGGCACCGATCTGGCGGCCGTCGATCGGGCCGATGCGGAAAGTACCCTGGCCAGGGAGAGCGCCGCGGGCGCGAAGAGCTCGGGCGCGCATCCCGATATCGATCCGAAGGCGGTGACAGCGTGACCTTTCCAGCGAGCGCGTCCGGCGATCTGGCCGGGCGCACCGCCCTGGTGACCGGCGGGGCGAGCGGTATCGGCGCGGCCTGCGCGCGCGAACTGGCCGCCCGCGGCGCCCGGGTGACGGTGGCCGATATCGACGGCGCCGCCGCGAAGCAGGTGGCCACGGAAATCGACGGCCGCGCCTGGGAAGTCGATCTACTCGCCGTGGGTGAACTGGAGGAACTGCGCCTGGAGACCGACATTCTGATCAACAACGCCGGTGTGCAGAATGTCAGTCCCATCGTGGATTTCCCGCCCGCACAGTTCCGGAAACTCCTGGCCCTCATGGTGGAAGCGCCGTTCCTGTTGATCCGCGCCGCCCTGCCGCACATGTACGAACAGGGCCACGGCCGGATCATCAATATCTCCTCCGTTCACGGCCTCCGCGCCTCCGCCTTCAAATCCGCGTACGTCACCGCCAAACACGCCCTCGAGGGGCTGTCCAAGGTGACCGCTCTGGAAGGCGGCCCGCACGGCGTGACGAGCAACTGTGTCAACCCCGCCTACGTGCGAACACCGCTGGTGGACAAGCAGATCGCCGATCAGGCTCGCACCCACGGCATTCCGGAAGCCGAGGTAGTGGAACGGATCATGCTCACCGAGAGCGCCATCAAACGCCTGGTCGAACCGGAAGAGGTGGCCTCCCTCGTGGGTTGGCTGGCCTCCGACGCGGCGGGCATGGTCACCGGCGCCTCCTACACGATGGACGGTGGCTGGACGGCCAGATAACGGTGCATGCGGTCCCGATCCGACTCGAGTAACGAAACGGTAACAGTGCCGAGTGGTCACTCGGTAAACTGGGTGGGGTGGTGGCAGACTCGAGCCAGCCGTACAAGGCCGTACGAAGAAGGGATCGTCGATGAGTCAGGCCCCGATCACGCCCATTACGCTGCACGGTGGCGCGGGAGAACTCGCTGGCTGGGAGGTCCTGCCGCCCGCGGGCGTGGCGACCCTGGGTACCGTCGTCCTGGTGCCGGGGTTCACCGGTTCCAAGGAAGACTTCGAGGCGCTGCTGCCGTTGCTGGCCGCGGCGGGGTATCGGGCCGTCGCCTATGACCAGCGCGGGCAGTGGCAGTCCGAGGGGCCCGAGGATATTTCCGGGTACACCATGCCGGACTTCGTGGGTGACCTGCACTCGGTCGTGGATCAGGTGTCGTCGGATGCGCCGATTCATCTGATCGGGCATTCCTTCGGCGGGTATGTCGCCCGTGTCGCGGTGATCGAGCGGCCCGCGCGCTTCCGCAGCTTCACCCTGCTGGCCTCCGGGCCGTCGTCGGTCGAGGACATCAACTTCCCGCCGCCGGCCATGGTCGCGCAGGTGGTGGAAGCCGGTGGGCAGGAAGCGATCTGGCAGCAGATGGCCACCGCACTGGCCGGCGCCGGACTGCCGGCGGCCAAGCTGGAGTTCCTGCACAACCGGATCGTGCAGACCAAGAAGGCCAATATCCTCGGCATTCTGAAGACGATGGAAGAACCCCCGGTCAAGGATCTCGCCGAACTGCGCGATGCCGGAGTGCCGATTCTCGTCGCCTACGGCGATACCGGCGACCTGTGGCCGCCGTCGGTGCACGAGGCCTTCGCCGCACAGTTGAATGCCCGCACCGTGGTCTTCCACGGCGTCGGGCATCTGCCGAACGAGGAAGTGCCCGAACAGGTTTCCGCCGATCTGGTCGACTTCTGGAAGGAACAGGCATGAGCAATACCATCGACGAACTGCTCGGCAAGCTGGACCTGCCGGCCAAGATCAAACTCATTTCCGGCGCGAACTTCTTCCGCTTCGCCGGTGACCCGGGCATCGGGCTGGCCGAGATGCCGGTCTCGGACGGGCCGTCCGGTGTGCGCGGCGAACAATGGGACGAACGCGATCCGTCGGTGAGCCTGCCCTCCGGTACGGCCCTGGCCGCCACCTGGGATCGTGAGCTGCTCACCGAGATCGGCGCGCTCATTGCCGCCGAAGCGCGGCGCAAGGACGTGTACGCGGTGCTCGGGCCCACCATCAACCTGCACCGATCCCCGCTCGGCGGACGGCATTTCGAATGCTTCTCCGAGGATCCCATGCTCACCGCCGAGATCGCGGCCGCCTACGTGCGGTCGGTGCAGGCGCACGGGGTCAGCGCGTGCCCGAAGCACTACGTGGCCAACGACTCCGAGACCGAGCGCTTCACCGCCGATGTCATCGCCGCCGAGCGCACCCTGCGCGAGCTGTACCTGTACCCGTTCGAGCGGTCGGTGCAGGCGGGGGCCTGGATGATCATGTCCGCCTACAACTCGGTCAACGGCGTCACCATGACCGAGAACGACCTGCTCGACGAACCACTCAAGGGCGAATGGGGTTTCGACGGTGTCGTCGTCTCCGACTGGACCGCGGTGCGTTCCACGCTCGGCGCCGCCAAGGGCAACGACCTGGCCATGCCCGGCCCGTGGGAGGCGTGGGGCGCGCCGCTCGAGGAGGCCGTGCGCGCGGGCCGGGTGCCCGAATCCGCCATCGACGAGAAGGTCCGGCGCATCCTGCGCTTCGCCGAGCGCGTCGGCGCCTTGAACGGAAGTCCGCAGCCGGCAACGGCTTTCACCGACGAGGCCGCGCAGCGACTGGTACGCGAGGCGGCCGCCAAGGCGATGGTGCTGGTGTCCAATGACGGCACCTTGCCGCTGCGACAGCCGGCCGGCGTGGCCCTGCTCGGATCCGCCGCTGCCGAACCGCGTTTCATGGGCGGCGGCAGTGCCACCGTGATCCCGTCGCACACCACCTCGCCGCTGGAGGGGCTGTCACAGGCGCTGCCGGTGGTCTACACGCCCGGTGTGCACCTGAGCGAGAACATGCTGCCGATCCCGCTGGACCTGGTCACCGATCCCGAGACCGGCGCCCCCGGCCTGGACCTGCGCTACCTCGACGGCGATACCCTGCTCGATCAGGAGCATCGCACCGCGGGCGCGCTCATGCTGTTCGGCAATGCGAATGCCATGCAGGCCAAGACCATCGAACTGCGGGGCCGGCTGCGCGCCGACGTCGCGGGGGAGTGGCGCATCGGTTTCGCCGGTGTGGGCACGCTGAGCCTGACACTCGACGGCGAGCAGGTGCTCGAGGAGAACGTGACGCCCGTCGGCGCCGATCCGGTGGAGATGCTGCTGAATCCGCCGCAGCGCTTCGTCACCCGCACCCTGACCGCGGGCCAGGAAGTGGATGTGCTCGTGCGCATGGTGCCCGGTGGTGGATTCCCCGCCATGGGCATCACCTGCGCGGTCGGCCGCCCCCGGCGTTCCGCGGACGAAGAGTTCGCCGCCGCGGTGGAATTGGCGCGTACCTCCGAGGTGGCGGTGGTCGTGGTCGGCACCACCGAGCAGATCGAATCCGAGGGCTTCGACCGCACCACGCTACGACTGCCCGGCCGGCAGGACGAGCTGGTCGCCGCCGTGGCCGCGGTGAATCCGCGCACCGTCGTGGTCGTGAATTCCGGTTCGCCGGTGGAGATGCCGTGGCGCGACGACGTCGCGGCGGTACTGCTCACCTGGTTCCCCGGACAGGAATTCGGTGCGGCGCTGGCCGATGTGCTCACCGGCGCCGCCGAACCCGGCGGCCGGCTGCCCACCACCTGGCCCAAGACCATCGACGACGTGCCGGTACTGAACACCAAACCCGCGGCCGACAATGCGCTGCCCTATGACGAGGGCATCCACATCGGCTACCGCGCCTGGCTGAAATCCGGTGTGGCTCCGGCCTATCCGTTCGGGCACGGCCTCGGCTACACCAGCTGGGAGCTCGCCGACCTGCAGGTATCGGGTCGCACCGCCACGGTGACCGTCCGCAATACCGGCGCCCGGCCCGGCCGTCAGGTCGTGCAGGCGTACCTGTCCCGGTCCGCCAGCGCGGTCGACCGGCCGGTGCGCTGGCTCTCCGGGTTCGCCGCGGTCGAGGCCGGCCCCGGTGAAACCGTCACCGCCACCATCGAACTCCCGCCGCGCTCGTTCGAACACTGGACCGACCAGGGCTGGGCCGTCGAACCCGGCGCCTTCACCCTGCACCTCGGTACCTCGGTCACCGACCTGCCGCTGACCGCCGACATCGGCTGATCGGTTCTTCAGCAACGGATTCCGCCCGGCAACACCTACCCGCCGGGCGGAATCCATTGCTGAGCAGGGCCGCGAGCCACACCCCTCCCGGCTCGCGGCCCTGCGCATCTCTACTTCGCACACTTTGGACTCTCTGTGGCTCATCCCGAAGCCGGCGCCTCCGTCGACGAGACGCACCCCGGCGGCCCTCCCTCGCGCGGCCTGCTGCCGCTGCTCTTCACCGGCAATATGGCCATGTACGCGCTGTACGTCGGCGTCGGAAGTGTGTTGCTGCCCTTGCAGATCGAGCACATCGACGCGGCGCACAAGGTCGCGAACCTGGGTCTGGTCGGGGGCATCGCCGCCGTCTTCGCCACGGTCTTCAACCCGGTCGCGGGCGCGCTGTCCGATCGATCCGGCCGACGCAACCCGTGGATCCTGGGCGGCGGGCTGGCCGCGGTGGCCGCCATGGGCCTGCTCGGCGGCGTGCGGACCGTGGCCTTGGTGGCGATCGGCTGGTGCCTCGGCCAGGCGGTCATGAACATCTACCAGGCGGCCCTGACTTCCGTTGTCCCCGACCGCATTCCGCTGACGCGCCGCGGCACGGCCTCCGCCGCCGTCGGCCTGGGCCTGCCCGTCGGCTCCACCATCGGCGTGGTGCTCGCCTCCGCCTTCTCCGACCATTACAGCATCGGCTACCTGGCCCTGGGGGTCCTGGTAGCCGCCGCGGCGGTCCTGTTCACCTCCTGTGCCCGGGAACAGCCCCAACCCCCGAAACGCTCGGCCTCCCTGCGTGATCAGGCCGCTGCCTTCCTGAGCGTCCTGCGCGAGCACGACTTCCGCTGGGCCTTCACGGGCCGAGCCCTCCTCGTCCTCGGCTACTTCGCGGTCACCGGCTATCAGCTCTATATCCTCCAAGACCACATAACCCTGCCCGGCGGCCTTTCCCCCTCCCACGCCGTGGCCGTCCTGACCCCCATAGCCGGTGTGGCCATGGCCATTTCGACAGTGCTGGGTGGCGTCCTCTCCGACCGCCTGAACCGCCGCAAGATCTTCGTGGCCTGCTCGGCAGCCCTCTCGGCGGGGGCCCTGCTGATCCCGGTCCTGACCCCCACCTGGCCCGGCATGATCGTCTTCGCCGCGGTGAACGGCCTGGCCTTCGGCTGTTTCATGGCCGTGGACACCGCCCTGGTAACCCTCGTTCTCCCCAAAGCCGAAGACGCGGCCCGAGACCTCGGCATCCTCAATATCGCCAACGCGGCGCCCCAAATCGTGGGCCCCTTCGTGGCCTCGGCGGTGGTAACCCTCGGCGGTTACCCTCCGCTCTTCCTCTTCGGCGGCCTGCTGGCCGTCCTCGGCGCCCTGGCGGTTCTCCCCATCCGCACCGTCCGCTGATCTCGGTGCCGGCTATCGGGTGGCGGTAGCGTGGCCGATGATGACGTTGCCGAATGAGTTGCGGGCGTAGACGTGCACGATGTTCTCGTCGCTCCGCGAGTCGGCGGCTGCCAGCTGGTTGTAGACCGCGCCGTTGGGGGTGTTGCTCTCCAGTCGTGCGGTGCTGCCGGGGTGGATGCCGACCTCCAGTTCGCCGACGGAGGTTTGCAGCTGCAGGACGCCGCGGGTCGCCTCGCCGATGCGGATATTGCCCTTGGCGGTCTTGGCGGTCACCGAACCGAGCGGTTGCTCGACGATGATGTCGCCCGCGGAGACCTTCAGTTCGCATTCGCCCAGGGGACCGGCGCCCAGGACGCGGCCCATTCCCGCGGTGGCGTGCAGCTGGGAGCCGGTGGGGACCTCGATGGTCACCTCGATCGAGGGGTTGCCGCCGAAGGGGGTGTGGGTGCGCCAGGACTTCGGGGTCTTCACGGTCAGGGCGCCGTCGGTGAAGTCGACCTGGGTGTGCTCGGCGGTGCGGATGTCGGCGGGCTTGGCCGCGTCGGTCGGCCGGATCTGCACGATGGTGTCGGTGCGGTCGGAGGCGATGACGGTGACATTGGCCGACAGCACGTCGACGGTCAGGGCGATCGGGTTCGGGGTAGCGAATGCAGGCATGACGGTCAGTCCTTTAGTGTGTGAAACGGATTCTGTGTGTGAACCTCTTGTGCTTGTTCACGTGATTACTGTCGCCAACCACGCTGATATGGACCTGACGCCGTCCTGACACGCCCGCTGACGAATCGGAGAGTGACATGCGCGTACGGATTGTGCTGCCGATCTTGACCGCATTGGTGGTGGCGGCCTGTGGCAGCTCCGGTGATACGTCGTCGTCGAAGGGGGAGACGCCCGGGGCGTTGATCTCGCAGCGATCCTTGGCGAATCTCGATCCCGGCCTGACGGCGGCTGCTGCGTCGGCCACCTACATTCGGTACGAATCGACCTCACCGGCCGGGAAGCCGATCGAGGTGTCGGGAGCGGTGTTCCTGCCGAAGGGTGATGCGCCTGGCGGGGGCTGGCCGGTGATCGCCTTGGCGCACGGCACCGCGGGTGTCGTGAGTGCTTGTGCGCCTACGAATTCACCCACGCTGTTCGGGTCCGCTCCCACGGTGGAACAGTTGCTGGCGGGACATCGGGCCGTGGTGATGACCAATTATCAAGGGCTCGACGGGCCGGGAGATGCGCCCTATCTGGATTCGCCGTCATCGGGGTACGACGTGCTGAACTCGGTGCGGGCCGCGCGGGCGAGTGGGATGCCGTTGGGCGCGGATACGGTACTCGTCGGTGTCTCGCAGGGCGGCCGGGCTGCGGAATCGGCCGTGGAGACCGCGAAAGCGTATGCGCCGGAGCTGAATATCCGTGGCGTGCTACTGCTGTCCCCGGCGCTGGAGCTCCAGTTCGTCGAACCTGTCCGGGCCGGCACGCTCAACGCGCCGGATCAGTACCTGGTCCTGCCGTATCTCGTCGAGGCGGTGCGCTACGGCGATCCCGGCTACCGCTACGACCAGGTACTGCACGGTGATCTGCTCGCCGCCGCACCGCGTCTGGAGTCGCAGTGCACCGGGGAGATGACGCCGGCCGATCTCGAGCTCGGCAAGGCCGCCACCCCGGACGAGGTGCGTTTCGTCGATGACGCGGCCGCGAAGCCGTTCGCCGACTTCCAATCCCGCACCAACCTGCCGAAGGTGGCGACCACGCTGCCGACCTACATCGTCCGTGGGGATGCCGACCTGCTGGTGAGCACCGCGTGGTCCGACGCGGCGGTGGCCGAGATGTGTGCCCTCGGCACGCAGGTCCACGATCTGGTGGTCCCCGGCGGGCACGAGGCCCCGGGCAACGTGGCTCAGCAGTGGATGACCTGGATCGACAACCTGTTCGCCGGGGCCCCTTTCACATCGACGTGCCCGAAGTGATGTCGGGAGCGCCCGGTTCGGTGCTGAGCGTGATGGTGGTCCAGCCGCCCACGTGGATGCGGTCGCCGTCTTGCAGGGGGACAGGCATTTTGGCGGGAATGGGAGTGGGGCTGTCATTGATGCAGGTGCCATTGGTGGAGCCGAGGTCGGTGATGGTGGCCTTGGCGCCGTCCAGGTGCAGGATGGCATGGGAGCGGGAGACGGCCAGGTCGGCGGGGGCGATGGAGAGGTCGATCTCGGGGTCGACGCCTTGGGAGAGACTGCGTTTGCCGATGAGGATATTGGGGGCGCGCAAGGGTATTCGGCGTTCGGGGTAGAAGGCCGGGAATTCGACGCGACCGATATCGGGGCCCTGCTGGGCCAGCATCCGGCCGTACTGGGAGCGGTCGGCGCGGATGGTGGCAACCCAGATCGTGGCGGGCTGGGACGCCGTGCCGAGGGGCGGCGCGGGCCGATCCGCCTGGGTCTCCGGCATGGCCGCGGTCGCTGCGGTGGCCCAGCGCGGCGGCGGGGGCAGCGCCGAGTCGTGGCCGCAGCCCTCACAGAAGCGGTCCTCGACCGGGGCGCCGCACACCGGGCAGACGATGAGTTCCGGTGCAGCGGAGCCGTTTCCGTCGGCAATGGGCTCCCCGCACGTATCGCAGTAGTCCGCGGCGCGGGACAGGTGGCCTTCAGGGCAGGTCGGCATTACGCGTCGCCTTTCCCTCGGTCTTCGGGGCGCACGCGCGCCGTCTTGCTGGAGCGCACATTGAGGGCGATCTCGTCGGAGGGATCGACGTGCGCGCGCAGTCGGACGGTGCCGGCGTCGTCGACATCGACGACGCCGCGCAATAGTTTGGCGGTGTTGTCGTTACCGGATTCATGCGCGAGATGCATTGCGCGCTGCAGCTTCTGGGTGGCAGTGGCATTGTCGCCGGCCTTGCGGGCGGCGAGCCCCTCCTGCACGACCTGGGCCAGCTCGGCCTGCCCGGTGTAGTGCGCGACGCCGCGGCTGATCGGCGCGGACAGGTCGGTATCGGTGGTCCACTCCGCCTTCACCAGGCCCTGCGCCAGCGGATCGGCGTCGGTGAACACGCTGATGCGGGCGGCGAGTTTCTTGCCGCCGGGCGCCAGCGGATCGATATCGATCTTGATGTGGTAGTCGCGTTCGTCGGCACCCCAAGCGCCGAGCGGATATTCGCCGATCTGCGGCGCGGTCTCCACCCGCCGGGCGGTCAGATTCTCGATGGCCGGCGCGACCTGCTTGAGGAACACGATCCGGGCCCCGACGGGCGTCCACACCCGCAGCTTGAGCTCCGGAATCGTCTTCTCCATCGAGGATTCCATCATGGCCGCGAAATCCTTGGCCAGCAGATCGGCCGTCTTCACGATGTCCACGGTGCCGTGCAGCGCCGAGGCGATGGCGCGCAATTCCTCGGGCTCCCAGTCGCTTCCGACGCCGCGGCAGTCGCAGGTGAACAGGCCCTCGGAGGCGCGGATCTCCTCGGCCAGCCGCTCGGCGGTCTCGTGCTCGTTCTTGCCGTCGGTGAGCAGGATGGCGTGCACCATGGCGCCGGGATGCTTCTGCGCGATCATCCGTGACACACCCAGCCAGGTGCCGATGGCGGTGCCGCCGTCGGGCTTCAGCTTGTCCAGGGCCCGCCGCGCCGCCGCCCGCGACTCCCGGTTCGCCACCGCCGACGCGCCCTGCGTCGGGTACACCACGGTCGCGGTGTCGGTGCCCTTCACAATGGCGAAATGGGTGCCGTCGGGCATCACGTCGAGGGCGGCCAGGGTGGCGGTCCGGGCATTGGGGAACTTCTCCCGGCCGCCCATGGATCCGGAGCAGTCGATGATGAGGATCTCCACCCGCTGCTGCGGCGGCGCCGCCACCGCGAGCTCGTCGGAGGTCTGCACGGTCACGACCGCGTCCATGGTGCGGGTGCCCTCGGCCAGAAACTCGTTCTGGTCGACATCGACCGAAACGCCGTTCTCTGCAGGGGAATTCACGGTTCGTCTCCTGTGTGTTCGGAGCTGAGTACGGGTACGAGGGCGGCGGTGATGTTGTCCCGCCCGCCGGCCTGCAGCGCGTGCTCGACCAGCGCCCGCCCGGCGGGCTGCACCGGCAGGGCGGTGGCGATGCGGGCCAGGGCGGCCGCCTCCGGCAGGTAGTTCCACAGGCCGTCGGTGCACAGCAGCAGGACGCCCGGTTCCCGGGTCGCCAAGGTGCGCAGGCAGTTCCGGGACCATTTGTGTTCGCTGTCCGCGCCCAGCCAGCGGGTCAGCACATGGGCGTGCGGGCCGTCCATGGCGGTCTCCGGGTCCAGGACGCCATTGTCGACCATGTCCTGTGCGAGGGAGTCGTCGACGGTGAGCCGGAGCGAGGAGCCCGAGTCGGCCCGCAGCCAATACGCCCGGCTGTCACCGACATTCGCGATGGTGATGCGGGTGCCGTCCGGGCCCGGTTGCACGATGGCCGACACATAGGTGCACGAGGGCGCGCGGCCGTCGGGGGAGCCGACCGCGATCACCGCGTCCGCCGCCGCGTTCAGACCGGCCATGACCGAGTCCTCGGCGGAACGCTGCTCGGCCAGCGCATCCAGGCAGGCGTCGATGCCCGCGCGCACCGCCGCGCCGGAGGCGGCCTGCGGGTCCTCGGAGGTGGAGACGCCGTCGCAGACCGCGATGACCACCGTCGCCGTGGCATCCGGTGCGTCACAGGGCACTACGGCGGCGGCGACCGCGTCCTCGTTGCGGGCGTGCGCTACTCCGCGATCGGTGATCACGAAGATCGGGCCCAGCCCGGCTTCGAAGCGGTCCAGCTCCGGCGGCTGCTGCCCGCAGGACGCGCAGTAGCCGTCGGTGTCGAATTCGCTTTCGCCGCAGCCCGAGCAGACGGTCTTCGCGTCGGCCGAGGCCGAGACCGAGAGCGCGCCGGAGACGTCGGCGACCGGCACCGTGGTCGCCTCGGGTGTGGACGGATGGAATTCGCTGGGCGGCAGGGCGACCGTCATGCGCCAGAGCTTGTGCCCGCACGCCTCACAGAAGCGGTCGCTCTGCGCGGCCGGCGCGCCGCAGGCCGGGCAGCGGGGGATCACAGCGTGGTCCTGGGGCGGACGTCGTTCGCCTGCTCCACGAGCGCGATCCGCTCCCAGAAGTCGTCGGTCTCGTGCGCGAGGTCGCGATAGCAGCGTTCCAAACCGGTTCTGATCCCTCGCCGGTCGAGTGTGACGCCCAGTAGCGGGGCCTGGTCGGTGGGTATGCGGCCGAGGCGCAGCCACACCAGCGCCGCTTCGAGGACCCGCATCCGGGCTTGCGCGGCACGGCGTCTGGAGTCCAGGCGCAGGCGTTCCACCCGCGTTCCGGCCTCGCGCAGCAGCGTTTCGGTGAGATTGCCCGGGTCCGGCACGGACAGCAGCGTATCGATGGCGGCGATGCCCGCCGCGGTGTGGACGACGGAGGCCGGATCCACCTGATCCAGCACGGTGATCGCCTCGGCGCGCCGGTCTTCCTGGCGGCGCAGGCGGGCCAGCCCGAAAGCGGCACTGGTGAACGAACGATCGGTACGCCACACCATGTCGTAATAGCGCGCCGCATCCTGGGCGGCGCCATTCGGCGCCTCCGCCTCTGCGGTGGCGGCCGTGTAGTCCGCGGTGACGGCGAGGGCCAGCTTCGGGGCGGGTTCGCCGGGGAGAGCGGTGTAGAGGGCATCGAACTCGGATTGTGCGGCCGCCCAGTCTTGTTGCAGCAAGGCGGCCTGGCCGCGGTACCAGGCGAGCCGCCAGTCGTCGGCGAGCCGGGTCTGTTCCGCCTCGCGCAGGCGGGTGAGCGCGTCGGCTGCCCGGCCGAATTCGAGGGCGGCGCGAATCAGGCGCAGTGGGATCTCGGCCGATTCGGCCTCGCCGGTGACCACCGACCGCTGGCCGGCCGCGAGCTCACGTTCGAGGTCCTCCGGGGTCACCGCGCTGGTGGAGGCCAGCAGCGCGGCGCCGGTATCGGTCGGGTCCACCAGCGGGAACGGCAGCGCCGCAACGATTTCCAGGGGATCGGGCAGGGTTTCGCCGATGCCGAAGACCGCGCGCGGCGGGCCGAATCGGGTGGACAGGCCCGGCCGGGGGCGACCGTCCTCGGTCGAGAGCACCTCGCGCAGGACGCCGGTGAGCTGGTCGATCATTTCGGCCACGGAGCCGAAGCGCTGGTCGGGATCGGTGTCGGTGGCGCGCAGCAGGAATCGGTAGAGCGAATCGTGGCGTTGCAGCAGCGGTTCGGTGGCGGGTTCGGGCAGCGGCCCGAAATGCCCGTTCACACTGGGTATTTTCATGATCAGCACGGCCAGCGTGCGGCCCACCGTGTACACCTCGGAGGCGATGGTGGGCCCGGTCGCGCCGACCTCGGGGGCCTGATATCCGGGCGTCCCGTAGAGCGCGCTGTCCCGATCCTCCAGGCTGATGACCGCTCCCAGGTCGATGAGCTTGACCTGCTCCTCGATCTGCATCACGTTGTCGGGCTTGAAATCGCAGTAGGCCAGATTGCGATCGTGCAGATACTGCAGTGCGGGCAGCATCTCCAGGATGTAGGCGATGGCCTGCGCGGGCGGCAGATACTGCCCCTCGACATCACGGTGCTGCCGCAGCAGCTGTTTCAGCGAGGTGCCGCCGACGTAGGCCATGACGATGTAGCCGACCGGCGCTCCGTCCGGGCCCACATCCTCGACGAAGTTGAAGATCTGCACGATATTTGGATGGTCGACCTGCGCCAGGAATCGCTTCTCGGCCACCGCGGCCCGCATGGCATCCGCATCACCGGTATTGAGCAGGCCCTTGAGTACCACCGGCCGATCGTTGACGCGATGATCCAGCGCCAGATAGATCCAGCCGAGCCCGCCGTGCGCCACCGGCCCGAGCACCTCGTACTGCCCGCCGACCAGATCCCCGCGAGCCAGCTTGGGCGTGAACGAGTACCGCGTCCCGCAGTGTGCGCAGAACCCGTCCGCTCGCCCCGCCTGCCCGGCCCGGCTGCGCCCGACCGGCCGCTCACACTTTCCGCAATACCGCTGCTGCTCCGGCACTTCCGGATTGGCCATGACCGCCGCGGACGGATCGATGGGCGTCACCCGCGGCACGTTCACCATGCCGGCGCCGAGCCGTCCCCGCGTCGCCCCGGAGCTGGACCGACCGGTCCGTACAGAGCGCACCGATCGCCCGGACACGGCTCCGGACCCCGACGAAGGCCGGCTCGTTGCGCCGCCACTGATTTCGGTCGTCGCCCGGGCGGAGGCGGTCGCGGGCGCGGTACCGCACACCGCGCAATACCCGTCCTCGATGGTCCCGCCGCAGCCGGGCTCCGCACAGGCCGACGGCGTATTGCCCGGCCCCGCACCAGCAGCCGCCACGCCGCCGGCTGTCAGCGGCGTGCCGGGGGCCGGGGTGGCCGCACTGCCGGGTGGGGTGGGCGCGGCACCGGCCGGGGCGGGCGCGGTGCCGCAGACGGTGCAGTAGCCGTCTTCGATGGTTCCGGTGCAGCCGGGTTCGGTGCAGGTCATGTTCGCCTCCCCGTTTTCTGCGCGATGAGCTGGCGGTAGTCGGTAATGGCACGGGTGACGGCGGCGAGGTCGCACGGGCGGCGGGTGAGGAGGCCGGCGGCTATGCGGCCGGAGGCCTGGATATCGCGGTCTTCGCCGAGGCCGAGGCGGGCGGCCTTGGCGCGGTAGCCGGTGAGGCGGCCGCCCAGTTCGGCGCGGCGGTCGAGCAGGCCCTGGGCGAGGCGTTCGCTGCGGGTGGCGGCGTCGAGGGCCTCGGTGAGGCGGCGGCGCAGTTCCCACAGGGCGTCGGGAGTGGGCGGATTGGCTTCCAGCGCGGTCAATTCGGCGCTGAAGACGGTGCTGTCGTCGGCGTGGCGGGGCAGGGGCGCGGCGAGGATGGTGCGCTCCACCTCGGCGCGCGCATGCTCGGCGCGGTCGCGGGTTTTGCGCAGCGCCTCGACGAGGGTGCGCATGCGCGCGATGGCGCCCGGCCAATCGCTCGCCATGGCGGTGAGTTCGGCGCGGACAGCGGCGGCGTCCCGCATGCGCGCGGACAGGTCGCCGATGCGGTTGTCGAGTTGCGCGGGCGTGAGCGAGAGCGGATCGGTGACGGCCAGCCGGGACAGGTCGGCAATATCGCTTGACAGAGCGTGCAGTTCGGGCACGCCCGTACCGACCCGGTCGAGTTCGGTCTGCAGCGGCCCGAGATCGGACATGACCCGGGAGTTCACCGCGTCCACCGCATCGAGCACCGCCACCACGAGGGGGAAGGTCACCCGCATGCGATCCAGCAGTTCGGCGATGCCGATCCGGCTCACCTCCTCGCGCGGGCCGAGCAGCGACCGCTGCGCCATGGGAATCGTATTGCGCGACACTTCGAGTGGATTCCCCCGCAGCAGCCTCGTCAACTCCTCCCGATCCAGCGCGTCGTGCCGCCGCCGGGCCCGTGCCGTCTGCACCTGCTCGAGAATCGTGCCCAGCCGCCCGTAGTCCTCCCACATCCCGTGCAGCCCGGCCTCCGCCACCGTCCACCGCTCCGCGGTGACCCCGATCGGCGGGAAGCGCCGCAGCATCACGAGCCCGGGATGCTTGTCCAGTTCGACCAATGTGGCTCCGGCGGTGGCGGTTTCACGTTCCCGCTCGGCGAGCTCGCGATCGATTTCGGCAATGCTGAGAATGTGCCCGGTGTGCTCGCTCATGGTCGCTCACTCGCGATAACGCGGAGCGGGGGGCGCGGGCGCCGGTCCGAGCACGCCGAGCCGGGAGTTGTAGATCCGCTGCCAGGTGCCGTCCGTGCGGATCCGATCGAGTACCCCGTTCACGAATTGCACCATGTCGGTCGCCTGCTTCTGCACGCCGACGCCGTAATAGTCGGGCGCCATCGGACCGCCGACCACCTGAAGATTCGGATCCTGCGCCGCGAGCCCGTAGAGGGTCGGCAGATCGGTGCTGACCGCGTCGATCTGCCCCTGTTGCATTGCCGACAGACAGTCGAGCCAGTTCGCCATGCCGATCACCTTGGGTCGCTGGGGGAGTGCGAACACCGCATCCAGTGTGGTCGATCCGAGGAGCCCGCAAACCGTTTTTCCGGCCAGGTCGGCCGCGGAGTTTATGCCGGAGCCCTTGGTCGCGAGGATGCGCTGATCGGTGGTGAAGTAGACGGTGGAGAATTCGATGTCCTGCCGCCGGGTGCAGGTGGGGGTGAACGCGTCCACCACGATGTCGACCTCGTTGTTCTTCAACGCGTCGATGCGGTGCGCGGACTGGATGGGATGCAGTTCGATCTTGTCCGGGCTACCGAAGAGGTCGCGCGCGATCTCCCGCGCGATGTCGATGTCGAAGCCCTCGATCTGTCCGGTCGCCGGGTCGCGGTAGGCGAAGAGGAATTCGTTCTGGTCGACGCCCACGCGTAAGTTCCCGCGCGCAACGATGGCGGCCATGGTCGAACCGGTCGGCATGTTGCCCGGCTGTGGTTGCGCGCCGGGCCGGATGCTGGCGGTGGGGTCACAGGAGGTGTCGGCGCGCTGCGGTGCCACCGAGGCGAGAGTCTGCGCGCCCGGCGGCAGCGCGGTCTCCGGCGGCAGTTGCAGTGAGGCCGTATCCGGCGCGTGGGCCGAGCACGAGGCCGCCAGCACGGCCGCCATGGCCACCAGCAGCATGCGGAACCGCGCTCTCACAGGAACTCCTTCAACCGCGGCCAGAGGCCCGCGCCGACCGCGCCGCCCGCCGCGAACAGCAGCACGAGCGTGCCCCAGGGACTGAGCAGCAGGGCATTGCCCGCATCGTTCACGCCGTCGCGCACCTGCTGCCGGGTGTGTTGCAGGTCTTGCTGGAGTGCGGTGTCCAGAGCGGTGAAGAGCGTCGCCGAGGAAGCGGGATCACCGCCGATGGCCTGTGTCACCGCACCTCGGTAGTCATTGCTCAGATAGGCGGCGACTTCGATGTGGTGTCCGTCCTGCCATTTCGAGAATGCCTTCGCCGCATCGGAATCCGTGCCGGTGACGGACTGCAGCTGCGCCCGTAACTGACCGCTGGTCGCGTTGAACCGGTCCTCGCTGGCGTTGATGTCACCGCGGGTGATGAGCTGCAGGGTCTCCTCGGTACGCGCCTGCTGCGCGAGAATCCGTACCCGCGAGAGGGTTTCGAAGCGCGCCGTCGCGCCGCCCGAGCCGTCGTCGACGGCGGCGGTGGCCGCGACGGTGGTCGCACCGATCCAGAGCAGCGCCAGCACCGCCGCGCCGGCGGCGGCCAGCACGCCGGGATTGAGCCACCGATTGGTGCGCCGCAGCAGCAGCCAGGATCCGTACCCGCAGGCAGCCAGCAGGAGCAGGAGCGCCACTACGCTCCACAGCGGCAGTGCGGAGATGGTCTCCTGATCGTCGTGCAGTTGCCCGAAGCGCGTGTTCTCCAGTGCCTCTGCATTTTTCAGCAGCGACCCCTGCATGAGGGTCGACGCCTGGCGCAGATAGGCGGAACCCACCGGCAGGTTCTGCCGGTTGTCGGCGCGGGCGGCCTCGACCAGTCCGGTGTAGGTGGGTAGTTCCTCGGAGATCTGGGCGAGCACCAGTCGGGTGCCGCTGTCGGTGGCGCCCGCGGTCGCCTCCGCGAGGGCGCCCGCGGCGTCGGCGAGCGCCTGCTCGTAACGCCCGTGCACCACAGGGGATTCGACGCCGCCGGACAGGAAGGCGGTGGACGCGGCCGCGTCGGCGGAGGACAGCGCGACATAGAGGCGTTGGGCCGCGTCGGCGAGCGGTTCGGTGTGTGCCAGGACGGTGTCGCGGCGAGAGATCTTGGTACCCAACTGGTTCACGCACAGCAGCCCGGAGACGAGCGCCAGGATCACCAATACGGCCCCCACCGCGGTGATGACGCCCGGCGCGGTGCGCGCGAAACGCCTCGTCCATACCGCAGCGTTGCGGATGGTCGCCGGTAGACGACTCGTCACTCCGTTCCCCCGATCGAACCGTGTAGCTCCCCGTACGAAGATCGTACGGGAGCGCGGCCCGATGTGTCGATCGTGTTTCCAACCGGTCGGAATTGTCTGGCGAATCTGACATTTCGAATGTTCACACACCTGTGACCGGACCGTGAAATCCAGATTTAACCACAGGTAATCACCGGGAAACCTACTGGCTCAACACTTGGTTCACCGTATGTGACGCTAGACACCATATGTCACAACAAATTAAGTGCTGGAAGCGGGTCTGGTGCCTGCCGGCTTCCACGGTGAGGTAGCGCTGAAACATGTCACCGTATCCCGATTGGCTGAACCCTGGCGATAATGCCTGGCAGTTGGTAGCCGCAACACTTGTCGGTCTCATGAGCATTCCGGGTATCGCCGTACTGTACGGCGGTATCGTGCAACGGAAATGGGCCGTCAACACCATGCTCATGGCATTCACCGGATTTTCGCTGGTCCTGGTGGTGTGGGTGCTCTGTGGATTCAAGATGGGGTTCGGCGAACCCATCCATCTGGGACCAGGAATCCTGCGGGCCGCAATCGGCAAACCGCACACCATCCTGGGCTCCAATAATCAAGAGCAGGCGTTGATTCCGTTGCTCGACGGAGCCATGCCGAAATTCCGATTCTCGGAGACGACACTGGCTTACTTCCAGTTCGTCTTCGCCGCCATCACGCCATTGCTGTTCCTGGGCAGCGTGATCGGCCGCATCAGTTTCAAGGTGTGGTTGATCTTCGTTCCGCTGTGGTCCCTGCTGGCATATTCCGTGAACGCATTTTTGCTGTGGGGTGGCGGCTGGTGGTCGCAAATGGGCGCACTGGACTACTCCGGCGGTTACGTCATCCACTTGGCGGCGGGCACTACCGGATTCGTGGCGGCGGCCATCATCGGTCCACGGCTGGCCCGGGACCGGGAACGCGCGGTCCCGAACAACCTGCCCATGGCGGCGGTCGGCGCGGGCATTCTGTGGCTGGGCTGGAACGGTTTCAACGGCGGCGACCCCTACTTCTCCGGTTCGGACGCCTCGCTGGCCGTCATCAATACCAACCTGTGCACGGCGGTCGCCCTGCTGACCTGGGTCATCTGGGACATGCTGGCCGGCCCCGCGAAACGGCCCAACTTCCTGGGCGCGATCAACGGCATGATCGTCGGCCTGGTCGCCATCACGCCGGCGGCGGGTTTCGTGAACAGCTTCGGCGCCTTGGTGATCGGCGCGATCGCCTCCAGCCTGGTGTGGCTGTCGTGGAACAAGCTGGGACGGACCCGGCTGTTCAAGAAGGTGGACGACACCCTCGGCGTGGTGCACACCCACGGCGTCGCGGGTCTGCTCGGCGGTCTGCTGGTCGGTGTGTTCGCGGATCCGAATGTCAAGGTCTACTTGGGAACAGGAGGCGCTCCGGACGCCACCTACGGAGGTTGGCTCTACGGACACAATCCGAAGCTTTTGCTGTGGCAACTCGGTGCAGCGGCTACCGTCATCGTGTGGGACGCTCTCGTAACCTTCGTGATCCTGAAGGTTCTGAGCCTGTTCATGAAGCTGCGGATACCGGACGAGGCGCTCGAGGTCGGCGATATCGCCGTCCACGAGGAGGAGGCGTACCCGGACGACGCGCTGGTGAGCTCACCACGGTCGCTCGTGACATCACCGGCACGGCACCTGGAGCCGGAGACATTGCAACCGGAGATGCCGGTCAAGGAATCCTGATGTCGGCGCCGCTGCAATTGGGCGGCACGATCGGCTACTACAGCATGGACCCGGGCGGCGGCGCGGACGCGAAACTCATCACTCTCGTGGTGCCGCCCGGTCTGTTCGACGAGATCAAGCGAGCGCTCGGCACCTTCGGGGTACGGCGCATGGTGGTTTCACAGGTCTACCGCGTGGACGACCGTGACAATCGCGTCGAGAGCTACCGCGGGCGGCGCTACGAGAGTGACGTATCGACCGGCCTGCGAATCGAATTACTCGCCCGCACCGAGGATGTCGACGATCTGGTCCGCCTGATCGAACGCATCGGCGCGAACCATCGCGCACCCAATATCCAGATCTGGATGATCGACGCCAGGAGGCTGTAGCCACTCCCGGCGCATCCTCAGCCACTCCCGGCGCATCCTCGGAAACTCGATCGCCGCCGCGTGGAACCCTTCGTATGGTCTTGGACCGGAGGGGGTTCCACGCGGCGGAACTCTGTGCAGACCATCGGGGAGTCCGAGCCGGCCACCTGGCCGGCGGGCGGCGGCCGGCAGAGCCTGTGGTCGAAGGCCGCCGCTCACGTGTAGCAGAGCTGACGGCTCAGGCGCGGGTGCTCAGTTCGTCCAGAACCTGCTTGGTGGTGGCGGTGAGGCCCAGGCGGGGGAAGATCTTGCCGACCGAGTGGTCGTGGGCGTCGGCGTCGCGATCGGCCATGGCGTCGGTCGCCAGCACCACGTGGTAGCCGTGCTCGTGCGCGGCGCGGGCGGTGGACTCCACGCCGATGCTGGTGGCGATGCCGGTGAGGACGATGCCGGTCACGCCGCGGCGGCGCAGCTGCAGATCCAGGTCGGTGCCGTGGAAGGCGCCCCACTGACGCTTGGTGACCACGATGTCGGAGGGCTGCACCTCGAGCTCGTCGATGAGCTCGTCCCAGCCCTGCGGCGGGGTGCCGCGCATCGGCTGCTCGGTGCGGCCGGGCGGGACATCGGAGCCGTCCGCGGCGAAGGAGACGCGCACCAGCACGACGGGCAGGTCCTGGGCGCGGAAGGCGCGGGCCAGCTCGACATTGCGCGCCACCACGTCCTCGGTGCTGTGCGGGGCGACGGGCATGGCGGCCACGCCGCGCTGCAGGTCGATGACCACCAGGGCGGTGCGGGGATCGAGGAGATTCGAAGTCACGAGGGTGAATCCTTTTCTGCGAGTGGGAGGTCGAAATGACCCGAGGTCAGGGTTCGACCAGCCGGTTGAGTAGTGGAATCGCGGCAAACAGCGAATCCTGTTCGGCGGGAGAGAGTTTCGTGGCGATGGCGGTGGCGAGCCAGCTCTCCTTGGCGCCCCGTGCGACCTCGAGCATCCGTTCCGCCTCGGGACTGAGCGACATCAGCACCTGGCGGTGATCGGTCGGATGCGGCGCCCGTACCACCAGCCCGCGTTCTTCGAGGGCCGCGAGCGTGACCCGCATGGATTGCGGCCGCACCTTCTCGGCGCGGGCGAGGTCGGCCACCGACAATGCGCCGTCGGTGGCCAGCCGGCTCATGACGACGGCCTGCGAGGGCGTGACATCCATCTCGCCACGCGCCGCTCGCAGTTGCCGCAGCAGCCTGCTGACTACCACC
Organism: Nocardia sp. NPDC088792; assembly: GCF_044750615.1. Lineage (NCBI taxonomy): Bacteria > Bacillati > Actinomycetota > Actinomycetes > Mycobacteriales > Nocardiaceae > Nocardia > Nocardia sp. NPDC088792. The sequence continues at coordinate 441,415 of NZ_JBIVKC010000006.1, forward strand.
CGCAGCTCACCGGCCACGTCGGCCAGTTCCGCCGCGGACCGTTCTTCGCCTTGTCCGCTCACTACCCCATCCTGCGTTAAGTCAGCAAAACTTGCAAGTTAGCCTGTCAATCTCGATTGGCTAGGGTGGGGGAATGTTGCGGGTGCTGGCGGTACAGAACTATCGATCGCTGCAGCGTGTGGTGCTGCCGCTGGGCCGTCTCACCATCGTGACCGGGGCGAATGGCAGCGGCAAGTCGAGCCTGTACCGGGTCCTGCGGCTGCTGCGGGACTTCTCGCGCAACGGTGCCGTGGCGGCGCTGGCGAAGGAGGGTGGTCTGGATTCGACGCTCTGGGCGGGTGCGGGCCGGACCCCCAAGGGTGAGCGCCTCGCGCTGCGCGTGGGATTCGCGGGCGACGACTTCGGGTACGCGGCCGACCTGGGCATTCCACCGCCGGCCGGTCCCAATTCGCTGTTCGGCCGGGATCCGGAGATCAAGGCCGAAGCCGTCTGGGCCGGACCGGTGCTGCGGGCCTCCACGGCCCTGGCGGACCGGCGCGGGGCCGTCGTCCGGTTACGCGGGGAGAGCAATGGCTGGGGAATGGTCCCGCATCCGATGAAACCCTTCGACAGCATGCTTTCGGAGATTTCGGATCCGCAGCGCGCGCCCGATCTCCTGGTTTTGCGTGACCGTATTCGCGGCTGGCGTTTCTACGACCACCTGCGCACCGATTCCGACGCCCCTGCCCGTGCGCCCCGGATCGGTACCCGGACAATGGCGCTGGCCCATGACGGCGCGGATGTCGCGGCGGCCCTGCAGACCATTCTGGAAATCGGCGATACCGAAGCCTTGAACGAGGCGGTAGACCAAGCTTTTCCGGGCAGTCATATCGAAATCGTCAATCACGAGGGCCGATTCGAGTTGTTACTGCACCAGCCGGGATTGCTGCGCCCGCTGGGTACCGCGGAATTATCCGACGGCACCCTGCGGTATCTGCTGCTGACCGCCGCGCTGCTGTCGCCCCGCCCGCCGGAACTGCTGGTCCTCAACGAACCCGAGACCAGCCTGCACCCGGAATTGCTCAGTCCGCTGGGCCGGCTCATCGCCGCGGTTTCGGAACGGACACAGGTTGTGGTGGTCACCCACGCCGAGGAACTGGTCGGTGTGATGGAGGAGTACGCCACCGATCCCTACCTGATCGAGCTGGTCAAGGAGCTGGGCGCGACCGGGGTCGCGGGGCTGCGCTCGCTCGAGGAACCCGCCTGGCATTGGCCCGACCGTTAGTGCGGTGCGCCGGAAAAACATATTGTGTGAATCGTGAGTGTGGAATCTGTCGACGAGTCCGGCCCGCTGCCCCGTGGGCGGCACGGACTGACTCGTGAACAGGTGGTGACATCGCAGTATCGACGCCTGTGCACCGCCGTGCTGGAAGCGGTAGGGGAACAGGGGTATGCGGCCACCACGGTGTCCGATATCGTGACGCGCGCGCAAGTGGCGCGGCGCACGTTTTATGCCGTCTTCGGCACCAAGGACGAATGTTTCGCCGCCGCCTATGATCTCGCCGTCGGCGCGGCGCTGGATCAGCTGAAGGAGACCGTCACCGGGCTGCAGGGGGTGAGTTTCGCCGAGCGCGTGCGCATTTCCTTCGAAATATATTTGGGCGTGCTCTCCACCCAGCCCGGAGCGGCGCGCGCCCTCTATGTCGAAACCCTCGCGGCGGGGCCTGGATTGGTGGCCCACCGCGCCCGCGTGCACGAACGCTTCGCCGACTACATCATGGCCGTCGCCCGCGTCGGTGTCCGGGACGGTGAACTGCCCGGCGAACCCGACCGGGAGCTGATCGATATGCTGCTCGGCGGCATCGACGATCGCGTCCGCAACTGCCTGCATCAGCGGGGCGCGGCGGCCCTGCCGCAACTGGTCCCGCTGTTCACCCGCACCGCCATCGCCATGACACAGATCCCCGCCGCCTGACGGCTGTCCCAAAGCACAACACGCCGCACCGGTGCGTCGGTAACCACTGTCACCTGACACACCTCCGGTGACACGGGCCACACTATCGCCTTACGGTCGCAATCGAATTCGACGACGACTGTCGATTCACGCGATGCAGTAGGAGAGTTCCATGAGGCCGACCATCCGGGCGCTGGGCAGTGCCGTCTTCGCGAGTGCGACAGCGGCGGCGGTGGCATTCTCGAGTGGTGTGGCGAACGCGGATCCGGCCGGCACCGGCAGCAGCTCGGGCTCGGGCGCCGCGAGCTTCGCCAGCGACACCGTCGGCGCGGGCCCCGAGATGACCTCGTTCCTGGGCGCATTCGCCTACGGCCTCGCGCATCCCGATGCGGCGCCGCCCGGCGCCAATGACTGGAATTGCACGCCCGGCCCGGAGCATCCGCGGCCCGTCGTCCTCGTGCACGGCACCTGGCTCAATACCTACGACAGTTTCGCCTACCTGTCCCCGCGGATCGCCCGCGCCGGATTCTGTGTCTTCGCCTTCAATTTCGGCCGCGAGAACATGCTCGGCGGCGGGGGACTGGGCAGCATCCTGCCGGGCCGCTACGGCGTCGGCCCGATGGAGGATTCCGCGAAGCAGCTCGCGCAATTCGTCGACCGCGTATTGGCGGCCACGGGCGCGCGGTCGGTGGATATCGTCGGCCATTCCCAGGGCGGGCCGGTCACGAACCAGTACCTGAAATTCGAGGGCGGTCAGGGGAAGGTCACCAAGGTCATCACCTTCGGCGCGACCAACCACGGCACCACCCTGCTCGGCATCGCGTCGCTGGGCCGGCTCATCGAGAACCTGGGCCTCGACATCATGGGCCTGAACGAACCGTTCATCGGGCAGGCCAATGTGGAGCAGGCCGTCGGATCGCCGTTCTACGCCAAGCTGAACGCCGGCGGCGACACCGTGCCCGGCGTCGACTACACCGCGGTCGGCACCGTGCACGACGAGATCTCCAACCCCTACGACTGGACCTTCCTGACCCCCGGTCCCGGCGCCACGGTCGACAACATCACCCTCCAACAGGATTGCGACCAGGACCTTTCCGACCACCTGACCATCATGTACTCGCCGCGGGCGGCCTCCATCGCCCTGCACGCCCTGGATCCGGCCGCGCATCCGGATCTGCAATGCGGCTTCAATCCCTGGGTCATCGGCGGCAGCGGTCACCTGTGATCGCCGCGCCTCCCCTGTTCGAACCGTTGAGCACTGCCCGGAAAGGATCACGATGACGATCGGCGACTGCGTCGAAACCCTCGGTCTACCAGTGGATTCCGAGTCACCGAGCAGGAGGCCGCTGCTGCCGCACGACGACTCGTTCTATCACTCGCCGATCGCACTCGAAGACGTGGAGCCGGGCGCCGTCCTGCGTGCCCGCAGCGTGCGGCTGGGCCTGTTCGGCGTGATCCCGCAGCAGGTCCGCGCCTGGCAGCTGCTGTATCGCTCGACCGATCTGAACGGCCTGCCGGAAGCCGCGGTGACCACCGTCCTGCTGCCCTGGGACGCCGACCCCGCCGAACCGCGCCCGCTGGTGTCGTTCCAGTGCGCCATCGACGCCGTGGCCCCGAAGTGCTTCCCCTCCTACGCATTACGGCACCGCGCCCGGGCGCTGGGCGCCATTCCGCAGCTCGAATTCCCGCTCATCGCCGCCGCGCTGCGACAGGGCTGGGCGGTCTCGGTGCCCGATCACGAAGGGCTGCACGGCCATTTCGGCGCGGCCCGCGAACCCGGCTATCGCGCCCTCGACGGTCTCCGCGCCGCCTTGCGCTTCGAACCGCTGGGCCTGCACCCGCACACGCGGATCGGATTGTGGGGTTACTCCGGCGGCGGGCTGGCCACCGCCTGGGCCGCCGAACTCGCCGCGAGCTATGCGCCGGAACTCGATATCGTCGGCGCGGTGGCGGGTTCACCGGTGGGTGATCCGGCGGCGGCGTTCGTGCGGCTCAACGGTTCTCCGTACGCGGGGTTCGCCATGGTCTTCACGGCTGGGCTGCGCCGTGCGTACCCGCGCCTGGACCAGCAGTTGCGGACCCAGTTGTCCGCCGAATACATGGCGCTACTGCTGCGCGCCGAGACCACCGCGACCCTGCCGCTGCTGGCTCGCTTCGCCGGCCGGAATGCCAACCGCCACATCAAGGGCGGCGTCGGCGCCATGCTCACGCGCCCGGAAATGCGGACGGTGCTCGCCGATATCGAGCCCGGGGCGCATACGCCCGCCATGCCGCTGTTCATCCTGCAGGGCGTGCACGATGAGGTGATCGCGGTGGCCGATGTGGATGCGCACGTCGAGCGCTACCTCGCGCGGGGCACGCATGTGCGCTATGTCCGGGACCGGCTCAGCACTCATCTTCCGCTGCAGTTCATCGGCATCCCCGCCATGGTCGGCTGGCTCGCCGACAGATTCGCCGACCGCCCGCTTCCGGCGGCCGGCGTCGAAACGGTGTGGTCGGTGGGATGGTCGCGCAGGGCGCTGGCCGAGCACGCGTCCTTCACCGCACTGCTGGGATCCATGCTGTCCGGCCGCCCGATCCGGGTCCGTTCCGCGCGGCGGTAGCTGCGGGCCACCAGCGCCGAACGCAGATACCACAGTCCGGACGGCTGCGCCGGATCGAATCCGGTGAGCTGTCCGATCCGCTTGAGCCGGTTGTCCACGGTATTGGTGTGCACTCCCAGCAGCCGTGCCGTGTGCCGCCTGCTCAGGTCGTTGCCGATATGGCGGCGCAGCGTTTCCAGCAGTTCCGGATGCTCCTCCAGTGGATCGAGCAGTGTTCCGAGGTATTCGCGGCCCGGTCCCGGCCGGGTGAGCTGGTACTCCATGGCCAGATCGTCGAATCGGTAGAGGCCGGGCTCGCACCGCAGGCGCTGCACCATGTCCAGCAGTTCGTGCGCCTGCTCGGCGGCCTCGGGAATCCGCGGGGTCTCGGCGTGGATGTAGGTGGCGGTGATGAATACCTGTGCGGCCGTGGACAAGCCGTCGATCAGGTCGTCGAAGTCGGCCACCACGGGCGCGCTCGCGGGTAGCAGCACCGTGCCGCCGTCCGCGCCGAGCAGCGACAGCGCCGCGCCACCGCAGCGTGCGGCCAGCTCGGATTGAATGCGCCGCAGCTTGCGCCGGGCGACCACCTCACCGTCAACGCTCGGATCGGCTTCGCCCGGATGCGGCGGAATGCTCAGCGCCAGAATGTAATACGACTCGTCGATGGAAACCCCGCTGGCGCGGGCCATGGTGGTGGCCGAATGTCCGGACAGCAGAGCGGAAGTCACCGTGTGCACCGCCGTGTGGTGTTCGGCCACCACGGCCCGGTGCTCGTGCACGTAGGCGACCGCGAAGGCCGAGTCCACCATGGACAGCACTTCGAACAGGCGGCGCGCGGTCACGGCCAGCCGGGCGTAGTCCTCCGGACCGGTCGCGTCCACGATGAGATCGAAACCGAGGGCGAAGCCATCGTGCACGGCGCGGTGAATGGTGCCGATGGGAATGCCCTCGCGCGCCCAATCCGCGCCCGCGCGCTGCAGCCGTTCGATTTTCGCGGTCACATCCCGGCCTTCCAGGACGCCGTGCGCGAGTTCGAGGCAGGTGCGGGTGACCGCGGTGACCTCCCCGCGCAGCGCGTCGCCGGGCAGTGTCCCGCAGCGCGCCACATGCTCGGCGAAGTGTGCGACGAGGGCGCGGGACAGGGTCCGGACATCGTGCAGCGGAAGGGAAATCGGGGCCGCGGACGGCCCGGATGACGTTGCTCTGATCATTGCGACTCCACTACAGCTCTCTAGGAACGCCGTAGTTCCTACTGGCCTGTAACTGTAGTGCCGGTCACGTTGCGCTGCAACGAGCTCCGATGCCTTGTCCATGAATGCATACGGCCGTATGCTTTGTTTGTGACCGCCATAGCGCAACCCCTGACCGAGTACTCCGACCCGTACTGCCTGCGTGAGCCCGCCGCCGCGGCCCTGCTGTACGACGCGCCCTGGCGGCGCTTCGCCGCGATCGGCGACAGCCTGTCCCTGGGCGTGAGCGATCCCAGCCCCGGGTACGCGAACCTCGGCTGGGCCGACCGGGTTTCACGCATCCTGCGGCTGGTGCACCCGGATCTGGCCTACTTGAACACCGGCCGGGTGGGCGCGACCACCGCGCAGGCGCTGACCGAGCAGTCGCGCGCGATGCTCGACTTCGGACCCGATCTGCTCTATGTGCCCAGCGGGGCAAACGATCTCGTGCGGCGCGAGCCGGATTTCGAAGTGATCGAACACGACCTGACCCGCATGTACGAGCTCGCGGTGCGGGTCGGCGCGCAGCCGCTGGCCTTCACCCTGGGCCGGGCGTACGTGGTGCCCGTCTTCCCGGATTGGCGTGACCGCGTCCGCCGCGTCAATGACATCACCCGGACCCTGGCCGCGAAGTACGGCGCCGTGCTCGCGGACGTCTGGGACCATCCGCTCAATGATCGCGAGAACCTGTTGAGCGCGGACGGAATTCACTTCTCCACCTCGGGTCAAGCGGTACTGGCCGCCGAGATCGTCAAGCAATTGGCGTATCGGCTGGGCTCGGCGTAGAGAGTACGATCGGCCGTATGGACAGTGCCGCGGTCGAGATCACCGACAAGCGCCTGCTACGCGGCTCGCGGACCCGGCAGGCGGTGCTCACCAAGGCCGTCGACATCGCCTCCTTGGACAGCCTGGAAGGCTTGAGCTTCGGCCGCCTCGCCACCGAGACCGGACTCAGCAAGGCCGGCATCCAGACCCTGTTCCGCACCAAGGAAACCCTGCAACTGGCCACCATCGACCACGCGCGCACCGTCTTCATCGACTCGGTGACCGGGCCCGCCCGCGCGGAACCCCGTGGCGTGCAACGCTTGCGGGCCTTCATCGACCGCTGGATCGACTATGTCGAGCAGCCGGTCTTCACGGGCGGTTGCTTCCAGGTGGCGAACCTCGCCGAATTCGACAGCCGCCCCGGACCGGTACGCGACGCGTTGTTCCGCAATCAGCAGGAATGGGTGGACCTGCTGGCCCGGGAACTGCGCCGCGCCATCGAATACGGCGAAATCGCCGAGCTGGACGCCGATCTCGTGGCCTTCCAGATCGACGCGGTCCTGCGCTCGGGCAATACCGCCCTGCGGCTCGGGGACACCGAAGTGGTGCACAAGATCCGCAGGGTGGTGGACGGCCTGCTGGCCCCGCCGCGCGCTCAGTGAGTCAGCGCACCGAAGAACTCGCGAATATCACCGGCCAGTAGGTCGGGCACCTCGAGCGCGGGGAAGTGGCCGCCGGAGTAGAACTCCGACCAGTGCACGATGTTGTGCGCCCGCTCGGCGAAACGCCGGATGGCGAAATCGGCCGTGGGGAACACCGCGACACCCGTCGGGACCGTGCCCTTGGGCTTGGGCGCGAACATGCTCGCATCGTGGAATCGCTCGTAGTAGTAATGGGCGACGCTGCGGGCGGTATCGGTGAGCCAGTAGATGGTGACCGTGGTCAGGATCCGGTCCCGGTCGATAGCCTGCTCCGGCAGCTCGTGCGCGGCGTCGGTCCACTCCTTGTACTTCTCCACGATCCAGCCGAGCTGTCCCACCGGCGAATCCGCGAGCAACTGCGCGAGGGTATCCGGGCGGGAACCGGCCAGCTGCATATAGGCCGACCCGCTGTCCTGGAACTCCTTCATGGCCGCCAGCCGGCGGTGCTCGGACTCGGTGAGCGCGGCCATATCGGCCGGATCGCCGGTCGGGAAGGTGACCAGGGCGTTGGCGTGTACGCCGATGACATGCTCGGCGTGCTCACGCGCCAGGCGCGGGCCGATGAATGCCCCGTGGTCGCCGCCCTGCACGCCGTAGCGGTCGTAGCCGAGGCGGGCCATGAGCGCGGCCAGCGCGCCCGCGACCTTGCCGTCGTGCCAGCCGGTTTCGGTCAACCGGCCGGAGAAGCCGTGGCCCGGCAGGGTCGGGATGACCAGGTGGAAGGCCGGAGTCTGCGCGTCCTCCGGGGCGGTGAGCGGGGCGATCAGGTCGAGGAAGTCGGCCGGGGTGCCGGGCCAGCCGTGGATCAGCAGCAGCGGCGTGGCATCGGCGCGCTCGGAACGGATGTGCAGGAAGTGGATATTCTGCCCGTCGATCTCGGTGGTGAACTGAGGGTACTCGTTGAGGCCCGCTTCGATTGCGCGCCAATCGAACTTCTCGGCCCAGTACGCGGCCAGCTCGCGCAGGTACGAGGTCGGTACGCCGCGCTCCCATCCGGCGCCGGGGACCTCGTCGACCCAGCGGGCGCGGGTCAGGCGGTCGCGGAGATCATCCAGGCCGGCCTGCGGAATGTCGATGCGGAAGGGGTGGATGGCTGTTTCGCTCATGACTTCGATACTTCCGCTGAAGACCCGGTCACCACATCACGAGAATTCGTTATTCAGACGCCGAGGTGCGCTCTTTACGTGCCGCGCGGCATGATTTGCGGGTGGTGAGTTTTCCCGGGAGCAGCGCCCTGGTCGGGCGGGCCGCCGACCTGGCCGTACTGGTGGATGCGGTGGATGCGGTCGATGCTCGGCAGATCCATACCGTGCTGGTGGCAGGGGAAGCGGGGATCGGGAAGTCGCGGCTGGTGGGGGAGTTCACCGGGCGACTGGATCCGAAGACGCCGGTACTGATCGGGCGATGCCCCGAATTCGGTACCGGCGGTGTGGCTTTCGCGCCGTTTCTCGCCGTGCTGCGGGGACTGGTCCGGCAGCTCGGCGTCGAAGGGGTGGCCGCGCTGCTACCGCCGCGGCCCGCACTGTCGAACTGGTTGCCGCAGCTGGCGGTGCACACCGGCGGCGCGGCGGCCGACGCCGACCGGCTCCGCCTGTTCGGCGAGATCCTCACGGTACTGGAACAACTCGCCGCGGCCGGACCGGTGGTGCTGATCCTGGAGGATCTGCACTGGGCCGACGAGGCCAGCCGTGAACTGCTCACCTTCCTCGTCGCCAACCTGACCGCGAGCGATGTGCTGCTGGTCGGCACCTACCGTCCGGGGGATGCCGGGCCGCTACGCGCCCTGGTCGCCGAACTGCGCCGCGACCCCGGTGTACAGGTGCTGGAACTGCAACCGCTCACTCGCCACGAAGTCGGCCGGCAGCTCGCCGCGATCCTGGGCCGCGAGCCGGAATCGACGCTCATCACCAAAGTGCATGAGCGCAGCGGCGGGAACCCGCTGTTCGTGGAGGCCCTCGGTCAAGCGCCGGAGGCCGCGCCGGTGGATCTGACCGATCTGCTGCTGGGCTTCCAGACCGGCCTGTCCGCCGATGCCCGCACGGTATTGCGCGTCGGCTCGGTGATCGGCGCCCCGATTCGCCACGATCTCCTTGCTCAGGCAGTGGACCTTCCGCCCGATGCTCTGCACCCGGCCCTCCGTGAGCTGGTCGACCGCCGACTGCTGCTCACCACCGAAACCGGCTACGAATTCCGCCACGTGCTCATCCGACAGGCCATCCACGACGACCTGCTACCGGCGGAACGCACCCGCCTCCACGCCCACCTGGTGGAAGTCCTGGCAGCACAGTCCGATTCGGTCCCGGCCGAACTGGCCCACCACGCCGCGGCAGCGGGCGACTTCTCATTGGCATTGCGGTCCTACTGGCAAGCAGCGCAGGCGATCCCCACCGCTCATCCCGAACACCTCCGTCTTCTCGACAATGTCCTCGATCTCTGGGATCGTGTCCCCGATCCGGCCGCCGGCATCGCCACCACGAAACTCGCAGTGTTGGAACGGATTGTCGAAGCCGCCATGGCGAGCGGTGCGGTGGAACGCGGAATCACCGCCGCCACGGAGGCCCTCGCTCTGGTCGAGCGCGCGGATCCGGCAAACGGCGCGGTCGAGGCCGAACGGGTGGCGCGGCTGTATCGGCAACGGGGATTTCTGCGGAGCAGCACCGGGGCCGGGCCGGGGGAAGATCTGACTCGCGCATTGCAGTTGCTGCCCGAGGGGGAGGTGAGCCTCGAACGAGGAGAGGCGCTGGTGCAGGCGGCGCAGGTGCGGATATTCAGCGGGGACAGTGCCGAGACCGCGAAGTTGGCGAGTGCTGCGCTCGAAGTGGGAGAGCGGCTGGGCGCCGGCGCCGTTGCCGCTCGGGCCAGTGCGGTGCTGGGGTTGGTTGCGGCTGATCGGATCGATACGGCGCGTGCGCATTTCGCGCGTGCGCACGAGGCCGCCGCGACGACCGGTGATGCACGGGTGCTGCTGGATGTGGTCACCTGGGAGTCGGCCGTGCTGCATGGAGCGGGGCGTTATCGTGAGGCTATCGCGGTGATCCAGCAGGGGTTGCGGGCGGCGCACGAGAGTTTCCGATTCACCGAGGCAGCGCCGATTCTGCTGGTGAAGTGGACGCAGTCGCTTGCCGCGCTGGGCCGTTGGAGCGAGGCGCGGGCGGTCGTGGACGAGACGCAGTTCGACCAACTGCCACCACTCAGCCGGGCCGCGCTGCTGCTGTCCTACGCGAATATCTCGGTGGCGCAGGGGAATCCGGGGGCAGCCGAGCAGAATGCGACGGTGGCCGAACAACTGCTGGGGGACAGTCGATGGGCACAGCAGTACCGGTTGCAGCTGTATGCGCTGCGCTCACTGCTCGCCCTCGACAAGGGGGATGCGCGCGGTGCGGCTGCCGTGCTGGATGAGGTCGACGCTCTCGACGGCATGGCCGCAACGCTTCTCGCGCATCCGCACGAAGCCTGGCCGCTGATGGTGTTCGCGGCGCAGGTGCCCGGCGCGCCGGACGGACTCCTGGCATTGGCCGAATCGCTGACGCAGACTTCGCCGGTGGATGTCGCGCAGCATGCCGTGTTCGCCGCCTACCGGGAAGACTCCGTGGCGCACTGGGAGACCGCCGCGGCGGCGTGGCGGGAGCTGGAACAGCCGTACGACGAGGCCCGATGCCTGCTCGCCGCGGCCGAATCGGCGGTGGCGGTACGGGATCGGAGCACCGCCGCTATCGACCTTCGAGCGGCCGTGGAACTCGCCGTCCGCCTGGGGGCCGAGCCGCTCGCCGCGGCTGCCGCGCAGTTCGGGACCCGCGCCGGGATCCTGAAGGAGGATCCGGCACGTGACGACCCGAAACCGCAGGGGAACAGTGAATTACGCACCTACGGCCTCACCACGCGGGAACGTGAGGTCCTGGGCCTGGTCGCCAAGGGCCTGAGCAATCGGGCTCTCGCGTCCGAGTTGTACATCAGTGTGAACACCGCCGGTGTGCACGTCTCACGCATCCTCACCAAACTCGGTGTCACCAGCCGCACCGAGGCAGCGGCCTTCGCCCGCGACCACGGCCTCGCATAGGCGTGAATATCACTGTGGCAGACGAGGTTCCAGTTCGAAGAGGGTGAAGATCTCGTCGTCGCGGTAGACGGTGTTGCGGCTGATCCGGTCGCCGGTGACGGTGAAGATCTGCAGCGTGTGCAGGGCATAGCCGCCCGCCGGATCGGCGACGTAGGCGGCGAAAGCGGGCTGGCCGTTCGCACCCACGGGCACGACTCGCCAATCCGCGCCGCTGGTTTCGAAGACGCGGGCCATGAAGCCGAGGTAATCGGGCCGGCCCAGGTACCAATTGAGGTAGGGCGGCATCTCCATCACGACGTCGTCGGCGAGGAGCTTCTCCAGGGCGTTGAGATCGGCGGCACGGAAGGCCGTCATATAGCGATCGACGACGCTGCGCTGGTCCGGGCCTTCGGTGACATCGTCCTCGCGGATTCCGCTCTGGCTCAATGTTTTCCGTGCTCGTTGTAAGGCGCTGTTGACCGCCGCCGGTGTCAGGTCCAATGCCTCGGCGATCTGCGCGGCGGGCCAGTCGAGCGCCTCCCGTAGCACCAGTGCCGCCCGCTCTCGCGCCGAAAGCTGTTGCAGGGCGGCGACCAAGGCCAGCCGTAGCCGACCCCGGGTCGCGATCACCTCGGCCGGATCGCCGATCAGCGCATCCGGAATCGGTTGCAGCCATGTCGCTTCGCCGCCGTGGACCAGTGCCTCGCGTGGGTCGTCGTAGGGTTCCCCGCCGAGGCCTGCGGGCAGCGGCCGCCGGTTGCGTTGTTCGAGCGCGTTCAGGCAGGCATTGGTGGCGATGCGGTACAGCCAGGTGCGCATCGATGCGCGCTGTTCGTCGTAGCCGTCGCGGGCCCGCCAGGCGCGCAGCAGGGTTTCCTGCACCAGGTCCTCGGCGTCGTGGACCGAGCCCAGCATGCGATAGCAGTGCGCCAGCAACTCCCGCCGATACGGCGCGGTGCGTACCGCGAAATCGTCGCTCACCACCATGGCAGTGCTCCTCGTTCGGGTCCTGGGAACTTTTGTACGCTCCCGCGATGAATCCGGCAGCCCCCGCCGGTAGGTACTCGTGAGCCCGCCGACAACCGGCGGATCGGACACAGGAGTACACCATGAGCGACACCATCGTGCGCACCCCCGAGGAGACCGCCGTGCTGCACATCATCGACGGCATATACCGCTCCTGGGTGGCCAATGACCCGGACACCTTCGTCGCCGATTACGACCCGGACGCCACCATCGTCGGGCCGGGCACCTTCAGCGTGGGCCGCGAGGCGGCCCGGCTGCGGATGGCCGGGGCCTTCGAAGGCCCACTGCGCGATTCGCGCGTGCTGGACGAGGTGCAGCAGATCCGTTTCCCGCATCCGGACACCGCAATCGTGGTGAGCCGCAGCGCCGTTGTCATGGCGGGCGAGTCCGAGCCACCCGCCGACCGCTGGGTCCTCGCCACCTGGGTGATGGTCCGCCGGGACGGCCGCTGGCTGCTCACCTCGCACCAGAACAGCCCGGCCTGAGTCACGGCGCCGGGAACGAGCAGGGCCCGTTCGGTTCCAGGTGAACGGGCCCGGGCGGCCGCTTCGAAAAGGCCGGGCCCGCCCAGCTTTTGCTGGGCGGGCCCGTTCTCGCTGGCAGCAGAAGTCCTGCTGTTTACGGCACGACCTCGACCACGTCGCCGGGGTTGAGGTAGTTGAAGAACTCGCGCGCGCCGTCCGGGGTCATCCGGATGCAGCCGTGCGACTTCTTGTCCACCGGTCCGATGTGGAAGGCGATGTCCCCGTTGAAGAACACCGCGTACTCCATCGGAGCGTTGTGCATGGTGCTCCAGTGGAACGGCTCCTTGAACGCCACATGGAACACGCCCGGCGGCGTCTCGAAGCCGGGCATGCCGTGCGAGATCGGCGTCGCGCCGAAGATCACCTTGCCGTTGTCCATCAGCCAGGCCTCGTTGGTGCCCAGCTTCAGGCAGGCGCGTGCCTGGTTCGAGCACGGTGCGCTGACGGCGTCCGGCGTGACGGTCTGCACGATCGCGGGCGTGCCGATATCGGGCCCGCCCGGCCACAACGGTTCTGCTTGCGCGGGCGCCGTCGCGAGTCCGGCGGTGGCGACGCCGGCCAGCGCCGCCCACCCGAGGGAACGCTTGCTCATCATCGAGTTCTGACCTCTCCTAGCCTTGGCCCGCCACCCTGGTAATACCGCCTGTCAGGGCGAAGGGACATCTCGTTGGCACAAGCATCGGGACCACTATGGAGGTACCGAAGATCATTCTGGCGGGTGTGCTCGCGGATTCGCGGGATCGGCTCGCGACGGGCGCGCCGACCGTGCGGCCGGGCGTGTCGGATGGGCTGGCTAACTTCCGGAAATCACCGGATGGGCAAGGGCGTGCGCGCATTCGGGTCGGCCCCGGTGGACATCTGCGCGCCATTGTTCGGCACGTCCGGGCGCGGCGCGTTCGCCGAACCGCGGATCTGCTGTCCGGGCGGCGGATTCTCGCAGTAGTGCCAGCGGCCGAAGGTGCCGTCCTGGACCACGTATTGGGCGGTGGGTTTGGTGTCGTACTGGCAGAACGGCCGCGGCCAGATGTCCACGATGGTGTAGAACTCGTTGTCGTGCGCCGGAACTCCCATGGCGGAGGTGCCGACCACCAGCGCCGGGAACAGCGCGCTGATCGCGGGCAGCCGGACCAGTGCGGCCTTGACGATCGCGTCCATGGTGGTGATCAGCTGCTGGATCGGATCCATATTCCGATCGAGAATCCGGTCGAACAGTGCGAGTTGGCCGGGCGTGCGGTCGAGCAGCTGCCGGAGCTCGGAATTGGCGGCGTCGGCCTGCACGATGAGGGTTTGTGAACTGCGGGTCAGCGTGCCGAGATCGGGCTGGGCCATGGACGTGGTGCTCGCGATGGACTCCAGGCTGTGGATGAGGTTCACGGTCTGCGGCAGCAGATGATCCAGGCCCGCGGCGGCAATGCTGAGCCCGTTGATGAGACCGCGCAGCTGATCGGGTCCGCCGCTCAGCGCGGTGTCCAGATTGCTGAGGATGGACTGGAACTTGTTGGGATCGATCTGCGCGATGAGGTCGTTCGAATTGGCCAGCGTGTCCCAGATCTGGGTGGGCGTGGTGATTTTGTCCGGATTGAAGGGGATCACCTGGCCATTGCGCAGATATGGCGGCCGATCGGTATTGGGCCGGAAGTCGATGTACTGCTCACCGGCCGCCGACAGGTTACCGACGTGCACCAGCGTATCGGCGGGAATCCGGTACTGGTCCTCGATCTGGGTGACCGCCTGCACCGCCGATCCGTCGCCGGTGATCTCGATGGATTTGATCGAACCGACCCGGAAACCGCGCCAGGTCACGTCATTGCCCGCCTGCAACCCGCCGGATTGGTCCAGTTGTACGGTCACCGTGTAGGTGCCCGAGAACGGTTTCACGCGTGCCACATCCACGAGCAGATAGGTCGCGCCGATCAATAGCAGAACAATCAGGGTGAGATTCGCGAACAGCGTCTTGTGCTCCCGCAAAATGCTCAAAAGGCCCGCCTTCACCGCCGATCACGGACAATATGTTCGAGGCATAGCAAACTCTTGGCGAAACTGCGGGCTATCTAACCACAGCGGTGATCGGGACGGCCGTCAGAGCTCGCGGGCGCGTCCCAGCAGACCGAGTTCGGCTGCGCGCATCCCGATTTGGAATCGGGTCTGCACGCCGAGGCGATCCATGAGATCGGCGACATGCCGGCGGTAGGTGCGCAGCGACATGCCGAGGCGGCGGGCGGCGGCCTCATCGATGAGGCCGAGTTCGAGCGTGCGGAGCACTTTCCGCCCGGCCTCCCCGAGCTCGGCTCGTAGCGGATTCAGGTGATCGGTGAGTCCGCCGGCGGACTGCCAGGCGAGCACCGCGAATTGATGCAGCGCCCGCAACAGCGCGGGGTCGCGAATCAGATAGGCGTACGGCTGTTCGGCGCCGGCTCCGCTCCACAACACCGCCACTCGGCGATCCAGGATCAGCGCATTGTGGAAGTCATTGTCGGTGATCCGGATCTGAGCGCCGAGCGATGAATGCCGCAGCAACGGTTGGCGATCCCGCGTCTCCAGGTATCCGGGCGAATACAACAGCCGCACCTGTTTGCCGTGCGCCAGCAGATCGCCGACCACCAGCTGGCCGAGCCGCAGGTGATCATCCGATCGGGTGGGATTCGAAACGGCCACGACCGCTTCGCTTCTCACATGTTGCAGCAGTACCTGCACGTCTCGGTCCCAGTGGCCGTCCTGGCTGAACCGTACGATGCCGTCTTGCCTCATCATGTTCCCCTGATCGTGACGCCGCGCCGGAGTGTCAGGCGGTCCTGCGCGCTTTGCGTTCGGCGGCGGCGCGGCGGCGGGCCAGTTCTTCGCGGTCCAGCACCGTGGCCCGTTCCGGGGTGGGTGCGCTGCCGCCGAGGCGGACGGGCACCCAGGGGGCGCCCGGTGGTAGTTCGTAGCCCTGCTGGGCGCGGGTCAGCAGATCCGCCATGCGCGAATGCAGTTCGGCGGTCAGGGCGTCGGCTGCGGGGGTGGTGACCTCGGCGGCGGTGACGGCAATGGGCTCGCCGATCCGAATATGGATCGGGAAGTGATTGCGGCCGAGCTGTTTCGGGATGTCCTTGGTCCAGATGCGCTGGGCGCCCCAGATTGTCATGGGGACGATCGGGGCTCCCGATTCGATGGCCATGCGGGCCGCGCCGAATTTGAATTCCTTGAGTTCGAAGCTGCGGCTGATGGTCGCCTCCGGGTAGACCACCACGATCTCGCCGTCGCGGAGCGCCGTCACCGCGCGCTCATAGGATTCCGCGCCGTGCCGGCGGTCCACGCCGATCGCCTTGCAGTGCTTCATCAGCCAGCCGACGATGCCGTGCTCGAGCTCGGCCTTCATCATGTAGCGCACATTGCGGCCGGAGCGGCGGCCCACCAGGCCGACCTCCATGAAGTCCAGGTATGCGGTGTGGTTCACGGCCAGCACGGCGCCGCCGGTGCGTGGAATATGCTCCTGCCCGGCGATATCGACCCGCAGTCCTTGCGCCTTGAAGACGCCGTGGACCAGTCCGGTCAGCACATCGAATACGGGTTCGCGCACCATGCTCACAACACTCCTGTAGATCCGCCTGCCGCAGCCGGAGCCTATCGCACCGATTGGCCGCTATTCGGGGTCGATGAGGATCGCGACACGGTCCGCCTCGCGCGAATACGGGCCGCCGATGTATTTCTCCGCGATCCGGTCGACGATCGCCCAGCCCGCATCGCCGTCGATCCATTCGACGACCTTGCCGCGGATCATGATCGGCTGGAACGGGTTGTCCGGTGCGACCATTGACAGCGCGACCCGTGGATCACGCCGCAGGTTCCGCGCCTTGCGGGACTGCGGTCCGGTCAGGATCACGATCTGCTCGCCCTGCGTCCCGATCCAGATCGGAACGGCATGCGGTGCGCCGTCGGGCAGCACGGTGGCGAGATGGGCAATGGTCGGGCCGTCGAGAACGCGGCGTACTTCGGGATCGATGGTCATCGCTGAACCTCACGTGCTCGGACAGTGTTTGAGACTCACCGACCATAACAGCCAGAGTTCCCTAAAGGAACCCAACTGACTAGACTGAATCCATGCAGCGCACGAACTTCGGCGACATGGCCTGCTCGATCGCCCGCACCCTCGACGTAATCGGCGAACCCTGGTCCCCCCTGATCCTCCGAGACATCTGGGTAGGCATCACCCGCTTCGACCAAATCCAGTCCGACCTCGGCATCTCCCGAAAAGTCCTGACAGAACGCCTGAACCACCTGGTCGACTCCGGCGTCCTCGAGCGCCGCCCCTACGACCCCCGCCCCCGCCACGAATACACCCTGACCGAAAAAGGCACAGAACTAATAGACCTCCTGATGGTCATGGCCACCTGGGGCGACAAATGGCAATCCACCAACACAGGCCCCCCAGTCCTGTTCCGCCACCACACCTGCGGTCAAATCTCCACCCCCACCCTCCACTGCACCCACTGCAGCCAACCTATGCACGCCACCAACATCGACCACCTCCCCGGCCCCGGCGCCCCCACCCCACCCGTCAATCCGCCCAAGGCCCAGTTGGACGCGTGATCACCGGGAATCTATTGCGGCGTTCGTCGAGTAGGCACTTTCATAACCTCCCAGTGATCAACGGTCCAGCTTTAGTTGTGGGGCACACCAACCGAATCGCCGCGGTCAGCCTCGGATGGGGAGTCCGTCGAGGCGGGGGTCGTTGCTTCGGCAGATCCGGCGGCTGTCTTCGTATTTGACCTTGCCGCCGCGAGAGGCGTTGCAGTCCTGGGCGGTGACGGTCGACGGCCGGGCGCCGGCGGGTGCGGCGAGTGCGGGGATCACGGTGATCAATGCGGCAGCTACGAGGATGGGAAGGACGCGGAACTTGGTCAATTCTGGCCTCCGATAACCGATTGGTGTTCGAGGTCTGGACCTGGCGAGCGACACGAACCGGTCGGTTTCATTGCGCCGCAGTCCGACTCTATAGCACCGGGCCAGGCGAGGGTGCGTTCGATGTCGTGCGGCACGCTCGCCGCCAGCTGGGTCAATTGCTGCGCGAGGGCTTCTCGAACTCTGTCCTCCCGGTGATGTGTGCCGGCGAGGATCTCCTCCTGTAGGGCGGCAATGTGGTCCGCACGCTGAACAGCCAGCGCCCGGCATGCAGTGGGCCACAATCCGAATCACCCAGCCGATCGGCGAACAGCCGCGGCCAGTCGGTGTTTCGCCGGGACTCGTCCGCCCGCAGCGGAGCCACCGGCGACCGATACCCGGGCCGGCGCCGTACCCGCACCCCGCCCCAGTCCGCATCGACGCGCGCCAGCAGCACCGGCTTCCCGCACTGCCGCACCATCATTCGCCGACCGTCGGCGACCTCCATCCGCAACGGCGGCGGCCGCAACCCGCCACCGACGGTGTCGGCCACCGCCCCGTCCAGAGTCTCTCGAACCCCCATGAGAACAGGATCCTGCCCGGCCTCCCGTCCGAGGTCCACCGAGAATCGCGCCAACTCTACGATTCACCTACAAACAGCAAGGAGGCCGGACGCGCATGAGGATCGAGGAAGAAGGCACGAGCCGCCTCGTGCTGTGGGCGGTAGCCGCCTGGGGCGCCATCGCCGCAATCCTCTCCACTCCGCTCACCGCGGCCCTGATGGGTCTCATCTGGCGCTTCCCGATCCCCTTCGACGGCACCGCCGGCGGCCTGGCCGAAGCCGGCAATGCCGGGCTGGCCTCCATCTACTACCTGGTCATGGGCGAGGGCTTCCTCCTCGCAGCGCTGGGCGCCACCGCCGGTTACTTCATAGCCCGAGCCCTCACCCCCTACCTCCTGCGCCCCCTGATCCTCGCCATCCTCGCCTCCGCCGTCCTGTCCCTCCTCAGCGCCCTGGTCCTCGCGATCTTCGCCTGACGGCGGCGTGCCACGCGAGGCATGGCAGAGTGGATTGTCATGGGGTGGAACGACAATGACGTGGATGCGCTGCGGCGGATGGCGGGGCTGGCGACGCCGATGGTGTTGCGGGTCGCGGTGACATTGGGGCTGCCGGATCGGCTGCTCGGGCGTGGGGCTTTCGTCGAGGAGCTCGCGGTCGAGCTCGATGTCGCTCCCGGCGCGTTGGAGACGTTGCTCGAGCACCTCGAAACGTTCGGAGTTGTCGAACGCACCGTCACCGGGTTCGAGACGACTGCGTTCGGGGCCAACCTTCGCGTCGGGGCGGGCAATGGGTTGAACGATCTGCTGCATTCGGACACCGCGGGCGGTCGTGGGGAGCTCGCGTTCGTCGAACTCGCGCACAGCATCCGGACCGGTGCGGCTGCCTATCCATATCGGTACGGGCAGGACTTCTGGGCGGATCTGGCGGCGAATCCTGGCCTTCGGGTGGCGTTCGACCGGCAGATGACGAATCGGTTCCATGCGCAGATTCCGCGGATCGTCGCCGGTTTCGACTGGTCGAGGTTTGCCACCATCGTCGATGTCGGTGGCGGCCAAGGTGGTTTGCTCGCCGCGATCCTGGCTGCTCATCCGCGAATGCACGGGCATTTGGTCGATCTCGAAGCCACCGCCGCCGATGCCCGGGACACCTTCGATGCGCGGGATCTCGGCGAGCGGGCACAGGTAACGGCGGGGAGCTTCTTCGATCCGCTCCCGGCGGGCGCGGATGCCTATCTGCTGTTCGACATCCTGCACAACTGGGATGACGAGCACGCGCACCGCATCCTGAGCCGCTGTGCGGAGGCGGTGCGGCCGGAGGGGCGCGTGCTCGTCATCGAAGGAATCGGCGGGGTGCGGGCCGGGAGTGAGAGTGACCTGCAGATGCTCGTGATCTTCGGTGGGCGGGAGCGGCGGCTCGACGAGTTCCGCACACTCACCGCGCCGCATGGATTGGTCCTCGAGACCGTTACCGAGCTGACCGATCAACGTTGCCTGCTCGAATTCCGGCTTGCGGCAGGCTGATCGGCGGTTCGACGCCGTGCAGATGGCGGATCAGGAAATCCCAGCGGCGGCGGATCACGTAGGGGTGGGCATTGATGAAGTGATCCGCCCCGGGGACGATGATCAGATCGAAGTCCTTGTCGGCGGCGATGAGCCGGTCCACCAGGCGCAGTGTGTGTTGCAGGGTGACATTCTGGTCGAGTTCGCCGTGCATCAGCAGCAGTTTGCCGCTCAGCCGGTCCGCGATATCGAGATTCGCGCTCTGCCGGTAGGTCTCGTCGTCGTACGGGCCGTCGTAGCTTTCGCCGAAGAACTGGTGGTAGATGCGCGGATCGTGGTCGCCGGATTCGGCGACGCCGACGGTGTAGAAGCCGGGATGGGCGCAGAGGGCGCGCACGGTGGCGTAGCCGCCGCCCGAGTGGCCGGTCGCGCCGACGCGGTCCAGGTCCAGCCAGGGTCTGGTCCGCGCCAGTTCCCGGATGGCGGCGATGTGATCGTCGAGACCGCCTGCGTCGCCGAGGCGTCCATAAGAAGCGTCGTGAAAGGCTTTGTCCCGCCCGGGAGTTCCGCGTCCGTCGATGGCGACGACCGCGAACCCGAGCGCCGCGAGCGCCTCGGCCTCCGGGCCAGACATGCCCTGCGCGAAACCCGGTGAGACGCGGGTGGTGTGCGGACCCGGGTAGAGGTGATCGATGATCGGGTAGCGGCGCCGCGGATCGAAATCGTGTGGCAGATAGAGCAGGCCGTAGATGTCGGTGCTGCCGTCGGCGGCGGTGGCGCGGAAGCGCTCCGGTGGCCGCCAGCCGAGCTCACGCAGCCGGGAGAGGTCGGCCCGCTCCAATTCGACGAGCAGCTTGCCGTCCCAGTCGCGCACGCTGATCACCGGCGGCGTATCGGTGGCCGAGGCGGAGTCCACGAAGTACTCCTCGTGCGCGGGCACGGTCACCTCGTGATCGAGGTCGTCATCACCGATGCGGGTGAATCCGGTGCCGTCCAGCGCGATTCGGCACACCTGGCGGCGGTACGGGTCAGCGGCGATCAGGCCCGCCGCCAGGAAGTGGACCACCCGCTCGTCCTCGTCGACCCGGAGAATCTGCTCGACGACGTACCCGCCGGCGGTGACCTGCACCGGTGCCGCGCCGGTGCCGGTGCGGTAGTGGTAGAGGTGGCCCCAGCCGTCGCGCTGTGAGAACCAGAGCGTGGACTGCCCGTTGTCGAACACCCGGACCGTCGGTGTACGCATCATCCACTGCGTGGGCTCGACCCGGGTGTCACCGTGTTCTTCGATCAGGGTGCGGACCTCGCCGGTGCCTGGATCGATCCGGTTCAGCCGCAGGGTGCGGAGATCGGGCGCGGACTCGAGGTAGTAGACGGCCGAACCATCACGCTCCCACCACACCCGCCCGGTGAGAATCGGCGAAACATAGGACATGCGCAGCGGTTCGGCCTGCACCCGGGTCACCGTGCGGGTACCGATATCGATGATCGTCAGCTCGCCCTGCGGCGTCGCCGTATCGCCGGGCACGGAGTCGCGCATGGTGATCAAGGTGGGCCGCCCGCCGCCCGGTGGCGCCGATTCCACCAGATGCACCGCGGCCACATCCCGTTCGTCGGTGCGATGGGTGAGCAGCTTGGTCGAGTCCGGCGACCACACCACCGCGGGCGGCAGTTCGGGGAGACCGGCGGCGCGCAGCATGACGAACGGGGTGAACGCACTCGGCGGGGCGGCGTAGCCGTGATCCGGTGTGCCATCGGTGGTCAGGGCGAATTCCTCGGTGCCGGCCGCGGAACGTAACCACAGGTCGTCTCCGCGCCGGAAGACCAGCCATTTCCCGTCCGGGGAAGGCACTTCCAGTGGTGTCGGCGGCCGCCCGTCCGTCGCGGCCGGAGCCTCGTCGGCCGGTTCGCGCGTGCCCGCGCGGGGGTCCACCAGGAAGTGCTGGACACCGTCCCGGTCCTGTTTCGAATACCGGAAGCGATGGTCGCCGGTGAGCCATGCGGGGCGTACGGTGTCACCGGATACGAGCTGGGAGCGGTTGTGCCGCAACAACTGCTCCGCTGTGCGATAGGACAGCATGAGAGGTGAGTCGGTCATACGCCGAGCCTTGTCCTCGGGCGTGGGTTCGTCGACTCATTTACCTCTCGGATCTGCCTGTGGCTCAGGGCATCTGGGGTACGCGCTAATCGGCTTGACGAATCGTCGCGGGGGATGGCATTATTGATGTGGGAAGACACGGAATTCGAGTGTCTATTTTCTTGCGCCTCTCGACTTCTGTTGACTATGGGTGTAATTTGAGACTTCGCGCCTGAACCGGGTGCTGTCCGACTCTCGAAATGCGAATGACCGTGGAAGGTCGCATTGTCTGCATGCGGTTTTCACTCGTTGTTGTCGAGTCATGTTCCGGGCGGTGGTCGGTGGGCGCGGCGTAGGAAATTACGGCCACAGGACAGGACGCATCTTGGCTTTCTCGACTAGGCGGGTCTCGTTCGCCAAACTCCGTGAGCCCCTGGAGGTTCCGGGACTGTTGCAGGTTCAGACCGACTCGTTCGACTGGCTGATCGGGGCCCCGGGCTGGGCGGAACGGGCGGCCGCACGCGGGGATACGCGCATGAGTGGGCTGGCGGAAGCACTCGCGGAGCTCAGCCCGATCGAGGACTACGCCGGCACCATGTCGCTGACGTTGTCCGAACCTCGATTCGAGGAGCACAAGTCCTCGATCGAGGAGTGCAAGGACAAGGACATGACCTACGCGGCGCCGTTGTTCGTCACCGCGGAGTTCATCAACAACACCACGGGGGAGATCAAGTCCCAGACCGTCTTCATGGGTGATTTCCCGATGATGACCGATATGGGCACCTTCATCATCAATGGCACCGAGCGCGTGGTCATTTCGCAGCTGATCCGCTCGCCCGGCGTCTACTTCGACGAGAGCATCGACAAGACCACCGAGAAGACCCTCTACTCCGCGCGCGTCATCCCCTCGCGGGGCGCGTGGCTGGAGTTCGATATCGATAAGCGCGACACCGTCGGCGTGCGCATCGACCGCAAGCGCCGGCAACCGGTCACCGTGCTGCTCAAGGCGCTCGGCTGGACCGCCGAGCAGATCACCGAGCGTTTCGGTTTCTCCGAGGTCATGATGACCTCGCTGGCGAAGGACAACACCCCCGGCACCGACGAGGCGCTGCTCGACATCCACCGCAAACTGCGCCCTGGCGAACCGCCGACCAAGGAATCCGCGCAGCATCTGCTGGAGAACCTGTTCTTCAAGGAGAAGCGCTACGATCTGGCCCGCGTCGGCCGGTACAAGGTCGACAAGAAGCTGGGCATCCACACCGGCGAAGCCGTCGGCTCCCCGGTCCTCACCGAAGAGGACCTCGCCACCATCGTCGAATACCTGCTGCGCCTGCACCTGGGGGAGCGGATGATGACCGCGCCCGGCGGCATCGAGGTCCCGGTCGAGGCCGACGATATCGACCACTTCGGCAATCGCCGGGTGCGCACCGTCGGCGAGCTGATCCAGAATCAGCTGCGACTGGGCCTGTCCCGCATGGAACGCGTTGTGCGCGAGCGCATGACGACCCAGGATATCGAGGCCATCACCCCGCAGACACTGATGAACATCCGCCCGGTGGTGGCGGCCATGAAGGAGTTCTTCGGCACCTCGCAGCTGTCGCAGTTCATGGATCATCGCAATCCGCTCTCGGGTCTGACCCATAAGCGCCGGCTCTCGGCGCTGGGCCCGGGTGGTTTGAACCGGGAACGCGCCAGCCTCGAGGTCCGCGATGTGCACTACAGCCATTACGGCCGGATGTGCCCGATCGAAACGCCCGAGGGCCCGACCATCGGCCTCATGGGCTATCTATCGGTGTACGCGCGGGTCAACCCGTTCGGCTTCCTGGAGACGCCGTACCGCCGCGTGGTCGACGGCATTGTCACCGACGAGGTCGACTACCTCTCCGCGGACGAGGAGGACCTGCACGTCGTGGCGCAGGCCAATGAGCCGCTGACGGCCGCGGGCCGCTTCGTCGCCGATCGAATCACGGTGCGGCGCAAGAACTCCGAGCTCGAGATCGTCGACGCCGCCGATATCGACTATATGGACGTGTCACCGCGCCAGATGGTGTCGGTGGCCACCGCCATGATCCCGTTCCTCGAGCACGACGACGCCAACCGTGCCCTCATGGGCGCGAACATGCAGAAGCAGGCCGTGCCGCTCATCCGCTCGGAGTCCCCGCTGGTGGGCACCGGTATGGAACTGCGCGCCGCGGTCGATTCCGGCGATGTCGTGGTGAACGAGAAAGCCGGTGTGGTGGAGGAGGTTTCGGCCGATTTCATCACCGTGATGGCAGACGACGGCACCCGGAAGTCATACCGGCTCCGCAAGTTCGAGCGTTCGAATCAGGGCACGTGTGCCAACCAGCGTCCGATCGTGGACGAGGGCATGCGGGTGGAGGCCGGTCACGTGCTGGCCGATGGTCCGTGCACCGAGAACGGTGAGATGGCGCTGGGCAAGAACCTGCTGGTGGCGATCATGCCGTGGGAGGGCCACAACTACGAGGACGCGATCATCTTGTCGCAGCGTCTCGTGGAAGAGGATGTGCTGACCTCGATTCACATCGAGGAGCACGAGATCGATGCTCGTGACACCAAGCTCGGTGCCGAGGAGATCACCCGTGATATCCCGAATGTCTCCGATGAGGTCCTCGCGGACCTCGACGAGCGTGGCATCGTGCGTATCGGCGCGGAGGTCCGTGACGGTGACATCCTGGTCGGTAAGGTCACCCCGAAGGGTGAGACCGAGCTGACCCCCGAGGAGCGCCTGCTGCGCGCGATCTTCGGTGAGAAGGCCCGCGAGGTCCGCGACACCTCGCTGAAGGTGCCCCACGGTGAGTCGGGCAAGGTCATCGGTGTGCGCGTGTTCTCGCGTGACGATGATGATGATCTGCCCCCGGGTGTGAATGAGCTTGTGCGCGTTTATGTTGCGCAGAAGCGCAAGATCCAGGACGGCGACAAGCTGGCCGGCCGCCACGGTAACAAGGGTGTCATCGGCAAGATCCTGCCCGTCGAGGACATGCCGTTCCTGCCGGATGGCACGCCGGTCGACATCATCCTGAACACCCACGGTGTGCCGCGTCGTATGAACATCGGCCAGATCCTCGAGACCCATCTCGGCTGGATCGGCAAGACCGGCTGGAACATTCGGCTCACCGACGGCGCCCGCCCGGACTGGGCGCGGCGCCTGCCCGAGGAGCTGCTGTCCGCGGCGCCGGACACGAATCTCGCGACGCCCGTCTTCGACGGCGCCCGCGAGGAGGAACTGTCCGGACTGCTCGCCTCGACCCTGCCCAACCGGGACGGCGAGGTCGTCGTAGGTGCGGACGGCAAGGCGACCCTGTTCGACGGTCGCACCGGTGAGCCGTTCCCGTATCCGGTCGCGGTCGGCTACATGTACATCCTGAAGTTGCACCACCTGGTGGATGACAAGATTCACGCGCGTTCGACCGGTCCGTACTCGATGATCACGCAGCAGCCGCTGGGTGGTAAGGCGCAGTTCGGTGGTCAGCGTTTCGGTGAGATGGAGTGCTGGGCCATGCAGGCCTACGGCGCCGCGTACACGCTGCAGGAGTTGCTCACCATCAAGTCCGATGACGTGGTGGGTCGTGTGAAGGTGTACGAGGCGATCGTCAAGGGCGAGAACATTCCGGAGCCCGGTATTCCGGAGTCGTTCAAGGTGCTCTTGAAGGAACTCCAGTCGCTGTGCCTCAACGTGGAGGTGCTGTCGGCGGGCGCGGTGACCCAGCTCCAGCGCGCTGACGATGACGACTTCGACCGCACGGCGTCGAATCTCGGAATCACGCTGTCCCGCAACGAATCGGCGTCGATCTCGGATCTGTCGGGCTGAGTATGCTCGGCGCGCGGCCCCGCACTACTTGTGCGGGGCCGCGCGGCAACAGCGGTGCCGTTCGATGGCAAGAGGTGTGGCAGCTTCCTGCCAGTCGGCGGGTTTGCGGCGAAACGGTTCCTAGTTTCGGTGCATGCACATCAGTTTCACCGACGAGCAGGAGCGGTTGCGTAAGCAACTGCGGGAGTACTTCGCCGACCTCATGACTGCGGAGGTACGTGACCGGATACGGTCCGGACCGGGAGGGGAGCACGGGGACGGCACGGCGTACAAGGAAATCGTGCGCCGGCTGGGGCACGACGGGTGGCTGACACTCGGCTGGCCGGAGGAATTCGGGGGACAGGGCCGGTCCATGGTGGACCAGCTGATCTTCACCGACGAGGCCGCCGCGGCCGGAGTGCCGCTACCGTATCTGACGGTGAACACGGTGGGCCCGACCATCATGCGCTACGGGACCGCCGCCCAGAAGGCTTCTTTTCTGCCCAGGATCGCGCGGGGCGAATTGCATTTCTCCATCGGCTATTCCGAGCCGGAAGCCGGCACCGATCTGGCCTCGCTGCGCACCCGCGCGGTTCGCGACGGCGGCGAGTACGTCATCAATGGCGAGAAGATGTGGACCAGCCTCATCGAATACGCCGATTACGTATGGCTCGCCGCCCGCACCGATCCGGCCGCGGGCAAACACGGCGGACTGTCCATCTTCATCGTTCCGACTGCGACACAGGGATTTTCGTGGACCAAGGTGCACACCATGGCCGCGGTCGGCACCAGCGCCACCCACTACGAGGATGTCCGGGTGCCCGCCGAGAACCTGGTGAGCGGGGAGAACCAGGGCTGGCGCTTGATCACCAATCAGCTCAATCACGAACGCGTGGCGCTGAGTTCCGCCGCACCGCTACAGGAGTCGCTGCGGCAGGTGCGTGAGTGGGCGCAGCGCACCGCGCTGCCGGACGGGTCGCGCGTACTGGACGCCGAATGGGTGCGGCTGCATCTGGCGCGGGTGCACGCGCACGCCGAATACCTGAAGCTGCGCAACTGGCGCACCGCCTGGGCGGCCGACGCCGGTGAACTCGGTCCGGCCGAGGCCTCGGCCACCAAGGTGTTCGGCACCGAATTCGCCACCGAGGCCTACCGTTTGCTGATGGAGGTGCTGGGCGCGGAGGCCATTGTGCGCGCCGACTCCCCGGGCGCACTGCTGCGCGGCCGCATCGAACGCTTCCACCGCTCCTCGCTGATCCTGACCTTCGGCGGCGGCGTGAACGAGGTACAGCGCGACATCATTGCCAAATCCGCCCTCGGCCTGCCCGTCAGCCGCTGATTTCCCAGGAGACCGAGATGGATTTCGACTACACCGAAGCGCAGCAGGATCTTTCGGGACTGGCCCGCGCGCTGTTCGCGGACTGGACCGGGTACAACCCGCGACCCGATACCACCGGATTCGACCGGGCGCTGTGGCGCGCCATGGCGGCCGCCGGGCTGCTCGAAGCCGCCCTCCCGGAACGGGTGGGCGGCAATGGATTCGGGCTGCTGGAACAGTGCAGCATCCTGACCGAGATCGGCTGGAGCGTCGCACCCGCGCCCTACGCCACCGGTATCGCGGTGGCGGCCGCCACGATCGGGGAGTTCGGCGACGACGAGCAGGTCACGCGCTGGGTGCGGCCGGTACTGCGAGGAGAGGCGACCATCGCTCCGGCGCTGGCGGGGAGCGCGGTGGCCTTCGAAGGATCCGCACAGCCGAACGGCTTGCTGCTCAATGGCATCCAACCGGTGGTCGCCGCGGGCGCCTTCGCGGAGACCTTCCTGGTCGAAGTCCGTGCGGGCGCCCGGTCGGTGCTCGCTCTGGTCGACCGCGACACCGAGGGGCTGACCGTCACCGGACAACACGTCGTGAACGGCACCGACGCCGCCGTCCTCGAACTGCGCGATGCGCCGGTCACCGAGGCCGGTTTGATCCGTGTCCCCGGCGCCGCCGAATGGGCCCGCCGCCGCGCCACACTCGCCACGTGCGCCCTGCAACTGGGCATACTGGCCCGCGCTCTCGAATTGACCTGCGAATACGCCCGCGCCAGAAAACAGTTCGACAAGCCCATCGGCTCGTTCCAGGCCGTGCGGCAGCGGCTCGCCGACGCCTATATCGACGTGGAGGCCGTGCGACTGACGCTGTGGCAGGCGGCCTGGCGAGAACAGCAGGGCCTGCCCGCGGAGATGGAGATCGCGGTGGCCAAATTCTGGGCGGCGCAGGCCGGGCACCGGGTGGCGCACACCGCCGTGCACGTCCATGCAAGTACCGGCATCTACCTGGACTATCCGATGCAGCGCTACTTCACCGCGGCCAAACGCGCGGAGTTCGAGGGCGGTTCGGGCACCGCGCAACTGCGCCGGATCGGTGACCTGCTGGCCGACCATGCGGCGCGTGCGGACCCCTCGTACGCACGCGGCATGACCGCACCCGACGCCACCGGCATGTCTCGCCGATCGTGACGTTGCCGCCTACCCTGCCAGGCGTGAATAAACAGCGAATAAACGTTCGCTGTCAGGAGATCGGGCCCGGTACGTAGAGGCTGTCCAGCGTCGGCGCGGGCAGACCGGCGCGGCGGAATATCGCCGCGGCCCCGGCCTGCTCGCGCTCGGCGTCCCGCTGCTCGCCCCGCGCCGCGAGCACGGCCGCGTGCACCACCATGGCGCGGGCGCGGTCCAGCGGGTCCGCGGCCTTGCGCAGCAGGTCCGTGGCCTGCGCGGCCTCCTGTTCGGCGGTGGCGAGATCACCCGCGCGCAGATTGATCTGGGCCAGCCGGGTGCGGGCCCAGCCCTCCCAGAGCCGGATGCCATTGTGCCGGGCCAGTTCCACGGCCGCGGCGGCCAATTCCAGCGCCGCCGCGTGCTCGCCGAGCATGGACCGGGTGGCCGCCAGCTCGTGCGTGGCCCAGCCGCGGGCGACCGGATTGCTGGATTTGTCGGCCAGTTCGATGGCTCGGGCCGCCACCGCGAGCGCCTCCTCGTACTGGCCGGACTCACACAGCGTCCGGGTGGCCAGCGCGAGAATCCACGCCTCCAGTGAGAGATCGCCCAGCGACCGGGTCAGCGCCACCGCGTTGGCGTAGTGCCGGTGCGAGTCCTTGGTATTGCCCAGCCGCCGGTCCGCGACCCCGAGCAGGATCTCGGCCAGCAGCTGCAGCCGCCGATCGATGTAGTCGGCGGGCTGGGAAAGGGGCTGCAGGAACTCGAGACTCGCCGCCACCTCGCCGAGTCCCACCAGCAGCATGGCCCCGATCGCCACCCGCAGGCGGCGCACGCTGCCGGTGTCGTGCGCCGCGATCGCGGTGTGCAGCAGCGCCTTCAGACTGTCGCCGAGCTCGCGGGCCCAGGTGCCGGCATCCATGAATTCGGCCATCACCCAGGCGAGATCGGCGGCCACGGCGACGGATCGGCCACCGACCCGCGCGGCCTGCCGGTGCAGGGCGATGACCGCCGGGCGCTCGAGATCGTTCCAGAGCTGACCGTCGGCGCCGGTGGCGAAGACGTGCCCCGGCACGGTGGTCGGCACCAGGTGCAGCGAGGTATTGCTGTATTCCAGTGTGCTGAAAAGGTTTTTGGCGCTCGCCAGGTAGTAGTCGAGCAGCCGGGCCAGCACGGCGCTCTCCTCTTCGCCGGGCAGCCCGCGCGCGAACAGCCGCAGCAGATCATGGAAGCGGTAGCGGCCGGGCGCGGTGGTCTCCAGCAGACTCAGATCCACCAGTGACTCACACAGGTATTCGGCCTGCGCCACCGGCACGCCCAGCACCGCGGCCGCGCCGTCCAGCGGAAAATCCGGCACCTCGGCGCGCGCCAAGGTGCGCAGGGCCCTGGCCTGTTCGGAGCGCAGCTGGGCGTAGCCGATGTGGAAGGCCGCGGCGAGCGTGAGATCGCCCGTTTGCAGGACCTCCAGGCGCTGACCCTCGTCGGCCAGCCGATCGGCCAGCGAGGCGATGGACCATTGCGGTCGCACCGCCAGCCGCGCCCCGACAATGCGCACCGCCAGCGGCAGGAACGCGCACAGGTCCACAATGGCGTAGGCCGCAATGCGTTCGGCCGCAACCCTTTCCACGCCGACAATGCGGGTCAGCAGAGTCATGGCCTCCTCGCGCTCGAGCACATCGAGGCGGGTGCGCCGCACCGCGGGCAGTTCGGTGAGCGCCGAGCGGCTGGTGATGAGGACCGCGGTGCCCGGGGTGCCCGGCAACAGCTGACGCACCTGGGCGCTGTCGCGGGCATTGTCCAGGACCACCAGAATCCGCTTGTCGGACACCAGGGTTCGCAATTGTGCGGCGCGTTCGTCGACGGCCTGGGGGATATCGCCCTCGGCCACACCGAGCGCGCGCAGGAAGCCGCCGAGGGCATCGCCGGGGGATACGGGTGCGGCATCGGCCCCGCGCAGGTTCACATACAGCTGGCCGTCCGGGAACCGGTCGCGCACCCGATGCGCGACATGCAGTGCGAGGGTGGTCTTGCCCACGCCGCCCATCCCGGCGAGCGCGGAGATGGCGACCGTGCCGCCGGCGCCGGTCAGCTCGGCGGCGATCTCCGCGGCGGCCCGCGAGCGGCCGGTGAAATCGGCTATGTCGGGCGGCAATTGGGCCGGGGTGTGCACGGCGCGCGCGGGCCGCAGGACGGGCGGCAGTTCCGCGCGCAGGATGCGCGCGTGCACCTCGGTGAGTTCCGGGCCTGGTTCTACGCCGACGCCGTCGACCAGTGCGCGGCGCGCGCGGGCGTACTCCTCGAGCGCCTCGGCCTGCCGCCCGCCGTGATAGAGGGCCGTCATGAGCAGCACGCGGAAGCGCTCGCGCAGTGGATGTTCCTGAATGAGCGGCCCGAGTTCGGCCACCGCCTCGGCGCCGCGGCCGATTTGGATGTCCAGGGCGAGGCGGTCTTCGAGAATGGCGAGCCGCCACTGTTCCAGCCGCGCCCGCTGCCGTTCCGCGAACGGGCCGGGCAGCCCGCCCAGTGCCGCGCCTTCGAAGGTGGACAGGGCCGCGATGAGGGTCGCGCGGGCGGCGGCCGGATCGTCGTCGCGCAGTCGTTCGGCGGTCTGCACCTGCGTCTCGACCCGGTCGATATCGGTGCCGCCCGGCGGCAGCCGCAGGGCATAGCCGTCGCCGATGGAGACCAGCAGGGTGGACGGCCCGCGATTCACGCGGTCGGGTTCCAGTTCGCGCCGCAGCTTGGCCACGTGGGTGCGCAGCGCGGGCACCGCGCGCAATACCGGGTCCTCACCCCAGATGCCCTCGACCAATTCGGCTGCGGTGACCGCCTTGCCCCCGCGCAGCAAAAGGGCCGCGAGCACCGCGCGCCGCTGCGGCGGACCCAGATCCAAGGGCCGGTCCCCGCGCCATGCGCGGACCTCGCCCAGTACGGCAAACCTCAACAAACCGACCTCCCCGTCCGGGAGTTTAGAGGGACACCATCACCGTCACATTTCAGCGGGGGCCGCATCGGCAAAACCGCCGAGCCGCCTGCTGTTCATATCCGCCGCGACGCGCCGACACCGAAAGTTCCGAGGCGGGTCGGGGCCGGGAAGTAGCCTGAGCCGGTGGCGACCATGAACGACGCGCCGGCCAGGACGAGACGGCCGGGCATCGCCTTGGCCACGGTCACCGCGGTCCTGTTCGTCACCTTCCTCGACACCACCGTGGTGAGCGTCGCGCTCGCCGATATCCGCTCCGAACTCAGCACCGACGTCATGCTGCTGCAATGGGTCGTCAATGCCTACACACTGGTGTTCGCGAGCCTCATGCTGGCCGCCGGATCACTGGGCGACCGGTGGGGGCGCAAACGGGTGATGATCGCCGGACTGGCCATCTTCTGCGCGGGATCGGTGCTCTCGGCCCTGGCGACCAGCGTGCCCATGCTCATCGCCGGCCGCGCGGTCATGGGTGTCGGGGCGGCGGCCTCCGAACCCGGCACGCTGTCGGTGCTGCGGCAGATCTTTCCCGAGGCCCGGACACGCGCCAAGGCGCTGGGCGTCTGGGCGGCGGTATCCGGCCTCGCGCTCGCGGCCGGTCCCGTGCTCGGCGGTGTGCTGGTCGGCGCCTACGGATGGCGCTCGGTGTTCTGGTTCAACCTGGTGATCGGGGTGGTGGTGCTCGCCGCCGCACTGCGGTACGTACCGGAAAGCGCCGATCCGCGACCCGGATCCATCGATTGGGGCGGGTTCCTGCTCGGGCCGGTGTTCCTGGGTTGCCTGATCTACGCCGCCATCTCGGGGGAGGACCGCGGCTACGGCTCGCCCGCGGTGATCGGGCTGTTCGTACTCGGCGGACTGGCCTTCCTCGCCTTCGTCGCGGTCGAGACGCGAGTCCGCAACCCGGTGTTCGACTTTCGCTACCTGCGGCTGCCGCCGGTGCGCAGCGCGCTGGTGGTCGCCTTCGCCGTGTACTTCGGAGTCTTCTCGATCTTCTTCTTCACCGCGCTGTATCTGCAGGTGATGATCCACTATTCGGCCGGGCGCACGGCGGCGGTGTTCGCGCCCATGGCCGTGGCCATCATGGTGGGTGCGCTGGGCGCGGGATTCTGGGTGGCGCGCACCGATGCCCGCGCACCGATGGTCACCGGCTGCGTGGTGGGCGCGGCGGGCATCCTGCTGACCCGCCATTCGCTCGACGGCACAGTGCAATTCGGGCCATTGGCGGCCACGCTCGCGGTCGCCGGGCTCGGCTTCGGCATCGCCGTCGTACCGCTGACCTCCGCGGTGCTGACCGGGGTACCCGCCGAGCATTCGGGCATGGCGGCCGCCGCCACCAACACCATGCGCCAGGTCGGTGCGGCCGTCGGCGTCGCCGTGCTCGGGTCACTGGTGAATGCGTTCCTGACCGCCGACCTGAAGACGCGGCTGACTCAGCTCGGGCTGCCGGACAGCCTGCAGCCCATTGCCATCGATGCCGTCGAGCGCGGACGCATACCCTCCGGGATCGACCTGGCCACCGAACTGAAATACGCCTCGAAGGTGAGCGAGGTGCTGCGGACCGCCACCGCCGCCTTCCACCACGGACTCGATGTGGCACTGCTGGTTTCGGCGCTCATCATCCTGGCCGCGGCCGCGTACACCGTGCTCACTCTCAGCGGTGCGGGCGACTCGGCCCAGTGGTGGCGGGAGTTACCGCCGGCCGCCGGTGCGTTCGTCATGGCCACCGGAATCCTGTCCGTCGGGCTGCATCTCACCGGATACGACACGGCCTCATTGGTCGCGCTGGTGCTCGCGGCGCTCGTATGGGTGGTACTGGCAGGCGATTTCGCCTATCGACTCTTATGGAGCCACGATCGGTGGGAGACGGAGGCGGACACTCCGCCGGCACTGACCGCCGTGGCCGCGACCACCGTGCTCGGCACCCGGATCTCCCTGCTGGGCTGGCATTTCGTGGCCACCGCGCTGCTCGTCGTGGCGGCGGTGCTGTGGCCGGTGCTGCTGGTCCTGGTGATCCGGCATTGGCAGCGGCGAATGCCGGGTGCGGCGTTCCTGGTCTGCGTCTCGACCCAAGGTCTGGCGGTATTGGCGGCCACTCTCGCGGCGGCCGGTGTCGGCGACTGGCTGATCGTGGCGGCGCTGGTGTGCTTCGTGCTCGGACTGGTGCTGTACCCGCTGGCCTTCACCCATTTCGACGTCACGCAGATCTGGCGCGACGCGGGGGACCAGTGGGTCATGACCGGCGCGCTCGCCATCTCGGCGCTGGCGGGGGCGAAACTCGTTGCCTGGCAACACTGGACGGGAACGCCGCACACGATTCTGCGGGCGGTGACGCTGGCGCTGTTCGCGGCGAATCTCGTGCTGTACGTGATACTGGTTGTGGCCGAGGTGATCCGGTTCCGGCCGGGCTACAACGTGCGTCGCTGGGCCACCGTGTTCCCGCTCGGCATGACGGCCGCCGCGGCACTGTCGACCGGTGCGGCCCTGCACCTGCACTGGGCGCAGACGCTCGGGAAGGTGCTGCTGGCGGTGGCCGTGGCGGTCTGGGTGCTGATCTTCGCCGAGTTCGTGGCCGGCCGCCTCACTGCGTCGAGTGCCGCCGCTGAGCCTTCGCGAATATAGCTGGCGCCGAGCCTTCGCGAAAATAACTGGCGCTGAGCCCTCGCGAAAATAACTGGCGCAGCACGGCTCCCACGCGGCAGTATGTCCCGCATGTTCTCGCAGTCCATCGCCGCATTCCCCGCAGTCGCGGGCGCGATGGCTGCGCTCCACCTCCCTGCGCTTGCCCTGGTGGCATCCGCAGCTGCATCTGCATCCGCATTCGACGGCGCACGAAGCTGACCTTCTCCGGGACGTCCCCGGGACCTCGGTCGGGGAAGGTGGCAAGTCGCTGAGGTCCTGGCGCTCATGCACGCATTCGTGCAGCGCGAATCATTGCTCCGGATGGAGAACTCATCATGGCCAAGCAGGCCTACGTCCGCACCAAGCCGCACCTCAACATAGGCACCATGGGTCACGTCGACCACGGCAAGACCACCCTGACCGCCGCCATCACCAAGGTGCTGGCCGAGCGGGGCGGCAGCGCCTTCGTCCCGTTCGACCGCATCGACCGGACGCCGGAGGAGATCGAGCGCGGCATCACCATCAATATCTCGCACGTCGAATACGAAACGGCCACACGGCATTACGCGCACGTCGACATGCCCGGCCACGCCGACTTCGTGAAGAACATGATCACGGGTGCGGCGCAGCTGGACGGCGCCATCCTGGTGGTCTCGGCGCACGACGGCATCATGCCGCAGACCGCCGAGCACGTGCTGCTGGCCCGGCAGGTCGGCGTCGAGCACATCGTGGTCGCGCTCAACAAGGCTGATATCCGAGACGGCGACGGCGAACTGCTGGAGCTGGTCGAGCTGGAGGTGCGGGAGCTGTTGTCCGCCAACGGATACGACGGCGACAACCTGCCGGTGGTGCCGGTCTCCGGGCTGCGCGCGCTCGAGGGCGACGAGTACTGGTCGGGGCAGTTGCTGCGGCTGCTCGACGCGATCGACGAGTACATCCCGATGCCCGTGCGCTACACCGACGCGCCGTTCCTCATGCCGGTGGAGAACGTGCTCACCATTACCGGTCGCGGCACCGTCGTGACCGGTGCGGTGGAGCGCGGCCTCGTCCGGGTGGGCGACCGGATCTCGGTGCTCGGCTACGGCGGTGAGCTGGAGTCGGTGGTGACCAGCATCGAAACCTTCGGCCGCACCATGGAATCCGCGCAGGCCGGTGACAATATCGCCATGCTGCTGCGCGGGGTGCAGCGCGGTCAGGTGCAGCGCGGGCAGGTGGTGGTGGCGCTCGGCAGCATGGCCGTGCACGCGGAGTTCACCGCGCGCGTGCACCTGCTGTCGGCGGCGCAGGGCGGGCGGCGCACGCCCATCACGACCGGTTACCGGCCGCAGTTCTACCTGCGTACGGGTGACGTGGTCGGCGATGTGGTGCTGCCCGAGGGCCGGGCGCTGCCGGGTGAGACCGTCGAGATGGCGGTCACGCTCAGCCGTCCGGTGCCGCTGGAGCCGGGCCTCGGCTTCGCCGTCCGTGAGGGCGGGCTGACCGTGGCCGCGGGCACCGTGCTCGAGGTACGGCAGTAGTTCGCCACCGCATGTCCGATGGTGCGCGCACAGGGTTCCCCGGCCCCGGGTGGATCGCTCGGGACCGGGGAACCTTTGTGCCATCCGAAGTGTCGCCTATCCTCATCGGATGACCAACCGTTGCCAGAAAGTAGCGATTGCGCTGGGAGTGGCCGCGCTGGCCCTCGCCGGCTGCTCCTCCGGATCCAAGAGCGATTCCGGCAAGATCGATGTCGGCGTCCTGGTCATCACCATGTTCGATCCGGAGAACCAGGTGTGGCTGAAGAACGAGCAGCTGCCCACCACCGTCGACGTGCCCGGCGCGTTCAAGCCCGTGCGCTGCAATGCGGACAAGCTGTGCGTGGCCGAAACCGGCCAGGGCAAGGCCAACGCCGCCACCACCATGATGGCCGTTCTCAACAGCGACAAGTTCGACTTCTCGCATGCCTACTTCCTGACCGCCGGCATTGCGGGCACCCCGCCGGAACAGGGCACCCTCGGCGGCGCCGCGCTGGCCCGCTGGGTGGTGGACTTCGACCTCGGGAACCATCTCGAACCCGCCGAGGCGCCGGGCGTGCCCTTCGGTTATCGGCCGGTCGAGGACTACAACACCGATGCCTACCAGCTCGATACGGCGTTGGTGGACAAGGCATTCGGCTGGGCGCAGGACGTGAAGCTGGCCGACAGTCCCGAGGCTGCCGCCGAACGTGCGCTCTACCCCGGCCAGGCGGGCCGCACGCCCCAGGTCATGAAGTGCGACACCATGACCGGTGACGACTTCTACTCCGGCAAGCCGCTCTCCGACACCGCCGGGTACATCATGAATCTGCGCACCAAGGGCGCGGGCACCTACTGCACGACGCAGATGGAAGACAATGCCACCGCGACAGCACTGCAGGCCCACGGCTACCTGAACCGGTACCTGTCGCTGCGCACCATGAGCAATTTCGACCAGCCGTACCCGGGCCAATCGGTGGTCGATCACCTCGACAAGACGAGCGGTGGTTTCCAGGTGGCGCTCGACAATCAGTACACCCTGGGCAAGGCGCTGGCTCAGCAGCTGCTGAAGAATCCGCCCGCGACGAACTGAGTGTGGCCGGGATTCTCTGGTCCGGGATGCGGTCGGTCCCGGACCATGGGGTCCATGGAACGTGGGCATTACGGCGACGATCACCTGGCATTCGCGGAGCTGGCACGAGGATTCGTGCGCAAAGAGGTGGCGCCGCACTACCTCGAGTTCGAGGAGGCCGGAATCGTGCCGCGCTCGGTGTTCGCGCGGGCGGGGGAGCTGGGGCTGATCGGGTTCGCGGTGCCGCCGGCGTACGGCGGGCTCGGGGTGCGCGATTTCCGGTTCAATCAGATCCTCATCGAGGAGTTCATGGCCGGCGACTGCGCCGGGGTGGGCCTGAACTTCGCGCTGCACAATGACATCTGCACGCCGTACCTGGTGAACCTGACGACCGAGGAGCAGCGGGCGCGCTGGCTGCCCGGCTTCGTCGCCGGCACGCTGATCGGCGCGATCGGCATGACCGAGCCGGGCGCCGGTTCGGATGTGGCCGGAATCCGCAC
The DNA here is from genome assembly GCF_044750615.1 of Nocardia sp. NPDC088792. Taxonomy (NCBI): domain Bacteria; kingdom Bacillati; phylum Actinomycetota; class Actinomycetes; order Mycobacteriales; family Nocardiaceae; genus Nocardia; species Nocardia sp. NPDC088792. Next base: position 478,162 of record NZ_JBIVKC010000006.1, read on the forward strand.
GGCCGCAATCGATATGGGTGACCACTTCCTGGTGAACGGGGCCAAGACCTTCATCACCAATGGCATCAATGCCGATCTGGTCATCACCGCGGTACGCACTTCCGCGGAGCGGCATCGGGGCGTGACGCTGCTGGTACTGGAACGCGGCATGGCAGGCTTCGAACGCGGTCGCAATCTCGACAAGCTCGGCCTGCACTCGCAGGACACAGCCGAACTGAGTTTCACCGATGTGCGCGTCCCCAAGGAGAACGTCCTGGGCGAGGTCGGTCGCGGCTTCGAATACCTGATGGGCAACCTGCCCCAGGAGCGGATGCAGATCTCGGTGGCTTGCCTGGCGCGGGCTCGTGTCGCGCTGCACACCACCATCGACTACGTGCGGGAGCGAAAGGCGTTCGGGCAGGCCATCGGTGGCTTCCAGCACACCAAGTTCGCGCTCGCCGATGTCGCGACCGAGATCTCGGTGGCCGAGGCGTTCGTCGACAAGTGCGTGCTCGAACTCAATGCCGGGCGGCTCACGCCGGCGGATGCGGCCAAGGCCAAACTGTGGGCCTCCGAAATGGAGTTCCGCTGTATCGATAAGTGCCAGCAGCTGTTCGGCGGTTACGGGTATATGCGCGAATACCCCATCGCGCGGGCCGCCGCCGATGCGCGCATCACCCGCGTGTACGGCGGCACCTCCGAGATCATGCGCGAAATCATCGGCCGCGACCTGAAATTGGCGGACTGAGTTCTCGGTGCCGGAAGAGGCGTATCAGCGCTTCAAGCCGTGGGCCGCGGCGATGAGCCGTTCCATGACGGTGCGCGGCAGGATGCGCCGCACCGCGAACAGGGCCGGTGCGTTGCTGCCCACGGCATACAGCGGTTTCGGCCGCTCCGCCTCGGCGGCGGCCACGATGATGCGCGCAACCCGTTGCGGGGTGATGCCTTTCGACATCTTCGCATCGAGCGTCGCCATGAACTTCGTGAATTCCGCGGTGTGCGGCGAACCTTCGTTCAGATACTTGGTGCGCCGCTCGGCGAGCCCGGTATCGATCTGCCCCGGTTCCACGGTCGTGATCCACACCCCGAACGGGGATTCCTCGAACCGGGCCGCGGTCGCGAAGCCGCGCACGGCGGCCTTGGTGGCCACATACGACGACCGGTACGGCATAGGAAAGCTGCCCAGCATGGACCCGACCATGACGATCCGCCCGTACCCGCGCTCCCGCATACCGGGCAGCACGGCCTGGGTGAGGGTCACCGCGCCGAACACATTGAGCTGGAACAGCCTTTCGATGGCCGCGGTCGGCAGCTCGGCCAGCGGCCCCGCCTGACTTTCGCCCGCATTGTTGACGAGCACGTCGACGGCGCCGAGTTCGGCCGCGAACCGCGCGATCGAATCACCGTCGGTAAGATCCAGCGCCCGGTATTCGACGCCGTTCACCCGATCCGCCGGCACGATGGAGTCCGGGTTGCGGCTGGTCCCGATGACCTTGTGGCCCTGCGCCGCGAAGGCGGCGGCGGTAGCCTTCCCGATCCCCGACGAGGCGCCGGTCACCACTACGGTGCGAGTCGTATTGCTGCTCATGCAGCACGACGTTAGTGCGTTCGGGTGGGAATGCAGCGCACTCCCTTGCGCGTGGGGGGTTTCTCGCCGACGGCCGAGCGCACCCCCAGCCAGACGCCGATACCGAATGCGGCCGCTGCCAGCACAACAACGATCAAAATGGCAGGTGCGCTCATAGTGGGAATTCCTCGATAGCTGAAAGTCGGCTGTCCCCGATGCCGTTCCATCGTCCTGGTGGGACCCGCGTTACGTGACGAATCACGGCGCGCCGTCGCGTGGCCCCTCGCAAGTTCGCAAGCGAAATCGATGCTGACAACGGCATTCTCGTTTCTGATTTGCTGCCGGCGGCGGTGGAGAACCTTTCCCGCCGCCGCGCCGCCACGGTGATCTGCTGCGGAGCAACAGACCTGCACCCAGGAAACTCGCAGATAGCCAGCGGGCCCTCGAGTGGCCTGGGTCTGCGGAGGATTCGCAGGTGGATTCGCCCCGGTATCCGTTACGATCCGAAACACCCATTTGTGTAGGGTGGGACACACCGACCGGTCGGGGGTGATCGGTGGGATGTCGATGAGGACAGCAGGCAGTAGGCACATGTTCGACTGGGACCGATTGAGAAATACCTCCAGCGTGCACATTCTGACGCGGCTCGCGGAGGAACGAGGCATGCCGACCGCGGACTGCCTGGCCGGTACCGGCCTGCTGCCCGAGGTCATCGCCGATCCCGACGCCGCCGTCACCGCGCGGCAGGAACTCATGGTGATCCGCGCCCTGCTCACCCGATTCGGCGCCGAACCCGGCCTCGGCGTCGAGGCGGGCCGGCGTCACCACCTCTCGCTCTACGGCCCCTGGGGACTCGCCCTGCTGAGCAGCCGCACCCCGCGCGACGCCTTCGAAGTGGCGCTGCGCTACGTCGATCTGGAATTCGTCTTCGGGCGGCTGAGCCTGGCGGAATCGGGCCGGGACGCGCGCGTGGTGTTCGACGACCGCGAGGTGCCCGAAGACGTACGCCCGTTCGTCACCGAACGCGTCATGAGTGGCATGCGGGTGCTCTCCCGCGAGCTCTTCCATTCGGTGATCCCGGTGCGCCGCATAGTATTCCAGCATTCCGCGCCGGTGGATACGACGCGATTCGTGAATGTCTTCGCGATGGAGCCCGACTTCGGCGGACCCGCCAACGAAGTGGTCTTCGATCGCGAATGCCTCGATATTCCGCTACCCCAGGCCAGCGAATGGGCCCGCAAAACATGCGAACAGCTCTGCCGCGATCTGCTGTCCCGCCGCCGCGTGCTCGACGGCGTCGCGGGCACGGTACGGAACCTGCTGGTACGCAATCCCGGTGAGATCCCGGATCAGACGGCGGTCGCGGCGGATCTCTTCATGAGCTCACGCACCCTGTCGCGACGGCTCAACGAAGAGGGGACCTCCTTCCGCGCACTGCTCGACGAGGTCCGGCAGATGCTGGCCGAGGAACTGCTCGACCACACCGATATGACCACCGAACAGGTGGCGGCGCGACTCGGCTATGCGGAGGCCGCCTCCTTCATCCGGGCGTTCCGGCGCTGGAACGACTGCCCGCCGCAGGAATACCGCCTGCGCGGGATCAGGGCCGGGGCTCGGCTGCCGCAGCTGGTGTAGCGGTTGCGGCCGGGAAGCCGAGCCGGAATTCGGTACCCCGGCCGGGCGCGGAGTCCACGGTGACCTGCGCGCCGTGCGACTCGGCGACATGCGCGACGATCGCCAGACCGAGCCCGTGACCGGCGGTGGCCCGGGCGGATGCCGAGCGGTAGAAGCGGTCGAACACGTGCGGGAGATCCTCGGATGCGATGCCCGGCCCGTTGTCGCGCACGGTCAACCGGTCATCGCCCACGGTCACCGTGACCGTGGCACCGGCCGGACTGAACTTGGCGGCATTATCGAGCAGGTTGGTGACGGCCCGGGACAATGCGCGATGCACGCCCTGGACCGTCGCCGGCTCCAAATCCGTCTCGAAATCGATTGCGGGCCAATGCCTTCGGGCCGTCTCCACGCAGGACGCCACCAGGCTGTCGAGGCGCAGATCCTCGAGCGGCTCCCGGATCGCGCCGGGATCGTCGGCCCGCGCCAGGTCGATGAGATCGCCGACCAGGCCGGACAATTCCTCCGACTGCACCCGCAGCGCGGCCGCGGTCTCGGCGAGCTGCTCCGGCGCTATCCGGTCCGCCCGGCACAACAGGTCGATTTCGGTGCGCAGCACGGTGAGTGGCGTGCGCAACTCGTGTGAGGCATCGGCGATCAGCCGCTGCTGGGCGGCACGGGCTTCGCGTTCACCGGTCAGGGCCGAGTCCAGCTCGCTGAGCATGGTGTTGATGCTGACGGCCAGCCGGGCCAGCTCATCCGAACCCGTCACCGTGATCTGCTGATCGGGATCCCTGGTGCGCGCCACCCTTTCGGCGGCCTCGGTCAGCGCGGCCACGGGAGCCAGTGCGCGGCGGGCGAGTACGACGCCCACCACGGTGGCGAGCGCGGTCCCCGCGAGCGCGGCCGTCAGCAGGGCCAGGCCCATCCGCCGCAGACCGGTATCCACCGTGTCCGAGCGCTGCGCGACCTGGACCGCCCGTCCCGGCTGCAGCTGCTCGGTGTACATGCGCAGGCGGAAGCCGTCGACGGTGACATCACTGAGGAACGGGGGCGCGGAACCGGCTGCGACAGCGCGTGTTTCGGCACTCACCGGCAGGGTGGCGTCCGGCTGATCCTCGGATTCGATGGCACCGCCGGCGTTCACGACCTGTACACAGCTCGGCGCGGCCAGGTATCGGCAGGATCCGGAGAGCGTCGCGACGGACGGTTCGACGGGGAACTGCCGGACGATGCGCGTCGCCTGGCGGCGCAGCCCCAGATCCAGGGCGCTGTTCAGCTCGTGCCCGACCACGATATAGGCCGCGGTCCCCATCCCCGCCAGCGCCAATGCCATTGCGAGCACGAAGAATACGGCGATCCGCCCCCGCAGCCCGAGCCGTTTCACGCGGGCCCCAACCGGTAGCCGACCCCTCGCACGGTGTGAATGAGTGCGGGCTCGTCGTCTGCTTCGACCTTGCGTCGCAGATAGCGGATGTAGACCTCCAGCGAATTGGAGGACTGGTGTCCCCACACCCGATCGATGAGCGTCTCACGCGGCAAGGCCTGTCCGGTATTGCGCAGCAGCACTTCCAGCAGCGCGAATTCGGTTCGGCTGAGGTCGATATCGCGATACCCGCGCCGCACGGTGTGCGCGGCGGTGTCCATCACCAGATCCGCGGCGGACAGCACCGCGCCGTCCTCCGGGTAGGTGCGCCGCAGCAGTGCCCGCACCCGTGCCAGCAACTCGTCCAGATCGAACGGCTTCACCAGATAATCGTCTGCGCCCGCGTCCAGGCCCTCGATGCGATCGGCCACCGCATCGCGGGCGGTGAGCATGAGAATCGGCGTGCGGTCCCCGCGGCCGCGCAGCGTGCGGCAGGCGGTGAGACCGTCCATGAACGGCATGGCCACATCCAGCACCAGTGCCTCCGGCTGCCATTTGGCAACCTCGATGAGTGCGGTCGCACCGTCGCCGACGCCCCGGGTTTCGTAGCCCTCTGCCGTCAGGGCCCGGACCAGGGCATCCCGGACCGCGGCTTCGTCCTCGACCACCAATACACGCACCACACGGATGATACGGACGACGGCACCTGGGATTTCTCATCGAGCTTTCATGTCGGGCCGTCACGGTGGCAGCCATGAGACAGCGCAGACAACACCGGGCCGCCGCCGTGCTGGCCGTTCTCTCGGTGACGACGGCGGGCCTCGCGGCCTGCGGACACGACACCGGAACGACCGCGGTCCGGATTGCCGGCGATCGTGTGGTTATCCCCATCGGGAGCGGGACGGCGCAGATCGACACCACCTCGCTCGCGGTCACCGCGGACGCGGCCGGGCAGCGGTACGAGTTGTCGGCGGCCGCGGTGGATGCCCTCGGTGCCGCCGGGCCGGTGCAGATCGACGGCGGCCGGGCCCGCTGGTCCTATCCCGCGCACGGGCTGACCGTCACCGCGACCACCGCGGAGGGGCGGCTACGGGTCACCGTGCAGAGCGATCGCGACGGAAAGCTGGTGTGGCCGGTCACCGGTGGCGACCCCGCGGCCGCGGCACTGCAGATCCCGCGGGGCGAGGGACTCTCGATGCCGGTGCGCGACGCGTTCTGGAACGGCCCGGACACCGGTCTGGTCGGTGAGCCGCTCTCGCTCACTTCGGGATTGACCATGCCGTTCTGGGGTTACACGCTGGGCGGGCGCGGGGTGGCCTATGCGGTCCCCACCGATATCGGCAGCAGCCTCACCGTGAACTCGGCCGGCGGCCGCCTGCTGGCCAGTGGCGCACACGATTTCGCGCCGCAGGACGGGACCGGCAACTACACGGTGAGCTTCGCGCTGACCGACGATTCACCGGTCGCCGCGGCTCGCGACTACCGCGCCCAGCTCATCGAGGAGGGCCAATTCCGTTCGCTGCGTGACAAGATCGCCGCGAACCCGCGGATCGGCCGCCTGCTCGGGGCGTTCCACGCCTACCTGTGGGGCGACGGCCGCGACCCCGACACGGTGCGCAAACTGCACGATCTCGGCGTGAGCCGCATGTGGCTGGGCTACGACTCCGACGACCGGCCCATGTCCGCCGCAGCCGTCAAGGCTGCCCAAGACGCGGGATACCTTGCGGGCCCCTACGATTCGTACGACAACGCCCAGGACCCGGCCACGGCCGACAATCCCGGCTCGCGCTGGCCCGGCACGCTGTGGCCGGACGGCTGCGTCCACCACGCCGACGGCACCCCCGAGACCGGTTTCGGTGGTCGCGGTTGCTATCTGAGTTCCCAGGTCCTGCAGCAGGATCCGCAGCTCTACCATGACCGCTACGCCCAGGTGACCGCCAATGGCGCGGACAGCTACTTCCTGGATGTCGATGCCGCGGGTGAGTTCTACACCGACCACAGCCCCGGCCATCCGATGACCGAGCAGCAGGACCGCGACAACCGGCTGACCCGGATGCGCTGGCTGGCCGACGATCGCAAGACGGTGCTGGGTTCGGAGGCGGCGGGCAGCTGGGCCGCACCCGTGCTCGCCTTCGATCACGGTGCCCAGAACCCGATTTCGGATCGGCTGTGGAAGTTCGAGCGGGACAAGCAGGTGTGGGGTGCGTACTACCCGGCCGGCGCGCCGCGCGCCTTCTTCCAGCCCGTGGATCTGCCCCCGGACCTGGCCGAGGCCATGTTCGATCCGGCGTATCGGGTGCCCTTGTACGAGACGGTGCTGCACGATTCACTGGTCAATGCCGATCGCTGGGAACTGTCGTATTACAAACTGCCGCAACAGCAGACGATGCGCGCGCTCACCGCGATCCTCAATCAGACGCCACTGAATTTCGCGCTGGATCGCGCCACCATCGACGCACACGGAGCTGAGATCGCCCGTCTGCAACAGTTCTTCGCACCGCTGCACGAGCGGACGGGCACGCTGCCCATGACCGACTTTCGCTGGCTGACCGGAGATCATCTCGTGCAACGCACCGTCTTCGGTGATGGCGACCTGACAGTGACGGCCAACTTCGGCACCCGCGAATACAACGGTCTGCCCGGCGGTTGTGTCGATGCCCAGCTGAAGGGCGATGCGGCCCCGCGGCGATTGTGCCCCGCGCAATGAGGACGCGCACGGTCATGTTCGGGCTCGGGTCGGTACTGCTCACGGTGCTGCTGATCGGGCACGAGTGGGTGCCCGATGTTTACGGCCTCGGCGTTGCCGTCGATACCGCAGCCCCTTGGCTGGTCCTAGCGGCTCCGGCGCTCGCATTGACAGCACTGCTGTGCCGCTGCCCGGCCGGTGCGGCGGTCACTCTCGCGCCGGTTCTGGTGTGGGCCTACATGTTCGGATCCTGGTGGGCCCCGGAGGCGCGTGCCATCGCGAGCCCGCCGGGCGCCGAGCTGCGGGTGGTTACGCAGAATCTGTTCGCACAGAACAGTTCTCCCACCGCCACGGCACGCGCCCTGGTGGCCACCGACGCCGATCTGGTCGCGGTGCAGGAGCTCGCCGCGGGGGACCGTGTACCGGTGCAAGAGGTTCTGGACGCGGCCTATCCGTACCGCGAGGAGATCGGCACCGTGGCCCTGTGGAGTCGATACCCGACCTCCGGCACCACGGCCGCCGATGTCGGGCTCGAGTGGCACCGCGGGCTGCGCACCCATATCGCCACGCCGCAGGGCGATGTCGTGATGTATGTCGTCCACCTGCCGTCGATCCGGCCGGGCGACACCGCTACTCGCGATCACGGCCTCGAAGTGCTGTCCCGTGCCCTGGCGGCCGAGCGCGCCGAGCGCGTGATGGTGGCGGGCGATTTCAACACGCCCGCGACGGACCGGCACTGGCCGGGCTTCGCCCCGGGCTACACGGAAGTCCAGCCCGCCGGGCCGGGCTTCACTTGGCCGGCAGCGTTCCCGCTGGCTCGCCTGGACCACATTCTGACCCGTGGCCTGAACCCGGTCGGCGCGTCCGTCCATCGCTTTCCGGGCCCCGACCACCGGGCCGTAGCGGCCACGATCGCGCTACCGCGCCAATGACGCTACGACCGTGGTGACCTGCATGTGATCGACCTGCCCGGAAATCTCTCGTAAACTGTCTGGGACGGGAGTGCTGCAGATCACAGCGTCTCGCGCGGCGGAAGGAACGGCAACGTGGCCGGACTCAGGAGAAAAGGCATCACCCGCATGGCGAAGGTGGCGAGGATCCCCGCCACCCTCATGGCCCAGCGCGTGGCCGCCACCGGAAAGATCCTCTTGGCAGGCGCCGAACGCGGCACCGTCACCGACGAGATGCTCGACAATGCCGCCGAACAGGTCTTCGCGGTCCTGGGTGAACTCAAGGGCGGCGCCATGAAACTCGGCCAGGCGCTCAGCGTCGCCGAGGCCGGGGTGCCACCGCGCTTCGCGGACCACTTCCGCGATGCGCTGACCCGTTTGCAGCAGGAAGCCCCGCCCATGCCGGTGGCCGACACCCACCGCATGCTGGACCTGCAACTGGGCACCGGCTGGCGTAAACGCTTCACCCGCTTCGACGATCGCCCCGTGGCCGCGGCCAGTATCGGCCAGGTGCACCGCGCGGTCTGGCACGACGGCCGCGAGGTGGCGGTCAAGGTGCAGTATCCGGAGGCCGAGGAATCGCTGCGCGCGGATCTCGAGATGCTGCAAATGGTTTCGGGTGCGTTCAACACGCTCCTGGCCGGTACCAATGCCCGCCAGCTCATCGAGGAATTCCTGGCGCGCACCGAGGACGAGCTCGACTATCGCATCGAGGCGGCGTATCAGCGGCGCTTCGCCAAGGTCTTCGCCGGGGACGCGCAGTTCTTCGTCCCGCGCGTGGTCGCGGCCGCGCCCAAGGTGATGGTCACCGAATGGATGGACGGCACGCCGCTGTCCCGCATCATCGCCGATGGGTCTCGCGCCGAACGTAATCGGGCCGCGCTGCTGCTGGCCGAGTTCGCGCTCTGCTCACCCGCGCGCGTCGGCTGCCTGCACAGCGACCCGCATCCCGGTAACTTCCAGCTCCGGCCCGACAATCGGCTCGGCGTCATCGATTTCGGCGCCTGCACCGAGACGCCGCACGGAATCCCGCGTGCCGTAGGGAGATTGGCGCGCTGTGCCATGGCCGTGGATTACCCGGGCATGGAGGCGGTTCTGCGCGAGGAGGGTTTCGTCAAGCCCGGCGCTGCGATCGATATGGCCCCCATCCAGCGGCGCATCGAACCGGTGGTGGCGCGGATAGACGGCGCGAACTTCCATTTCACCCGGGCTTTTCTGCAGGAAGCGGTGGCCCGCTCGCTGGATCCGGAGAACATCTCGCTCACCAATGCCCGCGCCATGAAGGCGCCGGCGGATCAACCCGAGTACGCCATGTTCACCCGGGTCTTCGGCGGCATCATCGGCATATGCGCCCAGCTGGACGCCGAGGGGCCCTTCCTGGATCTGGTGTCGAAGTGGGTCCCCGGGTTCGCGGGCCCGCAGGATCGGCAGGTGTGCTGACGGCGCGAAAAAAGGGGTTGGCGCAATGTCTTCGGGCTGCTAGCCTCGGCAAGTCCGTTCGACGACCTGAGGAGGTGAGTCCCATTACCACGACATTCATTGGGCGCTCCCCCCTCGCACGATCGGGCGATTGACACAGGTTGTCATCGGGAGCGCAGCAGCGCTCTCGAAGGGGCAACGTCATGAAACCTTCTTCCGCAGTAATCATCACGCGGGTCGCCGAGCTGCAATGGCACGCTCTGGAAGACGACCGCGTCATCGGCCGGGGTGAAGCCTCGCGCAGGCCCGACGGCCGACTCTTCCTCAGTATCGACGCGTGGCACGACGCGGTCTTCGACCGCATCGCCGCCGCCATGCTGCCGGACCTGCCCAGGCCGTTGTACACGGTGGTCGACGAGGTCGACCGCGAATTGCTGGCGAGCTGGGAGCGGGCCGGACTTCTGGTCCGCCGCCGCGAGTGGGAGTACCTGGTGCCCACCGATCCCGGGGTCACGGGACTCGGGGCGGTATCTCCGCCGGCGGACGTCACGATAGTGAATCTCGGTGCGGCACAGCTGGGTCCATTGCAGGCACTGGACCGCACCATCCGTGCCGAGATCGACGCGACCATCGGATGGCAGTCGATGCCCGCCGAAATGTTCACCGCCCCGGCGGACCCGTCGAAATACGCGGTGGCAGCCGAATCCGGCGAGTATGTGGCGCTGGTGCGCGTGGTGCAGGTGCACCGGCTGCCCCGGATCGGACTGCTCGCGGTCCGATCCGATCGGCATCGGCGCGGCCTGGCCCGCGCCTTGCTCGCCCAGGTATTGGGCGGCCTGCACAGCGCCGGTATCCAGCAGGCATCGGCCGAGGTCGATGCATCGAACACGGCCGCGCTGGCGCTCTTCGACGGCCTCGGCGCCCGGCGTGTGAGCAGCAACCTCGAGCTGGTGTGCCGATGAAAAAGGGAGCAATCGAAGTCGAAGGCAATGTGATCGAATGCCTGCGCAATGCCACGTTCAAGGTCGGACTACCGAACGGGCACCAAGTGCTCGCGCACATCAGCGGCAAGGTACGGAAGAACTACATCAAGATCACGCTGGAGGATCGGGTCCTGGTGGAACTCAGTCCGTACGACCTCACCCGCGGCCGGATCCTCTTCAGATACCGGACGTAGCGGGCGCTGAAGCTGCCAGGAGCTCCGCGACCCGCACCGAGTTCGAATGCGAGTACCGGTAGTCGTCCAGCGGGAAATGCCGGTTCTCCCAGTACATTTCGAGCTGGGTCGACGGCCGGAACGCGGCCCCGTCGCCCTGGTAGTTGATGTAGTAGGTGTTCGAGGTGACGCAGCCCTGCGTGAACAGGTGGGTCCGTTTGGCCCGCTCGTCCATGCGCGCGAAGTAGCGATCGTGCGGTTCCTGCTTCACCTCGACCCTGCTCGCACCGCGGCGCCGCGCCTCCTTGATCACCCGGGCGGCGTGCGCCGAGGTGGACTCGATCAGCGGGATATAGGAGCCCGGCGCGTAGGCGTAGGGGCCGACGATCAGAAAGGCATTGGGGAACCTGGGCACCGAAACGCCTTGGTACGCCTGGAATCTATTGGCATCCCAGAATTCCCCGAGCTCCAGGCCGCCGATGCCATAGATGGGGTAGGGCGGGGTGTAGCCCTTCTCCATCACCTTGAAACCGGTGGCGCACACCACCATGTCGAATTCGCGTTCCCGGCCGTCGGCGCTCACGATGCCGGTGGGTGTGAAACGCTCGATGCTGTCGGTGATCAGGTCGACATTCGGGCGGGTGAAGGTGCGGAAGTAGTTGTTGGAGATGGAGGGTCGCTTACAGCCGAAGCGATAGTCCGGCGTGAGCTTGCGGCGCAGCGTGCGGTCGCGGACCTGGGTGAACAGATATGCCTTGAGTCCCGCCTCGGCAATACTCATGCCCGCCGAAGTCAGACGCGGGGAACCGGATGCCGCCAGGCCCGCGCCGAGACCGACATTCACGCCGATATTGCCGACCAGGCGCACGGTGTATTGCAGTGGCGGGAAATTCAGCACGCCATTGAGCACCGGACCCATGGGGAAGTCCGGTTTGGGCGCGATCCAGATGGCTCGGCGCTGATACACGCTCAGCTGCGAAACCTCCTCGGCCAGTTGTGGAATGGCCTGTAATGCGGTGGCGCCGGTGCCGATGACCGCGACCCGCTTGCCGCGATAGTCGTAATCATGATCCCAGCGCGAACTGTGCATGATCTTGCCGGTGTATTCCTCGATGCCCGGGATCTCCGGCGTATTCGGGTGTTCCAGCCCGCCCACCGCACCGATCACATGGCGCGCGGTGACGATATCGCTGTTCTCCAGGGTGATGCGCCACAGATCATTGCCCTCGTCGAAAACCCCTTGGACCGCGCCGGATCCGAGCCGCAGCTTGGCGCGCAGCCCCTGCTTGTCCACGACTTCCTCGGCGTAACGCTGAATTTCCTCGCCCGGTGCGAAGAACCGGGACCAGTGCGAGCGCGGTTGGAAGGAGAAGTTGTACACCGGCGACGGGATGTCCACGGCCACACCGGGATAGGTATTGGCCAGCCAGGTGCCGCCCACCTTCGGCCATTTGTCGATGATGACGAAATCCTCGATACCGGCCCGGCGCAATGCGACGCCCGCGCCGATACCGCCCAATCCGGCGCCGATGATCGCGACCTCATAGGCCGGGGAGACCGGATGGCCATTGGCAGAGCTCATGATTGAACCTCACTGTCCGCTGTGGTGGCGATGATGTCGGGCAGTTGCTGCCGGCGCAGCTTGCCCGCGGTGGTGCGCGGTAGTTCGGGGACGAACACGATGTCGCGCGGCACCTTGTAATTGGCGAGAGTGGATCTGATGTGTGAGCGCAGCTCGTCGCGGGTGGCGGGGACGCCGTCCTTGAGGGCCACGACCGCGGCCAGGCGCTGCCCGAACTCGGTGTCCGGTACGCCCACCGCGCCCGCATCCGCGACGGCCGGATGCGCGAGCAGTGCCTCCTCGACCTCCTGGGGGAAGACGTTCTCGCCGCCCGAGACGATCATGTCGTCGGAACGGCCGTCGATGAACAACCGGCCCGCGGCATCGAAATGACCGAGATCGCCGGAGTCCATATGCTTTCCGATCATGGTCTTGGTGCGGCCGTCGCTGTAACCCTGGAACTGGGTGGGGTTCTTGTTGAGGATCCGGCCCGTCACTCCGGTGGGGACATCACGCCCGAGCTCGTCGACAATGCGGATGTCCACGAGTCCGGTGGGCGGTCTGCCGACCGTCCCGGGTGCGGCGCGCAGGTCGGCGGGTGTGGCGAAGGTGCCCGCGCCGGTCTCGGTGGAGGCGTAGCCGTTGAACAGCACATCACCGAAATCGTCCATGAAGGCCGTTGCGAGCCACGGGGGCAGGGGAGCGGCGCCGCAGATCACGGCTTGCAGACTCTCGACGTGATAGCCGTGCCGATCCTCCGGCGACAGGTCCATGATGCGCTTGAGCATGGTCGGCACCAGGCACGCGATGTGCACGCTGTGGCGTTCGATATCCGCGAGCACCGTTTCGGCATCGAATCTTTCGTGCACGATGGCGGGGGAGCCCATGAGGAAGGCCGCCTGCAACGCCAGGAACCCGAAGGTGTGATGCAGCGGCGGCGCGATGACCATGGGGCTGCCGAGCCGCGGAACCGGCTCGAACGCGGCCAGATCCGTCACCGAGAGCAACATGCGCGGATGCAGGCCCGCCAGCAGCGGCAGCAAGGACCGCGCGCCGAGCTGCCGAGGCGCACCCTTGGGGACACCGGTGGTGCCGCCGGTCAGCAGCACCAGCGCGCCACCGTGCGCGGGTTCGCGCACCGGCGGCCCGCCCGCCGCCACCAGTCCGCGCACGGTCGGCAGGCGGCCCACCACACCGCGTACCACGACGCGAGTGCCTGCGTAGCCGGACTTCTCGATCTCGGCATCGAATTCGGCATCGTAGAGCAGCAGATCCACGCCCTCACGCCGCAGCACCTCGCCCAGTTGCGGCCCGGCGAAGCCGTAATTGAGCGGCACCAGGTCCGCCGACAGGCGTGCGGCGGCATACAGGGCCACCGCGAACCCGCGATGATTGCGGCACAGGACGGCGACTCGGCTGCCGCGCCGGATATTCCAGCGCGCTCGCAGTGCCGCGGCCAGCCTGCGCACCTGATAGTGCAGTTCGGCCGCCGAGATCTGGCCCTCGTCATCGATGATCGCGGGTCGATCGGGGAACCGGGCCGCGAAGGCCGACAGCACGGTCGCCAGGCCCAGACCATCGCGCAGGGCGAGCGCCAGCCACGGAATCCGGCTGGGCGGCACCAGGTTCAGCGCACCGCCGGCCGGAATCTTGCCCGCCAGGGTGACGGTGTCGTCGAGAAGATTGACGGTGCGTTCGACGCGGCCGATCGGACCCGCCCAATCGACGGGACGGTTGTTCCAGTTCCCGGCCTTGGCATAGCGCGTCAGCAGGCGTTGCGCCGGGCGGGAACTGTCCAGCGCGTACGACAGTGGTGCGCTCGCCCGCTCCCACCAGGGCCGGATGGCCAGCGGCCGATCCACGACGGCCCGGCACACCATGCTCGCCGCCTCTTCCGGAGACATGCTCGGCGTATAGCGGTAGATGCGATACGGGCCCAGCATGTCCGACCGCACCAATTGCAGGTGGACAGCCGTCGAGGTGATGCCGTCGGCACGCAATTCCGGTGCGGCGCCGCGCATCCAGGAATTGAAGGCGGATTTGGTGGCAATATAGGCGGTCCAGCCGACCGCCGGACCGTGTACTCCCGCCGTGCCGATATTGACGATATGACCCTGCCGCCTGGCCCGCATGGACGGCAGCAGCGCGAGGACCAAGCGCACCGGTCCCAGATAGTTGATCCGGGCCGTATCGTCGAAATTGTCCCAGCGGTCCAGGGAATCGGAGAGCCAGCGCCGAATCGATTTGCCTGCGTTATTGACGAAGACATCCACCCGGCCGTGGTCGGCGAGTATCCGCTGGACCACCTCGGCACACGCGTCGGTATCGGAAAGGTCGGCCGGATAGGGATGGATGGCGCCCGGATCGCCTGCGGCCTCATCGCGCAGCTCCTCCAGCAATGACGCGCGCCGGGCGACCGCGATGACCGTCGCCCCGTTCGCGGCCAGCCGGCGGGCCGTGGCCCGGCCGACGCCCGAGGAGGCGCCCGTTACCAGGATGATCTTGCCGGTCACCGCGGGCGCGAGCCGCCGGTCGCTGATGCCGTAGCTCGCCGCACCGAGCGCGATGCGCACGGACCTGGGTAGTTCGACCATGACGAGTTATCTCCCGACCGGGCGTAGTGCGTCGAACTCGTAGTCCGAGAACGGGAATCGCCGGTGTGCGTGCCGGGCCGCGAAGAATCCGGTAGGCCGGATATAGGTGCTGTCGCCCTGCGAATTGCGATAATAGGTGGGCACGTGGGCGTTCAATTCGGCCAGGTAGTAGCGCATTGCTTCGCCGTGCCGGTAGATGCGCTCATGGTAGGCGTCGTGGATCTCCTGGCGAATGGCGACGAAGGTGGCGCCGCGCCTGCGCGCCTCCGAAATCGCCCGCACCGCATGGTCGGCGGTCATTTCCACGAAGGCGTGCCAGCCGCTGCCCGACCACGAGTACGGGCCGACCAGGGTCCACCGATTGGGCAGGCTGGGCAGCGAGACACTCTGGTAGGCCTGCAGGCCGTGCTCGGTGTAGAACTTGCCGAGATCGATGCCGTTGCGGCCCACCACCATTCCCGGTGTGTAGGTCTCGGGGTCGGAGAACACGTGGTAACCGGTCGCCAGGACCACCATGTCGAATTCACGGTGCACGTGATCCGTGGTTCGGATGCCGTTGTCGGTGAAACGCTCGATGGGCGCGGTCACCAACTCGACATTGTCGCGATTGAACGCGAGCAGATAGCCGGTGTTTGCGGTGGGGCGCTTGGCGATCGGACCGTAGTCCGGGGTCAGCGCGGCCCGGGTGGCCGGATCGCGGACCATGAGCCGCAGCAGTCCGCGGTAGCCGCGGATCGCGGTCGAGTCCACGGCCCGCATGGCCGGCCGCACCACGGACATCGGCGCATTCGACATCACCCGTAAGAGGCCGTCGACGACCACCAGGGCTGCGCCGTGCACGCCCGCTTGCAGGCCGGGTGTGCGGAGCGCGAGGCGGACCGCACGCGGAATGCGCGGATTGGGTTTCGGCACACACCAGACCGGGGTGCGCTGGAAGACCGTGAGGCTCCCGACTTCATCCGCGATGGAGGGCGTGATCTGCACCGAACTCGCACCGGTCCCGATGATCGCGACCCGCTTACCGGTGAGGTCGTAGTCCTCGTCCCAGTCCGAGGGGCGCTGGATCTTGCCCTGGTAATCGTCGAGTCCCGGTATGCCGGGATCCTGTTTGGGGCTGATGAAGGCGCCGACCGCGCTGATCACGAAGCGCGCGGTCACGACCCCGCCGCCGGCGAGGTGCAGATTCCAGTGGTGATCGGCCTCGTCCCATTCCTCACTGACCACGGACGTGTGGAACCGCAGATGTGGGTACAGCCCGAAGCGCTGTGCCACCTCGACGTGATAGCGCTTCACCTCCGCACCGGGTGCGAAGAGCCGGCTCCAACCGGCATTGCGGGCAAAGGAGTACTGGTAGGCGATGGACGGGATGTCGACTTCCAGTCCCGGATAGTGGTTTTCGTGCCAGCTGCCACCGACCTCGCCGGAGCGTTCGAGGATCACGAAATCGGTGACGCCGGCCCGCTTCAGCTTCACCCCCGCGGCAATCCCGCCCGGGCCGGCGCCGATGACCACTACCTCATGGTCCGGTGCTGAATTCCTCGTCACGGCATAGCCGTTCGATGCAGTGGCCACGGCATTGAGACCTTTCGACAAACTCGGCGCGCGCTGTGCCGGTGTCACACCAGAGTAGATCTGTCTGGGACAGTGATCAACCCTCAGCCGGCCGCGGTAGTGCGCTCCTGCGCCGCCGCCCGCCGCAAACGCACCACCGTGAGATCGGCAGGCTGCCCGGCCCGCTCGCGGTAGCGTTCCACCACCTCCGCCAATTCCGGTGACCAGCGCAGCATTTCATCGCGCACCGGGCCGGTGGTGCCGAGCTGGCAGAGCAACCCGAGCATGGTGACCACCCCGCGGGCGAACGGAGCACAATAGGCGGGCAGATCGAGATGCCGATTGACATTGTTCAGGCGCGGATTGAGAAACCGCATCACCTGACGACGCAGCCACTCCTTGTCCATCTGATAGTTGTCGTGCAACAGGATGTCGGTGAACGGCCGCACTTCCGCGGCCAGCGCCTGCTCATCGAAACTGTGCTGCGCGGTGGCGAATCCGTGCCGCCGTGCCGCCGCCTCCAGCTCCCCGGGGCCGCCATTCAGCATGGCGTCGGCAACCTCGCGCACCAACGGGTGGAACTGCGGCACCGGCCACGGTTCGCACGCGCCGAAATCGACCACGCCGAGGCGGCCGTCGGGCAGGATCCGGAAATTGCCGGGATGCGGGTCGGCGTAGAGCAGCCCGCAGCGCTCCGGCGCGGAGACCACGAATCGCAGCGCCAGCAGGCCCACCCGATCCCGCTCGGCTTGCGCGCCACCGCTGATCACGCGATGCAGCGGGATACCCTCCAGCCATTCGCTCACGATCACATCGCCGCGCTGGGCCACCACCTCCGGTACCCGGAAATCGGGGTCGCCGGCGAAGGCAGCGGCGAACACGCGCTGATGATCCGCTTCGGCCGCATAATCGAGTTCGGCTCGGATGCAGGCGGACAACTCCTCGGTCACCGCCCGCACATCCGCGCCGGGCACGAAAACCGAGACCAGCGAGCACATTCGGCGCAACTGCTCCAGATCACTGAGCACCGCCGCACGAGCCCCGGGATACATGACCTTCACCGCCACCGCACGGCCGTCGCGCCACACCGCGCGATGCACCTGTCCGATGGTGGCCGAGGCGGCGCGGCGGTCCTCGAACTCGCGGAAGTTGCTGCGCCACTCCGGGCCCAGCGAGGCGGCCATGGCCTGATGCACCGTCGCGGGCAGCATGGGTGGTGCAGAGTCCTGTAGCCGGGTGAGGGCCTCGCGATACGGTTCGGCGAGTTCGGGTGGCAGGGCCAGCTCGTAGACGGACAGGATCTGCCCCAGTTTGGCGGCGCAGCCCTTCAGCTCGCCCAGCACCTCGAAAATATGCTGCGCGGTGCGACGTTGGATATCGCGGTCGACGACATCGGCCGGCGTGCCCAGTGCGCGACGACCCACCCCGGCCATCCGGCGCCCGGCGAACCCCAGCGGCAGCGCCGCGATCTTGGCATTGCGGATCACGCGGCGGCTGGGCGGATTCCCGTCATCGTTGCGCTGCCCCTTGTTATTGCGCTGCCCTCCGGCGCGTCGCAAAGGCATGGAACAACCCCCTCCACACTTCCGATCATTGCGTGCCCCGCGTTTCGCAGTCTGCCACGAAACCGAAACCAGCACGTCCCGGATAGGGAATATAGCGGCGGGGGAGCCGACCGCGCACACGGTCAGCCGCGATGTGTGGCGAGTAGAGCAAGATCGGCGAGGCGATGCGCGCGGGCGACCTCGGCGGGCGTGAACGGCTCACCCGAACGAATGAAGGTCATACCGGCCGAGTCGTTGTGCGGGGTTATCTCCAGCACCGTGCCGCCGGGCGTGCGATCCGGATCGGCATGCGGAATGTATTGCGCGCCGAGCAGTTCCGCGATGGCGAGCGGAAGCTCGGCGGGATCGCTCGCGACCCGGGCCGCGAGCCCCAGGGCTCTGGTCTGCCCATCGACCAGCGTGAGCGCCGACGCGGGCCAGATCCCGATGACCGCCCCGCCCGCCCGGGTGATGGCATGAACGAGGCGCTGCGGTGCCAGCTCGGCAGGCGTGGAAACCACCAGCTCGTCCAGCACACCGTTCTCCAGGTGATGCACGTGGACGGTAAGGATATTCGCCCGGCGATCCCCGAGCTGCTTGGCCAACAGCTCCAACCGCCCCGGCTTGTTGTCCAGCCGCACCCGAATCCGCCACAGTCGCTCGGCACTGTCGAGCCGCCGCCGATGCCGTAACTCCGGCGCGTGCAGCCACCTTGCGAGATACCGCATGGCGCCGGGCTCCACCACCCAGATCACCAGAATCGTGGCAACAATGGCGAGCACGGACACCGTTGCGAGAAAAGGCAGTTCGAGCCGGATGACCAATGCGTGCAGCGCCAGCTCGACCGGCAGCACCGCCCCGAGCTTGGCCAAGGCCAGCCGAGTACGCCGCGGATGGGGCAGACGACCGCACACTTCGCAGGCCAGCGCATGTACCTGGGGTTGCCTCATATTCACCAGGGTGCGCGACCGACGTTTCACCACGGTGCCGTGGTGTAAAGACACCGTGAAGCATCCTGACAAAACGGTTGCAGCAGCACCGATTTCAGTGAACCGAGCCACACGCCGTCGAAGGATGTGCCGTAAAGCACACGATTCGCCGCCTACTTTCTCGGCAGTGTCCCGGCGTAGGCGAGACACCGATCCACCCACTGACCGAGGCTCTTGTCATCCGCAACCGCCTCGGGCGAGACGCTCAACCAGCCATGCATCTCCCGCCCGCCCATCACCGCCGGTTCGACCGAGCCCGCCTGTTGCCACTTCCCCATCTGCTCCACCCCGACCCGTGCGAGCAAACCGGCCTTTCCCCGCACCGCCACCGCCAGATTCCCGCCCACCATGAACGACAGTCCGCCGAACATCTTCTTCTCGGTCACGTCGCCTAGGCGCGGTCCTAGAACGTCTCGTATGCGTTCGGCCAGCTCCTCGTCGTATGCCATAGGGGCATTCTGACTCGACATGCTCGAGGTAGGCGAGTGGAAAAGATAAAAGATCTAAGAGCCGGAGGTGTGGTTGCGTCGCCTGCCCTGCCGGACCGGGGCTGACGCCCGGTTGGGAGCCGTCACCCTCGGTTCCAGCCCACGGACTGCACGCATCACCTTCTCGAGACACAAACCCGAAAAACCGAAAACCAGAAAACCGAAAGCACGAAAACCCCGGAACCCGAAGGAAACCGCAACAGGCACGACCAGTACACCAGTGCGGGGATATGTCCCATTCCCCCGCACCGGTGTACTGGTCGCGCCCTTTTCACACTCTCTAGACCTCTAGCCCGGCCCCTAGCCCACCGTCGGGCCCGGCTTGCGGTCCAGCTTTCGGTCCGGCTGCTGGCACGGTTTGCGATCCAGCCGATCCCCCGGCGTCCGGCCCATCGCTTTGCGCCCCACCCGAACAGGCGCGCCGAGCCAGCCATTCACGATGACGGCGAGACTCCCGCTCGGTCCTCGCCCGGATCTTCGCCGCGGACTCCGCCAACGCTTCCTTCTCGTGGTGGCGGTGGTTGACCTGCGCGACACCACTCGGATCGATGTGGGCGGGTGCGATCCAGCCGGTACGACCCGCATACTTCGAATCTTGGTCCAGTTTCACTGTTTTCCAGCCACCGGGCCCGTCGTGCACGCGGGCGTGGCAGGCGTCGCAGGCCAGGGTGAGGTTGTCGATATCGGTCGGGCCGCCCTTGGCCCATTCGGTGACGTGATGGACCTGGCACATGGTGGCAGGGGCATCACAACCGGGACGAGTGCAGCCACGTTCGGCGGCGATGAGCGCTATCCGCTGCGCCGGGTTCGCCATCCGAGGCACCGTGCCCGTCACCGCCGTGCCCGTGCCCGTCATTCGTTTGCCCCTACCCAGATACAGGGGTATACCTGTGTGGTTGAGTACCGCCAGCCACGGAATCGACTTCTGTGCCAGCTTCAATGCCTCCTCGATCGACACTCGCCCACCCGAGGCGGTCACGGCGACCCCGGCCGCGGTTTCGAGTTCGGCGACGGTCATGGTGACCACGGTGCTGACCGGCATCCCCCGATGCTGGCCGAGGTGGGCCGGACCCATCTCCGGGCGCAGCAACGCCAACACCGCATCATGATTACGCTGCCCGGCACTACGCAGGTCACGTTTCACGCACCCCTGCAACACTTCCGGGTCGATCCCGTCACCGATGGAATCACCGGTAGTCCAGGGGCTTTGCGCGTCCTCGGGGTTACACATGCCTGGGCGCGCCAGTTTCGCCAGCACCGGATCGAGCAGGGCCCGCAGTTCGGGGGTGATCTCCCCGCGGATCGCCGACATGCCGTCGACACGTTGTTTGCCGATGATCAGTTCGCGCATGCGTTGGCGGTCCTTGTCCTGCACCAGGATCCCGTCGGGGTCGAGGAACGCCAGGATGCGGTCACCGATCTTGGGCAGGTCATCGGGCCAGCCGGTGCGCGCGTAGTCGGCGAGTTGTTGTTCGACGGCTTCGGCTTGTATCGCATCCACATGCATCGGCAGCCGCTTGAGGATCTTCGCGATCCGCCACGCAT
The DNA here is from genome assembly GCF_044750615.1 of Nocardia sp. NPDC088792. Lineage (NCBI taxonomy): Bacteria > Bacillati > Actinomycetota > Actinomycetes > Mycobacteriales > Nocardiaceae > Nocardia > Nocardia sp. NPDC088792. The sequence continues at coordinate 499,171 of NZ_JBIVKC010000006.1, forward strand.
GATCGACCGAGATCTCCCCGGCGGCTTGCGCGGCAGCGGTATGGGCCAGCAACGGTTCGAGTTCTTCCCCACCGATCAGCCGCGGACCCAACAGCTTCGCGGCATTCACGCGCGCGGCAGCCTCGGCATGCGAGAGGCGCAGGATCGTGGCCAGGTATTGGGTGGTGCTGCGGGCTTCGGCCTTCTCCGGGATACGACGCTGCTCGATCTCGACCAGCAACCGATGCTCGACAGCCACGAAACGCCTCTTATCGGCCTCGACCTCACGCAACATCGCAACGACCTGCTCATCGGTCAAGCGGGTGAAGTTCGTGTCGAGCATGGCGTCGACACCGGCACCGAACGCCGCGGTGGCGTCGCTGCTGTAGTGGTTCCCCCCGATGCCCATACCACAATTCTACTATCGAACACCCGTTCGAGCTAGTCGAATTCCGGTGTGATACAAAGCTTTTCAGAAATCGCTAGGTGGATGAGAAACCGCCGTCGACAAATACCGTCTGGCCGGTGATGTAAGCAGCCGATGGGCCGGCGAGGAAGAGAGCGATTCCGGCGTAGTCGGGGGTGATGCCGTTGCGTCCGATCATCGTTCGCGCGGCCATCTGCCGAGCGCGGTCGGGGTCGGCGAAAACTGCTGAGGTCAGAGGTGTTTGCACGAAACCGGGGGCGATTGCGTTCACGCAGACGCCGTGTGGCGACCATGCCTCGGCCTGGGATCGCGTCAGGCCGGTGATTCCGGCCTTGGATGCGCCGTATGCGCCGCTGTGTCCGAATGCTCGGATCGATTGCTGGGAAGCGAGATTGAGGATTCGTCCCCAGCCTCGCCGTGCCATCGACGGGCCGAAACGCTGCCCGAGCAAGAACGGAGCGGTGAGATTGACGGCGAGGGTGGCGTCCCACACCTCTTCGGTGAGCTCATCCAGCGGTGGGCGCAGGTTGATCCCGGCGGAGTTGACCAAGATATCGGGTTCCCCGAATATTGCGGCCGCTTCGTCGGAGGCTCGCCGAACCTCGGAGCGGTCGCCGAGATCGGCTGCCACCCAAGATGTCTCGCACTCGCTCGCGTTCAGATCGGCGGCCGTCGCGCGCAACCGATCCGTGTCCTGGGCAATCAACACCACGCGGGCGCCCGCAAAACCCAGCGCCGCAGCGATCTCCCGCCCGATCCCCGAACTCCCGCCGGTGACAACCGCCACCCGCCCGCGCAGCCCGAACATCTCGGTGAGGTAGTGAGGGTTCATCGGCTACAACTTATACGTTGGGGCACAGGATGAATCGGCCGAAAGCGCGTCGAGTGGGCGGGAGGCCGACTTCCTCGATCGCCGCCTGGATCTCGCGCAGGTGCCCGGTGGTCATCTCGAGTGGCGGCTCATCGGGTTGGTAGGTTGTGCGCACCGGATAGTCCACACCTGGTTCGTTCGTCATCTCGATGTGGCAGCCGAGGACATGGCTGACCGCGCGGTCGTCGGTGAACTCGATCAGTCGATCGATGCTGCGGGTGAAGGCCGCCCAGTCTTGGATGTAGAGCCGCCCCGGGTAGACCGTGTCCCCGGTGAGCAGAAACCCGGTCCAGGGGTCGTAGAACGTGACTGCCGCGCCGTGATGTCCCGGTGTGGCCAGGCATTCCAGCACCCGGCCCCCGAGGTCGACTCGGGCGATGGCGTCGGCGTCCCCGTCGAATCCGAAGTATTTCCAAGCAGTGTTCAGATCGGCCCCGACCACCGTGGTGTCCGCCCGATCGCTGAACTGCCCGTCTCCTGCGATGTGGTCACCATGTGCGTGGCTGTGCAGCACCAGCAACTCGTACCCATCGCGTGGATACCGCCCCAGCCATCCCTCGATCAACTCGTCGACCTCCCGCCGCAACGGAAAGTACTCCGCATCCGCGGTGGCTCCGGTATCGATCAACACCACCCGCTCGTTCCCGAACAACAAGAACAGAAACGGCCCTTCGTAATTGATCGCCATATTCTGGCGCAAGATCACCGTGTGCTCGTCGTACCAGTGCACCTGAATGTCTTCATCGACATTGTGCTTCGCTGACGGCGACCCATGAATCCACCGCACCCCCAACGCGCCGGTCCGGGGCCTCGCCGCACTGAAATCGATCGACAAACCCGCATTCACGCCGCGAATTTACCAGCGTCACCAGCCGTCCCAGTGCAGGACTTCGTCTCGTCCGACGCGTTCGGCGGGCCGGAAGTCGGTCCCGATGGTGAACGCGAGCGGCAGGAAGGCCGCGAGCATGACCTTCTCGTACGGGACACGTAGTGTGCGGGCCAGTTCTCGTTCCAGCGGTGCGTGCGCGGTGGTCCAGACGGTACCGAGGCCGCGTGAACGGGCAGCGAGCATGAAACTCCACACGGCGGGCAGGATCGAGCCCCACGTCGCGGACTGCTGCAGGACGTCCGCATGGTCGGTGCGCCCTTCGATCGCGGGGATGACGAAGGCCGGGACGCGATGGATGTTGTCGTAGAGATATTGCGCGCCTTCCCCGATCCGCTGCATCGAACCTGGATGGGCCGCCATCCGTCTCCTGTCATCCGACGTCAGTGGTTGCGGTGTGTTGACGTGGACGGCTCGCCGGTAGATATCGGCGACGGTCGCCCGCCGCTGCTTGTCGGTGACGACCAGAAAGTGCCAGCGCTGCCGATTGCGCCCGGTCGGCGCCTGGGTCGCGAAATCGACGCACTCCTCGATCAGCCGGCGCGGCACCGGCCGGCCGAAGTCGAGTCGTTTTCGCACGGCACGAGTGGTCGACAAAACCTCGTCCGCGGAAAGGTCCAGTGACATGGCAACATCCTCCATCGATCTGCTGAAAGATAGTTTGTGCACAGATGATTTCGTGAGACTAAGCCGTCATCCGTCAGCCGTCAAATGATCTGTGCACAGACGATTTGCTACGCTCACTGCATGCCGTCCCGCCCCGATCCTGCTCCGCCGCCGTATCTTTCGCGCCTCGGCACCGAACGCCCGGACATTGCTCTGTGCCGCGCTTCCTCGCTGGTGGCCCGCGCCGCGGATGCTCACGCCCGCGACCAAGGACTGGGAGTCGGTCACCATCTCGTCTTGAAAATGCTGTCCGAAGTAGGTCCGCACTCGCAGCGAGCGCTGAGCGAAGAACTGCGCATAGACCGCAGCGTCATGGTCGGCGTAGCCGACGACCTCGAACGCGAGGGCTACATCCGCCGCGAACGCCTCCCCGAAGACCGCCGCGCCTATGCCGTCACCATCACGACCTCCGGCCGTCGAGCCCTCGCCAGGGCCGAGAAAACCATCCCCGGCTTCCTCACCGCAACCTTCGCCGCGCTGACCCCCTCCGAACGCACTCAACTCACCACATTGCTGGTCAAACTCCTCACCCCGCCGGCCGGGAAGCAAATGAACGACTGAACAGACCGTTCCGGCAGGTGTGTGCCGGGTGGGGATGAGGTACACATGAACAGTGGAAGCCCCGACCATGGGCGTCGAAGAGGAGTTTCTCCTCGTGGATCCGCGCAGCGGTGCGCCGGTCGGCAGAAATGTCGACGTGGTACGCACTGCCGCGGACCTCGGCATCGACATGCAATTGGAGATCGTGCGCTGCCAGGTCGAGACCAGCACGCATATTCATACCTCTACCGCCGAGTTGCTCCAGGAGTTGCGGGAGTTGCGGCGTGGGGCCGCGGTCAGTGCCGAGAAGAACGATGCGCTGTTGCTGGCCGCGGCGGTGCCGCCGGCGGGGCCCGATGAGCTGACCATCACCGGTACGCCGCGGTATGACCGGATTGCCGAGAACTTCGGGCGGCTGGCCAATGAGCAGGGGTTGTGCGGGTGCCATGTGCATGTCGCGGTCGACGATCGGGCCGTGGCGGTGCGGGTGAGCAACTTCCTGCGGCCTTGGCTGCCTTCGCTGTTGGCGCTCACCGCCAATTCGGCCATCTATCGGGGCGACGAAACCGGCTATGCGAGTTGGCGGAACATCCTGTGGCGCCGCTGGCCCAGCGCAGGGCCGCCGCCGCACTTCGATTCGCTGCAGGAATTCGATACCGCGGTGGAATCCATGCTGTCGCTGGGCGTCATCCTCGATCGGAAGATGATCTATTGGGATGTGCGGCCCTCGATGACCTTCCCGACCGTGGAGGTGCGGGTCAGTGATGTACCCGCCACGGTCGAGGAGACCGCGCTGCTGGCCACCCTGGTGCGGGCGGCCGTAATGACCGCCGGGACAGTCGAGTCGGTGCCGGTCGTCGCGGAAGATGTACTGCGCGCGGCCTATTGGAAGGCGGCCCACGAGGGTATCGACGGCGCGGCGATCGACCCGTTCGACGGGCGCACCATCCCGGTCGAGGATCTGCTCATGCGGTTCGTCGCCCGGATCCGGCCGGCCCTCGAGGAGCTGGGGGAGCTGGGCTTCGTCGGCGACGGCGTGACCAAACTGCTGGCGCGCGGAAACGGTGCGCGGCGTCAGCTCAACGCATTCCGGGTCCGCGGGGAACTCGGCGATGTGGTGGACCAGATCGCCGAGGCCACGCTCTTCAGCTGCCGCTGAGCGGGACTACTTGGTCTGCATGCAGAGCGCGTAATCCACGATCTCCGGCCCGCCGCCGTACGAATAGCTGTGGGTGTAGACGAGATCGGAATCCGGAAAGCTGGAGTCGCATTGGGATTCGGCCGTCGGGCCCGACGTCTTGCCCAGTACCGTTGCCTGCGACCGGTCGTCGCCGCAGGAGACGATCTCCATCTTGGGATGGGTGTCGGTCTTGACGTCGCCCTTGGTGTCCCACACGCAGTCGCCGGGCTTGACCTTGTCGCTGTCGGGGAAGTTCACCGGAGTGGTCGGCGTGGCCGAGGTCGTCGGGTTGCCGGGCACGACCGGCGCCGCCGGGGCCGACGGGAACGAAGGCATCGTCGGTGTACGCGGAAAGGTGGGAATCGACGGAATGTTCGGCGGCACATACGGCTTGTAGCCGCTGTTACTGCTGCTCGACGAATTCCCCGACGTCGCCGCCGCGATGATCAACCCCGCGACGGTCAATGGCACCAGTACACCCGCCAGCTGCCACCGCTGCGTCAGCGGCCTGCCCGGTGACATGGGCTGCCTGGGCGCCCCCGGCATCGGCGGCGGCAGCTTCGCGACCTGGTATCGAGCACCGACATTCAGCAGAATCGTGAACGGGTTGATGACCATCGACATCAGACCCCACCAGCCCTGCACCAGGCTGTCCCCGGTCATCTTCCGGAACACGGCCAATCCGCACTCCCGGCAGAACGGCCCGGGGAGCTTGCGGAACTGCATCATGAAGATCAGGCCGCGATGCGCGCGGAAGTCGACATCCACCGCGGGGGTGGCGCCGCAGTAGCGGCAGTAGACGCCATTGGGCTGACTGAAGCCGGCGGGCTGGGTGAAAACCGCATCACGGAACGGCGATTCGGGCATGGACAAGCTGAACGATCCCCCCTGGCGGAGCTGTGAACCGCCGTATTCAAGCACACGGGGGCGACAACTGCCCAGACAACCCGGCGCCGAATATGGTTCCCGCGCCGGGTCGTTGGGGTGGTAGCCGGCTCAGTGCCCTCGGCTACGCCATTCGTCCAGCTGCGGGGACTCCGCGCCGATGGTCGTGGATTCACCGTGGCCGGTGTGGACCAGCGTCTCCGGCGGCAGGGACAGCAGGCGAGCGGCGATCGAGGAGAGGATCGTCGGGAAGTCCGAGTAGGAGCGCCCGGTCGCCCCGGGTCCACCGTGGAAGAGCGTGTCGCCGCTGAAGACGACACCCAGATCGGAGGAATAGAAGCACACCGCGCCGGGCGCGTGACCGGGCGTGTGCAGCACCTCCAGCGCGGTACCGCCCACCTCGATGATCTGCTTGTCCTGGAGCTCACCGTCCGGCTCGACATCCGGATGGGTCAGCCGCCACACCACCAGATCGGCGGGGTGCAGGAACACGGGAGCGCCCGTGGCCTTGGACAATTCGGGAGCCACGCGAATGTGATCGTCGTGCGCGTGGGTCGCGAGAATGGCCGTCACCTTGCGGGCGCCGACCAGGTCCAGGATGGTCTCGACATTGTGCGGCGCGTCGATGACGACGCATTCCAGATCGTCGCCCACTACCCAGACATTGTTGTCCACGTCGAAGGTTTCGCCGTCGAGGCTGAAAGTGCCCGTGGTGACGGCGTGGTCGATGTGCGCCATCAGAGCATCACCACCGAGCGCAGCACATCACCGTGGTGCATCTTGGTGAATGCGGCCTCCACGTCGTTCAGTGAAATCGTCTCGGAGACAAAGGCATCCAGGTCCAGCCGGCCCTGCTTGTAGAGCTCGATGAGGTACGGGAAGTCGCGGGAGGGCAGGCAGTCGCCGTACCACGAGGACTTCAACGAGCCGCCGCGCGAGAAGAAGTCGATGAGCGGCATATCGAGTTTCATGTCGGGGGTCGGCACGCCGACCAGCACCACGGTGCCGGCCAGGTCGCGTGCGTAGAACGCCTGCTTCCAGGTCTCGGGGCGCCCCACCGCGTCGATCACCACGTCCGCGCCGAAGCCGCCGGTGAGCTCCTGAACCTGCTCCACCGCATCCTCTTTGCCCGCGTTCACGGTGTGGGTGGCGCCGAAACCCTTGGCCCACTCCAGCTTCCGCTCATCGAGGTCGATCGCGATGATGGTGGTCGCGCCCGCCAGCCGCGCGCCCGCGATCGCGGCATTGCCGACGCCGCCGCAGCCGATGACGGCGACGCTGTCACCGCGGCTCACGCGACCGGTATTGATGGCCGCGCCCAGGCCCGCCATCACACCGCAGCCGAGCAGGCCCGCCGCCGCGGGGGAGACGCTCGGATCCACCTTTGTGCACTGGCCCGCATGCACCAGTGTCTTCTCCGCGAACGCGCCGATACCCAGCGCCGGAGTGAGCGGCGTGCCATCGGTGAGTGTCATGGGCTGCGACGCATTGAATGTCGAGAAGCAGTACCACGGCTTGCCCTTGCGACACGCACGACAGGAACCGCACACCGCACGCCAGTTGAGGATGACGAAATCACCGGGCTCGACATCGGTGACGCCCTCGCCCACCGATTCCACGATGCCCGCGGCCTCATGCCCGAGCAGGAACGGGAATTCGTCATTGATGCCGCCCTCCCGGTAGTGCAGATCGGTGTGGCACACGCCGCACGCCTGCACGGTGACCACGGCCTCACCCGGTCCGGGATCCGGAATGACGATCTCGGTCACTTCCACTGGAGCGTTCTTGGACCGGGCGATCACGCCACGCACAATCTGAGACACGTAAGTCCTTCCTGGAGATGACCACAATCACTTCGACTATGACATGCGCATACGAGAATCGTCAGTGCGGGATTCGGTGATCATTGCGGCGCGCGGCGGTGATCATTGCCGCCCGGCGGCGATCATCGCAGTGCGGCGGCGATCATCGCAGTGCGGCGGTCGCGGCCGCGGCAATGGTCTCGGCCACCATGGTCAGCGCGGGCGAGTCGAGTTTCCACTGTTGCCAGTACAGCGGGATATCGAAGAAGGCCTTGTCATCCAAGGGAATCAGCGCATCGTCCGGGCGCAGCTGCAGATCCGGCATCATGCCCCAGCCGAGGCCCAGGCGGATGGCGTCCGCGAATCCCGCCGAGGACGGAATGTAGTGCCGCGGCGGGTTCAGAGGTTTGCGGGTGTACTGGCGAATGAGGCGGAACTGCATATCGTCCTTGCGGTCGAACAGGATCACCGGCGCGACCGCGAAGCTCTTGGCCGAAGCGCCGAGCGCGAACCAGGTGCGCATGAATTCCGGATTCGCGGTGGGGCGGTAGCGCATTGCGCCCAGCCGCCGCACCGAGCAGCCCTGGACGGCGGTGGCGGTGGAGGTGATGGCCGCCATCACGGTGCCGTCGCGCAACAGCCGGGTGGTGTGTTCCTCGTCCTCGCGGTGGATTTCGAAGCACACGCCGTGCGTTGCGGCCCGGCCGAGCGCGGGCATGACCCAGGTCTGCAGCGAATCGGCATTGACCGCAATGGGGATGCTCACCGGGCGGTCGGTCGGCTGATGCGCATCACCGAGTTCCCGTGCGGTATCGCCGCTGAGCAATTGGATCTGCCGCGCCAATCGCAGCACGGTGAGCCCGGAGTCGGTGGGCTGCACCGGTTTGGTGCGCTGTACCAGGATCCGGCCGGCCGCGTCTTCGAGGGCCTTGATGCGCTGAGAGATTGCCGAGGGTGTCACATTGAGCCGGCGGGCGGCCGCTTCGAAGGTGCCCTCGCTGATTACGGCGTCCAGTGCGCGCAGCTGGTCGAGCTGTAGGTCCATGTTAAGAGAGCGTAATGGTGCATCAGAATGATTAGCTGGACTGGTCCTGGACGGTCGCCCTACTTTTGAGGGGTGAATGCAACGTCGGCGGCCCTGGCGGCCATCTCAGGACTCGGTTTCGGACTCTCCCTCATCGTCGCGATCGGCGCGCAGAACGCGTTCGTTTTGCGTCAAGGGATACGCCGCGAACACGTCCTGCCGGTCGTTGCGGTGTGCGCGATATCCGATGTGTTGCTGATCACCATCGGCGTGGCCGGATTCGGCGCGGTCGCGCACAATGCGCCACTGGTGACGACCATCGCCAAGTACGCCGGCGCGGCCTTCCTCCTCGGATACGCCTGCTTCGCCGCCAAACGCGCTCTCTCCGCCTCGGCCCTGAACGCCGGTGGCGGCACGCCGATCGCCCTGGGTGCGGCAGTGGCCACCTGCCTGGCGGTCACCTGGCTGAACCCGCACGCCTACCTCGACACCATGGTCCTGCTCGGCTCGTTCGCCAGCACCTACGCCACACCCGACCGCTGGTTCCTGGCGGCCGGCGCGGCGATCGGCAGCATCCTGTGGTTCGTATCGCTCGGTTTCGGGGCGCGACTGCTCGCCCCTCTGTTCGCGAAACCCGTCGCCTGGCGCGTGCTCGACTCCATCATCGCGCTCGTCATGACGGCGCTCGGCGTGGGCCTGCTGCTGAACTGACTTCACCGGCAAGCGGTTTCGGCGCTAAGCTGTGGTGGTCGAAAAGGACCCCGGCCGGCATGGGTAAGCCCGGCCACCTCCTCGGGAGGCTCCGTATCGCCGCAAGGCGAACCCTCGACACTCATTTCGAGTGCGAGGAGCAGCCATGCCCATCATCCGTGTCGACGGAACCGTCACGCAGATCAACGTTTTCACCGTGAATCCCGGACAGCAGCAAGCGCTGCTGGACTACCTGGCCGAGGCCGCCCGGGTGGCGGCCGATGTGCCGGGCTGGATGTCGGCCAGTCTGCATCGCAGCCTGGACGGCACCAAGGTCGTGAACTATGCCCAGAGTGAGGACCTGGATGCTTCGCGAAGGGTCATCGAACGGCTCATGGCCGAGGGAATGATCCAGGGCAACAAGGCCTTCGGGCAGGCGAGTCCCGGCCTGTACGAGGTCACGTTCACCCTGGATCGGGATTCACGCCCGGCGCGGTAGTTCGCCGTACGGCGTCACTGATTCTAAGAGTTCGAAGACTGCGAAGGTTCTGCAGGCTGCGAAGGTTCTGAAGGCTGCGAAGGCTTCGAAAGTAGGGCCGCGGCAAGGCTTTCGGCGATGAATTGCTCGGTTTCTGAGCCGGGCCAGCCGCGGTCGATCATCAGCGAACGGTAGACGTCATAGGTGGTGAGCGCGTACATGATGTCGGCGGCGCGCTCGGCCGTCAAACCCGGTTTGAGCGCGCCCTTCGCCGCGAGTTCGGGGGTGATGTGGCGCGGGCCGTCGTAGCGGCCCTGTTCCGCCGCGGTCAGGAATGCGCCGACCTCGGGATCGACCGCGGCGGTGACGCGCATGATGTCCAGCAATCCCATATAGCGCTCGGACACGGTGCGCATGTGCGCGGCGTACATCGCGAGCTGCCGCACCGGATCGGGTTCGGCGAACAGCTCACGGACCCAGGCCCGTTCGGGCGGCGGCGTCGCGGAATCCTCCTCGGGTCCGGCGACCAGGACCGCGGCGGTCTCGGCGAGCACACCCACCTTCGTGCCGAAGGCTTGGTAGATGGTCTGCACATGCACGCCCGCGGTATCCGCGATCGCCTGCAGCGTGGTGCCGGCATAGCCCCGTTCCGTGAACAGGGTGGCGGCCGCCTCGGCGACGCGGCGCCGGGTCGCCTGGCGGCGACCGGCTCGATGGGCTCCGGTTGACATGCTCGCCATCGTATCTATAGTTCACTATATAGTTCGCTATAGCGACAGGAGAGTCTGCGATATGCGCATCCTGATTTCGACCACACCGATGGAGGGCGTGTTCGCGCCCGTGGCCCCGGTGGCCGCGGCGCTGCCGCCCAGGGGAACGAAGTACTGGTCGCGACCGCGCCGCAACTGCTGGGGCGGGTACGCGAGAGCGGCCTACCGGGCGTCGCGGCCGGACCGGACGCGCCCGTGGCAGCCGCCGAAGCGGTGACGTTGCCGGAATTCGCGGCGGGCAACCAGCCCTGGCGGATCGGCGCGGTCATGTTCAGCCGCGTCATGGCGCCGCGCAAACTGCCCGAACTCCGGTCGATCGCCGAAGGGTTCCGCCCGGATCTGGTGCTGCACGCACCGGTCGACCTCGCGGCGCCGATACTGGCGGCCGAACGCGGAGTCCCGTCTATCACCTACGGCACGGGCCTGCTCCTCGAACCCGAACTGATCGCGGCAATGGCGGAATGGGTTGCCCCGCTGTGGCATTCCTCCGGATTGGCAGCCGACGAACACGCGGGGTTGTACCGATACGGCTACCTCGATCCGGTGCCGGCCAGTCTGCAACCCGACCTCGGCCCGGCAGCCGATATCGCACAGCCGATCCGGCCCGCGGTCTCCGGGCGAATCGACGATGTACTGCCGGAACGGATCCGCCGCCTGGGCGATCGACCGGTGATCTACGTGTCCCTGGGCACTGTTCCGATCTTCAATCAGCCCAGCGCTTTCGAACCACTGCTCGCCGGAGTCGACGGCATGGACGCCGACGTCGTGGTGACCGTCGGCGCCGACACCGACCCGAGGGCACTCGGCAGCGTGCCGCCCAATATCCATGTCGAGCAATGGCTCTCGCTGTCGGCACTGTTGCCGCGCTGCGATGTGGTGCTCTGCCATGCCGGAGCGGGCACCAGCCTGGCCGCGCTCTCGCACGGCCTGCCCCTGGTCCTCACCCCACGTGGCGCCGACCAGTTCCCGACCGCTGCCGCATGTCGCAGGGCCGGCGCCGCCCGGGTACTGATGCCGGACGAGGTGACGCCCGACAACGTCAGGGCCGCAGTGGAAGCCATATCGAACGACACCTCCTACCGCGCCGCAGCGATCCGGCTACAGGCCGAGATCACCGCCCGGCCATCGGCCGCGGCCGCCGCCGAAACCATGCTGCACAGATTCGTGCTCGAAGCCTGATCGCCGGCCCATCCGCGAAGCCTGTCCGATGTTCGCGGCGCAGTCTGTTCTACGTTTGTGGCCCTGCCCGTTCGATGTTCGTGGACCCAGCCTGGGCCCGGTCGCGGCCACAGGCCGGATCGGGTCGTGGCCAGAGCCCGGACCTGTTCGCGGCCGTAGCCCGGATCGGGTTGCGGTCATAGGCTGATCCGGTTGCGGCCATAGTCCGGATCGGGTCGTGGCCAGAGCCCGGACCTGTTCGCGCCCATAGTCCGGATCGGGTTGCGGTCATAGGCCGATCCGGTTGCGGTCACAGCCCGGAGCGGGTCGCGGTCACAGCCCGGACCCTTCGCGGCTGTATCCTGGACCCGATCGCGGCCGTACTGTTCACGACGGGGGAGGTTGTAGTTGTTGCGCCGAATCTGTTGCTGTGGAGTCGATTTCGGCTTAGGCGGGGCTGGCCGCCGTCAGTGGCGGACCTCGGTCAGGGGGACCGGGCGGCCCTCGCGGCGGGAGAGTTCGCAGGCTTCCGCGACGTAGAAGGCTTCGAGGGCCTCGCCGGGCGGGCAGGGGTTGGGGGCGCCGGTGGCGGCGACGGCGACGAAGGTGGTCAGTTCCTCGGTGTAGGCGGCGCGGAAGCGGTCCATGAAGCCGGGCCAGGCGGACAGTGCCGACTGCGGGTAGCCGGGCTCGACGGAATGCAGGGGGGCTCGATCGTCCAGGCCCACAACGGCATTGCCCTGGGCGCCGAGGACCTCGAGGCGGACGTCGTAGCCGGCGCCGTTGTAGCGGCCGAGGGATACCGTCGCGAGCGCGCCGTCGTCGAGGCGGAGGATGACCGCGGCGGTGTCGACATCGTTTGCGGCGGCGAAGAATTGCTCGCCGCGGTTGGCTCCGGTGGCGTAGACCTCGGTGATCTCGCGGCCGGTGACCCAGCGGATGATGTCGAAATCGTGGACGCCGCAGTCGCGGAAGATGCCGCCGGAGCGGGGAATGTATTCGGCGGGCGGCGGGGCCGGGTCGAGGGTGGTGGCGCGCAGCGTGTGCACCCAGCCGAGATCGCCGGAGGCGACCGCCGCGCGGGCGGCGCGATAGCCTGCGTCGAAGCGGCGCTGGAAGCCGATCTGCACCGGCACCGGTGTGGTGGCGACGCGTTCGACCACGGCGAGGGTCCCGGCGATATCGGCCGCGACCGGCTTCTCGCAGAACACCGGGATGCCGCGTTCCACCGCTGCCAGAATGAGTTCCGGATGGGAGTCGGTGGCGGTGGTGATCACCAGGCCGCCGAGATCGGCCGCCAGCAGCGTATCGATATCGGGCGCGAATTCCAGGTCGAGTTTGTCGGCGGTGGTGCGGGCGCGGTCGGCGTCGGCGTCGGCCACCACGACCGCCTCCACGCCGGGCAGGCCGGCGAGGGTTTCGGCGTGCGAGACGCCGATGCGGCCGGTTCCGGCCAGGCCGATTCGAATCGTGGACATGGTTGCCCTGCCTTTCTGAAGTCGCTTGTGGCTCTGGTCAATCGCGGGGTGTGGCCGTCGTCGAGCGGACGACCAGCGAGGGTTCCAGCCGCTGGCGCAGCGGCTCGGTGCGGCCCTCGCGCAGACGCTGTTCGAGCGCCGTCACCGCCAGCTCCCCGATACGGGTGCGGGGCTGGTCGATGGTGGTCAGCGACACGTGGCGCAGGGCCGCGAGGGAGGAGTTGTCGTAGCCGACGACCGACACGTCCTCGGGGACGCGCAGTCCGGCCTCCTCCAGCGCGGCCATGGCGCCCACGGCATTGAAGTCGTTGCCGCAGACCAGAGCGGTGGGAAAGTTGTTGGGGGAGAAGATGTTCAGCAGTTTGCGCACGGCCGCCGCGCCCGCCTCGTCGGTGTGCTCGCTGGCGATCGCCATGGGCTCGAGCCCGTGCCGTTCCATGGCGGCGGTGTAGCCCCGCCGCCGTGGCCCGGCGGCGAAGGCGGCCCCGCCGTCGAGGTGCACGATGCGCCGATGACCCAGGGCCACCAGGTGATCCACGGCCAGTGCGGCACCCGATTCGCCATCGTCATTGACGGTGTCCACGCCCGCGATGCTGGAACTGCGGGAGACCAGCACGATCGGGCACCGCTGTGCGGCTTCCCGGATGGCCGCCGCGGGCAGCACCGGGGAGAGCAGGATGATGCCGCCCGGACGGAAGGACAGCAGGCTCTCCAGGGCCGTGCGTTCCCGGGCCGCACTGCGCCGCCCGGTATTGAGGATGAGCTCCAGCCCGGCCGCCTGTGCCGCCTCGTCCATGCCTTCCACCACATCCGCGAAGAAGGCATTGCGGAGATCGGAAACCATGACGCCGACGAGATTGGAGGTCCGGCTGGCCAGCGAGCGCGCCAGGGCGTGCGGCTGGTAGCCGAGGTCCGCGGCGGCCTCGAGCACCGCGCGGCGGCGGTGCTCACTGACCTTGGGGGAGTTGCGCATCACCAGCGAGACCAGGGCCCGGGAGACGCCGGCGCGGGCGGCGACGTCTTCCATGGTCGGTCGGGTCATGGTGCCTCCGCGTCGGTTCCGGGTTGGTGTGTCCGAAGCTACAGCGTCGGGTGCGGTCGGGCAATAGAGCGCTCTAATCGGATTTTCGAGACACCGATTCGGATGCTCGTTTGCCCTGTAAGGCGGTGTTTTCCAAGGATATTGACCACTTTTCGGTTCACGACGAGGTCTTGACACTGGAGTGAGCCACGTTACATTGTTGGAGCGCTCCAATAGTGAGCGCCTCATTCGATGGCAACCGACAGGTCTGGGAAGTGCCGATGACCGAAACGCTCCATCCACTGCGCATAGCCGCCGCGCCGATCTCCTGGGGAGTCTGCGAAGTGCCCGGCTGGGGGCATGTCCTCGAACCGGGGATCGTCCTGGCCGAAATGGCGACCCTGGGCATCACCGCAACAGAATTCGGTCCGCCCGGCTATCTACCCTCGGATCCACACGAACTACGCCGCGTGCTCGCGGGCCACGGCATGGTGCCGGTCGGCGGATTCCTCGCTCTCGCACTGCATCACGAGCCGGGGAAGGCGCTGGCCGAGGCCCGGACAACGGCCGCGTTGTTCGCCGCCGCCGGTGCCGAGGTGCTGGTGCTCGCCGCCGCCACCGGATCCGACGGCTACGACACTCGCGAACCACTCACCGACTACGAGTGGCAGACGCTGCTCGACACCGCCGCCACCATTGCGGATATCGCCGTCGAACATGGCTTGCGCGTGGCCCTGCACCCGCATGTCGGCACGCACGTCGAGACCGAGGCCGAGGTGGAACGCTTCCTCGCCGGCTCCGATCTCGATATCTGTATCGACACCGGCCATCTGCTGATCGGCGGCACCGATCCGGTCGCGCTCGCCCGCCGGTACGCGCATCGCATCGGGCACATCCACCTCAAGGATGTGCGCCTCGCGGTCGCCGACGAAGTCCGCAGCGGCCGAATGGAATACAGCGAGGCCGTGCGGCAGGGCCTCTATGCGCCGCTGGGCGCGGGCGATGTCGATATCGCGGCGCTGGTGCGCAGCGTGCGGGACGCCGGATACCGCGGCTGGTACGTCATGGAACAGGACACCGCCTTACGTCCCGGCGATACAGCCGAGGGCCCGAGCCGGGATGCGGAACAAAGTCTGCGACACCTGGCCGAAATCGCCTCGTCCGCCGCCTCGGCGCGGATTTAGTAGAGGGGTGCAGACGACGATGTCCCAACCCTCTCGAACAATGCGGCCGTCCAGAACCTTCTGGCGCGGCGTACGCCGACTATCGCCCTGGCTGGCCGCCGCGGCAGTACTCGCGGCGTGCAGCGGCCCCGGCGCGGACGTCACCAGCGCGCCGCAAGCGCCCGCCAGCGTCGGGCAACTCCGTTCCGTCGCCGTGGTCACCCACGGCAGCGCGGGCGATGCCTTCTGGAATGTGGTCAAGAACGGCGCCGAGGCGGCGGGCAAGGATCTCGGGGTCCGGGTCGAGTACAACTCCTCGGGCGATCCCGGCCAGCAGGCCACCCTCATCGACAATGCGGTGGCGCAGGGCGTGGACGGACTGGTGGTCTCCATGGCCAATCCCGACGCCCTGAAGCCTTCCATCGAAAAGGCCGTCGCCGCGGGCATTCCCGTGGTGACCATCAACTCCGGCGAGGAACAGAGCGCCGCCTTCGGCGCCATCGGCCACGTCGGCCAGAGCGAGCGGCAGGCCGGCGCGTCCGCCGGTAAGCGCCTGGCGGACGCCGGGAAACACAAGATGCTGTGCGTGATTCACGAGGCCGGCAATGTGGGCGCCAACGAACGCTGCGCCGGCGCCACCCAGGGCTTCGGCGCCACCGTCAACCTGCAGGTCGACATCAACAATCCGACCGACGCGCAGTCCCGCATCAAGGGCGCGCTGGAATCGGATCCCTCCCTCGATGCGGTGCTGACACTGAATTCGCAGGTCGCGGCGCTCGCGGTGAGTTCGGTCAAGGAATCGCACTCGAAGGCGGTGGTGGCCACCTTCGATCTGAACAGCGATGTGGTGAACGCGATCCGCGCGGGCACCCTGCTGTTTGCCGTGGACCAGCAGCAATACGAGCAAGGCTACCTGCCGGTAGTCATGCTGAAGATGTACAAGTCGAACCTCAACACCGTCGGCGGTGGACTGCCGGTGCAGACGGGTCCGGCCTTCGTGGACAAGAAGAACGTCGATGCCATCGCCGCGCTCGTCGGCCAGGGCACACGGTGAGCGCGGGTCGGGAGTGAATGACATGACTACTACGACAAAGTCGTCGGGCGGGTCGGGCGGTAACTCTACGGAGGCGACCACTATCGCGCCGGAGGAGCGGGCCGGCCTGCTCAATCGCATGATCGTCCGGCCGGAGATCGGCGCCCTACTCGGTGCGTTGGTGGTGTTCCTGTTCTTCTCGATCATCACCGACAAGTTCCTGAGCCCACTGGGTGTTTCGACCTGGCTCGACGATGCCTCCACCCTCGGCATCACCGCGGTGGCCGTGGCCATGCTCATGATCGGCGGAGAGTTCGATCTGTCCGCCGGTGTCATGACGGCCTCCACGGCGCTCCTCACCGGGCTGCTGGCGGTGCACGCGGGCTGGAACATCTGGCTGGCACTGGTGGTTTCGCTGGCCTTCGCGCTGGCCGTCGGCGCATTGAACGGCTGGCTGGTGATGCGCACCGGGCTGCCGAGCTTCATTGTCACGCTGGGCACCTTCCTCGCCCTGCAGGGTGTGAATCTCGGTGTGACGCGCTGGGTTACCGGCACCGTGCAGGTCTCGGGCATCCGGGGCGCGGGCGGCTATCAGTCGGCCGGCTGGGTTTTCGCCTCCACCACCAATATCGGTGGCGCCCGGCTGCAGGCCTCGGTGGTGTGGTTCATCGTGGTGACCGCGATTGCCGCACTCGTGCTGGTACGCACCAGGTTCGGCAACTGGGTCTTCGCCGTCGGCGGCTCGCTGCCCAGCGCCCGCGCGGTCGGTGTGCCGGCGGTGCGCACCAAGATCGTGCTGTTCATGACCACGGCCTTCGCGGCCTGGATCGTCGGCGCCTGCAATCTCATGCGGTTCGCCAGCGTGCAGGCCAATCAGGGCGTGGGGCTGGAATTCCAGTACATCATCGCGGCGGTGGTCGGCGGCTGCCTGCTCACGGGCGGTTTCGGCTCGGTGGTGGGTGCGGCGATCGGTGCGCTCATCTTCGGTATGGCGCGGCAGGGCATCGTGTTCGCGCGCTGGGACAGTGACTGGTTCATGTTGTTCCTGGGCGTGCTGCTGCTGGCGGCCGTGCTGGTCAACAATGCATTCAAGAAGCGGGCGGAAAGGGTACGCCGATGACCGAGCCATCCGAGACCGAGTCATCCGAGAAGACGGCCGTGCCATTGATCGAGACGATCGGCATCGGCAAGAAGTACGGCGGAGTCGTTGCCCTGCAGGATGTTTCGACCGTAGTCAATGCCGGTGAGGTCACCTGCGTGCTGGGCGACAACGGCGCCGGCAAATCGACGCTCATCAAGATTCTCGCCGGAGTCCATCAGCACGACACCGGCGAGCTGAAGATCGAAGGCGAGGCGATCAAATTGTCCTCGCCCCGTGAGGCTCTGGACCGCGGCATCGCGACCGTGTACCAGGATCTCGCGGTGGTGCCGCTGATGAGCGTGTGGCGCAACTTCGTGCTCGGCTCCGAACCGGTCAAGAAGTTCGGCCCACTCGAATTCCTGGACCGCGGCGAGAGCAAGAAGATCACCAGGAAAGCCCTGGTGGACATGGGAATCGATATTCGCGACCTGGAACAGCCGGTCGGCACCCTCTCCGGTGGGCAGCGCCAATGCGTCGCCATCGCCCGTGCCGTGCACTACGGCGCCAAGGTGCTGATTCTCGACGAACCGACCGCCGCGCTGGGCGTGAAGCAGGCCGGTGTGGTGCTGCGCTATGTGGTGCAGGCGCGGGATCGCGGGCTGGGCGTCGTGCTCATCACCCACAACCCGCATCACGCCTACCCGGTCGGCGATCGGTTTCTGCTGCTCAAGCGCGGCGCCATGCTCGGCAACTACGAGAAGTCCGATATCGACCTGTCGGAGCTGACCCGGCAGATGGCCGGCGGCGCGGAACTCGAAGCGCTGCAACACGAATTGGAGCGGGTGGTGTCGTGACCGAGCTCGAGGTGCTCACCATCGGACGGGTCGGCGTCGACCTGTATCCGGAGCAGACCGGAGTATCCCTCGCCGAAGTACGGACCTTCGCCAAATTCCTCGGCGGCACGGCCACCAATGTGGCGGTGGCGGCGGCCCGGCTGGACAGGCGCACCGCCGTGCTCACCAAGGTCGGCGCGGACGGCTTCGGGGAGTACGTGCGAAACGCCCTGGAGGACTTCGGGGTCGCGTCCCGCTATGTCGGGACCTCCGCGGATCTGCAGACGCCCGTGGTGTTCTGCGAA
The DNA here is from genome assembly GCF_044750615.1 of Nocardia sp. NPDC088792. Taxonomy (NCBI): domain Bacteria; kingdom Bacillati; phylum Actinomycetota; class Actinomycetes; order Mycobacteriales; family Nocardiaceae; genus Nocardia; species Nocardia sp. NPDC088792. The sequence continues at coordinate 517,441 of NZ_JBIVKC010000006.1, forward strand.
CTGAGGCCGCCCGCCGACCCGCCGCTGCTGTTCTATCGCTCGCCGATCGCCCCGGATCTCACCCTGACCGAGGACGAGATCCCCTGGGATGTCATCGATTCCGTGCCCCTGCTGTGGGTGACCGGAACCGGCGTCAGCGCCGAACCCGGCCGCAGCACCCAGCGCGCGATCCTCGAGCGCCGCGCCCGACACGGCCACACCGTGCTGGACCTGGACTACCGGCCCATGTTCTGGCCGGATATCGAGACCGCCCGCACCGAGATCGGCTGGATGGTCGATCACGTGAATGTGGTGGTGGGCAATCGCACCGAGGTGCAGGTCGCGGTCGGCACCGCCGACCCGGACGCGGCCGCCGACCGGCTGCTGGCGCGCGGCGTGCGGCTGGCGGTCATCAAACGTGGCGCCGAGGGCGTGCTGATCGCCACCGAATCCGAACGCTGGACCGTGCCGCCCTGCCGGATCGACGTGGTGTGCGGCCTGGGCGCGGGTGACGGCTTCGGCGGCGCGCTCGCGCACGGACTGCTGTCCGGCTGGGACCCGCACCGCATCGCCAGTTACGCCAATGCGGCCGGCGCGCTGGTGGCCGCGCGCCTGGCCTGCGCCGACGCCATGCCCACTCATGCCGAGATCGAGGAGATGCTGTGCACCTGACCGACGAGCGCTGGTACGACCTACTGCGTACCCGCGCCACGGACCCGGAGGCCGTCCGGCGCGCCTACGCCGACCGCCGCCGGCGCCCGAACCTGCTGTCGGAGCGGGGAACCCTGTTCCTGGTCGCCGCCGACCATCCGGCGCGCGGGGCGCTGGGCGTGGGCGCGGACCGCACGGCCATGGCCGACCGGCGCACCCTGCTGGAACGGCTGCTCATCGCGCTGGCCGATCCGGCCGTGGACGGTGTGCTCGGGTCACCGGACATTGTCGAGGAACTGCTGCTGCTGGATGCCGTGCACGAGAAGATCGTGATCGGTTCCATGAACCGTGGCGGTCTGGCCGGAGCCGACTGGGAGATCGACGACCGGTTCACCGGCTACGATGCCGAAGCCCTGGTGAAGTTCCGCCTCGACGGCGGCAAAATGCTGCTGCGCCTGGTGGATTCGGATCCCGGCACGATCCCCACCTTGGAAGCCTGCGCCCGCGCGGTCTCCGAACTGGCCGAGCACGGCCTCATGGCGATGGTCGAACCGCTGCCCTACGGCCGGGAGCCCTCGGGCGACCTGGTCATGCACAAGGACGCCGCCTCGCTGCAGCGCGCGGTCACGGTGGCCTCCGGTCTGGGCGTGACCTCGGCCTACACCTGGCTGAAAATCCCGGCGCCGGACGATATCTCGGTGCTCGACGCGACCACGTTGCCGGTGGTGGTGCTCGGCGGCGCACCCTCCGGCGACCCCGAAGCCGATCTCGCGTCCTGGGGTGCGGCCCTGCGTCATGACGCTGCCCGCGGCCTCGTGGTCGGCCGCAGCCTGCTCTATCCGCCCGATGGCGATGTCGCCGGCGCGGTCGACGCCGCCGCCAAGGTGCTGGGGGCGGCGAAATGAACCCGCCGACACCGAATATCGGCGGTACGGTCCTGGCAGTGGTCGATCCCGCTACCGGCACTGCGGCTCCAGCGGCAGCCGATCCAACTTCGGGCGGCGAGGCGGCGGCATGAGCAAGCTGCATTATCCGGACGGGACGCTGTGCAGCGGTGCCGATCCCATCCTGCTCGCGCCCGCGGATGCGGGCTGGACCTATACCGGGCTGCGGGTGCTGAGGCTTCGTGAGGGGGAGTCGCGGATACTGCGGACGGGTGACTTCGAGGCGTTCGTGCTGCCGCTGGCCGGTGCGTGCACGGTTCGGGTCGACGGCCTCGTATTCGAATTGACCGGTCGGGACTCGGTGTTCACCCGGGTCACCGACTTCGCCTACGTGCCGCGGGATGCGGAGGTGGAGCTGTCCACGGTGGGCGGCCTGGAGGTCGCGCTGCCCATGGCGCGGTGCGGGCGGCGGCTGGACCCGAAATACGGCCCGGCCGAGGAGGTTCCGGTCGAAGTGCGCGGCGGCGGGCATGCGACGCGGCAGGTGACCAATTTCGGGGCGCCCGGAGTGTGGGATCACGCGGACAAACTCAATGCCTGCGAGCTCATCACACCGGACGGCAATTGGTCCTCGTATCCGCCGCACAAGCATGATCAGGCGAGCGCGTGCGAGGTGGTCAATGAGGAGATCTACTACTTCCGCATCGCGGAGCAGGACGGAATCACGCCCGGGCGTACAGGATTCGGTATGCACCGAACCTACACCGCGGACGGCGCGCTCGACGAGAATGTTGCTGTGCGCGATGGCGATGTCTTCCTCGTTCCGCACGGGTATCACGGGCCGTGCATCGCGGCTCCCGGCTATCCCATGTACTACCTGAACGTGCTGGCCGGGCCCGCGCCCGAGCGCTCGATGGCCTTCTGCGACGATCCCGCCCACGCGTGGGTGCGGGGCAGCTGGGCCGATCAACCGCTGGATCCGCGCTGCCCGGTCACTTCTCACGAAGGACGAGTGCTATGAAGCTCACGACCGCGCAAGCTCTGGTGGCCTGGCTGGTGGCCCAGCGTTCCGAGGCCCCGGGCGGCCTCGAACTGCCCTTGTTCCCAGCGGTTTTCGCCATCTTCGGACACGGGAACGTGCTGGGGCTGGGCACGGCGCTGGAGGAGCGGCGGGATGTGCTGCCAGTGTGGCGCGGACACACCGAGGAGGGCATGGCGCTGGCGGCGGTCGGTCTGGCCAAGGCGGCCAACCGCCGGCAGGTCGGGGTGGCGACCTCCTCGATCGGGCCGGGCGCGCTCAATATGGTGACGGCCGCCGGTGTGGCACATGCCAATCGGCTGCCGCTGCTGCTGCTCCCGGGCGACACCTTCGTGAGCCGCGCGCCGGATCCGGTGCTGCAACAGGTCGAGCACTTCGGTGATCCGACCATCACCGTGAACGACGCCTTCCGGCCGGTGAGCCGGTATTTCGACCGCATCACCCGGCCCGAGCAGCTGATCGCCACGCTGCCGCAGGTCGCGCGCGTGCTGACCGACGCCGCCGACGCCGGACCGGTGACCCTCGCCCTGCCGCAGGATGTGCAGGCCGAGATCTATGACTTCCCGGACGCTCTGTTCGCGCCCGTCGTGCACCGCATTCCGCGCCCGCGTCCCGATCACCGCAGTCTGGTCGAGGCCGCCCAGGAATTGCGCCGCGCGCAGCGGCCGCTGCTGATCCTCGGTGGGGGAGTGCGGTATTCGGGCGCCGGTCCGCGCGCCCTGGAGTTCGCGCAGCGCTACGGCATTCCCGTCACCGAGACGACGGCCGGACGCACCCTGGTCCCACACGATCACGACCTGTACGCGGGCCCGCTCGGCGTTACCGGCGCGGCCTCGGCCAATTCCCTTGCCGCGGAGGCGGATGTGGTCCTGGCGATCGGTACCCGGCTGCAGGACTTCACCACCGCCTCGTGGACCGTGTTCGCCCCGGACGTGCGGCTGGTGCACATCAATGCCGCGCGCTTCGACGCGGTCAAGCACGGCGCGCTGGCGCTGACCGGGGATGCCGACGTGACGCTGCACGACCTGGCGCCCGAATTGGACGGCTGGCGTGTGGATCCGGACTGGACGGCACGCGCCGCCGCGGTCCGGGGCGAATGGGACGCGCACATCGACAAACTGCGCGCTCCCGGGGAGGGCATCCCGACCTACGCCCAGATCGTGGGCGCCGTCAATGATCTCAGCGGCCCGACCGACTACGTCATGACCGCCTCGGGCGGAATGCCCGGCGAACTCGTCGGCGGCTGGCGCGCGGCGGGCGGCGCTCCGACCATGGATGTCGAATACGGCTTCTCCTGCATGGGATACGAACTCGCGGGCGCGTGGGGCGCGGCCATGGCGCATCGTGGCGGCCTGGTCACCACCCTGCTCGGTGACGGTTCCTACCTGATGCTCAACTCCGAGCTGTTCTCGGCCGCCTTCGCAGGCCACCCACTGGTCGCCGTCGTCTGCGACAACGACGGCTACGCCGTCATCGCCCGGCTGCAGGAAGGCCAGGGCGCCGCCCCCTTCAACAACTTCTACTCCAGCTCCCGCACCAACCACGCCAAACCGCCGCGAGTCGACTTCGCCGCACACGCGCGCTCCCTCGGCTGCCTGGTGTTCACCGCCAACGAACTCCCGGACTTCCGTGACGCCTACGCCCGGGCCCGCACAGCCGCGACGGTCGAGCAGCGTCCCGCCGTGGTCGTGATCCGCACCCAGCCGTCGTCCTGGACCGAGTCCGGAGCCTGGTGGGAAGTCGCTGTACCGGAACACCTTTCGGGCCGCGAGGAGTACGACCGACTGAAGCCGCAACAGCTCCGCTACACCAGTGGCGGCTGAGCAGCCCTGGACAGATCTATAAACAGAATCTAGATTCTGTTTATGGGTGTCAGCTTCACCGCGCAAACGATGGCTCTCCAGCGTGCGCTGGAGACCGCGCGACCCTCCGCATCGCGACTGTTCACCGACCCACTCGCGGTCGGTCTGCTGGACCGGCCACTGCGTGCGGTGGCCGCCGCCGCACGGATTCCGGTGGCGGGCAGCCTGATCGCCCGCGCCTACGACTCCGTGTGGCCGGGGCCCCGGCCGTCGGCGGTCGCGCGCACCCGCCTGATCGACGACACCGTGGCCGACCTGGTCGCCGCGGGCGTGACCCGTGTCGTACTGCTGGGCGCCGGATTCGACAGCCGGGCCTGGCGATTGGACGAACTGCGTGCCGCGGAGGTCATCGAGATCGACCTGCCGGGCACGCAGGCGGCCAAGCGTGCGGCGGTCGCGCGGATCGGCGCCGATCCGGATCGCGTGCGCTTCCTGCCCGTCGATCTGGAAACCGCCGATCTGGAACAGGCCGTGCGGGCAACAGGTTTCGAATCGAACGAACCGACCCTGTTCATCTGGGAGGGCGTGACCAACTACCTGTCGGCGGAGGCGGTGGACCGGACACTGGCCGCGATTCGCACGCTCGCGGGTGCCGGCGGGCAGTTGCTGTTCACCTACGTGCACGCGGGCGCGCTGGACGGTTCGGTCGACTTTCCGGAGGCGCGGCGCTGGGTGCGTAGCGTGCGGCGGGTGGGGGAGCCGTGGACGTTCGGGCTCGTGCCCGCGCAGCTGCCCCGGTATCTCGTGGAGCGTGGATATGTACTCGCGTGGGAGGAGTCGACGGCTGCGGCCGGTCGCCGCTATTTCGGAGCAATGGGACGCAACGACCGCGCCTCGGAGCTCTACCGGGTCGCGCTGGCGGAGGTCTCGTGCCCCGCATGACCGAGGCCACGGCAGAACAGCGACGGCGCCGGATTCTCGATGCGGCGGTGGACTGTTTCGCCGAACGCGGGCTGCACGCCACCACCATGCAGGACATCTGCCGCCGGGCCGGGACCAGCCCGGGAGCGGTCTACTCCTGGTACCCGAGCAAGGAAGCGATCGTCGACGCCGTGGCCGCGGAACGTCACGAGCATGAAAGACAGCTGCTGGCAACGGCATTGGCGGGCACCGACCCGCGTACCGCGCTGTGCTCGTTCCTGGACGCCTACTTCGAGTGGTTGAGCGATCCCGCCGAACGACTCAGACGCCGAGTGAGCGTGCAGGTCTGGGCCGAGTCACTGGTGAACGAGCGCCTGCAACCCAGCGTGCGGGAAGGCATCGGCCAGCGGGCCCTCGCCTGGGATGCGATCCGCGCGGGCCAGGCCGCCGGCGCGGTCACCACCGCCGCCGACGCCGACGGCATCGCGCGCCTGGTGCTCGCGGTGCTGCAAGGCTTCATCCTGCAGCAGGCCTGGGAGCCCGATCTCGATATCGAGGGTTACCGCCGGGCCGCGGATCTGGTGGTAGACGCTCTAACGCCACCGCCCGCGCCCTGACTCTGGCGGTAAACGCGCCGGCGTCACCGCCTGCGCCCCGACTGGCGGCGTACCGCATCGAAAATCATCGGCGGGCTGTTGATCTCGTGATCGGTACTCCGGCGCGATCGCTGTTCGTGTGCTGGTGGGCGAACCGGGCATAGCGCCGGATGGGTAACCTGGACGCCGAATTTGTGGCAGACTCGGCGCAAACGCGCGAGCCGTCCGATGGGCGGTCGGCTGCTCTGATCGGATCTGGGTTTTGATGGATGTGATCGGTAACGCGCGCCGGGATGCGGGAGTTTGAAGGTCGCAATGGATCTCAGCGCCATCGAGCGCCAGGTGGCTGCGGATCGCGGAGCCGCGCGAGACCGTTCGGTCGGCGCCGAGCTGCGACTGGCGAGCTCCCTGTGTGAACTGGCCCGTGGCCTCATCGCCACCAAAAACGATGGCGGGCAGCGTGACTTGTCCGCTTCCGCGCTGGAGCCCGCGCAGGAGGCCGTACTCATCCGGTTGCGCTGGCTCACCGCCGGGCATGTGAACTCCGCGTTCTCCGCGGAGGTGCAGGAGGCGCTGCGGCTGTTCGAGCAGGCCGCCCGCACCATCGGACATCGGGAGCTGGCGACCGCCACCATTCGCAATGCCTGCGATGCGTATCGCCATGTGGCGAGCGCATATCCGCAGGCGGCGGGCGTCTGCGCGGATGCGCTGTCCAAGTGCGGGGTGTGGCTGTGCCGGCTCGATCCGAAGGCCGCGCAGGCGGCGGGCGAGGATGCCGTGCGCATCCGGGCCGCGCTGTTTGCGGCCGACCGGGAACAGGCCAATCGGTATCTCTCCAGCCTGAATACGCTGCTGCGCACCCTCATGGTGGGCCAGCAGCGGAAACAGGCGTTGTCGGTGTATCGGGAGCGGTATGCTTCCGTCACTTCCCCGGCCATGACGCAGCAACTGCGTGCGCTCCGGGTCGACGAGATCGGATTCACCGGCAAGACCGTCGCGGCCCTGGTCAAACTGGAATGCCACACGCTGGAGCGCGCCGGATATCTGACCCAGCAGCAGATCCTCTATCAGTCGGGCGGTGATCTGGCGACCATCGAGGAGATCAACTGGCAGCTGGCGCTGGTCGGGCTGAAGCCCCTCGCGGCCGGGGCGCTGGCGGATCCGCCGTCCAAGCCGATGGAGATCAGCACGTCCTTCGGTGCGCTCGCCGTGCGCTGCTCGTCGCGCAACGGCGTCACGCTGGTGCGGGCCGCGGTGCTCGCGGCCTACGGCGCCGACGATGCGCAGCCGGTGCCCGCCACCGCCTACCTCGGGGTGGATGAAAAGCATTGGAGCACACCCGAACCCGAGGCGAACCTGGCCGAGCGACTGGGTGAGGATGTGGTGCTGATCGAGAAGATCTCCGAGCACTGGGTCTCGGTCAAGAGCCTGAACTGGGAGGTCGCGCCGGTCGGGCAGCATCCGCTGGCGCTGAAACTGTCGCAGGAGTGGCCGGTGGTGAGCGTCACCACCACCGAGCAGATCTCCTACGAACTCTGTTGGTACGAGGGCGGATCCGCGACCCAGTACGCGGCGCTCGGGCTACCCGCGGGGCAGATTCCGCTGGAGAAGCCGCTGGCTCCCCTGGACTTCAAGGCGCTCGCCGATTACGGCGCCGACTACGCCTCCGAGACGCAGGTGCGGTCCGCGTTCGGCAACACCACCATGTTCACCAAACTCACCGAGCTACCCGGCAGTGGCATCCGTCAGTCGGCCGAGGCGGGACCGCTCACCCAGCACGGCTCGAACATCCTGTACTTCCGGGACGGAAGCAAATAGTTTTCACTATTGCCGGTAACAGTGATCCGTATCACTCATGACCGCTACTCTGATCTCACCCGGCTGCTCGTGCCGCATCACAAAGGGTTATCCGGGCGCACGAAATGCCGTGTCAGAAAGGCATCTCGCTCATGAGTACCACCCCGACCGCCATCCCGCCCGCCACGCCGGACTTTCCACCACCCACCCTGCTCACCGGGTTATGGCAGCGGAAACTCCCACACTATCCGGAGACCCCGGCACGCTCCTGGTACCTGTTCCTGGTCGTGACCGTTTCGGTGGGCCTGTACTACCAGCTGTTCGTCTCGGGCGCGGTGGGCAACCAGATCATCGCCTACTTCCAGCTGTCCTTCCGATACTTCGTCGGCATCTTCATCATCGGCGCGGCGTTCGGCGCCGTGGCCTCGGTGATCACCGGACTGCTGGACCGCTGGGGGCGCGCCAATATCGTCGCCTACGGCACGGTGGTCACCTCGCTGCTGACCTGGCTCGCGCAGCCGCAGTGCACCAGCAAGGAAGCCTTCCTGGTCGTCTACTGCGCGATCAGCATCGTCGAGGGCGCCGTGCTGGTGGCCACGCCCGCGCTGGTGCGTGACTTCTCGCCGCAGCTGGACCGGGCCTCGGCCATGGGGTTCTGGACGCTCGGGCCGGTACTCGGCGCGCTGGTGACCACCGAGATCTCCACCCACACCCTGGACGCGCATCCGGACTGGCAGTTCCACTATCGGCTGGCCGGCATCATCTGCACGGTGATCTCGCTGATCGGACTCATCGGGCTGCGGGAACTGAGTCCCCGATTGCGTGACCAGATCATGGTGTCGCTGCGGGACCGGGCGCTCATCGAGGCGCGGGCGCGGGGGCTGGATGTCGATGCGCTGGAACGCAATCAGTGGAAACAGATGATGCACCTGGACATCGTCGGGTCGGCACTGGCCATCTCGATCTTCCTGGCGTTCTTCTACACCATCGTGTCGTTCCTGCCGGTCTATATGGCGACGAACTTCGGATTCACTGCGGCACAGGCCAATTCGCTGGGGAACTGGTATTGGATCGCGAGCGCGATATCGCTGGTGCTGACCGGCATCGTGTCCGATGCGTTGAAGGTGCGGAAGCCGTTCATGGTGTTCGGCGCCCTCATCAGCATTATCGGCGGGTACGTATTCCTCAGCTATACCGATAAACCCGGCACCGATTACTACACCTTCGCGGTGGTCATGAGCTTCACCGCGGTCGGCAGCGGCATTGCCTACTCGACCTGGATGGCCAGTTTCACCGAGACAGTCGAAAAGCGGAATCCGGCGGCCACGGCGGTCGGACTCGCGGTCTGGGGTGGGGTGCTGCGGACCGTCGTGACCTTCGTGCTGCTGGGTTTGCTGTTCGTGGTCACCGCGGCCGGCACGCTGGTCAACTACGGGCCCAGGCTGCAGACCATCCAGACCAAGTACCACGATCAGATCACCACGATCCAGACCGTCGGCGCGGATACCATGGCCGCGCTCGGTAAGAACCCGAATGATGAAGCCGCGCAGGTCGCGGCGCTGGTGAAGCTGACCGGAGATTCGGCGGCCAATGTGAAGACCACCGTCGAGCTGAACGCCAAGTACCCGACCGAGCTGGCGACCCTGCAGGCCATCGACCCGCAGGTGCTGGTGAAGCTGCTGACGAATCCGAATGATCAGGCGTCGGCGGCCACGGCGGTCGGGCAGGTCGCGCAGAAGTTCGGTATTCCACCGGACCAGGCCGCAGCCCGGATCCAGGCAGCGTCGAAGGTTCCGGTCGATCAGCTGGCCGTGGCCTCACAGGTGGGTCCGGCGCTGACCACCGCGAGTGCTCAGCTCAAGGCCGTGAGTGCCATGCCCCCTTCGGATCTGGCGTATCTGTCGGCGCACGGCGCGGCGGTGCAGCAGGCGCAGGCCGATTCGGCCAAGCAGTGGAAGCGCTGGTGGTGGATCTGCTTGATCGCGCAGGTCTGCTTCATTCCGTTCGTATTCGGCATGGCCGGGCATTGGAGTCCGAAGAAGGCGGCCGAGGAAGCGGCCGAGCACGACGACGCCGTACAGCGCGAGCTGGAAGCCCTGTCGCGGTAGCGGTGGAAGTACCGCTATTGAAGTACAGTTACTGAAGTGACCCAGGCGAACTCCGTGGCCGCGACCTTCGATCTGCTGGGCGATCGATTGACGCTCACCATCCTGCGGCAGGCGTTCGTCGACCGGGCCCGCCGCTTCAGTCAGTGGAGCGACCGCACCGCAGCGCCGCCCGCCGTGCTCACCGCACGGCTGGCGGCGCTCGTCGATGCCGGGGTGCTGGCGCGCACGCCGCGGGCGGGCAGCGCCGATCGGTACGAGTATCGGCTCACCGAACTGGGGCTGGGCACCTGGGAGATCCTCGTCTGCGTGTGGGCGTGGCAGCGGGAATGGACGCCGGAGTGGACATTGCTGCCGGAGCTCGTGCACACCGGATGCGGGCATCGTGGGCCGCCGGTGCTGCTGTGCCGGAGTTGCGGGCGGACGGTCACCACCCACGACACCGATGTGGAACTGGATCCGGATGCGTTGTGGCACCTGACCTCCGGACGCCGGCGATCGGTGCGGGCGGCGGATCCGGCGCGCGGAGATGCTCGCTTCGACGAGATCATGGAGGCCATCGGGGATCGCTGGAGTGCGGTGGTGACCGGTTTGGCACTGGCCGGGGTGCGGCGGTTCTCGGATTTCCGTGCGGCACTGAACCTCTCGCCCACGACGCTCACCGAGCGGCTCACGCGGCTGGTCGAGGCCGGGATACTGCAACGGGCCGAATCGGGTGGGCGGGAATACCGATTGACGCATCGCGGCCGGGCGCTGTTCGGCGTCTTCGCCTTTCTGCTCGCGTGGTCGGAGCACGCGCATCCGGAGGCGCCCGCGCCCGGATTGCGTATCCGGCACAAGGAATGTGGCGCGGTGTTGCTGCCGGGATTGCGATGCCGGGGTTGTGAAGCGGTGCTGGGCCGGCGGGATGTGCGCTTCGAACAGCCTTGACAAGGTCGGCGTGAGACGCGTATCACTTCATTAACTGTAGTGAACGAGCCGGGTGGTATCCGCCCGCTGGAGGCTTCGCATGCCGCTCAACGAAGAACTCATCGCACCGGCCGCGGCCGCGCTGACCAATCCGTATCTGGAAGGTCCCTACGCGCCCACCGCGCACGAGGTGACAGCCACGGATCTGACCGTGCTGCACGGAGAACTGCCGGTCGACCTCGACGGCGTGTACGTACGCAACGGCCCGAACCCGCAGTTCGCTCCGCTGGGCCGCTATCACTGGTTCGACGGCGACGGCATGCTGCACGCGGTGCACTTCGAGGACGGCCGGGCCACCTACCGCAATCGCTTCATCCGCACCGCCGAGTTCGACGCCGAGCAGGCAGCCGGAACCGCATTGTGGCGCGGCGTGATCGAGCCCTGGGACGCGAACCCGGCCGGCGACCGCCGCGAGCGCAACTCCGCCAATACCGATGTGCTCTACCACCACGGGAACCTGCTGGCCCTGTGGTACCGGGCGGGAAAACCTTATGCGCTCGACCCCGTCACGCTCGAGACCCGCGGCGTCGACAACTTCAAAGGCACACTGCGCGGCGAGGTTTCGGCGCACGCCAAGGTGGACGAACGCACCGAGGAACTGATCTTCTTCGACTACGGCATCAATGCGCCGTATCTGCGGTACGGGGTCGCCGACCCGAGCGGCGCCGTCACCCACTTCACCGGCCTGGAACTCCCCGGTCCGCGACTCCCGCACGATATGGCGATCACCGAGAACTACTCCGTGCTCATGGATCTGCCGCTCTACAACGATCCGCGTGCGGCGGCGGCCGGACGGTTCAAGATCTTCTTCGACCGGACGCTGCCCAGCCGGTTCGCGGTGCTGCCCCGTTATGGCGAGGGGACGCAAGCGAAGTGGTTCGAGGCCGAATCCGGCTACATCTACCACACCGTCAACTCGTGGGAGGAGGGCGAGGAGATCGTCATGGTGGTGTGCCGGGTCTCCGAACCCAGCCCCGTCTCCGATCGCGCGCACCCGCTGGCACAGCTGCTCGCCTACCTGCGGCCGGAGGCCAAGCTGCATCGGTATCGCTTCAACCTGCGCACCGGCGTCACCACCGAAGAGCCCATGGACGACGTGAACACCGAATTCCCGGCCGTGGACCAGGGACTCACCGGGCACGGCGGCCGCTACTCGTATCAGATGCGGCTGTCGGTGGACCGGACCATGATCTTCGACGCGGTGATCAAATACGACATCCGCACGGGCACAAAGGAAACCGCACCCTTCGGGGACGGCATCTACGGCAGCGAGCTGACCGTGGTGCCCCGCCCCGGCGGCACAGCCGAGGACGAGGCCTGGCTCACCATGTTCGCCCACAACAACCACACCGGCCTGTCCGAGGTGTGGATCTTCGATGCCGCCAACCTCACCGACGGCCCGGTCTGCCGGCTCGGCCTGCCCACCCGCGTGCCGCTCGGCTTCCATGCGACCTGGGTGAGCGGCGACCGCATGCGCGCGGCCGCGCGGCCGGCGTTCTGAAGGGTTGTCTCCGTGCTCGTTCCGCGATTGAGCGTGAGCCTGCCCTACTGGCAGAACCGGGATCCGCTCGACGCCCTCCGGGTCGCCGAAGCCGCCGATGAACTCGGCTACGACCGGCTCTGGATCGGCGAGATGGCCACCTTCGATGCCTTCGCCCTGGCCACCGCCATCGGCCGGACTCCCGGCATCCCACTGTGCCTCGGACCCCTAGCTGTCCCGGTACGCAGCCCGGCGACCATCGCCATGGGCGTGGCCAGCGTCGCGGCTCTCACCGGTCGCTCCGTCGATATCGCGCTGGGCACCTCGAGCACGGTGGTGGTACGCAACTGGCACGGACGCGAAAGGCAGCGTACGGCAAGGCATCTGGAAGAATCGGCCCGCATCGTGCGGGCCCTGCTGAACGGTGAGAAAGCCGAGTACGACGGCGCGGCCGAGCACATCCACGGCTTCCGGCTCCGGCTACCCGCGCCCGCACCTGAACTGGCTCTCGCCGCTTTCGGCGACCGGGCTCTCGAAGTAGCGGCTCGGACCGGGGATCGGGTGGTGCTGAATCTGGTGACACCGGCCCAGGTCGCCCGATGCGTCGCAGTCGTAGCCGAATTCGCGAAGGCCGCCGACCGCCCCGCCCCGCCGACCTCGGTCTGGGTGACCGCGGCCGTATCGCCCGATGCCGACATGTTCGCCACGCTGCGGCAAGGTGTGGTCGGCTACCTGCGAGCGCCGGGTTACGACGCCATGTTCACCGAGGCCGGCTTCGGCGAGACCGTCGCCCTGGCCCGGGGCGGCGCGCACCCGCGCGAAGTACTGGCCGCGCTACCGGACGAATTGCCTGCCGCAGTGGGCATGTTCGGCACCAGCGAAGCCCTCGCCGCCCGCCTGGGCGCCTATTACGCGGCGGGCGCGGACGAGATCGTCGTCGTCCCCGTCACCTCGATCGAAGACCCGGCCGGTCGCCGTACGCTCGAGACTCTGGCCGACATCGCCGCGGTCCGCGGTGCCCGGCCGAACGGGTTCGCCGGTCACAGCCCACTGTCCTGAATCCCGAACCATCGCATCGCCAGGGGGCCACATGGCCGAATCATCCGCCTCTGCAAGCCTTTCCGCCGCCCGGGCGCTGGTGCGCACTTGCCACCCCGACGACACGGTACGCACCTACCTGGAACGTGGCTGGTGGGAGTCCGAGACGATTCCCGCCGTGTTCCGACGCCGGGTCGACGCGGCTCCGGATGCGCTCGCACTCACGGATCCGGACAATCTGACCGATCTCACCGGGGCCCTGCCCCGCACGCTGACCTGGCATGAGCTCGACGAGCATGTCCTGGATCTCGCGGCGGTGCTGCTGGACAACGGTATTCGGCAGGGCGCGACGGTGGCCGTGCAGCTGCCGAATTCGATCGCGCTGACTGCGACCTATCTGGCCTTGTGGCGGCTGGGCGCGGTGGCGACACCGATGCCGGTGTCCTTCCGGCGGTACGAACTGTCCGGAATCGTGGCGGCCACCGCGGCCGCGGCCATCATTACCGCGGGCCGGTTCGGCGATCGGGAACTCGCCGCGGAAGCATTGTCGGTGGCGGCGGGGGAGTGCCGAGTATTCGCTTTCGGGCCGGAAATCCCGGATGCGGCAATCGGCTTGGGCGAGACCGTCGACGAGGCGGCGCGAAATCGGGTGCGCGATTACGAGTCCGGCCTCGCTGTAACTGTCAACGACCGTGTCACCATCTGCTGGACCAGTGGCACCGAGGCCGCGCCGAAGGGTGTCCCGCGCTGTCATGGCGACTGGCTCGCGGTGGCGGGCGGTGTGCAGGACGGGCTGGGTGTGACGCCGGATTCGGTGATACTCAATCCCTTTCCCATGGTGAACATGGCGGGGTTCGCGGGGTCGTTCCTGCCGTGGTTGCTGGAGGGCGGGCATCTGGTCCAGCATCAACCGCTGGATCTACCGGTGTTCTTCGGGCAGATCGCGAAACATCGGGTGACGCATACCGCCATGCCGCCGGCACTGCTGACCATGTTGCTGCACAACGAGGAACTGCGTTCGCGGGCGGATCTGTCCTCATTGCGGACCGTCGGCTCGGGTGGTGCGCCGCTGCCGCCTCCGGTGGTGCGGCGCTGGCAAGAAGATCTCGGCATCGCGGTGGTCAACTTCTTCGGGTCCAACGAGGGTGTGAGCCTGCTCGGCGCGCCCGCGGATATCCCGGATCCCGACCTGCGTGCCCAGCATCTGCCGAATTACGCTGCGGTGGGCGTGCATTGGTCGACGCGGCTGGCGGCGCGGACTTCCGTGAAGCTGGTGGACCTCGTCACCGGGGAGACGGTCACCGAGCTCGGCGGACGCGGGGAACTGCGACTGCGCGGCCCGGCCGTATTCGGCGGGTATCTGCCGGGCACTGCCACTACCGAGCCCTTCGATGACGACGGATACTTGTGCAGCGGCGATGTTTTCGAGCTGTGCGGCGATGGTGGTCGTTACCTGCGTTTCGTGGACCGGGTGAAGGAGATCATCATTCGCGGCGGCATGAATATCGCCCCGGCGGAGATCGAAGGACTGCTGGCCGATCATCCGGCGATCGCGGACGTCGCGATTGTCGGCTATCCCGATGCCATGCTCGGTGAAAAGTGTTGCGCGTTTGTGGTTCCCGCACCCGATGTGACCATCACGCTCGACGATCTCACCGCGCATCTGCGCGGGCGGGAGGTCGCCTCGTTCAAACTCCCGGAACGGCTGGAAGTCATCGACATCCTCCCGCGCAATCCGGTCGGCAAACTGCTGCGCCGCGAGCTGCGCGACCGGCTCTGAACCATTCGACAATTCTCAGGGAGTTCTCGTGTCCGTGCACATTCTCGGCGGCAGCCAAACCGATTTCGCCGTCAACTGGCATCGCGCCGGTCTCGGCTTCGACGCGCTCGTGCGGAGCGTGGTCGAGGAGGCGCTGCTTGCCGCACGAATCGGCGGGGCCGATATCGAGGTCATTCATGTGGGCAATGCCTTCGGGCAGTTGTTCACCGGGCAGGGGCACCTCGGCGGTATGCCCGCGACCGTGCTGCCCGAGTTCTGGGGCGTCCCGGCAAGCCGGCACGAGGCCGCGTGCGCTTCGGGCAGTATGGCCGCGCTGGCTGCGATGGCGGACCTCGAATCCGGGCGTTACGACTGCGCTCTGGTGCTGGGCGCCGAGTTGGAGAAGACGGTCCCCGGCGGCGAAGCGGCCCGATACATGGGTGCGGCCGCCTGGGCGGGGCACGAGGCGCAGGACACCGATTTCGTGTGGCCGACCATGTTCGCCGCGATCGCCGAGGAATACGACCGCCGCTACGGACTGAATCCCGCGCATCTACGGGCGATCAGCGAACTGAACATCACTAATGCGCGCTCGAATCCTGCTGCTCAGACCAGGGATTGGGCTTTCACCCCGGAGAGTTTCACCGCCGATGACACGGCCAACCCACCCGTCGCGGGGGTGCTGCGGCGTCAGGACTGCAGTCAGATGACGGACGGGGCGGCGGCGGTGGTGCTGGTGTCGGATCGATTCCTGGCGCAGCGCAGCGATATTCCCTCGTCGCGGCGCGCGGTGATCACCGGATGGGGTCACCGCACCGTCGGACTTCCTCTGGAACAGAAGTTCCGTGCCTCGGTTGGTGAGCCCTACGTCTTCCCGCACGTCAGGCAGGCGGTCCTCGATGCGCTCTCCCGCGCGGGCCTGGCCGACATTCACGAGGTCGACGGCGTCGAGGTCCACGACTGCTTCTCCATGTCCGAGTACATGGCCATAGATCACCTCGGTCTCACCGCACCCGGCGAAAGCTGGAAGGCCGTGGAATCCGGCGACATCGGCCGCGACGGATCCCTCCCGGTGAACCCCGGCGGCGGCCTGATCGGCATCGGCCATCCCGTCGGCGCCACCGGTGTCCGCATGCTGCTCGACGCCTACAAACAGGTCACCGACCAGGCGGGCGACTACCAAGTCGGCGGCGCGAACCGTTTCGCCACGGTCAATATCGGCGGCAGCACGACGACCGTCGCGAGCTTCGTCGTGGAGGCCGTCGGCTCATAACCGCCGAGCAGATCCTTCTATCGAAAGCTGTTCTGCAGAACGGCATTTCATGATGTCATTCGCGGTGGCGGCGTACCCTGATCCGAAGGATTCCACCGATCGGAAGGGGTGCTGTCATGGCTGAACCGAGGTTGGCTGGGAAGCGGGCGCTGGTGACCGGCGGCAGCCGGGGCATCGGCGCGGCGACCGCGCGGCGGCTCGCCGAAGAGGGCGCCGAGGTCGCGGTGAACTACGTCTCCGACGCGGCCTCCGCCGAGGGCCTGGTGAAGGAGCTGCGCGACAACAACTACCGGGCAGCCGCATTCCAGGCCGACATCAGCGACCCGGCCCAGGCGAGAAGCCTGGTTGATCGGGTAGTCGCCGAATTCGGTGGCCTGGACATCGCGTCGGCAATGCCGGCGTCGAACACTTCGCCCCCCTCGACGAAATCACCCTCGCCGATTTCGACCGGGTGTTCCACACCAACGTCGCCGGCCAGCTCTTCACCGCCCAGGCCGCCGCCCCGATCCTCCCCGAGGGCGGCCGAATCGTGCTGACCTCCTCCGTCAGCGCCCGCATCGGCGTCTACCACCACGCCCTCTACGCAGCGAGCAAGGCGGCGATCTCGGCCATGGTCCGCAACCTGGCTCCCGAACTGGCCGGCCGCGGCATCACCATCAATGCGATCGCCCCCGGCGGCACCGCCACCGATATGGCCGCCGAGAACGCCGTCCACTACACCCATCCGGTACTGAAGACGGCCATCTCCGCCGACCAGTCGATCCGCTCGATGAACGCCCTCGGCCGCCTGGCCGACCCCGCCGAAATTGCCGCCATCACCGCATTTCTCGTCTCCCCCGACGCCTCCTACCTGACCGGCTCCACCATCGACGCCTCCGGCGGCTGGCTCTGACCTGACCGGCACTCGACGCACTGAAAACAACCGGCCCACCATCGGGCCTGTGGGGTCAGGCGGGGAGTCTGGAGGGGTCGCGGACTGCGCCTCGGTCGGCTGAGGTGGCTAGGAAGGCGTAGGTGCGGAGGGCCAGGGAGACTTCGCGGTGGCGATTGCGGGGGCGGTAGCCGCCGTTCGCCTCCAGGTCTTTGCGGCGGGCTGTGAGGGTTTCGTCGTCGACGTGCAGAGTCATTGTGCGCGAAGGGATGTCGATGGTGATTTGGTCGCCGTCCTGGACCAGGGCCAGCGGGCCGCCGGCGGCGGCTTCGGGGGAGATGTGGCCGATGGAGCAGCCTGAGGAGCCGCCGGAGAAGCGGCCGTCGGTGATGAGGGCGCACTTGTCGGCCAGGCCGCGGCCCTTCAGATAGGAAGTGGGGTAGAGCATTTCTTGCATGCCGGGGCCGCCTCGAGGGCCCTCGTAGCGGATGACGAGGACGTCGCCGGGCTGGATGCGGCCGGTGAGGATGGCTTCGACTGCGTCCTCTTGGGAGTCGACGACCAGGGCCGGGCCGGTGAAGGTGTGCATGTGGGCGGCGACGCCGGCGGATTTGATCACCGCGCCGTCGGGGGACAGGTTGCCGCGGAGGACGGCCAGGCCGCCGTCTCGGGAGTGGGCGTGGGCCGCGTCGTGGATGCAGCCTGCGGTGGCGTCGAGGTCCAGTTCGTGCCAGCGTTCGGATTGGGAGAAGGCGGTGGCGGAGCGTTTTCCGCCGGGGGCGGCGTGGAAGAGCTCGAGGGTTTCTTCGGAGGGGTTGCCGCCGCGGACATCCCATTCGGTCAGCCAGGCGTCCAGGGAATCCGCGTGCACCGCATGGACATCGCGGTGCAGGAGTCCGGCGCGGTTCAGTTCGCCGAGGATGGCGGGGATACCGCCGGCGCGGTGCACGTCCTCGATGAGGTAGGGCCCGTTCGGGGCGACCTTGCACAGGCAGGGGACGCGCAGGGACATCTTCTCGATGTCGGTCAGGTCGTAGTCGAGTCCGGCTTCCTGGGCGGCGGCCAGCAGGTGCAGGACGGTATTGGTGGAGCCGCCCATGGCCAGGTCCAATGCCATGGCATTGTCGAAGGCATTGCGGGAGGCGATGTTTCGCGGGAGGACGGAGGCGTCGTCGGCGTCGTAGTAGCGGCGGGTCAGCTCCATGACCGTGTGGCCGGCGGCCTCGTAGAGCGCCTTCCGGGCGGTGTGGGTGGCGAGGGTGGTGCCATTGCCGGGGAGGGCCAGGCCCAAGGCTTCGGTAAGGCAGTTCATGGAGTTGGCGGTGAACATGCCGGAGCAGGAACCGCAGGTGGGGCAGGCGTTTTCCTCGATGCGAAGCATGTCCTCGTCGGACACCTCGGGGGACACGGCCGCGGACATGGTGTCGATGAGATCCAGGCGGCTGCGGACGGTGCCGTCGACCAGCACCGCGGTGCCGCCCTCCATGGGGCCGCCGGAGACGAACACGGTGGGGATGTTCAGGCGCATGGCGGCCATGAGCATGCCGGGAGTGATCTTGTCGCAGTTGGAGATACAGATCAGGGCGTCGGCGCAGTGCGCGTTCACCATGTACTCGATCGAGTCCGCGATGAGGTCGCGCGAGGGCAGTGAGTACAGCATTCCGCTGTGCCCCATGGCGATTCCGTCATCCACGGCGATCGTATTGAACTCGCGCGGAATCCCGCCCGCCGCCCGCACGGCGTCGGAGACGATGCGCCCGACCGGCGCCAGGTGGGTATGGCCCGGCACGAACTCGGTGAAGCTGTTGGCGACGGCGATCACCGGCTTGCGCCCGATATCGGCGGACGGGACGCCGCTGGCGCGCATGAGCGCGCGGGCGCCCGCCATGTTCCGGCCGTGGGTGACTGTTCGTGAACGCAATTCCGGCACGCTGCCTCCTCCATAACTGCAACCTTTCGGTTGCAACCGTGCGGTTGGAGTTTGCCACAGTGTGGTCCCTGACTGCAACCGCACGGTTGGAGATGGTTGGATGGACCCATGGCGTGGGATACCGAGGGCACCAAGAGCAAGCTGCTGGAGGCGGCCGTCCACGAGTTCGCCGAACGCGGACCCGACGGGGCGCGAGTCGCGGCCATCGCGGCCCGCGCCGGCGTCAACAAGGAACGCATCTACCAGTACTTCGGCGATAAGAACGGCCTGTTCGAGGCCGTCCTCACCGACCAGCTCGAACAACTGGCCGCCGCCAGCCCGCTCAGCGCGGAAAAGGCCGGTGACCTCGCCGAATACGCCGGCCACGTCTACGACTACCACCGCACCCACCCGCAGTTCCTGCGGCTGCTGCACTGGGAGGGCCTGCAGCCGCCCGGCGGCGAACTACCCGCGGAATCCGCCCGCGCCTCGCACTACGCCGACAAGGTGGCCGCGCTCGCCGCGGCCCAGCGCGCCGGAACCCTGCCCGACGATGTCGCCGCCGGATACCTGCTGTACGCCGTGGCGGCGCTCGCCGCCTGGTGGTTCTCGGTGCCGCAGGTGGTGCGAATGGTCATCGGCGGGGACGCCGCCGATCCGGAGGCATTGCGGGAAGGGCTGATCACCCTCGTACGCCGCCTCGAGCTCCGCGCGTAGCAACCTCGCGGGTGAGCAATCCGCGAAGGGCTCGCACGATATCCGCCGGAGCCTCCTCGGCCATGAAGTGGCCGCAGGTGACCGTCTCGTGGTGCAGATCGGGGGCCCATGCGCGCCACAGGGTTTCGGGCTCGAAGCCCAGAGCCGAACCCCAGTCCTGCTGCACGACAGCGACCGGCATGCGGAGGGCGTTCCCCGCCTCCCGATCGACGAGGTCGTGCTCGATGTCGATGGTCGCGCTCGCGCGGAAGTCGGCCACGATGGACGGCACCGCGGCACCGCACGCGGCCAGATAGGCGGCCCGGACATCGGCGGGGATGGAATCCGGATTCTTCGCCCAGATATCGAGGAAATGGCCGAAGAAGGCGTCGGGACTCGCGCCGATGAGCTGTTCCGGCAGTCCGACCGGCTGCGCCATCAGATACAGGTGGAAGCCGACCGCGCCCAGGACGCCGTGCAGGACCTCCCAGGTATCCGCGGTCGACATGCCGTCCAGGGATGCCATGTGGGTGATGTGCTCCGGATGGTCGAGGGCGGCGCGGAAGGCGACCAGCGCACCGCGATCGTGCCCGGCCAGCGCGAACCGTTCGTGGCCGAAAGCCTGTGCGAGAGCGACGATATCGTTGCCCATGGTGCGTTTCGAGTAGGTCTCGCCGTCGGTGTCCACGGGCTTGTCGCTGGCACCGTACCCGCGCAGGTCCGGGCAGATGACGGTGTGGTCGGCGGCCAGATCCGCGGCCACATGCCGCCACATGAGATGGGTCTGCGGGAAACCGTGCAGCAGCACGATCGGACTGCCGGAACCGGCGACGGCCGCGGTGAGCGAGACGCCATCGGCGACGGTGACGCGCTGGTAATCGAAGCCGGGGATACGGGGGGACATGCTGTTCCTCTCCTGGGACTGCTCTGACCGGACGATCCTGTCCCCGGCTGCTGAGCAACCGGTCAGCAGCGACTGAGCGGCAACCGATCAGCAACGGACGAGCCGATAGAGTCGACCGACGTGGTGACCTTCGGAGTCCTCGGCCCCCTGCGCGCCGACGACGAACGCGGCCCGCTGGCCCTCAAGGGCCCGCGGCACCGCGCCGTACTCGCCCGCGTCCTGATCGCCCACGGCCGCGTGGTCCCCACCACCCAGCTCATCGACGACCTCTGGGAGCGCCCACCCGCAGACCCGACCGGCACCCTGCAAACCTTCGTCTCCGCCCTCCGCCGAATCCTCGAGCCCGACCGCGCCCCACGCCAACCCGCGCAAATCTTGATCACCGCCGCCCCGGGCTACGCCCTGCGCATCGAACCCATGCAGGTCGACGCGGGTCGCTTCGAAGCGCTGGTGCGCCACGCCGATTCACTGCGGGCCGCGGCGATATCGAGCCGCCTGCCCCGGCCTGCCGATGCAGTGTCATGGACCGCCGGACCCGAACAGGCAGGCCGACCGAAATCAGCGCAACCGACGCCCCCGGAGCTGCTCCGGGCCGCGGTCGATGAATTCGATACCGCACTGGAACTCTGGCAAGGACCCGCCTACGCGGAATTCGCCGACCGTCCCTGGGCCCGCTCCGAGATCGCCCGCCTCGACGAGTTGCGGCTCACCGCAATGGAACAGCGTTCCCACGCCCTGCTCGACCTGGGCCGCGATGCCGAGGCGATCACCACCCTGGACGCACTCGTCCGAGACCACCCACTCCGCGAGACCGCCTGGCACACACTCGCACTCGCCCTCTACCGCACCGGCCGCCAAGCAGACGCCCTCGCCGGCCTCCGCACCCTGCGCCGCACGCTGCGTGACGAACTCGGCGTCGACCCCGGCGTCGAAGTCCGCGACCTCGAAACAGCGATCCTCACCCACGCACCACACCTGACCCCGGCCGCCGCGAGATCGGCAACCCTCACATCCGATGCGGCAGCCCCTTCGGCGCCCGGCAAGCGGCTCGACGTCTCCGGGCAGACCACGGACGCGTCGACCACGGAAGCCGGTGAAACTGAACCGAATTCCCCCGCGGCCGGCCCGGACGCTGCGGAGCTGCGCGATGGTCGATTCCCGGAGATGCCGCCGCGATCGGAGGCGACGGCGCGCGGATTCGGCACCGGAGCGGAGATATTTGTCGGCCGTGCGGGGGCGATCTCTCGTTTGGATCGGGCGGCTGCCGAGGTCGTGGAATCGGGTCGGGTGCGGGTGGTGCTGGTGTCCGGAGTCGAGGGCGCGGGCAAGAGTGCGCTGGCTCGAATGTTTTCGGATCGGGCTGTCGCGCAGGGGTGGGTGAGTGCGTGGGGTGCGAGTCCGGAGGAAGCGGGGACGCCGGCGAATTGGCCGTGGCAGCGGATTGTGGCGGATCTGGTCGCCGGCGGTCGGCCGCAGCTCGAGGTGCCGGCCGCCGAGAGAGGTGATCCGGCGGCGGCGCGGTTCATTGCCCGGCAGCGGAATATGGACTACCTCGCGGCGGCTGCGGCGGACAGCCCGGTGCTGCTGGTGTTCGACGACCTGCACTGGGCGCAGGCGGAAACGCTCGAACTGTTGGTGGCCGTGGCGACTTCGGCAGAGATCGGCCGGGTGCTGGCCATCGGCACGTATCGCACCACCGATGTGAGTCCGGAACTGACGACCGCGCTGGGCCGGGTGGCGAGAGCGGAACCGGAGCGGATTCAGCTGGGCGGGCTGAGTGCGGGCGAAACCGGGGAGCTGGTGGGCGAAGTCGTCGGGACCACCGTCGATACCGCGGTGGTGCGGCGAATTCACGAGCGGGGCAGCGGAAACCCGTTCTTCACGCGCGAGCTGGCGCGGCTGCTCCGCGATGAGGGGGACGGTGCACTCGCCGCGATTCCGGCGGGGGTGCGAGATGTGGTGCGGCATCGGCTGACCCGGCTCGCGGAACCGCATCGCAGGGTGCTGCAGCAGGCAGCGGTCATCGGCGCGGAGGTCGACCCGTGCCTACTGGTGCTGCTGGCGGGGGATGAGGAACTCGTGTTGTCGGCTCTGGATGCCGCTCTGCACGCCGGATTCCTCATCGAGCAGACCGGGCCGGCGTTTGCGCACGGAGTCGTGCGGGACGTCGTGTACGGGGAGGTTTCGGCTGTTCGGCGGGTGGCTTGGCATGCGCGGGTTGGGGAATTGATGGAGGAGAGGGGTGGGGATGCGGCCGTGCTGGCGCATCATTTCGGGCGGGCCGGTACGGCGGCTACGGCCGAGCGGGCGGCGAGGTATGCGTGGGCCGCGGCTCTGCAGGCGGAGGTGGTGTTCGCGCCGCACGAGGCGGCTCGGTGGTGGGAACAGGCTGTGGCGGGGTTTGCCCGTATCGGCGATGTACGCGCGGGGCTCGAGGCGAGTATGGGGTTGGGGCGGACGCTGGCTGTGACGGGGGAGTTGGAGCGGGCCAGAAGGCTTCGAGGGGAAGCGATTCAGGTTGCGGAGGGTTTGGAGGATTCGGCGTTGACGGGGCGGGTGATCGTTGCGTTCGATGTGCCCGCGGTGTGGACCGAGAACGATGAGCCGGTGCTGGCCGGGGAGATCGTCGATGCGGCGTATCGGGTGCTGGGGGAGTTGCCGCCCGGGGAGGTGGAATTGCGGTGCCGGTTGCTCGCCACTATCGCGCTGGAATTGCGGGGTGACGATGGTGGTCGTGGCCCGGGGGCCGCGGCGGAGGCGGAAGCGCTTGCGCGGCAATCTGGTCGGCCAGAGTTGCTGGCGCTTGCGCTGAATGCTCGCTATATGCAGACGTTCTACCGCGCGGGTCTGGCCGGTGAACGGGACCGTATCGGAGCAGAGCTGATCGCCTTGTCTCGCGAGGCCGGACTGGTGACTTTCGAGGTGCTCGGGCATCTCATCCGTATTCAGGGACTCAGTGCCACAGCTGATTTCGACGAGGCCGACAAGCATGCCGTGGCAGTCGACGCACTGGCCGATCGCTATGAACTGCCGTTGGTCGGCGTCTTCACCCGCTGGTATCGCGCACTGCGGCAGTCGCTTACAGCCTCGTATGCCGCGTCGGAAGCCGCCTATCGAGTGGCTGCCGCGTCTTTCCCGATCGCAGCGATGCCCGGCCTCGGGCACGGCCTGTTGCCGCTCGCACTGCTGTGCCTGCGCCTGCGCCACAATCTCCCGATCGCCCCCGATTCAGGCATCGATTGGGGTCCGCACGAGCCATGGGTGCGTCCACTGCTCCTGCTGGCCGAAGACCGGCGGCAGGAGGCGCGGAAAGCTCTGCTCGCACTTCCCGATCCGCCGCCGGACCTCCTGCTCGAGCTGCGGCTCTGCCTGCTGTCCCGCGCCGCACTCGAACTCGGTGAGCGCGACCTCATTGCGCGTCTGCACGATGAATTGCTCCCGGCCGCAGGCGAACTCGCCGGTGCGGGTACCGGCCTGTTCACGCTGGACCCGGTTGCGGACTACCTCACCAAGCTGGCCGCAGGGCGTTAAGCGTTGGCGGGCAGCCCCGTTCCGGCCCCGCGGCGGCGGATGGCCACCAGGTCGTGGCGGGCGGCGGGGAGGGTCGGCTCGTCGGCGCCCTCGATGGTGAATCCGGCATCGGTGATCAGCTGCCGGTCGTCGGCGCCCGGCTGGCCTTCGCTGGTCAGATAGTCGCCCAGGAAGATCGAATTGGCCAGGTGCAGGGCCAGCGGTTGCAGGGTGCGCAGGTGGATTTCGCGCCCGCCCGCGAGCCGGACCTCCACATCGGGAAAGTGGAAGCGGAACAGGGCGAGAATGCGCAGGCAGCGTTCCGGGTCGAGATCCCAGCGCCCGCCCAGCGGGGTGCCCTCGAACGGGATGAGGAAGTTGATCGGCACCGAATCCGGGTCGAGTTCACGCAGGGCGAGCGCGACATCCACGATGTCGTCATCGCTCTCACCCATGCCGAAGATCGCCCCGGAACACGGCGAGAGCCCGGCCGCGGTGGCGCGCTGCAGCGTGTCGACCCGGTCGGTGAAGGTGTGGGTCGTGCAGATATCGGCGTAGCGGGCCTCGGCCGTATTGAGGTTGTGGCTGTAGGCGTGTGCGCCCGCGGCCGCAAGCCGTTCGGCTTGCCCGTCGCCGAGCAGTCCGAGACAGACGCACACCTCCACCTGGGGATGATCGGATTTGATGGCGGCGATGGTGTGCTCGATGCGGGTGATGTCCCGGTCGCCGGGCCCGCGCCCGCTGGCCACCAGGCAGACCCGCTTGGCGCCGGCCCGCACCGCGTCCCCCGCGACCTGCGCCGCCTGCTCGGGCGGGATCCACGAATACTTCAGCACCTCGGAGGCCGAGCCCAGCCGCTGCGAGCAGTACCCGCAATCCTCCGGGCACAGGCCGCTCTTCATATTCACGATGGTGTTGAGCTTGACGCGCATGCCGAAGAATTCGCGCCGCACCCGTGATCCCGCGGCGACCACCTCGATGAGCGGATCCGAGCCCGCAAGCAGCGCAAGAGATTCCGCGCGGCTCGGAGCCTCGCCGCGGAATGCCTTGGCCACCAATGTGTTCAAAAGTTCGCTGGTCATGCCTCGGTAAACTACCTCGAGCTTGAACGCTGTTCAAGCTGGGCAGTTACCTGGGCTTTTATGCTAGAAACCGCTAGCGGCGGAGCCACCTCCGTGCACATTGATCTTCTGCCCGCTGATATAGCCCGCCTGATCGGAGACGAGGAACCGCACCGTATTCGCGACATCCTCCGGCTGGCACACCCGGCCGAACGGCGAGGCCGCGGCGAGCCGGCCGATGTCGTCGAGTCCGGTGACGCCCTTGACGAGCCGGCGCCCCATCTCGGTCTCCACCAGTCCGGGCGCGACGATATTGACCCGGATCCCATTGGGCTGCTCCTCATGCGAGAGAGTCAGCGCGAGCGCCTCGACGGCCGCCTTGGCCATGTTGTACGGCGCCCCGCCCGCGGCCATGCCCAGGGTGGCGACGCTGGAGATCATGACGATATCGCCGCGTTCACGGGTTCGCATGGACGGCAGCACGAGCCGGCTCACATGATGCGAGCCGAGGGCGTGGGTGGCGATCACCCGGTGCAGTTCCGCCGGATCGGTCTCGGCGACGAAGCGCCCCCGGCTGGCGATCCCGGCATTGTTCACCAGGATGTCGACGAATCCGAAGGCATCCAGCACCTGCGCCACCATGCGCTCGTCGTCCTCGGCGGAATCCACGCTCGCCTGCACCGCGAGCGCGCGCCGCCCGAGCTTTTCGATCTCGGCCACCACCTCGGCCGCGGCCTCGGCATCGCGCCGATAGTTGACGGCTATATCCGCGCCGTCCTCGGCCAATGCGAGGGCGGTGGCCCGCCCGATGCCGCGACTTCCCCCGGTTACCAGCGCAACTCGTCCCGATAGACTCATGGCCGCATTGTGTCAGTGTCCTTGGCTGATGACCTTGGGATCGACGAACGATTGCAGCGGCGACAGTCCCGTGTAGGTGTCGATCATGAAGCGGCCGAGCGTGGCATGCGCCCGCACGACGGGATTGGTCGAACCGTAGTTGTCCGGATCCGGCGCTTGATCGGCGAAGAACGAGAAGATGACCAGCGGACTGCCCTGCTGGTCGAACATGATGCCGGTCTCGTGCCGCTTGTCCTCGTCGGCGCCGTGCTTGCCGGCGAAGCGGGCGCGTTCGTCGGAGGACATCTGCTGCCGGATGCCGTCGGTGTAGCCGACCGACGACCAGCCCATGATGCGCAGCACCGCCTGCGTCGACTCCTTGGACAGCAGGGTCCCGGTGGCCAGCCGGTAGAGCAGGTCATTGTTCTCGCGTGGCGTGGTGTGGCCGAGGTAGAAGCGATCTTCGCCCGGAATGGGTTCGACGCGGGTCTGTGTGAAGCCGAGCCGGTCGAGATTCTCGTTGATCTTGTCGCCGGATACGAAGCGGGACAGCAGCCGGACCGCGGTGTTGTCGGAAACCTGCAGCATGGTGGTCAGCAGATTGGCGACGGTGAGCTGGTCGCCGAAGGCCGCCTGGTTCAGGTAGAGGCCGCTGCCGTCGGCGATGATGTCCTTGTCCAGGGTGGTGGTGTCGGTGAGCTTCACCCGGCCCGCGTCGACCTCGGTCATGAGTCCGGTCATGACGGCCAGCTTCTGTACGCTCGCGCCCTCGATGACGAAATCGGCATCCTGCTCGACCACGGTGATGCGCTGTCCGCTGCTGAGATCGCTGACCAGGCAATGCCATCGGCCGCCGGCCAGCTGCGACACGGTGTGGAACTGCACATCGAAGGCGCTCCCGGCCAGTGGTGCGTCCGCCCTGCCGAGCGGCAATTGCAGCAACCCTCCGGCAAATATACTGGCCGTCAACAACGTTCGCCTTCCGAACCTACCCATCCGGCGAAAACTAGTCGTGCCGAATCCCATTCGCCAACTCAGTGCGAGAGACCGCAGGTGACGGCCGATTCGGGTGGGAAACGCCGGCGCATCCGGCGCAACGTTTCGGTACGCTGGGTACTGTGACCGAGCGCAAACCGCCCGATCTCACTTTTGAATCGTGGATCGACAAACAGGTCCGCGAATCAACCGAGCGGGGCGAATTCGACAATCTGCCGGGTGCGGGCCAGCCGATACCGCCGGGTGCGGCGGACGACGACTGGTGGCTGCGGAACTATCTCCAACGCGAGGGCGTGCGCGGCGACGCACTACTACCGGAATCCATCGTGCTGCGCCGCGAACGCGAACGCATCCAGGACACGGTGCGCGATATGTGGTTCGAACGCGAAGTCCGCGACACCGTCACCGACCTCAACGACCGCATCGTGCGCTGGCTCCGCATGCCACACGGGCCGTTCGTCCCCATCGGACCACTACAGACCGATGAGGTGGTCGCCACCTGGCGAGCCGAACGCGACGCGGCCCGCGCCGCCCGAACACCGGTGACGCCGGAGCACACCCTCACTACGGAGGCGCGCCCCGGACGTCCCTGGTGGCGACGGCTTTTCGGCGGGTGAACTGCTAGTTCTCCGCCTGCGCGGGCGCTTTCGGCACCCGCGCTGCCGCATCCAATGCGGCGAGGTAGCCGAACACCATGGCGGGGCCGATGGTTGCGCCGGGTCCGGCGTAGGTGTGCGCCATGACCGGTGAGCTCGCATTGCCTGCCGCGTAGAGGCCGTCGATGACCGAACCGTCCTCGCGCAGTACGCGACCGGCGGTATCGGTCACCAGCCCGCCCTTGGTGCCCAGATCGCCGGGAACCATCTTGGCGGCGTAGAACGGGCCTACTTCCAGCGCACCGAGATTCGGGTTCGGGTGATTGCGCGGATCGCCGTAGTAGCGGTCGTAGGCGCTGTCGCCGCGGCCGAAGTCCGCGTCCTTGCCGTCCCGCGCGAAGGTGTTGAAGCGCGTGACCGTCGCGGTGAGCTCGTCTGCGGGCACACCGAGCTTCTCCGCCAGTTCGGCAAGGGAATCCGCGCGGGTGAGCGCACCCGACTTGAACCAGCGGCCCGGCAACGGCTGCCGCGGCGCCAGTCCGGCGAACAGATACCGATTGCGGTAGCGCTGATCGAATACCAGCCAGGCGGGGAGGTTCTCGCCCGGGCCTTCGCCCTGGCCGTTCTCGCCGCCGTACATCCGATGTGTCGCTTCGACATACGGCAGCGACTCGTTCATGAAGCGCTCGCCGCGGTCGTTGACGATGAGGCTGCCGGGCAGATTGCGCTCGGCCAGGCAGAACCACGGGGTGCGGGGCAGCGGGATGGACGGGCCCCACCAGGCGTCGGACATGAAATCCACTGCCGCGCCGAGGGATCGACCGGCGCGAATACCGTCACCGGTATTGGCCTTCGCGCCGACGGTCCAGTCGGTGCCGATCGGCTCGCGCTGGTATTGCTTGCGCATGGCTTCGTCGTGCTCGAACCCGCCCGCGGCCACGACCACACCGCGTCGCGCATGGATCACCCGCTCGACACCCTCGCGCTGCACCACCACGCCGGTCACCCGGCCGTCAGCCGACACCAGCTCGATCATGGGAGTGTTCAGCCACACCGGCACATTCGCCGCCAGCAGCCCGGCGCGCAGCATGGCCGCGAGCGCCTGCCCGCGCGCCAGCAGATGCTGGCGCAGCACCTGCCCCTTCACCAAGCGCGCCGCGATGCGCAGCGCGCGGAACGGCGCGCGCGGATTGCGCAGGCCCAGATGCAACTGGCGGAAATCGGCCTGCGTGAGCACGAAGTTCTTGGGCGCCTTGGAGTAATCCGGTTCCAGGTTCGCCAGCTCCGCGCCGAGTCCCTTGGCGTTGTAGGGCTTCGGTTCGATCGAACGTCCGTGTGCGCGGCCGCCGGGCGCCTCCGGGTAGTAGTCGGAGTAGCCGGGCACCCATTGCATCCGGAGCGCCGTGTGCGCGAACAGGAACTCGAGCACCTCCGGCCCGCGATCGATGTAGGTGTCGATGCGTTCGGGGTCGGCGTATTCACCGGTAATGGATTTCAGGTAGGTGCGCGCGGATTCGATGTCATCGGCCGGCGCCTCGCGCCGCAGCACGGAATTGCCCGGAATCCACACCCCGCCGCCGGAGCGCGCGGTGGATCCGCCGTAGTGCGCGGCCTTCTCGATGACGACCGCGGTGAGTCCGTGGTGTGCGGCCGCGAGGGCGGCCGTCATGCCGGCGGCGCCGGAGCCTATGACGACCAGATCGAAGGTGTCCGCATGTGTCTGCATATCTGACCCTTGGGGTTTGTGAAGTTGTGAATCAGTCTGTGCGCCGGTGTTTTCCGGTCAGCCGCGCCAGCGCTCGCCGTGCACGGCGGTGAGTGCGCCCTCGACGCAGACCGGCAGCGAGGCGCCCCGATTGCGGGTATTGCCTAACCACTGGAGGTAGCCGAATTCGGCGGCGGCGAGCATGAGATGCACGAGCAGGCCGGGCCGGCTGTCGGTCTCCGCATCGCACGACATGCGTTGTGCCACCAGCTCGATCAACCGCTCCCGGTGATCGGGGGTGATCAGCGCTACCCGGTCCAGTAGCTGTGGCGCCGTGCGGAAGGCGTCGCGCCACTGTTCGACCTCCGCGGCCGCCAGTCCGGTGGAACGCTCCAGAATCGCCTGTGCGAGAGCGATATCGGCCGGTTCGGTGTCCGGTCGCGCCTCCAGCAGGCCGGTGATGCCGGCGCCGCCCTCGCGGACCGGATCCAGCAGCAGGTCTTCCTTGCTGCGTACGTGCCGGAAGTAGGTGCTGGGTGAGATTCCGGCGGTGGCGGCGATCTGTTCCGTCGTCACCTGGTCGAATCCCTTGTCGGCGAACAGTGTGAAGGCCGCTCGCTGGATGTCGGCGCGGATCTGATTCCGCTGCCGCTCACGCAATGACATCGATACTCCTCTACGCCCCTAGCAGAGAGAGTATCTCCATATATGAGAGTTACTGTCAATAAGCAAGTCGCTCTTGGCTTTACCGGCAGGCCTGCACCATGCTGACGAGCCAGCCGCGGATCGCCGCGCGCTGGTCGTCCGGGAAGTTCGCCTCGAGTTCGGTCTCGCGGCGGTCGACGGCGATGCGGGCCTGGTCGAGTCGTTCGATGCCGGTCGCGGTGAGCTGGATCCGGTGGGTGCGGCGGTCGGTCGGGTGCGGGTGGCGTTCGATCAGGCCCTCCTTCTCGAGGCCGCCGAGCATTTCATTGGCGGCCTGGCGGGTGCTGCCCACCTCGCGGGCGATATCCGCGACCGACATGCCGGGATTGCCGGCGGTCATCATGAGCGTCGCGTATTGCGAGGTGGTGAGTCCGAAGGCCTTGAGCTCCTCGCCGATCGCGGCGCGCATGGCCAGCCAGACCTTGCGGACCATGAATGTCAGCGCGCCACAGTCCGGGGCCTCGGAGCTCACGGTTCACCTTTCGCTGGATTGACAGGTTCCTGACGATTGTGCACTCTTTAATCGTCAGGTTCCTACCAATCTTAGCGAAGGTTTCCATGACCACGCCTGCGACGCTGCCGAAGACGCGGCAGCGGCTCATACTGGCCGTTCTCGTACTTTCCTCACTGCTCATCTGGATGGACAACACCATCCTCAGCACCGCCTTCGAAACCCTCGCCGATCCCATCCGCGGACTCGGCGCCGACCCGGCCCAGCTGCAATGGGCCACCGGGTCCTACACGCTGGTGTTCGCCACCCTCATGTTCACGGCCGGTGCGCTGGGCGACCGGTTCGGTCACCGCACCGTCCTCGCCACCGGCATGGTGATCTTCGGCGCCGCCGCGGTATGGGGCGCATATGCCGGTGACGCAAGCCAATTGATCGCCGCGCGCGCCGTCATGGGCGCGGGCAGCGCGCTCATCATGCCCGCCACCATGGCCATCCTCACCTGGACCTTCACCGGACCGGCGCGGGCCATGGCGATCGGTGTGTCCTCCGCCTCCGCCGGTGTCGGATTGGCGGCCGGGCCATTGCTGGCCGGAGTACTGCTCGGCCACTTCTGGTGGGGCTCGGTATTTCTCGTGAATGTTCCGGTCGTGGTGGTGGCGCTGGCCGGAATCCTCGTACTGGTACCCGACTTCCGCAGTCCGATACGGCGGCGCCTGGATCCGGCGGGGCTGTTGCTGTCGATCACCGGACTGGCGGCGCTGGCGTACGGTCTGATTCGCGCGGGTCAGGTGGCCGATTGGGCGCGTATCGACGTCTGGCTGCCCAGTGTGGTGGGTGCGGTCCTGCTGACGGCCTTCGTGCTCGTCGAACTTCGCATCGCGCATCCGAGTTTCGACCCGCGGCTGCTCGCAACGCGCATGTTCGGCGGCGGCAATGCGGCGCTGGGGCTGCTGCTGTTCGCCATGACCGCAGCCGGCTTCTACAACGCCTTCTATCTGCAAGGAGCACGCGGTTTCTCGGCGCTCGCGGCCGGGTTGATCGGCTCACCGGCGGCGCTGGGCGTGATCATCGGCGGGCCGCTGGGACCGCGGCTGGTCCGGCGGTGGTCACTGCGGGCGGTCACCGTGCCGGCGCTGCTCATCGCGGGGCTGAGCATGGGTTCGGGCGTGTTCTTCGACGTCGATACCCCGATCATCTGGATCGTGATCCTCGCCTTCGCACAGGGCCTTTCGATCGGCCTGGTGCTCGGGCCCGTGACCGCCGGGCTCATGAACACCCTGCCGCTGGAACGCGCCGGCGCGGGCTCCGCGGTGACCAATACCGTGCGGCAGACCGGCAGCGTGCTCGGGATCGCGCTGGGCGGCACCATCATGGCCATCGTCTATCGACATGCCATCGCCGGTGCCCTGGCGGATCTGCCCGCGGATGTGCAGGACCGGGCGCGGGTCTCCGCCGAGCAGACCCGGCACCTCGCGGCCGCGGTACACCGGCCCGACCTGATCCATGCCGCGGACAGCGCCTTCATCCACGCCATGCACGTCGGCGTGGTGTGGACCATGCTGATCGCACTGACCGGGGCGCTGGTGCTCGCCTTCGCACTGCGCCCCACCCGGGCACCGGCCGGGCCGGTCGCGGGCGACGCGGAACCGGCTGCGATCTCGAGCGGATTGGCGTCCACGAAGAACTAGCGGTCGGCTCGGTCTGCCGTTCGGGGCGGATGCGCCCGTCCCGAACGGTGAACCATTGCCACACGGCCGCTTTCGTCGCTGGCTAGGCTGCGATTCGTGGCGGATGAATGGCGCAAAGTGGCAGAGCAGGTCCGGAACTGGGGTAGATGGGGAACCGATGACCAGCTCGGAACCCTGAATTTCATCACTCCCGCCAGGATCGCCCGCGCGGCGCAACTGGCGCGGCAGGGGCGCACGATCCAACTGGGCGTCCCATTCGACGCCTACGGTCCGCAGGGCGCGAGCGGATTCCGCCGCAACCCCGTCCACCTCATGTCGGTCGACGGTGGTGACGCGGAATTCGCCGCCAACCTCGGCGACTGGGGCGGGCGCACCGAGGCGCAGATCGCCGGCATGTACGCGCACAGCCCGATGCGGTTCAACGACGACTACATCATGATGCCGCTCCAAGCCGCCACCCAGTGGGATGCACTGTCGCACGTCTACTACGACGGCGAAATGTACAACGGCTACCCCGCCGCCGCGGTAACCAGTTTCGGCGCAACGAAATTGGGGATCGAGCAGGTAGCCGAACGTGGCGGCGTAGTCGGCCGCGGCGTCCTCCTGGATGTGGCCCGACACCGGAATGTGCCGCGCCTGGCGCCGAGCACGGTCATCACCCCGCAGGACCTCGATGCGGTCGCCGCGAGCCAGGACGTGTCGATCGAACCGGGCGATGTCCTGATAGTCCGCACCGGCTGGTGGACCAGGTTCCTCGAAACCCGCAAGGCCGGCGAATGGTTCGGCGCCACCCCCGGCCTGAGCTGGCGCTGCGCCCAATGGCTGCACGAACACGACATCGCGGCCGTCGCCGTCGACAACCCGACCGTCGAGGTGATGCCGCCTGAAGACGGCGTCCTGATGCCCCTGCACATGCTCGCCCTCCGCGATATGGGCATGCCCCTCGGCGAGATCTGGGACCTGGAAGCCCTCGGCCGGGATTGCGCCGACGACGGCATCTACGAATTCTTGCTCTGCGCCCCCGCCCTCCGCATCCCCGGCGGCGTCGGCACCCCGATCAGCCCGGTGGCGATCAAGTAGCCGGCAGCCAGTCCGCGATGCGGTCCAGCACCCAGGCCGCATCGTCGAGCGGAAGATCGTGGCCCGCATCGGGATGCAGGTACAGCGGTGCGTCGTAGCGGGCCGCGATCGCCTCGGACATGTGGTGCGGGGCGAGGCGGTCACCCTCGGCGGCGAGCACCAGCAGAGGCACCGGAATGCTCTGCGGGAGGCGGAAAGTCGCGGCCGCGACCAGCTGTCCGAGAATGCTGGCGGTCGAGGGCCGCGCATCCTGCTGATACCGGGCCCAACTGTGCGCCAGAGCCTCTCGATCCACCCGCGGACTATTGCTGGTCAGTCCGAGCACCGCGGACTCGTGGGCGTGATCCGATCGGAACGAGCGGCCCGCCAGCACCGGCAGCACCCGCGGATTGAGCCGGCGCGGATCGAGAGTCTCACGCGCGCTGGTGTTCACGACCACGCAGCGCCGGAAATCATCCGGGTAGCGAGCGCACCAATCCATGGCCACCATGCCGCCCAGCGAAATACCCAGCAGCGACCACTCCGACTGCTCCGGCCGGAACCGCGTGCGGATGTCGTCGGTAATGGCGGGGATGGAATGTGGTGAGGTGCGGGCATTCTGAGTGCCGAAGCCGGGCGGGTCGATGGTGCGGACGGTGGCGCCGAGGCGGGTGTGGAATTCGTCGGGGAATCCCTCCCAATGGCGCTGGTCCCGGGTGAGTCCGCGCAGCAGCAGCCAGTTGGTCATGGCGGTATCTCCCTCGGCTGGAACAAGCTCGGCTTCTCAGGCTACGACGCGCCGAGGGCGTCGGCCAGGGCATCGAGGGTGGGCGAGCAGCCGGTGGACAGGGTGAGGGCGGCGAGTTCGTCGGCGCGGTTCGGGCCACGGTTGATGATCACCACGGGGATACCCGATTTCGCGGCCCGGCGTGCGAAGCGGAGACCGGACATCACCGTCAGCGAGGAGCCTGCGACGAGCAGCGCATCGGACCGCTCGACCAGCTCGAATGCCGCGGCCACCCGCGGTTTCGGCACCGATTCGCCGAAGTAGACGATATCGGGTTTGAGAATGCCGCCGCACCGCGCGCACGGCACCATCCGGAACGCCGCGGTATCGGCCACCACCGCATCCGCATCGGGCGCCACCTCCAGCCCGTCCGCGACCGCGGCCTCGGCAAATCCCGGATTCTCCGCTTCGAGCCGATCGGCCAACGCCATGCGTGAGATGAGCGCATCGCAATCCAGGCAGCGCACCCGCGCGTACACGCCGTGCAGGTCGATCACCGCCCGATGCCCGGCTTTCGTATGCAGCAGATCGACATTCTGCGTGATCAGCCCGCTCACCAACCCGGCGCGTTCCAGCCGGGCCAGTGCCCGATGCCCCCGATTCGGCTGCGCGGCATCCATCCGCCGCCACCCGATGTGATTGCGGGCCCAATACCGTTGCCGGAACACCGGATCCCCGACGAACTGCTGAAACGTCATCGGATTCCGCGGTGGCGCATCCGGACTGCGGTAATCCGGAATCCCGCTGTCGGTGGAGATCCCCGCACCGGTCAGCACCGCCACCCGCCGACCCGAGAGCAGCGCGTGCAGGCGATGCAGCTCGCGGTCGGGAACGGCGGCAGCCGATGTTCCGGGCATGAAATCAGGGTACGAGCCAGGCGCTGATCCGACTGAAGGGCGTGGGTGCCGCAGCGGACCACACACGCCGCAGTGTGGCATCCCACGAGCGGGAACCGGTTGCGGCATCGGCCGAGTAGGTTCCACCATGAGTTCCCGCTCGCTGAATTGTGGTGTCAGCGGGGGCCGTTGGTGTTGAGGTAGAGGACCGGGCCGGGGGTGAAGTGGCCGCGGGCGTTCATGTCGAGGAGGGCGGCCATGGCTTTGGCGGTGTAGACGGGTTCGAGGGTGAGGTGTTCGCGGTCGGCGGTGAGGGTTTGGGCGGTGTCGGCTTCGGGGGTGGGGCGGCCGTAGCCGGGGCCGAGCCATTCGGTGACTATGTCGAGATCGGCGGTGGGGGCGAGGACGTCGTCGGAGGGGAGGGGTGCGCCGCGGTCGCGGAGGAGGCGGGTGGTGCGGCGGGCGAGGCGGGTGAGGGTCGAGTGGGTCAGGCTCAGTGTGTCGTTGACGACCACGCCGACCACTCGGGTGGGGAGTTCGGCCAGGCGCAGGCCGAGGGCGAGGCCGACTACGGTGCCGCCGGAGCCGAGCGGGGTCACGATGTGGGACGGTTCCGGGAGTTCGCCTGCCCGGATCTGGGCGGCCAATTCGAGTGCGGCTTCGACGTATCCGAGCGCGCCGATCGGTGAGGAGCCGCCGGCGGGGAGCAGGTACGGGGGCCGTCGCCCGGAGAAGTGGCGGGCGATCAGCCAGGGGGCGGCCAGTCGGGTGCGCAGTGGGGTGTGGGTGAAGTGCAGTTCCGCGCCCGAGGCGCGCAGGCGTTCCAGCTGTTTGCGCACATGCTCGTCCTCGGGTTGATCCACCAGGGCGAGAACGGTTTTCACCCCGTGTTCGCGGCCGTAGAGTGCGGTCGCGAGGCCCCAGTTGGTGCCCAGTCCGCCGACGGTCACGATGGTGGTGCGGTGTAGTCGCAGTGCGTCGGGGAGCAACCATTCGAGTTTGCGGACCTTGTTGCCGCCCCAGCCGCCGTCACCGAACGCGCCGTCGTCCTTGAGCCAGATCTCGGCGCCGGCGGAGTCGAGCGCGTCGAGTCGCCGGACCGGTGTGGGCCGGGGCCCCAGCGCCAGGTGCGGCAGGGATGCTTCGAGGGCGGGGTATAGCTTGTGGAGGTACGGCGTCACACCATCCAACGTATCGACTGTCCAGTTTCCTGGCGAGGAAGTCGGCGGTCGATCGGGCGGAATTCCTCGCGAATTCCCGGGCCGGCCCGGCCCGGTGCTGCCACAGTCGTATGAAACCTATATCACCACAAGGAGTTTCCATGCCCGGAGTAGCCGATCGCGTCGTCATCGTCACCGGAGCCGGCGGCGGCCTGGGCCGGGAATACGCCCGCCTGCTGGCCTCGGAGGGCGCATTGGTCGTGGTGAACGACCTCGGCGGCGCCCGCGACGGCACCGGCGAAGGCCACAATATGGCCGACACCGTGGTCGCCGAGATCCGCGCGGCCGGCGGCACCGCCGTCGCCAACTACGACAGCGTCGCCACCACCGAGGGCGCGCAGAGCCTGGTCAAGACCGCGCTCGACGCCTTCGGCGCGATACACGGCGTGGTCAACAACGCGGGCATCCTGCGCGATATGAGCTTCCCCAAGATGACCCCCGAGGCCTTCGAAGCCGTGCAGCGCGTGCACCTGTTCGGCGCCTTCAATGTCACGCACGCCGCCTGGGGACACTTCCGCGAGCAGGGTTACGGCCGCGTCGTCATGGCCACCTCCACCTCCGGGCTGTACGGCAACTTCGGCCAGGCCAACTACGGCGCCGCCAAACTCGGCCTGGTCGGGCTCATGAACACCCTCGCCCTCGAGGGCCGCAAGTACGACATCAAGGTGAACTCGGTGGCCCCCATGGCCGCCACCCGCATGACCGCCGATATCGCGCCCGCCGAGATGCTGGAGAAGCTGCCGCCCGAGCAGGTCGCCCCGGTGATCGGTCACCTGGTGAGCGAGGAGTGCGAGGACACCGGTCTGATTCTCGTCGTCGGCGGCGGCTCGGTGCAGCGGGTGCAGTTGTTCGCGGGTAAGCCGGTGTTGTTCTCGCAGGTCCCGAGTATCGACGAGGTGCGGGAGAATTGGAGTCGTATCACCGATATGTCCGACGCTCAGCCCGGGGTGAACCCCGCGGGCTGACGCACTCTGCGGAGGAGCCTCGCCATGAGCGAGAACAATTGGGACGCAGTGGTTGTCGGCGCCGGTGCGGGGGGCTTGTTCACGGCCGCCCGGCTGGCGCACCACGGTTTGCGCACTCTGGTCGTCGAACGCCTGGATCGGATCGGGGGCCGCGCCTCCACCGAGGAGATCGACGGCTTCAAGGTGAATACCGGGGCCATCGTCGTGGAACTGGGCGGTATCGCCGAGGAGACCTTCGGCGAGGTGGGTGCGAAGTTCGAAGTGCGCCCGGCCAACCCGCCGATCCTCTACCGCATCGGCGGTCGCGACGTGGACGTCACCACCGGCGGCTGGGGCCTGCTCATCTCCCAGTTGACCAGGCAGGGCGCCAAACTGGTGCAGGGCATCGGCGACGCGCGCTCGGACAGCGGCCTGCCCGAGCGGGAACTCTCCACCGCGGACTGGGTGCGCCGCTACACCAAAAATGATGCGGTGCAGGGGATCTTCCGGAATATGTGCGGTTCGATCTTCGCCGTCGGCTCCGAGGAACTGCCCGCCCGGGTCTTCCTGACCTACTTCACGCGCAAGTCGGCGTTCAAGCGGTTCGGGTTCTGCCCGGAGGGCACGGTCGGTATCTGGCGGTCCCTCGCCGAGGTGGTGGAACACGGTGGGGGAGAAGTCTGGCTGGACAGCGAGGTGGAGCGGCTCGTCGTGGCGGACGGCCGCGTCACCGGTGCGCGGATCCGGCGCGATGGTGAAACCGTCGATGTGACATGCGGTTTCGCCATCAGCGATATCGGGCCGTCGGCCACTCTCGACATGGTCGGGCCGCAATACTTCTCATCCGATTATGTCGGCACCGTGCTGCAGGGTGATCTGCCGTGCGCCATGATCTCGGTGAACTTCGCCAGCCGCGAGCCGTTGATCGCCGCGCCCGGCCTGCTCAGCTTCGCGCGCACCCGGCGGCTCTGCTACGTCGCCAATTTCACCGCCACCTGCCCGGAGATGGCGCCGGAGGGCTGGCAGCTCTACGTGGGTACGGGGGTGCCCAAACCCGCTGTCGGAGACTTCGATTCCGATGCCGAGGCGGCGCTGGTCCTGCAGGATCTGCGCGAGGAGATCGCGGGTTTCGATGCGGCCCATATCCTGTCGATCGCGGTG
This sequence comes from Nocardia sp. NPDC088792, assembly GCF_044750615.1. Lineage (NCBI taxonomy): Bacteria > Bacillati > Actinomycetota > Actinomycetes > Mycobacteriales > Nocardiaceae > Nocardia > Nocardia sp. NPDC088792. The sequence continues at coordinate 555,670 of NZ_JBIVKC010000006.1, forward strand.
ACCCGCGACGGCTGGCCGCCGCAACGCGCGGTGGCGGGCTACGACCTGCCGTATCGGACGCCGATCCCGAATCTGTGGAATGTCGGCGACGCGGTGAAAACCTATGCCAATGCCGGGATCACCGCATGCGCGGAGACGGCCAAGATCGTGGTGGACGAGATACTGGCGGTACACGCGGGCGACTGACGCTCAGTCCGAGAGCTTCTCGGCCATGCCGGGCAGCCGATCCACCAGGGCCACCACATAATCCGCGACGATCTCGATCAGCACCGGTCGCTCCACTTTCAGTCCGCCGTCGAGCCATACCAGGACCAGTTCGGCGGCGCCGCCGGTAATGAGCTGTGCGAGCGCGGTCAGCGCGGTGTCCTGCTCCTCGGGCACCGCGAGCAGCAGCCGGGTCTGCCGGATGATCATGCCGGCCACCTGCCGCATGCCCTCGAAGCGCCGGCGCATGAGTTCGGCGCTGCCGTAGGCCTGCGCGAAGGCGATATTGGCGCGTCGCGGATCGTCGGTGACGGCGATGATGAGCGCCGCCACCCCCGCCCGGATCCGGTCTTCGGGTTCGCCGGGCGTCTCGGTCATGGCGCGATCGGCGGCGTCGAGGGCCGCGCGCTGTACTTCGTCGAGCAGTGTGGTCGCCAAAGCGTCCAGATCGGGGAAGGATTCGTAGAAGAATCGGGGGCCCACCTTCGCCTGCTCGCAGACCCCGCGCACGGTGAGTGCTGCCAGCCCTTGGGTGCCGACGATATCGAGGGCGGCGTCCAGCAGTCGCTGTCGTCGCTGTTCGCGCCGTTCGTCGGTGGTGGTTCCGCGATAGGTACCGCTGAAAGCTCGCGTCACTCAGCCAGCTTGGCACAGAACTCCGGAAACGACCATTTACGGAAACGTTTGTTTCCGATACGGTTGAAGGAATCTCGAAGGGAGACCGACGATGAATCTCCTTGCGCCCGGCGATCTTCGGGCATCCGGCTCGCAGCGCATCCGCCACCTGCGCACGCTGACCACCCTGCGCGCACAAAAGGCCGCCGCGCGAGTGGCCCGCCGCTATCCGGTCCACAGCGAGCCGCTGGCCCTGCCGCCCGCGGGCAGCGGATTACGCCCGATCATGGGCGATTTCGGCCCGCCCGGTATCGGCCACCTGCTCAGCACTCTCGGTGACGGACTGGCCTTCTCCCGGGTCCGCGACGCGCGGTACGGGCCGATCAACTGGATGGGCGTGTTCGGCCGGCGCATCGTCGCCATCGGCAGTCCCGAAGCCGCCGAGGTCATCCTGCTGGACCGGCAGCGGGTGTTCTCCGCGCAACGCGGCTGGGAATTCCTCATCGGCCCGTTCTTCCACGGCGGAGTCCTGCTGCGCGACTTCGACGATCACATGCATCACCGCCGCATCCTGCAGCAGGTCTTCGGGCGGCCCAGCCTGGTCGGATACCTCGACCTCACCACCCCGCAACTGGCGCGCGGCATCGCGGAATGGCAGCCGGGCGCCGGATTCCGCCTCTACGACCGGGTGAAACAGCTACTGCTGGAACAGGCCACCGTGGTGTTCGCGGGCGCGGAACTGGGTCCCGAGGGCACCCGGCTCTCGCACGCCTTCGAGGACGCGGTACACGGCGGGTCCGCGCTGGTCCGGGCGAACGTGCCCGGCGGAGTGTGGGCGCGCGGGCTGCGCGGGCGGCGTCTGCTGGAGGAGTACTTCCGCCGCGAACTGCCGCACAAGCGCGAGGGCGACGGCAAGGACCTGTTCAGCGTGCTGTGCCGGGCCGGTGCGAACGAGGAGGACTTCACCGACGAGGACATCGTCGCGCACATGATCTTCGTGATGATGGCCGCGCACGACACCAGCACCATCGGCATCTCCATGCTGGTCTACGAGCTCGCCCGGCATCCGGAATGGCAGGAGCGGCTGCGCGCGGAATCGCTTGCGCTGGGTAGGGAATCGCTGGATTACGACGATCTGGATCGCCTGCCCGGGCTGGATCTGGCGTTCCGGGAGACGCTGCGGCTGTACGCGCCGGTCGCTCAGCAGGTCCGCGAAACCATCGCCGACACCGACATTCTCGGCTACTACGTGCCGCAGGGCACCCTCGTCATGCTCGGCGCGTACAGCATGATGCGCAATCCGCGGAACTGGAAGGACCCGGACGTCTTCGACCCGGAGCGCTTCTCGCCGGACCGGCAGGAGGACAAGGCGCACCGCTACGCGTGGGCCCCGTTCGGCGGCGGCGCGCACAAGTGCATCGGCATGTATTTCGGTGGCATGACGGTGAAATCGGTCCTGCACCGCATGCTGCTCAACTATCGCTGGAGCGTGCCGGACGGCTACGAGGCGCCGCTGGGCGCGGGCACCGGCCCGTACCCGGTGGACGGCCTGCCCATCCGGCTACAACGACTCTGAGTCAGCGCACATCGCGCGGCACGCCGAGTTCCACATCCAGATAACGGAGTTCGGGATCGCGGCGACGGCCGTTGCGGAAGGCGCGGAAGACCAGATCCTGGGGATGCCGCACCGCGAAGACCTCGGTGAAGGTCGATACCGTGCGGCGGGGTGCGCCGTGCAGTGATGGATTGAAGCCCGCCTTGGCGATCGGTCCCTCCCAGATGAGGGCCGCGCCGCCGGGCACGCTGTGCGGGGCGAAGCTCCAGCCCAGATCGCGCATGCGGCGGTCGAATTCGCCGGTGCCGAGCCCGGCGACGTCCCAGCCGCTGGCTTCGTTGAAAAGCTGTCTGCCGTGCAGGAATTGGACGAAGCACGGATCGGGTCCGGGGTGCGGGGTGCTGAGGTTGATGACGCCGTCCCAGGGCAGGGTGGTGAGCGCCCAGGCCAGGCGCGTCTCGAAATCCTCCCAGTCCGTGCAGCATACGGGCGCCTGGCGTTCGCTGGGCCGGTCGGCGGGCAGGCCGAAGGTGCCGGTGCCGGGGGAGTCCATGCTCCAAGTAGTGAAACGCAACCGGTCGGAATCCATGTCCAGTCCGTCGCGCAGCACCGCCACCACCGAATCGGCGATCTCCCGCCGCACATCGATGGATTCCCCGCGCCGCCAGCCCGTGCTCCACTCGCGGGCGATCTGTGGCTGCTGATGCACCCGCTGCATGGCCCGCCACTGCGGATCCGGCGCTGTCTCATCGGATTCCAGCGGCAGCGGCACCGGATCCCAGCAGCCGTCGGGCTGCGCGCGCAGGGCCATCAGCAACTCGTCGGCGTCGGCGGCATCGTCGGGAACCGCGATGAGCACCTCGATCTCGGTGCCCTGCTGCGCGAAATGCACATGGCGGCCGGTGGCTTCGTCCCGCACCTGGATGAAGCGCGGATTCCAGCCGAGCCCGGATTCGCCCTCCGCATCCCACGCCTCCTCGTCCTCCTCGAGAAAGAACGGCATCCACTTCGCCAGCACATCCCAGCCCTGCACACCCACCTATGCCTCCCTCCGGGTGCTGTCAAACTACCCCGTCGGTTATCGGCCGCGCCCGGCAGAGGGTACCGGTCGGCATGGTCGCCATGGTAGAACCTGTTCTAGTTGTTAGCTGTGAAGGACCGTGAATGAACTGGTATACCGGCAATACCGTCTACGACACCGTGCTGACGATCGCGTTCGCGTTCGCCGCGTTCGTTCTGATCGGCGGGCTCTTCGGACAGAGCCCGTACGGGCGTTTCGCCACCGCGAAGCTCGGCTTCAACCTGAACCCGAAACTCGGCTGGTGGCTGATGGAGATCCCGGCCACCGTGGTCTTCGCGGTCGCGTACCTGACCGGCCCGGACCGGTTCGAGCCGACTTCCCTGGTGCTGGCGGCCATCTGGATCCTGCACTACGCCAATCGCGGCTGGTTCTTCCCGCTCGCCATTCGCCAAGTCCCTGGGAAACGAAGCAGTTTCAATGTTTCCGTCCTCGGCATGGGCATGTTCGTGACCGCTATGCACGGTTACCTCAACGGCGCGCTGTTCAGCCACGACTACTTCGGGCACTACGGCACCGGCTGGCTCACCGATCCGCGGTTCATCATCGGACTGATCGTCTATCTCAGCGGATACGCGCTCCTGGTCAGCTCGGAACGGATCGTGCGCAATCTACGGGACAGGAACAACCCGGGCGCAACGGAATACAAGATCCCGTACGGCCTCGGGTTCACCTTCGTCACCAGCCCCACCTATCTGGGCGAACTCATTGCCTGGGCCGGTTTCGCCATCCTCACCTGGGCGTTGCCGGGCGTGATCATCTTCCTCATCACCTTCGGCAATCTGGTGCCGCGCGCCTTCGCCACCCACAAGTGGTACCGGGAGAAGTTCACCGACTACCCGGCGGAGCGGAAAGCGCTGGTGCCCTTCGTGATCTAGCTGCCGTCCCGGATGGTGTAGCGGCCGTGCCGGGTCGCCTTGTCCCGGTACATGGCGGTGTCCACGGCGTGCATGAGTTCATCGATGGCGATGGAATGGGTGTCCACCAGTGCGGTGCCGATGCTCGCGCCGACATGCACCGACAACCCCGCCACATCGAACGGCTGCCGCAACGCGGCCAGCAGGGCATCCGCCACCGAGTCCAATTGCGCCTGGCCCGAACAGTTTTCGACCAGCACGATGAACTCGTCACCGCCGAGCCGGGCCACCGTCTCGTCGGGCGGCAGTGCGGCGCGCAGCCGATGCGCGACATCGCAGAGCACCCGGTCTCCGGCGGTGTGGCCGCGCCGGTCGTTGATCTCCTTGAACCCGTCCAGATCCAGATAGCAGACGCCCACCTGACCGCTCGCCGCCGCCAGCCGGTCGAAGAACAGCAGACGATTCGGCAGCCCGGTGAGCGAATCGTGGTGCGCGTCGTACCAGAGCTGATCGGCCAGCTGCTTGCGTTCGGTGACATCCACGGTGACGCCGACCAGGAAGCGCGGGTTGCCCTCACTGTCGCGGACCACCGTCATGGACAGGTCGATGATGGTGCGGGTGCCGTCCGGCTTGGCGTGATCGCTCTCGAACCGGAAGCGGTCGATCTCGCCGGAGCGCAGTCGCTGCATCAGCGCGAACGCCTCGCCGATATTGTCCGGGCCCAGAATCGCGGCCACCGACTGTCCCGGCATGAGTTCGGCTGGGACGCCCAGGGTTTCGGCCATCGCATGATTCACATCGACCACCTGACCGGTGGTGATGTCGACGGTGCCGATGCCCACCGACGCGCCCTCGAAGATGGCCTGGAACCGGGCCTCGGACAACTGCCTGCGGGCCTCGGCCTCGCGCGCCGCGGTGAGCGCGGCGACCAGCGTCGTCTCCTGTTCTGCGAGTGAGGCATTGCGCAATCCCGCGGTGAACTCGGCGGCGAACTCGGCCGCCAGCTCGATGGCACGTTCGCGGACCGGTCCGTACTCCGCGCACGAGGGATTCGGGCAGACGTTCTCGACCAGGTCCTTGCACAGCACCAGCACCGAACGGTGCACGGCGAGCGGATCCCGGTAGTTGGCGGCGACCAGGGCCGCGGCGGCCTCGCGCGCCACCGACATGTCCTCGGCGCCGCGCACCGCCGCGATCAAACGCTCCCCGTAACCGTCCAGCAACTCCTCCACCTGGTCCCTGGTGAGCGTCGGCGCTACCGCGCCGTCCAGCATGGCGGCCCACCGGACCGCCAGCTCGTGTGCACCCACCGGAACCCCCTGACCCCTGCGCCCGTCAGACCTTGCGGCCCATGCCGGCCAGCCCGAGCGAACGGCCCGGCGCCTCGTGCTGATCGCGATCGGATTCCGGGTGCCACAGCGGTAACTCCACCACCCCCGGCTCGATCAGCTCCCACTTGCCGAACAAGGCGGTGATCGCCGGTCGGGACCGGAACTGCAGACCGATCCGGCTGACATTCGCCGAATTCTCGACCAGCTTCGCGGCATCATCCGGGCGGGTGGCCGATGTCAGGTGGGAGATGGCGACATGGCTGCCGACGGGTACGGCGTCGTAGAGCGCGTCGACCTTGCCGACCGGGTCGAATTCATCGGCCATGAGGTGCAGGACCGCGATGAGCAGGACACCGACCGGCTGTTCGAAGTCGATGATCCCGGTCTCGCGGGCCTGCTCGAGTAGGTTCGCGGGCTCGCGTAGGTCGGCCTCGATGGCCGCGGCGCGGTCGTTGCCGCGCAGGATCGCGCGCGCGTGCGCCACCGCCACCGGATCGATATCGGCGTAGAGGACCCGGCACTCCGGATCGATCGCCTGCGCGACCTCGTGCACATTGCCCGCGGTCGGGATGCCCGAGCCGATGTCGAGGAACTGGCGGACACCCGAATCCACCAGGAAACGCACGGCCCGCCGCAGGAACGCGCGATTGCTCAGGGCCAGTCGCGGCAGATCCGGCACCAGCGCCTTACCTGCCTCCGCGGCCTGCCGGTCGACCTCGAAGTTGTGCGAACCGCCCAGTAGGGCGTCGTACATGCGAGCAGGGCTCGGCCGGCTCATATCCACGCCCTCCGGAGCCCACGCCGGTCTATCCATCCGAAACCCTCCTGCGACAACGATCAACCCCCGCCGGGGTGCCCTGCGGTGGGCACGAGCCGAGCAATCCGGTGTCCCCGATCACCCGGACGGTGCAGTGCGAATGGTAACCCCCGTTCACCAGAACCCTTGCAGCGATGCCAATCTCGGCCTGAGGTGCGTGAAGCTTCACGGCGCCGCGCAGGTGCTGTGCGTGAACGCCGGCACACACAATCCGGACACGTCGGTCAGCAGCAGCCGTGCGCCGAAGACCAGCGAGCACAGCGCAATCGCACCGAACGCCAGCACCCACACCAGTCCCGGGATCCGGGTCAGATACGCCAGTTGATCGGCATCGGAGTTCGGTTCGTATCGTCGATTGCGCTGCAGTTCGATGACCGGGCGCACCGCCGCCAGCAGCAGGAACCAGGCTGCCAGATAGGCCAGCACCGCTTGCACGGTATCCGAGCCGAGCCAGGACACCGCGAACACCACGCCGCCGGTCACCAGGATCGACAGCAGGCCGTACCAGTTGCGGACCTTCAGCAGCAGCACCGCCAGCAGCACGATGGTCAGCCACAACATGAGGGTGATGCGATGCGCGCCCAGCAGCGCCGCATACGCCAGGCCCAGCAGCGCCGGCGCGGGATAGCCCGCCGCGGTCGTCAGAATCATGCCCAGGCCGTACGGTTTTCCGCTCGACACGGTGACCCCGGAAGTGTCCGAATGCAATCGGATGCTGTTCAGCCGCCGCCCGGTCAGCAAGGCGGTGAAGGCATGCCCGCCCTCGTGCGCGATGGTCACCCCATTGCGCAGCACCCGCCACGTCGGATGGAAAACGACCAGCAACAGCGCGGCGACACCCGTCCCGATCACCAACTGCCACGGCGGCGCGGACTGGGTGGACGACAGCCGATCCATGATCGTGCTGCCCCGATCGACGAATTCTGCGGTGTTCACCGCCGCACCATAGCGAGTCGAGCTGTGAGCGACCAGGCGGGCGCGACGTGCACCCATACCGGGCCGATTCCCGGCGGCGGCGAGGGATCATCGATCCGGGGGTGACCGACGGAGGGCGTGGGATGCACTGGCTCGGTAGATCTCTTGCGGCAACGGTTGCACTGGCGTCGGCGGTGGCGCTGGTGTTCACGGCGGGATGCACGGCACCGCACCCGGACACGTCGTTTCACTTCGAGGTCCAAGAAGGAACGAACGTGAACTACTTCCTGCGCGACGGGAGCACCGCCGCGCACCTGGTGCTGCGGGCCGGGCCGAACCCGCGACTGCTGGTCGTGTTTCCGGCGGGGAACAGCGGGACCGGGCTGTGGTTCCAGCCCACTGCCGGGCAGGCGCAATGGATGGTCGATACACCGCCTCGGAAGGTCACTGCCGCGGATGAGCGCGGGCGGGCGTTGCACGGCATCGAATTCACGGCGTCGCTGGCCGCCCCCGCGCTGACCGTGCGGCAGGCGGTCCTCTCCAATGTGCGGGTGTTGCGTGATTACGACCAGGACGGGACCGTGCCGGCACAGGTGGCGGTCGGGCCCACGGTCGCGGACGGGACCGTCACCTGGGCGCGGGACCGCCTCGACGGGGCGCCCGGATATCGGCTCAACCTGCAGGTCGTCGACGGCACGGTGGCCGCGCCGGGCACGATCACCGCCGGGCAGGACGGCCGAATCCGAGTGCACGCGACCGCCTTGACCGGTGACGCCGAACTGACGCCTCTCACCGGCGCCGCCCTGCTCAATGGGGCCGAGCGCGATATCCCCAGCGCCCGAGACACTCTCACCTTCCTCAGCTATCGCGAGAAGTTCCTCGCCGGATCCTGGCATTTCGACACCTATTTCGGCCGCGACACCCTCATCTCGCTGATGCTGCTGATGCCGGTGCTCGCACCGGAGGCCACCGCGGCCGGGCTGCGCTCGGTGCTGTCCAGGCTCGGCCCCGGCGGCGAAGTGGCCCACGAGGAGGCGATCTCCGAATACGCGATCCTCACCCACCTGAAGCAGAACGGAACACTCGGCGACGCACCGGTTTTCGACTACGGCATGATCGACGAGAGCTACCTTCTCGCCCCGGTCATCGCCGCCTATCTGCTCGACGATCCCAACGGCAAGTCGCGCGCCGGGGAGTTCCTGCGCTCCGGCTCGAACGGCGCCGCGCTGGTCCGGAACCTGCGCCTGGTCGTCTCGAGCGCCGCCGCCTTCACCCACGATCCCCGCTACCCCAACCTGATCGGCCTCCAACCGGGCCACCCCGCAGGCGAATGGCGAGACAGCAACAACGGCCTGGGCGGCGGCCACTATCCCTACGACGTCAACGCAATCCTGGTGCCCGCGGCCTTGACCGCGGCCCAGCGACTCCTCGACAGCAAGGTCCTCGATCCCTTCCTGACCCCGGAGGACCGCCAGGGCCTGTCCGAATGCGCCACCTCGGCCAAAGTCTGGCGGGCGGAGGCGCCTCCACTGTTCACGGTTACGGTCGACAACGCCCGCGCCGGCGAGGCCATCACGAGTTACGCCGAAAAGGCCGGTGTCCCACCGCAAGACGCATCAACGGCCCTGGGTTCTACCCCGGTTTCCTTCCCCGGGATCGCCCTGGACGCCATCGGCGCCCCGATCCCCATCATGCACTCCGACGACACCTACGCCCTCCTACTCGACCTCCCCACCCCCGAGGCCCTCGACCGCGCAGTCACCACCATGACGCGCCCCTTCCCCCTGGGCCTGATGACCCCGGTAGGCCCGGTAGTAGCCAACCCGGCCTTCGCCCCTGCCCTGCAACCGGAATTCACCACCCACGACTACCACGGCACCGTCATCTGGTCCTGGGTCCAAGCAGCCCTGGCCCGCGGCCTCCAACGCCAACTCGCCCGCACCGACCTCCCCACCTCGGTGCGCACCCACCTCCAAACCGCCCAGAAAACCCTGTGGCAGGCCATCAACGCGACCGCATCCATGGAAAACTCCGAACTCTGGAGCTGGCACCACGACCCCACCGGCTACCACCCCGACCCCTTCGGCGCCACCGGCGCCGACGTCACCGAATCCGACGCAGCCCAACTCTGGAGCACCGCCTACCTGGCCATCTCCCAGAACCACGGATAACCCATTCCCGGACGCTATTCGGGCGCAACCGACTCCAGGGCGATATTTGTCGGGATTGCGGAATTCCACTATGTAACCGACGCCGATCAAGCCGTTCGAAAAGCGTCGCAGAATGCTTTCGCTGCCGCGCTCTGCACACAGCCCGGGCCGTGCCCGGCATGAACGCGACGCACGAGTTCGGCCTCGGCTGCCGAGTCGAACATCGGGGCGGGGTCATCACAATGAGTGTGCCGGGTTTCGGTCAACGCGATCAGTGCGGAGACATCGGTGGTCATGGCCTTCTCTTTTCTGGACTGTCGACCAGTCGCGAGCAATGCCGGGGGCGGGATTGCAGGCATCGGTGAGGAATGTGAAAGATAGTGCACCCCAACGTAATACGATCAATGTGAGGGGCGTGGAGCGCTGTGCTGCCACTCATAGTGTGGCGCTTTCGCTGAGCTTGTGGAAGGTGTGGTGGCACGAACAGATCCATATCCTGATCCGGGGCGATCCAAGTGGGAAAACTCCGGCCCTTACGTGCTCCGCCCTGCGGAGATTCTGTCGAACAAGCAGGCCCACTACCAAGTGCCCTGTGAATTGCATTCGGGCGCTTGAGCTCTCCTTCGGCGGGTGAGTTCCGTGCGTATGATTTGGCAGCGTGGAGCCTGCTGGGTGCGAACCTCTCGGCGTCAGTGTCGGTCGGGGCCGACGATTGCGCTGTCCTCGTGGCACGCGGGCGGATCCACATCGTTCGTCGGCAGGAACGTTTTCCGTGAACTCATACCTGGAGTCGCACCGTTGACAACACCCGATAATCCCTCGTCGTTCGTGGGCTGGAATGCTGCGCCGCCGCCCGCTGCCCCCCAGCCCGCCCCGGTCCCACTGTACGCACCCGAATTCGCCGCCGACCCGCACGGCTTCTACGCCGCCATGCGGCGGAGGTTCGGTTCGCTTGTCCCGGTGGAACTATCGCCCGGTATTCCGGCCACATTGGTGATCGGCTATCGCACCGCGGTACAGATCAACAATGATCCCGAGCGGTTCCGAGCCGATCCGCGTATCTGGGAGAAGGACATACCCGCGGACTGTCCGGTGCTGCCGATGCTGCAGTACCGCCCGAACGCGCTGCGCAGTGCGGGTCTGGCTCATACGCGTTACCGCAAGGCCAGTGTGGACAGCATCGACGGCATCAATCTGTACGACATTCACCTCGAGATCGAGCAGATGGCGATCCCGCAGATCAACACCTTCTGCCAGGACGGGGAGGCCGATCTGATCAGCCAGTACGCCCTCCCGGTCACCTTCGCCTATCTGAACGTCATGGTCGGTTGCCCCGCCGATATCGGGCAGCAGGTGGCCCAGGGCATGGCGATGATGTTCGAGGGCAACGACCCCGGCGAAGGCAACCGGCTGTTCGTCGGCGCACTCGCCGAACTGGTGAAGCTCAAGCGCCTCGATCCCGGCGACGATGTGACCACCCGGCTGCTGAACCACGCCGAGACACTGACCGATGAGGAGCTCATCCACCAACTCGTGACGATCTACGGCGCCGGGATCGAGCCGCTGACGAACCTCATCGCCAATACGCTGCTACTGATGCTCACCGACGATCGGTTCTCCGGGGCAGTGGCCTTGACGACGCGAGATGCGTTGAACGAGTTGCTGTTCAAGGATCCGCCGCTGGCGAACTTCGGCATCACCTACCCGGCGCAGCCGAGCCGGGTCGACGGGGTGTGGCTGCCCGCCAATCAGCCGGTGGTCACCAGCATGGCCGCCTGCAACAACGACCCCTCGATCGCCGGGCAGTACAACGGCAACAATTCGCACCTGGCATGGGGGACCGGACCGCACGCCTGCCCCGCGCAGGATGTCGCGTACTCGGTCGCGCATTACGCCATCGACCAGCTCTTCGACGCGTTGCCCGAGATTCGGGTGGCTTGCCCCGTCGACCAATTGACCTGGCGGCCAGGACCCTTCCATCGATCCCTGGCAATGCTCCCGGTGATCTTCCGGCCCTCGCGGTTCCTGTTCTGACGGGGGCGCCTCGGGGTGCCGCTCCGGCATCCCGAGGCCGATTCACGCCGGCAGTCGACTCCGGCGTGAATCGGTATGGCCCAGTGTCGGTTTCAGGCGCTGAGCCGGAGAGCGTTCGCGCATTGCGCCACGTAGGTGTCCGAGTCGTACACCGTGTGCAGGGATCCGGATCCGAGCTCGAACGCTTCGACGAGTTCGGTCAGATGCGGAGCCAGCAGTTCGTGCAGCCGGCTACGCATGTCTCGCAATGATCGAGATGTCTTGGGGAACGGTCCATCCGGCAGCAGATCCGCACCGTGCGTGTGGCACTGATTGACGGCGAAGAGCGTGAGCACCTGCTCCGCCACCTCGCGGGGCCCGCTGGGTAGCCGGCTCGCGCGGTCGGCCATGGTTCGCGCGGCGCGGTAGGCGAGTTGCGCATCGGCCGCGGCCAGGGCGACGTCGTAGACGCTGTCCCAGCGTGTCTGGCGGTCACCGGTGCTCTTGGCGTAGATCTCGAGCGTGGTGTGCTGCAGGTAATCCGCGCGGGCGCCGAGCCAGACCAGCCAGTCGGCGGGCGTGTCGATATCGCAGGGGCCGAGGTCGTCCCGAGCACTCGCTGTCCACTCGTCCGGTGCGGACAGCCGGCGGTAGGCGGCCAATAGGCCGATGACGTAGCTGTCACCCTCGGCGGTGGCCGCGGCATCCCGCAGGGCGCGGTACTCCACGATCTTGTTGTGCGCGAACGTGCCTTGCGCACCCAGCCGATCGCGCACCTCATTGGAAACCTGCAGCGCCGTGGAGGTGGCGAAGTACTTCGTCAGCGCCACCAGGTCGGTGAGTTCGGGCCCCTGCTCGTCGATGTGCTCGCCGATACCGTCGGTGAAGGCATCGATGGCGGTTTCCACTGCCGCGCTGACGATATAGGTATCCGCCACCGCGTCCAGCAGCCGCGCGTGATGCGCCGGGACATCCAGCAACTTGACGCGACCACCGGCCATGCTGGCGATATCTCGCTGCGCGGAGTGCCGCACCGCAATGGACAAGGCGGCCCGGGAAACGGCTGCGGCCATGGCGGAAATACACAGCCGTCCGACCCGCACCCGGCTGATCGCGCGCCACACCTGATTGTCCCGCGGGATCGGCGAGGACACTGTGCCGTCCTCGTCGATTCGGGTTCCGGTGTGCGACAACAGGCATTCGCGGGTCAAGCGCACATGATCGAAGCGGGTCAACGCGTTGTCCATACCCAGGCCGGGCTTTTCGGGCAGGCGCCGGATGGTGATACCGGGCCGAACCTGCCCGTCGGCATCCACGAGCCGTACCAGGAACGGATAAACGCCGCGGCTCACGCCTGCCACGACGAGCCGGGCGAAGACTATGCCGAACCGTGAGACACCCGGTACGGGCGGCGGCGCGGTGGTCGGCATGAACTTGATCGCGGTATCGGTCGGCGTGTGCAGGATGAATCCGCCGCCGTCGGCCGGGTCGAACTCCGCGGTGGTTTCGAGATTGTTCAGATCGCTGCCGTGGCCGACTTCGGTGAGCACGTAGGCGCCGACGGCGCGACCCTCGAGTAGCTCGGTCAGTAGCGCGGCCACCTCACCGGCGGGTGACTTCTGCTCGAGCAAGGTGCCGAGCACCAGGTTCACCTGCACCGTGAGCAGCGCACCGAGATGCGGGTCGACAACGGTGGCCTGCTCGTGCAGTGTGACCAGCTCACGCAGGTTCGAGGCGGTCTCCACGGCCGACAGGCGAGGCAGCAGTCGCAGGTACCGCTCGTAGGCTCGCTTGCCGGGATCCTGGGTGGCGGTCCACCAGTCCTGGTCGTATATGTCCTCGCTGAACACCCTGTGGTACCGCTGAGCCGCGAGGCGCCGATCGCCGAACAACATATTCGCGAAACTGTCGATATTCCCGTGCGAGACCATGACTTCGCCTTCTTTCCCACTAACTACCGACTCCAAGCGGCTTGTCAGGCGCCGCTTGGCATAACGCGGACCCCGACGCCGTCGCATCGGCGCGCGAGGACCAGCGAAACCAACCGCGCTTTCACGGCGTGCCGAGGCTGCCGGTCAAGCGGGAATGCAGATATCGGATGGTCGACATGTCGAAAGTTCAACCCATCACCCACCTTCGGGTGATGTCAGTGGTCGGCGAGCACGGCACAATCGAGGCGACTCGCATAGCCCCCGAGTTCACTTCCGCCCGCGGTCCGGCCGGAGCCGGATCGTTGCCGCGAACCGAAGGAGACACGAAACGTATTGTGACAGATAGTGCTTGAGTTGTGTTAGCACTGGTCCACGGATCATGGCCGATACCCGCCGATCGAACCGTGCCGGTTTGCTCGCCGGGCCGCGGTATCAACTGGGGGAGAGACCGTTCCGTATGCGCTCGGCGCGGCGTTCGAGATCGTCCAAGTGCCGGCGAGTGCGGCGTAGTGCGTCCCGGGTCGAGCGTTCGGCGGCGACCGCGAAGCGGCGTTGATCCTGGGCGTGGGCCAGCTCGGCACGGAGGGCGTCGATTCGGGATTCGGCTGCCGCCAAGGCCGTGGCGGCGCTGTCGTGCTCTGATTTCGCGGAAGTCGTTGCGGTGCGCGCGAATTCGATACTGGACAGAATGTCTTCGAGTTCCCGGCGCGCCTCCTGCTGCGGGTCGGGAGCAGGTGCCTCGGTGTCGGGTATGTCGCCGTCCGGACGCGAGTCCGCCGTCGATTCGGCAGTCTCGGAGTCGGTTTCGCTGGAATCGGTGCGCCGCGCGGCCGGAACCGCGGTCAGTGCCGCAGGCCCGAAACCCTCGTAACTGGCTGCGGTGCTGAGTGTTCCGGTCCGGACCTGATCGGCTACCACCGGCTCGGCCAAGGCGGCCTGCAAGGTGCTGCCGATCTCCCGTCGCGTCGCTTCGGTGAGGCTCTGCCCATGAGCGGCGGCCAACTCACCGACTTTGCGGGTGAGCGCATTGATCACCTGCTGCCGCCGGATGCTGAGCGCCCGCAGTTCCTCGGCCGACAGCCGCCGTTGCGCCTCCCGCAACGCCTCCCCGAGCCCGAGCAACCCCTCCACATCCTCGGCGGCCTCCCGAGCCAGCACATTTACCGCCCAGGCCGCCACCGTCGGCCGCCGCAACCCGCCGATAGCAGCCGCCAGCGTCTTGTCCCCACTCTCTCGGGCCTCCCGCACCCGCTCACTCCGCGCGGCGACGAACTGCGCGGGCAGCACCCCGTAAAGCTCGGTCGCAACCTCTTCGAGGGTCATACCGGCAGCCTATAAGCAGGCAGGATGCGACTCAGCGCGGAGGATGCGGTCCGGCGGACCTTCAGGCGCGGGTGCCCTCGGCGATCCAGCGGGCGAACGTGTCGATGTGTTCGGCGGGCCAAGCGCCGTCGCAGGGCATGCTGCCCTGGCGCAGGCGGGCGAGGATGGCTTCGGCGTGCTGGGTGACGTCGTCGTGTGACCACAGGTCGAAGGCGAAACTCATGGATTTGCGGTCCATTTCGCGGAAGAGGGGCTTGATGTGGTCGGTGAAACCGACAGGTTGGTCGGCGGCGGGGGTTTCGACCACGACCTCGGACTTCGGGGCCAGTGCGGATATCCGGGCACCAGGGGTGGCGTTGCAGACCCACCACCAGCGCGGCACCGGCATGTGCGGCGGCGGATTCGCGCCGGGCTGGGAATTCTCCACGGCAATGCGCGAGCCCCATTCGACATACGCGGCGAAGGCGGCCCGGAACTCGGGATCGGTGGGCAGGCCCGCATCGTCGGCGGCCCGGGAGATGAGCTGGGCCCAGCGGGCCCGCCACTGCTCGGTGAGCGCCTTTCCGGCGTGCTCGGCGACCATGTGGTCGTAGCCGCCGTACTGTTGGGTGTAAAGCGTGGGCCCGCCGAAGGTTTCGGTGAGCCAGGCGGCCACGCGCTCGGGATGGTCGGGCGACATGCGCGCGAACAGCGGCGCCAGGAGTTCGTCCTGGGGAACGTATTTGCCGTAGAAGATCTCGGTCATCCGGGTGAGTGCGGGCAGGCCGCCGGCCCACTCGTACAGGCTCGGATTCTCCGATATCGGCGGGTCCTGGAAGCCGACGTAATAGTGCATACCGCTGCAGAACGGCTTGTTGCGGGAATGGCCGCAGCGGCAGAGGCTGTAATGCTCGCGCGGCACATCGCCGTCCAGCGGCACATTGCCGGTGACCCGATAGGGGCCGTCCTTGGAAACCTCGATGGCCGCGGGCCGTTCGGGAAAAGTGACCTGCGGGCTGCCCAGTGCACCGGATGGGCAGGCCCGCACCGCCGCCAGCAACTCGTCGGCGCGCGCGCCAGTGGGCGCCACGAAGGGCTCCGCGGCGGACCGGAATGCCGTCGGCGCCCGGTCGGTGCAGAATCCCGAGTGCGCGCACAACCCGCGATTGTCGGTGACCGTCACCGTCATTCCCGGATAGGTGTCGAGCCGATCGGGCACTCGCGTGGGATCCTTCGCGCCGGTGAACCCCACCCGGGTGTGGCTGCCATCGCACAGCGGCTTCGTTTCCGAAGCGCCGCAACGGCACAGCGCCATCTGCGGGAAAGTGCGGATGGGCTCGCCGAGCCAATTGGTGATGCTCTCGGAGTTGGACACCAGGTACGGGCCGTCGAGGGCGACGTCGATCCGGGTCGGTGAATTCCCTTGGAGCTCGGCCAGTTCCGCGATCCGATTGTTCAGGATCCGCTCATCGGCCGCGAATACGCAGGAGAGATGCTGCAGCCCGGCAACGGCTTCCCGCAACTCCGGGAGATCATTGTTCGCGAGCAGGCGAGTGGCATCCTTGGTCAGCTCCCACAACCGGTCCGCAGGCTCTCCGGACTCCGGCGGTGCCGCGGGTGCGGTATCGCCGACACCGATCAGGGCGCGGGTCAGTGGCCGGATCACAGTGTCGGCCAACGGGTTCGCCCCAGGGGCCAGCTCCGCATCCAGCAACTGTGCCCGCGCCGATAAGGCGGCGATCGCGTGGTGTACTGCGGTTTCCAATGAAGGCCCCTCCGGTGCAATGAATCTCCATCCAGAAGAATTGCCTACGAATCGGCCCGGAACAACACCCATTAGGTCCCGATTGATAAGCCCTGCTTATCAATCGGGACCGAGACCGCCGGCCATGGCAGCTAACTCACGAGGGCGTTCTCGGCGACCTTCTCCGCGTCGTAGGTGTCGAGTTCCAAGCGGTCGTAGACGGCGACGATCCGTTCGGCTTGGCGGGGCGGTGTGAATTCTGTGGTGCGGTAGAGGGCTCCGGCCTCGCGGGCGCCCTCGCGTACCTGGCGGTTGCGGTCCATGCGGAGATCCTCGTAGCGGCGCAGGCGCTCCGGGACGTCGGCCGGCCGGGCGTGTTCGAGGAGCACGGCAAGAGTGATGGCATCCTCGATCGCCTGGTTCGCGCCCTGGCCCAGGTGCGGTGTGACGGCGTGGGCCGAATCGCCCAGCAGGGTGACGCGGTCGGTGGACCAGGTCTGCCGCGGTGCGCGGTCGTAGATGCCCCAGCGGAAGGTGTCGTCCATGGTCTCGATGATCGCGCCTATCTGATCGTCCCAGCGGTCGTAGGCCGCGGCCAGTGCGGCGACATCGCCCGGGGCACTCCAGGATTCCTCGACTTCGAGATCGGTGGGGACGAACGCGACGACGTTCAGCAGCGTGCCGGAGGAGACCGAATAGGTCAGAAAACTCTGCCCCGGACCCATCCACATCGACCAGGAACTCAGGTCGTAGATCCCGTCCAGGCGGGCGGCGGGAATGAGGGCGCGATAGGCCATGATCCCTTCGCTGACGGGCGCGGTCTCGGCACCCACCACGGTCTGGAGCACCGAGTGGATACCGTCGGCGCCGATCAGGACGTCCGCCCGGGTCTGCGAACCGTCGGCGAACTCGATCCGGACACCTTCGTCGTCCTCGACGGCGGTCACGCATTCGCGCCCGAGCCGGACCGTGCCCGTCGGCAGCGCGGCCACCAGCAGGTTCTGAAACTCCGCCCGGTGCACCGGATACGTTCGATCCACCGGGAACGGCGGCCGATACCCGGGGAGCGGCTCGCCCCGCCAGGTCTTCGCGGTGATGGTCGAGACCTTGCCCGCGATGGCCGCGAGAGAGTCTGCCAGGCCCAGGCTTTCGTAGATCCGGGCGCCGTTCGCCCCGATCCCGACGCCGGCGCCCAGTTCGCGCAGTTCCTGAGCTTTCTCGTAAACCGTCACGTCGGCCCCGCGCTGGTGCAATGCGATCGCCGCCGTCAATCCGCCGATGCCGGCCCCTACGATCGCGATCTTCAATCCGCCCATGGCTTTTCGGCCTTCCCGTTCGCACGCCTTCGCCACAGCGCGTGCCGCTCTCCGCTGTCCTCTCCAGCGTCGCCTCGCTCGAAGGGCCCTCGCCAGGTCGCATCTTTCCTAGGAATCCCGCACACCCCCTAGCATGACGAGGTGTCAGCGAACAGGTTGGGAGAGTTCCTCCGCGCACGCCGAGTAGCCGCGAAGCCTTCGCCCGACCCGCCCCGACAGCGACGCCGCACTCCCGGTCTGCGCCGCGAGGAAGTGGCCGCCCGTGCCGCCATCAGCGCCGACTACTACACCCGCCTCGAACAAGGGCGAGAACGACATCCATCCGCCCGCGTACTCGACGCCCTCGCCACCGCCCTCGAACTGTCCACGGCCGAAACCGGTTACCTGCACGGCCTCGTCACCCCACTACCCGCCACCCGTCCCACAGCCGATGACGTGCCCAACGAGTTCCTCCTGCTGGTCATGCAGTCCTGGGCCCTGGGCCCGGCATACATCGTGAACCACCGCAGCGACGTCCTCGCCGCAAACCAGGCGGCCCGGCAGCTCTTCGAACACTTCGAGATCTCGGACAACATCCTGCGAATGCTGTTCCTGGACCCGGCCGCCCAGCGCCTCTGGGCGGACTGGGACGACCTCACAAGGCATCTCGTCAGCGGCATCCGCAGAATGATCGGCCCAGCCACCGACATCGACCCGGCCACCACCACTCTGATCGCGGACGTATCCCGTAAGAGCCCGGAGTTCGCAGCACTGTGGAACAGCCACGAAATGGGCGTCTACGAGCACAAGGAGAAGAAGTTCCACCACGAAGACCTCGGTGAGATCAAGCTCGACTTCGAACTCCTGGCCACCATCGACAGCCCCAACCAGTACCTGGTCCTGCATCGCGCACCCGGTGGCGCATTACCTGCGGATCACACCGGACAACTCTGAGGTGACTCCGAGGTGACAGACTCGCCGAAGTCGCCGAAACTGGGCAAGAGGCGGTGTTCGGGCCCGGTTCGGACGCTATATAGCCCGCTGACCTTGACTTTTCACTGGTTCGAGGCGTACAGCAATGGGTACTGATACCGATGTAATCGGTGGACGGCGCCGGGAGAGAGGCGGTCCAGGTGTCGATGCGAACAGCGTGGCCGGTACGGATGTGGCGAGGGCGGCCGTGGAACCCGAATCCGCTGATGCGCGTCTCGGATCGGGCCGAGGTGGTGTTGCGGGTGTTCGCCGTCGTGGTGGCCGCGGCCGTGGTGCCCATTGCGGGGGCGGTCGGGACGGTGAGTTATACGGGCGCGCAGGTGCGCATCGCATCGGAGGATGCGGGGAAGGTGCAGGTCACCGCTACCACTACCGCGGATGCCAAGCGGGTGCTGGACGACACCAACTATGCGGTGCACCAGGATCAATATCAGGCTCCGGTGCAGTGGAACGGCAATGGGCACGTCGGGACCGCGACCGTGCAGGTGCCCGGGCCCGAGGCCACGGGGAGCACGGTCTCGTTATGGCTCAGCGCGACCAACGTGCCGACCACACCGCCGGCCCGGCCGGGCGCCGCGGCTGCCGAGGGCGTCGGCGCGGGATTGGCGGTACTGGTGGAAACCTGGTGTGCGACAGCCGCAACGGTCTGGTTCACCGGCACCGTGCTGGACTCCCGGCGGCATGCTCGCTGGGAGCGGGAGTGGCGCTCGATCAACCGCCCGATCGGCAAGGACACGCTCTAGGCGTTTCGGCGCGGCTACCGCGCGATCGGTGACCGGTTCAGTGGCGCACGCTCGCAACGGAATTCGGTCGACGTGTACACGCCCGGTGCCGCCCTTCAGTATTCGCCGCGGACGAGATTGCGCGGCTGCTCGCCGGCCACGTAGCGGGTGATCTCCGCGGCGGCGACCTTCCAGGCACGTTGCTGGCTGCCGCGGCTGCTGCCGCCGACGTGCGGTGTCAGCAGCAGTCCCGGCGCGTCCCACAGTGGATGTTCGGCGGGCAGCGGTTCGGGATCGGTGACGTCGAGAATGGCGCGCAATCGCCCACTCTGGAGTTCGGCCAGCAGGGCATCGGTCCGGACGACCGGGCCGCGTGCGGCATTCACCAGGATCGCGCCGTCGGCCATGCGGGCCAGGAAGGCGGCATCCACCATGCCGATGGTCGCGGAGGTCACCGGCACCACGAGCACCACCGCATCGGCGTGTGGGAGCAGGTCGGGCAGTTCGTCCACGCCGTGCACACCGGTACGGGCGTGCGTGCCCACCACGGTCACCTCGGTCTCGAACGGTGCGAGCATGCGTCGCAGTTCCACCGCGAGGTCGCCCGCGCCCACGATCAGAATCCGCTTGCCGTGCAAGGTATCCGTCGAATGTTGTGTCCATCGATGCTCGCGTTGCGCGACCGAGAATTCGATGAATTCCCGGTATACCGCGAGCAATCCGGTCAGCGCCCACTCCGCGGTGCTCGCGCCGTGGGCCCCGCGCGCGGTGGACAGCAGAACTCCGTCCGGGGTGTTCCCGATCCAGGCCTC
Source organism: Nocardia sp. NPDC088792 (assembly GCF_044750615.1). Classification (NCBI taxonomy): domain Bacteria; kingdom Bacillati; phylum Actinomycetota; class Actinomycetes; order Mycobacteriales; family Nocardiaceae; genus Nocardia; species Nocardia sp. NPDC088792. The sequence continues at coordinate 576,004 of NZ_JBIVKC010000006.1, forward strand.
TGCCCCGGCGGTCAGCAACTGCACGAGCTTCAACTCCGGCAGTTTCGAAGCGAGCCGCACGGCCTCGGTCTTGGGCACGAGAAATCCGGGCACCAATACCTCGGCCGCCTCGGCACCCGCGGGCAGTGGTTCGCCGAGCGTGTAGCGCAGCGGCCGCGCCCCTTCCACCCGCGAGACCGCCGCGAAGCCATAGTCGTCCGGAACCAGCACCGTCACCGTCATGGATGCGACGCTAGCGGACGTGCTTCGCGGCGGTCACGGGCCTCCTCGCGATCGGGCCGCTGTCCGACTGTCCTACTTGGCCTTGGCGGCGGTTTCGGGTTTCGGTGCCGGGGCGGAACGATTCAGGAACTTGTTGAAGGACCAGGCGGGTTTCGGGGTGGCCTGCCCGGCCATGGGGACGACCGGTTGTCTCGGCGGTTGGGCGGCCGGCTGCTTCGCCGCGGGCGTCGCTTTACCGAATTCCTTTCGCGCCGCAGCCATTTCGCGCCGCGAGTGCCGCAGTTCCCGTCGCGCGACCACCCCGCGGCGAGACATCGTCCAGGTGCCCGCGAGCAGGATGATCAGCCCGCAGGTCCCGATCGCACCGATCAGGATCCCGTAGGCGAACAGCAGGCCCGTGGACCCGCCATAGGTGTGGTCGAAAACCGTGAATCCGTGTGCGAGCGTATGGTCGCTACCGGTGTTTGCCTGCACTCCGGCCACCCCCACGGTCACGGCGCCGAGGAGGACGATGAGCCCGATGATGATGAACATGCCTCGGCAATGCCCGCACCATGATCCCTCAAACCGCGCGCACGGCGAGTTGTCCGCAGAATCGCCGGCCCCCATCCCCGCCGAAACCCCTACCCGACCGAGCGGTTTCGAACGCTAGGGTGGTTCGATGACACGTGGACCCGCAACCGCCTGTGGCCCTAGGCCGGCGGCTTGTCCCAGCTGTAGGTATCCGGCAGATTGTGTGCCCCACCGGAATTCTCGTTCTGGATAACCGCATTGGCGGTATACGAGGTCCCATCCTGGAACTGCACCACACACCGCAGATGCGCGGTCTCCTCCCGCATCGTGTCGTGAATATGCGGCGTGCAAGCCACCGACCGCACCGGCCGATGGTCGTCCTGCGTGATGTGTTTCTGCATCGCATTCTGCAATGCCACATAGGCATCGGTATTCGGACCACACCCCGCCACCACCACCGCCACCGGAAGGGCGACCACCAGCGCCCGCCGAACCCGCACCACACGACCCGTCGAGGAAGTCATGATCACCACCGCGTTTCTGCAATATTCCGGAAAGGGTCCCTTGCGGCACGAAGAGGGCCTGCTGGAGGAGGGTTTGCGTCGGCGCGGGATTCCTGTCCGGTATTACACCATCAAACGCATTCTCCGGCGCCAGTTGCCGCTGGGCCCGGATACGTTCGTCGCGGGCGATATGGATGCCATGCACGGGGCCATGCGGCAGTTGGGGATCCCGGTCCCGGAGCCCGATGATTATCCGTCGAGCCTGCACGGGTTTCTCCGGCGCGACGTGTGGACGTCGACGCTCGGCGAGATCGAGCAGGCGGTGGAGATCGGTGCTGTCCCACGGGCGTTCGTCAAGCCCGCCGAGCGCCGGAAGAGTTTCACCGGAACCGTCTGCTACTCCGAGCGGGACTTCGCCGCCTTGGGGAATGTGAGTCGCCGCCAGCGCGTCTGGTGTTCGGACGTGGTGTCCTGGCGTGCGGAATACCGGGTCTATGTGATCGATCGCCGGGTAGTGGCGGTCGATCATTACGACGGGGACGAGTCGGTGCGGCTGGATTCGCAGGTGGTCGATGCGGCCGTCGCGGCGTACTCGGCCTCCGGTTCCGCGCCGAGTGCGTATGGCATCGACTTCGGCGTGCTGGCCGATGGTGAGACGGCGCTGGTCGAGGCCAATGACGGATTTGCGCTAGGCGCCTACGAGATCGGCGCCGATCATTACACCGAATTGGTGTTGCGGCGGTGGGTGGAGTTACTCGGCGCGCGGGAGGTGTTCGAAGGCGTAGTAGAGGGAGAGTAGGCCGAAGATTATGAGGCTTACCAGGGGTTGGAAGAGGGCTACGACGGTGCCTACTACGTAGAAGATGGCGCCGATGGAGAAGCGGAAGGTGGCTATGCGGAGTTGGCCGCGGGGGATGCGGGTTTGCATGATGCCGGGTTTGAGGAGGGCGTAGAACCAGACCAGGCTGAAGCCCAGGGCCATGAAGTCCATGACCAGGCCGTAGACGAAGGCGACGGTGATGGTGTCGCCGGCCTTCAGGTGGTGGGCCAGTTGTTCGCCGAGCAGGTCGGTGGGGAAGGGGACGAGGACCACCGACATGAGGAGCAGCAGGTTCAGTAGTTGCAGGGTGCGGTCGGTTCTGGTGACGTGCTGGAACATGGCGTGGTGGTTGACCCACATGATGCCGACGGTGAGGAAGCTGACCACGTACGCGAGGTAGGCGGGCCACATGTGCAGCAGGCCTTGCTTCAGTTCGCCCTCGGGGGCATGGAGATTGAGAACGAGCAGGGTGATGGCGACGGCGAAAACTCCGTCGCTGAATGCCTCGGTACGGCCACGATCCATGACCCAGAGTCTGGCGTACAACCGCGGCCGATGCCGACGGATAACAAGTCCGTGGTCGGCGGCGTGCCGCAGGACCGGCTGAGCAATCTGGCGGCAAACTTCAATCATGTCCCTATTGCCCGATTGCTGGTTCGGGTAGCGGCCCGCCGTGGCCGAATCCATCCGCCGTGAACCGGCGCCCATGCTGGCGGTCGGGGGAGCGCCGCCGGAAGGACCGGGCTGGGCGCGGGAGATGAAATGGGACGGCGTCCGGGTGATCGCGGACTGCGCCGCTGGCGAGTGCAAGCTGTTCAGCCGCAATGCGAACGATGTGAGCGGATCGTATCCGGAGTTGACGGCCGCGTTGGCGCGGCTCAGCAACGGGCGAGCCCTGACCCTGGACGGCGAAGTGATTGCCCAGGATGCCGGCGGTGCGCCCGCGTTCGGGCTGTTGCAGCGCCGCATGCACGTCGCCCGGCCGGGCGAGCAACTGATGAGCGAGGTGCCGGTGCAGTTGTTCGCCTTCGACATCCTGTCCATCGGCGGGCGCAGTCTCCTGGCCGAGACCTACCTGGTGCGACGCGCACGGCTGGCCGAATTGGCTTGGGCGGCACCACTGTCGGCGCCGCCGCACTGGCTCGATATGGATGCTACCCAGTTGCTGCAAGTGGCCGATGAACACCGTCTCGAAGGCATCGTCTCGAAGCGGACCGATTCCGTATACCTGCCGGGCCGCCGCTCGCCCGCCTGGGTGAAGACCCCGCTGCGGCTGAATACCGAAGTGGTGGTGGCGGGCTGGACTCCGGGCTCCGGGGGCTTTCAGCACACCTTCGGCTCGCTCGTGCTCGGCGCGCACGACGCCGATGGCCGCTTCGTTTTCCTCGGCAATGTCGGCACCGGCTTCACTCATGCCGCCCGCCGCGTGATTCGGCAGACCCTCGGCGAAATAGAGATCACCACAAGTCCTTTCGATCAGCCGCCGCCGGAATCTGTTGCGGGGGGTTGGCGCTGGGTGGAACCGATCCTGGTCGGCGATGTCGAGTATCGCGAGTTCGCAGGCGAACGCCTGCGCATGCCGGCCTGGAAAGGCCTGCGCACGGACAAGGTTCCGGCTCAGGTCGAGGTGCCGCCGATACGCTGAGAGATCTCTGTATGCCGAATATGAACGGCGTGTTACGGCAACACAATTGGCGTATTTCGGAACCATCGACCACAATCGGAGTTATGGGCGGCAATGGGGCACGAAAGCTGCGCGAGCTCTCGGCTGCCGACTCCTTGAAACGGCTGGCGGGCGCGCAATATGGCCGAATCGTGTACTCGCGCCGTGGACTTCCGATCATCAGGCCGGTGAACCACATCGTCGAAGCGGACGCCATCGTAGTGCGTGCGCATTTGGGCGCAAGTCTGCTGCGAGGTGACGGGCAAGTGGTCGCCTACGAGGCGGACGACTTCGACGAGCACACCCGGCGCGGCTGGAGTGTCATCGTCACCGGCGTGGCGCGGGTGGTGGTCGATCCGGAACAGGTGCAGCGCTACGAGACCCTGCTCGACCCGTGGATCAATCTGCCCATGGATCACGTCATCCGGATCGAGACCGAGATCGTCACCGGACTCGAGCTCGTCGAGGACGGCGCGGGCCCCGATATCCCGCCCGCACCCCGCCAGGATCCGGCGCCACGACCCATCGACGACCGCCGGTGAGTGTGACGCCAACTACTCTCCGGTAGCCTTTCACGCCGTTGGACCGAGCACGCGGCAATCGGCTCGCTAGCTCGGCGCGGCTCCCGCGTCCCGTGCCACCTCACGGCGTGGCCCGGTGAGCCGCACGGCATGTGAAGGGAACTGTATGACAGCCTCCGAAGGGCAGCTATCGGCGACCGCGCCGGATTCCGCGAATGCGGACGAGGGGTACTCGCGCGGCCTGTCGCCGCGCACCATTCAGATGATCGCCATCGGCGGCGCCATCGGCACCGGCCTGTTCTACGGCGCGGGTGGCGCCATCGAGCAGGCGGGCCCGGCGCTCATCCTCTGCTACTTGGCCGCGGGCCTGGCCATTTTCGTGATCATGCGGGCGCTGGGTGAACTGCTCACCTATCGTCCGGTCACCGGCAGTTTCGCCGAGTACGCGAACGAATTCCTAGGCCGCTTCGCGGGTTACGCGACGGGCTGGACGTATTGGGCGGTGTGGGTGGCCACCTGCATGGCCGAGATCACCGTGGCCGGTAAGTACGTGCAGTACTGGTTCGATATCCCGCAGTGGGTGACCGCGCTGGTGGTGCTGGGCGTCATGTTCGTCATGAACCTGGTGTCGGTGCGCCTGTTCGGCGAGGGCGAGTTCTGGTTCTCCGCCATCAAGGTGACCGCCATCGTGGCCATGATCGTGATCGGTATCGGCGTGCTGATCTTCCACTTCGGCCACGCCACCAACCCGACTCCCGCGAATCTGTGGAACGACGGCGGCGTGTTCCCGAACGGTTTCGGGCAGGCGCTGCTGGCCTTGCAGATCGTGGTGTTCGCCTATGTCGGCGTGGAACTGGTCGGCGTCACCGCGGGTGAGGCCCGCGATCCGAAGAAGACGCTGCGCAAGGCGATCAATACGCTGCCGTTCCGCATCGGCCTGTTCTATATCGGCGCGCTCATCGTCATCATGTCGGTGTCGAGCTGGCGTACCTTCCACGCCGGGCGCAGCCCGTTCGTGGAGGTGTTCCAGCAGATCGGTATTCCGGGTGCGGCGGGCATCATCAATTTCGTGCTGCTCACCGCGGCGCTGTCGTCCTGCAACTCCGGTATCTATTCGACCGGTCGCATGTTGCGCAGTCTGTCGCAGCGCGCGGAGGCCCCGGCCGCGCTGGGCGGGCTGAGCCGCCGCTCGGTGCCCGCGCCGGGTATCGCGGTCTCGGCCGCGGTCATGGTGATCGGTGTGGCGGTGAACTACTTCTCGCCGGACAAGGCGTTCAACTACGTCACCTCGGTGTCCACCATGGGCATCATCTTCGTGTGGGGCGTCATTCTGGTCTGCCACTTGATCTATCGCACCAAGGTGCGGCAGGGCATCCTCCCGGCCAGCGATTACCGGCTGCCGGGTGCGCCGGTGACGACCGCGCTGGCGCTGGGTTTCCTGGTGCTGGTCGTGGTGTTGTTGTTCTTCACCGATGGGGGCCGCACCGCACTTGTGGTCGGCGTCGCATGGGGTGTGCTGGTGTGCGCGGGTTATCCGTTGCTGTCACGTAGGCACGTGACCAGCTAGTTTCCGCCATGGCAGCCGGCGGTCGCCGATACCGGCGACCGCCGATGTCTCAATTGCGCGAATGGCATTGCGGCATCCTCGTTCTCGATCGGCCTATATTCGGTTCATATGACCCACGCGCGCGACCGCCGGAGCAGACCTTCGGCATATGAACCGGAAACGGTCCCGCTGCGCCCGGCCGCCGGTCGCCCCACGCGCCGCCGCCCGCGCGCCGCGCCGCCGCCGCGCCGCCGGACCGCTCGGGCGCTGATAGCGGGACGGTCCGCCTTTGCGCTATTCGCGGCCGTGGTCCTGATCGGTACCGGGGTGGCCTGGAAGAAGACCAATGATGCGATCAACGGCATCATCACTTCCGATGTGACCAGTGACGGCCCGAAATCCAGTGGTGCGACGCAGAACATCCTGGTCATGGGCTTGGACTCACGGCTCGACGAAAAGGGCAATCCGCTCCCGCAGGACATGTACGACGCCATTCACGCCGGCGACGAGGATGTCGGCGGTTTCAATGCGAATGTGCTGATCCTGGTGCATATTCCGGGTGACGGTTCACCCGCCTCCGCCATTTCCATCCCGCGCGACGACTACGTTCCGCTCGATTCGGCGTCCTGTGATTCGTCGCCGTGCAAGGGAAAGATCAAGCAGGCCTACGGTTTGGCCTACGACAAGGCCAAGACCAAGCTGGAGAATTCCGGGGTCAAGGATCCGCAGCAGCTGGATCAGAAGTCGCGGGACGCCGGGCGCAAGGCCGAGATGAATACGGTCGGCAAGTTTCTCGGCGATGTACCCATCGACCACTTCGTGGAGGTGACGCTCGCCGCGTTCTTCCAGATCGCCCAGGCCGTGCAGCCGATCACCGTATGTCTCAATGAGGACACCTCGGACAGCTATTCGGGCGCCAATTTCAAGAAGGGCGAGCAGCAGATCGACGCCTCGCAGGCCATGGCCTTCGTGCGGCAGCGCCGCGATCCGGATCAGCCGCTGTTCACCGATCTCGACCGCACCCGCCGTCAGCAGGCGTTCATCGTCTCGCTCATGCATCAGCTGCAGGACAGCGGAACCCTCACCAGCCCGAGCAAATTACGTGACCTGCTGGATATCGCGAAGACGAACACCGCCATCGACAGCGCGCTCGATCCGCTGTCCTTCGCACAGCGCGCCTCGTCCATGCTGGGTAAGGGCATTTCGCTGTACACGCTGCCGGTCAAGGATTTCGGCAATGACGACCTCGGTGAGTCCATCAATATCGTGGACCCGGCCGAGATCAAGGCCATTGTGAAGAACATTCTTTCACCGCCGGGCTCGGATTCCTCGACCACTACCGCCGCACCGACCACCACCGATTCGTCCGTGCCGGGCGCTTCGGGTGTGGTGCTGAACGTGGTGAACAGCTCGGGCAGCAACGGTCTGGCCGGCGATGTCGAAAGCGCCTTGACGGCCCGGGGATTCACCCGCGGTTCGGCCACCACGGGTTCGGTGCGCAGCGACAGCAGCATCGCCTACGGTGCGGGCGCGGAGTCGGCGGCGACCGCGCTGGCGAGCCAACTCGGTGTCACCGCAACGAAATCGGCGGATCTGGACTCGTCGACCGTGCAGCTGACCCTGGGCAAGGACGCGACCGACAGCAGCAGCGCGATCGGCACGCTGACCGCCGGCCAGTCCGACAGCACGACCACCACCCCGTCGACCTCGACCACTCCGCCGCCGCCTCCGGTCTCCGCGACCGCGTCCGGCAATAACGCGCCCGAGGCGACCGATTTGTCGCAGATGGGTACCAGCAGCGTGCCCTGCGTGCGCTGACCCGGCAGCTCCCCCCCGGAACCCGATGCCCGGCAGCCTGATTCGCCGGAATCAGGTGACGGGCGGGCAGGCGCCGGGCTACGTTGCTTGGGACGGTTCTGGCTCCGGGAGGGCTCATGAACGATCCGCGACGGTATGTAGTCATCGGGGGCGGGCTGGCGGGCCTGGCCTCGGCGGTGTGGCTGGCCGAGGCCGGTAAACAGGTCACGCTGCTGGAGCGGCGGGGGCGGCTGGGCGGGCGCACCCACGCGGTCGAGGTCCCATCGCTGCACGATCTGCCCGATAACGGTCAGCATGTGATAGCTACCGGCTACGACAACCTGTTCCGCTATCTCACCAGTGTGGGTACCCGTCAGCATGTGCAGTTCCCGGATCGGGGCATCCTGCGCTGGCCGGGCGGGCGCACCGCCGTCATGGGGACGAAGGGTCTGCCCGCGCTGCGCTCGCTGCTGGGCGCGCATCCCGATATGAGTCCCGTCGATCGCGCGCGGGCCGCGGTGGCCACCGTGCGCTTGGGCTGGCAGTGCCTGAACCAGCCCGCGGATCTGGCCGAGCTCACCACCGATCAATGGTTCACCCGCCTGGGCATGCCGGCCAAGGCCCGTGAGGCGCTGTGGGATTGGCTGGCCCTGGGCATTGCGGCCGAACCCGTGTCGCAGGGCTCGGCCAAGGCTTTCGCGGATGTACTGGCGACCGGGATCCGTTTGGGCATAAGGCATCGCGAGGCCGTGAGCATCGGTTATCCCACCACCGATCTGGATACCCTGTTCGTCTCCGGCGCCGAGCGGGTGTTCGAACGGCACGGCGTGCAGGTGCGGCATCGCGCGGTGGCGCGGCACATTCACATCGAGAACGGTGTGGTCACCGGGGTGACGCTGGTCGATGGTGAAGTGGTGCCCGCCGATGCGGTGGTGTGCGCGGTACCCAACTCGTCGATAGCCGGTCTGCTCGACGATCTGCCCGAGCACGACGAGATCTATGCCGCCGCGGACAAACTGGGATTCACCCCGATCGTCAGCACCAACCTGTACCTGGATCGCCCGATCGGCACCAAGGCGGCGATGGAGGCGCTCATCGGCGGCGGGGGAGTGATCGACGAGGTCTTCGACCGGCAGCGCATGCACGGCCGCAATCCTCTCGACAACTGGCTCTACTGCCTGACCACCAGCGGTGCGTACGAGCAGATCCACAAGCCGCATCACGAGGTGGTGGACGAGCAGATGGCCCTGCTGCGGCGCTACTATCCGCAGGCCAGGGATGCGGAAGTGGTGCACGCGCAGGTGGTTCCGATGCCGCGCGCCACCTTCTCGCAGGTGGTCGGCACGGAGGGGTTGCGGCCGCCGCAGCAGACCTCGGTGCCCACGCTGGTGCTGGCCGGTGACTGGACCAGTACCGACTGGTCGGCCACCATGGAGAGTGCGGCCCAGTCCGCTGCGCGAGCCGTGGAGCTGTTATTGGGACTCCCGGCGCCACAATCGATATCGAACTGACCGCTCAGTCTGTTCGCTCGCGTTCCGCTCGCATCGGCTCGCGGAAGAAGTTGAGCACCAGCCGGGTGATATCGGCCAGAAACCGTTCCCGGGAGATCGGCGGCCGATCCAGCAGATAGCGAATGGTCAGATGTTCGACCGTCCGCACCAGCAGCCAGGCGGTGGCGTCGAAATCCACATCCGCGGGCACCGAGCGCCGGCGCATGCTCAATGCCACCCGCGCCAATTCGCCGATCTGCTGTTCGAAGGCCAGCATGGTGGCGCTGCCGCCGGACAGCCGTGGCGTCTGCTCCACCACGGCGCGCAGCAGTTCGCGGTGGTCGCCGAGGGCGTCCAGCAGCACCGAGATGGCCTGCGGCACACCGGTATCGGGTGGCGCCGCCAGGTTGTCCACCACGTGGGCGCGTACCCGCTCGGTCACCCCGGTCAGATAGCGCTCGATCACCGCCGCGACGATCGCGTCCTTGTCGGGAAAGTACTGATACAGCGACCCCGGGCTGATACCCGCCGTCTGCGCGATGCGATTGGTGGACGCCCCGTCGTAGCCGTGCGCGATCAGCACCTCCTGTCCGGCGTCGACAATGCGGGCCACCATGGCGCGCGACCGGTCCTGCCGGGGCGTGCGGCGCTGTGCGGGAGTCGTTTTCGACGGCCGGGGTTTCGATGTCATGGCGTTTCGACCGCGATTCCGAATGCGAATTGAATGCGAGTATTTATTCGTGTCAGCGTGGGGTCATGGTGTCACAAGGCGCAATGGCGCGCGAGCCCCGTGATGAACCGGTCCCGCTCGGACCGGACTCGTTGACGTGGAAGATCTTCGGATCGCTGTACTACATGCCGACCGGACTGTTCGTCGGCATGGTGCAGAACATGCATCCCGGACTCGGCGCCGGAGTGGAATACCACTCGCGGCTCGAAGACGAGTTCTACCAGCGCATCCTGCGCTCGCTGTACCCGATCTTCGGAGTGGTCTTCGACGGTGAGCACGCCGAGCGCACGGCCCGGGAAATCGTCGGCTACCACCGCACCATCAAGGGCGTCGACGCGCAGGGCCGCCGCTACCACGCGCTGGATCCCGGCACCTTCTACTGGGCGCACGCCGTGTTCTTCGTCCAGACCCTGCGCGCGGCCGACCTGTTCATGGGCGGGCTCACCGCGGCCCAGCGCGAACAACTCTGGCGCGAGCACTACCAGTGGTACGAGCTGTACGGCATGAGCATGCGGGTGGTCCCCGCCAGCTGGCCCGAATTCCAGCGCTATTGGCGCGATATGTGCCGCGATACGCTCGAACCGACCAAGGCGGCCCGGGATGTGTACCGGCTCGCCGAGCACGTACCGGTACCACCGTTCCCGGTACTGCGGCACATTCCGGAACCCCTGTGGGCGTTCGGAATCCGCCCCGTCGGCGCACGATTCTTCCAGTTCGTCACCGTCGGCCTGTGCGATCCGGCCATCCGCCGCACCATGGGCTTCACCTGGACCGATCGCGACCAATGGCTGTTCGACCGGCTCTGCGAGACCCTCTCGGCGCTGCACCGGCTCACCCCGGACGAGGTCAAATACACGTTCCCGCGTATCCGCGCCGCCCGCCGCCGCCTCACGGGCAAACGCCCCGCCGCACTACCCCCACCCGAGGCGCCCCGAATGTTGTGGCCGGCGCCGGAATTCCGTGACGACCCCAAGCACTACTGCCCGGTCCACGCCACCGCACGCGCGGACTCACTCACCACATTCCGCCAGCTGACAGGGTTCTAGAGCAATGCAACCGATGACCGAGCTCCCGCCCGCCGCCGACGGCAGGCATCCGTACGACTATTACTACCGGCCGGGCCTGCCACTGCGCCCGCCGCCACCGCGGGCGGTGCCGTCCGAGCTGTGGTTCGAACCGCGAAAAGCACTGCTGGGCCCATGGATCGACGTGCGGCGCGAACCCGTCGACACACCACGCACCCGCCTGATGGCCGACCACCTGTGGCAAGGCGACGAACCGATGGACGAACTGGTCGCGGCCTTCCGTCGCATGGGTTCGGCGGGTGGTCGTCGCATGCTGAACCAGGCGCTCGAGCACGGCATCGAGAGCGTGGACGAACCGCTGCCGGAACTGGTGAATCTCTTCGCGTGCCTGGACGATCCGCCCGCGTGGTACGACCCCGACCTGTGGGAGTACGGCCGCCGGCTGTGGATCAATGTCTCCCTGGCCGGGAAAATGGCCATGGGCGTACAGGATTTCATGGGCACCTTCGTCGGTTCGGAGGTCGCCTCCGCGGTCGGCCAGACCGGCCGTTTCGTCAATGATCCCTACCGGCGCGGACTCGAATCCTCGGTCTGGTTCCGGAGTGTCACCGCACCGCGGGCCCTGGAACGCTGGAATCCCATCTTCGCCGACACCGTGCGGGTGCGGTTCATGCACGCGCAGGTGCGGGCCATGCTCCGGAACACCTGGGGCGACGAGCATTTCGCCCGGCACGGCAACCCGATCTCGAATGCCACCACCATGGGTGCGGCCGTGACCTTCGGCCTGACACCCATCTGTTTCGATCATGTGCACGGACGCCGCTGCAGCACAGCGCAACTCGATGCCGTCATGCACTACTGGGGGTACATCGCCTATGTCTTCGGTGTCGCCGAGGAGCTGATCCCGCGCTCCGCCGCCGAGGGTATGGAGATGGCCGACTACATGGTGGCGACGGCCGGTATCGCACCGCAGTGGACCGCGACCATGGCCGGCGCGGCGACCCGCAAGTTCAGCACCACCACACCGACGGGCAGACTCCAGATCGCCGCCACCGCACCACTTCTGGGCGCCTTGTCGTACTACAGCGGTCCACGTCTGGTGCGTGCGCTACTCGCCGACACGCCTTTGCGCGCGGTACCGCTCGAACCGTGGTCGTCCTTGGTCGGCGCGGTGGCTGCCACCGAAGTTCGCTTGCGCGCCATCGACGATCACCTCCCCGGTGCGCGCGGTCGCATGATCCGGCGGGCTCGGCACATTGACCCCATGTGGGACCGCAATACCCGACTGGCCCGCTACCTGGCCGCGCGGGCCGGCATTCGTGGCACGCCCTTCGACCACCACGACGCCTCGGCCGCAGGCTGTCCGGTGTGACTGTCCGCAGGTTGTCCGGTGTGACTGCTACTGCCCGGCGCTGCCGGCGATGGACAGGTACAGCACCATCAGCGTGAAGAGGATCCACCCCGCGCCCTGCCAGATGGTCCAGTTCTGCTGGACGCGCCAGGCCCGGAACGCCATGACGAAGGCTCCGATCCCGCCGAGGAGCAGGGTGACCCCGGGGACGAGCCCGACCACCGCCCGCGCGGTGCCGTCGCACAACATGCCGGAGTTCAGGCACTGCTGCCGCGAGGCCGCCCAGGCGATGGACGCCACCGCGGCGATGGCGGCCAGCACGAGCACGCCCACCACGTACCGGGCGGCCCGCCGGAAAGTCTTCGGATCGTTCCATCGCTTCTCGACGTCGTCGACCACCGCACCCACCTCCTCGCCGCCGATGCACCGCGCCGGACACCCGGCCGATCCGATACTTCCATGGTGAACCGTTGCCACCGGTGCGGGCCGCGCGGGTTTCGCCTCACACGGTCTCGGCGGCCAGCCCCAGCCCGAGCGCGACCAGCACCGCCGCCAGCGCCCGCTCGATCCGCTGCCGGATCCCGGCGCGCCGCAACCAGACCCCGGCCTTGTCCGCCGCCAGCACGATGCCGACACACCAGGCGGTGTCGATGACCAGCTGCACCGCCACCAGAATCAGCACGGTCGGCAGTACCGGACCGGTGGACGGCAGGAATTGCGGCAGGATGGTCAGCCCGAACACGGCCGCTTTGGGATTGGCGGCGATCGAAACCAGCGCCGCCCGGAACGCCGCGGCCGGAGTATGCCCACCGGGCAGCACCGAGGTCAGCGCCGCGCCGAACGCATCATGCTCCGGACCCGGGGCAGTGTTCTTACGCGCCCCACGCCAGGCCTGCACTCCCAAATAGACGAGCACGATCGCGCCCAGGAGGTGTATCGCGTGATCGAGCACCCGATTCGCCACCAGCAGCGCGGACAGCCCGGCCCCACCGGCCAGCGTCCAGCCGAACACCCCGATCTCATTGCCCGCCACCGCGGCCAGCCCGGCGGCCCGCCCATCCCGCACCGACCGCTGCAGGAAAAGCGCGGTGGCAGGACCGGGAATGGCCGCCAGGATCAGACAGGCGAGCATGAACGCGGGAAGCACATGGACCCAGTGCGGCATCGTTCGAGACTGCCACGGTGGGAGGCCGCCGGGCCACCGATTTTCAGTGGTCGACGAGGAAGTCCGCGCCGCCGACATAGATGGTGTGCCCGCAGTCGGCGTCGATGGTGGCGGCGTCGGCGACAGCGGCGGCGAACTCTTCGACGGTCGGCAGCGCACCCTGTTCGCGGCGCGTGGTCACGGCGTCCGGATTACGGCGTTCGAGGAGGCGCACGATGATGGTGCCGTCGATCATGTCGCCGGAAACCACCACGAAACCGATTCCGCGGCGGTCGAATTCGGCGCTCATATCCCGCAGCGCATCCTCGCCGGCGCGCTTGCTGGCGGCGATCGGCTCGTATCCCGCGGGGACCGGCCGGGTGGGGGAGAAGTGGGCCTGATGGCTGGTGACGAACACGATGCGGCCGCCGGCCGGCAGGTGCGGTAGTGCGAGAGTGACCAGGCGGGCCTGGGCATCGCGGTTGAGCCGCATGGCGTAATCCGGTGCCGCATCGCGTTCCAGCCCACCGGAGGCATTGAGCACCAGCACATCGAGCCTGCCGAATTCGCTGACCACGGTGTCGATCAGCGCGCGGGCGCTGTCCGGGTCGGCGATATCCGCGCCGGCGACCGAGGCGCTGCCGCCCGCGGCGATGATCTCCTCGGCGACGGTTTCGGCGCGCTTGCGCTTCTCGCGATAGTTCACGATCACGTGGTCCCCGCGGGCGGCCAGCTCGCGTGCGGTGTCGGCGCCGATGCCGCGAGACGCGCCGGTGATCAACACGATTCGTCGTTCCATACCCAAACCTCCGGCCCCCGGCCCATGCTTCTGATTTAGAATCACTATGGTGGTTCGAAATGAGAAGCGCAAGCCAGCCACCCCCGTCCAGCAGCCGCGCCGGCGTCTCGGCCGCCCCGCTGCTCGCCGCCATGGATCTGCTCGGACAGCGTTGGATGCTGCGCGTGATCTGGGAACTCGAGCCCGGCCCGCTGGGCTTCCTGGAATTGCGCCGCCGCATGGGCAATTGCTCGTCGAGCATGCTGTCGGTGCGCCTGCAACGCCTCGTCGAGGCGGGCGTACTGGAGAAGAAACCCGACAAGGCCTACGAATTGACCGTTGCCGGAGCCGAATTGGGCCTGGCCCTGGAACCGTTGTGGCAGTGGTCGGAACGCTGGGCGACCGGCCTCGAGCGCGCCGCTACCCCCGAGGACTGAGCCCGGACGACACCCCGATCACGCCGCGCCGGAGCCCGGAAGATTGTCGGAACCCGTTATGCCGCGCCGGATCTCACCCGGCCGGTGTTCCACCGGCAACGCGTAGCGCGCCCGCGAGGAGTGCAGCTGCCAGGGCACGCTGGTCACCATCACGCCCGGTTCGAACAGCAGTCGCGCCTTCAGCCGCAGTGAGCTCTGATTGTGCAGCAGGTTCTCCCACCAGTGCCCGACCACGTACTCGGGAATGAACACGCTGACCACATCCCGCGGTCGGGACTTGCGCTGCCGCTTGATCTCCTCGATGACCGGACGGGTGACCTCGCGATACGGCGATTCGATGACCTTCAGCGGAATCCCGACATGATTGCGCTCCCAGTCCTGCACGAGGTGCCGGGTATCGGCGTCGTCCACATTGACCGTGACGGCGGTGAGCGTGTCCGGCCGGGTGGCGCGCGCGAACTGGATGGCCCGCTGCGTCGCCTTGTGCCAGCCCGACACCAGCACCAGGGCGTGCATCCGCCCCGGCAGCGTCTCCAGATCGTCCGGGTCGATCTCGAGTTCGGCGCGCACCGCCGTGTAGTGCCGGTGGATCGACCACATCAGTGCCACCAGTATCGGCATCGCGATGACCACCAGATACGCGCCGTGGGTGAACTTGGTGATCAGCACGACCACCAGCACCACGCCGGTGAAGCAGGCGCCGAAGGCATTGATGGCCCGCGCGCGGTGGATGCGCAGCCGCTCCTTGGCGGTCTCGGCGGTGCGCAGCGCCCGGTTCCAGTGCCGCACCATGCCCGTCTGGCACAGTGTGAACGAGGTGAACACGCCCAGAATGTAGAGCTGGATGAGCCGGGTGGTGGAGCCGCCGAAGGCGTAGATGAGCGCGGCCGCGACCACCGCCAGCAGGATGATCCCATTGGAGAAGGCCAGCCGGTCACCGCGGGTGTGCAGCTGCCGCGGCATGTAGCGGCGTTGCGCCAGAATCGAATTCAGCGGCGGGAAGCCGTTGTAGGCGGTGTTGGCGGCCAGGATGAGGATGAGCGCGGTCGTCACCATCACGAAGTAGAAGGGGAAGCTGTCGCCGCCGAACACCGCGGCCGAGACCTGCGCGATGACCGTCTTCTGCGCGGCGGTATTGCAGTTGCCGGGGAATCCGATGATGTCGCAGGCGTTCTCGGTGACCTTGGTCTTGGTGATCAGCGCCAGCGCGGTGACGCCGGAGAACATGGCGATGGCGATGACGCCCATCCAGGTCATGGTGCGGGCCGCATTGAGCGCCTTGGGTTTGCGGAAGGCCGGGACGCCGTTGGAGACGGCCTCCGCACCGGTGAGCGCGGTACATCCGGAGGAGAAGGCGCGCAACAACAGGAAGGCGAGCGCCGCCGCGGACAGTCCGGTCTGTTCGGGCCGGATCTGGTAGTGCGCGCTCTCGGCCATCGGCGTGTGCCCGGTCAGGGTCTTCGTCAGTCCCACCGCCACCATGACGAACACCGCGCCGATGAACGCGTAGGTCGGAATCGCGAAGGCGCGCCCGGACTCTCGCACGCCGCGCAGGTTCATTGCGGTCAGGAAGAGGATGAAGCCCAGATTGATGGCGACCCGGTAGGGATTGAGCTCCGGCAGCGCCGAGATGATGTTGTCGACGCCCGCGGCCACCGACACCGCCACGGTCATGACGTAGTCGACGAGCAGCGCCGCCGCCACGATCAGCCCGGGGAAGTCCCCGAGGTTCTCGGCCACCACCTGATAGGACCCGCCGCCGGACGGATAGGCCTGCACCACCTGCCGATACGACAGCACCACCACCGCCAGCAGTACCACCACGCCGCCGGCGGGGATGGGCATCAGATGCAGGAAGGAGAGGCCGCCGAGGGTCAGGATGAGCAGGATCTCCTGGGTCGCGTAGGCGACCGACGACAATGCGTCGCTGGCGAAAATGGGCAGGGCCAGGCGTTTGGGCAGCAGCGTCTCACCCAGCCGATCACTGCGAAACGGGCGGCCGAGGACTAGTCGTTTCGCGACGTCGATCAGGGAGACCACGTGGGGAGCCTAGGGCGCGCGGGCGTAGGAATCGGAACACACACCGAATCGATTTCTTATAGATACGTAACGGCCGGGTGTTTCCGATTGCAATGTTCGAGACTTGTGCAGTTGATCGGACAACCACATACACTGTCTGGGACGTGAACAAGGTTTTTGGGAGAGGTGACACGATGGGTGACCGGACGGTCGTCGCCGACGTGGCCGATGAGCTGGCGCGGCGCGTGGCATCCGGGCAGTACGTGCCCGGTGGGCTGATGCCGTCCGTTCGTCAGGTGGCCGAGGAGTTCGACCTGAATCGCGCCACGGCGCAACTGATTCTGGGCCGGCTGGAGTCCTACGGCTTCGTGGACGCGCATCGCGGTAAGGGATTCGTGATCCGTGATGTGCGTGCCGAGGGCGGTGTGGACGTGTACCGGCGGTTGTTCCGGCTGTCCATGCCGGCGCCGGAGGTGGCCGCGGAGATGTTCGGCAATATCGTCGACGAGGAGCGCGGTATCGCGCTCGAGGCGCTGCTCGCCTACACCGGCAGTGAACGTGGCATCGATCCGGGCGCGCTCAAGATCGAGATCGACGAGTTGGAAACCCTTGCCCGGAGCGCGGATCCGGATCAGCACCGGATGCTCGACATCGAGCTGCGGCTGCTGCGCCGGCTGCTCACCGATCTCGGACATTCCGTACAGCGCGCGGTGCTGAACTCGATCGGCGAGATGGTGCTCGAGGTGCCGGAGGCCGTGCAGGCCTATTTCGCGGTGTCGCCGGATCTGCATGTGCTGGTGTGGCGGGCACTGGTCGCCGTCTGGGAATCCGAGGGCGGTCCGAGTCAAGCCCAGTTGGCATTGTTCGAGGATCTGTTCGGCATGTACCACCAGAAGGTGGTGGCGCGCTTCGAGGAACTGGTCGGTTTGCAGCAGGAGGCGGACGTCGCGCCGCATGCGGTGACAGCCTGATTCAGACCAGCGAGTTGGTTTCGTCTGGGACAACAACCACCTAAGGCATATCGACCTAAGGCATATTGAACTGCGTGCCGATCACGGCGCTCATGATGGTCCCCGCGCTCGTGGCGATCACGCCCCCGACCAGCGCGCCCGCGATTTGCTTGGGCGCGGTGAGCGCGCCACCGCTCCACTTCTCCCAGGCGAAGCGACCGCCCGCGTAGATGATGGCGAGCACGCCGGCGAGCAGGACGAACCAGGTGAAGTAGCGGACCAGCTTGAGCAGCTTGTCCGCCACCGGCGGCGTCTCGGGCGTCGGATTGAAGATTTGCGCCAGCACTGTATGCGTCGTCAACACTTCGTGGGCGGCTAGCAGTATCATTTCGGCGCTCTTCCACGTGACGTTTCTTCCCCCCTTCCGGGGTACCCGGTGCGCGGTGGTTATGCAAGGGGCAGAAGACATCACACAGGAAGCTGGGAGACTTCGGCGCGGAAGCGGAACGACGCTGGCGCAGAAGGGAAGTGGACGCGGATCAGTCCACGTCGTTGTCCGCCGACAGATACGCTACGGCCGCTAGGTACTGCCGGCAGGCGAAGTGCTGATCGTGCGCACGCAAGACTGCGCGAGCCTTGCGGTAGGTGAGCCCGCGAGGTTCTACATCGCAGTCACCGGAGATATCAGTGCTAGGGGCGAGCATCTGGGTCATGTGATGCCTCTGGCCGAATGGGGGATGGTGCACCGAGTTTAGGAGCGCCGATCGCGCAGATGCAAGCACATCTGCACGGTCGAGTCGGCGCGTCCAGGCGTTTCGTCCGAATTAAACCGTGTGGTCTCATTTGTCGGGGGGTATCTGCACTGTTTGTCCGTTCCGGTTCGCAACTTCGCATGGGCAAATGTCCAAACAAGATCAATGCTGTTGTGTTGCAAACGATGTGCGTTTGCGGAGGGATCGATGCCGGGCAATCTGCGTGCTATCGTTCATGTTGCGGTTGCAACTGTAAGAACATCTGATCGAACATTTGCAAGTACTGATACCACCGTCTGCGGGCGGTACTGGCAAGGAGTCTGAAATGACTGCTTCATCGGCAACCCGGCTCGATCGCTCGGAACTGTCCTGGCGGAAGAGCACATTCAGCAATCCCAGCGGAAACTGCGTCGAACTGGCGCCCATGACCGACGGTCAGGTGGCGGTTCGCAACTCACGGGACCCGGAAGGGTCGATCATCGTCTACACCCGCCCCGAGATCGATGCGTTTCTTCGGGGCGCCAAGTCCGGAGAATTCGACGACCTCGCGCGCTGAGCGGTAGCATTGGCAATCGGCGCGGTGGTTCGCGACACTCGGTTGTGAGTCCACTGCCGGCAAAACCCGAGCATCGGAGTGGACCCCATGATCGCAGAACCCGTTGCCCACGGTCGGGCGGATTCCGCTGTCGCCGAACGTGGCCCGACTGCACTGCGTATCGCGGTCGGCAGTCAGCTACGGAAGTTGCGCGAGAAGAGTGGCATTACCCGGGAAGCCGCGGGTGAACACATCCGCGGCTCTCACGCCAAGATCAGTCGCCTGGAACTCGGGCGAACCGGATTCAAGGAACGCGATATCCGGGACCTGCTGGCGCTGTACGGCGTTGACGATCCCGAGGAACGCGAGCAATTCCTCGAACTGGTGGTCAGGGCCAACCAGCCTGGATGGTGGCACCGCTACAGCGACCTGCTGCCGCCCTGGTTCGAGACCTATCTAGGCCTGGAGCACGCGGCCAAGTCCATCAGGACCTATGAGGGCCAACTGGTTCCGGGTCTGCTGCAGACTGCGGATTACGCGCGCTCGGTCGTCGCGCTCGGGCACGACGAGAATTCCGAGCGTCGCGTTTCGCTGCGGCGCCGGCGGCAGGAGCTGCTGACCCGTCCCGGTGCGCCGAGCTTCTGGGCGGTCCTCGACGAGTCCGTGCTCCGGCGTCCGGTCGGCGGTACCAGCGTGCTGCGTGCCCAGATCGATCACCTCATCGAGATGTCCGAACTGCACAACGTCACCATCCAGGTCCTGCCGTACGCGGCGGGCGGGCATGCGGCAGCGGGTAGTTCGTTCACCATGCTGCGGTTCGCGGAGCCGGAACTTCCGGACATCGTGTATCTGGAGCAGCTGACCAGTGCCCTGTATCTGGATCGTCGTCAGGATCTGGAACTGTACCGGCAGGTCATGGATCAGCTGAGCGTGCAAGCGGAGCCGCCCGAGCGCTCCCGCAAACGGCTCGCGGAGATCGCCGCCGAGCTGTAAATGGCGATAGCAGCCGCCCGTTGTCAACGGGCGGCTATCGGCGTGCTCGGAGAAAGTTGCGGCGGATGGAACGCCGCCGGGCCGGGGCGCATGGACGAGCGCGGACGAGGTCGTCGTCGATTGCCCCGGTGCGGAAATGGTTACGGGGCCCCCGCAGGGACCCCGATCAACCTTGTAATGGGTTCCGACTCACTGCCTGATGAAGCTGGAAGCAATTCGCCAGAATGCTTCCGGTTGCATCGTATGCAGATCCCAATCGTTGACCATTGCGTGAGCGGTGGTAACGATTCGTTCGATATCAAAATCATACCGAGTGGCCGCTCCGGTGGATTCGACCTGTCGGATGACGAAATCTGTTGCCGTCTCCCGTGAATAGGTTTGCTCAGCTCGACTGAAGTCTGCAAACCCGAGCCGGCTGAGGTTGATTGGCTGGTTCATGCGAACGCCCCTGACGCCAGGCCGACGGCTAACCGTTGGCGAAGAATCGCCGATGATTCACCGCTCGGCTCTCTGGTTGTCCCCTGTTTGTGCCTTGCACGAGCAAGTCTAGGACCGTGCTCTGCGCAGATGCAAGTACATCTGCAACCTCGAATTCCCAGCGTCAGAGCGGTTTTCGGGATGCTATGAGTTAGCGAAAGCGGCCCTCGGGAGTGCCCGACTAAGATCGAATCGCGCTATTGAACCTATTTCCGAACGAAAATTCCGGTGCGGTGCGCTCTGTGCCATTTATCCAGAAATTTGCGGAAGATCAGTAGTCGTCCAGATCCGCCGGTCGATCGCCGGATCCGGCTTTGGCGCGCCGGTGTTCGGCCACCAAGAGCGCGATTCCGAAGCGCAGGCACAGGACACTGGTGAGAGCGCCCATGACACTCCAGTCCCAGTGCCCGTATCCGGCGACATTCAATGTGAGTGCGATGCACACGATTCCGATGGCCGTGAGAATGAGCCCGGGCCAAACACGGATGTCGTCGACGGTCGGAGCGGCAGGCATCACCGCTGTCCTTTCTCGGGAGGTGCGCGGAACCGATCACGCGCCGGGTGCCCGGCGCCGTACACAGAAGTCATGAGCCCGTCCCCGCGGTCGGGCGGCTGCGGATCCCGAGATCACCCAGCAGGCCCAAGAACGCCCGTGCGTAAGGCGAACCCGCCGTCTCCGCGTCCAGCCGGGCCCAGTCCACCTGCCCCCGCAGTATGCGCGCCGTATACAAAAGCCGGGTGAAGTCCAGCTGAAGTGGATCCGCGATCAGCAACTCGTCCACGAGCAGGTCCGTGGCGCACAGTACCGGCGCCTCGACACCCGCGAGCCGCAGGTGATCGCTGCGGGCGAGCCGCTCGGTGGTCACCGGCAGGTAGTCGGTCCGGAACACCAGTGCTATCCGCACCTCGTCGTCGCGCACCACCGGGCGCCGGTCTTCGGACGGGTCCGGGTGTAATCCGGCGGCTGCCAACGCATCCCGTGCACGCGTCGCGTCGGCGGGTGGTACCTGAATGTCCATCGTCTCCACCGCCTCGCCGGCACCTCGCAGATAGACCCCGCAGGCCCCGCTCACCGCGAACGGAACCCCGGCGCTCCGCAGCGCGTCCACCGCCCGCGCGAGAACGCCCGGCAGTGGATCGACGAGCCCCATGATCCCGGGATACCCCCCGGCGGTGCACTCGAATCGAAGAGCGGCAACGAGATTCGGCATCGGCCGCTCGTGCGGGACGATCGTGGACGGTCCGGGCTGTGGGAAATCCCACCGCCGGGCGTCGGGACCCTGTGTTGTAACCGGTTTCAGTGGTGTGTTAGGTCTGGAAACAGTGGATTGATCAACCGAATGGGACAGGAGTCGTGGCCGTGATGGACGTACCCGCGTATTTCGATGTGGTGGACGGCGGGTTCGTACCGACGCGGTTCGCGGCCAGCCAGTGGTCCGCGGCGCAGGTCGTCGGGCCCGCGCTGACCGGGCTGCTGGCCCGGGAACTGGAACGCGAGCACGCCACCGACGGTTTCGTGCCGGTGCGCCTGACCGTGGACCTGTTCAGCGCGGCCCGCTTCGAGCACACCACCACGCCGACCGTGCGGGTGCGTGACGGCCGCCGGATCCGCGTCGCCGACGTCTCGGTGGTGCAGGGCGGGAAGGTGGCGGCCCGCGCCTCGGCGGTGCTGCTGCAGCCCTCCGAACAGCCGCCGGGCGAGCTCTGGCACCGCGAACACGAACCGCGGCCGCCCGCACCGGATATCGCGCCGCCGTCCGAGCTGCCCCTGGTGCCGTTGTTCAGCAGCGGCACGGACACGCAGTCCTGGTCGGTCAAACCCACCGATCACGAGAACGCCGGCCGCAAACGCACCTGGCAGCACCCGATTCGCGTCATCACCGGCGAGGAACTGACGCCGTTCGTGCGCGCGGCCGTCGTCGGCGAGGCCACCAGCATGATGACCAACTGGGGCGACAAGGGCATCGGCTTCATCAATACCGATATGACACTCGCGCTTTCCCGTATGCCGGAGGGCTACGAGATCGGCGTGGAGGGCGACAGTCACCTCAGTGAGCGGGGCATGGCGGTCGGGGTGGCGACGCTGTTCGACCGGCGCGGCTCCTTCGGCAGCGCGATGGTGACCTCGGTATCGAATGCGGGTCGTCAGATCAGCAATGCCCAGCTCGATATCGCGGTGAGCTCGCGCAGGTAGGAGCGGGCCGGCCGATAGGGAAGAGGCCGTTCGGTTCGATTCGGTATCGGCCCTGTGCCACAGCGGAATTCGCGATGCGATTCCGGTGCGTCGCCCCACGAGCTTCGACAAGCCGCGGCGCCGCGTGCCACAATGTGACCAGGTTGAGACGACAGCCCACCCGGTTCACACAGGGAGCGCCCACCGGGCGCGGCAGGCGCGATCTCCCGAATCAGCTTTCGAGGACGTGCCACACGTCGTAGTGGATCTCCCGGAACCGGAACATCCCACCGGGAGGTCTGGCCATGTCCGCAATCGCCGTACTGGGCGGTATCGCCGAAAACGGCGCCACCGCGGTGGAATCCGATCCGCGCCACCGCGGCAGATACGTCCCGCATTCGACCGACGGCACGCGGCGCTGTGTGATCGTGCGTGCCGAAGGCGAATTGGATGCCGCCGTCGAGGCCGAATTCACCGCCACGCTGGCCCAAGCCATGGCCGGCGGCGCGCAGGCGGTCGTCGTCGATCTGCGCCGCGCCCGGTTCCTGAGCATCCGGGTCGCCGCCGGACTGATCACCGCCAAACGGGCGTCCGCCGCCTGCGATGTCGATCTGCGCGTGGTGGCGGGCCGCCGCGCCGTCGAGCGCGTGCTCGAGGTGACCGGCATCCGCCCGCTGTTCCACTACTACCCGACGATCACGGCCGCCCTGCAGGCGTAGCGATCGCGCTCGTCTGCGGCAGTCGATATCGCGGCGCCTGCACGCAGTCGATGTCGCGGCGCCTTCGCATCCGGTTTGGCACAGAGTGATCTCGATGTGGCTTCGGTCGGACGACATCGGAGTGTCGGCTTGCGCCGCCCGGATAGGCTCGTTCGCGCGTGATGAGGAGACTGCCCGGACCACCGAGCCCGTGGGGGGTGTTGTGCTTCGACGCCTGCGAATTATCGCTGGTGCCATGACGATCGGATTGTGCGTGATCATCGGGTGCGGTGCCGCGCCGGCGCTCGCCCAGGCCCCGATAACCGAAAACCCCGCGAACCCACCGCTTTCGCCCGGCTCCTGGCTGCCCGAGATCCAGCAGGGGATCGCCCGTCTCGTGCCCCCGCCGCCGCTGCCGCCCGCCCCGAACGCTCCGATCGTCGACGCGGGCGGTCTCTCACCGCAATTGGCGGCCCTGCGGGCCGCGGTCATGCCGGTCGTCATCGGTGATTCATTCGTCGACGACTGGCCGCCGGGATTGGAAGACTACGCCAACGGTCAGATCATCGCCTGGCGTGATGTCACGGGCATCGCCGCGCCGACGGTGATCGTCCCGGTCTCGAAGGTGGTGCAGCTCAAATATCGGACCACCGACTCGCACGGTGCGGCTTCCTACGGCATCGCCAGCCTGATCCTGCCGAACGGGCAGTGGACCGGGGCGGGGGAGCGGCCGGTGGTCGTCAACAATCTGCCCATCGACGCCCTGGGCCGCGACTGCAACCCGAGTTACACACTGGCACACGGATTTACGCGCGCCTCCAACTTCAGCGGCTACCTGCTGCCCACCACCCAGCTGGCCCTGCTGCGCGGGTACGCGGTCCTGCTCACCGATCACGAGGGCCCGCGCATGGCCTATGCCGAGCCCATCGTGGCCGGGCACCTGGTGCTGGACGCCGTTCGCGCGGTGCGCAATGCGTTCCCGGATGAGCTGCGCGACAGCCGATACGGCCTGATCGGCTACTCGGGCGGGGCCATCGCCACCAACGGCGCGGTCAAGCTCATGCCCGAATACGCGCCCGAGTTGGCCGATGTGGTGGTCGGCGCCGCAATGGGCGGTGTGCCTGCGGACTTCTCGTTGCTGGCGCGCAGCATGAACGCCAACCTCGCCTCGGGTGTTTTCCTGGCCGCGGTCTTCGGCATCGGCCGGGAGCGGCCCGAGATCCTGGCACGCATGAACAACCTCGCGGAATGGCTGGCCACCTCGCCGCTGCTCAACAGCCTGTGCAGTGAGACCTTCTCGGTCCCGGGCGTACTGCAGCTGCCGATCGATGTGTTCGCGAATATCCCGGACCCGCTGAACAGCGATCTGGCCAAGCACATCTACGCCATCACGCGCATGGACGGCAAGAAATCGCCTGTGCCGCTGTACATCTTCAATGGGGAGCAGGAGTTCTGGGTGCCCTCCGCTGGGGCGAAGGCGCTCTATCGCGAGCAATGCTCGCTCGGGGTGCCGGCGGTCTATCGCAGCGTGTTCGGTGAGCACTACATCGCCGCGTTCACCGGCTTCAGCGGATCCCTCAGCTGGCTCGACCAACGGCTGCAGGGGATACCCGCGCCCGACGAATGCCGGAGCAACCCGAATCCCTGAGCGCCCCACCGGCTTTCCGAACCTGCCGGGAAACGTACCGAGGGCCCCGAAGTTCTCGGAGCCCTCAGCGATTCGGTATCTGTCAGCAGTGATTCGGCAGCTGTCAGCGCAGCCGGCTCACATCGGGAACAGGTTGTGCTTGCGCGGGTTGTGCTTGCGGATCGTGCCCTTGTCGCGCAGCAGGCGCAGCGCCTTGCGGATCTCCAGGCGGGTGGCCGCGGGCTCGATGACCGCGTCGATGTAGCCGCGTTCGGCCGCCACCCACGGGTTGTCGATGAGCGCGTTGTAGAAGTCGACCATCTGCTGCCGCACGGCCGCGCGCTGCTCGGGCGGGGTGGCGGCGAGGGTCTTCTTTCCGGTGACCGTCACCATGCCGTCCGCGCCGATGACCGCGATGCGCGCCGTCGGCCACGCCAGGTTGATATCCGCGCCGAGCTGCTTGCAGCCCATGACCGCGTAGCCGCCGCCGTACGCCTTGCGCGTCACGATGGTGATGATCGGGACGGTGGCCTCGATGAGCGCGCGGAACATGCGCCCGCCGCGCTTGATGACCCCGTTGCGCTCTTCTTCGACGCCGGGCAACACGCCCGGGGTGTCCACGACATAGATGAGCGGCACATTGAAGGCATCGCACAGGCGGATGAAGTAGGCGCCCTTGTCCGAGCAGGCCGCGTCCAGCGCACCGCCGAGCTGCATCGGCTGATTGGCGATGACACCGACCGGCCGGCCGTCGACGCGGGCGAATCCGGTGATGAGGTTGGGCGCCGCGCCCTCGCCCATCTCCAGGAACGCGCCGTCGTCGAAGAGGCGCAGCAGCACCTCGTGCATGTCGTAGCCCTGGCGATCGGAGTCCGGGATGATCCGGTTCAGTTCGCGATCGGAGTCGGTGATCTCGGGCTCGAGCCCGGGGTTCACGACCGGCGGCTGTTCCAGGCAGCTGGTGGGCATGTAGCTGAGGTATTCGCGCACCCACTGCAGGGCATTGGCCTCGGAGTCGGCCACGTGGTGCAGCAGGCCGTTGCGGGCCTGCACGGCCGCGCCGCCGAGCTCCTCGGCGCTGATCTCCTCGCCGGTGATGCCCTTGATGACCTCGGGACCGGTGACGAACATGTACGACTTGTCGGTCGCGACAAGCACATCCATATTGACCGGGCCGTACACCGAACCGGCCGCGCACTTGCCGAACATGACCGCGACCATCGGCACGAAGCCCGACAGATCTTCCTGCAGCCGGCACATATTGGCGTACCAGGCCAGCGAGGTGACGCCGTCCTGAATGCGCGCGCCGCCGGAGTCGTTGATGACCACCAGCGGGCAGGCGTTCTTGTAGGCGAAGTCCATGGCCGCGGCCACGCGCCGGCCGAAGCTCTCGCCGACCGAGCCACCGTAGACGGTCGGGTCGTGGGAGATGACCACGACCGGGCGGCCGTCGATGGTGCCGCGGCCGGTGACGACGCCGTCGCCGTAGTACGCATTGGGCTGTCCGGGCGTGCGCATGAGCGCACCCATCTCTAGGAAACTGCCCGGGTCCAGCAGCATGTTGGCCCGGTCTCGGGCGCTGGGGATGCCTTTGGCGATTCGCTTCTGGATGCCTTTTTCACCGGTGGGTTCTTCGGCGACCTCCAGGAGCTTGCGCAGTTCCGCCAGCTTTTCCGCTGTACCCGTCATTACCTCGGTCTTGCCTTTCCGCCATCATCAGATCGGGCCTGATCACGGCCCGCTCGAGCCGGATCGCGACTCGACCGCCCACGGTACCGTGCACGCTGCATTACGAACTACTGAACGTGTCGGTAACCTGTGCCGCCGCGTTAGCAGGCGCGGGGATACACTGCAGCCCGTGAGCTCACCGTTGACTGTGCGGGCGGGTACGCCCGAGGTGATCCGGCCCGACCTCGATACGTTCGGGTTCTCCGAGTGGCGGAGAACGGCGACCGTCGGCCTGGTGCTGGGTGGTTCGGTTGTGGGTAGCGTGCTGCGGCACGGGCTGCGCCCGTCCAAGCGCAAGCGGGCGGCCGCCGAGGGCGTGGTGAACGGCTTCGAGTCGCTGGGGCCGATGTTCGTGAAGCTGGGCCAATTGATCGCGTCCTCGCCGGGTGCGTTCCCGCGCGAGCTCGCCGATGCCTGCCTGCGCTGCCTCGACGATATGGCGCCCTTCCCGTCCGCCGACGCTCGTTCGATCGTGGAGTCGGAGCTGGGCAAGCCGATCGACGAGGTATTCCGGGAATTCGACGACGAGCCGTTGTCGGCCGCTTCCATCGCGCAGGTGCATGCGTGTGTGCTGGCCGATGGCCGGCCGGCGGTGGTGAAGGTGCAGCGGCCCGAGATCGCGCGGCGCATGATCGTGGATCTGCGCGCGGCCATGCGGCTGGCCCGGACGCTGGAGAAGCGTTCGGAGAACGCGCGGGTGGCCAATGCCCAAGCGGTGGTGCGGGATCTGTACGAGGCCACGGTCGCGGAGTTGAACTTCCTCATCGAGGCCGACAATCAGTCCCGGGCCCGGGAGAACCTCACCGCCTTCGGTGACAACACCAATGTCGTGGTGCCCGAGGTGTATTGGGAGTACTGCGCGCCGCGCGTGCTGTGCATGGAGCGTATGCGCGGTATGCCGCTGGATCGTTTCGACGATATCCGTGCCGCGCACCCGGATTCGGAGCTGCTGATCCGCCGCCTGGTGAAGGCGTGGATGGAATCGGTTGCGGTGCACGGGCTCTTCCACGGCGATGTGCACGCGGGCAATCTGTGGCTGCTCGACGACGGCCGGGTGGCCATGCTGGACTTCGGCATCGTCGGCCGCATGGAGACCGAATGGCGCGAGTTCGTGCGGGCGCTGTTCTATGCGAGTTCCATCGACAACGACTTCCGTCCGGTTGCGCGGGCATTGCGCAAGCTGGATCTGGTGTCCGATGACAGTGGTGACGATGCCACCATCGGCCGGCAGCTGGCGGTGGCGCTGGGGCCGGTGCTCTCGGGCAGCCTGGACAAGCTCGATCTCGGCGTGGTGTCGGCGCGCCTGCTCGAATTCGGTAAGCGCCGTGGGGCTTCCGGGCCGCAGCAGCTGATGTTGATGGGTAAGCAGCTGGGCTACTTCGAGCGTTACGCCGTGGCGCTGGCGCCGGGCTGGAAGCTGGGCCGCGATCTGTACCTGTTCCGCAATGTGTTCCCGGCCGAGGTGGCGGCGAAGCTGGCCGAGGACGGTACCGAGATCCCCGCGGACTGATTTCTCCTGGGCGTGACCCCTTGTGGGCCCCGTCACAGAATGAGTAGCATGCTACTCATTCTGTAAGGCATGCCATCCGTGTGAGTGGCATGTCGGCTTTGGAGGAAAGATGGACAGTGCCGTTCCCCGATCCGAGCTGATGCTGCGCGAGGACGCACTACGCAAGGTGACCTTCCGCCTGATCCCGATACTCGTGATCGGCTACATCGTCAGCTATGTCGACCGGATCAATATCGGCTTCGCGAAGTTCGGGATGGACAAGGCCTTCGGGCTCAGCGCCACCCAATACGGCTTCGTAGCAGGCATTTTCTTCGTCGGCTACATCATGGCCGAGGTACCCAGCAATATCGTCATGACCAAGGTCGGCGCCCGGGTGTGGCTCAGCCGGATCCTGGTGACCTGGGGGATCATTGCCGCCGCCACCGCCTTCGCGCCGAACTTCACCACGCTGTGCGTGCTGCGGTTCGCGCTGGGCGTGGCCGAGGCGGGGTTCTTTCCGGGCATCATCATCTATCTGACCAAGTGGTATCCGAACGCCGAACGCACCAAGGTGATCTCGACCGTCATGGTCGCGATCCCGGTGGCCAGCGTGATCGGCGGGCCGCTCAACGGCTGGATTCTCGACACCTTCGACGGCACGCTGGGCCTGGAGGGCTGGCGCTGGGTGTTCGTGGTGGGCGGGGTGCCCGCGATCGTGCTGGGCGTGCTGTTCTTCCTGCTGCTCACCGACTCACCGGCCAAGGCCCGCTGGCTCACCGATGCCCAGAAGGGCGCGCTCATAAGGGTTCTGGAGGCCGAGGACGCCGAACGCGCCCGGACCGCGCCGACCGGGCACTGGGCCGCGCTGAAGGACAAGCGGGTGATCGCGCTGTGCCTGGCCTATTTCCTGCTGCTGTGCGGGGCGTATCCGCTCACCTACTGGATGCCGTCGGTGATCAAGCAGGCCGGGCACGGCATGAGCAGCTTCCAGGTGGGCTGGTTGTCGGCGGTGCCGTTCCTGGCCGCGGCCATCTGTATGTATGTCAGTGGTCGCGCGGTGCGGGATCAGCGCTCGATGCGGCCGGTGCTGATCGCGCTGGGTATCTCGGTGGTGGCGTTCATCCTGACCGCCGTCGAATTGGGTGTGCCCGCAATCGCTTTCGCGGCCATCACGGTGGCCACCATGGCCGCGCAGACGGCCAAGCCGCTGTTCTGGTCGGTGCCGACCGGCTATCTGGCGGGGGTGGGAGCGGCCAGCGGTATCGCGCTGATCAATTCGCTGGGCAATGCCGCGGGATTCGTGAGTCCCTACGCCTTCGGCTGGATCCAGGACGCCACGCACGGCAGCACGAGTCTGGCCATGGGCGTCATGATCTTCACGAATGTGGCGGCGTTCCTGGTGCTGGGCGCGATGGCGGTCCGGTCACGGCAGTCACCGGCGGTCGTGGTGCAGCCGGAACCCGCTCCCGGCGTGGGCACATAGGCGTTCGGTGCGGCAGCTATTAGGCTGAGCAATCGCCCGTGGCATCCCGTCGCGGGCGAGTCGCCGTTGTTGTTCCCCCGAAGAGGTCTCGTGTCGCAGGATGTGCCAGCCGACAGTAAGTCCGAGCAGATCGCCGAGGATATTCGCGACGCGATCCGGCAAGGGCGGCTGGAACGCGGCCTGCTGTACTCCTCGCGTGAACTCGGTGAAATGTTCGGCGCCTCACGGACTCCCGTGCGCGAGGCGCTGCTGAAGCTGGCCGATCTGGGGCTGGTGCGCATCGAGCGCAATCGCGGGGCGCGGGTGGTGGGCCAGGACGGGCGCGGCATCGTGGATCTGTGCAGTATGCGGATCCTGCTGGAACCGCCCGCCTGCCGTAGTGCGGCGGCGGTGATGACCAGCCGCGACGACGAGGCCATGATGACCGAGTATCGGATCATGGAGCGGCTCGCCGACGGCGGCGCCGAGTACTTCGCGGCCGATGAGCGGCTGCACGATCTCATCCTGCAGGCGAGCGGAAATCAGCGGCTGGCCAAGGCTGTTCGCGAACTGCGTCAGACGCTGGCGCTGGACGGCCGGCACAGTGTGCCGCGCTATCAGCCGGTCGAGGTCGCGCTGCGGGATCACAAGGAGATCGTCGATGCCCTGCGTAAACGCGACGGGATAGCGGCCGAGCGGGCCATGCTCAAGCATCTGGTCCGGTCGGGGGACCTGCTGGTCGCGCACGGCACCGGTGATGATCGTGGCCTGGTGGCCGAATGGCGGCGCTGGGTCTCGGTTTCCGTGCCGGAAGGCGAACAGATCACCTACTGACGGGGGGCCACCGACCTCGCGGTCTCGCGCGTATCCGGGCAGCGCATCGTTGCCCGGATTTTCTTTTACGAATCAGTTGCATGCTACTCACTCTAATTAGTATGTTGCTTGTGGTTAGTGAACCGCCACTCGGCGGTTCTGTCCCCGAAAGGACATCTTGTGGACCCCACTTCATATGCGGCATCGGTCGCGCGGGGGATCTGGGCGGCAGAGGCCGATCTGGTCGGCTACGTGCCCTCGGTCAGCGTCGCACCGGTCATCTCGGCCCTGGTCGAAACCAGCGGCGGCGCCGACGGCCGCTCGCAGCAGGTCTTCCCGCTCTCCCGCGAGGAGGAGGCGGCCGGCGTGCTCGGCGCGCTGCCCCTGGCCGGGAAGTTCGGCGCGGTCGTCATGCAGGACAACGGTTTCGGCAATGCGCTGACCGCGCTGACGACCTTCAATATCGCCTATCACCTGCCCCTGCTGATCGTGGCGAACACGCGCGGCGGGCTGGGCGAATACAACTCGATGATCCACACCTTCAGCCAGTACGCGCCCGCGCTGCTGGATCGGGTCGGCATCCCGGCCTTCCAGATCGACCGGCGCAGTTCGGCTTCGGACTGGGAGGCGGTCGTCACCGAGGCGGGCGTGCACGCGCGCATGACCTTCCGGCCCGTGGTCGTGCTCGCCCACTTCTGGAACACCGACGGCAAGGGAGCCTGATCGTGTATCGCATCGACGCACTCCGCGTGCTCGCCGACCTCACCGAGGCGCTGCCGGTCGTGGTGACCTGCGCGGCCTCCAGCCGGGAACTCGCCGCCGTCGCCGACCGGCCCAACCACCTGTACCTACTGGACTCCATGGGCCTGGCGGTCTCGGTCGCGACCGGTATCGCGCTGAGCCTGACCGACACCGCGGTGCCGAAAGTGGTGGCCATCGAGGGCGACGGGTCACTGCTCATGAACCCGAATGTGCTGCCCACGGGCGGGTTTCTGCGCCCGCCCAACCTGGTGACCGTCCTCCTCGACAATGCGGTCTACGGCGCCACGGCCAATCTGCCGACCTACGCCGACACCGTCGATCTGGGCGTGCTGGCCGAGGCCTCGGGCTGGACCGTGCACACCGCGAGCGACGAGCTCGAACTGCGCGCGGCCATCCTCACCGCGCTCGAGCAGACCGGCCCGGTCCTGGTGCACGTCCATCTCGAGGTAGGCAATGCGGCCGACATTCCGAAGCTGCTCGTGAATCCCGTTGTGCTGGGCCACCGTTTCCAGAAGTGGGTGGCCGCGCGGGTGGCTGCGGGATCGGGTGAAATCGCTGCCGGGCCGCGGGACGGCTCTGCCGCGCAGCAGGATATCGCCGGCGCGCAGGAGGCCGTGCCCGCGGGACGGGAGGCGGCGCGGTGATCACCACGATCGATCCGGCCAACGGGCGCGTTCTGGATAGCTACCGTTACACCGGCGAGCGCGAGGTGGGTGTGGCGCTGCGGCGCGCGCAAGCTGCGGTGCGGGAGCGCGCCGACGAGTCGATCCAGCAGCGCGCCTTGTGTTTCCGCATGCTGGCCGATGTATTGCGGGCGCGGCGTGAGGATTTGGCGTTGCTCATCACCGTCGAGATGGGCAAGCCCCTCACGCAGGCGCGCGCCGAGCTCGACAAGTGCGCGACCACCTGCGAGTTCTATGCCGAGCGCATGCCGGAGCTGCTGGCGCCGCAGGCCGTCGACGTGTTCCCGGAAACCGCGGAGATCCGGATGCGCCCGCTGGGCGTGATCCTCTCGGTGATGCCGTGGAATTACCCTTTCTGGCAGGTGATCCGGGCAATGTTGCCTGCCGTCGCGGTGGGCAATGCCATCGTGCTCAAGCATGCCGACAATGTGTCCGGCTGTGCGCGCGTGCTGCAGTCGCTGTTCGATGAGGTGTTCGGCGCGGGCATTCTGACCACCTTGATGCTGCCCGCGCATCGCATCGGCCCATTGATCGACGATCCGCTGATCGCGGGCGTGGCGTTCACAGGCAGCAATCGGGTCGGCGCGCTGATCGGCGCGCGGGCCGGGCGTTCGGTCAAGAAGACGGTGCTGGAACTCGGTGGTTCCGACCCGTTCATCGTGCTCGGCGATGCCGATGTGCCCGCCGCCGCAGCGGCCGCGGTGCGCGGCCGCTTCCTGAACAACGGCCAGAGCTGTATCGCCGCCAAGCGAATCCTGGTGGAGCGCAGCGTCTTCAGTGAGTTCGTCGAGGCCATGCTGTCCGAACTGGACGGCCTGGTTTACGGCGACCCGACCGCCGAGGCCACCGATGTGGGCCCGATGGCCCGCGTCGATCTCCGCGACGAACTGCGCCGCCAGCTCGACGCCGCCGTGGCGGCCGGGGCCCGGGTCCTCTACGGCGGCAAGCCCGACGA
This sequence comes from Nocardia sp. NPDC088792, assembly GCF_044750615.1. Taxonomy (NCBI): domain Bacteria; kingdom Bacillati; phylum Actinomycetota; class Actinomycetes; order Mycobacteriales; family Nocardiaceae; genus Nocardia; species Nocardia sp. NPDC088792. The sequence goes on from NZ_JBIVKC010000006.1 coordinate 608,660, forward strand.
ACGCCCCGGCGCCTGGTTCCCGCCCACCCTGATCCAGGTCCCCGACACCACGAATCCGGCCTTCCGCGAGGAAACCTTCGGCCCCCTGGGCGTAATCAAACCGATCGCCTCCCCGGCCGCCGCCCTGACCGCCGCCAACGAGTCGATCTACGGACTGAGCTGCTCGATCTGGGGTCGGGACCGCAGCGTCATCGACTACCTGGCCGATCGCCTCGACGCCGGTTCGGTCTTCGTCAACCGCATCTCCGAATCCGACCCCCGCCTACCCGTCGGCGGCGTGAAGGCCAGCGGCTACGGCCGCGAGCTGAGCCACTGGGGCATGGCCGAATTCGCCAATATCCAAGCGGTGCGCAGCGCCGCGACCCCGAGGAGCACCCGATGACCATCGCCTCCATCCGCACCCGCGCCATCGGCGTTCCCGTCGACAAGCCGACCCGAATGTCCAACCGCGAGTTGGGCGCCCGCCACTACCTCCTGGTCGAGGTGACCACCGACGACGGCGCGACCGGCGTCGGCTACACCTACGCCGGCACCGGCTCGGGACACCTCGCCAAATGCGCCGCCGACGACCTGCTCGCCCCCGTCTACCTGGGCGGTGACCCCAATGACGTAGTGGGCCTGTGGGATCGCGCCTACCAGGAAACCCTGCTGGAAGGCCGCCGCGGTACCGTCCTGCGCGCCCTCTCCGCCCTGGACATCGCCCTGTGGGACCTCCGCGCCAAACAGGCCGGCCTCCCGCTGGTCAGCCTCCTCGGCGGCGCCACCGCCCCGCTCCCCGCCTACGCCTCCGGCGGCTACTACCGCCCCGACGAGGGCGCCTGGACGGATGCGGTGGCCCGTGAGATCGAATTCAATGCCTCCCAAGGCTTCACCGACCACAAGATCAAGGTCGGCGGCCTCTCCGTAGCGGAAGACGCCGCCCGCGTAGCCGCCGCCATCGAGGCCATCGGCGACACCGGCCGCCTCTCCCTCGACGCCAACAACGCCTACCGCTCCGTCCACGAAGCCCGCACCGCCATCACGGCTTTCGAACGCGCCGCCGGCGACCACCCCCTCTGGTGGTTCGAAGAACCCCTCTCCCCGGACGCGAATGCCGGCCACGCCGAACTCTCCCGCACCATCCGCACCCCCGTCGCCACCGGCGAAATCCACCAAACCCGCTGGGAATTCCGTCCCCTCATCGAAGCCGGCATCCCGATCCTGCAATGCGACGCAGGCGTAGCCGGCGGCGTCACCGAATGGCTCCGCATCGCCGCCACCGCCGCCACCTTCGGCCTCCAGATGGCCCCCCACTGGCACCACAACCTCCACGTCCACCTCTGCGGCGCGGTCTCCAACACCCTGGTAGTGGAGTACTTCGCCCTGGAGAAGGGCATCTACAACTTCGAACGCCTCCTCACCCCCGCCTCCCGCCTCCGCTACGCCGACAACCAGGTCTTCATCCCCGAACGCCCCGGCCTCGGCATCGAATTCGACGAAGAGATGGTCACCAAGTACGAGCTCATGGGCTGACCTCGACCGAGCTGGTCCGCGGCAGGGTGACGACCATGGTGAGGCCGCCGCCCGGGGTGTCGTCGGGAGTGATGGTGGCGCCCATGGCTTCCGCCAGGCCGCGGGCCAGGGCCAGACCCAGGCCTACGCCATTGCCGTTGTGGCGGTCGCCGAGGCGTTGGAAGGGGAGGAAGACGCGGTCGCGGTCCGCTGATTCGATGCCGGGGCCGTGGTCGATGACGCGGATCTCGACCGCGTCGCCGTCGATCATGTCGGCGGCTATGGAGGGTGGGCGTTCTTCAGGGCTGTAGCGCAGGGCGTTTGCGATGAGGTTGACCAGGACTCGTTCCAGGAGTACCGAATCGGCGCGGACCAGCGGCAGGGCCGGGGCTATCCGGGTGTGGACGGTGGCGGTGGCATCCAGGTCGTCGAGGGCGCGGGGGAGTACCTCGTCGATGCCCAGGTCGTCGAGGTGGACGCCGAGGACGCCTGCTTGGAGGCGGCTCATGTCGAGCAGGTTGGTGACGAGGCGGTCGAGGCGGGTGAGGGACTCGCCTGCGGCCTCGAGCAGGAGGGCCTGGTCTTCGGGGGAGAAGGTGACGGTGGTGTCCTGGAGGCTGGTGACCGCGGCCATGGCGCCGGCCAGTGGGGTGCGGAGGTCGTGGCCTACGGCGGCGAGGAGGGCGGTGCGCATGCGGTCGGCTTCGGCCAGTGGGGCTACGGCCGCGGCTTGTTCGGATAGTCGTTGTTGTTTGAGGGCCACGGCTGCTTGGACGGCGAAGGCCGCCGCTACGCGTTGGTCGGCGGCTTCGAGGCGGCGGCCGCGTAGTACCAGGGCCAGCCGGTCGTCGGCGGGGACTTCGACGTCGCCGCAGGCGGGGGCGGTGCAGGGTTCGCCGCCGGTGGTCGCGACTATGCGCCATTGGTCCGGATCGCGGCGCAGGTCGGGGTCGTCGATGCTGTCTTCGTGGCGTTCGAGCAGGGTTACCGCTTGCATGCCGAAGGTTTCGCGTACCCGTTCCAGTAAGGCGGGCAGGGCGGCGTCGCCGCGTAATACGCTGCCCGCCAAGGTGGAGAGGGTGTCGGATTCGGCGTGTGCGCGGGCCGCTTCGGAGGTGCGGCGGGCGGCCAGTTCCACGGTGGCGCTCACCGCGAAGGCGACCACCACGAAAACGACCAGGGCCAGCAGGTTTCCGCGATCGCCCACGGCGAGACTGTGTTTGGGCGGGATCAGGAAGTAGTCGAGCAGGGCGAAGCCGCCGAGTGCGGCGAGCGCGCCCGGGTACAGTCCGCCGAGCAGGGCGACACCCACCACCGCGCCGAACAGCAGCACAATGGTTGCGGCCAAGGGTAATCCGATGACCAGTGCCACGGTGAGTACCGCGGGCAGGCCTACGAGCGCCGCGGCGAGACCCATCAGCCGGCGTCGCATGCTGAGTGCCGGTGGCGTACGCCAGATGCGGCGGGTGGTGCGGGTGGCCTCGTGCGGCACCAGGTGCACGTCGATGGCATCGGATCGCACGCTGATGGTGGCGCCCACTCCCGCCGAGAGCCGCGAGGCCAGCGCACCGCGGCGGCTCGCGCCGAGCACCAGCTGGGTGGCGTTCACGCCGCGGGCGAAATCGAGGATGGCGCTGGGAATGTCGTTGCCGATGACCTGGTGGTAGCTGCCGCCGAAGTCCTCGACCAGCTTCCGCTGGCGGGCCAGGTGGTCGGGTCCGGCGTCGATGAGCCCGTCGCTGCGGGTCACGTGCACGGCGAGCAGGTCTGCGCCCGTGGTTCTTTCGGCGATGCGCGCGGCGCGGCGCAGGATGGTGTCGCCCTCGGGGCCGCCGGTGAGTGCGACCACAATGCGTTCGCGGGTCTCCCAGGTGCGGGTGATGTTGTGTTCGGCGCGGTAGTCGTCGAGCTGGTCGTCCACCTTGTCCGCGACCCACAGCAGCGCGAGTTCCCTTAGCGCGGTGAGGTTTCCGGTGCGGAAGTAGTTGCGCAGCGAGGAGTCGATCTTCTCGGGCGGGTACACATTGCCGTGTTCCATCCGCCGCCGCAGCGCCTCGGCGGTCATATCGACGAGTTCGACCTGCTCGGCGGCGCGTACGACGGCGTCGGGCACGGTCTCGCGCTGCACCGTGCCGGTGATCCCGGCGATGACGTCGTTCAACGATTCCAGATGCTGGATGTTGAGCGTCGACAGCACCGTGATACCGGCGTCGAGCAGTTCGTCGATGTCCTGCCAGCGCTTGTGGTTGCGCGAGCCGGGAACGTTGGTGTGGGCGAGTTCGTCGACCACGACCACGGCGGGGCGGCGTTGCAGGATGGCGTCGATATCCATCTCGGTGAACTCGGAGTCCTTGTATCGCACACTGACGCGCGGTATGAGCTCCAGGCCGTCGAGCAGGGCGGCGGTGTGTTTGCGCCCGTGCGTCTCCACCAGGCCGAGCACCACATCGGTGCCTCGGCTCGCCCTGCGTTGCGCTTCTTCCAACGCCTTGAATGTTTTACCGACGCCGGGGGCGGCTCCGAGGTAGATCCGAAGTCGGCCCCGGCCCGGGGGTTTCGTCATCATCGTCCCGAATTGAACGGCCGATGCGGGCGCAGTGGTAATGCTATTGACACACCGCTAGCGCCCCGGCCTGCAATCTTTCCGGAATCCATACGGTCTCTCAGGTTCATCCCAGGATGCCGTCGGCGAGCGGGGCGAGGGAGAGCGCGGGCAGGAAGTTGAGCAACGCCAGGATTATCGCGGCACTCGTGGCCAGCACCACGAAGGTGCTGCCCTGCGTCCGCAGCGTCCCGGCCGTGGCCGGGACCGGATGCTGTGCGACGAGTTTGCCCGCCAGCGCGAGCACGAACACCATGGGCAGATAGCGGCCCACGGCCATGCCCGCCACCATGGTCAGGTTGTAGAACAGCGTGTTGCCGCTGAGGCCGCCCATGGATGCGCCATTGCCCATCACATTGCTGGTGTAGGCGAACAGGATCTCGGTGAACCCGTGTGCGCCCGGATTGCCCATGCCGGTGCGGCCCGGGTCGGTGCCGATGGCGATGGCGGACAGCGTCAGGATGGTGGTCGGCGCGACCAGCGCGTACAGCACGACCAGTCGCATTTCGCCGTAGCCGAGACGCTTACCGAGGAATTCGGGCGTGCGCCCGACCATGAGCCCACCCAGGAAGACGGCGATGAGCAACACCATGATCAAGCCGTAGAGGCCGCTGCCGGTGCCGCCGGGCGCGATCTCGCCGAGCATCATGGCCGCCACGAGTACGCCGCCGCCGAGGCTGGTGAAGCTGTCGTAGGAGGAGTTGACCGCGCCGTCCGCGGTGGCGGTGGCGCTCACGCCGAACAGGGTGCTACCGGGTACGCCGATGCGCTGTTCGGTGCCTTCCACCGGGCCGCCCACCGCCTGGGAGACGGTGTTGGCGTGGATCTCCTGGGCCAGCACGCCGCTGGTGAGCAGTAGGCCGAACAGGACGCCGACCACGATGAGCAGGGTCCAGCTCAGTCGCAGATTGCCGGCCATGCGGCCGAAGGTGCGCAGGAATGCGGTCGGAATGAGCAGCATGAGAATGGTTTCCACGGCATTGCTCATGGCGTTCGGGTTCTCGAACGGGTGCGCGCTGCTGGCGTTGAAGAAACCGCCGCCGTCACCGGTCATGATTTTGATCGGTTCCCAGGAACCGACCGGTCCGCCGATGAGGGTCTGCGAGCCACCGGCCAGCGTGCCCGCATCATGCGGGCCCATCAGGTTCTGTTCCACGCCGAGCAGGATGAGGATCAGGCCGAAGATGATCGCCAGCGGCATCATGATGCGGAAGATGCTGCGCAGCAGGTCGACCCAGAAGTTGCCGAGTGCGTCGCCACCGCGCCGGGTGAGGCCGCGCACCAGAGCCAGCGCGACACAGATGCCGACCGAGCCGGAGGCCACGCCCTGCACGCCCAGTCCGGCCATGACGGCCAGGTGCCCGGTGGTCGTCTCACCGGCGTAGTTCTGCCAGCTGGTATTGGTCACGAAGCTGACCGCCGTGTGCAGCGACAGATCCCACTTCATGCCCGAATGGCCCAGCGACAGCGGCAGATGCCCTTGCAGCCAGAACAATCCGAACAGGGCGGCAATGCTGATCACCGTGAACGAGGCGAGCGCGAGCAGATAACCGCGCCAGTTCTGTTCGCTGTCGGGATCGATACCGCACATACGGTAGATCGCGCGCTCGGCACGCAGATCCCGGCCGCCGTCCAGCGCCCGCGCCATGTAGTCGCCGAGCGGGACGTGCAGGATCACCACCACGCCGAGAATGAAAAGTGCTTGCAGCCAACTGAACACGGTCTATGACTCCCGATCGAGCGCGAGGTTGAGTTCCAGCACGTTCACGCCGGGTTGCCCGAGGAACCCGAGTGTGCGCCCGGTGGTGTGGGATTGGATCAGCGCGTGCACGCGGTCGAGGGGCAGATGCCGCTCGCGGGCGATGCGGGGGGCCTGCAGATCGGCGTAGGCGGGGGAGATCTGCGGATCCAAGCCACTCCCGCTGGCCGTTACGGCGTCGGCGGGCACCACCGGTTTGCGCGGCGCATCGCCGCGGATCGGGACGATCAGCGCCGCCGAGTAATCCTCGCCGGGCTTGCCGCATTCCACCGCCACACCGTCATAGGACTGCATGAAAGGTATTGCGGGGCAGGCCTGGTTGAGGCTGACCACGCGAGTCACATTGCCGGTGAGGCCGTCCGCACGGTAGACGCCGAGCACCGCGCCGACACCGTCGGAGGTGCAGTACGGCCGCGAGCCGTCGACACCCTCCAGATCGCCGACCGCCTTGGAGCGGGCACAGATCTGGGTGAGCAGACTCTGCTTGCCGGACTTGGGATCCGCGGGATCCGGCAGCGTGTCCACGTCGTTCTCGGGGCCGAGGTTGCTCGCGCCCGAGGCGGTCGGGTCATAGCCGTTGCCCGCGGCGGATGGCCGGCTCTGGAAGTACTTCGGTAGCGCGTTGCCGTTGGAGTCGGTGAACGACTGCCCGATCAGCGCACTGCCGACGAGCTTGCCGTCCCGATACAGCGGCTGCCCGTCCGCACGATTGCTCAGGACCTGCGAAACACCGGTCATGGCAAGCGGATACAGCAGCCCGACGATCACCGTGAGCACCGCGACGACGCGCACGGCGGCCAGATGCTGGGCGAGCCAGAGAGGTAGGCGTGACATGTCAGATTCCCGGAATGAGTGCGACCGCGAGGTCGATGAGCTTGATCGCGAGGAACGGCACCGCCACGCCGCCGAGGCCGTACACCCACATATTGCGGGCGAGCAGGGCATCGGCGCTGGCGGGCCGGTACCGCACACCCCGCAGGGCGAGCGGGATGAGCGCGACGATGACGACGGCGTTGTAGATGACCGCGGACAGAATGGCCGAGGTCGGGCTGTGCAGCGACATGATGTTGAACGCGCCGAGGCCCGGATACACCGCCGCGAAGATGGCGGGCAGGATCGCGAAGTACTTCGCGATGTCATTGGCGATCGAGAAGGTGGTCAGCGCGCCGCGGGTGATGAGCAACTGCTTGCCGATCTCGACGATCTCCACGATCTTGGTCGGGTCCGAGTCGAGGTCGACCATGTTCCCGGCCTCCTTGGCGGCCGAGGTGCCGGTGTTCATGGCCACGCCGACGTCGGCCTGCGCGAGCGCGGGCGCGTCATTGGTGCCGTCGCCGGTCATGGCGACCAGGCGGCCGCCTTGCTGCTCCTGCTTGATCAGGGCGAGCTTGTCCTCGGGCGTGGCCTCGGCGAGGAAGTCGTCGACGCCGGCCTCCTCGGCAATTGCCTTGGCGGTCAAGGGATTGTCGCCGGTGATCATGACGGTGCGGATGCCCATCCTGCGCATCTCGTCGAAGCGTTCGCGCAGACCGGGTTTCACCACGTCCTTGAGGTGCACGACGCCGAGCGCGCGCGCCTCGCCGCCCTCGACGTGTTCGGCCACGACCAGCGGCGTGCCGCCCGCGGCGCTGATGGCGTCCACGATATCGCCGACCTCCTCGCTGGGGCTGCCGCCGTGCTCGCGCACCCACCGCATGACGGCCGCGGCCGCGCCCTTGCGAATCCGCCGGTCGTCGATATCGACGCCCGACATGCGGGTCTGCGCACTGAAATCCACCCAGTGGGCGCGGACGACCTCGCCGGGCTCGCGTTCGCGCAGAGCGTGGGCGACCTTGGCGTGCACCACGATGGACCGGCCCTCGGGCGTCTCGTCGGCGAGGCTGGCGAGCTGCGCCGCCTCGGCCAGATCGGCGGCGGAAACGCCTGCGACCGGGACGAATTCGCTCGCCTGCCGGTTACCGAAGGTGATGGTGCCGGTCTTGTCGAGCAGCAGGGTATGCACATCGCCGGCGGCCTCGACGGCGCGGCCCGACATGGCGAGCACATTGCGCTGCACCATGCGGTCCATGCCCGCGATACCGATGGCCGACAGCAGCGCGCCGATGGTGGTGGGGATCAGGCACACCAGCAGTGACACCAGGACAACGACGGCCACGCCCTGACCGGTGACGGCCAGGGTGTCGTGCGCGGCGGGCATGACGGTCTTGGAGAAGATCGTCATCGGCTGCAGGGTGATGGTGGCGACCAGGAAGATGAAGGTCAGTGCCAGCAGTAAGAGGTTGAGCGCCCGCTCGTTCGGCGTCTTCTGCCGCTTCGCGCCTTCGACCAGCAGGATCATCCGGTCGAGGAAGCTCTCACCCGGTTCCTGGGTGATCTTCACCAGAATGCGGTCCGAGAGCACCGTGGTGCCGCCGGTCACCGAGCAGCGGTCGCCGCCGGATTCCCGGATGACGGGCGCGGATTCGCCGGTGATGGCGGATTCGTCCACGCTGGCCACGCCCTCGACCACATCGCCGTCGCCCGGAATCAGCTCACCCGCAACGACTCTGACGAGATCGCCGCGGTGCAGGCCGGCGGCGGACACCTCCTCGACAGTGAGTGTGTCGAGGCTCCGGCCTTCCTGCCAGTCGGTGACGCGGTGGGCGAGGGTGTGCTGCCGGGTCCGGCGCAGCGTATTGGCCTGGGCCCGTCCGCGGCTCTCGGCCACCGCCTCGGCCAGATTGCCGAAAAGCACAGTGAGCCACAGCCATCCGGTGATGAGCCACGCGAACAGCGAAGGATGCAGGATCGCCATGATCGTGGTCAGCACCGCGCCGATCTCGGTCACGAACATGACCGGATTGCGCCACAGCGTGCGCGGATCCAGCTTGCGCACGGCCTCCGGCAGCGCGGTCACCAACTGCCGGGGCCGCAAAATCCCCGCGGACACCCGGTGCGGGCGGGAATCGGCGATTTCCACATGCTCCGGCCTGCGGAGCGTCTGGACGGCCATCAGAACTTCTCCGAATACCGGATGGCGATGAGCAGATACACGGCCCGAATTGAACGCCCGGTGATGACCTCCCGGCACCGGCGTTGACGGTCTGCCTGCGCCCCGGCCCGCAATACTTCCGGCTTCCAGACGGCTCGGCGCGTATTCGGGCCCAACGAAATCCGCTGGCCCGGAGCGCGGGCTCGTGTGAGGATCGGACCTCATGCCGATCACGACCGACGATCGCCTGGCGATCCACGAACTCCTGTCCCTGCACGGTCATCTCAGTGACGCCGGCGACTTCGCCCGCATGGACGAAATCTTCCTCGACGACATCGCCTACGATCTCACCGAATTCGGCGCAGGCACCGTCAACGGCCGCGATGCCCTCCGCGACATGGCCCTCGGTATGGCCGACCGCCAGCCCCTGGCCCACCACGTCACCAACATCGTCGTCACTCCCGTCGACGCCGATACCGTCACCACCGTGTCGAAGGGCTTGGCCGTCAACCTCGATGGCACCATCGCCAGCGTCACCTACGCCGACACCCTGCACCGCACCCCGGCAGGCTGGCGCATCACCCACCGCAAGGTGATCCCCCGCCGCAAGCCCCTCACCCCGTAACCGACTGCGCGGCGCCCAACCCGACCGCGCGGCGCAGGTCGCCGGTGTAGGCCTCGGGTTGTTCCCAGGCGGCGAAGTGGCCGCCCGCGGGGTGTTCCACATACTCGCGGATATTCAGGAATGCCTCGGCGTAGCTGCGCGGCTCCGGTTTGGTGTCGTGCGCGAACACCGACAGCACGGTCGGCGTATCGATCCGGTCGGGAAGGACGGCCGACTCGGTGTAGGTGGCGAAGGACGTCCCGATCGTGCCGGTGACCCAGTAGGCGCTGACCCAGGTGAGTAGCTCCTCCGTGGTGAAAGCCGGTCCGTCGGACCAGGACTCGAGTTTCTCGACAAGCCAGGCCGCGAGCCCGGCGGGGGAGTCACCGAGCGCGACGGCAAGCGTGTTCGGCCGCGTCGACTGCTCCGCGATATACCCGCCCTGCGCCCGGAACCACTGCGCGGCCCGGCCGAGGTAGTCCGCGGCATCCGGCGCGAGCTTCGCCGGATCCACCGAGAACGCGTGTTGCGGTGCGACGTTCGTCAGATGCAGCGCGGCGACCCGATCCGGGTGCTGTCCCGCAAGAATTTCCGCGACGGTGCCACCCACGTCACCCCCGGACACCGTGTATCGGGGGTAGCCGAGCTCCTCCAGAGCGTCCGCGACGATTCCGGCAATCCTGTTGGCTGACATACCGGATGCGGTGAGCGGGGTCGCGAACGGAAATCCCGGCAGCGCGGGAACCACGACATGCAGGTCCGTGAGCAAAGGCAGGACGCGTTCGAATCGCAGTATCGAGTCGGGCCAGCCGTGCAGCAGTACGGCAACCGGCGCGCCGGGGTCCGTCGATCGCTGGTGAATGACACGCAGCTCCGTGCCGCCCGCCTGCACTGTCTCCCAAGGGAATTCCTCGATTCGGCGTTCATGTACGCTCCAGTCGTACCCGTCCACCCAACGGTCGAGCAGCTCATCGAGGCGAGCCCCGGTGATGCCGCGCGCCTCATCATCACTCCAGGGCGTCGTGACCCGCCGTGTCCGCCGCAGCCGTTCCCGCATCGCGTCATCCATGTGTATCAGCGTACACATCATGTGTATGCTCGTATACATGACGTTGCGAGACGCGGCCGCCACCAAGATGCGAATTCTGGAGCATGCCCAACGCCAGTTCGCCCAAAACGGTTACGCAGCAATCACAGTCAAAGGCGTAGCCGACGCCGCGGGCGTCTCGCCGAACCTCATAACCCGCTACTTCGGCGGCAAAGACGGGCTCTTCCTGGCGGCAACCCAGGTGGAAATACCGGTCACGAACTCCTTCGACGGCGACCGCTCCGAACTGGGTTCCCGCCTGGCGGCAAGCATCGTCCACCGCTGGTTCGATACATCCGGCGAGGACCCCCTCCTCGTCCTGCTACGCGCCTCCGGCGAACGCCCCCAAGCAGCCGAGGCCCTGGCCGCATTCCTCGACACGAACTCTCTGGAACCCCTGCATCACTACCTACGAGCCAGCGGCCTGGACGACACGGACGCCCGCGACCGAGCCGCCGCCATCGACGCCTTCGTCCTCGGCGTCTCCACCCGCCGCCGAGTCCTCCGCTCCGAACTCGGCACCCGCGCCGACCTCCAATCCTGGCTCGGCACCACCATTCAGCGCCTCGCCGACGGCTAGGCTGTTCGGCCTCCAATCCGCCCGTCCCGATCCAAGCCGCTCGACGCCTTGGGCGGGGATGAGGAATCGCGCCGATGAATCGGCTCGCGCGATCCACCAGCCATGATCGCCGAGTGGCACATGAGGGTTGCAACGGCCGAGTGAGGTCGGTCCTGGTGTGCCACTCGGCGGCGGAAACCAGCCATCACGATGACGAGATGCGCTCTGCTGTAGCCGATTCCGGGGATGGTTGTCGGTTCTACGCTTTTCGTGCATGCTTGCTCGGCGTGTCAGGATGGGGTGCATGACTCCGGTTCCAGAAGGTCGGGCGCTTCCCGCTGATGTGGCCCGCGCATACGACTATGACAGCATCGCCGAGGGATACACGGCCGAGAACGAGACCAGTCTCCTGAACGCGTATTACGAACGGCCCGCAATGCTGGAGCTTGCGGGGGACGTGGCCGGTCGGCGCATCCTCGACGCCGGGTGCGGGGCGGGACCCTTGTGCGCCGCGCTGCGCGATCGAGGCGCCGTCGTGACCGGTATCGATGCGAGTGCCGGGATGCTGGAGCTGGCCCGGCGGCGGATCGGCTCCGATGCGGACCTGCGCGTCGCCGACCTGGCCGATCCACTGCCCTTCCCCGACAACGCATTCGACGATGTCGTCTCCTCCCTGGTACTGCACTACTTGGAGGACTGGGGGCCGACCCTCGCCGAGTTGCGCCGCGTGCTGGTTCCTGGCGGCCGTCTCATCGTCTCGGTCGAGCATCCCTTCGCCATCTGGCTGTCCGAGCGGTCGGCCGGTGAGAAGACCGACTACTTCCAGACCCGCAAGCGAACCGAAGAGTGGACCATGGGTGGCCAGTGCGCCCGGTTGACCGTCTGGGACCGCCCGTTGCATGCGATGACCGCCGCCTTCATCGCAGCCGGGTTCCGCGTCGACACGATAAGCGAACCGCCGCCGGCCCCCGACGCCCGCGATCTGTTCCCCGAGGAATTCCGCGAAGTAGCCGGCACCAGCTTTCTGGCCTTCCTGTTCTTCGTCCTGCAAGCCGACTGACCGCCGTCGTCCGCCGAGCGGCGTTGACGGTGGGCGGCGTCGCGAATTAGGTTCGGCTGATGCAGGTCGACGAGGACAGTAGCGGTTACCGCTGGAGTGACGTGCCCGCTGACCAGCTGCGGCGCGAGATGGCCGAGGCGTTGGAGGCCTTCTCGCGCCGGATCGTCGATCCTGCTGGGCGCAAGCCTGCCGCGGTGCTGATCGCGATAGTGGATCGTGATGGGGAGCAGGGTATTTGGCTGACCGAGCGGTCCTCGGGGTTGCGCGCTCACGCCGGGCAGCTGGCCTTGCCAGGAGGGAAGCTTGACCCGGGGGAGGACGCGGCAGCGGCGGCGTTGCGCGAGCTGCACGAGGAGCTGGGCATCGCTGTGCCCCGCTCGAGCGTGCTCGGGCTGCTCGACGACTATCCGACCCGCTCCGGTTATGTGATGACTCCGGTCGTGGCCTGGCTCGGTCAGTCACCCACCCCTGCTCCGAATCCTGCCGAAGTGGCTGAGGTGCACTGGATTCCACTCTCGGACCTCGACGTCGATCCGCATTTCGTGCCTGTCCCGGGTTCCGACCGCCCTGCCATCCAGCTCCCGCTACTGGGCGGGCACCTGCACGCTCCGACCGCCGCGGTTCTCTATCAATTCCGGGAAGTGGCCCTACGTCACCGATCCACCCGCGTCGATCATTGGGACCAGCCCCGTTTCGCGTGGGAGTGAGTACGGGGGGCTCGGAAGGCCAAGTGCCCGTGTTCATCCGGTGTCGGTCGAATGCAGCCTGATGCCGACTGTCCGTCACGTAGGTTGGGGTGGTGGCGACTTACACGGGGTTCCCCGCAAGTCTTCTGACCGAGCGACTCCGGCTGCGGCCCTGGCTGCCCTCGGACGCGGAGGACCATCGTGCGCTATGGGCCGAGCGGGATGTGCGAGCCCGCCGCAGGATCGACGCGGACGGGCGCCCGACGGTCGAGGACCTGCGTGGCTGGGCGGTGGCCAGACCTCTCGGTGCCGAACCCGGGCTCGGGCTGCTTCCCATCGAGCTGCGGGAGAGTGGCGAGTTCATCGGCTATTGCGGGCTGATCGTCGGTGAGGGGTCCTACGACGAACCCGAGATCGCGTACGAGCTCGCTCGGCGAGCCCATGGGCATGGATACGCCACGGAGGCGGGACGGGCGGTCGTCGAGGCGGCGGCACGCACGGGGCGGCGGCGGTTGTGGGCGACAGTGCGGGAGTGGAACACTGCATCGTTTCGCGTGCTGGAGAAGCTCGGCTTCTATGAGAGCGGACGTGTCACCCCGGATCCTGACCGTGGCGACTCGATCTGGATGACGCGCGAACTCACTCCGTCGATCGATAAGCGACGGTAATTCTCGAGCCGAAAAGCTGTCATTGATACCCGCTGCTCCCGCTGAAACGATTTAGCTCCCGACAGCAGACAGAGGGCTCGAAAACTTATGCGCTTCAATGCGTTCCGCAGGAAACTGGTAACACTCGCCGCAGCGCTGGCCATGGCCGGTGCATTCGTCACGTCGTGTTCGTCCTCGCATCCGGCCGCCGCGGACCCGCTGCCCGGCTTCCACGACGGCACGATCGACAATGACGGTGTTGCGGTGCATTACGTGATCGGCGGTCACGGTCCGGCGATCGTGGTGCTGCACGGCTGGCCGGAGACCTGGCGGGGGTGGTCGAAGCTGGCTCCGGATCTGGCCGCGGATCACACCGTGGTTGCGGTCGATCTGCGTGGCATGGGCGATTCCGGCTTCGCCAAGTCCGATGACGGCTATCAGGCCTTGAATGTCGCCACCGACGTGCACGCGGTCGCCCAGCATCTGAATCTGGGGCACTTCGACCTGTTCGCCCACGACTGGGGCGGTGAGATCGCCCTGGCGTACGCGGCCGAATACCGTTCGGACCTGTCGCATCTCGCGATCATGGAGGCTGCGCCGAGCAGCGATTACGGCAAGTTCGCCGCGGCGCATCCGGAATTCGTGTGGTTCGATTGGATGGCCCTCGGACCGAAGGACCAGCTCGCCGAACAGCTGATCGCAGGCAAGGAATCCGCCTTCTACGGCTCGTTCTACAAGGAGGCCGAAGGCGGCGCGATCGACAAGGCCGAAAGCGATGCCTACATCGCCGCCTACAGCAAGCCCGGTCGCACCCACGCCGGCCTGGAGTACTACCGCCAGAAGCCGACCGGCGACAAGGCCATCGACGCCATGATCGCCAAGGACGGCAAGCTCACCGTCCCGGTCCTGGCCCTCGGCGGCGATTACAGCATGGGCGCGTCAGTGGGCACCATGATGTCGCGCGTGGCCACCAACGTGACCACCGACGTCGTCCCCGGCGCCGACCACTGGCTCCTGGACGAAAACCATGACTACGTCCTGGCCAGCCTCCGAAAACTGCTCACCCGGTAACCCCGCGGCCCGTCCGGGGCGCCACCGCACCGGTGGCGCCCCGGTCAGGCAGCGGTGAGCCGATCCAATTCCTCACCGATCGCCCGCCGAATCGCGTCGTGCCGGGAGCCGAGCGCGTATCGAGGATCGCTCCAATTCCCCCGTGGGTACAACCAGACCGGCATGCCCACGAAATCATCTGGCTCCCAGTTGAATCGGGGCCACACATGAGCGTGCAGAAAAGTGTGCGTGTTTCCCAGGATCTCCAGATTGACGCGCCGAAAGGCCGGATCGACCCTCCCACAGGCGCGCTCGACCGCTTCGCCGAGTCGCTCCATGTCGGACAAGAATGCGAGACGTTTCCCCCGGGGAAGATCGGAAAGCCGTTGCACTGCCGGATCGTCCACGAGAAGCAACGAGTAGCCGGGGAGGAACTGAACATCCCCGATCACGGCGAACCCGGCTTCCAGGCGTCGAATCACCGTCGGATTCTCACCACGGAGGGCGCTACCGATCCGGTCTGTTCGGAAGTCGACACTCATCGCAGAACCATAGAGGGACATCGGTCAGGCGTTGGAAGCGATCTTCCAGAGGTAGCCGTCGGGGTCGGCAATGTAGCCGGAGTATCCACCCCACTGGGCCGCGGCGGCGGGTTTGACGATCGCGCCGCCGGCGTCGATCGCGGCGGTGATGACCGCGTCCACCTGCACGGCTGAGTCCTGCCCGTAGATTCCAGCGGGCCTGAACCGGTTCAGATGGTCCAGGTCAGTGGGTAGTTGATGATCGGGCGTTCGAACTTGCCGCCGATCGCCTCCATCTCGCCGCGGGCGATGACGGCCATTTCCTTCAGATCGTCCATCTGCTTCGCGTGCTCTTCGGTATCCCAGATGCTGATCTGCGCCGTCGTACCTTCCGGTGAAACGCCGGTGTACCAGTGCAGCAGCCCCGGCAGCGCGTTGATCGCCGGGATCAGGTAGTCGGCCTGCTTCGTGATCAGGGCCTCGAAATCGGCGAACAGGCTCGGGTCGAAGCTGGCGCGTCCGACGCGGACGACTGCGCCTGCCGGCAACGACTCGGTCATGGTGATCCTTCCGTGGATGAACACTGCCCAGCAAGTCTGCTGTCACCGGTCCGGCCTATCAACGGCCAATCCTGTGGTCATCGGTAAGTGATGTTTATCGATCGTCGCCGTCCCGCTACCTGGGAACCCGGTCCTGAAACGCCACGACCCGCGCTGTCCGTGAGGACAGCGCGGGTCGTCGAAAGGTCAACGGGCCGAGGTTATCTCGGGCAGTCGACCCGCAGGGGTCAGAGGCTGGTGGACACCGTAGCGAATTCACCGGCGCTCGCCAGGGCACTGTCTTCCTCGACCTCGTGCTGGGTCAAGCGCCGCCCGGTCTTGCCGAGGCCGAATCCGGCCAGCAGCGCTGCCACCGCGAAGAAGGCCGCACCCGTCAGGAATGCGATCCGGTACGCGCCCTCGGCCGGCAGGGCCACGACCGCACCGTTGGGCAGGGCGTGGGCCAGGGTGTCGCTGGTGAGGATGGTGACCACCAGCGCGCTGCCGATGGCGCCGCCCACGGTCCGCATGATCGAGTTGATCGAGTTGGCGATTCCGGTCTCGTGCGGCGCCACATTGGCGACGAGCAGTGCGGGCATGGCCGCGTAGGCGATTGCGATCGCGGCGTTGCCGATGATCAGTGCGATGACAACTTCCGTGCTGTTCGCGTGCAGCAGCGCCAGGGCGGTCAGGGCGCACAGGCCGATGACGCTGGCGAGCAGCAGCACGAAGCGCGGGCCGATCCGCCCGACCAGACGACCGGCGATCGGACCCATCAGCACCGAGGCCACAGCGCCCGGCAGCATGAAGGCCACGCTGGTGCGGAGCACCGAGGCGTCGAACCCGAATCCGGCGAGTGCGCGCGGCGTCGCCACGAAGTAGGTCGCTCCCAGGAACACGCTGAACATCGCGAAACCGACGCAGAAGCTGGCGAGGTTGGTCACCGCGACCGGTCGATGCGCCAGCAGCGAGGTCGCCACCAGCGGCTCCTTCAGCTTGGACTGCAGCAGCAGGAATCCGGCCAGCACAACAGCCGAGGCCACGAACAGGCCGATCACCTTCGCGCTGCCCCAACCCCATTCGTGCCCTTGGGAGATCGGCAGCAGCAAGCAAACGAGACCGAGGCCGAGCACCGCGGCGCCGACGTAATCGACACGCCCACCCTGGCCCGCACGCCGCGGCAGGGTGACGAACGCCAGCACCAGCACCACCGCGGTCAGCACGACACACAGCCAGAAGATGCGACGGTAATCCGCCCCGCCCTGCGTCAGCAGACCGGTTGCCACCAGCGCGACACCGCTGCCCACGCCCAGGGTCGAGGCGGTGACGGCCAATGCCCCGGTCAGGCGCTCGGCCGGAAGTTCATGGCGCAGCACGCTGATCGCCAGCGGGAACAGGCCGAAGCTGGCTCCCTGCAAGGCCCGGCCGACGATGAGCAGGTCGATGCTGTGCGCCGACGCGGCGATCACACTGCCGACCAGCGTCACCACCAGTGTCGCCAGCACGACCGGCTTATGCCCGTAGACATCGCCCAGTCGCCCGAGCAGCGGCGTCAGCGCGGAGGCGGCGAGCATCGTCGCGGTGGTCACCCATCCGACGGTGGTCGCCGAGACCCCGAGCTGCAGACCGATCTGCGGCAGTGCGGGCACGGGCAGCGTCTGAGCCATTGCCAGCAGAAACACGGTGCTGGCCATGGTCAGCACGATCGCGGTCGGCGAGGAGGTACGCCGACTCCCAAGCGAGGAGGTCATTAGCAGGACCCTACGCTGGAATCGACACAGTGTCGATTATGATAGACGCCACGTCCACTACGGGAATGGAAATCGCTCTATGGTGTGGTCATGGCGCAGAAGGGCGGACACAAGGTGAACCAGACCCGAGACACGACCGAGGGAATCCGCCGCCGCGGCACCAAGTCCAAAGGTGATCAGCGCGAGGCCCAGATCCTCGACGCGACCCGCACCCTGCTGACCGAGAAATCGATGGCCACGTTGACCGTCGACGACATCACCAACGCGACCGGCATCTCACGCACGAGCTTCTACTTCTATTTCCCCTCCAAACAAGCGGTCCTCGCCCGCCTGATGGAGGACGTGAGCGACCGCTACGCCCAAACCCACGTCTGGCTCCCCTCCACCGGCCAGCAACGAGAACTCCTGCACGCTCAACTCGCCGGCGCCGCCGAAATCTGGCACTACAACAGCACGATCCTGGCCTGCTCCCTGGAGGGCTACGACAGCACCTACCCACCCCTCACTGAATTCATCGCCAGCATCCAAACCCGCTTCACCAGCGCCCTCGCCGCCAAAATCGACCGCGACCGCGCCGCCGGGCTGGCCCCCGAAGGCATCGACTCGGCCACCCTCGCCGACCTCATCACCCTGATGCGCGACGGTCGCCTCTCCCAACTTTCCGCGGCATCCAATGGCGATGTGGCACAAGGCATCAATGACCTCGCCGAGGCCATCCTCCGCCTCATCTACGGCCGCCTGGATTGATGCCGCCCGCTACACCCTGGGATGTTGCGCAGCCGGTAGGCGCCGGTCGGATGGCGGGTGTGAGCATGGCTGGGTTCCGCCAACGGAATTCGGGTCCGATCGAGGAGCGGGTGGTCCCGCATCCCGCAGTCACAGTGATCTTCGAATTCGGCGATAGTTCGCTCGTGGTCGACGATGCGACCGGGCGGCTGGCGCGGGGAAGTCTCGCCGCCGGACTCGGGGCGGGCGCAGTTCGGATGTGC
The DNA here is from genome assembly GCF_044750615.1 of Nocardia sp. NPDC088792. Classification (NCBI taxonomy): domain Bacteria; kingdom Bacillati; phylum Actinomycetota; class Actinomycetes; order Mycobacteriales; family Nocardiaceae; genus Nocardia; species Nocardia sp. NPDC088792. The sequence continues at coordinate 626,976 of NZ_JBIVKC010000006.1, forward strand.
GGGAACAATATCGGGTGCGTGGAGGTGCGGTTGTCTCCGGTGATCGCATATGCCGTGCTGGGTGTCCGTCCGGCGGAGCTGAATCCTATGGTCGCCCTTGATGATCTGTGGGGCCGAGACATGGAACGGCTCCGAGAGCAACTGGGCGCAGCCGCTTCATGGGGCGATCGCTTCGCCTTGACGGACGCGTTCCTCGCTCGTCGGCGCACGGTTAGACCTTCGATGGATCCCGAAGTGGCATGGGCCTGGCAAAGAATCACGCTCAGCCGTGGTCGGCTCCGGGTCGAGGATCTGGCGGTCGAGATCGGATGGAGCCGCAAACGGCTGTGGGACAGGTTCCGGTCACAGGTGGGCCTGGCACCCAAGCGTGCGATGAAACTGGTGCGCTTCGATCATGCCGCCCACTGCTTGGCCGCGGGCCGGAGCCCGGCCGGCGTCTCGGCGGAGTGCGGTTATGCCGACCAATCCCATCTGCACCGGGATGTGTTGGCGTTCAGCGGCGCAACTCCGGTGACGCTTACCCGTCGCCTGGGATTCGCGGCGACCCATACCGCGTTTGCCTGTGCGGGAACATTCGTACAAGATCCGGAACCATAGCGGCGGTCAGAGTGGGGTATGCGCTCTTACATGTCTGGTGCGAAGGTGTTGGTGACGGGGGCAACCGGCGGAATCGGGCAAGTGCTCGCAGTCGAACTCGCCGCCCGCGGCGGCCGGATGACCCTCACCGGTCGCCGGATCGACTTGCTCGAGCCGCTGGCCGAAAAGGTGGGCGGCCGAGCCATTCCCGCCGACCTGACCGACCCGGACGCGATCGAGAAACTCTTGGATGCGGCAGGTGAGATCGACGTGCTCGTGGCCAACGCCGCGCTGCCGGCCACGGGTCTACTGACCGACTACTCCATCGACGAGATCGACCGCGCCCTCGACGTCAATCTCCGCGCGCCGATCATCATGGCGAAGCTCACCGCGCAACGGATGGCCACCCGGCGCCGAGGTCACTTGGTCTTCATTTCCTCGCTGTCCGGCAAAGCCGCTTCCGCGCAGGCATCGCTCTACAACGCCACCAAGTTCGGGCTCCGCGGTTTCGCTCTCGCACTGCGCGAGGACATGCGCCCACACAACGTCGGCGTCTCGACCGTATTCCCCGGCTACATCAGCGACTCAGGGATGTTCGCAGACTCCGGCGCAACACTGCCCCGAGGCGTCGGCACCCGCTCCCCGCAAGACGTCGCCCGCGCAACCATACGAGCCATCGAAAACAACCTCGCCGAGGTCGACGTCGCCCCACTCGGCCTGCGCCTGGCAACCCTGGCCGGCGCGATCACCCCCACCGTGTCGGCCGCTGTCCAACGCCGCATGGGCATGCAGAAGATCACCGCACAGCTCGCGGAAGGCCAGCGCTACAAGCGCTGACACCTCACCCGGCAGCGCCGACCCGGGTCATCGACCGAGGCATGACCGGTTAGTCGGAGGGGAGCGAGTCGGTCAATGCCCCATCCCCAGACCGCCGTCGACAGGAATGACGGCGCCGGAGATATAGCTCGAATCGTCCGACGCGAGAAAGCTTATGGCGGAGGCAACTTCGTCAGGATGACCGATGCGCTGCATCGGGATGGCTTCGGGTGCGAGGCTGCGGTATTTCTCATCGAGCGCGCGAGTCATATCGGTATCGATGAACCCTGGCGCGACCACATTGGCGGTGATCGCGCGGGAGCCGAGCTCTCGGGTGATCGAGCGTGCGAGACCGATCAAACCCGCTTTCGATGCGCCGTAATTGGCCTGGCCCGGTGTACCGAGCATTCCCACCGCAGATCCGAGGAAGATCATGCGCCCCCAGCGAGCACGCAACATGGCTCGGCTGGCGCGCTTAGCGACCCGGAAGGCTCCGGTGAGGTTGGTGTCGATGACGTCCGTGAACGTATCCTCCCGCATGAGCGTGAACAGCATGTCGTCGGTAACACCAGCATTGGCGACAAGCACCTCCACATCGCCTTGCCGCCGCGAGACTTCCGCGAACGCCTCGTCGACCGATGATGTGTCGTTCACATCGCACGCTACTGACAGCAATCCGTCAGGCGCCTCCGAGCCGCGGTGCGTAACAGCGACCCGATGCCCCTCGGCACTCAGCCGCCGGGCAACTGCGAGCCCAATTCCCCGATTTCCCCCTGTAATCAGAACCGATCGCGATGTAGCGCAATTCGACACAAGATCCCTTTCGTCACCTCAGCTGAGCAACGCCCGCAGTCGCATACGCGGGGCGTCGACTGAAAAGTCTTGCGACGGTGCGATCTTGAAGCAATTGGCAAAACGCTCCAGACTTCCCCCACCCACTTCGTAGAGTCCACGCTTCTCGGACAAGCCGCGCTCGACTAGCTTCCGGGTTCGCCCTGCGGGCCATGCCTTGTAGGCCAGACGTGGGCGCGGCGGCTGTGGCCTTGCGGGGTGAAAGAGAAGGAAGTGGGGAAAGCGCCTGCACCGCAACGGGTTGCCAGCAGGATCGGCTCCGGATACTGCGGAGGCCAACTCGGCTCGGTGCCAGGGTCTACACCATTCCAGAGATGGAATATCACCATTGGATCGCTGACGTCCGTGGTCGCGTAGGCCAACGACTTGCTGTAGCGCGGATTCGATCCGCCGAACAAGACACTGGGCTCTCCGAAGGCGTCGACGACGTCTGTCAAGGTACGGTCGTGTTCGGTAAAGGGTGCGATCTCGGTGCGTAACGTCGTGTACTCGTCGGCGGTCAGCGTTCGGTCCAGCCTCAGCCAACCCCTGTTCCGGGCGACCTCGGCGTACATGGAGGCCAGGGCGTCCTCGATTCCACTGTGTGGAAGCTGTTGCTGCAAAGCGCCTTTCACGCCCGTGGGGGTAAACGCGTTGCGATCACGCCAGGATTGTCGAAGCTTCTCGATGCCGTTCTCGTCGCCTTCGAGAAAGTACAGATGATCGAACGTCGTCCAGAGGGCAGGCTCACCGCCGAACATGCTCAGTCGACGCAATATCTGGTTGACCTGGTTGACGAGGTAGACGTGCATCTGATCGCCCGAGCGGACCATCGAACCATTACTCCTTGTCCTCATCACCAACGCAACTTGAACATCGTAGTGAAGAAGCGAGGGTGCCACCCTTGTCGGTGCCGTTCGCTACTGTCGTGACGTAACGGTGAGGGGGAGAAGGTCGCTGTTGCAATGCATTCGGAAGTTCGGTTCAGGAGGGTCAGTGGGGGAGAGCTACGACGACTTCGTTCCGGTGCCGGGTTCTGTTGACCGGGTTGGGGGTGGGGGCGAATCGCGGATCTTTCGGCATCTGCGTGCGGGGGAACAGGTGTTGTGGCTCGGCGGGCCTGATCCCGGCGTCCGGTTCACCCCGGCGGATGTGTTCGTGATTCCGTTCTACCTGGTGTGGGTCGCGGGCTGGACTGCCTTTCTGGCATGGATGATCGCTTCCGGCATTCTGATTCCCTTGGTGGTCGGGGTGCCATCGCTGTGCGTCGGCGCGTACCCGCTTGTCGGCAAGTTCTTTCTCAAAGGGCGACTCAGGCGGCGGACGGGCTATGCCGTCACTACCGGGCGCGCATTGATTGCCGAGGGCACTCGGACGCTGCGGGAGGTGCCGCTGCCCAGCTTGCCGATGTCGATTCGGCACAGTCGCGACGGGCGCCATGTCAGTGTGGCCATCGGAGAGTGTGGCCGCTGGTGGATGTTCGCTGACGAGATCGCTGCGGGGAAACGTGTACCCGCGTTCGCTTTCTACGATGTCGCCGATCCCGACGGGCTGCTTGCGGCCCTCAATAACGGTTGAGGGAGAACATGAGTTTCAGTAGATGTGACGGGGATGCGTGGGATCCGGCGTCCGGCGTTGGCGCTACTGCCACTATGGCTGCGGCGGTGCGGGCGATGGCGAGTCGTGGGGATGGGCGGCTTATTGATGATCGGTTTGCTGAGCCGCTGGTGCGGGCGGTGGGTATCGAGTTTCTGAGTCGGCTGGCGAGTGGGGAGGCGGGCGACACTGTTGAGGAGGTGTGGGTCGATATTGCTGTGGTGCGGACCAAGTTCTATGACGAGTTCTTTCTTGGTGCTGCGAACTCGGGTATCGGGCAGGTTGTGATTCTGGGTTCGGGGCTGGATTCTCGGGCGTATCGGCTGCTTTGGCCGGCTGGGACCGTCGTGTATGAGGTTGATCAGCCGCAGGTAGTCGAATTCAAGACGCGCATATTGGGTGAGTTGGGTGCTGTGCCTACTGCGGATCGGAGAGTGGCTGGGGTGGATCTGCGGGATGATTGGCCCGACGCGCTGCGGGCCGCTGGATTCGATCCGGGTCGGCCGACTGCTTGGAGTGCTGAAGGGCTGCTGGGGTATTTGCCGCCCGAGGCACAGGATGGGCTGTTGGACACCATCACTGAACTCAGTGCTCCGGGAAGCCGGGTGGCGACCGAAAGCAAGCCCAATCCGCGACCGGGCGATGAGGACAGCACGAAGGAAGGGCTGCAGCGGATCTCGGAACGCTGGAGCGGGCACGGTTACGCTCCGGATATGGCGAGGTTGCGCTATTTCGGTGCGCGTAACGAGGCGGGGCCGTATCTGGCGGAACGTGGCTGGGCGCTGGATGGGGTCAGTATCCGAGACCTGTTCGCTGCCAATGGCTTTTCATCGCTGAAGGACGACGAGATGCGGATGGGCGACCTGCGCTATGTCAGTGGCACGTTCGGTGGGACCGTGAAGTAGGAGCCCTCACTCGGCGAACGAGCGGGAGGCGGCGAAGGCGGCCAGGTCGACCTGGCGGCGGGCATTGGACAGGCCGGTGATGACGGTGGTGCCGAGGGGGCCGGTGCGGTCGTACATCAGGGCGGTGCCCACGACTATGCCGTTGGATGAAACCTGGTCTTGGGCTTGTAATCCCAGTTCCGGGCCTTCGGGGAGGCGGGTGAGCGTCAGGGTGACGTCGCTGTTGATGTAGCCGACGCCCTCGGTTCCCCAATTGCAGACCAGGCTGGTGGCATCGGCCACGAAGGCGGCCCGCTGGAAGGGGGTGATGGGTTCGCCGTCGATCAGTGGGGGCAGGTTGTGCCAGGCGGCCTTGCGCTGATTGTTCTGACCGGAGGCGAAATCGCCCGTCCAGTCCTGCTCGCCCGACTTGAACAGGGGCGGGCAGCCGCCCGGCATATCCAATGGTGCTGTGGGAGCGGGTAATCGGCGGATCGGCTGCCAGACCTCGCCGGGCGGATCCTGTGTGGCTGCCAGGTACATCACGCTGGCGCGGGCTCGCACACTGTCGCGCTGCACGATCGCTGCATCCACCATCCGGACGCGGCTGCCGTCGCGCACTATCTCACTGGAAAGCCGGATCGGCTCGTCGAGTACCGGGCGGAACAGGTCGACCGTGAACCGTGCGGGCACGAATCCGGCTCCGGGGGAGTGGATTTCGAGCTCGTGTGCGAGCAATCCGCAGACGCCGGTGCCACCGAGCTGGTTCGGCGCCCAGGGGCTGAGCGCCATTGCGGTTGCACGGTAGTACCCGTTTTCCGCTGTAAAGAATCCGACCACCCGTCCGACTATCCACCATTTGGTGGATACTGTCCATAGGACGGAGGATAGTTCCATGAGCGGTTCAGCGGCACGCCGTGCACCCGGTCCGGATGCCCGCCGGCGCGATGCGGATCGCACCCGGGCGCAGCTCCTGGAGGCGGCGAGCGAGATCTTCGCGGCCAAAGGACTTTCCGGCGCCCGGGTGCAGGAGATCGCTACCCGTGCGGGCGTGGACAAACAGCTGATCAGCTACTACTTCGGCGGCAAGGACGGCCTCTACGCCGAGGTCCTGCAGCAATGGCGAACGCACGAGCAAGGTCTCACCGACGATGACCTCCCCCTCGCGGAGGTGACGGTGCGCTACTTGCGGCAGGTCCTCGCCGATCCACGCGCCACCCGCTTGTCCTACTGGGATGAACGCGACAGCTCCGAGACCACCCCCACCACCGCGCGCGCTTTGCAGAACTTGCGCGTGCGCAAGGAACGCGGTGAGCTCCCAACGGATCTGGATGAAGCCGCCCTCCTGCTCGCCATCACCGGCATGGTCACCGTCGCGGCCACCATGCCCGCTCTGGTGGAACGCCTCTTCGGTGTCCCGCCCACGCATCCGGACTTCGAATCCCGCTACGTCCCGCAGGTCCAGCGCCTCATCGGCCTCCTGACCGACACTGCTCATCAGCAACGATAAGTATTCGCGATCGCTCCGAGTGCGGATCCGGGCTCGATCGACGATGCCGGAGACGGTTGACTCGAATCCGTAAGCAGCACAACGACGGAAGGCGCGACATGATCACCGAACTCACCGCCGAGACTGTTCTCGCTCCCAAGACCGTTGTCCGGCGCTACTTCGAGGCGCTCGCGGCAGGGGACCAGGACACCATCCGGGATTCGTGGGCCGAGGATGGAAGCTGCTGGTACGGCGGCGATCTGCCGATCTCGGGTCGCTGGGAGGGGCGCGATCAGGTGCTCGGCGGGTTCCTGGCCACCGCCTTCGACCACTTCGACCCGGAGTACGCGGTGGGGCTGCGGGTGACGAACCTCTTCGGCGAAGGGCAACAGGTGTTCGCGGAATGGGATTCGTGGGGGATGGGCAAGACCGGGCGGCGCTACGACCAGAAGAACAGCGCGGTCTTCATGATCCGGGACGGCAGGATCGCGGAGATGCGCGAGTACGCCGACACCCAGCACTGGAAGTGGGCTCTTGTGAAGGATTGAGAAGACAGGTGCCCCACCTTGCCGCATGATGACGGCATGGCTTCACACGCGGCGCGGCGTGCCGTTCTCGAGATGGTTTGTGACACTTTCGCCCCGGGGGACGGGGGTGAACTGCTGCCGGCCTCGGTGCTGGGTGTCGCCGATACCGTGCAGGAGCTGCTCGACCGCAATCCGCGGGCGGCGGAGCGGCAGCAGTTCGATCTCCTCATGCGGGTGTGGAACACGCGGCTGTTCGGGCTGCTCAATGGTGCGGGCTGGCGGAAGTTCTCGGCGCTCACGCAGGCCGATCGCGAGCAGTTGCTGCTGGGCCTGGCGAATTCGCGAATCGAGAAGAAGCGGGCCCTGTTTCAAGCGCTGAAAGGCGCGGCGGTCACCTCCTACTATCTGACGCCGGGCCCGACCGGGGCCAATCCGGTCTGGGAGCACATCGGCATCTCGCCGGCTTTCGGTCCCCTGGCGGGTGCGCAGCGTGGACTGAGCCCCGAGCGTCCGGCCGAAGACACCACGATCGTGTGCGATGTGGTGGTGGTCGGTTCCGGCGCGGGCGGCGGGACTGCTGCCGCGGTGCTGGCCGAGGCGGGGTTGGACGTGGTCGTGCTGGAACGTGGTGGGTACTTCGACGATCCGGACTTCGGCACGGGCGAGAAGGAAGGCTTCATCAACCTCTACGCCCCCGGCCCGGCCGCCACCGCCGAGGGCCAGCTGGGTCTGGTCGCGGGCGGATGCCTGGGTGGTGGCACGGTGGTCAATTTCAGCACGTCCTTCCGCACGCCCGATGATGTGCGCGAGGAGTGGGCGCGGGTCGGTGCGCGGCAGTTCGCCGAGGCGGAGTACACGGCGGCGCTGGATGCCGTGGTCGCCCGTATCGGAGTGAATGTCGATCACTCCCCGGCGTCCAAGCGGGACGAGATGCTCGAGCGGGGGTTGCGCGAGCTCGGCTGGCATGTCGAGCCGTTGCCCCGGAACGTCACGAATTGTGACGCCGGAGTGGAGTGCGGGCGTTGTGGTTTCGGTTGCCGTCTGGGCGCCAAGCAGTCGGTGGCAAAGACCTGGCTCGTGGATGCCGCCGAGCAGGGCGCGCGTCTGCTGGTCGGCACCGAGGTGCGGCGCATCCAGATCAGCAATAGCCAGGCTACCGGTGTGGAAGCGCGTACCGCCGAGGGACATTCGGTGTGGGTGCATGCGCGGGCGGTGGTGGTCGCGGCGGGCGCGATCCAGACCCCGGCCCTACTGCGCCGCTCCGGCCTGGCCAACCGCAATATCGGCAATTTCCTCCGATTGCATCCCGCGACAGCGGTTTTCGGTGTTTTCGACGAGGAGATCCGCCCCTGGGAAGGCGGCATGCAGACGCGCTACTCGAAGCAGCACCGCGATCTGGACGGTAATGGCTACGGCGTCATCTACGAGACCGGCCCGATGACTCCGGGGATGTCGATCGGCTTCCAATCCTGGACGGGTTCGGCCGCGCATCGCGAGAACATGGCCGGTCTCGCGAACACGGTGGCCGTCGGCATCATCACCCGCGATCGTGACCACGGCGCGGTGGAAACGGACCGCAAGGGTGACGCGGTGGTGCGCTACCGCCTCTCCGCCCGCGACGCCGCTCACCTGCACACCGGAATCGGCGGTGCGGCAAGCATTCTGGAGGCTGCCGGGGCGAACCGCATCTTCTCCGGACATCAGGCGGGACCGAGTTACGAGCCCGGGAAGCGCGGTTCGCACGAGGAGTTCGTGGCTGCCTGCGCCGAGGCCGGTTACGGCCCGGGCCGCTGTACGCTGGCTGCGCTGCACATCATGGGTTCCGCCCGCATGGGCGGTTCGGCTGCGGATTCGGCCACCGATCCCGATGGTGCGACCTGGGATGTGCCGAATATCGTGGTCGCGGACGGTTCTTGCTTCCCGACCGCCTCGGGCGTGAACCCCATGGTGAGCATCGAGGCCATTGCCTACATGAATGCCTCGCGGCTGGCCGCGCGTCTCGGCTGAGCCGAAAACGCTTGGGGGAGTTGCAGTTATCGCGCGAGTAGCGGTGCGAACAGGCTGACCACCACCAGTTCGATCTGGCCGACCGCGCCCTCGATGGGCCCGGTCGGCTGGAACAGGTGGCTCAGCGCCAGCCGCACCACCGTCTCGGCGCGCGAGGCCAATTCGGCATCGCTCACTTCGGTCAGTCCGTACTGCGATCGGACCGCGGCCGTCACCGCCGTAATCGCCCGTCCCAGTACGGGTTCCGGCTCGGTCATCAGGGTGGGCAGTAGTTCGGTATCGGTGGCCGACCGCCCGGAGAGCACGGCTTTCAGCAGGATATTGTCCGCGCCCGTGCGCAGCGTGTAGTCGACCGCGCTGGTCAGGCCGGCCAGGACATCGCCGGGGTGGGCGGCGAGACTTCCGGTGATGCCGACCAGGAAGGTGTCGACCTCCTGCCGGATGACCACCTCGGCGAGGTCCTCGCGTTTGCCGATCTCCTTGTAGAGCACCGGGCGGCTGACGCCCACTTCCTTGGCGACGCGGGACATGTTCACCGCGCCCCAGCCTTCGGTGCAGACGATCCGGCGCGCGGTCTCGATGACTCGTTCGCGCAGCAGGAGACGCATCTCGTTCTGGAAATTCGGCGCTTCATCCACGCCAGCGATCGTACATGAGCTGCGGATACGTCTCATCATTGACAATGAAGTGTGATGTGTATGTAATGAATACACATCTCGGCAAAGTGTAAACAGTCGAGGTCAGGCTGTTAGGAGATCGACAATGACGACGTCTCGCACCCATGAGCAGGGGTATTCGGCACCTCCGCAGTGGCGCGATCGCAAGCGGTATCTATGGCTGTTCGGCCTGGTCCCCCCGACCGCCCTGTTCCTGGCCATCGGCCTGGTCCGGGCGTTCAACGGGCTCGGCTGGCGGGCCGTCTCGCCGGTGTGGTGGTGGATCGGTCCCATGCTGGTCTACGTGCTGCTGCCGATCCTGGACCGGTTCTTCGGCCCGGACGGCCAGAACCCGCCCGACGAGGTGATGGAGTACCTGGAGAACGACAAGTACTACCGCTACTGCACCTACGCCTACATTCCCTTCCAGGTGCTGAGCCTGTTCTTCGCCGGCTACCTGTGGACCGCCTCGAACCTGTCCTGGCTGGGCATCGACGGCGGTCTGGGACTGATCTCCAAGATCGGCCTGGCATTGAGCGTGGGCGTCATGGGCGGCGTCGGCATCAATACCGCACACGAATTGGGCCACAAGAAGGACGATCTGGAGCGCTGGCTCTCGAAGATCACGCTGGCCCAGACGTTCTACGGGCACTTCTACATCGAGCACAATCGCGGTCACCACGTGCGCGTCGCCACGCCCGAGGATCCGGCGAGCGCCCGTTTCGCCGAGACGTTCTGGAGCTTCCTGCCGCGCAGCGTCTGGGGCAGCCTGCGCTCGTCCTGGGAGCTGGAGGCGAAGCGCCTGGAGCGATTGGGCAAGCGCCCGTGGACGATTCGCAATGACGTGCTCAATGCCTGGCTCATGTCGGTGGTCTTGTGGGGCGCGCTGATCGCGGTCTTCGGCGTGAGCGTGCTGCCGTATCTGGTGATCCAGGCCGTCTACGGTTTCGCCCTGCTGGAGACGGTGAACTACCTCGAGCACTACGGGCTGCTGCGGCAGAAGACGGCCGCCGGCCGTTACGAGCGCTGCACCCCCGAGCACAGCTGGAACTCCGACCACATCGTCACCAATATCTTCCTCTACCACCTGCAGCGGCACAGTGATCACCACGCGAATCCGACTCGGCGCTACCAGATCCTGCGCAGTATGGACGGCGCCCCGAACCTGCCCAGCGGCTACGCCAGCATGATCTCGCTGGCCTACTTCCCGCCCCTATGGCGCCGGGTGATGGATCACCGGGTGCTGGCTCACTACGGGGGTGACATCACCCGCGTGAACATCCAGCCCCGCAAGCGATCCCGCGTGCTGGCGAAGTACGGGGTGGCCTGATGTCCGCCTACCGCTGTCCCGTCTGCGATTACACCTACGACGAGTCCAAAGGTGCACCGCGCGAAGGCTTCCCGTCCGGCACCCCGTGGTCGTCGGTACCCGACGACTGGTGCTGCCCCGACTGCGGCGTACGCGAAAAGCTGGATTTCGAACCCACTTCCACCCCGACAGGACCCCGTCATGACTGACTACAAACTCTTCCGCTGCCTGCAATGCGGTTTCGAATACGACGAGGCCGAAGGCTGGCCCGAGGACGGCATCGCCCCCGGCACCCGCTGGACCGACATTCCCGACGATTGGTCCTGCCCCGATTGCGGCGCCGCCAAATCCGATTTCGAAATGGTCGAGGTCAGCCGCGCGTGACCGGCCGCATCGTCATCGTGGGCACCGGCGTCGCGGGCGCCACCGCGGCGAAAACCCTCCGCACGGAAGGCTATTCGGGCGAGATCCTCCTGCTCGGCGCCGAACCCTCGCTCCCGTACCGCCGGCCCATGGTCTCGAAGGAACTCCTGGCCGGCACGGCAGCAGAACGCCGAACCTTGCTGCAGCCCGCCGAATTCTGGCGCGACCACGCCATCGACCTGCGCACCGCAACCACGGTCGAGCGCATCGACCCCGTCCCGCAACTGGTCTGGCCGGCCGACGGCACCGCGATCGGATACGACAGCCTGCTGCTGGCCACGGGTGCGCTGCCGCGCCGACTACCCGGTGCGACTGCGGCATCGAAGGGCCTGGAAGGTCCGGGCGTGCACACGCTGCGTCTGCGGAGTGATGTGGGTGGGGTGCGCTCGGTTCTCTCGGCGGGTGGATCTCTGGTGATCGTGGGCGGCGGGTTGATCGGGTGCGAGGTGGCGGCGACCGCGCGGGGGCTCGGGGCACGGGTGACCATCTTGCATGCCGGAGCGACGTTGCTCGATCGGGTCGCGCCTGCGGTTGTCGGCGAGTATTACCGGAAGCTGCACGCGGACAATGGGGTCGAGGTGGTGACCGGGGTAATGCTGGATCGCCTCGAGGACGGTGAGGGCGTGACGGCCGTGGCCGCGGACGGACGCAGGTGGGTGGCGTCGGCGGCGCTGGTTGCCATCGGTGCTGTCCCGGACACTCGGTTGGCGGAGAGGGCTGGGCTTGCCATTGAGGAGGGCATTCGCGTCGATGAGCGGTATCGGACCTCGGCTGCCGGGATCTTCGCCGCGGGTGATGCCGCGAGCCGCCTCGATTCCGAATCGGGTGAGTATCGGCGCGAGGAGCATTGGAACAGTGCGCAGGCGCAGGGCGCGGCCGCGGCGCGGTCGATGCTCGGGCTGCCGGCCGTGCCTGAGGAGATTTCGTGGGGCTGGTCTCAGCAGTATGGGCGAAACCTACAGTTCGCGGGCATGATTCGGCCCGAGCACGAGGTGATCGTGCGGGGTGATGCGGCGGCCGGTGATGTGACCGTGCTCGGTCTGGACGGAGGCCGACTGGTCGGTGCGGTCGGGGTGGGGCGTCCGGCCGAGATCCGTGCGGCCCGGGATCTCATCGCGCGCCGGGTGGTGCTGGACTCGGCGGAGTGTGCGGATCCGGCACGGCCGCTGGGTGCGGTGACCGCACTGTCCGGACAGTCCTGAGGGCACGCGCCCGCAATCGAGTTAACCGCCCGCAAAATCCGAAAGGCCGACCCGTCCGTCAGTGACGTGTCGGCCTTTCGCATTTGCGGGGCCATTGCTGAAAGCTGCTGGTGGAAGCCCGTATCTACGGGCGGGCCGCGCATTGTTCACCGACACGCCGACCCGGTCAAGCCCAAAATCATTTCCGTGAAGACTGACACGTCAGTCCGTGATCTGTATTACTGTCTCGGTCAGTTGAGACCGGTCAAGCAGAGGGGCCGGTCGGCATCGGCCAGATAGCGGGGCTGTGGGGTGGTAGGCATTGGTCGACAAGGTCATTCGGGGGCCCGAGCCGTTGATACGGCAGGCAATCGAATTCGTTCTCTCCGGGTTGCGGACATTCGGACGCACCATTCAATTGGCGGTGGCAGCCTTCAAATTCCTGGTTGTGGACATCGTCAAGCTGCGGCATCCGTGGCGTGACACGCTACAGCAGGGCTGGTTCATAGTCAGCGTGACGGCGATTCCCGCTGTGCTGGTGTCGATTCCGTTCGGCGTGATCGTGGCCGTGCAGGTCGGCAGCCTGACTCAGCAGGTCGGCGCGAGCTCTGTCTCAGGAGCTGCCGGCGGTCTGGGCGTCATTCGCCAGGGTGCGCCGATCGTGACCGCCCTGCTCCTGGGTGGTGCGGCCGGATCCGCCATCGCCTCGGATCTGGGGGCTCGCACCATTCGCGACGAGGTGGATGCCTTGCGCGTCATGGGCATCGATCCGGTACGCCGGCTGGTCGCGCCTCGTCTCGCGGCCATGCTCGTGCTCACGCCGCTGCTGTGCATGCTGATCATCTTCATGGGCGTGTTCACCGGCTACGTGATCGCGGTCGGCTTTCAGGACGTCACGCCCGGCAGCTACCTGTCCGCCTTCGCATCCTTCGCGAAGATGTCGGATCTGGTAGTGGCCATAGTGAAGTCCGTCATCTTCGGGATCATCGTGCTGATCGTGTCCTGCCAGCGCGGTCTGGAGGCCACGCACGGACCCAAGGGTGTCGCGAATGCCGTGAACGCCGCGGTGGTGATCGGTGTGATCGCCGCGTTCGGCGTGAATCTGGTCATCACGCAGCTGGTTTCGATGTTCATCCCGACGCAGGTGGGCTGATGACTCAGGTTCCCGCACGCTATATGCCGCTCGGTGTGGTCGGCCGCACCGTGGAACGCGGCGCCCAGGCGCCCATGTCGATCTTCGAATCGCTCGGGCATCAGGCGACCTTCGTCTACGAGGTGCTGGCCGCGATACCGCACACGCTGAAGGTGTATCGCCGCCAGACCATGCTTATCCTGTCCGACATCACCTGGGGTTCCGGCGCGATCATCGTCGGTGGCGGCACCGTGGCGGTCCTGGCGTTTCTCGGCATCGCGGTCGGCGGTTCCATTGGTGTGGAGGGCTTTTCCGCGCTGAACATGGTCGGCATGGGCCCGCTCACCGGGTTCGTCTCGGCCTACGCCAATACCCGGGAGATGGCGCCGATGATCGCCGCCATCGGGTTCGCCGCCCAGGCGGGCTGCCGCATGACGGCCGAGATCGGGGCAATGCGCATCTCCGAGGAGATCGACGCGCTGGAGGCCATCGGCATCCGGCCCATGCCGTTCGTGGTGACCACCCGCGTGATCGCGGGCGTGATCACCATCGTTCCGCTGCAACTGCTCACGCTGATCCTGTCGTACCTGTCGTGCGCGACCGTGGTGAACGTGCTGCACGGGCAGTCCCCGGGCACCTACTACCACTATTTCGACGCGTTCCTGCAACCGGGCGATGTGCTCGCTTCGCTGCTCAAGGCGACGATCTTCGTGGTCACCATCATTCTCATCCACGGCTATCAGGGCTTCTATGCCTCCGGCGGGCCGGAGGGCGTGGGCCGGGCCTCCGGGCGGGCCATTCGCGCCAGCCTGGTGGGCGTCGTAATCCTGGACATGATCCTCACGATCTTGATCTGGGGCGTGGATGTCGGCATCCGGATCTCGGGGTAGTCATGGCGGTATTCAAGGATCATTCCGGTCGCAGTGCCGGCAAATGGGCGCTGCGGGCGCGCGGGCTGGTGGTCGCGATCGTGCTGGTGGTCGTGTTCATGGTGGTGAGTGCTTATGCGCGTGGGTCTTTCGCGGACAAGTTCTCGCTCACCATCGACGCGGCGACGCTCGGGGAGGGGCTGGCGCCGGGCGCGGAGGTGAAGTTCCGCGGCTACGCCATCGGCACCGTGCACAAGGTGGAGACGGTCGGCTACGGGCAGCAGCGCATCGAGCTGCAGCTGGACCGGAATCAGGCCAAGGCGCTCACCACCGATGCGACGGCGCGATTCACCTCGTCGAACGTCTTCGGTTCCAGCGCAGTCGAATTGGTGCCGGGTACGGACGGGAAGCCGTTGCGCGAAGGCTCGGTGCTGCAGATCGGTGCGGGCTCCACCAATGCCACCGTGGCGGGGGTGTTCCGGCGCGCGGCGCGGCTCACCCAGGTGCTCGACTCGGCCACCGTGCACCGGCTCATCGATCTCATGCTCAACAATGCCGATGCCATCGGCCCGACGCTGAAGACGTTCTTCGAGACCGCGAAGATGTTCGCCGACGATCAGCAGAATTCGCTGGCGCACTATCTGCGCATCGGCGGTGATATGACCGGCGCGTTCCGTGACCTGACGCCATCGGCCGGTCACGCGATTCTCTCGGTGCTCGATCAGAGCGCCTACTTCGGCGCGCCGGACGCTCAGGCCCGCACCAACAAGGCCACGGACGGCGTGAATCAGGCGGTGCTGATCGGCGTTTCGGATCTGCTGCAGCGCAACAATCCGGACCTGGAGAAGACGCTCGACGGTGTGCTGGATCTCGCGGTGCCCATCAGCGTCTCGCTGGGCACGGTGGCCCCGGCCTACAACCGGATCCCGAATCTGATCAAGGCCATGGACGGCGCCTTCCCGGTGGTCGACGGCAAGGTGCAGCTGCAACTCGACATCATCGCGAAAAACATGCCGTACCTGGCGGATTCACTCGGGGGAGGGCAGCGGTGAACGATATCGTCAAGTCCTCGATCAAGCTCACGGTGTTCCTGCTCGTGGTGGCGGCCTGCACCACCTTCATCGTGACCGCGCTGCGTACCCCGATACCGGGCCACAAGACCGGCTACGACGCGGTATTCACCGACGTATCCGGCCTGTTCACCGGTGATTCGGTGCGCATGTCCGGGGTCGCGGTGGGCAAGGTGGACTCCATCACGCTCGACGGCGTGCACGCCCGGGTGCACTTCACGGTCCAGTCGGATCGCCCGGTCTACGACAACACCCAGGCCGCGGTGCGCTACCAGAACCTGATCGGGCAGCGCTATGTCGAGCTCCTCACCACCGGTGCGGCCGGTGTGAAACTGCCTGCGGGAGCGACTATTCCGGTGGATCACACCATCCCCAGCTTCGATGTGTCGAAGCTGTTCAACGGCTTCAAACCCATGTTCGACACGCTGGATCCCGCGCAGCTCAACGAGTTCGGCACCAATCTGCTGCGCGTCATCCAGGGTGACGGCGCCGGCATCGGCCCGGTGCTGGCGGATGTGAACAATCTGGTCCAGCACGCCAAGAGCAGCGAATCGGTGATCGTACTGCTCATCCGCAATCTCGGGCTGGTCTCCGACGAGATCGGCGGCAAGTCCAAGGCGGTCGGCGACCTGGTGCAGCAGCTGGCGGATATCCTGCGCCAGTTCACCAGCAAGACCCAGACCGTGCTGAGTGCCATCGATTCGGCGAAAGCCACACTCGCGCCATTGATTCCGATTCTCGAAGAAGGCCAGAGCGCCTACGACACGGCGTACGGCCCGATCGACGGGCTGCTGCGCCGGCTGGTTCCGGAGACGAACCAGCTCACCCAGATCCTGGCCATCACGCCGCAGCTCATCACCGGGCTGAACCAGTCGGTGCCGGGTAATGGCGTGAAGCCGCGGATCACGTGCTCGACCGGTGAGGCGGCGCTGCCCGCTGCCGTGGGTGCGATCCTGTCCACGCAGAACCTGGTGGTGTGCCAATGAAGGCTCTGATCAGCTATATCGGTGAGCTCGTGCGCGAGACCCTCACCGGTCGCGGCGACCAGCCGACCCAATTGCGCTGGGGCGTAGTGGGTGTCGTGGTGTGTGTGATCACGTTGGCGATCGCGGGCGCGCTGTATGTGATCCCGTTCGGGGAGCGCAGCTATACCGCCGATTTCGCCATCTCCGGCGGTGCGCGATCCGGGGACGAGGTGCGGGTGGCCGGTATCAGCGTCGGCAAGATCCGCGCCGTGGACCTGGTCGGTGATCACGTCGAGGTGCAGTTCACGGTGAAGAACGACGTGCGAGTGGGGGACAGGTCGGCGGTGGAGGTGAAGATGCTGACGCCCATCGGCGGTCAGTATCTGGCGCTGTCCCCGGCCGGCGACAAGGATCTGGGCGGGACCCACATTCCGAAGGAGCGCACCGCCACTCCCTTCCAGTTGAGCGACATTCTGGACAAGGGCACGCCGATCTTCAGCAAGATCGACGCCTCCACCATGCGCGGCACCATCGGCCAGCTGGATCAGGCGCTCAACCAGCAGCCGAACGCGCTGCGCGACCTGATCGGCAATGCCAATGATCTGACCGGCCTGCTGGCCGATCGCACCCAGCAGCTGAATTCGGCGCTGAATGTGTCCGACGAATACATCGCCGCCATTGCCGATGACAAGGCGCTGCTGGCCGACTTCGTCAAACAGCTGGGCCAGGTGGCCGATCAGCTCGGCAATCGCAAGGACGACATCGTCTCGGTGTTCAACCTGATCAAGCGGCTACTGGTGGTGCTGGACCGCCCGATCATGGCCTACGGCGACACTCTCGAACCGAATGTCGCGCAGCTGGAACAGCTGTTCTCCAAGGTCTTCGATGATCCGAATCGGATCGACACCGTGATCACCGGCCTGCGCGGGGTGATCGACAAGCTGAACGGCATGCTCGGCACCCAGATCAAGGTGGACAAACCCGCCGAGGGCATTCAGATCTGCATTCCCTACGACGGCAAGGCGTGCTGATGCGGTGGAACAGAAGAGCCTTGGGCAGAACGGTTCTCGCGGCCGGCGTCGCGGTGGCGGTGGTGGCCGCCGGGGTCGTCGGGGTGCGGTGGGTGAACAGCGAGCGCAATCCGCAGCAGAGCCTCTGCGCCGAATTCACCGATACCGTCGGCCTCTATCAGGGCAACAGCGTGACCATGCTCGGCGTCGAGATCGGTTCGGTCAAGACGATCGAATCGCTCGGTGACCGCATGCGGGTCACCATGAATATCAAGAAGTCGGTGAAATTGCCCGCCGATATCCAGGCGGTCACCATGTCGAGTTCGATCGTGACCGATCGGCATGTGGAGCTCAGCAAGACCTATACCGGCGGACCGCGTTTCGATACCTCGAAATGTATTCCGCTGGAAAGCACTAAGACGCCGATCGGCATCAGTGACGCGCTGGACGCCATGGGCAAGCTGGCCGGCGATCTCACCGGACCGACCACGCCGGGCAAGCCGGACACCCTGATCGACGACACCCTCACCGCGGCCGATCAGGCCATCTCCGGCACCGGGCCGCAATGGAATGCCCTGCTGCAGCGGCTGTCCGCGGTGGTCGGCGATCCGAATCAGAAGGATGTGGTCTTCCGGCGCCTGGTCGACAATCTGGACTCGCTCACCACCATGTTCGTCAGCAACTGGCCGGATATGCAGCAGGTGCTGGACAATCTGCGCGCCGGGTTGCAGTTGATCGGTCAGTTCTCGGCGCAGTTCGCCGGTGCGGTGGATCTCGCGGTGGAATTCCTGCCGGTGATCGCCCGCAATGTCGGCAAATACGATAAGCAGGTCTACGCGCTGCTGGATCAGGTGCTCCCGCAGGTGCACGCCTTCGCCCAGCAGCACGAGGGCGATATCAGCGATCTGCTGTCGCATCTGCCGCCGCTGGCCGCCGTGCTACCGCAGGCGGGCGCCCGATGAAACGTACTCTCGTCAAACTGGTTCCGGCGCTGACCGCGGCCGCGCTGGTGCTCACCGGATGCGGGGTGAAGGCCACCGACCTTCCGATTCCCGGCACCTATCCCAGCGGTGACACCTACAGCGTGCGTATCGAATTCGGTTCCGTGCTGA
Source organism: Nocardia sp. NPDC088792 (assembly GCF_044750615.1). NCBI lineage: Bacteria > Bacillati > Actinomycetota > Actinomycetes > Mycobacteriales > Nocardiaceae > Nocardia > Nocardia sp. NPDC088792. The sequence continues at coordinate 645,429 of NZ_JBIVKC010000006.1, forward strand.
ATCTGCCCGATCGGGCCAAGGTGGTCGCCGACGGTGTAGAGGTCGGCATGCTCGACCATATCGACCTGGTGGGCAATACCGCGGTGGCGACGGTGAAGCTGCATACCGACGCCAAGCTGCCCAAGACCACCACCGCGGAACTGCAGCAGGACACCATTCTCGGTGATATCCATATCGCGCTGCAGGCGCCGAGGAACTCCGACAACAACTTCCTGCAGAACGGTGATGTGATCCCCGAGACGCAGACCATTCCCGCGGCGAACGTCGAGGATATTCTGCGCTCACTGTCGGATCTGATCACCGGCGGCCGCTGGGCGGATGTGCAGCGGCTGGTCAACAATGTGAACGCGGCCTTCCCGTCGGATCCGGCCGAGCTGGACCGGATCAGCAATGCCGGGCGGGCCGCCCTGCACGATATGGCCTCGCACACCGCCGATATCGATCGGATTCTGGCTGGGGCACAGCAGATCTCGGACAAGCTGGCGGCCGGGCGGGCGGCGGTGGACGACATTCTCACCAATGGCCCCAGCCGGGCGGCGGGTCTGTCGGATGTGCTGTTCGGGGTCGTGAAGCTGATTATCAGCGGCGGTCCGCTGGCCCGTAACGCCGGGGCCTTGTTGCTACCGCATGTCGGGGATTTCCAGTCCATCGTGTCGATTCTCGCGCCGACCGCGGTGACGGCCGGGTACGCGGATCTGACCTTGGCCTCGGATCTGGATGCCTTCCATAATCTGTTGCGGGACAAGCTGATTCCGTTCTTCGACGCCCCGAATGTGAATGTGCGGAAGGTGTCGTCGGATGTGCAGGCCGACCAGTTGATCACCACACTGCGCTCGATCGGGATGGTGCCATGAAACTCTCACTCTCCGGACCGGTTTCGCTGGTGCTGCTGCTGGTCCTGACGCTGGTGTGCGGCAGCTATATGGCCGTGGACGTGCTGAATCTGGATCCGCGCCGGCAGAACAACACCGTGACGGTGCTGCTGGACTCCTCCGGCGGTCTCATGAAGACCTCCCAGGTGACCTTGCGCGGGCTGCCGATCGGCAAGGTGCGGGATATCGCCGCGACGGCCACCGGGCTGCAGGTGACGCTGGAATACGATGCCAAGTACCGGATTCCGGTGGACAGCGGCGTGCAGATCGCCAACCTGTCCGCCGCCGGTGAACAGTATCTGGACTTCCGGCCCACCGGCACCGCGGGACCGTTCCTGCACGACGGCAGTATCGTGCCCACCCGTCAGGTGAAGACCGCGACCACCGTGGGTGATGCGCTGGCCAAGCTGGATGCGCTGACGGCGCAACTGGATCCGGCCAAGTTGCAGGATCTGGCGTCCACGGTCGCCGCGGGCTTCGACGGCCGCGCCGCCGACGTCGCCAATCTGACCCAGGCGCTGGTCGGCACCGCGAATCTGTTGCGCGACAAGCGGGATGAGATCGCGCGGCTGTACATCAATGTGCAGACCCTCGGCGACCGTCTCGACGGCCGGGCGCCGACCCTGAGCGCCGCCGCCGGTGATATCGACACCGGCATGCCCGAGCTGCTGCACATCATCGGCGCGTTCCAGAACTACTCGTATGTGGGCGAGAACATCTGGGACGACCCGATCGGGCCGCTGGTCACCAAGATCGACCAATACATCCAGCTGATCGGCCCGGACCTGGGCCATATCGCCACCGCTCTGAAGCCCGCGACCAGCGTGATCAAACCCATTCGCGTGGACGCCGGATCCATTGTGGACCTGCTGTCCACCGTGTTCCCCGGCGACGGCGCCGCGCATGTCGGCGTCAGCGTTCCCCGATAGAGAGGCAATCGTGTTCGATATCGACAAGTCCCCGGAAGCGGTTGCCGTGCTCGACAAGGTCGAGGACGCGGCGAAGACCACACAGCCGGAGGAGAGTGCGGCCGAGTCGGCCGCTGACCCGGTGCAGCCCAAGATTCCGTTGCGGGCCAAGGTCTCAGAGTTACGCAGATATCCGCTGGCGGGGATCGCCGCCGCGGTGCTGGCGGTCGTGGCGCTGGTGCTGGGCTACTCCTGGCACAGCACCTCGAACGATCTGAATGCGCTGAAGACCAGCAATTCCGACCGGGATCGGGCCGCGGAGATCGCGCGCGACTACACGCTGCGCTCGCTGACCTACGACTACAAGAACCTCCCGGCGTTCTTCGACGGTGTGGAGCGCGGCACCTCGGATGCCTTGAAGGACCGCTACACCCAGGTCCACGACACGCTCGCCAAGATCATGACCGACGCCCAGGTGGTCGCGACCGGACAGGTCGCCGGGACCTCGGTGGAGGCCCGTGGCAACGGCCAGTTCGAGGTCACCGTCTACGCCACCCAGCGCACCCAGAACATCCAGCAGCCGGATCCGGCCACCGTGCCCAACCTGCTGGTGCTGACCGTGGCCAAGGACGGCGGCCAGTGGCTGGTGACCGACTACGGCCCGAAGGATCCCGCACCGGCCAAGGACCCGGCAGCCAAGAACCCGGCGAATGCCCCAGCGCCCGCGAACAATCCGGCGCCGACCGGCAATCCGGCGCCGAGCACTGATCCGGCCGCGAACGGGGCCGCGAAATAACCTCACGGCACGGCCGGCCGCCGCAGCGCGAGCTTTCGCTGCGGCGGCGCCGGCAGATAATCGAAGCCGCCTTCGAGGTATTCACCGCCCGCGGATACGAATCCACCGCAATCTCCGAGGTGGCCGCGTATGCCGGTATCGGGCAGGGCACCGTATACCGGTACTTCGGAAGCAAGCGCGAAATCCTGGACCACGTCATCGATTTCGGCGTCGACAAGATCATGGACTCGATCCAGTTGCCGACGCTGCTGGGTGGCTCGAACAGCGTCGCGGAACTGATCGAGGCCACGCGCGCCGCGGTGGATCGGCTCTACGACCTGGTGGATCGGGAGCCGCGCGTGCTGCGTCTGGTCCTGGTCGAGGCTGGGGCGATCGACCCGGAACTGTCCCGGCGACTGTTCGGGCTGGAGGCCATCGCGGCCTCGCTGATCGCGGGTGAGCTCGCGCGCGGTGTGGCGGGCGGCTGGATCGACCCCGATATCGATGCCCAGGTGCTGGGCCACATCATCTTCGGGTTGGTCGGCCCCTGGATCGTGCGGGAACTGCTCGGCGGTAGCCAACCGGAAGTGCGTGCGCGCACCACCCGTTCGGTGATGGAGATGCTGGAAAGAGTGCTACCCCCGAGGAAAGCGGCATCATGACGAATCCCGCACCCCTGCCCCGCCGCACCGCCCGCCTCGAACAACGCCGCACCGAACTCATTCGCGTGGCCTACGAATTGGTCACCACCCGCGGCTTCCGCACCATCAGCGTCGACGATATCGCCGCCGCGGCCGGGGTGAGCCACGGCACGTTCTACAACTACTTCTCCAATAAGCGCGACATTCTCGACGCGGTCATCGACCACTGCTTCGACCTGCTGCGCGACCGCCTCCTGGGGCCGGAGTCCGGGGACGACCCCGAAACGCTCGACGCCTTCTGCGCCCGCTACAGCCGCGTGGTCGACCGGTGCTACGAGTTGGTCGACGCCGAACCCGGCCTGGTGAATTTCTTCCTGCTGGAAGCCTCTTCGATAGACGACCGTGTCATCGAACGGTGCATGTCCCATGCCCGTCAGTACGCCGCCCAGGCGGTCCGGCAGGTGGGCCGGGGCATAACGCGCGGCTATCTCGATCCTCAGCTGGACCCTCGAATAGCGGGCGAAGTGCTGCTCTCCGTCCTGGTCTCGGCCCTGCTCTCCGCGCTGCGGGCCGGCTCCGACGGTCTCACCCAGGATCGCGTCCGCACCCAGAGCACCGCGTTCCTCCGCTCGGCATTGGGTGCACCCGGCTGAAGGTGGGATGATTGCCTGGATCGCCCCTGCGGCTGGATATTTGGAGCGTTCGCGACCAGAACAATTCCTGAGATGAAGGGTTATGACCGATATGGGAGATTTGATCAGCACATTCGTCAACAGCCTCGCCAACGGGCTGGGCTGGGGCCTCGGCAACGGCCTAGCCAACGCAATCCTCGGCGCTTTCGGGCTCTGACAGCCGTTTTCCGGTTACCGACAGTCGTGGCCGCTTCGAACCGCACGCCGCACGGCCTCGCAGTTCGAAGCGGATTCCACGCCGCCGGCCCCGAATATCGGGATCTACTGTCGTAGATTCTCGATGCGCTGGCGTAAGTGATCGAGCAGCTTCCCGGGATCGTCGAACTGTGTCGGATCGATGGGCTCACCGAAGTGGACGGTCACCTGCTGGTGGCGATCGAAGGCCGGGCCGGCGCCACGCGTGCGCCGCATCGGCAGCACTCGGTCGGTACCGGCGGTCCCGACCGGAATGATCGGAATGCCTATTGCCAGCGCGAGTTTCGCGACACCGGGCTTGTAGGGTTCCGTCTCGCCGGATGTGACCAGGCGTCCTTCGGGATAGATGATCAGGACGCCGCCGTGGCGGAGAATCTGCTCGGCCTGTGCCATCGCGGAATGCCCGGACTCGCTGTTGCGCCGCACTACGGGAATCTGCCCGAGCCGGCGGACCAGCCATCCGACCACCGGCCACGACCACAGTTCCGCCATGGCGAGTGCGACGGCCCGCCGACGCAGCGCACCCCACAGGAACACCGCGTCCAGCATCGAAATGTGATTGCTCGCCACGATCACCGGACCGGTCTTCGGCACCCGCTCACGACCGATCACCGTGACGTGCACGAAGTTCGACCACGCCAGCATTCGCAACACCCGGCGCACCAGCTGCGTGGTCACCCAGGCCCGTTTGCCCAAACCCCTGGGCCGGCGCGTCTTTTCGTGGTTCATCCACTTCCCCCTCCGATCAACGACACGACCCATCCTTGCGGCGATCGTGATCGGTGGGCACCGTGAAACTACTCAGCGCCCAACCACTCTGCGTCGCTTGGTGCGGAGGGTGAGTACATCGATGATGCGTTGCAGCGCCGGTGATCCCTCGACGATCAGGGAAAAGACCGGCGTCAGATTCTCCGGCCGGCTGCTGGCGTCTTCGTTTTCGATCGTCCAGGTTTCCAGGTCGTCGATGAGCAGGTCCACGCGTGGATCATGCGGATCCCAGTCGACCGATTGATCACAAGCCAGATATAGGCGCATCCACTCGGGGTTGTCGAATCCGGCGTGCTTGTTCCGAATCCATTGCGGTACAGCGTGTGGGTCGGTTGCCTGCAGCAAGATCGACCAGTCGCGCTCGAGCCGCACCGTCCGTTCGCTGACCCCGTAACCGCGCAACCGATCCAGGACGGCAACTACTTCGGCAGGCAGGACAAGGCTTTCGCCGCCCGCCAATTCGGCGATCCGGCGGCGGTGCTCGGCGAGCTGGTCGATCCTGCGCCGCAGCTCGGCGTCGATATCGGCGATGGCCGAGGAGAATTCGTCCGGCTGGGCATGCAGCATCGCGTCGATACGGGCCAGCGGGACTCCGGCCTCTGCGAGGGTCCTGATCCGAATGAGGTCCACTGCCGCTTGCGCGTCGTAGCGGCGATAGCCGGAGGGATCGCGCTCGGGCTCGGGCAACAACCCGATTTCGTGGTAGTGACGCACGGTGCGCACAGTCACGCCGGCTGTCGCCGCGAGCTGACTTATCGTGAGCACCGTCCGTCCTCGGTCCGTCATGAAACGTGACTCGTCCGCGAGTCTAGGCGCGCCCCGCCGCCACGACGACGTCGCGGATCGCCTGGATTACGACGTCAGGGCGCTCGAAACACACCCGATTGTGGCCGACACCGGACACGATGCGGTGCTCCCCGTGCGAGACCGCGCTCACCAGGGCCGCACCCATCCTCCGCATACCCTCCTGTATCTCGCGCATCAGCTGCTCCGGAATCGGCGGCTGCGGTCCGGCGTCGACGCTCTCCACCGTGAGCGCGACCACCGGCACGTCGGGAAGCCCCGGCCCGCCCCGCAATTCGTCCGCCAGCGCGACCAAGCTGCCCCGCTCGGCCACCCCGACCCGCAGCCACTCCTCACTCACATGCGCATCGACCAGCGCCTCCCGCACCCCCTGCGGATAGTCCCGCAACAGCTCGCCGTACATCTCCCGCAACGCCGGCCGCATCTGCCGGACCTGCGCCGGATCAGGTCCGATCTGCGCGCTGGCAGCCAGACTCACCACAGCAGGCACGAACTGATCCCAATCACGATGAAAGGCATCGACACCCACCATCCCCGCCACCTCCCGCGGATACAGCTGCGCAAACCGATGCGCGTACGCGCCGCCGAGGGAGTGCGCCACCAGCACATAAGGCGCGGCGATTTTCTCGACCTGCAACAACCCATGCAACTCCCCGGCGACTGCGGCAGCGGTACGCGGCAGCGGAACAGAATCGCTATACCCCGTGCCGCCCCGGTCGTACACAATGCCGGTGGTGAACTGCGAAACACCCTGCTGCACCCCGAAATAGTCCAACCCAACCGCCCCCCGCACCCGGCAGAAACACAACCGCCGGCCCGCCACCACCCAACCGCGACACGAAAACCCGACGCCCCTCGACCCGCTGGAAGCCTCCGACCAGCGGAGCGAACCGACCCTCGAAACCGATGTTCTTACTCATGCAGCAAGGCTGCAACCCTAACGCAGGGTCAGAGTCAAGCCCTCACACCAGCAACCCCGGCTCATGACGTCCCTGGCCACAACAGGGTCGTCATTTCGGCAGGCTGGGACCGCATGGCGAAGTCCAGTGCGCGCAGGTTCGCCACCAGTGGGAGAGATAATCGTGGCGCCTTCTCGTCGAGCAGAGTCTTGATCGAGGCCGACAGGTCGGATGCGGACTGTGCACGCCAGACCGTCGGGAAATCGCGAGAATCGGCTGCGACGACCTCGGAGAGATTGGGCCGCAGCGATTTACTCGGAGCGTCGAGCCGTGCGACGCCGACGAAATCCGGCTTCCCGCCACGGCCGAGCCAGCGGAAGTATCCGAGTATTCGAACCTCCGCGAAGTCGTCGGCGTCCGGCATTACTCCCTTCGATCGGGTCGTCTCCTCGCGCAGTTCGCGCAGCATCGCAGTGGTCAGCAGTTCCCGCAGATTTGTCGACCGGCGGAGATCGTCGTAGTCAACGGAACCGGATCCGGTCGGGACGATGAGGTTTCCGCTCTGCATCGCACGATCCCGTTGCTTCCACAGCACAAGTTCACCGTCCGACGTGATCGCCAGCACGCTCACCCCTATGTTGTTGGAGAAGCGAGTTCTGCGGAGCTCCTGGAGTACGGCGGGGCGGTTGCGGTGGAACTCTGCCGCCGGGAATTCCTCGTGCGCGCGGGAAACGGCCAGGTCCTGGCTGTCGCAATAGTCGAATCGGGCTCGCTCATTGGTGAGCCTTGCGGAGAAGTAATCGGTCTCGAAGCACGCCACCTCGGTCCCGCCGGCCACGGGCGTCGAATCCAGTCCGATCTTCCGCTCATTGCGAAACATCCTGCGGTTCAGCCGCGCCTGCTTGAAAGTGGAGCGCAGTATCTTCGCGTTGACCGCCACGTCGTTTCGGATGCGCTCCCTGACCGCGTCGGCGCAGTCGCGATCCCGCCGTATCAGCACCCGGTCCGAGTTCTCGAATAGATAGCAGTCGACCGCCTGCGACCGGAGGTACGCGTCGTGGCGGTCCGCCACAGCGACCACCTCGTACTCCGCGCCATCCTCCTCCGGCGAAAGCCGTAGGTTGCCCACGACATCTTCGGTGACGTGGTTGTCCGTTTCAGTCAGTCTCTCGAGCCTGAGATACTTCACAACGAACTGCACGAAACTCCGCAAAAGCATTGCAGCCCCGTACAACACGAGAAGTATCGAAGCGACCCGATAAGGTCCGGAGATCGTTCGAACCAGATTCGAGACAGCGATCGCAAGTCCAACACCCAGCGTGCCCAACGATATCCCGGCATCGACCTTGTAACCCGTCGACGTCAAGTATCGAGCCTCATAAACGAAGAGCTCCCAGAACGACGCCTTCCGAAAGCCAGGCGCAGCAACGCCCTTTCGAGCCGATCTTCCTCTGGTGATCATCGATCGCCCCCCTGCGATAGGCGGCGCCCGACGCTGCGCACACCGTTGCAGGGAGGGTACCGAATACACCGGACCACCCGGTGGAGTTGTCCGGCTGTCAGGCCACCGATCGATCGATTTCATTGATACGCCGATCCAGGCGTGAAGAATTCACCTGTGCGGCAGCTCGTTTGGCGAGCTTGATGGTCTCTCTAGCGGCGTCCAGGTCGCCGGTGCGGGCGTAGGCGGCGGCCAGCCATGTCCGGTAGAGCGCCACTTCTCGGGCATGCTCGGGCGGATAGGCGTCGATCGCGCGAGACAGCAGCGGCTCGGCGCGCGAAGCGTCGCCGAGTTCCACGAAGCACCGCCCAGCCATCACGTCGATTTCGGCCCGGTTGAGCCAGTACACCCATTCCGGTTCGGGGATATCGGGCGACCTTGATTCGTACGCGTCGTTCACGGCGTCCAATGCGCGACGCGCCCCCTCGGTGTCGCGTGCGCGGGCGTCGGCCCAGGCGAGCCGCTCGAGCAGCAAGGCACGAACGATCGGCGTTGCATCCTGGGCCGCCCCCGCGGCAGCGGCGCGAGCCAATAGGGCAGCGTCGGCGTAGCGGCCCGCGTCCGAAGCAACCCACCCGGCCAGTTGCGCGAGTTCCCCCACCGCGACAAACAACCGACGTCCTACTGGCTCAGTGAAGCTCGCGCAGTCCACCAGCGCCTGTGCGGTCGCCAGCTCGGTGTGCACGGTGGGAAACAGGTCACGGCCACCGATCGAATCGTCCAGGTGCCGCAACTCCACCACTCGGGCCTCGAGTTCACCCGCCAAGCTCGTGCCGACCCTTCGCCCGGCCCTGGTGTGCCGGGCTGCCGGAGAGTCGGCGGTGAGCCATTCCAGGGCCGCGCGCACAGGAGAGGTCGCCGGCGCCTCGAGGGTTTCCACCGAGACGTTCAGGGCACGCGAATAGGCAACCAAGTGTTCATGTCTGGCCTTGCGCTTGCCGGTTTCGATGAGCCCCAGGAACGGCTTGCTGTAGAGGGTTCGTGCCGCGAGCGCCTCGAGGCTCAGCCCAGCCGCTTCCCGCGCCGCCCGCAACCGCGCACCGGATACTGCCCGCCCGCCCATGCCGAACATCGTAGGGCCAGTTGTAGACGTTTGTAGACGCTGTTCGGAATCGATTCGCCCATCTGGTGCGCAAGCCTTGATCAAGGACATTCACGAAAGGGGCGGTCATGAGAGCACGACCGACAGCACTCGGATATGTCGATGACGAACGGTCGGGTATTGGGGTGCAATGGGATCGGGCGCAGGTGACCAGACTGGCACGCCGTCTGGGCTACGAACTGATCTGGGGACCTGCTGAGGGGTCGGCGCTGAATCTTGTTGACCTGGTGCATGAATCGGACGTGGACGCCGTGGTTATCCCGTCCAGCCTGCATGTCGATGCGTTGACCTTGGATCGGCTCATGTACACCTGCGATGTGGAGACGGCGCTACCGCGTGAGACGTTCGCGCGGTACGTCGGAGGGCGGCATGGGTGCCCAGCGTGACACCGCTCGCGCTGGCCGATTACGCGGTGCTGGGTGCGCTGAGCACAGCAGGTGAAGTGCAGACTGTCGAACAGGTCGCGGCCGTCGCTTTGCTGCCGCCGTCCGGCCCGGGAATGTCGCTGAGCGACGATGCTATACGGCGGATGGCAGCTCACTCAGCGTGGACGCGTCCTGTGGGCGACCAAGGGCAAGCGGTTCACGTTCTGAGGAAACCCATGTTTCACTGGGAGATTCGGTTGGCGGCACCTTCACACGTCCGTTCCGCTGCGACTGGCACGAGGCGAGTTGGACTCGCACTCTGAAATGTCATCGAGCGGGAACTGGTGGTGGGAGGATCTCGTGATTTGCCGCAACCAGTTCCCGGTCGCGGAGGGTTAGGGTTTTGGTGTGGTGTCGGCTGATCGGTTGGTTGCGTTTGCGGCAGTGTCGCTGCTGGTGCTTGTGATTCCGGGGCCCAGTGTGGTGTTTTTGATCGGGCGGGCGTTGGCGTATGGGCGGCGCACTGCGCTTGCTACGGTTGTGGGGAGTGCGGTCGGGGCTTATGTGCTGGTGGCGGCTGTGGCGTTCGGTGTCGGGGCGATTGTTGAGCGGTCCGTGCTGGCATTTACGGTGCTGAAGCTCGCCGGCGCTGGGTATTTGGTTTATCTGGGGATCGTGGCGCTGTGGCACGGTAGGTCATTGCAGTCCGTGGTCGCGGGAGGCGGTGTCGAGCAGTCGGTTGTGCGGTCGTTGCGCGATGGGTTCGTGGTCGAGGTCAGCAATCCGAAGACCATCGTTTTCTTCGTGGCGATTCTGCCGCAGTTCGTTGATCGGAATCAGGGGCACGAGGCCTTGCAGATGTTGTTGCTGGGCTTGGTTTTCACTGTTCTCGGAGTCGTTTCCGACAGCGTGTGGGGGTTGGCGGCAGCGTCGGCGAGGGATTGGTTCGGTCGCTCACCGCGGCGGTTGTCCCTGGTCGGCGGTGTCGGTGGACTCACGATGATCACCCTTGGTGTTGCTGTCGCAGTGAGCGGCCGGAGGGATTGAGTGGTCCCGGGATTGCTGGCAGCCGTGGTCAGGGGCGCTCGTAGGTGCCTGTCAGGCTGCCGCGCGCAATGATGTGACCGTCGATGGCGGCCAGGGTGTCGGTGAGGGAAGCGCCGTCCGGTAGGTCCGACCGCTTATCCAGCGCATACAGCTGGAAGATGTAGTGGTGGGGGCCGTGGCCCGGGATGGGGCGGGGGCCCGCGTAGCCTCGGCGGCCGAATGCACCGGTGCCGACTCGCATTCCGGTACCGAGAGCGAGTGCCCCTTCGGCGATTTCGGTGCGGGAGGGATCTATTCCGGTGAATACTCCGTGCACGATCGGGCGGGGGAGGGGGACATCGGGGTCTTCGATGATGAGGACCAGTTCTGCCGTGCCGGGTGGGACACCGGTCCAGCGGAGGTGGGGGGAGATGTCGTCTCCGACACCCTTGCCCGCGTGGCGGATCGGGATCGGGGCGTCCTCGTGGAAGGCGTCGCTGGTGAGTTTGATGGTTTCCGGGGCGCCGACGGTGGCGGGGTGATGCCAGGTGGTGCGGTTGATTCCGGCGCGGACGGGGCGCAGGAGGCGGGCGAGTGGGCGAATGGGCATGGTTATGCGCTCGATCCGGTGTCGACGGGTACGCCTGAGGAGAGTAGGTCTCGCATCTCCGGGGGCAGGAAGCCCTGGGTGGCGAGGCGGGCGAGAATGCCTCCGCTGGTGAGGATTTCGAGGATGAGGTCCGGTAGGGGTGCTGTTCGGCCGCTCGTGCCGGTGGTTTCGTTGCGGTAGGTGCCGGTGGCCAGGTCGAAGGTTGCGGTGTCGCCGTCGGTGAAGAGGGTGGTGGCATCGGGGACGGTGAGGGCGGGGAGGCCGGCATTGATGGCGTTGCGGAAGAAGAGGGAGTTGAAGTCTTCGGCGATGAGCGCTGCTACGCCCAGGTGGCGGAAGAGGGAGGCTACCGGGCGGGAGGAACCCACGCCGAAGTTGCGGCCTGCCACGACGATATCGCCGGGCTGGACGAGGGTGGTCCAGTCGGGGCGGAGTTGGTAGAAGACGTGGCGGGCCGCTTCGGGGAGGTCGAGTTTCATGGCGTAGGCGGGGTACATGGCGTCGGTGTCGACCGAATTGCCGAAGAGCCAGACCCGGCCGGTGATGGTCGTTTTCATGCGGTGACGCTCCGGGGGTCGGTGATGTAGCCGGTGATGGCGGAGGCGGCCACCGTGGCGGGGGAGGCCATGTAGATTTCGGCTTCGGTGCTGCCCATGCGGCCGGTGAAGTTGCGGGTGCTGGAGGTGAGGCAGACTTCGCCGGGGCCGACCACGCCCATGTGGTAGCCGAAGCAGGCGCCGCACGTCGAATTGGTGACCACGGCACCGGCGTCCGCGAGGTCCTGGAGGTAGCCCAGGCGCATGGCTTCTCGGTAGACCTGCTGGGAGGCGGGGGTGATCAACAGGCGGACACCGGGCGCGACCGTCCTGCCGCGCAGAATCCCGGCGGCGATGCGCAGGTCGTCGAGCTGACCGTTGGCGCAGGAACCGATGAAGGCCTGGTCCAGCTTGCGTCGCTCGATCTGCGAGACCGGGACGCCGTTGTGGCTGACCGTACCGGGCCGCGCCACATAGGGTTCCAGGGCGCTCAGGTCGATGGTGCGGACATCGAGGTAGTCGGCGTCCGGGTCGGCGTCGGCCGGTACGTAGTCGTGGACGCCGCGCTCGGCGAGGAAGTCGGCGAGCAGATCATCCACGCCGAAAGTGGCGAAGTCCGCGGAGATTTCGGCTGCCTGGGTGGCGATGGTGCGGCGATCGTTCAAGGGCACGCCGGCCAGTCCGGGGCCGCCGAATTCGAGGTTCTGGTTGGTGGCGTCACCGTAAGCGTTTGCGAGATACAGGAATACGTCCTTGCCGCTGATCTCGGTCGGCAATGTCCCGGTCAGCTCGTAACGCACGGTCGGCGCGACCTGGTACCAGGTGGAGCCCGTGCACAGGATGGAGTACACCTCGGCGGGCCCGAGCCCGCGGGCCGCGGTGTTGTACGCGCCGCCCGCGCAGGTGTGGGAATCGGTGCAGGCCAGCACTTCTCCGGGCCGCGCCAGCCCGTTCTCGGCGATGACCTGATGGCAGATGCCGTGTCGGCCCACATCGAAGAATTTCTCGATCCCGAAGTCGGCGACGAACTTACGCGCCTTCGGCCCGCCGGCCGCATCCTTGAGCGAGGGCGCGGGGACGGCGTGGTCCATGATGACCGCGACCTTGTCGGCATCGTGAATGCGGGTCGGCGGAATCCACAGGGTGGCGAACTGCAAGTCGATCATGACGCACATGTCGACCTCGACGGTGACGATGTCACCCGGCCGGACCCGCTCGACCCCGGCCTTGCGGGCGAGCAGGTTCTCGATCATGGTCATGCCCATGGTGTTTCAGGCTCCTTCGATACGGTAGCGCTCACCGAGCGCGGACCATTCGGCCAGGCCGACTAGATTGAAGAATTCGGCGGGCGACGCGGGCAATAACGCCTTCGGATCGCGCCCGGCGAGTTCGGCCAGGGTGGTGAGCATGGCGTAGGCCGCAGCGCCCAGCGGCAGGGACGGGTGAATGGCTATGGCGTAACCAAGTTCTCGCAGCCGGGCAGTGGACTCCAGCGGCGTCAGGCCACCCAGCACGAGGTTGATCAGCAAGGGCGCCTCGACCTCTCGGGCGATCCGCTCGATCTCGCCGGCGCCCCGCGGCGCCTCCACGAAGAGCACGTCCGCACCCGCCGCGGCATAGACATTGGCGCGCTCGATGGCGGCGTCGATCCCCAGCGGTCCCCGCGCATCGGTGCGGGCGATGATGACCAGATCGGGATCGGTGCGCGTCTCCAGCGCGGCGGTCAGTTTGGTGACGAATTCATCGCTGCTGACGAGTTCCTTATCCGGCAGGTGACCGCACTTCTTGGGAAATGCCTGGTCCTCCAACTGAATTGCGGCGACACCCGCCGCCTCGTATTGCTGCACCGTGCGAATCACATTGAGCGGCGCGCCGTACCCGGTGTCGGCATCCGCGATGAGCGGGATATCGCCGAGCACGCCGACCAGCATCCGTGCGCGTTCGACCATCTCGGTCTGGGTGAGCAGCCCGATATCCGGCACGCCGAACCCCGAGGCCGCCACGCCCGCCCCGGTCATATAGGCGGCGGTGAACCCGAGACGCCGGACCAGCGAAGCCGACAATCCGTCGAAAACCCCTGGGGCGACAATGATGTCGTCGCCCAGAGCGGCGCGCAACGCGCGACGAGCATTCATCGATCCTGCTCCTCGTCCAGCGCTCCAGCGACGGGTGCGGCCAGCAGGTCGGCCAGCTCCCGGACATCGGCGAGCTCGTCGAGACCCAGCACGGCCCGTTGAATGGCATCCAGCCGCGACGTCTCGACCAGCGGCCCGGCCAGCGCCCGGTACTTCGCGATGATGTCGTCATCGGTGACCGGATCGCTGGGCCCGCCGTGCGGTTGCGCGATCCGCTTCGTGAATACGGTGCCGTCATCGAGCGTAATGGTCAGTACGGTGGCGAACCGCTCCAGCGGCGGCCCGTTCTGAATCTCCTCGTCCAGCAGCACATCCACCTTGCCGAGCAGTTCCCACACGTCGTCGGCATTCAGCCGCCGCTCGGTGAACTGCGCGGGCAGCACCTGCCCGTCGAGCAGCGCGACCGCGGCCGCATAGCCGAGGTTCATCTGCGCACCGATGCTGGTGAGCGGCCGCTCCGGCTCCCACCAACCGTGGTGATAGATGGTGTGTCCCACCCGAATCTCGAGGTGCGAGACGGCCTTCGGATCGATGTCGTGCTCCGCGCGCAATTCCAGCGCAGCCTGGATGGTGCCGTGCAGCCCGCCCTGGGCGGCGTAGGACTTCACCATGATGACCTCGGTGTGCCAGCTCTCGCCGAGCCCGGCGATCACCTGTGCGGCGTCCGGCTCGTGGCCCTCGCCGAACACGGAGAGATAGCCGCCGTAAGGCCGGTCGAACACCTGCTTGATGCCGGTGTAACCGCCCGCGGCCAGCCCGGCCGCGTAATACCCGTTGCGCGCGGCGAATCCGTGTTGCATGCGCTTGGACATGGCCTCGTATTGCGCCGCCATCAGCCCGGCGGACTGCGTACCGGCCATGCCGAGCGCATCCTCGAGCCGGGCCGCGTCCAGCCCGCGCAGCTTGCCCGCCACCATGGCCGCGGTGTGCGTGCCGAAGACGGGGCCGCTGTGCCAGCCGCGCGACAGCATCTGAGATCCGTGCAGTGCCAATCCGACTCGCGGCCCGACCTCGAATCCCGCGATGGCCGCGGTGAGCGCCTGCGCCCCCGCGACCCCGCCGAGCTGTTGCGCGGTGGCCAGCAGTACCGGCACCACCAGCGACCCATTGTGCAGCGGTGCGAGCGGGTGGAAGTCGTCGAGTTCGAAGCCTTGGATGAAGGTGCTGTTGAGCAGTACGGCCGCCGGCCCGCTGGTGGTGCGCCCGGTGCCGATGACCACGGCGTCCCCGCTGCCTTCGAGCGCGAGCACGGATTGTGTCGCGACGCGCGACCACGGGAGTTGCGCGCCGACCAGTCCGGCGGCTACACCATCGAGCAGGAGATGCTTGGCCCGAACCCGGACCCGTTCGGGAATCGTGTCGAAGCTCAGCCGCTCGATCCACTCGGCCAGCGGGACGGTTACCCCTGACGTTGCCAATTCGCTCATGTGATCAGTCAACGTCTTGCATGCCCCGAGGCCCGGATATTGAGGGAAAACTGGAGAGTGGTGGCGTCCGATGATGGATATCATCGGCCAAGTTGTCACTGGTGCAGGTATTGGACAGCTATCCGCACGGTCAGCATGCTTGGATAGAGCCCGTGGTGACCGCCAAACGCCCGGCTCAGGGCGGTGTCGACGAGGTCGACGTCATGCTGCTGGATGCCCTGCACGCCAATCCCCGGGTCAGCTTCGAGAAGCTGGGCCCGGTGCTGGGCATCTCGCCCGCGACCGTGGCCCGGCGCTGGCAGCGGCTATCCGAATCCGGGCGGGCCTGGGTGTCCTCGGTGCCCGGACCCAGCCTCGCGCTGACGGGTGCGGTGTACGAGGTGTGCGCCCGGCCCGGCCGCATCCTCGAGGTGGCGCGGGCCCTGGCCGATATTCCACAGGTCGTCAGTGTCTACGCGACCGGCGGCCGGTGCGACCTCACCGCGCTCGTCTTCGCCGGCGACATGCCCGCACTGAGCTCGCTGCTGCTCGAGCGATTGCCCGCGGTCCCCGGAATAGCCTCGGGCACAGCCCATGTCGGTACGGAATGGTTCAGCGGTGTGCATTGGCGGCTGGGCGCCATGGATGCCGAACAGCAGCGCTCGGTCACCGAGGACGCCGAGCCGGCGCCGAAGCGCGCCACCCGCACCCGGACCTTCGGGCCGGCCGATCACGCGCTCTTCCTCGCGCTGCAACGCGACGGGCGTGCCCGCTACCGCGATCTCGCACAGGTCGTCGGGACCTCCGAATACGCCGTGCGGCGACAGCTCGACGCGCTCGTGCGACACGGAATCCTGGCCTTCCGAACAGATTTCGCGCGCACCGAGGGCGGCTGGCCCGCGGAGTTCGTGCTGTGGTTCGCGGTACCCCAACCTCGGCTCGCCGACTACGGCGCCGAGATCGCGAGCTGGACGGCCACCCGTATCTGCCTGGCCATCGTGGGCCCGGCGAATCTGATGGTCATGGTGCAGGTGCATCGGGTGAACGACCTGGCCGGGATCCTCGCCCGCGTGCACGACACCCTGCCCGAGGCGGTGGTGACCGATCAACGGCTGGTGCTGCGCCCGGTGAAGTCGCTGGGCCGGCTGCTCGATGCCGACGGGCATGCCGTCGGGGTGGTGCCGGTGGACCCGTGGGCCTCGACCGCGGTCGAGAACCCGGAATCCTAGGCGCCCGTCTCGCCGATGCCGTGTGCGTCGAGTGGGTTGCGGCGCTTGACGATCAGCGGATCTTCACCGGTGAACGGAAAGTCCGGCAGGCCGTCGATATGGGTGCCGAACATCGACGCGAGCACCTCCCGCGAGTACGCGCTGATCGAGGTGCGATAGCCGATATCGGCCGGTGTGGGCTGATCGAAGAAGATGGCGAAGTGGAATTCGGGCGCATCGACCACCTCGATGTGATGCGGGTACGCGCGCGGCACGAAGTACACATCGCCCTCCTGCATGTACCAGGTGTCGATGCTGCCGTCGGGATCCAGCACCGTCATGCGGGCGCCGCCTTTGTGGACGTAACCCATCTCGGCGGTGATCGGATGCCAATGTGGTTCGCGCATACCGTCTTCGCGGATCCGCAGCGAGTACATGGACATATCCTGCAGCGCGGGCCAGAACTGCACGCGCGCGGTGCGGACCGCGCCCACCGCGATGCCGACCGGCGGGCTCATCGCTTCCACCGCGAACTTGTGCGGGTCGTCGAAGTAGGCGGTGGACGGCACGTCCGGATCCCCGTCGCGCCGGGAGAGCGCCCGATCGCTGGTGTCGCGGTGCATCCGGGTGATGTCGGCGGTGTCGAGGTCGTAGGCGTTGCCCAGGACCGCGTCGGTCATCGCAGCCATGGCCTTGGCCAGCGCGAAGTCCTCGGGCCGCTCGCTGCGGAACGCGATGTAAGGACGAGATGATCGACATCCATTTTGCCCGATCCGCCGGGGCTGCACGCCGGTCGGCCGGCGAGGGAGGACACTCGGCACATGGCATCGATGAGCGCATGGCGGGTGGCGAAGCCGGGGCCGATCGACGGCGGCCCGATCGTGCTCGAACAGATCGGTGTCCCCGAGCCCGCGGCCGGCGAACTGCTGGTGCGCGTCCTCGCCTGCGGGGTGTGCCGCACGGATCTGCATGTGGCAGAGGGAGATCTGCCGGTGCACCGCGAGGGCGTGGTTCCGGGGCACGAGGTGGTCGGTGAGGTCGTGGCACTCGGTGTGGCGGCGGGCGAGGAGTTCGCGATCGGTGATCGAGTCGGCATCGCCTGGTTGCGCCACACCTGCGGGCAATGCCGATTCTGCTTGCGTGGCAACGAGAATCTGTGCCCGCGGTCGCGCTACACCGGCTGGGACGCCGACGGCGGCTACGCCGAATACGCGACCGTCCCCGCGGCCTACGCCCTGGCGCTGCCGCAGGGCTACGACGACACCGAACTCGCACCGCTGCTGTGCGCGGGCATCATCGGCTACCGCGCCCTGAAACGAGCGGACCTGCCCGCGGGCGGCCGCCTGGGCATCTACGGCTTCGGCGGCAGCGCCCACCTCGCCGCCCAGGTGGCGCTCGCCCAGGGCGCGGAAGTGCATGTGATGACGCGCGATCCCGCAGCCCAGCGCCTGGCCCTCGATCTCGGTGCGGCCTCGGCGCAGGGTGCGGCGGAACCGCCTCCCGTGCAACTGGATTCGGCGATCCTCTTCGCCCCGGTGGGTGACCTGGTGCTGCCCGCCATGGCCGCGCTCGACCGCGGCGGCGTGCTGTCCATAGCGGGCATCCACCTCAGCGACATTCCGGCGCTGAACTATCAGCGGCACCTCTTCCAGGAGCGCGAGATCCGGTCGGTCACCGCGAATACCCGCGACGATTCTCGCGAATTCCTGACACTCGCCGGTATCCATCGGCTGGAGGTGACAGTCCACCCGTATCCGCTGGCGGCAGCCGATCGGGCGCTGCGGGATCTACGGCACGGCCGCTTCGCGGGCGCGGCGGTGCTGGTTCCTCCCGTCGGTCGGCGGTGAAGCGCGCGGCGTTATCGGTGGCCCACTGGGCGAATGTGGTTGCGGGCCGCCCGCTGATGTCCTCGACGCTTTCGCGTAGCGCCTATGCCGATTCGCCGGGCGGTCGATTCGTGAGGGTGAACTGCATGACGTCCAGGTGCCCGGCGCGGAAGTAGTGGGCGCAGCCGGTGAGGTATTTCAGGTAGCGTTCGTATACCTCCTCGGAGGTGAGGCGGATGGCTTGCTCGCGGTGGGTGCGCAGGGATTCCGCCCAGAGATCCAGGGTGCGTGCGTAGTGCGGCTGGAGGGATTGGATGCGTTCGGCGTGTAGGCCGGCCGCTTCGGCGGTGCGGGTCACGGTGCCGGGCTGGGGGAGTTGGCCGCCGGGGAAGATCTCGCGCTTCATGAAGATGTGGAAGAGGGCATCCTCCCGGGTGACCGGAATATCCATGGTGCGTAGTTCGGCGAGGGTGCGGCCGATGATGGTGTGCAGCAACATGCGGCCGTCGGCGGGGAGCATGCGGTGGCAGCGCTGGAAGAACTCCGGATAGCGTTCCTTGCGGAAATGCTCGAAGGCGCCGATGCTCACAATTCGGTCGGCGGTGCCGTCGTACTCCTCCCAGCCTTGCAGTCGCACTTCGACATTGGGGATCGCGGCCCGTTCGACGCGGGCGCGGGCGTACTCGAACTGATTGCGGCTCAGCGTGAGGCCGACGACCCGTACCTCGTATTCGCGCGCCGCGCGGATCATGGTGGCGCCCCAGCCGCAGCCGATGTCCAGCAGCGTCATGCCGGGCTCCAGCTCCAGTTTGCCCAGCGCCAGATCGATCTTGGCGAGCTGGGCCTGTTCCAGGGTGAGATCGTCGCGGGCGAAGTAAGCGCAACTGTAGGTCATGGTGCGGTCGAGGAAGAGTGCGTAGAACTCGTCGGACAGGTCGTAGTGGGCCTGCACCTGCCGGTAGAAGGGGGCGAGAGGGGACATGGCGGGCAGCTTCCTGAGGTGGGGACGTCAGGAGATACGGCGGAATCACGCGTCCCGGTTCTACATTCGAGACACACCGCCCAACACGCCGAGTTTTTCATTGCGAGTTTCCGATTCGCGCCCTGCGTAACGGCAGTGGCTGCTTTCCTGATTGTAGTTCCAGCATCGCTTCAGCAAACTGCAATTCGGAGGTTGGGGACCGGCCATGCACCGCACGGGACACGAAGAGGTCCGCACTGGCAGGCCATGGTTGTGGACGGCGCTCGCGGCAGCGGTATTGGTAGCGGGGGTGAGCTGGATGATTCGGCCGCAGCCGGTGTCCTGCCGCAATGCCGAGCCGGTGACCACGGTGGTCACCCTGCCCGCGCCGACCCCACCGAGTTCGGCTACCACGCAGCAGATCCCACCGGTCGCGCCCGCGCCCACCGTGCAGGGGCAGGCGCGGTTCTACGCCTTCAACCAGGGCGTGGCCTGCTCACTGCCGGATCTGCCGCTGGACGGGTACTACGTGGGCGTACCCACCGACGAGTACGCCGGATCCGCACCGTGTGGCTCGTATGTGAATATCGACGGCCCGCTCGGCAGCGTGCGCGCCCAGATCGTGGACCGCTGCCCGGGCTGCCCGGCGCATCAATACGATTTGAGCCGTACGGCTTTCGCGGCTATCGCCAACACCGCCGACGGGGTGGTCCCGATTCGCATCACCGCCGTGCACGACCCCAGTCCCGCGCCACAGCTGTACTACCGCGTCCAGCAGGGCTCTTCGGTGGACTGGCTGGGCCTGCTGGTCTCCGGCACCGGCAACTCCATCGATCATGTGGATCTGCAACGCCCCGGGAGCACCGACTGGCTCCCCATGCGCCGCGGCTACGACAACTATTGGACGATCTCCGGCGCCGGCGCGGGCCCGTTCACCGTCCGAGTCACCGATGCCTACGCGCACGCGGCCCTGATCCCCGGCGTGGCGATCACCCCGGGCCAGGTGCAGCAGACCGGAATCCGCCTCTACAACGATCCGGCCCCCGTCCCATCGACAACTCCCGCCCCGCCCCCCTCACCGGTGGTCGTCACCACCGTCATCCCCGCCCCCAACGACTGCAAGGACTAGCGCCCGTCCCGGACCGCTGGGCGCGGGTGTGGCATCATCAGGTGGAACGTGTTCCACTTTCGCCCGCAGGGGGCGGCGCGCCGGGAGGCCTTCGATGACGGACCGCAGCGTGGACCTGTCCACGGATCACATCAGCGGGGAGTACGGGAACGGCCGGCGGGGACGTCGGCTCTCGCCGCGGATCACGCGCCTTACCGCGGTGCCTGCGGGCACGATGGTGGAGCTGCCGGGGCGCGGGGGCAGCACCTATGTGGTGGATCTGCCGGGGCCGCAGGCGGATTCGCCGACCGTGCTGTTGCTGCACGGGATGGCCACCACGGCCATGTTGAACTGGTTCCCGTCGTTGCGTGAGCTCAATGAGCGGTATCGGGTGGTGTTGTTCGATCAGCGCTGGCACGGGCACGGGATCCGTTCCGAGCGTTTCGATCTCGATGATCTCGCCGATGATGTGGTGGCCGTGGCCGATGTGATCGGCGTGCAGCGGCCGATTCTGGCCGGCTACTCCATGGGTGGAGTGGTGGCGCAGCTGGTCGCGCATCGGCATCCGGACCGCGTCGGCGGGCTGGTGCTGGCCGCGACCACCTACCGCTTCCAGGAGAAGTGGCGGGAGCGTGCGTTCCATCGTGGCTGGGCGGCCATGGCGACGACGTTCTCCGAATGGTCTTTCCGCCGTGCGGAATTGCGTCGCGACAAGCTGCCGACATTGCCGGAATCGTCCTGGCCGGTGGGCCGGCTGGATCGCTGGGCGATGGCGGAGTTCCGCGCCACCAGTGGGTGGGCGCTGGCGCAGGCCCTGGTGGTGCTGGGGCAGTTCGATTCGTCGGAATGGCTCCCGACGCTGAAAGTGCCGACGGCCGTGGTGATCACCACGCGGGATCGGGCCCTGCCCGTCTTTCGTCAGCTGGAAATGGCGAAACTGATTCCGGGAGCGGAGATCTTCCTCGCCAGGGCCGGTCACGCGGCCTGTGCACTCGAGGCGGACGTCTTTGTCCCGGTGTTCCTCGAGGCCGTTGCGGCGGTCGTGGAGCGGCAGTAACTCAGTGCTTTTCGCGCGGTCCGGTCTGCTCCCGGGCCGCCTTGAGCAGCTCGGTGATCACCTCGGGCACCGCGTCGGCGATCCGCTCGACATCGGGCACCAATTCCTTGCAGGCGATGAAGCCGAAGTCCAGGTTGCCGTTATTGGAGATGACCGTGGCGGTCAGCCCCGCACCGTGGAAGACGGGACCGAACGGATACATCGAGGACACCCGCACACCCAGGAAGTACATGGGGAAGTCGGGGCCCGGCACATTCGACACGACCAGGTTGTGCACCACCGGGTGATGCTCGGCCAGCTTCAGCGACGAGTAGGCGCGGGCGGCCAGCTGGAAGGTGTTGGGCGGTGCGTACTTCGCCCAGTCCTGCAGGAAGTCGGCGCCGATGAGGTTGTGTTCCTCCTTGGCGCCGCGGCTGTCCTCGGCGATCGCGAGCACGCGGGCCACCGGATCCTCGATCTCGGTGTAGAGCCGCGCGAAGATGGTCGATACCTTGTTGGTGCCCGCCTCGTGCCGTGAGGTGTCGTGGGTGGACACCGGAACCGAGGCCATGAGCGAGGTTTCGGGCAATTCGCCGTGTGCTTCGAGGTAGCTGCGCAGCGCGCCGCCGACCACGGCCAGCACCACATCGTTGACCTTCACCCCGAATGCCTTCTTTATCTCTTTGACATCGGACAGCTCGGTCTGCACGAAGGAGACGGCGCGATGCCGCGTGATTGCCCCATTGAACGGGGTGCGGGGCGCGGTGAACGGCAGTGGCATACCGCGCGGTCCGTCGCCACGCCGCCGTTGCACCAGACTGCCCAGTATGCCAAGCGTTTTGGGCACCATGCCGACCAGCCCGAGCCTGCCCGGGAACTTGACCAGCGCCTCGCCCGCCAGCAGCAGATCATTGGGTTCGGGCTCGGCCGCAACCGGTTCGGCGGGCGCGCCGACGGTGAAGCCCGGCTGGGTGTCGCACAGGTGGATCATCATATTGGTGCCGGTGATGCCGTCGACGATGGCGTGATGGTACTTGGACACGACCGCCACGCGGCCGTTGGAAAGCCCTTCCACCAGCCACATCTCCCAGAGTGGGCGCGTGCGGTCCAGCGGCCGGCCGGCAATGTCGGCCACCATCTCGGCCAGTTCGCGATGTCCGCCCGGCGTCGGCAGTCCGACGCGGCGCACGTGGTAGTCCAGATCGAAGCGCGAATCCTGCACCCACACCGGGTGATCCAGGTTCAGCGGCACCGCGTGCAGCCGCCGCGTCATGGCCGGAATGAGCGGTAGCCGGCGGCCCAGCTCGGCCTTGAAGACTTCGTGATCGAACTCCACGCCGTCCGCGGCGGGGTCGAGTATCAGCAGTGCACAGACATGTAAGAGCTGAGTGTCTGTTTCGAGATAGAGGAAGCTCGCATCGAGCCCTGTAAGTCGTTCCATACCAACACCCTATGAGAACTGGTTCTACATTGCGCGCCGTTCGCGGTGTGGTCCCGATCCCATCCGTATCCACTTCGTTGCCTCAAAGTAGCTTGTAGATAACAAGTTTGAATGGGATACGGTTGGGCTCCGATTGGGTATCTCTCCAGTGGAACTCGTTGCCGCCACCTCAGGTCGTCTTTACCTTGGGTCACATGGCCCGGTGATGCGTCTCTTGTCACTGACAAGAGTCACCGAGCTTCTCATAACGGCGTGAGAGGGTGAGAGCAATGGGCGACCGGAAGGTGTTGCTGTCTGGAAAATGGCGTATAGCTTGGGTGTTCGTCGCCCTCGCCTTACTAGTGGCGAGTGTGTTCGTCTTCCCGCTACCGCAGGCCCGCGCGGATTCGTGCGCGGACATCGACGTGGTGGTGGCACGCGGCACCGGCGAACCCGGCTACCTCGGCAGTGAAGTCGGGGATCCGCTGTACGGCATATTGCAGGATCGGCTGGGTGTCTCCACCGATGCGTACCCCGTCAACTACCCGGCGGACCTCACCTTCAATATCGGCGCGGGCAGCGCGGACCTGGTGAATCACCTGACGGCGCAGGCGGCTTCGTGCCCGGCGCAGCGGTTCATCCTGGTCGGCTACTCGCAGGGCGCGGCCGTCGTGCACGCGGCGCTGGGCACCGGTGTGGTCGCCTGGTACCCGGGACGGGTGCAGCTGCCCGACTACCTCGGTGACAAGGTGGCGGCCATCCTGCTCTTCGGCGACCCCATGCGGGCGCTGGGCTGGAGCGTGCCGGATCAGTTCCTCGGCCGCACCGGAGACTGGTGCATGGCAGGCGATCCCATCTGCGGCGGCGGCGTGGACGCGAGTCAGCACACCGCCTATGCGAGCGATCTGGGAATGGCGGCGAACTTCGCCGCGGACCACGTCTGATCGCTGCTGATCTGAGCAAGGGGAGGGGCATCCCCGAAAGGAATAAGCCCGGCGAGTACGCTCGCCGGGCTTATTCCATTGTGAGGCAGTGAATTACGCCGACAGGACTACCAGTGCAGGCCCGGGATGCGGTTGGTGAACCGCGCCGCCGGGGCGGGCAGGCCCATGAGCGGCTGCACGATCGGCGCGAGAGCCAGCAGCGGGCTGCGGGATTCACGCTTCGCGGGGGCGTCCCCGGCCGGCTCGGTCGCCTCGGGCGCCGGGACGGCGCCGGGCTCGGCGGCCTTGGACTCACCGAACATCCGGAAACCCTGCGACAGGATCGCGCGCTTCACCGACGGCATCACGGTGTCGACGAATTGCGCGAACGTGCCGATGGGAGTGTCGATCCGGCTCGGCCGGTGCTCCAGCGCGCGCACCACGATATCGGCGGCCTGATCGGGCGAGTGCACCGGAATCGACTTGTACAGATCCGTCGGCGCGATCATGGCCGTGCGCACCAGCGGCATCCGCACCGAGGTGAAAGTGATTCCCGCATCGGCGTTCTCGACCGCGGCGATCTCACTGAAGTTGTCCAGCGCGGACTTGCTCGCCACATACGCGGCGAAGCGCGGCACCTTGGTCTGCACGGCAATGGAGGAGATGTTCACGAAATGCCCGAAGCGGCGCTCCCGCATGGACGGCAGCAGCGCGAGGATCAACCGCACCGCACCGAAGTAGTTGACCGCCATGGTCCGCTCGAAGTCGTGCATGCGGTCGGTGGAGTTCAGCACCGAGCGGCGGATGGACCGGCCGGCATTGTTCACCACGTAATCGACATGCCCGTAATCCGCGAGCACCTGCTTGACGAGCAACTCCACCGACTTCTCATCGGTGATATCGCACGTGTACGCCTGTGCCGCACCGCTTTCGGCGCGCACCGCGGCCGCGGCGGCCTCCAGGTCCTCCGGAGTGCGCGCCACCATGAGCACGGTGGCTCCGCGCTTGGCGACCGCGTGCGCGGTGGCCAGGCCGATGCCGGTGGAGGCGCCGGTGATCAGGACGATGCGGCCCTCCAGGCGTTCGCCGACGACGCGGCGGGCGCGATCCGGATCGAGGTTGGCGCGCCAGTACTTCCACAGGGTCGCGGCGTAGTCCTCGAAGGCCGGGACCTCGATGCCGGTGCCGCGCAACTGCGCCCGGGTGGACTCGGAGACGAACTCCGACTCGAAGGCGGTGTGCGGGGCCACCTCGGCGGGAATGCCGAAGCGCTCCAACAGGAAATCGCGCACGGTGGGCACGCCGGGCAGGCCGCCCAGCGCGTGCAGCGCGGCATGCGAGCCGGGCAGCGTGACCGCGGCGGTCGGCGCACCGGCGGCGCGGGCGAGCGCGTTGTAGATCGCGGTGAACGGCTGCGGTTCCGGATTGGTCAGGTGGAAGGTACGGCCCACCAGCCCCGGCTTGTTGATGAGCTCGACCATGGCCGCGACCACGTAGTCCACCGGAACGATATTGGTGGCGCCCAGATCCGGCAGCGGGAGGGGCAGTTCGGACGGCAGTGCGCTCAGCCCCGCGATGGCGGGGAAGAAGTAGTAGGGACCGTCGATCTTGTCCATCTCACCGGTCTGCGAATCGCCGACCACGATGGCCGGGCGGTACACCCGCCAGCGCACGCCCGCGGCCTCGCGCACCAGCTTCTCGCCCTCGAACTTGGTGCGGTGGTAGGGCGAGTGCAGGCCCTGACCCAGATCGAAGTCGTCCTCGAAGAACTTGCCCTTGTGATCGCCCGCGACCGCGACCGACGAGACGTGGTGCAGCATGGCGCCGATGGCGCGGCTCAGGTCGACCACCGCGCGGGTGCCCGCGACATTGGCGGCGTAGGTGACCTCCTCGTCGGCGGTCATGTCGTAGACCGCGCCGAGGTGCACGACGTGATCGGCGTGCGGCGCCGCGCCCGCGTAGCCCAGTTCCTCGACCCCCTGCAGTCCCAGGCTCGGCGCGGCCAGATCGCCGACGAGCGGGAAGACGCGGTCCTCGGCCCCCCAGCCGGCCGCCATCTCCCGCAGTTTCGCGACCGAGGCCTCGCGGACCAGCGCGTGGATCACGGCCTGCGGATCACGCTCCAGCAGCGCGGCGACGACGCGACGGCCCAGGAACCCGGTGCCGCCCGTGACGATGTAGGAAACCATCGTCCCCTCCTTAATTACGAACGTGTTGGTGCCCAACGTTGTTCGTCCGACATGCGTCGGTGGATGCGGACGTGAAGTGATCGGCCCCCTTATCAGAAGTCGGGCCGAGGGTAGGAACATCCTCGTGCCTAACTGGTGAGTAACTTTACGGGCGCCGGGTTGGCCGTACAACCGGAACCGGCCGCTGACCGGTGTGTGAATGGTCACCTCGCCGCTATCTCAGTTGTTATGTGTAACAAGGGTTTTCGTGTAACCGGAAGGTGCAGTAGGCAATTCACCAGCTAACCCGCTGGGCGCGCTGTGTACCAGGTCACTCGGGTTTGCCGGGCGATCGCCGGCGGCCGGCGGCCCGGCATCCGCCCGAATCGCCCTGTTGACCGGCAAAACTGCTGGTGAACGGCCTGCCTGGCAAATGTGAGGTTATGGTGTTCCAGTCTTGTCGGCGTGTGAACCACCGGAGGGAGCCGTGCGCGAACAGCTCGACCTACCGCTCACGGGCGTCCGCACCCGCGCCGAATTCGAGGCCCTGCCGCTGGTGCCGCGCGGCTGGGCGTGGGAACTACGATCCGGCCGATTGGAGCTGAGCGTCATGCCCGTCACGTTCTGGTACTCCCGGATCGTGTTCTGCGTGCTCGAGTTCTGGCGCAGCCACGGCTACGAGATCGCCGGCGACCAATACATCGCCGACACCGGCTTCGCCCGCGGCGACACCGGCCACCACAACTTCGTCGCCGACGGCGTCGTCTTCCGGCTCGGCCACCAACCCGGCAAACACAGCACCACCCACGACCCGGCCAGCCTCTTCGCGGTCGTCGAAGCCGTCTGGCAACCCACCCAGGTCCGCGAGGCCATCGACAAACTCCGCGTCTACGCCATGCTCGGCATCCAGCACTACTGGATCGTGCGCGGCGACACCGAATCCGACGACCTCGACGGCTTCGTCAGCATGTACGAACTCACCGGCTCCGAGTACAAACTCACCGGCAGCCGCCTCGTCTCCCAGCTCAGCTCTGGGTGAGCCCGGCGATCCAGTCGGCGATATCGGTGATGACCGCCGGGTCGACGTGGAGTGCGTCTTCGTACTAGGCGGGTGTGGAGAGTCCGGTGCCCGGAAAGAACTGGTGGTTGTCGGGCTCGGTGCGGGGGCTGGGTGCCGCCCGCCATGATGATCAGGCCGGCCAGGGAGGGTTCGGTTTCGGCGATGGCGATCGATGCCTGGGCCTCGTTCGCGTATTCGGCTGTCGGAGTGAAGGTTTCCGGATCGAGCGACTGCGGGTGCACGCGGTTGATCTTGTCGAAGCGCAGGACCACGATGCCTCTGGTCGCGAGGCCCCAGGCGAGATCCTTGAAGGTCTTGTTCCAGGGACGGTGCGAGAGGGTCTCGTCACGATCATTGGGGCCGGACCCGGCCAGCAGCACGACGGCCGGATGCGGGCCCGCGGCCGTCGGCACGGTCAGGGTGCCGGGGACGGCGAGCGGGCCGGTCCCGAGCGTCACCTCTTGTTCGGTGAAGGCGGCGGGATCGGCGTAATCGGGGCATTGCCACTCGTGTGTCATGAGATGCGGTACGTGTCGGTGGCGTTGGTGCGGTAGAAGAAGTCGGCCTCCTGGTCGGTGGCGTCGGCGGTGACCATGCGGTCGACGGTGGCGAGGAGTTCGGTGTAGGTGCCCGCGGTGGAGTCGACGGGCATATTGGAGCCGAACATGAGGCGGCGCCAGCCCCAGAGGTGGACGCTGGACTCGAGCCAGTATTCGAGGGTGGGCCAGGACAGATCGGGGCAGATGAGGCCGAGGCCGGAGAGCTTGCACAGCCACTGGGTTTCCTTGGCGGCCAAGGAGAGCGCGTTGTGCCAGGCGGCGCGGTCGTCGGGCTCGGTGCTGCGGGGCATGCCGAGGTGTTCGAGGACCACGCGCAGGTTGGGGTAGCCGGCCAGGAAGTCGATCCAGTCCAGCATGTCGTCGGGGCGGGTCACCAGATCGAAGACGGCGTCGCGGTCCTGGAGCCAGCTCGCTATCGCATCGGCTGCCGGGGTGTTGGGGGACAGGCCCGCGAAGACGCGGAGGCCGCGGAATCGTGGTGAGCGGGACTGCTGTTCGAGGTGGTCGAGCAGCTCCGGGTGCGGGAGCGTGGGATCGACGGTGCCGATCGAGACGAGGGTGCGGTTCGCGGCGGTGGCCAGTTCGTCGACCCAGCGTGTCTCGTCGAGATAGGTGTGCGGTGTGGTGGTCGCCGAGACATGAACGAGGGCGGACACTTCGGTGTCCCCGGCGGCGCGGTCGTAGTCGTCGAGCAGGAAGTCCACGGCGATCTCGGGGCGGAAGCGCGTCAGTCCGGGATACCAGGGGTGGTCGGTGATCTTCCAGAGATGAAGGTGGGCGTCGACTATCGGATTCTTGGTCATGAGGGGCCGCTCCTAGTGCATGGTGATGCCGCCGCTGACGCTGATCAGCTGGCCGGTGATGTAGCTGGCTTCCGGGCTCGCCAGCCACGCGATGAGGGCGGCGACTTCCTCCGGTTGTCCGAGACGTTTCATGGGGATGGCGCGCTGCAGGGCGTCCAGATTGCCGGGGTGGTCCGCCATGGTGCGGGCGACCATGCGGCCCTCGATCGGGCCCGGGCACACCACATTCACGGTCACATCATGCCGTGCGACCTCGCGGGCCAGCGATTTGGCGAATCCGAACAGGCCCGACTTGGACGCGGCGTAGGCGGCCTCCCCGGCGGCGCCGGCGCGGGCGCCGTCCGAGGAGACGAAAACCACGCGCGCGGAGGCGGTTTCCTGCAGCGTCGGCAGCAGTCGCTGGGTGAGCAGCATGGGGCCGCGCAGGTTCACCCGCAGCATGAGATCCCAGTGCTCGGGCTTGCTGTCGAGGAAGGGCTCCACAATGGCCGCGCCCGCGCAGTGCACCAGCGCCGACAGCGTGCCGCCCGCGAGTACGGCGGTCGCCGCCGCATCGATGCTGTCCGGATCGCCGAGATCCAGGTGGCAGGCAGCGGCCGTCGGGCCGAGTTCGTCCGCGAGCTGTTGCGCCGCATCCGAATCCAGATCGGCGATGATCACCTCGCATCCCGCCGCCGTCAGGCGCCGGGCCACCGCGCGGCCGATATCGCCGGCGCCGCCGGTCACCAGTGCCCGGCCCACGCTCCCGCCTCCCACTGCCTCACCCTGTTCCGCTGTCCATGCTGTTCGCTACTCACGAAATGCGTCGAATTCCATGAATAGTCGTTCAGCGGCAGTTGCGCGACACAATGTCCGCAATCCGGCTGCGGAACACCTCCGGTGAGAAGCCGATGGCATGTTTGCGGATGGTCTCCTGCGGGTACGCCGCGGGGTCGAATTCCCGCATGATACGGGCGAATCCGGCGATTACCGCCTCGTCGCTGCCGGGCGCCACGTGCTCGCCGGATATGCCCGGAATCACGGTGTCGAGGGCGCCGCCCGCACCGACCGCCAGCACCGGTGCGCCACAGGCCATCGCCTCCACCGGCACGATGCCGAAGTCCTCGATCCCCGGCATGAGCAAGGCCCGGCAGCGGCGATACATATCGAGCAGGACCTCGTCGGAGGCCGCCCCCAGGAACGTGGTCTCCGGCCCCGCAAGCGATTCCAGCTGCTTGCGAAACCTGCCCTCGCCCAGCACGACCAGCCGCACTCCGGCCCGCCGCGCCGCCGCAATGGCGAGATCGGGCCGCTTGTAGGGCACCAGCCGCCCCGCGAACAGGAAGAAGTCCTCCCGCTCCACCGCCGGATCCGGCGCGAAACGCTCCACGCGCACAGGCGGATTCACCACCGAGGCCGGCAACCCCCACCAATCCCGCACCCGCTCGGCCACCGCCTGCGAATTGGCCACCACATGCGTCAACCGCGGCGCCGCCCGCAACTCACTGCGCCGCGCCAATTGCCCGAGCGCGGTGAGCGCCAGCTGCCCCGCCCGCCCCCCGGCCTCCCGCTGCCGAAACTCCTTGTCCCAGGCCCACCGAGCCGGACTGTGCACGTAAGCGATCACCGGTGCATCCGTCGCCAGCGCCGCCTGCGTGGCGAACGCGTGATGGCTGATCACCACCGCGTCGTACTCCCCGCGCAACGGCAGCCCACGCAGCGCCCGCGGCACGAACGGCAGCAACGGCGCATGCGACCGCCGCCCGGACGCGATGTGCGCTCGGGAGAGCCACGTATCGCGCACGGCAGCCACCTCGGTGGCAGGCGATCCGTCCCGAACGGCGGCGAAAAGGGCACGCGCACAGTCGTCCTCGACGATCGGCGCGAACACCGGCGCGCCGGGCCAGGTCTTCATGAACTCGGCGATCACCGCCTCCGAGCCGCCGTACTCGGTGAACCGCTCGTGCACGATGGCAATCCGGCGCGCGGTCAACGGCCCGCTCCGTCCGGGAGGCGGCGGGGGGCGGCGGTGCGGCGGAGGGCCGGGGCTACCGGGCGGCCGCGGAGGAGTCCTTCGACGGTGCCGCTTTCGAGGGCCTTGCGGTAGACGGTGGCGGCGTCGTGGCAGGCGTCGATGGTGTGGTCGATATCGGCGTCGGTGTGGGCGGCGGAGGTGACGAAGGATTGGCCGAGGACGCCGCGCTCGAGGAGTTCCTGGAGGAAGAGAGTGCGATAGGGCTGGGAGGGGTTCCCGTCGGGGTCCTTGGTCAGGAAGATCAGGCAGGACGGGCGGCCGACGACCTGGAGGTGATCGGCGATACCCAGCGCCGCGGCAATGGCATTCACGCCGTCGGCCAGGCGGCGGCCCGCGGCCTCCATGCGCGCGACCGGATCGGTGGTCCGGTAGGCGTGCACCACAGCACGGAAGGCGGCGAGGGAGGCGGTCTCGGGGCCGTGCGTGGTGGAGAGCAGGAAGACCCGGTCCGCATCGGTGCGCAGGCCGCCCAGCTCCATGTACTCACGCTTGCCCGCCAGCGCCGAGACGGGAAAACCGTTGCCCATGGCCTTGCCCCAGCAGGACAGGTCGGGCCGCACGCCGTACACCTGCTGGGCTCCGCCCGCGGCCCATCGGAATCCGGTGATCATCTCGTCGAAGACGAGCAGCGCCCCGTGCCGGTTGCACAGGCCGCGTACGCCTTCCAGGAATCCGGGCTGCGGTTCGGCCAGCGCCGTGGCCTGTTCCAGCACGACGCAGGCCACCTGCTCCGATTCCAGCACCTCGGCCAGCGAGCCGAGATCGTTGTAGCGGAACGACACCGTCGAGACGGTCGGGATGCCCGCGTTCATGTCGGTGGTCCCGATGAACCAGTCGTCCACCGAGAAGAACGGCTGATTACAGACGGCCACCGTCTCGCGTCCGGTGACGGCGCGCGCCAGGCGCACCGCGGCGGTGGTGGCATCGGAGCCGTTCTTGGCGAACTTCACCATGTCCGCGCCGGGCACCAGGTCCAGGAAATCCTGTGCCGCAAGCAGTTCCAGCTCGGTGGGCCGGGAGAAGCTGACCCCGTCGGCAATGGTCCGGGCGACCGCCTCCACCACGGGCGCGTACCCGTGCCCGAGGGTGACCGAGCGCAGCCCCATCCCGTATTCGACGTATTCGTTGCCGTCGCGATCCCACACCCGGGCGCCGTGGCCGCGCACCAGGATCGGGGCCATGCCCTCCGGATACTGGTCCGCGCCGCGGGCATAGGTGTGCGCCCCGCCCGGTACGAGCTGGTGCAGCCGGTCCTGGATCTTGTTGCTGCGAGCGAATTTACGCACGGTGCTCACCTCCGGCCGTCACGGCCCACAAGGCGTGGTCGCCGCGGTGTCCGTCGAGTCCGATGTAGCTGCGCATGATTCCCTCCTCTAGCAGTCCCGCGCGTGCGGCGACCGCTGCGGATTCGGTGTCCTCGACGGCAATGGCCGAGTACACCCGGAACAGTCCGAGACCGTGGACCGCATGGTCCAGCAGGGCCCAGGTGGCCGCCAGGCGGACGCCGTCGTCGGCGCGGGCGGGATCGGCCCGGATCTGCATCCGGGCATGGCGATCGAACAGGTCGATATCGAGCAGCCGGGCCTCCCCGGCCCTGCGGCCGTCGACCTCGAGGTGGAACAGCAGTCCGTCGGCGGAGCGCAGACCGGTCGATACGAGCGGACTGCGCAGGCGCGCACCGGGATAGCCGGGCAGTGGTAGGTGCACCGGGGCGGCGGGCAGCACCCGCTGGGCCGCTCGCCGCAGCTGCCCGGCGCGGAAGCGCGCGGAGACGCCGAGAATGGCCGCGGTGCCGGGTGTTTCGTAGAGGATGGGGATCCCGAGCCGCGGCGGTTCGTCGTCGCGGTCGAGCATGCGCTCGACCCACATATCGGTGAATCCCTTGGGCGGCAGTTCCTCCCGCGTCATGGCGTACAGCAGATGATCGGTGCGTTGCCCGCCCACGTCGAAATGCTGCGCCATCCGGGCTTCGGGCACGAATCCCAGTTCCATGGCCCCGGCCGCGGCCGCGATATTGGCCGGCGAGATGGGCGCGATGATGCGCTCCAGGCCGAGCGTGTCGAAGCCGAAGTCCAGGATCAAACCCGCTGCGAGTCCGCCGAATCCGTGCCGGGCCAGGGCGGCGTCGAGCCAGATCCCCATCTCGCCCTGCCGGAGTTGCGGATCGATGCTGCCGATCTCGACCTGCCCGGCGAAACGCCCGTCGATCTCGATGACGGTGGCCAGCCGCTTGCCCTCGCGCGCGAAGGCGCGGGTTTCGAGAACCTCACGCACCCAATGCTTCTCGGTATGCCGCTCGGCCCAGGTGAGCGGTGAGGAATGCCAGAACGGCTCGATGAGCTTGCGGTCGTGCAGCCGCAATCGCCGCCACTGCGCGAAATCGGAGAAGCGGGGCGGGCGCAGCACCATCGTGCAGCCGTGTAATTGGGCGGGACCCAGCTGTCTCCGCGCGAGACCGGAACTCACGAGTGCGGTCGCTGCTTGCCCAGCGACGAGGTCTTGACCGAGCCGTCGGTGTCGACCGACAGCCGCCAATATGTCCCTGCCGAATCCTTCAGCACGACTCCCCCTTCGGTGCGATCGGATAGAAAGGCGCCACTTCCGAGAATGGCGGACTGTACGCCCCCGCCCGGATCCTGCGCCTGGAAGATGTCGGTATCGGCGGTGGTGGCCTGCGCCACCGTGGTGCCCGCGAACCGTGCCCCGTGAATCGCCCCGCGTCCGATCACATGCCAGCCGTCCGGAAAGGCCTTCGGATCGACGTCGTCGAACGACCCGGAGACGAGATTGATGGCGGTGCCCTCGGGCACGTTCTTGCTGTCGACCCGCACCTCGACCGGCGGTGCGTTCAGATCCGGATCGAACTGCACATTGGCCAGATACGGCTGCCGGCAGTAGATCAGGTCCAGGCACACCGAGCGCGCGGCCACCTTGCAGTTGACCATCCCGAATTGCGCGGGCCCGCCCGCGCTGCCGCCGATGGACAGGGCGGTGTCGGCGCCCTCGAACCACACATTGGTCAGCCACCAGTCATTGGCGGGGCCGTCCACCAGAATGTGGCGGTCGGTGGTCCTGGGATCGGTGTCGGAGACGAATTCCACATTGGCCAGCGCCAATCCGGCATTGTGATCGCCGCCGGTGCCGAGCACGCTGATGTGGTTGTTGGTGAACTTCGAGGCTGTCACATAGTTCTGGATGCACGAGGTGACGAGCCCGTAGCCGAAGTTGTTGATATCGCAATTGATCACGGCGGTGCCGCCGGTGTTCTGATCCAGCACCAGCCCACGCTGCTGCACGAAGCGCGGGGCATTGTCGCTGAGATGATTGCCGCGCAGCACCACCTGATCGAAGGTGCAGCGGAAGCAGTTCGAGAGCCGCACCGCCGTGGCGGTGGGACCGGACAGGTAGAAGCCGATGCGGGAGAACCGGACCCGCTGCCGGCGTTGCAACTCGATGAGCGTGCCGTTGCCGTCGTAGTTGATCATCGTGACATCCGCGCCGTCACCCAGCACGGTGGCGTAATCCGGCAGCGCCGGAAAGCTTTTCACGTTGTACTGCCCGGCCGGGATGTAGATGACCAGCGGCCGGTCGCCGACCGCGGCCACGGCGGCGAAGGCGGCCGTCTCATCGGCCTTCCCGTCGCCGACCGCGCCGAAATCCCGGATATTGCGGGCCGCGGGCTGATCGGTCACGTGCGGGGACCGGAACTCGAGACCGCTGCCGGAATCCTTGGCCCCACAGGCCACGGTGAGCGGCAGGACGGCCGCCGCCCCGAAGCCCGCGGACAGCATGCGCCTGCGCCGCAGGCGCGCTCCCGGCTTGTCATCTCCGGTACCCCCGTCGTGCATCGTCACCGCCGGACCAGTGTCAGCGGATGCCGCACCGCATGCCGGAAACCGCTGGGCGCGCGCGAGATCACCACCGCACCGATGAGCCGCTTGTTCTCGCGCCCGAAAGTGGCCAGCGCGCCGCGCACTTGCGGGACGGTGGTGTGTCCCAGCTCCACCACGCCGATGGCGGCATCGCAGCGGCGGGCCAGCGCGATGGCGTCGGCGGCCGCGGTCACCGGCGCGGCCTCCACGATCACGTGGTCGAAGTCGGCGGTCAGCTTGGCCAGGATCTCACCGAAGCGCTCGGAGTCGAGCAGATCCGGCGTGTTCAGATCGATGCCGCCGATGGGCAGTACGGCGATGCCGGTCTCCGGCCAGTCCGAGACCACCGCGGTGGGATCGGCATTGTTGCGCAGCAATTCCGCCAGCCCGAACCCGGACCCCG
This sequence comes from Nocardia sp. NPDC088792, assembly GCF_044750615.1. Lineage (NCBI taxonomy): Bacteria > Bacillati > Actinomycetota > Actinomycetes > Mycobacteriales > Nocardiaceae > Nocardia > Nocardia sp. NPDC088792. Next base: position 680,026 of record NZ_JBIVKC010000006.1, read on the forward strand.
CGGGCACCCGGCGGCTGGAGCCGCGACCGCTGGTGTCGGCATCCACCAGCACCACCTGCGCGCCGGTATCGGCGAAGGTGCGGGCCAGCCCGATGGCGACATCCGGTTCCGATTCGGGCGACAGGGAGGTCAGCAGTATGGTATGGCGTTCGGGATCCTCGGTGAGCCGGGTGCGCAGCCGCCGCAGTTCGCCTGCCGCACCGGGCCTTCCGTCATCGATGATGCCCAGGATCGGCACCGGCAGAATGGCCTCCAGATCGCTGGAGGTGTGCAACCGCTTGTCGAGCCGGTCGCGCGTGAGTGCCGCGCCGAGCCCGAGCACCAGCCCGGCCAGCAGACCGAGGATGTAGTACCGCTTCTTCTGCGGTGCGCTGGGCTGGGTCGGGGTCTGCGCGGCGTCGATCACCTCGGCGCGCGCGGCCGGCGCGGCATTGTCCTGGGTGACTTCGAGCTTCGAGACCAGGGCGCGGAACTGCGAGACCACCTGGTCGGCCAGGATGCGTGCGCCGGCGGCGGTGGAGTCCTGCACCGAGATGACGATGATGGTGGTGGCCGGTGGCGCGACCGCCGTGATGCGGCCGCGCAGATCGTTCACCGACTCCGACAATCCGAGCTGATCGTGCACATAGGTGGCCACGGTGACGCTGGTCGCCAGATCCACGTAGGTGCGCACGCGCTGCTGCGCGGCCAGCCCGCCCTGATACGAGTCATTGACCGAGGTGCCCGTCGCCATGGACACGTACACCGAACTGGAGGCCGTGTACACGGTCGGTAGCGTGCGCGCGTAGGCCACCCCCGCCGCCGTGCAGACCAGCACCGCCGCCACCACGATCGGCCAGCGCCGCCGGAACAGATGCCAGAAGTCGATCAAACCCATTGCGCAGTCCTCGTTTTCCCGGGTGGTAGCGGTACCCCCGACAGCTCTCGCACCCGTCTGCGGTATTCGCCGACGATCAGATAGACCAGCCAGGCCACCACGACGGCCTGCAGGTATTTGCCGAGCATTTCGACCGTGCCGAGCACGCCGCGCTCGAACAGCACGGGCACCTCGATGACCGACAAACCCAGGATGGCCACCGCCAGGTAGCGGCTGTAGAGGGCGCGCGTGAACAGCAGCAGCGAGATGAAGGTGACGGTCACCCCGATCGCCACCCCGAGATAGCCGGCCAGCACATAGCCTTCGTTGATATTGCCCTCGGCCAGCGACACCTCGACCGTCGACATGTCCACGGACCGCCCGCGTACCTGTTCGGCCCAGGCCGCGCCGGACCGGAACTTCTCCGCTCCCAGCAGCTGGGTGGGGATGAGGCTCTGGAAGGCGTGCACCGCAACATCTTTCGGCGACAGCCAGGAGTTCGGCCCGGCGAACCAGGCATCGGTGGCCGCCTCCAGCAGATCGAAGCGGCGCAGCATGCTCAGGAACGGGTGCACGATAGCCGGGTACTGCGAATCGACCTGAGCGGCTTCGGCCTTGGACGCCGCATCGGTCTTGAGCGATTGCAGCCAGCCGAAGCCGCCGATGGCCACGCCCGTGATCCCCAGCACCCCGATCACTTTCACGCGGTTCCAGCCGGTCAGCGCGAAGCGCACCGCGATGGCCAGGGCGGCGCCCATGATGGGCGTCTTGGATTGCACGATCGCCGTCCACACCAGTTCACCGGCGGTGAGCACACCCACCACGAGCATGGTGGTGCGGGCACTGTCGTTGCGATAGAAGACGATCAGCCCGATGGCGCCCAGGGTGGCCATGATGGTGACCAGGTTGATGATCGGGCTCGGGCTCTCCAGCTCCCCGGCCTTACCCGAGGTGCCGGTGGCATAGGCCGCCAACCGCCCGAGCGTGCCGATGGCGTAGAGCACGACCAGGGTCCCGGTGAACTCCGGATTGCCGGCGAAAGGTACGGGCCGGGCGGCCGGATCGAGGCCGCGCAGCCGCGACCACACCGCATAGGCGACGATCAGCCCCGCATACACCCACAGCCCGAACACCACCGGGTGCAGCACCATCGCGATGCCCCCGTCGTAGCCGTAATCGGCCAGCCGCGGATCCGGGATATTGTCACCGTAATTGGGGGTCGGCTGCACCCACAGCAGCACCACCGGCCGCCCCACATAGGACAGCGACCAGTGCGCCGACTGCGCGATCAGGAATACCCGGACCACGCCCGGCAGGTACATCGCGGCCACGACAATGGTCGCCAGCGCACCGGCGACCAGGGAGACTTCCAATTGTGCGGGGGCCATCAGCTGTCCTCCATCACGTATATGTCAGTCCCTCGGGGCAGGTTGTTACCTGCTGTCCGCCGCCATCCCACCGGTTCGTACCGCCGAATCATCCGAGCGCGGTGGTGATCTCGCGGGCCCGGTCGGCATACCGGTGCCCGCCGCCGGTGATCCGGCGATAACCGGCCTCGGCGACCTTGGCCGCCTGCTCCGGATGCGCGGCGCACCGGGCGAGGATCTCGTGCAGTTCGTCGTGGTCGGAGAACAGCAAGCATTCGTCCTCGTCCTGGAGCAGTTCGGCATGCTCCGCGGTGCGTTCGCCCACGAAAAGCCCGCCGGCGGCGGGCACTTCGAAGGTGCGGCAGGTATGGGTGTCACGGTTGTCGGAGTTGAGCAGCACCAGGTTCGCGGTCACCGCGGCGACCGCGGCGGAGAAATGCTCACCGTAGACCGCGCCGCCCACCTGCGCCCCGGTTTGCCACAGTGCGCGCACCCGCCGCCACCCGGGCCCGCGCAACAGCATGTCGCCGTGGTGTTTCCGGGCCAGCGCGACCAGCAGGTCTTCCCGGTCGGGGCGCACCGCGCCGATGAAGCCGACCAGGAACCGCCGCGCCCGGCGCCGCGCCGTCAAGTGGTGTAGCGCCGGATCATATGCGCTACGAACGAATTTCACGGCTCGCGCGCCCCGCGCCCGCAGCTCCTCGACATTGTGCTGCTTGGTGGTGACGATGAGATCCCACCGCGATTCGTGCGCGAGATAAGCGGGGCTGGTGTTGTACGGGTTGGATACGTCATCGGGGCTGTAGTGCACGTGCAGCCGGGCCGGAGTGTCCAGCAGCCGTTGCTGATCCAGATGCACCGCCTTGAAGGCGAACAGTACATCCGGGGCGAATGCGGCAGCGGCGCTGTCGATATCGCGATGCAGGGCCGCCACATTCCAGGGCGCCCGCTGCTTCGCGACCTTGGTGTACACCCACGGCGGCGACAGCCGCGCGGGCAGGGTGACCGGTGTCGTATCGATCACCACCACCTCGTGCCCGGCCTGCCGGAACCCATCGGCGAGGGAGCGGGCATTGCTGCCCACCCAATCGTCGCCGACGAAGAGCATCTTCACGCCAAGTCCCCCTTGGTGATCAGAACGGCGGCCGGTTCGACCGCCCTGCGGCGCTGCGCACGTTCGCGCACGACGAGCCACCGCATCCGGATGATGTACCACAGCGCGACACTGATTTCCGCCGAAACGGTGCCGTAGACCAGCGCCCACACCGACTGCGTGCGCACCGCCATGGCCAGTCCGCACAGCGCGACACAGGTACCGATGATCGCGCCGACGAGCACCCCGATGGTGTCCCGTTTGACCGGCAGAATCGCGGTGGTGACATAGGAGGTCACGGTGGTGGCGGGCAGGATCAGCACCTCCACCCGCAGCAACGGGATGGCCCCGTCGAAATCGCGGGTGTAGATGAGGTGGATGAGCACGGGCGCCAGCGTCCACACCGAGATCACCGCCAGGCTTGCCAGCGTCACGCAGGCCGCCAGCGCCTGAATCGAATTGCGCCAGAATTGATCATGGGTGCCGCGGCGCGCCATGCGCGGCAGCAGGGCGAAGCCGATGGGATCGAGCGTCGCCTGGATCGCCCGCACGAGGCGGTCCCCGGCCGAATAGAGGCCCAGCGAGGCCGCCTCCAGCACCGCGCCGTACACCGCGGCCGAGCCCTGGCCGTAGCCGGTGACCAGCAGCCGCGAGGTGAAGACCGGTGCGGCCATGCGCAATACCGCCTTCAACCCGTGCGGTCTGGCGGGTCTGCCGTAGTGGCGGAAGGAATCCCACCAAGTCAGGGCGACCGTGGCGATCGACGAGACGAGCAGGCAGAGGACGGCCAGCGAGGCGCTCGGGAAGCGCGGCAACAGGGCGACCAGCAGGATCAGATACAGAATGCGGCCCACACCCTGATACATGGTCGAGGACCCGAACCGGCCCTGGCCGATGAGCAGCCAGTCCTCCGAGATCGACCAGAAGCCGCCGGCGAACAGGCCCAGCAGCACCATATGCAGCTTCGGTGACACCCCGAATGCCAGACTCGCCAGCAAGGCCGCGCCGATGAGGCACAGGGTGGTGGCCCGGATGACGAGATAGGTGCCGCGCAGGCCGTTGATCTCGGCATCGCTGGCGTCGTCGGCGTGCACCCGGGCGGCCAGGAACGAGGTGACGCCCAGATCCACCATCAGCGAACCGATGAAGTACGAGGACATTCCGATGGCGAGCAGACCGGTGCCGTGCGGTCCGAGCATGCGCGCCAGCAGCGGCACGGTGACCAGTGTGATGATGTACTGGCCGTACTTGCCGAAGGTCACCAGGCCGATATCGCGGATGATGGCGGCGATCCCGCCCATACCGTTCTTCTTGGGTTTACGATGCCTGCCATGAACCACGGGGGCAGGTACCGCGGGGGGTTCGGAGGTGGTGCCGGACGGGGCGTATGCACCGGTGGCGTCACGGTGGTGGGTGTGTCGATCGTTGAAAGCCGCTGTGTCAGCGGATGATCCGATGATTGGATAGGCGCCCGTATCGCCGGGGCGCGGGTCGCCGTAGAAGGCGGGATCGACCGGGCCGCCGGTACCCGCGGCATACCGTGCGGCCAGTTCCTCATCGAAGGCCGGTGTGCCACGGGCGATTCCGGGTTCGCCATCGTGGTGTGGCGGGGCGTTGGATGCGGCGTCGGCGGTCGCGGAGTGGCCGAGCAGGCCGCCCGCCTGGTGGTCGAAGGCCTCGTCCTGTTGGTCGACGTCCGGGATGGCGTGCCGCATCCGGCGTAGTCTGCGCAGCTTGTCCGGGGCCCGCATCGGGGTGGTGGGCGGCTCGTAGACCGGCAGCTGTTCCGTCGGATCATCCATGGCGCCACCGCTTTCCCGGCACCGTCGTGAGGAACTCGGTGACTTGGCGCGCCGATTCGGCGACATCGAAATCACGGGCCCGCACCCGGGCGGCCGCGGCGAGCTTGGTGCGCAGCTCCTGATCGGCGATCAGGGTGTCCAGTGCATGGGTGAGCCGGGCACGCTCGCCGGCGTCCACCAGCAGCCCGTTCACACCCGGCTCGACGATCTCCTCCGGCCCGCCCGGCCGGGTCGCGATGACCGCGCAGCCGGCCCGCATGCCCTCGACCACCACCTGACCGAAGGGTTCCGGCAGCACCGAGCAGTGCACGAGGATATCCGCCTCGTGCAGATAGGGTTCCGGATCCTCGACGTGGCCGGTGAAGATGACCGGGAGATCCAGCGCGGTGGCGCGGACCTCGAGCTCCCGGCGGTAGTCCTGCTCGTCGAAGAAGGTGCCGCCCACCAGGAAAACCTCGCGCGGCAGGTTCCGCACATCGGCCAGGGCCCGCAGAAACAGGTCCTGGCCCTTCCAGGGTGCGAGCCGGCCGACCACGACGACCACGGTCTCCGCCGCCGGGCGCTGTTCACGGCGACCGGACTCGGGCTCTTCGCTCACCGAACGGTATTCGACCCCCGGATAGGCGACCAGCGCGCGCCGGCGCCAGGTATACAGCGAGGCGAGCGTGCCGCGACTGTTGGCGATGTAGCCGTCCACCGCCAGCCAGCCCAGCAGCCGGACCGCGGTGGCCAGCCACTGGCCGAAGTACTCGGCGGAAATCCGGTCGTGCACATGCCAGACGAGCGGGATACCGGCCCGGCGCGCGGCGACCGCGCCCATGAGCATGGCCTTGCTGCTGCCCGCCACCAGCACGGTGGCCCCGAGCTCGCGCATCGTGGCGCCGAGCCGCCAGCCCAGCCGCAGCAGGCCGAGCCCGCCGCGCAGCAGACTGCCTACCCCGGCCTTGTCGATGGTCATGGCGCGGGAGTCGAAATCATTGCGCACCACGCGGGTTTCGATGCCGCGCTCGGCCATCCGGCGCAGCATGGGGCCGTCCTCGGTATAGACGACCGCGGTCCGGCCCGCGGGCATGGCCGAAACCAGGCGCAGGGTGGCGAGTTCGGCTCCGGAGGGCGCGGCGGTATGCGCGAGGAAGACCGCCCGCAATGGTTTCGCCCCGGGCGGTGTCATAGGCTCACGAGCTCGGCGTAGAGGTCGCGGTGCCGGCGGGCGGCGATCGGCCACGCGAAGGTCTCCGCATGGGCGCGGCACCGGCCGGGATCGGGTCGCGCGCCGGCGAGGGCGGCGGTGATCCGCGCGGCGAGGGCCTCGGTACCGCCGGGCGGGACGATCAGGCTCGCATCCAATTCACGGATGGAATCAGGCAATCCACCACAGTCGGACACGATCGGGGCGCGACCGGCCGCCAGGGATTCGAGCGCGATGAGCCCGAAACCCTCGAGCGCCAGCGATGGCACCACGGTCAGTTCCGCCTGGCGATACAGCTCGGTGAGGTCTCGATCGCGCACGGCACCGGTGAAGGAAATGGTGGGATCATCCCCCGCCAGACCGCGCAATTCCGTTTCGGCAGTACCGGTTCCGACGATCACCAGGCGGGCGTGCGGCTGCTCGGCCCGGACCGCGGGCCAGGCGCGCAACAGCACATCGATACCCATGCGCCGCTCCAATCGGCGGACGCACAGCACGGTGCCGGGAGCGGTGGGCGGCTCGGTCGCCGGGAAGCGGTCCAGGTCGACGCCCGGCGGTATCACCCGGACCCGATCCGCGGGCACCCGGTAGTCGTGGATCAGCAATTGCCGAAAGTGCTGGGACAGCACGACGAACCGATCCGCGAAGGTGTAGCGCAGGCGTTCGAGGAGGTACTTCGCCCGCACCGCCCGCGCACCCTCGCCGGCCATGCGGCTCTCGGCGGCCCAGGGGCCGTGGAAGTGCACCACCAGCGGATTCCGGACCGGTGACGGCCCGTACAGCGAGAAATGGCGATCGAGGACCGCCCCGCGCGGCAGGTCCGCGCGATCCAGGTAGGCCGCCCGTGCCCGTTGCAGGGTCGAGCCGCCGGTCGGTCCCCAGCTGGCCGCGCCATCCGGTGCGGCGCCGAATGCCTTTGCCGTAACGGATATTTCGGGCTCGCGTGCGAGGGCGGTGTACAGGTCGGTGAAGTATCGATTCAGTCCGCCGGGGGCCGCCGAAAACCACTCGGAACCCGTCATATGCACCCGAAGCGGTTGCGCCAAAACCCTCACCCCCGGGTTCGTCACAGACAGAACCGGGCCGATGGTCACGGCCCGAGCGCCATTGCAGCGCAAGTGTATGTCACCGCGCGCGGCGGGGCGGGTTATCGCTCCGCAATCGACCGGGCGGCCGGTGCCGGCCGAATGATTGCCCGCGGCAATCGAACTGACCCGTCCGGAGCGGCGTACATGTGGGTTAGGGTGATCGGCAGCGCAGTGCGGTCGGAGGAAGTGCGGTTTGGGGAGGACACTCTCAGCGGGGCAGGCATTCGCGGGCTATCAGGTCGAACGGCTGCTCGGAGTCGGCGGGATGGGCGAGGTCTATCTCGCGCGCGACCCTGACCTGCCGCGATCGGTCGCCCTGAAGTTGCTCGCGCCGGGCAAGGCCGACGATCCCGAGGTGCGTGCGCGATTTCTGCGGGAGGCCGATACGGCCGCGCGGCTGGCGCATCCGAACATCGTCACCGTCTACGCGCGCGGCAATGCCGAGCATCGGCTCTGGATGGCCATGCAGTACATCGAGGGCACCGATGTGTCCGCAGTGCTGCGCGAGGGCGCGCTGCGCCCGGACCACGCGGTCCGCATCATCGGCGAGACCGCCCGCGCGCTCGACCACGCACACCGTGCGGGCGTGCTGCACCGGGATGTGAAACCGGCCAATATCCTGCTGGAATGGGGGCCCGATCAGCGGGTCTACCTGGCGGACTTCGGCATTGCCAAGGCCCTCGACCAGACCACGGGTATCACCAGAACCGGTGAGATGTACGCGAGCTTCCAATACGCGGCGCCCGAACAGTTCGAACTCCGGTCCGATGTCGATCGCCGCGCCGATGTCTACGCCCTGGGCTGCACCCTCTATCACATGCTCACCGGCGAACTGCCCTACCCGGGAGAATCCACCGCCCAGCTGGTGGCGGGTCATCTCAGCGGTCCCGTCCCGCGGCCCAGCGAGCGAAACCACGCGGTGCCCAGCGCCTTCGACGCGGTCATCGCCCGCGCCCTCGCCAAGGACCGTGAGCAGCGCTACGCGAGCTGTGGTGAACTCGCCACCGCCGCGGCCCAGGCGCTCGCGGCCCCGACCCATCCGTGGAGTAATCCGGGCCTGCCTGTCCAATCCTCGGGTCTGCCCAACCAGGACGCCCGCCCGGCCGGCTGGGACACGGCACCCACTCAGGCGTCGCCGCCACCGCACTTCGTCTCGGGACCGGCTGCCGCGCCGCCGATCCAGGGTTCCCACGCATCGCCTCCGGCGGTGCCGCGGCGCCGCTCGCGGCGTCGATGGCTGCTGTCGGCGGCGCTCGTCGTGGTGGTGCTGGCCGCCGCCATCGGTATCGGATTCGGCACCGGTGCGCTGCATTTCAAGCTCGGGGCGGCCGATGCCGGTGGGGGAGCGCCGGCGATCGTGGCGGGTAAGGACAATCCGTCCCAGGATGCCGCGATCAAGGCCGCGTGTGATTACGGGCAGCTGGTCAATACCTATGACTACGGCAATGGCGACGGCTGGCAGGCCAAGGTGCTCGCCGGCGCCACCGGAGACTGGAAATCCCAGCTGCAGGGGGTGCTTCCGGCCATGCGCATGTTGCTGGAGAGTGGCACGCACACCCGTTCCACGGGTGGCAAATGTGTCGTCACCTCCGGTAGCGGCACCCACTACGAGTTCACCGGGAACTTCGACCTGGTCGATACCGTGAACGGCAAGGACGCCAACCAGCGCAGCGAATCCATCGGCATGGCCATGGATTACGTGGACGGCCGCTGGCTGTGCAGCAAAATGGATCTGCCCCTGCTGCCCAGCTGAAGCCGGCGCACAGCGAACTCCCAGGAACTCGGATGATCTTGTGAATGAAGCCGTTTCGCGGCCCTGCCGCATTTGTCCGGTGTAGCGCACAGCCACAGCGGTGCGATAGATTCCCTGCGAATTCATGCTCGTCAAACCGGGCGTCGGAAGGAATCGAGCGTGGGGCAAACTGGCGCGGGGGACGGTGCCGGGAAACTGCGGGTACTCATCGACAACGGCGAGTACTGGCTACGCAATCGCGGTGATATCGCGATGATGGTGATGACCGTCGAGCGGTTACGCGAGCGCTGGCCGCACGCGCGCATCGGCATGCTCACCGACCAGCCACACATACTGAACGGCCTCTTACCGCAGGCCGAACCGGTGGTCGCCTACGGCGGCGGGCAATGGGGCAGAGGCAGCGGATGGGGCGCGGGCGGGGTGCCCGGCCGGCTGGATCGAGCCGCCGCCGTACACCTCACCGGTCCCGCGGCCGTGCACTGGCGGGCGCTCACCGAAGTGCCCAAACACCATCTGCGCGAGGCACGCGACCGGGTGCGCGACGGGATGCGCGCCCTCACCGGCGAATCACGGCCCGAGCGCGACGACGGCATGCCGGATTTGCCGCCGGTCCCCGCCGCGGTCGCCGATTCGTCGCTGGTCATTGCCCAGGGTGGCGGCTATATGACCGATATCGACAAGTACCAGGCCCACCGGACCCTCAACCTGCTGGAAGCCGCGCAGCAGCACGGCATTCCGAATGTGATGATCGGCCAGGGCCTCGGCCCCATGCGCGATCCCGAGCTGCTGCGCCGCGCGGCGGCGGTGCTGCCGGGCGTGGATCTCATCGCGGTCCGCGAGGGCCTGCGCGGCCCCGAACTGCTCGAGCAGGCCGGCGTGCGCTCCGATCGCATCCTGGTGACCGGCGATGACGCCGTCGAATTCGCCTACCGCCTGCGGCGTCCGGAGATCGGCACCGATCTGGGCCTGTGCCTGCGCATCTCGGACTACTCCAAGGTGAGCAATGCCGCCCGCGACACCCTCGGCGAGGTGGTGCGCCGCGAGGGCCGCGCCCTGGGCACCGCGCTGGCCCCGCTCATCATCTCCGAATACGACGACGAGGACCGCCGCCACACCCTGCCACTGCTGGGCGGGGCGCACCGCACCCGGCCGGTCATCGCCCGCACGGGCACCGCGCAGGATGTCGCGCGGCAGGTCTCCCGCTGCCGGGTACTCGTGACGAGCGCCTACCATCTGGCGGTATTCGCACTGTCCCAAGGCATTCCGGCGGTGGCTGTAACGGCGTCCCAGTATTACGACGACAAGTTCTATGGGTTGGCCGACATGTTCGAGGCGAACACCGCGGAGGCCGAGACGGCCGGCGCGGGGTTGCGCATCGTGCATCTCGACTCCGAGCACCTCGAAACCGAACTGACCCGTGCGATCCGGCAGCTGTGGGAGGCTGCACCCGATCTGCGGGATACGTTGCAGCGCAAGGCGGTCGAGCAGATCGATGCCGGGCGCGCGGGTCTGGAGCGGGTATACGGGCTCGTGGACGGGCATGACGGGAACCGGCCCGCACCTGTTACCGGCAGTGCAGCACTTCAGGGGGAGTAATGAACAACCTTTCGGTGTGTGTCCCGGCCTTCAATTCCGGGCGCACCCTGGAGGCCACCATGCGCTCGATTCTGGTCCAGGACACCGAGATGGAAATCCTGGTACTGGACAATGCCAGCACCGACGACACCGGCGAGATCGCGAAATCCTTCGACGACCCGCGCGTGCGGGTGCACCGCAACGACGAGACGCTGCCCATCGGCGAGAACTGGAACAAGGCCGTCTCGCTGTCCGCGGGCCGCTTCGTGAAGGTGGTGTGCGCCGATGACATCCTGCTGCCCGGCGCGCTGGACCGGCAACTGGAGGTGCTGGGCGATAACGGGATCGCCATCTGCTCGTCGCGGTTCCAGGTCATCGACGAGGACGGGAAGATCGAGGAATCGGGCCTCGGGCTACCGGATCTACTAGGCCCCAAGGACGTCCGCGCCCTCATGCGGGTGATCGTGCGGCGCGGCCCCGCCGATTTCGGGCCCACCGCCGCGGCGACCTTCCGCCGCAAGGACTTCGACCGGGTGGGCGGCTTCCGCGGTGATCTGGTGTTCCCCATGGATGTGGACCTGTTCGCCCGGGTGAGCGCGTTCGGCCTGTTCTTCGGCATGGCGGAAGTGCTCGCGGCCTGGCGCAATTCGAGCTTCAACCTGTGCAGCAATACCTCGACGGTCAGCAAGCTCACCGAGATGCTGCGTTTCCACCATCGGCTCGGCTCGGAGTATCCGCAGTACGTCGGCCGGGGCGCGGTGCTCGGCGGCGACTGGCGGCTGGCCCGCGCCGCGGCGGAGCGGGTGCGGGTCCGGACGGTGGCAACGGCGTTGCGCCGTCCGGATCTACTGCACTGAACGGATTCAGTTGCCGGTCACCTCAGTTGCTGGTCGTCGGACCGTAGGCCATGACGGTGTCGCCGGTGCTGCTGACCAGCTTGACGTACGGGCGGACCGTGGTGGTGCCGAGCACGCCGGTCACCGTGCCGTGGAAGCCCGCCAGGGTGATGCAGCCGTCGGTGCCGGAGACATCGCCATTGGCCGCGTCCACCGAGGTGATGCCCGGACCGAAGGCCACATCGAGTTCGCCGCCGACGGTCGGGATCAGGTTGAAGACGTAGAGCGACGGCGGCGTGGTGACCTGGACTTCCAGCTGCGGCGTCTCGTACTGGACATTGAGTTTGCCGGTCAGCGTCGCCGGATAGCCGACCTGGTAGCCGATGGTGATGTGGCCGTTCCAGTCACCGGTGCCGCCGGAGACGTGGAAGCAGGCCTTGCCGTTGTGGAACCACTCCCGGGTGAGCGGATTACCGTCCAGCGGCGGTACGAAGTTGATCTTGGTGTCGGCCACGATCGCCTCGACGGTGCGGCCCTGCTGGTCCACCAGCGAATTGCTGGCATCCACGGCCGCGCTCGAAGTTCCGCCCCCGAACACCACACCGACGGTGCCGACGACCGCGATCGCCAGCGTGCGCGTGACCATGCGCTGTTGCTTCCCCATGACTCTCCCCATTCCCTCATCAGGTTTACCGCGTTACCAGCCCGGCGCGATCTCCGTGCCGGGCGAATCCTAGTGCCGTTCAGTGCGATCCGGGGACTTCCACCACCCACCTCCCGTCCAGCTCCGGCAGCCGCGAGCGCACCTCGGGCAGGAGGTCGGGCAGGGTGAGCAGCACCCGATCCGGTTGCGCGGCAACCAGTGCGGCGGGATCGATGATCGGCACGTCGGTGCCCGGCATGCGGCAGCCCTGCTTGGCGGGCGAGGCATCGGCCACCGCCGTGAGCAGGCCGCGGTGCACGCCGGCCAGGTGCAGCAGCGCCACCGCGCGGGAAGCCGCGCCATAGGCGTACACCGAACGGCCGGAAGAGGTTTCTCGTTCGAGCCAGGTACGCAGCGCGCGCGCCTGCCGGTCGGCCGCATCCTGCAGCGTGCGCAGCGTATCCGGTTCCGTGACAGCCGACTCGGCCGCCAGGATCCGCAGTGCGGTGTCGTCCGGGTCGATCGGGGCGTGCACGGCCGCGACCAGCACCGTGCCGCCGTAGAGGTCGAACTCCCAGGCCGTGGCCACGCTCATCCCGGCCGCGGCCAGCAGCTCGCGCAGCGCGGTCAGCGAGTAGTAGGCGAAATGACCGTGCCGCAGCGCATTCCACTGCTGTTGCGCCACGATCGTGTGCAGTGAATGGAATTGCAGCAGCAGTACGCCGCCCGGCGCGGTCGCCGCCGCCCGCCGGGCGAACGCGGCCCGCTGATCGGGCTCGTGCATGATGCCGAAACAGTCCAGCACGACGTCGGCGGGATCCGCGGTTTCGGTGAAACCCCGGGCGCCCAGCAGCGACAGCCAGCTGCCACCGTGCGGACTGCCGAACTCGCGCACGGTCCGGCCGCGCAGCCAGCCCGCCGCCGCGACTCTGGACACGGCGTCGTCGGCCTGATCCCGCAGCGCCTGCGGTTCCACCGCACGCGGCTCGGCGGTGACCGTATCGTCCTCGGCGAGCTGCGCCAGCCCACACGTGCGGCAGAGATCCATACCGAGGGGATGCCCGGTCTCGGTGAGATCCGGAATCGCGTCGACGGCCGGAAAGTCATCTGCCGCAGGCATTTTCCCCAGATCCAGCACCCGGACCAGCGGCCCGGTTCCGCATCCGCGACACTCGCGCATTCGCCCGCCGCTCATGGCACCATGGCCTGGTGCGCATCGAACCGACCGAGTTGGCCGACGTCCTGCTGCTGACGCCGCAGCCCTACCGGGACGGCCGGGGCCTGTTCACCCGGACCTTCGACGCCGGCGTCTTCGACGACTACCTCGGGATCCCCGGCCTGGCGGCGACTTTCGTGCAGGACTCGCAATCGCGGTCCTACCGCGGCGTGGTGCGCGGCATGCACGGCCGGGCCGGGCGCGGTGAGGCCAAGCTGGTGCGCTGCGCGCACGGCGCGGTGCACGACGTGCTGGTGGACATCCGCCCGGACTCTCCGAGCTTCGGCCGCCAACAGGCATTCCAGCTCGACGACATCGACTTCCGGCACCTCTATGTGCCGCCGGGCTTCCTGCACGGCTTCCAGGCGCTGACCCCGGTGGCCGATGTCTGCTACCGGATCGACCGGCCGCACGATCCGGCCGAGGACCTCGGCGTGGTCTACGACGATCCGGAGCTGGCCATCGAATGGCCGCAGCCGGTCACCGTGGTCTCGGAGCGCGACGCGGGCGCGGGCTCCTGGCGGCAACTGATCGCGGCCCATCGCCTCGCGCCGCGGGCTTGACCGCCTCACGCTCCGATCCTCACCCGGCGCAGTTCGTCGTCGAGAACTCCCGTCTCCTTCAACGACTTCAGGTGTGCGAGGCGCGTGAAGCGCTGGAAGAACGCCTCCGTGGTGAGGCCGCGTGCGGTGTACTCGCGATACAACTCGGCCGCGCCGTCCGGAATACTCCACTGCGCCTCGTAGCCCAAATCCCTGCGGGCGGCGGAGAAATCGACGCGGTAGGAACGCGGATCGGCGCCCGCCTCGCCCGTGATCACGAGCGTGGATCCGGGCACGGTGTCGACCACCGCCTGGGCGATCTGCGCGACGGTCAGGTTATTGGTCTCGGTGCCCACGTTGTACGCGCGGCAATGGATCGCGGGCGCCGGCGCTTCGAGACATACCGCGAACGCGCGGGCGATGTCCTGCGCATGCACGAGCGGGCGCCACGGCGTGCCGTCGGACAGCACCCGCACCTCCCCGGTGAGCACCGCGTACCCGACCAGATTGTTGAGCACGATATCGGCGCGCAGCCGTGGGGAGAACCCGAAAGCCGTGGCATTGCGCAGGAATACGGGGGTGAAGCCGGAATCCGCGAGCGCCGCCACATCATCCTCGACGCGCACCTTGGACTCCGCGTACGGGGTCAGCGGCTTGAGCGGTGCGTCCTCACCCACCAGGCCGTCGCCCGCCGCGCCGTAGACCGAACATGTGGAGGCGTACAGGAACCGGCGCACGCCCGCCTCCTTGGCCAGCCGGGCCAGCCGCACCGAGGCGTGATGGTTGATGTCGTAGGTGATGGTCGGGGCCAGCGCTCCCAGTGGATCATTGGACAGCGCCGCCAGATGCACGACCGCGTCGAACCCGGCGAGCTGATCCGCGCGCACATCCCGCAGATCGACGGTGAGCGTGGGCGGCTGCGCCGGGGCCGTGCCCAGCACGCAGTCCGCGAAATACCCGATGTCCAAGCCGGTCACCTCGTGACCGGCCTGCTGTAGCAGCGGCGCCATGACGGTGCCCAGATAACCCTGATGCCCGGTGACGAGCACGCGCATGATCACGCACCTCCGAAAGTGATGGTGGCCTTGTCCAGCAGGAAGCCCTCGGCGTGCCGAGCGCGGCACTGCACCCCGCGCAGCCGGGACAGGGCCAGGAAGGACTGCTCGTCGAACCAGTCCCGATCGCGTTGTGAGGGATAGTGCTTCAGCAGCAGCGCCGCCTTGCGCTCGGCGATGCCGTCGGGCAGTGGATGGAACACGGTCGGCTGCGGAGTGTCGCTCTCCCACTTGAGAATCTCGTAACCGAGGATCAGGTGGTCGCGGAACTCGGTGGGCGCCAGCTCGGCCAGCAGGCGGTGATCCTGATGCGCGTCACCGCGCTGCGGCGCGAACACCAGCTGCGGAGCGCCCCCGCGGCGCAACGCCGCCACCGCGTCCTTGACCCGCTCCCAGTGCGCGGGCGCGTACCCGTCCGGCACATCCAGGATGCGCAACTCCAGATCGGCTCCCGGGCAGAAGGATTCGAGCGCCTGCTGCTCCTCCCGGGCACGTTCGGTACCGGCGCCGCTGAGCACCAGCGCCCGGACCCGCAGTTCCGCAACGGTATCGGCGAGGCTCAGCAGCGTGCCGCCGAGCCCGATGGCGAGATCGTCGCAGTGCGCGGCGAGCAGGGCGATCTCGCGGACCGCTCCGGTGTCGAATCGGATCATGCGCCGGCTTGCTCCCAGACCATCCACGGGCGATCACCCTGCTGATAACCGGAATCCAGTTCGGCCCGCTCCTTGAAGGTATCGGCCGGCTTCCAGAACCCTTCGTGCTGATAGCCGTACAGGCGACCCTGCGCGGCCAGTGCGCCACAGGCGTCCTCGACCAGATCACCGCCCTCGGGCAGATGGTCGAAAACCTCTGGCGTCAGCACGAAGTAGCCGCCGTTCTCCCAGATGGGCAGCCGCGAGACCGGGGTGATGTTCTTGACCTCACCGCCCGAGCTCACATCCACGCAGTGGAAGGAGGACTGCGGCGGCACGATCATCATGGAGGCCGCCGCCCCCGAGGACCGGAACTGCGCCACCATCTCGTCCAGCGGGGCGTCGGTGAGCACATCGGCGTAATTGGCCAGGAAATACGGCTCGTCACCCAGATGCGGGCGCACCCGGCGCAGCCGCTCACCGATCGGCGACTCCACTCCGGTGTCCACGAAGGTGATGGTCCAGTCGCTGATATCGGACTGCAATAACTCGACCTTGCCGCCGCGAATCACGAAATCGTTGGACACCGATTCCTGATAGGTGAGGAAGAAGTTCTTGATATGCGCGGCCCCGTAGCCGAGGCACAGAATGAAATCCTTGTGACCGAAATGCGCGTAGTAGCGCATCACATGCCAGATGAGCGGGCGCGGGCCCACCATCTGCATCGGCTTGGGGATCATGTCCTCGGTGCCGTTGCGCATCCGCATGCCGTAGCCGCCGCAGAACAGTACGACCTTCACTTCGCTTGCCTTCCTGCGTGATTCGCGGCGTGATGCAGCGTGGGGAGGGGATAGACCAGTTCGCCGCCCCAGGACCGGACGTGGTCCAGCTGGGCGGTCAGCTCGGCTTCGAGATTCCAGGGCAGTATCAGCACCACGTCCGGGCGGTCCGCGTCGATGCGTTCCGGTGGATGGATCGGGATGCGCGCGCCGGGGGTGAACCGGCCGTGCTTGTAAGGATTACGGTCCACGGTGTACTCGAGCAAGTCGGCGCGAATACCGCAGTAATTCAGCAGCGTGTTGCCTTTTCCGGGCGCCCCGTAACCTACGACGCGTTTGCCGGAAGCCTTGGCGTCCAGCAGGTATCGCAGCAGTTCCTGGCGGACGTGCTCGGCGCGCGGGCGCAGGCCGAGGTAGCCGGCAACCTCGTGGAGACCGGCCAGTTCCTCGAGTCGCAACACCTCCGCTACTCGTTCGTTCGGCTCGGCAATACCGTCGGGCCGTGCCAACAGCCGCAGCGAACCACCGTGTGTCTGCAGCAGTTCCACGTCCACGACGGTGAGCCCGGCGGTCGCGAGCGCGCGCTGCGCGGACAACAGTGTGTAGTACTGGAAGTGCTCGTGATAGACGGTGTCGAACTGCCCGCGGGTCACCAGCTCCAGCGCGTGGTGCACCTCGATGGACAACCAGCCGTCGTCGGCCAGCAGCGCCCGCAGTGACCTGGTGAAACCCAGGAGGTCGGGGATGTGGGCGTAAACGTTGTTGGCCACCACCAGATCTGCCGGGCCGCGCTCGGCGCACAGTTGCGCGGCGAGGTCCTCGTCGAGGAAGGCGGTGGTGGTCGGGACGCCCTTGTCCCGGGCGGCCGCGCCGACGTTCACCGACGGTTCGATGCCCAGGCACGGGATGCCGGCGGCCACCGCGTGCTGCAGCAGATAGCCATCGTTGCTGGCGACCTCAATTATGAAACTATTCTCGTTCAGATTTAGCTGCTGGATTGCCTGTTCCACGAAGAGTTTTGCATGCAGCACCCAACTGTCCGAAAATGAAGAATAGTAGGCATATTCGGTGAACGTTTCCTCCGGTGTGATGAGCGCCGGAATCTGCAGCAGCAGACATTGTTCACAGAGACGCAGGTGTAACGGGTGAGTTAACTCCGGCAGGTCGAGCTCGCCGGCGGTCAGGAATTTCTCGCAGGGCGGCGTCGCGCCGAGATCGAGAATGCTTATCAGACGGTCGGATTCACACACACGGCAATGCACGCAGATTCCCCTCTGTCCGCCGAACCCAGGCTTCCGCTGCCATCGGCTGTCCTGTGTTCGGATCGATCCGGCCTTACGTTACAACAGGATTCACCAGGACCGCCCGGGTCCGGGCGTGGCGGCTGCTGCGGGAGGAGTGATTTTTCTGCGGGTCGCAGAACCGGGTTTCCGTCGGGCAAACGCTCGAGCCTTGCAAACCAAGGGCTTCGACCATCTCACACTGTGTGAGTTGCGTAGATCAACCTGCGATTCTGCGAATAGGGGAAATAGGGGGAAACGCAAGGGAAACCGGTTGTGTCGGTTCGAGCTACCGTGCGGATACGTTGGGAGAGTGGCAGGTTGGCACTGTATGTCAGAGCAGGGTGTGTAACATTCGGCTTCTGGTCATCGACGCAGTCTGTGACCGTATCGGTTGTCATGGTCCTGAAAGCCCTTGGGAAACCGGCGTCAGCCCGTTCGTGGAACTGATCAGCGGGGATCGGAACCGAGTTCTCCCGTGGGGGAGGTGCGTTCGTTTCATGAGTTTCGAAGTTTCAGCCCGTCGCCCTGTGCGTGCGACCAGGCTGCCGCGGCCGGAGCCGCGTTCCGACAGAGAACGATGGCAGGCGGACTACGCACGCCGCCTGTCGATCAGTGACCTGCTGGTGGTGTGCGCGGCGGTCGGCATGGCACAGTTCATCCGCTTCGGCGGCGCCGAGGAGCCGCCGTTGGCTTCCGCGCTACCGCTGGAGGTCGGCTACACCGTCGTCACGGTGGTGCTGGTACTGGCCTGGACCGCCACCCTGACCCTCGGCGGCACTCGCTCGCCACGCGTAATCGGCAGTGGCACAGAGGAATACCGGCGCGTCGTCTCCGCCTCACTCAAACTCTTCGGCGGCATCGCCATCGTGTCGCTACTGCTACGCGTGGATGTCGCCCGCGGCTATCTGGCGATCGCGCTACCGCTGGGCATGATCGGCCTCATGATCGAACGCCGCCTCTGGCGCGGCTGGGTCGCCGGGCGCCGCACGCGCGGGCAGTACCGCACCGCCACGCTCGTGGTCGGCAGCCCGGAAGCGGCGCGCGCCATGGTCGCGGCCTTCTCCCGGGACCGGGACAGCTGCTATCGGATCATCGGCATCTGCACTCGCGGCGAGAGCGTGGTCGCCGGGCGGGTCGTGGTGGACGGCCGCGAGATCCCGATCCTCGGCAGCGATGCGGACGTACTCGAGGTGGTCCGGCGCACCGGCGCCGACACGGTCGCCGTCACCGCCACCGACAATCTGGGTCCGGCCGACTTCCGGCGCATGGCATGGGAATTGGACGAACTGGGCGCCGAGCTGATCGTCACGCCCGGGCTGGTCGATATCGCCGGCACCCGGCTCACCCATCGCGTCGTCGCGGATATGCCCATGCTGCATGTGGAGAAGCCGCAGTACGACCGCGCGAAGTCGATTCGCAAGGGGGTCTTCGACTTCTGCTTCGCGCTGCTCGCCGTCATCGCCATCGCACCGGCCCTGGCCGCCATCGCGTGCGCGGTGAAGGTCGGCAGTCGCGGGCCGGTGTTCTATCTGTCCGAGCGCATCGGCCGCGACGGCGAGCCGTTCCGGATGATCAAGTTCCGCAGCATGTACGTCGACGCCGAGGCGCATATCAACGCGCTCATCGACACCAATGGCGGCAATCCGCTGTTCTTCAAGATCCGGAACGATCCGCGCGTCACGCCCATCGGCCGGGTGATCCGCAAATACAGCCTCGACGAGCTGCCGCAGTTCTTCAATGTGCTGCGCGGCGAGATGAGCATCGTCGGGCCGCGGCCGCAGGTACAGCGGGAGGTGGCGGCCTACGACGGGATCATGCGCCGGCGACTGCTGGTCAAGCCCGGGGTCACCGGCCTGTGGCAGGTGAGCGGGCGTTCCGATCTGCTGCCCGATGACGCCATGCGCCTGGATCTCTCGTACGTCGAGAACTGGTCGATGGTGCTGGATCTGCTGTTGATCGCCAAGACCATCGGCGCGGTGACCAAGGGTGAAGGGGCCTACTGAGCGCCGCCTGAGAAAGTGAACGGCTTTTACTAAAAGGTGTTCACAAAAGCCGGTGTGGTGTGGTTCACTCCAGTGGAACGTGTTCCAAAGGAGGTACCGTGTCCGCGCCGTCCGTGCCCACCGGCTTCGATTTCACCGATCCCGATCTGCTCGCCCAGCGACTTCCCGTCGAGGAATTCGCCCAGCTCCGCCGCACCAACCCGGTCCACTGGGTGCCGCAGGCCGACAACCTGACCGGCTTCAACGATGGCGGCTACTGGGCCGTCACCAAGATGGACGACATCAAGGAGATCTCCAAGAACCCGGAGATCTTCTCCTCGGAGGAGAACACCTCCGTCATCCGCTTCTACGGCGATATCGCCCGCGAAGAGATCGAGGTGCAGCGCTACCTGCTGCTCAATATGGACCCGCCGCGCCACACCAAGCTGCGCCGCATCATCTCCAAGGGCTTCACCCCGCGCGCCATCGAGAGCCTGCGCGAAGCCCTGCGCGAACGCGCCGAGCGAATCGTGCACGAGGCCAAGAAGAACGGCGGCGGCAACTTCGTCGAACAGGTCGCCTGCGAACTCCCGCTGCAGGCCATCGCCGAACTCATCGGCATCCCGCAGGAAGACCGCGGCAAGATCTTCAACTGGTCCAACCAGATGATCGGCTACGACGACCCCGAATTCGACGGGGACCACAAGGTCGCCACCGCCGAGGTCATGGGCTACTCCTGGAACCTCGCCGAACAGCGCCGCGCCTGCCCGATGGACGATATCGCCAGCACCCTGTTGCAGGCCGACGTCGACGGTGAATCGCTGGCCTCCGACGAATTCGCGTGGTTCGTCATCCTGCTGTCCGTGGCCGGCAACGAAACCACCCGCAATGCCACCACCCACGGCATGAAGGCCTTCGTCGACAACCCGGATCAGTGGGAGCTCTACAAGGAGCAGCGCCCGCGCACCGCCCCCGACGAGATCGTGCGCTGGGCCACCCCGGTCATCGCCTTCCAGCGGACCGCCATGCAGGACACCGTGATCGGCGGGCAGGACATCAAGCAGGGGCAGCGCATCGGCATGTTCTACAGCGCCGCCAACTTCGACGAAGAGCACTTCGAGGACCCCTACAAGTTCGACGTGCTGCGCAACCCGAACCCGCACGTCGGCTTCGGCGGCACCGGCACCCACTACTGTGTCGGCGCGAATCTGGCTCGCCTGCAGCTGGATCTGATCTTCAACGCCATCGCCGATGTGATGCCGAACCTGCGCCAGGTCTCCGAACCGGTCCGCCTGCGCTCGGGCTGGCTCAACGGCATCAAGAGCTGGCAGGTCGCCTACGAATGAGCGGCCCGGGCCCGTGGCGTCGACTAGCGTAATCACCCTAGCGAAGGCATACGGGCCCAAGCTCCTTCGACATGGAGACGACAATGAGCGAGATCCGCCGACGCGGCAGGATGCCGGCGGTGAGCGATGCCGACATCCGTCGCGTCGCGCGTTCACTACTGGTCGAGCAGGGCCCCGACGCCATCACCCTGCGGGCCATCGCGCGGGAGCTGGGCATCACCGCTCCCGCGCTGTACCGCTATTACGAATCGCGCGAATGCCTGGTCTCGGCGGTGCGCACCGAGGTGTGCGCCGACCTCGCGGTGTACCTGGCCGCCGGGCTCGAGGGCCTGCCCGATGACGCGGGCATCCGCTTCTTCGCCATCTGCCGCGGCTTCCGGCGCTGGTCGCTCACCCACGCGCAGGAATTCACCCTCGTCTTCGCCTCACCCGCGGCCGCCGGAATCGACAGCGCCATGCGGCAATTCGGCGAACCGGTGGGGCGGCTCTTCCTCGAGGCCGCCGGTCGGCTGCTGAGTGAATACGACGTCGTCACGCCCCCGACCGAACTCATCCCCGCCGAACTCCGCGACGATCTGGTCGGCTTCCAAACGGATCTGCTGCGCGTCCTCGCCGAGTCCGGCCAGAAGTTCCCGGCCGAAAAGCTCGATCTCGGCGTGAGTTACGTGATGATCCAATTCTGGGCGCGGCTCTACGGCCACGTCACCCTGGAAGTGTTCGGCAACTACCCGATTCACGTGACCCACCCCGACGTCCTCTTCGATTCCACGCTGGCCGATATCGGCCGCACCATCGGAATCGGCGTCGGCTGAACAGCTCAGCTGATGGAGACCTCGCAGTTGGTCTGGAACACCGCCTTGGCCGGGACATCCAGCGTCGCCGTGCCGATGACCTTGATCCGCGGTACCTGATCCGCGTTCGGTGCGTCCGCGGACGGCAGTGCGGCGAACCAGCAGTCGTAGCCGTCCGGGGTCAGCACCCATTCGTCATCGTGATCGAAGCCGTTCTGGATCATGCCGCCGTGCGGTGAATACAGCACCTCACGGTCGCTCGTCACCGTCAGGGGCGCCGCCCCGGCCGGGCCGGCGCCCATCCCGATGAACGAAACAGCCAGGGCGGCAACCATGATCGCACGTCTCATGCCCTCATAGTGCCCTACCGCGATGCGCGGGCGAGCTCCCCAATTTCTTGGGGCTCCGCGTCGGGCTCGTCCGGAACCGCCTCGCCGAGGCCGATCCGGCGCTGAATCCGCTTCATCCACGCGGGCGCCCACCAGCATCGATCACCGAGCAACTGCATGGCCGCGGGGACCAGCAGCATGCGGAGCAGGGTCGCGTCGATGAACAGCGCGGCGATCATGCCGTAGGCGATGTACTGCATCATCACCAGATCCGAGAACGCGAAAGCGCCCGTCACGACGAACAGGATCAACGCCGCGGCAGTGATGATGCGGCCGGTGTGCGCGGTGCCCTCGCGGATCGCCTCCGAGGTCGAGGCGCCGCGCGCTCGCGCTTCGACCATGCGGGACACCAGGAATACCTCGTAGTCGGTGGACAGGCCGTAGATGATCGCGATGATCACCGCCAGCACATTGGCCTGAATCGGCTGCGGGGTGAAGTTCAGCAGCCCGGAACCGTGGCCCTCCACGAAGATCCAGGACAGGATGCCCAGCGTGGAACCCAAGCCCAAGGCACTCATCAAGGCCGCCTTGAGCGGCAGGATCAGCGAACCGAAGGTGAGGAACATCAGGATCGTGCTGAGCGCGAACACCAGCAGGATCATCAGCGGCACCCGGTCCAGCATGGCCGCGATGGTGTCGTACTGAATGGCGGGAACGCCGCCGACGATCATCCGGGTCCCGTCGGGAACGTGCAGCCCGCGTAGGTATTTCATGGCTGCATCGGGGTGCGACGAGTCGACCATGGTGGCGGTGGTGCGGAAGACGTCGGGCTGGGTGGTCGAGCGGGAGGGGATGCCGAACCCGGCCGAGGTGAGACCCGGCGCCATGTTCGCCTTATCGACCAGCGGGCCGATCGCCGTCGGGTTGTCGGTGATGAAGACCAGCTGGAGCGGGTCGGATTTGCGGAACGGGAAGTACTTGTCGATCTGCTCCTGCGCCACCCGGGTGGGGTTGTCCGGCGGCAGGTACTTCTCGGTGAAGCCGCCGAAGGCGATGCTGCGTATGGGCAGAATCAGCAGGAACAACCCGATCACGATGGGGATCGCGACCTTGCGCGGATTGCGGATCACCCACGAGGTGCTGCGGCTCCACAGACCGGCGTCGATCTCCGCGGCCGTGCGGGTGCGGCGGAAGCGCTTGAGGCCGAGCGCATCCACGCGCCGGCCCAGGATGGCCAGCACGGCCGGCAAAATGGTGATGGCCGACAGGGCCGCGAGCGCGACCGTCGCGATCGCTCCGTAGGCAATCGATTTCAGGAAGCCCTGTGGGAACAGGAGCAGCCCACCGAGACTGGCGATGATCATGGTGGCCGAGAACACCACGGTGCGGCCGGCGGTCATCACGGTGCGCCGCACGGCGGTCGGGACGTCCCGGCCCGCTGCCAGCTCCTCTCGGAAGCGACTGACTATGAACAGGCCGTAATCGATCGCCAAACCGAGACCGACCATCGAGACCACCGGGGCGACAAACGAGTTCACCGGGGTGTAGTGGGTGATGATCCGCACGATGCCGTTCGCGCTGCCGACCGTGAGCACGCCGACGATCAATGGCAGCGCGGCCGCGACGACGCCACCGAAGACGAAGAACAACAGCACCGCCACCAACGGGATGGCGAGCACCTCCATTCGGTGCATATCGTCGGCGATGGTGCCCTGTAGCGCGCTCGCGACCGGTTGCAGGCCGCCCACCTGGACATCGATGCCCGGAATCGCGAAGGCGTTCTTGATCGACTCGTAGCCGGAGGTGTCGGCGGTGTCCTTCAGCGCGATGGTGGCGATCGCGCGGGTTTTGTCCTTGGTAGCCGCGGCCACCGCGGCGGAACCGGTTTCGGTGGGCCAATACGCGAGGTTCACCTTGGCGATCTCGTCCGGATATCGGTGCGGCAGGCTGTTGAGACTGGCGACCACCGCCGAGCTGAAATCGGGATCGTCGACCGTCTTGCCCGCGGGCGCGGTGTACAACACAGCCACATCGACATCGTGATTGCGGCCGAAGGCCTGATCGGCCAGCACCGCGGCCTGCGTGGAGGGTGAGTTCGGATCGTCCATTCCGCCCGAATAGAGCAGGTTCTGGACACCCCATCCATAACCACTCAACGCGAGCAGTCCCGCGGCGATCACCGCGATCACTCCGAACCGCCAGCGGCAGACCACGTCTCCCCATCTTGCGAACACAGGTCTCCCACCGCTCCGATTCATATGACACGGTAACAAGTCAGAACAGCGCGCGGCACGGCGCGCTGTGTCACAAGGCTTTTCGACCCTGCCCGCCGGCCGCCGACCGGCGGTAGGGTTTTGATCATGAGTTACGCCTTGAGCATCTATCTGGTCGATATCGACCGGGTGCGCAATGCGATCGGTTCGCGGGATCACGACCTGCCGCAGATGATCGGGGGCCGGTTCCGCGACGAGTTCGCGCACGCGGACGAGGTGTTCGCGGACCGCATAGCCGCCGGGTGGCCGACCCGGCTCGAGGCGGTGCGGGCGGTCGTCGCCGGAGGTCCCTTCCACACCGAATTCGCCGCCCAGTACGCGCACGCGTATCAGGCCATCTGCGCATTCCACGGGCGGCCGCAGGACAATTCGTCCTTTTCGCCGTGCCGGGCCGGCTGGCTGGAAACCGTGGACGACGGGCTGCTCGAACTCGGGATCAGCGGAATCACCCTGACGGACTTCGGGTATCCCGGACTACCCGCGGGCCTGCCCACGCCGGAGTTCGCCTGGGGTTACGCGGAGTGGTCGGCCGAGGAGTGCGCCAAGCTGCTGGCGCAATGGGAGCAGACCACACCGCAGCGGCGCTCGGCCCTGCAACGCGATGTGCTGGAGGCGATCACCTCCTGCATGGGGTGGGCGCGCGCCGCCCGCGATGTGCCGGGCCGGGGCCTCGCCGGATTCCTCGCTTAGGCGTCCGGCGGGCTCAGCTGGTCCGGCGCGTGCCGGCGCCTCGCGAGACGCTGAATCGCGGGCGGCGAATCGTGCCGAACCGCTTGGCGATTCGCGGCCGGCGCAGATCACGCGCGATCCACTCACCCAGCGTCACGCCCGCCGCCAGCGCACAACCCACCGCGAAGGCGCCGAACAGCTGATTGATGCCGATCAGCTGTTCGCCGTCGAGCAATGCGTACAGGCCGCGATAGACCCGCAGGCCCGGGAGCAGGGGAGTGATGCCCGCGACCGCGACCACCAGTGGCGGCGTCAGTGAGCGGCGGGCCAGCAGGCCACCGGCCAGACCCACCACCGTCGCCGCCGCACCGGAGGAGACGACCGGGCCGAAACCCGCATGCTGCACCAAGAGATAGACGATGGTCGCCGCCGCACCACTGAAGGCCGCCGCGGCGAGGGCCCGCCGCTCGGCATAACAGGCCAGGGCGAAGGCCGCGGCGGTGACCGCACCGGCCAGGAGTTTGAGCGGCAGATTGGTGAGGTCGCGACCCGGCGACATATCCACCGTCGGGACACTGGCGTCGAACATCTCGGCCACCCGCAGCGTGAGGGTGATGCCCGCGATGATGCCGCCGGTCATCATCATGACCTCGAGCATGCGTGCCGACGCGGTGATGGGTGCACCCGTGATCGCGTCCTCGACCGAACCCACCAGCTGTAAACCGGCCAGCAGCACCGCGATTCCCGCCGCGATGATCAGCGAGGGATCGGCATGGATGCCGTGGCCGTAGGTGGATACCAGTACCGCGGGCACCGCCGCGATCATGCCGCCCACCATGTGCTGGAAGAAGAAGGGCAACCCGCGCCGGTTGAGCACCCGATTGGTGCGGTCGATCAGCATCGTGGTCGCGAAACTCAGCACCGCGATGAGCGCGCCACCATTGAGCAGCACCGCCACCCCCGCGGCCATGAGCGCCCAGCCGAAGGTGGCGATCCAGCGGTGATACGGGTGCGGCGCCGAGGTGATCCGGTCCAGCGCCTCGAGCGCTTCACCGGGCGGCACCAGCTCTCGCCGGATGCGCCGGGTCAACCGGTCGACCGCCGCCAACCGGGTGAAGTCGAGCGAACGGTAGTGCACCACCCGCATGGTCGTGGCGGGCGGCAGCTTCGGGCCACGGTCGGCGGAGATACGAATCGAGTTGTAGGTGACATCGATATCGCATTTCGACAGGCCGTAGGTCGAGGCGATGAACTCGATCTGCGTGGTGGTGTCCATGACCGCGGTCCCCGACGCCAGCACCACCTCACCGACACGCTCGACCAGATCCAGCACTTCGGTCACGGCCGCGTCATCGGTCAGATCGATCGGCTGCACCGGGGCGGGCGCCTCCACGACCGCATCGGCCGTCGCGTGCCGCTCGGCGACAATGCGGTCGACCAGGCCGGTCACCAATCGTCGCCACCGCGCACGCAATCGGGGCACAGCAGCGTCGGGCGCTATCGCCAGCTCGTTGCTCACAGGGAAAAACGTACACGGGTGGCCCGGATCACCTGGTCGAGCAGGTCGGGCGCAGTAGTGTTCGGAGTATGGCGACCGGACGCGAATCGATTGCGGCGAATCTACGTGCGGCCCTGGACGGCCCCTGGCGGGACGTCCGCGAGCAGGCCCGCACCCACCTCGACGACGAACGCCTCTACGGCGATCCCTACCTCGACTACCGGGCGGCCAGGGCCCGCGTGCTCGACCAGATGCACCTGGTGTCCTCCTTCGGCTGGGCCGAGAAGGGCTACAAGCTCGGCCACGGCGGCACCGGTGAACCCGGCGCGGCCGTCACCGCACTGGAGATGCTCGCCTACACCGATCTGTCGCTGTGGGTGAAATGCGGTGTGCAGTGGGGACTTTTCGGCGGCGCCGTCGAAAACCTCGGCACCGAACGGCACAAGACCTATATCCAGGAACTCATTCCGCTCGACCTGCTCGGCTGCTTCGCCATGACCGAGACCGGGCACGGCAGTGACGTGGCCAACCTGGAGACCACCGCCACCTACGATCCCGCCACCCAGGAATTCGTGGTGCACAGCCCGACCCCCGGCGCCCGCAAGGACTACATCGGCGGCGCGGCCGAACATGCCCGCATGGCAGCGGTTTTCGCGCAGTTGATCACCGGCGGTGAAAGCCAGGGCGTGCACTGTTTCCTGGTGCCCATCCGCGACGCGGCGGGCGCCGACCTGCCCGGCGTCACCACCTCCGACTGCGGGCTCAAGGGCGGCCTGCCCGGCGTCGACAATGGCCGAATCCTGTTCGACCAGGTGCGAATTCCGCGCGAGAACCTGCTCAACCGGTATGCCGACGTCGAACCCGACGGCACCTACAGCTCCGAGATCGCCAACCCCAGCCGGCGCTTCTTCACCACCCTCGGCACCCTCGTGCGCGGACGGGTGAGCGTCGGCGGCGCGGCCTCCGCCGGAGCCCGCGTCGCCCTGAGCATCGCGGTGCGCTACGCCGAAAAGCGGCGTCAGTTCGCCGATCCCGACACCGGCGAAGAGACCGTGCTCATGGATTACCGCAGTCACCAGCGGCGACTGCTGCCGCTCGTGGCACGGTCCTACGCGCTGTCGTTCGCGCAGAACGATCTCGTACTGCGCATGCATCTGGTGCAGACCGGGCAGGATGTCGACCCCAATGCCCAGCGCGCCCTGGAGAAGCGCGCGGCCGGACTCAAGGTCGCGCAGACCCGGCACGCCACCCGCGCCATCCAGGAATGCCGCGAAGCCTGCGGCGGCGCAGGCTATCTCACCGAGAACCGGCTGGTCACCCTCAAGGCCGACACCGACGTGTTCACCACCTTCGAGGGCGACAATCTGGTGCTCACCCAGCTGGTCGCCAAGGAACTGCTCACCGCCTACTCCGACGAGGTGCGCGACCTCGACGCGCTGGGCTGGGTGCGATTCGCCGCCACCATGGCCCGCGATGTGGTGCGCGAACGCTCCGGCGTGCGGCAGATGATCCAGCGATTGCGCGACCGCGGCGACGAATCCGTCGACGAGGCCGACCTGTCGCGGCGCTCGGTCCAGTTGCAGCTCTTCGCCGACCGCGAGGACTACCTGGTGCGCACCGCCGCCCACCGGCTGCGCGCCCGCGCCGAGGAGACCGGGCCCTTCGAGGCGTTCAACAACGCACAGGACCACATTCTCACCGCCGGCACCGCGCATATCGAACGGCTCGTGCTCGAGGCGTTCATCGACGGCATCGCCGATATCGAGGATCCGGACGCCCGCGCGCTCGCCGAGACGGTGTGCGATCTGTTCGTCTACACCACCATCGAGGAGAACCAGGCCTGGTTCATCATGCACCGGTTCATGTCCGTCGAACGCGCCAAGAACGTGCGCCGCGGCGTGAACGAGCTCGTGGACCGGCTGCGGCCGGACGCCTTGACCCTCATCGAAGGATTGGGCGTGCCCGAGCGCATGCTGCACGCGGTCATGCTCGAGGATCCGAAGTCGCTCGCCGAGCAGGAGCACGCACCCGTCGCACGCTGAACCTTCTTGCCCCCGTGCACCGTTGAGAGGTTGACCACACTCTCCACGGCCGCCCTATGATGCCGTCAATATGAGGCTGCCCGCGCGTGCGGGCGGCCGCGGCCAGGGCGGGGGAGTGCATCGACACGGAGGGAAGCGCGGCGTGATCACGAAACTGTTCACTCCCGCGCTCCGGGCGCCCAGGGTCGTGCTCGTCCTCGTCGGTATCGCATTCGTGCTGTGCGGCCTGCTCGGTGTGCATGCGCCGGCCCGGCTCTCCAATGGCGGTTTCGTGGCCACCGATTCCGAATCCGCCCGCGCCGCCGACATTCTCGATCGCGACTACGGCGTATCCGGCACACAGCTGGTGCTCACCGTCGAATCCCCGGGCGGCGCACAGAGTCCCGCGGCCGTCACCCGGGGCGGGGAGATCGCCCGGCAGCTACAGGGCGATCCGCGGATCTCGACCGTGGCGTCGCCGTGGACCGATCCGGCCGCGAGCGCCGCGCTGACGAGTACCGACGGCAGCATCGGCCTCATCGTCGCCACCGTGCGTGGCGACGAGAACCACGCACCCGCCAGCGCCCGCGAGCTCGCCGACAGCTACCGCGGCACCCGGGCCGGCGTCACCGTGCGCGCCGGCGGCCAGGCCATGGTGTGGGCGGAGACAGGGGACCAGACCCAGCGTGATCTCGGCCTGGCCGAGGCCATCGCGCTGCCGCTGACCTTCCTGCTGCTGGTGTGGTTCCTCAGAAGCCTGGTGGCCGCGGCCATCCCGTTCGTCACCGGAGTGGTCGCCATCGCCGGGGCGACCGCGGTGCTCTACCTGCTCACCTTCGTGGTGCAGCTGTCGGTGTTCGCGCTGAATATCGTCACGGCCATCGGATTGGCGCTGGCCATCGACTATTCGCTGCTCATCATCGGGCGGTACCGGGAAGAGATCGCGCGCGGGCGGGATCGGCCCGAGGCGCTCACCCTGGCCATGCGCCGCGGCGGGCG
Organism: Nocardia sp. NPDC088792; assembly: GCF_044750615.1. Taxonomy (NCBI): domain Bacteria; kingdom Bacillati; phylum Actinomycetota; class Actinomycetes; order Mycobacteriales; family Nocardiaceae; genus Nocardia; species Nocardia sp. NPDC088792. The sequence continues at coordinate 709,643 of NZ_JBIVKC010000006.1, forward strand.
GGCCGTGGCCTTCTCCGGGATCACCGTCGGCATCGCGCTGCTCGGCATGCTGTTCCTGCCCATGAACTTCCTGCGGTCGCTGGCCCTGGCCGGGCTGGCGGTGGTCGCGCTGTCGATCGTGCTGGCCCTCACCTTGGTGCCCGCGCTGCTCATGTTGCTCGGCGAGCGGATCAACCGGAAACCCTTGCGCGAGGCGCGACCCGTGGAACAACAGCTGCTCTATCGCGTCGCGCGCGCCGTCCAGCGCCGCCCCGCGCTGTGCGCGCTGCCGGTGCTCGCCCTGCTGATCGTGTTGGGTGCGCCGATCTTCGGGCTGAAGCTCGGACTGCCCGACGACCGAGTCCTGCCCGCCGCCACCGAATCCCATCAAGTGGGTGACCTGCTGCGGGATCGGTTCGCGGACAATGCCACCGGTGCCGTGGACATCCTGGTCACCGGGGCCGACACCGATGTCGGCGCGTATGCGGTTGCGCTGTCGAAGGTTCCGGATGTGGACGGGGTGAGTCCGCCCACCGCAGGGCCCGGCACCGTACTCCTCACGGTCTCGACCCACCTCGATCCGTACTCGGACGCCGCCGTGCGGCAGCTCGACGCCCTGCACGCCGTCCCCGCCCCGGCCGCCACCTTGTTCGGCGGCCTGGCCCAGCAGAACGCGGACGCGGCTTCCGGTGTCGCCCAAGGTTTTCCGAAGGCCGCCGCCTGGATCGCGATCATCACCTTCGTGCTGCTGTTGCTCCTCACCGGCAGCGTGGTGCTCCCGTTGAAGGCCCTGGTCCTCAACGTGCTCTCGCTCTCCGCCGGTTTCGGCGCCATGGTGTGGATCTTCCAGGACGGCCACCTGGGCGGCCTGGGCACCGACGCCACCGGCTACACCATCGGCACCCTGCCGGTGCTGTTGTTCTGTGTGGCCTTCGGCCTCTCCATGGACTACGAGGTGTTCCTCCTCGCGCGTTTCACCGAAGAGTGGGAACACTCCGCGAAAACCCGAGACGATAACGACACCGCGGTAGCGCTGGGTATCGCCCGCTCCGGCCGCATAATCACCGCCGCCGCCTTACTCATGGCGGTCGTGTTCGCGGGCATCGCCGCCAGCGGGGTCACCATGAACCGCATGCTGGGCCTGGGGTTGGCCGTCTCCGTGCTCATGGACGCCACCCTCGTCCGCATGGTCCTCGTGCCCGCCTTCATGCGCCTGATGGGCACCGCGAATTGGTGGGCTCCGCGTCGCTCGAAACCGCTGCTGGAGAAGGCCGCGCTGCGGGAGTGACCTAGGGTGCAGGGCGTGACTCGATCGACCGTCCCCGCGCCCGCCTGGACCGACGGCCCGGCCCGCCGGGCCGTGCTGCCGGTGTTGATTCTCGTGGCGGTGGTGGTCACCGTCGTTGTGCCGCAGTTCTTTCCGCCTGGTGGCGGGTCGACCGGCTTCGATCGGGTGCTCGAGCAGCACATCCATGCGGCGTTCGACGCGCATCGGACCGTCTTGCGAGTGCTGGTGTTCCCGAGTGATTCGCCGTTCGTGATCGCCATGCTGGTCGTGTCGGCCGGGTGGTTCGCCTATCGCCGGCAGTGGTGGCAGGCGGGGTTCGCGCTGGTGGCGCCGGAGCTGGCCGTGGCGGTGAATTCGTTTCTGCTGAAACCGTTCTGGGAGCGCAAGCTCGATCACTATCTGGCGTATCCCAGCGGGCACACCGTGCAACTGGTGGCGGTGGTGACCGCGTTCGCGCTCGCGAGCGAGTCGGTGCGGGCCCGCGTGGTGGTGGCCGTGGTCATGGTGGTGGTGCTGCCCGCGGTCACCATCGGGATGGTGGGGTTCGGATACCACCATCCGACGGATGTGATCGGCGGGACCGCCGCGGCCTTCGCCCTGGTGGGCGCGATGTACCTGCTGTTTATCCGGGTCCGTACTGCAGGATCCCGGCAATGATCATCCACGCGATCCACAGCACCGCCACCACCATGCCCAGGGCCAGCATCACCCGCAGTACGCCGCGGCCGAAATCGAACTCGCCGGGGCGGCGCGGGTAGAGCCGCCACGGGCTGTACCAGGGCTCGGGGACGCGCAGACCGCGGACCGAGGTGGCGGCCTCGCGTTCCAGGCGGGCCTGCTCGTCGGCATAGGCCTCGGCCTGCGCCTGCTGCGGGCCGCCGTGCCAGAGCGTGATGTCGACCGGGCCCAGGAAGCCCTCGTTCAGCAGATCCTGCGGCGCGGGCAGGTACGGCAGAATGCCGAGGCCGCGGAAGGCCCACGCCACATCATTGGCCGACCACTGCGGCCGGCCGCGGGACAGCAGGCTCACGAAATGGTCGCGCATGCGCCGCGGATCATCGCCCAGCAGCACCTGGAAGCTGGGATCGGTCCACATCTGCCGCACCTGGATATTCGATCCCGGCTGCGGCACCACCAGCACCACACCGTGAATGACCCGCTGCCCGAGACCCCGCTCGGCCAGCCAGTTCTGCAGTGCGAAGGTGTGATCGCGGGACCGATCCAGCGGAGTGCGCTTATCGCCGCCCTCGAAGTTGATGATCCGATCGCCGATCCGCCACGGGCCGTTCACCGGCACCTGCAGCTCGCCGTCCATGCGCTCGGTCAGCTCTTCGGCCTCGATGACCACGCAGCTGGTCGGCGTCCACACCACGGCATCGAACGGATAGAGCCGATCGCCGTGGAAGAGACTGCAATTGACGGTGGCCACGCCCTTGGGATCGGAGCTGCCCTTCCAGGTGCGCAGCCAATCGATGAGCACCTTCTCGGCATGGCTGCCGGCGGTGTTCTGCACTCGGACGAGCATCGGCTCTCACCTTCCCCGTCGAATCGATACCCGGAATGGTACGGACGCGCTGGCCCGGCGGCACAGATTTACCGCCCGCCGTGTGTCGCCCCCGCGGAACGCCGCCGCCCGGACCCATCGAGGGGTCCGGGCGGGGGAATCGATCGCGTTGGCGCACACGAGAATCCAAATTACAGGCGGGTGCGCCGATCTGCTCGGTCGACGGGGTTTTCGACGCTGACGATCACGCGTCCCGGGAGTGCCGGGAGTGCCGGTGGACGGGCAGTTCCGGGTCGGTCGGCCAGGTGTCGGCGGCCGGGTACCGGGCGTCCGCCGCCGAATACCCGGGGTCCATCGGGAAGATCGGCAGCCGTAGCGCACCCGGGGCAAACACCGGCACGGTCGGATGATTGGGCGCGACGGGAGAGATGCGGCGGTAGGGCGCGCCCAGTGGCGGGCGGGTATCGGCCTCGTTCCGGTTGGGCCAGAACGCCATTGCGCGCTCGGCCTGCGCGGTGATGGTCAGCGACGGGTTCACGCCCAGATTGGCGGTCACCGCCGAACCATCGGCGATGTGCAGGCCCTCGTAGCCGAACACCCGCTGATACGGGTCCACCACACCCGATTCCGGCCCCTCGCCGATGACACAGCCGCCGATGTAGTGGGCCGTCGCGGGGATATTGAACACATCCATGATCAGGCTCTGCACGTCGCCGTCCACCTTCTTACCGAAGCGGCGGCCGATCTCGTGCGCCATCGGGATCCAGGTCGGATTCGGCTTGCCGGTGCCCTGCTTGGTCTTCAGCTGCCCCCACTTGCGGTAGGAGGTCAGCGAATTGTCCAGCGACTGCATGACCAGCAGGATCACCGACTTGTCCGAGGCCCGGTGCGCATTCAGGCTGCGCGCGAACACGATCGGATGCAGCAGGATGGCCAGCAGGAACCGCAGGAACCGGAAGGCGCCACCGTCCACGATCGGCACCGACAGCGGGAACAGGCCGTTCTGGCCGGAGCCGTAGTGGCACACCTCGATATGGGTATCGGCCTCGGGATGAATAGAGGAGGTGATGGCGATGCCCTGCGCGAAATCATCGCGCTGCCGGCTCACCACATTGAGGATGGCCTCGGAGTTGGACCGGGTCAGCTCACCCAGCCGCGGTGACAGCGCGGGGAGTACATCGTCGTCCTTCATCTTGTGCAGTAGTTTCTGGGTGCCCAGCGCGGCCGCCGCGAACACCACCTGCTCGGTGGTGAACACCTTGCGCTGCTTGCGAACCCAGCGATCGGAGCGTTCGGTCTCCACCGCGTAGCCGCCGCCGGTCATGGGCCGCACCTTGGTGGCGGTGGTCAGGTCGAACACGTGCGCGCCGGCCTGCTCGGCCAGGTAGAGGTAGTTCTTGGGGGTGGTGTTCTTGGCATTGTGCGGGCAGCCGGTGAAGCAGCGCGCGCAGTGGATACAGCCGTTGCGGCGCGGGCCCGAGCCGCCGAAGTACGGGTCGTCCACCTCTTTGCCGGGGGCGTCCTCGTTGAAGAACACGCCCACATTGGTGGGGTGGAAGGTGTCGGCGACGCCCATTTCCTCTGCGACGGACAGGATCACCTCGTCGGCGGGGGTCATGCGCGGGTTCTGGGCCACGCCCAGCATGCGCTGCGCCTGGTCGTAGTACGGCGCCAGCTCGCTGCGCCAGTCGGTGATGTGCGACCACTGCCGATCGGTGTAGAAGTTCGGCAGCGGCTCGTAGAGCGTATTGCCGTAGATCAGCGACCCGCCGCCCACTCCGGAGGCGGAGAACACCGCGCACTTGCCGAGCACGCTGATCCGCTGGGTTCCGGTCATGCCCAGCCGGGGCGCCCAAATGGCTTTGCGCACATTCCAGTTCGTCTTGGGGATGTCCTCGGCGTTCCAGCGGCGGCCGGATTCGAGCACGGCCACCCGGTAGCCCTTCTCGGTCAGGCGCAGCGCGCTGACGCTCCCCCCGAAGCCGGAGCCGATAACAACGACGTCGTAGTCGAAGTCGGGCATGGTCTTTCCTCTCGCAGCTGGAACCCACATCAATGAGAAGAATAGGCTGTCATTCTCTCACCGACCTACTATGGCGGCGACCATATCGTTTACAGTCTCCCCCGGAAGAACGGCGTGCCCGTATGGTGACGCCGAAGTGATTGCGGTAAGACCGGGTTGTGACAACCGAGCGCAACGCCGAACCGGTCTACAGCGACCGTATCCTCACCGTGCCCAATGTGCTGAGCGTGATCCGGCTGATCGGCGTCCCGGTTCTCCTGTGGCTGCTGCTGGCCGAGAAGGCCGACGGCTGGGCCTTCGCCCTGCTGATCCTCAGCGGCGTGACCGACTGGGCGGACGGGAAACTGGCTCGGCTGCTCGATCAATCGTCCAAACTCGGCGCGCTGCTCGACCCGCTGGTGGACCGGCTGTATCTGGTGGCGACCCTGGGCGGCTTCCTGATTCGTGGCATCCTGCCCTGGTGGCTGGTGGCGATCCTGGTGGGCCGCGAGCTGATCCTGTTCCTCGCCCTCGGTGTCTACCGGCGCCGCGGGCTGCCCCCGCCGGACGTGATCTACCTGGGCAAGGCCGCCACCTTCGCGCTCATGTCCGCCCTGCCGTGGATCCTGGCCGGGCAGATGGACTGGGCCGCCGCAGGTTTCAGCCGGGCCTTCGGCTGGGCATTCATGATCTGGGGTACGGCGGCATACATCTGGACCGGCATTCTCTACCTGGGCAAAGCCATCGCCGTCGCCCGAGCTATACCGGCCGCGTCGCACCAAGATCGGTAGCCGATAGGCTGTGCGGCAGACGGATCGACGATGATCCCGAGAGGAACGGCCCGTTGAAAGGACACCGCCTGTGAGCGACCTCCCCGAGGACCTGCGCTACACCGAGGAGCACGAGTGGGTGCGCAGACTCGAACCGACCCGGGTTCGGGTGGGAATCACCGACTATGCGCAATCACAGCTCGGTGACGTCGTGTTCGTGCAGCTGCCCGGTGCGGACGCGGACGCGGCCGCCGGCGAAGGCATCGCAGAAATCGAGTCCACCAAGAGCGTTTCCGACATCTACGCCCCGTTCGCGGGGAAAGTTGTTGCGGTGAACGAACTTCTGGACGCCGAGCCGGAGACGGTCAACTCCGATCCCTACGGCGACGGCTGGCTCTTCGAACTCGAGGTCGAGGACGCTGCGACACTCGATGCCGCGCTCGGCAAGTTGCTGGATGCCGCAGGTTATCAAGGAGTTATCGGAGGCTGAAGTAGCCTTCACAGTTCTACCTGCACGGGTACGCCCTGGCAGGGTACGGTCAATGCCAACAGATGTGCCGGCAGCCGGTGCCCGGGGTTTTTTCCCGGACCTGCCCGAAGCGGGGAGCGGCCGGTGGCCGCATCGCTGAAGGCAGCAACTGCTTGCATGATTATTCGGTTCGAGGAGGAGAGCAAGGGTGAGCGAGAACAAAGACCCGGGTTACCAGGAGACGGCAGCAGAGACCACTTCGGTGTTCCGCGCCGATTTCCTGAACGAGGTCGACACGTCGCGCACCGAGCAGACCGGCGAGCAGCCGGTGCAGGGAGTCGAGGGCCTGCCTCCGGGCGCGGCCCTGCTGGTGGTCAAGCGTGGCCCGAACGCCGGTTCGCGGTTCCTGCTCGACCAGCCCACGACCTCCGCGGGACGCCATCCCGACAGCGACATCTTTCTCGACGACGTCACTGTCAGCCGTCGCCACGCGGAGTTCCGTCAGGACGACGACACCTTCCAGGTCGTCGATGTGGGCAGCCTGAACGGCACCTACGTGAACCGGGAGCCGGTGGACTCCTCGGAACTGCAGAACGGTGACGAGGTCCAGATCGGCAAGTTCCGCCTTGTGTTCCTTACCGGTCCGCGCCCCGCGTCGAGTGAATCGGCGGCGGGCGCTCTATAGGACCGACGGGAATGACAGGCGCAGCGCAGTGGACGCGCGGAGGTATGTCGATCGGCTCCGTGCTGGATCTCCTGCGTCCGGATTTTCCGGACATCACTATTTCGAAGATCCGATTCCTGGAGTCGGAAGGCCTGATCAGCCCGGAGCGCACCCCCTCGGGATACCGCCGTTTTCATGTGGCGGACGTCGAGCGGCTGCGCTTCGTGCTGACGGCGCAGCGGGATCAGTACCTGCCGCTGAAGGTGATCAAGGAACAGCTCGAAGCGATCGACAGCGGTGCGGCGACGCTCGGCGTGCGGGAAGCCCGCGCCCGGGCGGGTGCCGGCCCCGCGCTGGCGCCCGCTCCGGGAGATATAGCTGCAGGGGATGCCATGGCGCCCAACGGGGGAAGTCGCCCGCGGCGGCTCGGTGTCGTGCCCGGTGAGGTGTCGCCCGAGGAGCTCCGGTTCGATCACGAGATCCGGATTCCGCGGGCGGACCTGCTGTCGCAGGCGGGAATCGACGAGAAGTTCCTGACCGAGTTGATCCGTGCCGGGCTCATCACCCCGGGCGCGGCCGGCTACTTCGACTCCGATGCCGTGACGCTCGCGCGCACCGCCAAGGCGCTGAGCGAATTCGGTTTGGAGGCAAGGCATCTGCGAGCCTTCAAACTGGCCGCGGATCGGGAGGCGGCCATGGTCGCGCAAATCGCCGCGCCCATCGCCAAGAGCCGCGACGCGGATGCCCGTGCGCGCGCGGAGGAGACGGTTCGCGAGTTGGCGGCACTGTCGCTGACCTTGCATACCTGCCTCGTGAAGACCTCTGTGCGCGCTTCACTCGGAGGCTGAAATCTTCGCCTAGACTCGGTGATACGGCCGACTCGATAGGCAGGGCTCGACGGCCGGCGAGTGTATTGGGAGGCAGTGCCATGAGTGAGCGAAGCGAGCGAATCATCAAACACAGCGCGCCTTCGCGCATGGTCGTGGCGAGCGTTAGCGAGGCACGGCCATGAGCGAAATGCGTGTGATCGGCATCCGTGTCGAGCAACCACAGAACCAGCCCGTGCTGTTGCTTCGTGAGGTGTCCGGTGACCGATACCTACCGATCTGGATCGGGCAGGCCGAGGCGACCGCGATCGTGCTCGAGCAAGAAGGCGTGACGCCCATCCGTCCGCTCACGCACGATCTGATCAAGAACCTCATCAAGGAGCTGGGGCACACCTTGAAGGAGGTCCGGATCGTGGACCTGCAAGAGGGCACCTTCTACGCGGATCTGGTCTTCGAGAACAATCTGCGGATCTCCGCGCGGCCGTCGGATTCGGTGGCCATCGCCCTGCGGGTGGGTTGTCCGATCTATGCCGAGGAGCCGGTGCTGGAAGAGGCCGGTCTCGTCATGCCGGACGAGCGCGAGGACGAAGTCGAGAAGTTCAAAGAGTTCCTCGAGTCTGTTTCTCCCGACGACTTCAAGGCGACGGACAGCTGACCAGTTCCTGACCTGGCGATGATCTCCCCGCGTGATAAAACCGTGTCTCTACCTCAGGTTTAGGGTGAGAAACACGCACTCCGCCAAGCTTTGAAGCTGCCGATCCTGCCGCGACAATCGAAGAGTAGCCTCGATTGTTAGGCCACGCTCCAGGTCGATGACAAGCGCTGATAGGCACGCAGTAAGGGAGTAGTCAGTGGGAGATCAACCGCAACCTCAGGATGTGGTGCAGCCAGGGCTGTTCCCCGACGACACGGTGCCGGACGAACTGGTCGGCTACCGCGTCCCCAGCGCCTGCCAAGTGGCCGGCATCACCTACCGCCAGCTGGATTACTGGGCCCGCACCGGGCTGGTCGTGCCGTCCATTCGCTCCGCCACCGGATCGGGTAGCCAGCGGCTCTACTCGTTCAAGGACATCCTGGTCCTCAAGATCGTCAAGCGGCTGCTCGACGCCGGTATCTCGCTGCAGAACATCCGCATCGCGGTGGATCACCTGCGCAGCCGCGGCGTCGAGGATCTGGCCGGCATCACCCTCTTCTCCGATGGCGCCACCGTCTACGAATGCTCCTCGCCGGAAGAGGTAGTCGATTTACTGCAGGGCGGACAGGGCGTGTTCGGCATCGCCGTCGGCGGGGCCATGCGCGAATTGACCGGGGCCATCGCCGCTTTCCCGGCCGAGCGGGCCGAGAGCGGCACCGCCTCGGATCGTCCCGAGGACGAGCTCTCCTTCCGCCGCAAGGCCCGCATGAGCAAGACGGGCTAGAAACGCCGGATCGGGACTGTACGACACGCACGCTGACCTCTCTGTCAGCGTGCGTTTTTGTGAAATCGACCCAGGCAACATTCTCGTAACCTGGGTCGAATTAGACTGGCGTTGCGTCGCAGCCGTGCGGGAGAGTCCCGGGCCGAAAAGCCCGGGCGCCGAAGGAGCAAAACCTCCCCGTCAATCTCTCAGGCACAAGGGACCGTGCGGAGTTACGACGCCTCTGGAAAGCGGTGGCTTCGGGCCACCCGCCCATGGTGAAAGGGCAACGGCCACAAGCGTGGCCGGGGCTTGAATCTCTCAGGCGCCGAAGACAGAGGGGGAGGGCAGACGAACGAGTCGACCCCAGCGGTCGACCCCGCCCACCCCTTTGGAGCAGCCGTGATCTGGACTCGATCCTTTGCCGACCGCCACATCGGCCCCGACAGCGGCGAACTGGACCGCATCCTGGCCACCGTCGGCGTCGAGTCGCTGGACGAGCTCGCCACCCGCGCCGTGCCCGCCGGCATTCTCGACCCCGTCGCGGAGAACGGCCTGGCCGCGCTCCCGCCGGCGCTGTCCGAGCACGAGGCGCTGAGCGAGCTTGCGGCACTGGCGAACTCGAATACCGTGGCCACCTCCATGATCGGGCTGGGCTACTACGACACCCACACCCCGCCGGTGCTGCTGCGCAACCTGGTCGAGAACCCCGCCTGGTACACCGCGTACACGCCCTACCAGCCCGAGATCAGCCAGGGCCGGCTCGAGGCGCTGCTCAACTTCCAGACCATGGTGGCGGAGCTGACCGGCATGGAGGTGGCCAACGCGTCCATGCTGGACGAGGCCACCGCCGCGGCCGAGGCCATGACCCTGCTGCAGCGGGCCAACCGCAAGAGCAAGTCGCACCGACTGCTCATCGACGCCGATCTCTTCCCGCAGACGCGCACGGTGCTGACCACCCGGGCCGAGCCGATGGGCATCGAGCTCGTCGAGGCGGATCTGTCCGGTGGCGAGCTGCCCGAGGGTGAGTTCTTCGGTGTGCTGGTGCAGCAGCCGGGCGCCTCCGGTCGTGTCGTGGACTGGGCTCCGGTCATCGCGGCGGCCCACGAGCGCGGTGCGCTGGTGGCGGTCGGCGCGGATCTGCTTGCGCTGACCCTGATTACGCCGCCCGGTGAACAGGGCGCGGACGTCTGCTTCGGTACCACCCAGCGTTTCGGCGTGCCGCTCGGCTTCGGCGGCCCGCACGCGGGATATCTCGTGGTGCGCGAGGCGCATGCGCGGCAGCTGCCCGGCCGCCTGGTCGGCGTCTCGGTGGACGCGGACGGCAATCTCGCCTACCGCCTCGCACTGCAGACCCGTGAGCAGCACATTCGCCGCGAGAAGGCGACCTCGAACATCTGCACCGCGCAGGTGCTGCTGGCGATTCTGGCCGCCATGTACGCCTCCTACCACGGCGCGGACGGGCTGCGGTCCCTCGCGCGGCGGGTACACGGGCATGCGCAGTGGCTGGCCGCGGGGCTCGGCGATGCGGTCGTGCACCAGACGTTCTTCGACACCGTGCTGGTGAACGTGCCCGGCGGTGCGGAAGCCATTGTGGCCAAGGCCAAGGGCCGCGGCATCAATCTGCGCCTGGTCGATGCCGATCATGTGAGCATCGCCTGTGACGAGGTCACCACCGACACCCACGTGGTCGACGTGCTGGACTGCTTCGGCGCCGAGATCCCGGTGGGCCCGGAGGGTGCGCTGTTCCACGGTAAGCAGCGCCCGCACATCGAGGTGCGCACCTCGGAGTTCCTGACCGCGCCGGCGTTCACCAGGTACCGCACCGAGACCGCCATGCTGCGTTACCTGCGCGCGCTGTCGGACAAGGATATTGCGCTGGACCGCAGCATGATTCCGCTCGGTTCCTGCACCATGAAGCTGAATGCCGTGGCCGAGATGGAGTCCATCACCTGGCCGGGCTTCAATCGGGTGCACCCGTACGCGCCGGTCGAGGACGCGCCGGGCCTGATCAAGCTGATCGAGGATCTGGAGGGCTGGCTGTCCGCGGTCACCGGCTACGACCGGGTCTCGTTGCAGCCCAATGCCGGTAGCCAGGGCGAGTACGCGGGCCTGCTGGCGATTCGCCGCTACCACCTGGATCGTGGTGACTCGCACCGGGATACCTGCCTGATCCCGTCCAGTGCGCACGGCACCAATGCCGCCTCGGCCGCCATGGTCGGCATGCGGGTGGAGGTCGTGAAGACCCGCCCCAACGGCGATATCGATCTGGATGATCTGCGCGCCAAGATCGCTGATCATGCCGACCGGCTGGCCTGCATCATGATCACCTACCCGTCCACGCACGGCGTGTACGAGCACGAGGTGGCCGAGTTGTGCGCGCTGGTGCACGATGCCGGCGGCCAGGTGTATGTGGACGGCGCGAACCTGAACGCGCTGGTCGGGCTTGCCCGTCCGGGCCGGTTCGGCGGCGATGTCAGCCACCTGAACCTGCACAAGACCTTCTGCATTCCGCACGGCGGCGGCGGTCCCGGCGTGGGCCCGGTGGCGGTGCGCGAGCACCTGGCGCAGTACCTGCCGGGTGATCCGCTGGTGCAGGGCTCGCATGCGGTGTCGGCGGCCAAGTACGGTTCGGCTTCGATCCTGCCGATCACCTGGTCCTACATCCGCATGATGGGCGCCGACGGCCTGCGCCGCGCCACGCTGACGGCCATCGCGTCGGCGAATTACATTGCGCGCAAGCTGGATCCGCACTTCCCGGTGCTCTACACCGGCGACAACGGCATGGTCGCCCACGAGTGCATCCTGGATCTGCGCGAGATCACCAAGCGCACCGGCGTCACCGTCGACGATGTGGCCAAGCGCCTGGCGGACTACGGTTTCCACGCCCCGACCATGAGCTTCCCGGTGGCGGGCACGCTCATGGTGGAGCCCACCGAGAGCGAGAACCTCGAGGAGCTGGACGCTTTCATCGAGGCCATGATCGCCATCAAGGGTGAGATCGATCAGGTCGAGGCGGGTGTGTGGCCGGTGGAGGACAATCCGTTGCGCGGCGCCCCGCATACCGCGGAATGCCTTGTCGGCGAGTGGAATCACCCCTACAGCCGGGAGACCGCGGTCTACCCGCGCGGGGTGAAGCACCAGTTCCGGGCCAAGGTGTGGCCCTCGGTCCGGCGCATCGACGGCGCGTTCGGTGATCGCAACCTGGTCTGCTCCTGCCCGCCGATGGACGCCTACGCGGAGTAACGGCGACACTCGGAAAAGCTCGGAAATGCACTGCGCCCCACCGGTTCGCACCGGTGGGGCGCAGGTCTTTCCGGAGGGGCCACAGCCTCAGGCCGTGGTCGGCTTCCAGGTCGCGATCGCCCAGATGACGAGTGCGTCGAGGGCGATGATGAGCAGCGACCAGGCCGGGTAGTAGGGCATCCACAGGAAGTTCGCCACGATCGAGAGGGCCGCCATGATCATGGCCCCGACGCGGCCCCAGGTGGTCCCGGTCATCAGCCCGTACGCGGTGATGATGACGAGGATGCCCACGATGATGTGGATCCAGCCCCAGGCATGCGTATTGAACTTGTAGATGTAGTCATTGGTACCGACGACCAGGAGGTCGTCCGAGGACGCGGCGGAGATGCCCTCCAGGATCGACAGCGCGCCGATGACCAGCATCAGCACGCCCGCCCCGATGGAGGTTCCGGCGGCCAGACCTTGTTTCAGCGTGGGCTCGGGAGTACCTGTACTGTGTGCCATTCGCCGAATATGCCACGGGTTTGCCGGGAAATCGGGAAGGAAGCGCCGACGTGTTGCTGGGTCGGTGCGGCTACGGCGTCGTGAGGGCCCCGGAGACGGCGGTTCCGAAGGCGAGCTCATTGCTGGCGTCGACCTTGGTGTAGGTGCCACCCGTGCGCTGGGTCAGAGTTTGCAGTGTCTGGGTGCCCGCGCCGCCGATCACGATGACATCCACGCGCACCGGATGGGCCGGGTCACCGGCCGCGGCGATATCGGCGAGCAGTTGATCGCCGGTCAGCGCGGAGTCGTCCTCGGGGCCGTGGGTGATGAGCAGGATCGAATTGGTGCGCCCGGCGGTGTAGTTGACGACCGCGGCCTTGTAGGCGGCTTCGAGCGTCGGGTAGGCGCGATCGGCCTTGGTGGAATCGGGGGAGACGCCGGACAGTGCCTGGTCGATGGCGTTGCGCTGGTCCTGGGTCAATTGCGCGGTGGGCGTGAGGACCTTGTACGGGGTGTCGCCATTGAGGTTCTTGCCGTAGGTCCAGACGCCGAGCCCGAAATCGGGCGGCATGACGTTCATGGTGGATTCCAGGGCGCCGATGGAGTTCGCGAGCCGGGTGAGGCTGCCGTCCTGGGTGCTCATGGTGGAGGACACGTCCAGCAGTACGGTGGCCTGTACGCCGAGGATCGGGTGGGCGAGCAGTTGTGTCACCTTGTCCAGCACGGACTTCGGCGGTACTGCGGTGGTGGCCTGGGGTGCGGCGCCGAAACCGCTGTCGGTGAACAGCTTCGATTGTTCCGGGGCGCGCAGGAAGTCGGCGAACAGGCTCGCGATCGCGTTCTGCGTCTGATCCACCCAGGTCCCGGTGAGCTGGGCCGCCGGATAGTCGGCGACGGGACCGTTGCCGGTGGGCCGGAATACCGTGAGGCCGTTGTGCGCGTGGATCTGCTGTTCGGTGGCGGCCACGGCGTGCAGCGGGGCATTGGCATCGGCGGCCGCGGCCAGATCATTGAGCGCGGTGGCCACATCCTTTTCGGGCGGCGCGCCCGCGGCGAGCCCGGAGATCGCCGAGATCACCTGTCCTGTGGCGACGGCCTTGTCGTCGAGCGGATCGGTGCCGGAGATGTCCGCGCCCACCTGTTCGGCGACGGCCAGCGACGCGTCACCGGCGGGCACGGCCAGATTCAGCTTGCCCCAGGCAGCGAGGTTGATACTGCTCAGCGAGCCCTGTTGCAGCCGCGGCAGATCCGACCATTTGATCTGCGCGGCTTCCAGCGCGCGGCGCAAGGGGTCCGGGACCGCGAGGGAAATGGGACTGACCGCGAGCGAGGCCGGAGTGCCGGCGATGAGGCCGGGCACCCGCATCTGCTCGATCGCGCGGGAGGACTGCGGGATCCAGAGCCCGGGCTGCGGGCCGAGGTTCTTGTCCCAGGGTTGGGCCGAGGTGAACGAGGTGACCATGGCCGCGGTGGGCTGCGGGTTCACGACCACCTGCGCGCAGTGGTCGCGCACGTGCGGCTGGGTGCTGTCGAACCGATCGGCCGCGGCCTTGACCGGGGCCGCGATGGCGGGGTCGACGGTGACATCGAGGGTGCTGGTGCCGTCCAGGCAGGATCCGGCCGCGGCATTGTCGCGTTGCTTGGCGTGATTGGACAGCCACGCCCAGCCGACGAAGGCGAGCGCTAGGACGAGTACCGCCGCCACCGCGATAACCGGTCCTTTGCTGACACCTCGTGAACCGCCGGTGGCGCGATGAGTACCCACGGCGATCAGTGTATGTTCACGGCATTCGGGCCACCTGTACCAGGCGGTTACGCGAAAAGCCGACCGGCATGGCAGCGGCGGCTACCGTTCAGCACGGTAGCCGCCGCACCGGACCAGCCGGTCCTTATTCCCTGATCATCTTGCCGCGGTCGAACTCGTGCCCGCCCCAGACGCCGGACTGGCCGGTGCCGGTGGCGAACTCGGCGCATTCGCGGCGGATCGGGCAGCCTGCGCAGATCTTTCGCGCATAGTCGAAGTCCTGCGACGGGTACGGGAACCAGGCCTCGTGGTTGGGGTCGCCCTTGCACGCGGCGTGCTGCCAGTAGTCCTTCGAGTCGGAAATGGGGAGCAGATCCGCCAGGGTGGTCGGCTCCCGAAGTGCTGTGGTCGTCATCGGATCTTCTCCTTTCGTGCCCGATAACTCAGGGGTGATCAGTGGGTTGTCGTGGCCAGGTCTTTCCAGATCCGGCGCTGGGCCTTCTCCATATCCTTGGGAGCTCGCGGCTCCCACAGCAGGCGCATGCCGGCCTCTTCGGGAGTCCGGTCCGCCTTGTGCGAATTGCACGGGCCGCAGGCCGCGATCAGGTTTCCCCAGGTATTGGGGCCACCGCGGGACCGCGGGCGGATGTGGTCCACGGTGCGGGCCCACCCGGCGCAGTACCCGCAGCGGAACTGATCACGCCGCAGGATGGCGCCGAGGGTGGCCCGGCTGTTCTCGTCGGCGACCAGGATCCGGTGCTCGAGGTAGATGTAGCGGTGCAGCCGGATGGTCTCCGGGAGCGCCATCTCCAGGTGCTTCGAGCGAATCGGGAAGTGCGGCTGCCGGTCTGCGACGGTCTCGGCGGCGCCGCCGAGCAGCAGCACCACCGCGCGTTCGGCGCGGATCGTGGTCAGCGCCTCGTAGGAGGCGTTGAGCAGCAGCACACCTGCGTGTATCCAGTTGTCTGCGGTTATCTCCGGGTCGTCGACAGAAGGGAACAGCATGGGGGTCACCATGTTTCGTGAGGACGCTCGATGTACCGAATGTGATCGAGCGGACGAGGCGGGAAGGGGAGAGAGCGACGGTCTAGGCGAACGTCTGGAGACGGCTGATCTGCTGGCTGTCATCGAGCCGTCCCAGCGGCAACGCGAGGTGTTCTACGTAGGCGGGAGTCATGCCGTCTCCTCCTTCCTGCGGGTAATGACCGGTGTCGGTCGGGTGATCGTTGGTGAAAGTCATGGTGACACAACGGCCATGCGTTGTCGGGTGATTTTTCGCCCCCGGGGATGACCGCACAGGTTCAACGAACGGATACCCGCGTTTGTTCCAGGAGGCGCAGGTCACATTGGGGCACTATCATAGCCGGTGGCACGGTGGGTGAGATTCACTGGTACGCAACCGAGTTGGCGGCGGATGTGTCCGCTCGGTTCATCGCCGGTTACCTGCCGCGGCTACCGTGACGGGTACTCGGAAGGAGACCGGCGTCATGGAGATCCGACATTTAGTCTCATTCATTACGATCGCCGAAGAGTTGCATTTCGGCCGCGCAGCGCAGCGCCTCCACCTGACCCAACCAAGCCTGTCCGCCCAGCTACAGAAGCTGGAGAAGTCGCTCGGGGTCCAATTGGTCGCCCGTAATTCCCACGAGGTCCGGCTCACCCCCGCCGGGCGCGAGTTCGAGCTGCAGGCCCGGCAGATCGTCGCTCACCTGGACCGGGCCGCCCGGGTCGCCAAGGCCACCGCGGAGGGCCGCGCGGGCACCCTCAATATCGGCTACAACCTCCCGGCCAGCCGGCATGTCCTACCGGACACGCTGGTGCGCATGACCGAACGCCATCCCGATGTGGTGGTGTCGCTGTGGGAGAAGCGCACCGGACCACAGCTGGCGGGACTGTCCGACGGCTCCCTCGACATCGCCATGGTCTACGGCCATCCCAGCACCTCGGACTTCCGGTATCGCAAGTTGTTGCACCGGGTCCCATTGGTGGCGGTGGTGGGGCGGCGGCACCGCTGGGCCGATCGCCCGGGGGTGCCGTTCGCGGAACTGCAGGGCCAGGAGTGCGTGCTGTTCCAGCGGGACCAGTGTCCGGCCATGTACGACGCCATCTTCCGAGCCGCCGCGCAGGCCCGGATCTCGCTCAGCGTGGCGCATCACGCCGATGACCCGGGCGCCACCGCGCACATGGTGTCGGTGCGGCCGCTGGTGGGCTTCGCCTCGCTGCCGCGCGCGATCTCCATGGGTATGGGTTCGCCCGGCAGTGGTTCCGTCGCGGTGAAGTTGTCGGACCCGGTACCCACACTGGATTTGTACGCGGTGTGGCGGGCGGAGGAAACGAATCCGGCGGTCGCTGCCTTTCTGGATTGTGTGGAGTCCGCCGATGCACCGGAGCCGGTGCCGTCGCTGGAACCGGCGCAGTTCGATGATGCGCGTCCGATGACGGCGGCGGCGATTCGATAGGCAATTACTCTCGCACGGTAGGAACAATGGTGCGGGCGGCGACGAGAATGATTGTCGCCGGACAGAATTCGACTTGTGAATATTGTGCCTCTGGTCGACAGGTCCATGACCGGAAACGGTTTCGAACCGGCCGCCAATGCGAGTTTGTACGCAATCGTCGCGGAGGCGGCGCAGCGGAATCCGGAACGGCATACCCTCGCCGCGGGGGAGGATATGCCGCTCACTTGCGCCGAATTCGACACCCGGGTGCGGGCGGTCGCCTCGGCGCTGCTCGACCGCGGGGTGGCGGCCGGGGATCGGGTGGTGATTCTCGGGCGCACGAGTCTGGAATGGGCGCTGCTGGATTGCGCGGCGCTCGCGATCGGTGCCGTCGTGGTGCCGGTGTATCCGACCTCGTCGGCCAGCCAGATCGAGCACATACTGCGCGACAGCGGCAGCAGGTTCTTCGCGGCCGAGACGGGCGAGGACGCCGAGCGGCTGACGGCGGCGGGTGCGGCGGAGGTGTGGTCGTTCGGCGATATCGCCGGATGGGCCGCGGGCCCGCTGCGAGCGGATCTGGCCGCGCGGGTCGCGCAGGTGACGGTGGACGACCTCGCCATGATCGTCTACACCAGCGGCACCACGGGTTTGTCCAAGGGCTGCATGATCACCCACCGCAATATGTATGTGTCCGCGGCGAATACGGTCCGCCAGACCGGTGCGCTGTTCGACGGCACCACCGCGCTGGCCCTGCCGCTGTCGCACGTCTTCGGCCAGACCATGTTGTTCGCCTGCCTGTTCGGCGGGGCGCGCACCCATCTGCTGCCGGGTATTCCGGATCTGGTGCCCGCGCTGGCGCGGCTGCGGCCCACCTTCCTGGCCCTGATTCCCTACGCGCTGGAGAAGATTCGCAAGCACTGCCGATCGCTGCTGACCGAGGACGCCGAACGGGAGGCGGTGGTGACCGGATTGCTGCAGCTCACCGGGGGCGAAGCGGTGGCGCCGCAGGATCATCCGGTGGCGGCCGCACTGGGTGGCCGGCTGCGGTATGTCATCTCCGGCGGCGCCTCGCTCGATGATTCGACGGCGGGGTTCTACGCGGCCTTCGGCACGGTGATCCTCAACTGCTACGGCCTCACCGAGGCGGCGACCGCGGTGACGGTCAGCGCGCCGGAGACCAATCGGGTAGGGACCGTGGGCAAACCGATTCCCGGTACCGCGGTGGCGATCGCCGGCGACGGTGAGGTGCTGGTCAGCGGCCCGCACGTCTCGCCCGGCTACTGGGGTGCGGCGGAAGCGCAGCGTCCGGTGGACGAGGCGGGCTGGTTGCACACCGGTGATGTGGGTGAGCTCGACGACGGATACCTGCGGATCACCGGGCGCAAGAAGGAGATTCTGGTGACCTCGGGCGGCAAGAACGTCGCGCCGGCGCCGCTGGAGGATCGGGTGCGGCTGCATCCGCTGGTCAGCAATTGCATGGTGGTGGGCGAGGGACGGGCGTTCGTGACGGCGCTGGTGACCCTGGACGCCGAGCGGGCCGCAGCGTGGCGGCTGGACCATCCCGGCGCGGATCCGGCGGCGGAGATCCGGGCATCGGTCGAGGACGCCAATTCGCTGGTGTCGCGGGCCGAATCGATTCGTGAGTTTCGCATTGTGGCAGGTGATTTCACCGTTGCCAATGGATTGTTGACCTCCTCACTGAAACTGCGGCGGGCGGCCATCGCCGAGGTCTATTCCGCAGATATCGATCAGCTGTACCGGCGATAGCCGAGGCCGATCGGCCGATGAATTACGGTGCCGCACCGTGGTTCCGGCCGTTCGGTGCCGACAGACTCGAAATGAAATTCGACGACCGGAAAGTGATCAGTCATGTACGACGTCATCGTTGTCGGTACGCGGGTGTCCGGCGCTTCGCTGGCCATGCTCCTGGCCCGCAAGGGGTATCGGGTGCTGGCGGTGGATCGCGCCACCTTCCCCAGTGACACACCGTCCACCCACTACATTCATCAGGCCGGTCTGAGCCTGCTCCAGACCTGGGGTCTGCTGGATCGGGTGGTGGCCACCGGCTGCCCGCCGGTCCGGCATCTCAACTTCACATACACCGATATCGATATTCGCGGGATGGCGGATCCGTCGGCCGACGGCATCGACGTCGTGTACTGCCCGCGCCGCACGGTGCTGGACAAGATCCTGGTCGACGAGGCCGGGACCGCCGGTGCGGAGCTGATCGAAGGGTTCACCGTCACCGGACTGCTGCGTGACGGCGATCAGGTCGTCGGCATTCGCGGTCGCAGCGGTGAAGGCCCGGAACAGGAGTTCCGCGCGAAACTCGTGGTCGGCGCGGACGGTTCGGCCTCCACGGTCGCCAAGGAGGTGGGCGCGCAGGTGTACGAGGGTTCGCCCGCCGCGTGCTTCGTCTACTACTCCTACTACGACGGCATCGACTGGGGCATGAACCACCGCACCGGTTTCGGTGAGCAGCAGTTCGCGACCTGGCCGACCAATGACGGTCTGTACCTGGTGGCGGTCATGCGCAAGCGGGAGCGTTTCCGGGAGTTCCGCGCCGACCCGGATGCCGGTGTGCAGGAGATCGTGCAGCAGGTGGATCCGGAACTCGGTGCGCGCCTGCGGGACACGGGTAAGCGGGTGGAGCCGTTCCGGCCCATGCTGTACCCGGACAATTACCGCCGCCAGTCCTACGGGCCGGGGTGGGCGCTGGTCGGTGACGCGGGCTATCACAAGGATCCGTTCACCGGCTGGGGCATCACCGATTCCTTCAAGTACGCCCAGCTGCTGTCGGATCTGGCCGATGAGAGCCTGTCGGGCGGGCGGCCTTTCGAGGAGACGCTGCCGGAGTACCAGCGCGAGCGCGACGCGCAGAGCGCCAGCACGTACGAACTGACCACCAGTATCTCCGAGCTCTCGCTGACGCCGTACTACGACTCGGTGTTCCGGGCGACCAGCATGAGCCCCGATTACACGAAGAAGTTCTTCGGCCTGATCGCCGGTCTCTACCCGTCGGAGAAGTACTTCGGTGAGGTCGAGCTCGCCGAACTGTACGAGCAGGTCGGATTCCCGGTGGACAAGCGGCATGTGAGCAAGGCCGAGGCCGCGCTGTGAGTGCCCCGGGCCTGGTCGCCCTGGGCGACAGTTTCGTGGAAGGCCGCGGCGATCCCGCCGCGGCCGGCGGTTACCGCGGGTGGGTGCCCCGGCTCGGCGGGCAATTGGGATTGCGGCCGAGCGTCATTCGCAATCTCGGGACGCACGGGGCCACCACCGGCGATGTGGTCGGGCGGCAACTGCCGGTGGCCGCGCGCGCGGAGCTGTACGGCGTGGTGGCCGGCGTGAACGACCTGGTCAGCGCCTTCGACGCGGACCGGTTCGAGGACAATCTGAACACGCTGTTCGGCACCTTGTCCGCCACCGGTGCAACTGTTTTCACCGCCGACTATCCGGATATTCCGGCACGGCTGCCGGTTCCGGAGGGTTTCCGCGCACTGCTGCGCGAGCGTTTCGCCTTCGCCAATGCGGTCATGGCCCGGGTCACCGCCGACCACGGAGTACTGCTGCTGAATCTCTCGGCCCGTCCCGATTGGGAACTGGCCGGCACCTGGACCGAGGACGGCCTGCACCCCAGCCCGTCCGGCCACCGTCTTTTCGCTGCGGCCGCAGCGGAACTCATTTCGTCGACCACCGCTACCACCGTCGCCGCCTGACCGGCGCGACGGCCACGGTTCGAGAGGATCTTCTGTGACGGACGACAGACGCCTGGCGCGCGACCCGATTGCCATTGTCGGGATGTCGGGCCTGCTGCCCCAAGCACGTAATCATCGAGAGTACTGGCAGAACATCGTCGACGGCGTCGACTGCACCGAGGAGGTGCCGGGTTCCCGCTGGAGCCTCGACGACTACTACGACGCGGACCGGTCCACGCCGGACAAGACCTATTCGCGGCGTGGAGCTTTCCTGCCGGACGTCGATTTCGATCCGCTCGAATTCGGGCTGCCGCCGAATCAGCTCGAGGTCACCAGCACCATGCAGACGCTGAGTCTCGGCGTGGCACGGGATCTGCTGATCGATGCCGGGGCCACCGATTCACCGTGGTACGACCCGGTGCGCACCGGTGTGGTGCTGGGGACCACCGGCCCGGTGCCGCTCATGCATCCGCTGGCGGCGCGGCTGTCCACGCCGGTGCTGAAGGAGGCCGCGCGTTCGGTCGGCCTGTCCGATGCCGATGCCGATGCCATTGCCGATCGGTTCGTGGCCGCCTTCGCGCCCTGGGAGGAGAACTCGTTCCCGGGTCTGCTCGCGAATGTGGTTGCGGGACGGGTGGCCAACCGGCTCGGCCTGGGCGGGATGAACTGCACGGTCGACGCGGCGTGCGCGGCCTCGCTGGCCGCCATTCGCACGGCCATCGCCGAATTGCAGGACGGCCGCGCGGACATGATGATCACCGGCGGGGTGGACACCGAGAACACCATCTTCATCTACATGTGTTTCAGCAAGGTGGGCGCGCTGTCACCGAGTGGGCAGATCAGCCCGTTCGGCGCCGGCGCGGACGGCACCCTGCTGGGCGAGGGCATCACCATGCTGGCGCTGCGCCGGCTGGCGGATGCGCGGCGCGACGGGAACCGGATCTATGCGGTGATCCGGGGATTGGGGTCCTCCAGTGACGGACGGTCCAAGTCCATCTACGCCCCGCGCGCCGAAGGGCAGCGGATCGCGCTGGATCGCGCCTATGCCGACGCCGAATGCTCACCGGCCGATGTGGAGCTCATCGAGGCGCATGCCACCGGCACCGCGGTCGGTGACAAGACCGAGCTGAGCGCGCTGAAAGGGCTGCTCGCCGACGCTACTTCGGAGGCCCGCTTCGCCGCGCTGGGCAGCGTGAAATCGCAGATCGGGCACACCAAGGGTGCGGCCGGGACGGCGAGCGTCATGAAGCTGGCGCTGGCGCTGCATCAGAAGGTGCTGCCCGGCACCATCAATGTGGAGGCGCCGAACAGTGAAATCGCCGCCGAGACCGCGCCTTTCTACGTGAATACCCGCACCCGGCCGTGGATCCTGGATCCGCAGCGGCCGGTGCGGCGGGCGGCGGCCTCGGCGATGGGCTTCGGCGGCACCAACTTCCATCTGGTGCTGGAGGAGGCGGACTCCGAGCGGGACGCACTGCGGGTCCTGCACCGCACGCCGCGTGCGCACATCTGGCATGCGCCCGATGTGGCGGGCCTGATCGACGCGGTGCGCGGCACCGATGGCGGCGACGGCGGCGAGATTCCGGAGGACCACGTCCGCATCGGTTTCGTCTCGCTCGATGACGACACCGCCGCGGATCTGCGGGCGCTGGCCGTGGACGAGCTGGTGCGCAATCCCGAAGCGGCGCACTGGAATCACCCCGAGGGCGTGTACTTCCGTGCGGCGGCGCTGTCCGGCCGCAAGGTGGGTGCGCTGTTCGCCGGGCAGGGGAGTCAATACGTCGACATGGGACTGGATGCGGCACTGAACAATCCGCCGGTCGGCGCGGCTTTCGACGCCGCCAATGCGGCGTTCGCGGGTGCGCCGCGGCGGCTGGGCAGCGTGGTGTTCCCCGCGCCCGCCTTCGACGAGGGCACCAAGGCCGGGCAGGAGAATCTGCTGCGGCGCACCGAGTTCGCGCAGCCTGCGATCGGTGCGCTGGCGGCCGGGCAGTTCCGGGTGCTGAGCGAGTTCGGGTTCAGCGCCGCCGGCTACCTGGGCCACAGTTTCGGTGAGCTCACCGCGCTGTGGGCGGCGGGCGCGGTCGAGACCGACGACTTCTACGGTCTGGCGCGGGCGCGCGGCGCGGCCATGACGGTCGCCGAGGGGACCGACGCGGGCACTATGGTCGCGGTCGGCGCCTCACGTGCGGAGGTCGAGGCGGCCATTGCCGGGATCGACGATGTGTGGATCTGCAACCACAATGCGCCCGATCAGGTTGTGGTCGGTGGCGGCAGTGAGGGGATTGCGGCAGCGGCCGGGCTCTTCACCGAAAAGGGCTGGGTCACAAGGCAGTTGCCGGTCTCGGGTGCGTTCCACACCCCGTACGTCGCGCACGCGGTGACGGCATTCGGCGACGCGGTGGCGGGTGTGGAGATCGGCGCGCCGGACGCGCCGGTCTACGCCGATACCCGGGGCGCGCGGTACGGCGCGGATGCCGAAGAGAACCGGGCGACGCTCACCGCGCAGCTGAGCAATCCCGTCGAGTTCCACGATGCCCTGACCGCCATGCACGGTGACGGCTGCACGGTCTTCGTCGAGTTCGGCCCGAAGCAGGTGCTCACCTCGTTGGTGCGCCGCACCTTCGGCGATGACGTGATCGCCATCGCCACCGACTCCGGTCCGATCGGCAATGGCGATCTGGCCCTCAAGCGGGCCGCGGTGCAGCTGGCCGTACTCGGGTTCGACCTGCACGGTATCAACCGCTACGGGGCACCGGAGTCTGCTCGCCCCGCGAAGAAACCTGCTATGTCGGTGACCATTTCGGCGCCGGAGTATGTGCCCGACAGCCGCCGTGCGGCCTACGCGGCGGCGCTCTCGGACGGTTACCGCGTGAGCGTGGCCGGTCCGAGCGCGCCGCCTCTCGCGGCCGCTGCCTCGACCACGGCTTCGGCGCCTTCCGCGCATCCCATCATCACGGCTCCGGCGCTCGTCGACACTGCGGTCGGCGCCGCGCCGGCCACTGGCGCCGTCGCCACCAATGGCCACCAGGCGTCGCCGGTTCAGCTCGATCCGCACACCCCACCCAGCATTCTGGAGAACCGCATGTCCGCGGAACCGCAGTACCGCCTACCGGAGCCGAGCGCTCTGGACAGCGCTCTCGTGCAGCATCTGCACACTCACCGCCACTACCTGGACGGCCAGCTCGAACTGGCCCGCGATCTGGCCGGGGCCCTGAGCCACGGGCGGATCGACGAGCTCATGGTGCGTGCCATCGAAGCGGTGAAGGACCATGGCGTCGCGATCAGCGAAAGCCACTCCCGCGCAGGCGATGTGGTGGCGCAGCTGGCCGAGCTGGAGGGTGGCGCGCCGGTGAGCCGGCCGCGGACCGTCCCGGTCTACGTGGAGCCGGTGGCCACCGCGCCCGTGCAGGCCGTCGCGGCCGCGGCGCCTGCCGCGATCGCGCATGCCCCCGTGGCCGCGGTAGCGCCGTCGGTCCCGGAGATCGCTGTTGCGGAGATCGCTGTCCCGCAGCCGGTTACGCCGCCGCAGGCTCCGGCCGGGGCGGGTGTGGCCTCCGGTGATGCGTTGCGCCAGGCGCTGCGGGAAGTGGTGGCCGAGAAGACCGGGTATCCGGTCGAGATGGTCGATCCGACGATGGATCTGGAAGCCGATCTGGGTGTGGATTCGATCAAGCGGGTGCAGGTGATCGGTGCACTGCAGGAACGGTTCCCGGAGTTGCCGGTGCTCGGACCCGAGCAGTTGGGCACGCTGCGCACCCTCGACCAGATCGTCGACGAACTGGCCGGGGCCGACGGTGGCCCGGCGGTGTCCGCGCCTGCTGCGGTTATCCCGGTAGTGTCGGCGGCTGTCAGCCCCGCTGCGTCTCAGGCTGCGCACGGTGCGCTTTCCGGCGACGCGTTGCGCCAGGCGCTGCGTGAGGTCGTGGCCGAGAAAACCGGTTACCCGGTCGAAATGGTCGACCCGACCATGGACCTGGAAGCCGACCTCGGCGTGGATTCGATCAAGCGGGTGCAGGTGATCGGTGCACTGCAGGAACGGTTCCCGGAGCTACCGGTGCTCGGACCCGAACAGCTCGGGACGCTACGCACGCTCGATCAGATCGTGGGCGAGCTGGCCGGAGGTGATGTTCACCCAAAAGCTGAGGCCGCGGCGGAGGCGCCGCGGCACGTCGTGGAGCTCGTGGAGCTGGCGCCGGTGGATCCGGCGGTGGATCCGTACCGTCCGGCGGGGCATGCCGTGCTGGTGTGCCTGGATGACTCGGCCGAAACCGATTGCGAGGCAATCGAGGAGCTGCTGCGCGCTCGCAGCTGGTCGGTGCGCCGGGCCGCGGGCCCGGATGCGGTGACGGGGACCGGTCCGGTGGACGCCTGCGTGGTGGTCGCCGGTGTGGCGGGGGAGTGGGAGCAGGCGCAGCGCATTCTCACCGACGCCATCCTGGTGGCCGGGCAGGTGCTGCCCCGGCTGCGGGCGGCCACCGGTCGCGCCGGGTTCGCCACCGTGACCCGGCTGGACGGGCACCTGGGTTTCCGTGGCGATGCGGAGCCGGTCGCGGCCCTGCTGGGCGGTATCGGTGGTCTGGTGAAAAGCTTTGCGGCGGAGCAGCCGTCGCTGTTCTGCCGGGCGCTGGACATCGACGCGGCGGTCTTGCCGCAGCGGCTGGCCGAGCATGTGCTCGAGGAGTTGTGCGACTCGGCGTGGGATACGCCGGAGGTCGGTATCGATCATTCGGGTGCGCGCCGGACGCCGGTGCCGAGCCGCCACGATGCGGCGCGGACGGTCGAGATCGTCACTGCCGGTGCGGAATACGGGGCGGCACTGCTGACCGAACAGGACGTGCTGGTGGTGACCGGCGGCGCGCGCGGCGTCACCGCGACCTGCGTGCAGGAGCTCGCCACGGTGAGCAAGTGCCGCTTCGTCTTGCTGGGGCGGACCGCACTCACTACCGAACCCGATTGGGCGCAGGGCATTTCCGATGGCGAGCTGAAGCTTGCCGCGGTCCGGGCGCTCGCCGGGACCGGCGTCACTCCGCGTGATATCGACCGGGCATGCTCGGAGGTCCGTGCCGTACGCGAGATCCGTTCGACGCTGGACGAACTCGGTGATCGGGCGGACTACCTCGCGGTGGACGCGACCGATGCCGAGGCGCTGCGCGAGGCCCTCGCGCCGTGGCGCGAGACGATCACCGGTGTCGTGCACGGGGCCGGAGTGCTGGCCGATTCCTTCGTCCCCGACAAGACCGCCGAATCGATTGCCCGGGTGCTGCGGCCCAAGCTGGCCGGGCTCGCGGCGGTGCTCGCCGCGGCCGGTGAACCCCGGCACCTGGTGCTGTTCACCTCGGTGGCCGGATTGTTCGGCAATGCCGGGCAATCGGACTACGCGTCGGCCAACGAGGCCCTGGGCCGGTTCGCTGTCAGCTGGGCGGCCCGGCATCCGGACCGGTATGTGACCGCGCTCGACTGGGGCGCCTGGGACGGCGGGATGGTGACACCCGAACTGCGCGAGCACTTCCGGGCCCGTGGTATTCCACTGCTGGCGCCGGCGGCGGGTGCGGCGGCATTTACGGCACAGTTCACCGAGTCGCGCCGGACCGAGCCGGTATTGCTGGTGGGTGCGGCGACCGCGCTGTCGGAGGGCGGCCCCGCGCCGGCTCCGATCCGGGCGCGGCGCGGCCTGGCCGGGCTGATCGACGAGCCGGTAATCGCGGCGCATCGCATCGGCGAGCATGTCGTACTCCCGGCCACCTTCGGGCTGGGCGCCATGGTGAACCTCGCCGAACGGGCCCTTCCGGGTCGAATCGTGGTGGGTGCGAGGGACTTCCAGGTGCTCAAGGGCCTGGTGTTCGACCACCCGGTGACCGGACTGGACTTCGAGCTCGACCCCGCGGATCCGGTCGACGGCCGGATTGCCGTGCGGGCCACGGTCTTCACGGACTCGACGGCACGATTCCGGGCGACCCTGCTACTGGCCGATGCGCCGGAGCAAGCGCCGCGGAACGTCCCAGCCGACAGACTGGGAAGTGGCCATGACCGCGATGCGGCATACATCTACCGCGACGGGATCCAATTCCACGGACCCGCCCTGCAAGGGCTACGGTCGGTGCGCGTGGCCAGCGATGAGTTGCTGGTGGTGCAATGCGCACTGCCCGCGGACCCGGTGACGCTGGGCGCATATGCGGGCCGGCTGCACGATCCGGTCCAGGCGGATCTGATCCTGCAGGTTCCGCCGGCGCTCGGTCATCGCCTGCTGGGCGCGGCGTGCCTGCCGCTCGGCATCGGTCGCGTGGACTACTACGCGCCGCTGCCGTCCGGTGAGCCCTTCCTGGTGGTGACCGACAATCCGCGCGCCGCGCGGATGGAGGCCCTGATCGATGCGACAGCGGTGGCCCTGGACGGCACCGTGCTGCAACGGTTCTCGGATGTCACCGTGCTCACGACACCCGATCTGACGGAGAAGTTCCGATCCTCGGTGAGGCGGTGGACGGCATGACGGTACTGGAATTCGACGGGGTAGCCTTCGACCCCCTGAACGCGCCGCAGCAGACTGGGGCAGCCCAGGAACAGACTGACTCGGCCCGAGAGCAGGCTTCTTCCACCCTGGCCCCAGCTGCTGCGGCCATCGAAAATGCGAGGCCCGCAGGTGGTATCGATCCGATCGCGCAGATTCGCGCCGGTGTGGTCGCCGCGCACCGGTCCGCGCTGAGCGCTCAGACCGCCTTGCAGCGCGAGCTCTGGCGGCGGGCATTGCGACCGGCGGTCACGGACGCGCAGCCGGTGCACAGTGCACCCGAGGGCGCGTTCAAACCCCTGGCCCGCACCGGAAGGGCCCGGCTGGATCGGGAATCGTTGGTGCAGTTGGCCAATGGCGCGGTGAGCACGGTCTTCGGGCCCGCCTACCTACCGGACGGCGTCGAAGCCGTGGCGCGACTGGCCGGCACCACGCCGCTCGTACTCACCGAGGTCACCGGGCTGGAGCTGTACGGCGGCGCCGGCAAGGGCCGGGTGACGGCTCGATTCGAGGGCGATGCCCGTACGGCCGCCTTGCAGGCGGCGGAGGTGTACGCGCTCTACACCGGCATGCCGCTGTGCCTGTCCGGCAGCCTGCTCACGGGCGGGGCGTCGGAGTCGGCGCTCGGAACGATCAGCGGCACGGTCGAACTGGTCGTCGACAGCGCGGACCTGGTGCCGCGGCCGCACGTCCACGCCACGGCGTTCTTCGGCGAAGGGACCGAACCGATACGGGTCGCGGTCACTGTCGCCGAACCGCAGGGCGCCGATGTCGGTCCCGGCCACGCGGTTGCGGGGCTGCTGCTCAACGAATTCCATATGGCGCACCTGGCGCGCGGCGATCAAGCCATCGCCATGGGCCCGGAGTTCGCGCCGTACACCGGCGTGCGGGCGACTCGGCTGCCGACCGGCGGCCTGTTGCTGGTGGACCGGGTGCGCGATTTCGACGGCGCCCGCGGCAATCTCGAAACGGCCTCGTACACCACGGAATACGACTCACCCGCCGATTCCTGGTACTACGCGGACACGGCCAACGATTCCATGCCGCATTTCGTCTACATGGAGACCTCGTTGCAGGCGGCCCTGCTCATGGGCTACTACGCCGGGCCGACCCTGACCCAACCGGGCACCACGCTGAGCCTGCGGAATCTGGGTGGAACCGCGACGGTGCTGCGGCAGGTCGATCTGCGGGATGCGACGATCGAACAGAGTTCGCGTCTGCTGTCGACGACCATTCTGCCCGGATCGTCGTTGCAGACCTTCGATTACACGCTCAGTGTGGACGGCGAGCCGTTCTATCGAGGCGAGACCATGTTCGGCTACTTCAGTGACCAGGCGTTGGGCAACCAGACCGGTTTGGATGCTGGACGGTATGTGCCCTCGTGGCTGGCCGAACACCCGGAGGCGCGGCCGCGGGTCATCGATGTGGCGGCCCGGCGCGCGGATCAAGCGGCGCGGGCGTGCTCGCGGCGGAAGCTGGCGCTCATCGACCGCGTCGAGGTGGTCGATGAAGGCGGTAAATACCGTGCCGGCTACCTG
This sequence comes from Nocardia sp. NPDC088792, assembly GCF_044750615.1. Lineage (NCBI taxonomy): Bacteria > Bacillati > Actinomycetota > Actinomycetes > Mycobacteriales > Nocardiaceae > Nocardia > Nocardia sp. NPDC088792. The sequence goes on from NZ_JBIVKC010000006.1 coordinate 738,195, forward strand.
CATTCCCTGCGCGCGATCGATCCGGCGGATTGGTTCTTCGCCCGGCACTTCCATCTGGACCCCGTGATTCCGGGTTCGCTCGGTGTGGAGTCGGTCATCCATGCCGTGCAGGAGTGGATGCTCGACGCCGGATTCGCCGACGGCATGGCCGATCCGGTGTTCCGGATTCCCCGGGATATCCCGTTCAGCTGGCGGTATCGCGGTCAGTTCCTGCCCACCGACGGCAGTGTCGAGCTGGAAGCGCACATCAAGTCGGTGCATCGCGGGCCGCGCGGGGCAACCGTCGTCGTGGACGGGTCGCTGTGGAAGCCGGGGCTGCGCATTTACGAACTCATCGACCTGGCGGTCGAGATCGCCGATCGAAAGGCGTTGCCGTGACCACTTTCCGGAATCCGGTCGTCGCGGAGACGGCCGGCGATATCGCCGCGGTCCTGCTCGAACTGGAGCGGCCGTGCTGGATCATCCGGCATGAGGGGCGGATGGGTGCCACCTCGGACGCGGGCGTGGCCGGTCGCGGGCAGATCCTGGCCGCGGTGCCGCCCTTGGCGCCGGAGCGGCTGGGGGACAGTACCTTCAGGTCCTTCCACGGGGTCCGGGCGGCGTATGCGGCGGGCGCCATGGCCAATGGCATCGCCTCGCCCGCGCTGGTCATCGCCATGGCGGAGGCCGGATATCTGGCCAGTTACGGTGCGGCCGGGGTACCGCCGGCGGGGATCGAGGCGGCGCTGGCCGAGCTCTCGCGGCGGCTGACGGGTAAAGCGTTCGCCTGCAATCTGATTCACAGCCCCTCCGAGCCCGCGCTGGAGCGGGCGATCGTGGATGCCTGCCTGCGTCATGAGGTGCGGTGTGTGGAGGCTTCGGCGTTCATGGACCTCACCGCCGAGGTGGTGCGTTATCGGGCGCTCGGGCTGACCGTCGATCCGCAGGGGCGCATCGAATGCCGGAATCGGGTGATCGCCAAGGTATCCCGGGTCGAGGTGGCCGAGCTGTTCCTGCGTCCGGCGCCCGCGCGGCTGCTGCAGACGCTCGTGGCGGACGGCCGCATCAGCAGTGCGCAGGCCGAGCTGGCCGCGCGGGTGCCGATGGCGGATGACATTACGGCGGAGGCGGATTCGGGCGGTCACACCGACCGCAGGCCGCTGGTGGTGCTGCTGCCGGAACTGGTCGCCGCCCGGGATCGTATTGCCCGCGAGGTGCCCGCTGCTGCGGCGGTTCGCATCGGGGCTGCCGGCGGCATCGGTACCCCCGATGCCGCGGCTGCCGCGTTCGCTATGAACGCGGCGTATGTGGTCACCGGATCGGTGAATCAGGCCGCGCGCGAGGCGAATCAGTGCGAGGCCACCAAGAACCTGCTGGCCACTGCGCAATTCGCGGACTGCATCATGGCGCCGTCCTCGGACATGTTCGAACTCGGTGTGCAGGTGCAGGTGTTGCGTCGCGGCACCATGTTCGCCTCCCGGGCGCAGCGGCTCTACGACCTGTACCGGGGTTACCCCGGGATGGACGCTCTGCCCGCCGAGGTGCGGAAGGACCTGGAGGCCAAGCTGTTCCGCCGTCCACTGGAAACGGTGTGGCAGGACTGCGTCGCCTACTTCACCGAGCGCGATCCGGCGCAGCTGACGGCGGCCGAGGGTGACGAGAAGGCCCGGATGGCGCTGGTGTTCCGCTGGTATCTGGGCTTGTCCTCGGGCTGGAGTATCCGCGGCGAAGCGGATCGGGCGCCCGACTACCAGATCTGGTGCGGGCCGGCCATGGGCGCGTTCAACACCTGGACGGCGGGCACCTACCTGGCCGCGCCCGGCAATCGCGCGGTCGCCGATATCGCGGGGCAGCTCATGCGGGGCGCGGCCTATCTGACCAGGGTCGCGCAATTGCGGGCCGCCGGTGTGCGGCTGCCGGCCGAATGCGCCCGGTACGTGCCGCGTCCTCTGGAGGAACGATGACCATTCTCGAAACCGGCACGGCCGCGGGCACCTCCTGGATGGTGTGCCCGGGGTGTGGGTCGATGATCTACGTCAAACGCTACGAGCGCAGTGACCGCGTCTGTCCCGAGTGCGACAGTCACGGCATGCTGACCGCCGCGCAGCGCATCGAGCTGCTGCTGGATCAGGAGTCGGCGACGCCGATCGAGCATGCCGAGACGGTGCCGGATCCGCTGCAGTTCAATGATTCTCGCCCCTATCCGGAGCGGCTGGAGGATGCCCGCCGCCGGACCGGGATGACGGACGCGATCAGCTGTGTGCGCGGCACGCTCGGTGGTGTCCCGGTCGTGGTGGCCGCCATGGACTTCCGATTCCTCGGCGGCAGCCTGGGCAGTGCGGTCGGTGAGGCGGTGACGGCGTCGGCGGAAGTGGCGCTGGCCGAACGTCGTCCGCTGATCCTGGTCACCGCCTCCGGTGGGGCGCGCATGCAAGAAGGCATTGTCGCGCTCATGCAGATGGCCAAGACCAGCCGGGCACTGCGTCGCCTGGACGAGGCGGGTGTGCTCACCGTTTCGGTCATCACCGATCCCACCTACGGCGGGGTCGCGGCCTCCTACGCCACCTCGACCGATGTGATCGTCGCCGAACCCGGTGCGCGCCTGGGCTTCGCGGGCCCGCGGGTGATCCGGCAGACCATCGGCCAGACGCTGCCGGCCGGCTTCCAGACCGCGGAGTTCCTGCTGGAGCACGGCATTGTCGACATGATCTGCCACCGGTCGGGCCTGCGTGATCGGCTGATCCGGCTGGTGGGCATGACCGTGCGTTCGGCGCGGCCGTACACCAACGACGCGGAAGCGGTCATCACCGATCCGGCCGCATTGCCGACCGCTGATGCCTGGGATCGGGTGCGGGCGGCTCGGCGGCTGGGCCGCCCGACCACGCTCGACCATCTGGCCGGTGCGTTCGAGGAGTTCGTCGAACTGCACGGCGACCGCATGAGCGCCGACTGCCCGGCCATGATCGCGGGCCTCGCCCGGCTGGACGGTGTTCCCGTGGCCGTGGTCGGCACGCAGAAGGGCCATACTGCCGCCGAATTGGCCCAGCGCAACTACGGCATGCCGACGCCGTCGGGATATCGCAAGGCCGCGCGGGTATTCCGGCTCGCGGCCAAGCTCGGGCTGCCGGTCGTAACGCTCGTCGACACCGCGGGCGCCTACCCGGGCATCGAGGCCGAGGAACAGGGCCAGGCGGTGGCCATTGCCGAGAACCTGAAACTCCTTGCCGGACTGTCTGTTCCGGTGGTCGCGGTGATCACCGGTGAGGGCGGCAGCGGGGGAGCGTTGGCGCTGGCCGTGGCCGATCGGGTGCTGGTGTGCGAGAACGCCGTGTACTCGGTGATCACCGCCGAGGGTTGTGCTTCCATCCTCTGGCAGGACGCGTCGGCCGCGCCCCGCGCCGCGCGCGCACTGCGGGTGGATTCTGCCGCCCTGCTCGAACTCGGGATCGCCGATGCGGTGATCCCCGAACCCGAGGGCGGTGCCGATACCCATCCCGCCGCCGCGACCGCCCTGCTGCGCCGCGCGGTCCGCCAGGCCGTGCACGAACTGCGCGCCTGGTCCACCAGCGACTTACTCGCTCACCGGCATGCCCGCTTCCGAGCCTTCGGCGTGGCGCGAAACGATCTTCAGGAGAACCGATGACCGAGTCCGGCATCACCGAAACCCTTGTCCCCTTCGATATTCCGGCCGGTGGCCGTGCCGTGAGCGCCGCGGAAGCCGATCACAGTCTGGCGGTGCTCGCCCGGCATGCGCTGACCGTCCGGGCCGGGTCGGCGCCTACCACGGTGACGGTGGCCAATGGGCCTGTCGTGCTGCGGGTCAGCTGGGAGTCGGGTCGTGCGGAGGCCGTGGCGGCCGATGCGCGGTATGCCGAGAGTGGCTCGTCCGCCGGGGTTTCTACGGTGGAGCGGGTCGCGCCCGGTGCCGGCTCGGCCGGCGAAACCGGTGCGGCCAATGGAAATGGTGCGGTCAACGGAAATGGCGCACAGACAGCCACATTCACGCTGACCGCGGAGACGGTGGGCGTCTTCTACCGGGCCTCCGAGCCGGGCGCGGCGCCCTTCGTCACCGAGGGTGACCCGGTACGCGCCGGTCAGCAGGTCGCCATCGTCGAGGCCATGAAGCTCATGATTCCGGTGACGGCCGCTCGCGAGGGTGTCGTAGCCGAATTCCTGGTCGAGGACGGCGAATCCGTCGAGCACGGCCAGCCGCTCATCGTGTTCGAGGCGCTGCGATGACGCGTCCCATCCGCAAGGTGCTGGTGGCCAATCGCGGCGAAATTGCCGTCCGGATCCTGCGCACCTGCGCCGAACTCGGGATCGCCACGGTCGCCGTGCATTCGGCCGCCGACCGCGATTCCCTCGCCGTCCGGATGGCCGACGAAACGGTCCAGATCGGCCCAGGCCCCGCCAAACGCAGCTACCTCTACATCCCCGCGATCATCGAGGCAGCCCGCGCCACCGGAGCCGACGCAATTCACCCCGGCTACGGATTCCTCTCGGAGAACCCGGATTTCGCCGAAGTCTGCGAGGCCGAGGGCCTGATCTTCATCGGCGCCCCCGCCGAAGTGATGGCGCGCCTGGGCGATAAGTCCACCGCCCGCGCCCTCATGACCGACGCGGGCCTCCCGCTGCTCCCCGGCAGCCTGGACCCGGTGGAATCGGTCGACGAAGCACGAGACCTGGCCGGCGACATCGGCTACCCGGTAATCCTCAAAGCGGTAGCAGGCGGCGGCGGCCGCGGCATGCGAGTAGTCCGCGACCCCGCCGATTTCGCCACCGCCTGGCAGCAAACCCGAGCCAACGCCACCGCCGTATTCGGCGACGGCCGCCTCTACCTGGAGCGCTACCTCGAACCGGCCCGCCACGTAGAAGCCCAGATCCTCGCCGACACCCACGGCACCGTCATCCACCTGGGCCTGAGAGACTGCTCCCTGCAACGCCGCCACCAGAAACTGGTCGAAGAGGCCCCCGCCCCGGGCCTGTCCACGGACCTGGCCGAGCGCATCGGCGCCGCAGCCGTTCTCGGCGCGAAAGCAGCCGGCTACGTAGGCGCCGGAACCGTCGAATTCCTCCTCGACGCGGAAGGCAACTTCTACTTCATGGAAGTGAACTGCCGCCTCCAGGTAGAACACCCGGTAACTGAAATGATCACCGGCACCGACCTGGTAGCCGAGCAGATCCGCATAGCCGCCGGCCACCCTCTGACCATCCCGCCCGGCGGCAACCCCACCGGCGTATCCATCGAATGCCGCCTCAACGCCGAAGACCCCGACCGCGACTTCGCCCCCACCCCCGGCACCCTCACCGAATGTATTCTCCCCGGCGGCCACTTCGTCCGCACAGATACCCATATCCACCCCGGCTATCCCATTCCCCCACACTACGATTCCCTCCTCGCAAAGGTCATAGTCTGGGCCCCCGACCGCCCCACCGCCATCGCCCGCATGCGCCGCGCCTTAGCAGAAACCACCATCCAAGGCCCAGGCATAGCCACCACCACCGACTACCTCCACGACATCCTCGACCACCCCCGCTTCCGCACCGCCACCCACGACACCTCCCTAATCGGCTCCCTCACCCCCCAACCCACCCCCTGAAACCTTCCACAGCACTGTTGAACTGGGCCATTACCGCCGTCGGTCGAGCGCCGAGGCGATCAGGCGGCGTGCCGGCTCTCCGTAGACCGTTTGGCCGACCAGGGTGTCGAAAAGCTTGCCGTACAGCGCGAGCTCGCGGGGCTGGGTGATCGTCAGCTCGGCGGTCACCGTCTCCACGATCGCTAACCTGTTGTCGTAGAGGACGAAGCTGTTCATCATCGTTTCCCAGACGGCAGTGCGGGGCAGGATGCCCAGCTGTACGCGCGGCAACGCCATCGCCGTCAGCAGCCGATCGAGTTGTTCGACCATCACCGAATCGTCCCCGGCTGTCGTGTAGAGCGCCTGTTCGGCGATCACGAACGAGAAGCGGCGGGTTCCGCGATACAACACCTGTTGGCGCTCTATCCGCGCCGTCACACCGTCTTCGAGGTCGTTGGGGATGTCGTAGAACCGGATGATCCTGCTCAGGATCCATTCGATGTAGCCGGGGGTCTGCAAGAGCCCCGGGATGATCGTCGGCTCGAACCATCGCATGATCTTGGTTTCGCCCTCGATGTGAGAAAGCATCCGTTGACGACGGCGTGTGCCGGTGCCCAGTACTCGGCGGAATTCCATGTAGGCGGCCTGGATGTTCCGCAGGGACGCGATCAAGTCCGGGAGCTGGTCGAGGCTGTCGGTGAGTCTGCACCAGGTCCGGAGGTCCGCCTCCGAGGGGGTTTGTTTGCCGTATTCGATTTTGCTGGTTTTGGATTCGTGCCAGCCGGCCAGCTCGGCCAGTCTGCGGCCGGTCAGGTCGGCGTCGCGGCGAAGCTCCCGGAGGCGTGCTCCGAGAGCTTCCCGCTGTTCGTGTGCGGCGCCGCTATGAGTCACTCCGTAACCGACTTCTGGAAGTCGCGGTACGGAACGGCCAGCTCCCACACGTAGTCTCGAACCTCCTTGCAATAGGCCACGATTCGCGGATCGCTGGTGAGGGCTCCGCCCACCCAATTGCCTACGATGTCGAACACTGTGTACGACACGATCGAGTCGTCGATCAGCCACCAGTCATCGGCGGTCAGTCGATGCGAGTCGGTCAGATGCCTCGGCAGGTATCGAACATCTTCTCCGGCATCGGCGTTGTTCTCGGTGATCTCCAGCATCCAACGTTGGTAGTCGGTCAGGGGGACCGTGACGACCCGCGCTCGACGCACCACTGCGCCGCCGGCGGTGATGTCCCGGATCATGCCCAGCCAATCCTCGAACCAGGCGTAATCGTCTTCCGGACCTTCGGCCAGCCAGTTGCGGTACGGCTGATCGCCTCCGGGGGACTCGTAGTCATCCAGCAACTCGAGATGGAACGCCTCCTTCTCGGCGCCGCGGATCAGGTTGTTGACGCCCTCGATATCAAGCAGCTGCACCGAAGTACGTCCTCTTGCGGCGAGGTACCACGATCGCGGTCTCGTTCTCCTCCAGCCTCAGCGCCATGATGGTCTCCTGGTCGTTCACCAGCTCCCCGCACAAGGTGAACGTGCCGCGACCTGTATCGGCGAGCGGCACACCGACGTATCGGTCGTGCTCGGCGAATCCGAGCAACCCATGGGGTATTTCGACCGTGGCCGCGGTTCCCGTCACCCAGCCCACGATTACGAACGCATCGGGATCGGTTTCGTACAAGGCCGGGCACCCACCGGACGGCGATCCACTTCGACCCAAGAAACGTAATGACTGCAACATGATCAGTCCTAGTCTTCAGGTGTGCGTGGGCTACCTGCCCACCTATGCCATGGTCCCCGCCATTCGCGGGTTTCGGTCCAGAACAACACCCAATTCGCAAACTGAAGCAAGTTCCTGGATCCAGGGCGACTTGCCTCTCTAGCGTCGGAAGTCGCTCTCAGAGAGGTCGGACGCTCGCGGTCCCTGAGCCGGTGCACCAACGGCGGAGAGGGCTCGAAATGAACCGGTATACGCGGCTCTACCAATTCCCTGGCGGCGTGTTCGAACTCCAGGGCACCGACGACGAGCCCGAGGACTACGAGGGGTTCTACCTCCAGTTCCACGACTTCTTCGCACTCGACGGCCACGAAGACGGAGGGGCGGTAATGCGTTACAAGCCAACGGCTCTCGGCTACGTTCGAACAGATACGTGTGGGATAAGCCAACTCTGGGATGAATCGCAGATCCGCAAGCTTGCTGCCCGGCTCGGTTACGACTTCTCCGGCATGATCGTCTACGACCCTGCAACCGAGCGACCCGCGTTAGCCCGCCTGAAAGCCCAAGCCACCCGATTGGACGCCGAGGCAGTTATCGTCCCCAGTCAGGCGCACTTCGAAGGCGGGGAGATACCAGGATCTCTGGTTCAACAGGTCGATGTGATCACCGTGAGCCCCGAAGAGACCTACGCCCGGCGGGCTTCGATCTCCGGCGATTCGCCCTTCACCGCTGGCAGCAGTTCTCAGGGGAGGGTTTGGAGGGGGCCTTCGGATTTGTAGGTGGTGTCATTGTCTCCGGAACTGTCGCACTCCCACAGCACCATTGTGTTGGGCGGGAACTGGAGGTCGGCGGACGGTACCCAGGGCACCGAGTCCAGCATTGCGGAGCCTGTCGAGACGTGGTTCTTACTCACCTGGGCCGTCAGAGAAACGGGCGGGACGATGCTCATGCCCTTGCAGGTCCATGCCGAACCGTCGGCGGGAGCATCGACGTGAATCACGCCGTGCGGCATGAGCGTTATCGTCGGCGGCTGCGGCGCCGGCGACATCGAGCTGCCCGAATTCGCGGCGAAGCCCGTTCCTGAACCGGAAACCCCCAACGACACCAGCGTCGAAGCCAGCAGGCCCACGCGGAAAACGGTCCGTACCAAAACAACTCCCCAGATCAGGTTCATCACGCCGAACACGGCGTGCAGCAGAAAATCTACCCGATCTTGGATCGCGGATCCCATATCGGTTGTCTGTCATCGGAGCCCGGCGACCCGATCCGACCATTGCACCGACATCATCGCCGGCCACCTCGAACTCACCGCCCGGGTCGACGATCGGAACCGCTGGGATGCACAAGAATTCACGCCGAATCATTCAGTCGGCGCAGCGACGAACGGCGATCGAGCTGTACACCATGACGCGCCTCGAAAGGCCGTTGTGGTCGTTCGGCCTATCAGGCGCGGTCGTGGAGCGTGATCTGGTAGCCGTCGGGGTCGGCGAAGGTGAATGTCCGACCGAAGGGGCCGTCGATCGGTGCGGAGACGATGGTGTGGCCGTCGGCGACGAGAGCGTCGTGAATGGCCTGGACGTCTGTGGCGTGGAGCCAGATCGCGGCACCGATACCGGGCTGGGTGACGGATGCGAGATCGGTGCCGGGAACGACGTCGCGGAGTGCGAATGCGATCGGCTTCGTCTCGAAGACGACGGCGTGCGGAGGTCCGGTCTGTGAGCGGACGAGGCCAAGGTACTGCTCGTAGAACGTCCGCGAAACGTCGAGGTCACGCGCCTGGAGCGAGATGAAGTCGGGTCCGGTGACGGGCATGATGATGCTCCTTCCTTCGTGTCAGTATTCTGACACGCATCAATCTATGTCAGAATACTGACATGAGTCAAGACGAGATCGGCGTCGACCTGGAGACGTCACTGGGCTACCTGCTGAAAGAGGCATCGAGCGCGCTTCGCGTGGCCATGGAGGAGGTGTTGCGGCCGCTCGGAATGAGCGTGACTCACTACTCCTGCCTCGAACTGCTGGCGCAACGACCGGGCTTGTCGAACTCGGAGCTCGCGCGGGGCGCGTTCGTGACACGGCAGTCGATGAACGTACTGCTCCAGGCCCTGGAACGAGAGGGGCAGGTGACCAGGCCTGCGGAGGCACCCGTCGGAAAGGTTCTTCCCACGCGGCTCACACCTCGTGGGCGACGGAAGCTCGAGAAGGCGACCGTAGTGGTCCGGTCCGTCGAGGTCAGAATGCTGGCCGGCATGACCGAGGCCGAGCAGTCAGGCGCGTTCCGGATGCTGCAGAGCATGATCCATTCCCTGCGCGATGGCAACGACGGTGCATAGCTCGCTCCCCGCGGCTACTGAGAGTGCATTGACGGAAAGAAGGTGGTGGCCTTCGTATCCGGTCTCGGGTCAGCGTCGAGTTGCCGAGCCTCGCATCTGGTGGACGGGATGACCTTCGGGTCGGAACCTGTTTGGCTGCTGGGCCTTTCGTCTGCGCCGTGCTGTCGGGTGTTTCGCGTGCGGGGCTCGACGCGGATATGGGAGCGCGTATAGAACGGGGTGGTGACATCTCACTTTCTCGATCGCGCGCACGCCGTCCTCCGCGACACCCCGGTGGTGGACGGCCACAACGATCTTCCGTGGGCCATGCGCACCCAGGCAGGCTATGACCTCGATGCTATCGACCTGGCATCGGACCAGAGCGCACGATTGTCCACCGATCTCGATCGGCTCCGAGCCGGTGGAGTCGGCGCGCAGTTCTGGTCGGTTTATGTGCGTTCCAACCTCGCCGGCGACGCCGCGGTCAGCGCCACTCTCGAGCAGATCGACTTCGTTCGATCGCTGACCGAGCGATTCCCGGATCGGCTCCAATTGGCCTACACCGCTGACGATATGGAGGCCGCTCGCGCCGCAGGCCGGATCGCCTCGTTGATGGGCGCCGAGGGCGGGCACAGCATCAACTGCTCGCTCGCGACTCTGCGCGCACTACATCGGCTGGGTGTGCGGTACATGACCCTCACCCACAACGACAATGTGCCGTGGGCCGATTCGGCGACCGACGAGCCGAAGGTCGGCGGCCTGAGCGCGTTCGGCGAAGAAGTAGTGCGGGAGATGAACCGCATCGGCATGCTGGTAGACCTCTCCCACGTTTCACCGGACACCATGCGCGCGGCCCTGGCGATCTCCGAAGCGCCAGTGCTGTTCTCACACTCCTGCGCCCGCGCGCTCTGCGACCATCCACGCAACATCCCCGACGATGTCCTGGCGACGCTGCCCGCCAATGGCGGCGTAGCGATGGTGGCTTTCGTCGGATACTTCCTACAGCCCGCCGCCAAAGACTGGGAGGCGCAAGCCGGCGAGTACCTAACCGTCCACGGCTTCGAGCGTGCGGATCACTCACCCGAGGCGACGGCATGCCGACAAGCATTCGAGGCCACTCATCCGCGCCCACAACTGACGGCAACCGCCGTCGCCGACCATCTCGAATATCTGCGAGAGCTGGTGGGAATCGACCATATCGGCCTCGGCAGCGACTTCGACGGCACCGACTACCTACCCCGCGATCTGAGCGACGTCTCCGGCTACCCGAACCTGCTCGCCGAGCTGCTCAGTCGCGGCTGGTCCGAACCCGACATCGGAAAACTGACCTGGCACAATGCCGTTCGCGTCCTTCGTGACGCGGAAACCATCGCCCGCAACCTCCAACCCACCCGCCGCCCCTCGATCGCCACCATCGACCAACTCGACGGATCTGCGCACTCTCGTATATCCAAGTGACGCTGCGATATTCGGGATTCCTGCAGACGTTGGGTGACGGCACGCTGTCGGCGACCGAGTAAGATTTGATCACGCATCACAGCCATGGCCCGACCCGTAGGCCGCGCTGGTAGACGAGGCCGAAGCGACTGGGGGAGGGTTCGGGTGGTTTCGATTCCGGGCAGGGTCGCAGTTCTCTGCGGGCAGTCCGGTGCCTCCTCGGGATTTCACCACCACACCAGGCGATCTGCACGGCTGGCTGGTGACGCATCGTGAAGTGGCCTGCGTCCCTTGTCGCCTTCTGGGATTTCCATCAAGACGCTGCAGAGTTCGCGCCGGCGCTCGGAGGCGCCGATATCGGCCCGCTTCAGGTGTGTGGCGGTGCGCCAAGGAGAATGAGCGCGGGCCCGTTCGGGCATGCCGTCGTCTTCAACGGCCGTGATGATGCCCTCGGTGTCGCTGTCGATCAGATCGGTTCGCTGAACGTCGGTGCCGTGGGGGACAGTGTGTCTGTGCTCGCGTGGATCAAGCGCACGCCCAGCAGTGAGTGTCATTTCGTTGCGGGTATTTGGGTGGAGGACGATCGGGCGCCGAAGCGGCAGTATGGCTTGTTCGTCGATCTGCCTGTCTACGGTGGTGCCGATCGTGTGTGCGGCCATGTCTCGCGTACCGGTGGACCGTCGCCTGGTCTGCCCTTCTCCCGTGACTACTCGGCGTCCGCGCGCACGGTGTCGTTCGACCGCTGGCAGTTGGCAGGTTTCACCTACGACGGCGTTTGTGTCACCTCGTATCTCGATGGCGTCGCCGATACTTATCGGCACTACACCGAGCCGCCCCCACCGCTGGGTCTGGGGCTCGGTTATCCGAAGAACCCGTACCGGATACCTGAGGGCTGTGGCCTGCCCGGCCTCAATGGCGCGCCTGCGGAGTTCACTGTCGGTGCGGTGCAATTGAGCGATGGTCCCGGCAACCACTTCGCGGGTGCGATCGGTGGCCTCGCGGTCTTCGACCGAGCCTTGACCAGCGACCAAATTCGGCTGATAGCAGAGCACAGTCCATGCCCGTCGAGCTACGTCACAGATGTTCGCGCTCGGGGCGCCTGGGGCGAATCCGTTGACGACGCTCATGAGCGCCTCTAGCATCAACAACTGGTTATAACCAGTGAGTCCTCTGGCTGGAGCGGTCGTCGTAGAGGTGGGGTCGTGATTGACATACTGCTGACCAATGACGATGGGTACTCGTCGATCGGCTTCTATCCACTTCTTCGTGAACTCCGGCGGCGATACACCGTCTGCGGCATCGCGCCCGATACCCAGAGGAGCTGGGTCGGTAAATCGCTCACGGCGCACGCGGATATCGAGTTCGAAAAGGTTGCGGTAGAGGGTCTTCCGGTTTTCGCCGTGAACGGAACGCCGGCGGATTGTGTTCAGGTTGGCCTGTTCCACGTTCTGGACCAGAAGCCGATGATGGCGGTCTCGGGAATCAACATCGGAGAGAACGTCGGCCGCAGCTTGATTCTCAGCTCAGGGACGGTCGGGGCAGCCATGGAAGCGGCGATCGATGGAATCAGGTCGGTCGCCTTCTCGCTGTACATCCCTCCCGAATACGAGGAGGAGATCGACTTTTTCGACGCTGAGAACTTTCACATCTTCCAGCGCGCGGCCATGATCGCCTGCAAGATCGTCGATATTCTGATGCGCCCCGGGGTCATTTCCTCCTTCGACCTGATTTCCGTCAACATTCCGTTCGAAGCTGGAACGGACACCGAATACGAGATAACTGTGCCGTTCAAAAATGCGTATGGCCAGGTATTCCACCGGAGCGGGACCGCCTATCGGATGAGGAGTCCGCTGGTCAGTTTCGAAAACGCCGCCGCTGGAACAGATATCCACGCACTCGCACAGGGCAAGGTGTCCGTCAGCCCCATCAGCCTGGACTTGGTAGTTCCGCAAAGCACCATGAGAATCCTGGACGAGCAACTGCGGGAACACTGGTAGGTCAGCCACACGCCGGCGACCGCTGCCGCCGATCGGATGGGGGTGACCGTTTCTGGCACGGACCAGCCAACCCACTCAACTTGGAATGAGCGTGGACTGCCTGCAGCCGAAAGCGCACTGGCTGTTGATCTTTCGAAGACCCGCGCCGACCGTTCGGTCAGTGCGGCATGCGGCGGTGGTGGATGTTCTGAGAGCGAAAACCCTCTTCTTGCAACAGGTGTGGGCCATGGATTATGGCTGAAATGTCCACGAGGCCGGAATCGCTTATGCGGGGAGGGTGTCTCCGGGGAAGCCGTGGCATGGGTGTACCTCGTAGCGCATCATGCCGGCTCGCACGCAGGGGTCTTCGGTCATGATCTTCGTGGCGTCCTCGGCCGGCACGGTCATGATCGCGACGCCGGCTACGGTGTCGGAAGCGACCGGGCATAGGACAGCGATCACCCCATCAGCGCGTAGTGACACCATGCGGCGCTGGTGTTCGAGTTCGATTGCGTCCGCGCCGTCCATGGTGCGTTCCGGCCCCCATTGAAGGAGTGCCAGGCTGTAGGGTTTCGCGGTTGCGGCCAGAGTTCGAATCTGTTCGTCGGTGACTGTCGTGGTCATGATGTCTCCTCATTTCTGGATGTGCTCGGCCAGCGAGACGATGATTCCTTCGGGTCCCCGGACGTAGGCCATCCGCCACACGCCTTCGTATTCGCCGATGCCTCCCACCAGGCCGTAGCCGGCGGCTGCTGCGTGGTCGACCGCGGCCTGCAGGTTCTCTACCTGGAAGGCGACATTGCGCAGGCCCAGTTCGTTGGCCGGTGCGGAGGGCGAACCCGGGAGGTGTTGCGGGCGTGTGAAGCTCGACAGTTCCAGCGTTGTTCCGCCGCCGGGTAGTCGCAGCATGACGATTTCGGTGGCAGCACCGGTCATGCCGATCACGGTGTCGAGGAACTCGCCCTCGATGGCCATCTTCTGATCGGCCTCCAGGCCGAGGCTGACGAAAAACGCTGTCACGGTGTCGAGGTCGGCAACGGTGATGCCGACGTGGTCGAAACGCTGTGCGAAGCCCATCAGATACCTTCCGATTCTTATTGACGAAAGACTGAAGATCAGTCTCCGCTGATCCTGCGCGACGTGTGATTTTTTGCGATCGCCAACTCGAGGGGGCGTACTCACCTCGGCATTTCAGCGCATCGCCGACGCTGAGATGATCTCGGCTCGTTGATCTTCCGCTGCACCGCACGTGGTGTGACGCCTACGGCTTGGCCGACGAGGTGATCGGCGATCCGGCCGGGGCCCCGGCGTCCGGCACCCCCGCGTAGTCGGGCAGCTCGATACCGTTGATCGCGCGCCCGACCAGCTCGATGAACCATTCGCCCGCGAAATCGGGACTCGGCTCGGCGTCCGGCCCGGAGACGTTGCGGCTGCGGGCGTTCAACCGGCCGATCTCCTGGTTGGCCTCGACGAACGAGCGCATCCGCGCCTCGTAGCGGGCGAACCCGGCGTCGGGGTCCCATCCGGCAGCGGCCAGTTCACCGGCCAGCAGGTAGGCGCCGACCAGGGCCAGCCCGGTGCCCTGCCCGGACATCGGCGACGAGCTGAACGCCGCGTCCCCGAGCAGCGCCACCCGTCCACTCGACCAGCGGTCCATCACCACCTGGGCGACCTGGTCGAGGTAGAAGTCCGGGGTGTCGTCCAGGTGCGCGAGGATATCCGGAGTCAACCAGCCCAGGCCCGCCATCCGCTCACGCAGCAGGACCTGCTGGGCCGCGACGTCACGGTAGTCGACGTCGAAGTCGGCCGAGGGGAAGTAGAACATGGCCATCGCCCGGGTGGCGTCCTGGATGGGTCGCAGCAGGGCTGAGCGTCCGGACTCCTGATCCTGGTACTCGAGCAGCCAGCGGTCCAGCTCGAACTCGTTGGGCACACTGTAGAAGGCCAGCACATGCCCGAGGTGGTGCAGGAACCGCTCATGCGGCCCGAAGACCATCGCTCGCAGCGCCGAGTGCAGCCCGTCTGCCCCGACCACCAGGTCGAAGCGCCGCCGGTCGCCGCCCGCGAAGACCACATCGACCCCGTCCGCGTCTTGGGTGAGCTCGGCGATCCGGTCACCGAAGATGTACTCGACGCCGTCGCGGGTGTCGTCGTAGAGCACCTGCGACAGGTCCCCACGCAGAATCTCGATGTCCGCGATGAACCCGTCGCCACCATCGTCGTCGGCACGGAAGGTCTGCAGCACTTGCCCGTCCGCGTCCACGGTGTACGCGCCGGCGGTGTCGGTGCACGCCGCGCGCACCGCCGCGTCCAGCCCCATGCGCCCGATGACCTCCCTGGCCACCCCGCGCGCATCGACCGCCTGCCCTCCGGGCCGCAGCTCGGGCGCCCGCTCCACCACGGTCACCTCGGCCCCCCACCGGCGCAGCCAGTGCGCCAGCGCGGGCCCCGCGATGCTCGCCCCCGCCACCAACACCCTGGGACCGCTCACCCGCGTCCCCCGCTCGCCTGACCGAATCGTGTGCTCCTGGTTGGAGTCGTCGACGCCCATCACTGCCTCCATGTGTTTCCTCCCGCGCTCGCAACGTTCCCGACACAGACCCACCGTGTCGGTGTATCCACCCGTATCGACTGCCGATCCACACAAAATTCATCGGTACGGGCGAGATCATGTCCGCGCTCCTGCGAACACCCTGAAATTGGTGCGGGCTCAGTGCCGATGCCGAGATCAGCTCGGCCCGTAGATCCTCGGGCGCGCCAATGTGGCCGGTTCAAACAGCACGGCATACGGCAATATCGGATGTTTTGCGGGGCAGTCGATCTCGCCTTGCCGATCGCCCGCCCAACGGCCTGTGTGGGCGTAGGGACTGCTGGCTTCGTCATCATTCCAACGAACGGGCGGAGCTTGCCGAAAAATTGACCGAAGACATACGGGTGGGTGTTTGGGAGTATGTCGTGGGCGGTCTTGCGGGTCGACACAATCGCGGGGGCGTCGAAGCGGCAGTCCCAGCCGCGGAAAGAGATTCGTGCACCGCCACGGGAAGCAGTCAGGTTGATATGAGCGAAGAGCCGACCACCATCGAACTCGACGACGCTGTCCTTGCCGGACCGCCCAGGACCCTGGCCGGTGGCCTGGTCAAAGCCGTGCGGCCGCGCCAGTGGGTGAAGAACGTCCTGGTGCTGGCGGCACCGCTGGCCGCGGGCACAACTCCGGGTACCGACACCTTCGCCCTCTCCGACCTCACCCGCGACCTGCATATCGGTATCGCTTTCGTGGTGTTCTGCCTGGCGGCCTCGGGCATCTATCTGGTCAACGACTCGCTCGACGTGGAGGCAGACCGAGCGCATCCGACCAAACGCTTCCGGCCGATCGCCGCCGGTGTCGTGCCGGTGAATCTGGCGTACGCACTGTCGGCGGTGCTACTGGGCGCCTCGATCCTGATCTCATTCGTGGCCGCGTGGCAACTGGCAGCGGTGATGGCGGTTTACATCGGTATCCAGCTCGCCTACTGCTTCGGACTCAAGCATCAAGCGGTGCTCGACGTCTGCATCGTGTCGTCGGGCTTCGTGTTGCGCACGGTCGCCGGTGGTGCGGCGGCGAACATTCATCTGTCGCAATGGTTCCTGTTGATCGCGGCCTCCGGCTCGCTTTTCATGGCTGCGGGCAAGCGCTACGCCGAGTTGAGGATCGCGCTCGACACCGGTGCGAAGATTCGTAAGTCGCTGCAGTACTACACGCCTACCTATCTGCGTTTCGTCTGGACTTTGTCCGGTACTGCGGTCGTGGTCTTCTACGGGCTGTGGGCGTTCGAGGCTGATCACAAGGACAACCCGTGGTTGGGACTGCCCCGAGTTCGGTTGACTCGCGGGTGTGGTGTTTCAGGCCGCGAGCGCGGGCTGGTTTATTGTCTCAAACTCGATCGGTGTGAGTCGGCCGAGTCGGCGTTGGCGGCGGGTGCGGTGGTAGGTCTTCTCGATCCAGACCACGATCGCCAACCGCAGTTCCGCCCGGGTCGCCCAGCGTTGGCGGTCGAGAACATTCTTCTGCAGCAACGCGAAGAACGATTCCATCGCCGCATTGTCGCCACACGCCCCGACCCTGCCCATCGAACCTCGTAACCTGTTGACCGACAACGCATTCACGAACTTCCTGGACCGGAATTGACTGCCCCTGTCCGAGTGCACGACCGTCGCGGCCGGCGAGCGGAACGCGACCGCGTGGCGCAGCGCCGACACCGCCAGCGACGCCTTCATCCGCGAATCGATCGAGTAACCGACGATCCGGTTGGAGAACACGTCCTTGATCGCACACAAATACAGCTTGCCCTCCCCGGTGGCGTGTTCGGTGATGTCGGTCAACCACACGAGATTCGGAGCATCCGCGCTGAAGCGGCGCCCGACGAGGTCGTCGTGGACCGGCGGGCCGGCCTTGCGATTGGACCCGCGTTTCTTGGCGAACACACTCCAGATCCGCTGCTGTGAACATAATCTGGCGACACGGTTCTCCCCTGCGCGCAGGCCGCGGGCGGGCAGTTCGTCGGTGATGAACCGGTAGCCGAACGCCGGATCGTCGGCGTGGATATCGTAGGCGGCGTTGATCAGATGTGCGTTGTCCCAATCACGCTGCGAGACAGGGTGCTTCTTCCATTTATAGAACGCTTGGGTGGTGAATCCGAGCACCCGGCAGGTCACCGCGACGGGAATACCGTCCGCGGCCAGATCGAGGACCAGCGGGTAACTCATTTTGGGTTCACATCGCGCGAGAAATAGGCGACCGCGCGGCGCATGACCTCGGCTTCTTGTTCCAGTTGCCGGATTCGCTTGCGGGCCTCGCGCAACTCGGTCGACTCATCACCGGTGGTGCCGGTGCGGTGACCGTCGTCGATGTCGGCCTGTTTCACCCAGTTCTTCACACAGCTCTGCGAGATCCCGAAATCCTTCGCGATCTGGGTCAACGGAATCTCGCCCTTGCGGGCGACCGCGACCACGTCGCGACGGAACTCCTCGGGATAAGGCTTGGGCATGATGCTGATCCTTCCACCGCGAGGACGCATCCTCACAGGTCAGGAGTCAACCAAACCGGGGGCAGTCCCGTTCGCGATCTCGATGATTCCCTTCACGATCTGCGTCCTGCGTTACGCGGTCGACGTCGATGGCGGCGAGGCCGGTGAACCCGAAGAGATCGTGTTGGGCGACCGCACTTTACAGCTGTTAGCCGTGGCGTGTCTCGCAGCAGTCGGTGTGGCTGTCTATCTCACGTGAGCAGACACACGCGCCACCAACCTCACCATGATCGGACCCTCAGGTCTGGCTCTACACCGACGACCTGAAATCGGCTTGCGAACGTTCGGCCGGCGCCAGATGGATGCTGCCGGTCGATCTTCCGAGGCACCGCATCGGCCGGCTCGGTCAGCGCGGTCCGCGGCAGTTGAGTGCGTTTCCTGCGGGCAGGTTTGTGCCAGATCTCGGTGTGTTGCTGCACGGTGGCTCTGGCTCGCGTGAGATTCGGGACTGTCGGTCATCGCGACCTACTGGGGGCGGCGTTGTCGGTGGCGGCGGATACGTTCTGCGGCAATGGCGGATGTTCGCTGGGGCTTGTACGCCAGAGATTGTTTGCGGTCGATCTGGAGTTGACATTGACGCGACGTCAATCGGCAGGCTGATGGGTGTGAACGCACAGGAGTGGTCGATCCAGGACCTGGCCAAGGCCGCCGGAACCACCAGCCGCACGTTGCGCCACTACGGGCAGTTGG
This sequence comes from Nocardia sp. NPDC088792, assembly GCF_044750615.1. NCBI lineage: Bacteria > Bacillati > Actinomycetota > Actinomycetes > Mycobacteriales > Nocardiaceae > Nocardia > Nocardia sp. NPDC088792. The sequence continues at coordinate 756,941 of NZ_JBIVKC010000006.1, forward strand.
GGCTGCTGGTCCCGCATCGGACCGGAGCCAACGGGATGCGGTACTACGACTCGGGTGCGCTGGTCCGGTTGCAGCGGATTTTGCTGTTGAGGGAACTCGGGCTCGGTCTTCCGGCGATTGCGGAGGTGCTGGCCGCCGATGGCATGGACATGGCGACGACGGTCGATGCATTGCGGGTTCATTTGGACCTGTTGCGTGGGGAGCGCGATCGCATCGATCGGCAGATCTCCTCGGTCTCCACGACTGTGCTCAAACTCGAGAAAGGACAACCACTCATGCCTGCAGAGTCTTTCGATGGTTTCGACCACACCGAGTACAAGGACGAGGTCATCCAACGTTGGGGCAAGGACGCCTACGAGTCCAGCGACCGTTGGTGGCGGTCGAAGACCGATGTGGAAAAGAAGGACTTCCAGCAGACCGCCCTCGATATCGCCGCTGATTACGGCCGCGCCCATGCTACGGGTCTGGCCGTCGACAGCTCTGAGGTCCAGGCCATCGTCGCCCGCCACGCGGAATGGGTGCGGGAAGGGTGGCAGGGCCGTTCCTGGGGCGGTAAGCCGTTCGAAGAGGCCTTCGCCCACCTCGGTGAGATGTATGTTTCCGACGAGCGTTTCCGGGCCGGTTACGACCTCCACGGTGCTGGTACAACGGAATTCGCCCGCGACGCCATGGCCGTCTATGGAAGAGCGCATCGCTAGCCTCAGTGCCGCACGTCCTCGGCGGTCCGCGATGACCATCGCGGACCGTCACGACATCCTCAATTCGGCAATGTCGTGCGTTCGGCCGTCCTCGGATCGGCAGTCCCAGTTGATCTTCCAGACCCAGGGCTGGCCGGTTCGGTCAGCGCGGTCCGCAGGCAGGTGCGGATGTTGCTGAGATCGACTGCTGCCCAGCGGTTGCGATGACCGCTCGTGGTGACCGGGAGCTTGCTCTCCGAGTTGGTTGCTTCGTGAACCGTGGGTAGGTGCTCCAGTACCAGGAGGCGCGCGGCCTGGTAGTCCGGCTGATCTCTGCCGATCATCAACGGATGAGCAAGGTCTCGATCGGAAGACATCCTGAATTCGGCAATGTGGTCCGTTCGGTCGGCCTCAGATGGGCACGACCAGTTGATCTTCCGCCCTGCCGCGCTGGCCGGTTAGGTCAGCGCGGTCCGCGGCATGACGGGATGCCTAGCTGATTCTGTTCCTTCGCCGCAGAAGGAAGAACCAGGGGAACCGCTCAACCGATCGTCTGACCGACCACCAGCCCTGGACCCAGGACTCGCACCACGGCATCCGCGACCGCCGGGCACGGATAGCCGCCCTCGCCGAGCTTGTAGCCGACCGACACGAACGCCTGCACCGGATGCACCGGGCCGTTGCCCGGAGCAGCGAGCGTATCGGCGGACAACGGCCGGTGCTGCGGGCGGGCAAGCGCGAAACAAGTCAACTGGATTCGACTGTCCTCGCTCCAGAAGTGGTTCAGCACTTCGGGATTGTCGAAATCGAGCTGGTCGAAGACGATAGCGATGTCCTCTTGCCCGTACGGAGCGGCGGAAAGTGCGGGCGCGATATCCGCCGGGTCGGTCCCGGTAGCCAGCACCCGGCCCACCTCCAATGCCTTCCCCCACGGCGGCACTTGTTTCTCCTCCCATTCGCTGAGTTCGGTAGTGTCGGTGGCGCGCTCGCCGCCGACGGCCAGTGAACCTTCTTGGATGCTCCATCGGATATCGCCGAGAATCCCGACATAGGGCAGTTCGGCATTGGCAGAGAGGTTTCCGGCGACCAGCGTCCAGGGCGCGCACGCCACATGATAACGAATCATGCTCGCCGCCAACTCGGCGAAGTCCGCCACCTCCGGCAGATATGCCTCGTAGGGGGCGAGAAATTGATCCGTCCAGATACCCATCCACAAGACCATGCCAGGCGCCGGCCGCATCGGTGAAACCTGACGTCGTTCATCGGTGAATCTCGACGGCGGTCAGAGCGAGCCGGATGCCGAATCGGCGAACACTGACGCCATGATCGGGAACGCCAAGCTGATGGCAGCCGACCCGGCGCGGCCTCTCGACTTCGCGAACTACGCCAATCTCACGTTCGTCAGTGAGGGCCCACCCGTCGCTCACGCGGTGGCCGTGGGAGATAGCCGACCCGAATGCGGCACTGACGTCAGGGTGCTTCCTCACGGATTCCCGTGGTCAGACGCGATCCCTGAGTGGTGAGTGCGCTGTACGGAATGCGTTGCTCTGCGTCCGGTCTGAACAGGAAGTCACGACTCTTCGCGCTGGCGGGCGAGGGCTTCGGCTTCCATCGCGGCGATGAAGTCGGTGACGTTGGAGCCATAGATACCCCAGCTGTTCACGCCGCCGAGTTCGACGAGGCGGAGTACGCCGTCGGGGCCGACGCCGACATCGACGGTGACCATGGTGCAGCCGTGAGCGAGTAGTCGCGCCGCCGTAGTCTCCGCGAAGCCACGTACGTGATCGGGGACGGGGAGGTACGGCTCGATTGGATAGGAGCTTCCGCAGACGAAGCGGCCGTCGCGGCAGAAGCATCGGTACTCGCGCTCGAAGGTCACTACCTCGGACACGACGACGAGCTCGTCCCGGTACTGGTCGTAAATTTGGAGCCAGCCATCCAGCTCCGCGATCGCATGAACGCCTGCGGGGAACAGCTTGTAGTTCGTATCGCTGCGGATGAAGACCTGATCACTGTCGAACATTCGCCGCAGCGGCAGACCAGGAACCGCCGAGAATGGCACGAAAAGGGCTGTGCGTCCGAGTAGGTCGTACACGTGTCGGTAGTAGAACGAGCAGCGCAGCATCGCATAGTCATCGAAAACCGCTTCTCCGAGCTGCGGCACGCGGAGGAGGCTCCTCATCGTCGGCATCGTCCCGTACCCGACGATCGGGCGGCCCTCTTGGACAACGGGCCAGCGCCCCATCATCGCATCACGCGGTTCGACAATCAGGGCGTCGTCGAGCGCGGCCGCGACGACCTCGGAGCCCGGGAATTCCTCGTGGAGATCGATGATCCATTGCGGTCGCATGCCGCGATGCTATTCGCCGAGCGAGACACCTCCGGGCTACGTCCCTTCGTGACATCGCTCGGAGGTGAACACCCCGCGGCATGCGGGGTGTCCTCAGATCGTGCGTCCGGCTTAGCATTCGGCGTGACGGTCTGGGAAGCAAGGAAGAGTCGGCTCTGACTGAACGGGCTCACGGTGAAGTCACCGGGCGGTGTGATCTTTGTATTGTGGGTGTGGTGGGAGTGCGAGGTCGGTCGCTGTGGTTTCTGGGTCTGGTTGCGGCACTTTCGATTCCGTTCTATTGGCTCGGTGCAGTTACTGGCGCGTTCCGTGTCGGTTCTATGGTGCTGCCGCTGTCGCTGACGTCGGCTGTGCCTGCAGGGCTCGTACTTTTCGTTGTTGTTCGCCGGATTGAGTTCATCGGGTCGAGACCGACGATCGCTGCGTCACTGACATCGCTGCGCAGATCGTTACGCTCAGTGGATGGCTGCCGGAATCGTCAGCACGGTAAGTGGTCATCCATATTCGACCAGGGGACCGCACAACCTACGTATCGTGGTTCCTGGCCACGACGTGCGGTGCCGGAGGGTGGTAGTCATGGGCATCTTGGCGAGGTTCGGTAGCGGGATGAATGTGGTGTACAACCGGTTGCGGGATCGGCGTGCGTTCTCGATCACCGAATCGACCGCGACGGCAGGGGATTTCGAAGGTTTGCGTGGTCATCGGCATGCGGTGCTGGTGACGTTCCGGCGCAGCGGTGAGCCGGTGCCGTCGCCGGTCTGGTTCGGGATCGATGGTGAAGGGCTCGTGTACGTCTTCACCGAGCGGCAGTCGGGGAAGGTCAAGCGGATTCGGAACAATCCGCATGCGTTGATTGCGCCCTGCAATGTGCGGGGGAAGCCGCTCGGTCCGGCGGTGCGGGCCACGGCGCGTGTGCTCGATGAATCCGACCGGCCGCGCGCTGAGCAGGCTCGCAACTCGATATACCGGCTGTGGCCTCAACTCTATGATCGGGTCTTCTTCGGTGGTGTGCCGGAGGACACGGTGTACCTGGAGTTCAGTCCGCGGCCTTCCTGACTGCGGCGGCCTCGAATTCGAGTCGAAGTGGAAGAGCGCCTGAGTATTCTGAGACTTTGGCGACGGCGTCCGGGACGCCCGGGCGACCGCCCACCTCGATCGGAAGGGGCTGTCGATGCCCGCCCTGCCCTGGTCCGCCGGAGTCTACAAACCCGCTGACGGACACCAGTTACACGTTCTGACCACCAATCTGCCATTGACCCGATACCGAGATATCCCTCGGTTCCTGCGCTGGACCATGAAGATCCGTACCCAGTTGAAGTCCGTCCCGGGCTGCGCCGGATTCACCATGGATGCGAAGCCTCTCATCAAGACCTTCTGGACGCTGTCCGCCTGGTCCGACGAGCAGGCCATGGAGAAGTTCGTGCGCAGCGGCGCGCACGCGGAGATGTTGAAGGACATGGCCGGTCGCCTCGGCAATCCCCACTTCGCCGACTCCACGGCAACTTCCGCCGACATTCCACTCTCGTGGGCCGATGCCCGCGCCCGTATCAAACGAGCCCCCTGACCTCCAGAGACGGTCAGCCCATCGGAACGAGAGACGTCTGATCGAAAATTCCTATGGCACTGCTGCTTCCGCGGCCCGGTTGCCATGATCGGATCACGGTTCCGGATACGGAAGGGCAATGCCATGGCTTCGATCTCCCGAGAGATCCTCATCGATGTCGCGCCGCAGGAGGTGTGGGCGGTAGTCGCAGACTTCGTCGAGGGCCCGCTCCGGATGGCCCCCGGCCTGGTCACCGCCGGCACCGACATGGGTGAGGGTGTTCGTGAAGTGGCCTTCGCCCATGGCACCGTGGCTCGCGAACGCCTCATCACCCTCGACAACGAAGCCCGTCGCCTCGTCTACTCGGTCATCGGCGGGAGCGCGACGCCATTGCACGACAACGCGGTCATGCAGGTCTATCCCCACGGCGACAACGCCACCCGTCTCACGTGGACCCGCGACATCCTCCCCGACGCCATGGCCACCCCCTTCACCGCCACCATGGACCAGGCCCTGATCGTCTTCAAGAAAACAATCGAATCCGCCTGAGCCACAACCGAAGTAACCGCCCGCACGCGGCATTAGGTTCGGGTTGTGTCGCCGCTTCGGCTGGACCATATGGTGATGGCGATTTTGCCGCGGGCGCGGTGGCTGCTCATATGGGCCATCGCCGCGGCGGCCTCGGCCAGCGGGTAAGTCTTCTCGATGATCACCTTGAGATCGCCGGGGACCAGGAGAGCTGCGAGTGCTCCGAGGTTGTCGCGGTTCGGAACGCAGGTGACGGTGCGGACGTCGGTGGAACCCCAACGCGTCATCAGCAGGGCCCGTCCGATCCTGGGCATGCTGCCGAGCAGACCGCGGGCCTCGCCGAGGCTGTTTGGGATCAAGATTCCGCCCGGGGTCAGTAGACGGGCGGTGACCGCGGGCGAATGGTTCAAGACGTTGTCGAGAATGACGTCGTAGCGTTGCGGGCCGCGGGTGAAGTCTTCCCTGGTGTAGTCGATGACGTGATCGGCGCCGAGCGACTGGACGAACTCGATATTGCGGGTGCTGCACACGCCGGTCACCTCTGCGCCGCGTGCCTTGGCAATCTGCACCGCGAGTGTCCCGACCCCGCCCGAAGCGCCGTTGATCAGCACGCGCTTGCCCGGTGCGACCTCGCCCACGTCACGCATGGCGGTCAGGGCGGTGATGCCCGACATGACCGACGCTGCAGCCTCTTCGAAGGTCAGCTCGGCGGGCTTGGCGATCAGCCTGCACGCCGGTGCGACCGCGTATTCGGCGAAGGTGCCGGACGGTGTCGAGGCGGCGGGATCCCACGTCGATCCGAATATCTCGTCGCCGGGCTCGAATTCGGTCACGTTCGCGCCGACAGCCTGCACGATCCCGGCAATGTCGGACCCCCGCACCGGCGTTGCGGGAGTCCGCAGTCCGGACTGCAGCCGGAGAATGTAGGGCAGGCCGATCGCGGTGGCCCAGTCCGGGGTGTTGACGCTGGTGGCGCGCATCGCGACCAGCACATCGTCGGCGCCGATTGCGGGACGGGCGATTTCGTCGAGTGCGAACACTCGTTCCGGTGCTCCGTAGCCGCGCTGCACGATCGCTTTCATCTGCGCGTCCCGGTCGAACGTGGTCGGGGTGCCGGGGTTTGTCGATGACGACATGATTTCTCCTGGAGAGGGTGGGCGTTCACATCGCGCGGAGCGTGTGGCCGTACTTGAAATCGTCGTCGTCGGGCCGTCGCACCGCCTCGGGACAAAGGCTCGAATCCGGTCGGCCTGTCGGCCGGTCCGGCGATGGTACTTTCGGCCGAGCCGGTCAGCGCTTGACGCGGCGGGTCTCGTAGGCCCAGATGGCGACTTCGACCCGGTTGCGGGCGCCGAGCTTGGCCATCAGCGCGGCGATGTGGGTCTTGACCGTGCTGAGGCTGATGTGGAGTTCGGCGGCGATCTCGATATTGGTCCGCCCCTTGGCAACTGTGGCCAGAATCTGTTCCTCGCGTTCGGTCAACGGCGAGATCGGTTGCGGCGGAGCCGGATCGGGCCCGCACCCGGCGAAGGCGCCGAGCAGTCGCGCGGTAATGCTCGGCGCGATGAGGGCGTCACCGCTGGCGGCGGCATGCACGGCCTGCGCGAGCATATCCGGGCCTGCTTCCTTGAGCAGGAACCCGCGCGCGCCGGCACGCAATGCGGCATAGACGTATTCGTCGAGATCGAAGGTGGTGATCACCACCACCGCGAGCGGATCCGCGACGGCAGGTCCGGCGAGACGGCGGGTGGCGTCGATGCCGTCGACCTTCGGCATACGGATATCGAACAGGCACACGTCGGGACGCAGTTGCCGCGCAAGTTCGACAGCTTGCTGCCCGTCCGCGGCCGCGCCGACTACTTCGATGCCCGGCTGGGCGTCGAGGATCATCACCAGCCCGGTACGAACGATCTCCTGATCGTCAGCGACCAGCACACGGAGGTTTTCGCTCATAGGTCCTCACTCAGCTTGCCGCGCCGGCACGGGGGAGTACCGCGCTCACTTGCCATCCCCGATCGGGATTCGGGCCGGCCTCGCAGCTGCCGCCGAGGAGAGCAGCGCGTTCGCTCATTCCGAGCAGTCCGTAGCCGGGAAGTGCCTGGCCCAGTAAAGGATCGCCGTCATCGGACACGAGCAAACGCACCGCCGCGTCATCGATATCGACGCGGACCTGCACGCGGGTGGCGTTGCGTGCATGCCGCACAGCGTTTGTCACCGATTCCTGGGCCAGTCGATAGATCGCGGTGCCGACCGCCGCGGGCAGGTCGGCGACATCACCGGTAATCGCGACGTCCACCGGTGGTCCGTGGCCGGCGTTCCCGGCCAGGCTGCCCACATCGCCGATACCGGGACTCGGGTCGTGGTCCCCGGCCGCAGCGTCACCGCGGAGCATATGAACCATCGCGCGCATCTCACCGAGCGCGCGCGTGGCCTCCAGCTCGATCAGGCGCAGCGCGTCCACCGCCGCATCGGGCCGGGACTTGGCCGTCACCACACCCGCCTGCGCGCGAATCACCATAGCGGACACATGATTTGCGACGCTGTCGTGCAGATCGCGGGCCAGCCGCTCCCGTTCGAGCAGTTTGACCTGATCGAGTTCGCGTGTCTTCTCCCGCGCCCGATATCGCAAAGCCAGGCCGAGCGCCGCCACCGCGAACAGAATGGTCATTCCACCCGCCGCATCGACCGCCGTAGCCTCCGAAACCGCCAAAGACAAACCGGCGGCGGCCAGCACGACCACCGAGCCGAACATCACCTCACGCCCGGACCCCCACCGCACCAACGCGAACGGCAACAACACCAGCACCCCCAGACTGCGCAAGCCCGCCTGTTCCCCACCGGCCAGCACCGCCTCGACCACCGACACCACGGAAGCGATCGTCACCATCTCCGACGGCCGGCTCCGCCGCCACAACAACGTCGGCACCACCGCGACCGCGAACGCAACCTGCGGCACCCGATGCGGAAGGCCCTGCCGCACTATCCCTTCCAGCACCACCAACCCCACGAACACCCCGACCAGCACCCAATCCCACCGTGTTCGCCGCGGTGGATCCGGTGCCCCGGGCTCGTCCCACAGCGAACGCAAAAGGTGCCGCACGACTCCAATTCTACGAAAACACCCTGGGCTCGCTGCCAAAAGTCTGATGTCACTCGCGACGGAATTCGCTGTGCCGGCAGTTATCGGGACAGGGCAATGCACTCTGCCGGATTGTTCCAGTCAAGCACGCATACCGGTACGGCCAGGGCGATACCGATGAGGACACCGATCATCAGAGCCCATGTCGACTTTCGATACCTGACCGGGACAACATGTTTCGACTGCACGCGCAGATGGCTCCCGGCGACCACGAGGGTGTGCACCATTGCGGCCGCGCCGAAGGCGAGCGTGGCCGCCCACATTGCCAGCAGCGCGCACATTCGGGTATCCGGAAGATCTCCGGCCGGGACGTACCCCAGGAACGGTGCGATCCCGGTGTCCTGCAGCGCAAGCAGCCAGAACAACGACCACATGATCACCAGCGGCCACAAAGGCCGCAGGACCCGCCGTAACCCGGACTCCGCGGCGAGATCGCCCCGTCGTCGGGCACCTTCGGTGACGACGACCGCCACCGTCAGCGCCGCCGCGACGACGAGTTCCAGGATCAACAGTCGATGAGTCGCCGCATCCGCGTACGGGTAGGAGGTGCACTGCCTCTCAACGCGAACGGGAACGGTGAACAAACCGTAGGCACACCCAACCGCCCATATACCTCCTGCCAGACCCAGCAATACGCGGCGGAGCTGTCGTAACCACCCCCATGCATTGGTCCGGGCCCGAGTTGCGATCGCCATCTCACCCCGCACCGAAGAAACATTGAGCTGTAGCCGATTTCGTACCGGCAGACCGGAGCATATGCGTCATCGCCACGGTTCGACCACCAAATCCGGGGCAGCTCGAGGAGTCAACCAAACCGGAGGCAGTCACCTACTGGGTAGCGAACCCCGACCACGAACCGCTGCGTCTCGAGAAGTCGACAGTTGAATAGGCGAGCTCACCAGTCCGGAACCCCAGGACTCGACACCGGGGACGATCGACTCAGCCAGAACCTAGCGGGATTCCGGTGCAGACACCGCGGTGAGGTGCATGAAGGAGACTGCGAATCGGCCGGATTCGGGGACCATGCACAGGAGTGTGTCGCCGGGCTTGATCAGGCCGTCGGTCAGCATCTCGTCGAGGATGACGAAAATGGAGGCGCTGCCGATGTTTCCGACTCTGGTCAGGTTGCTGTACCACATCTCGGGGCGTCCGGCCCAGATACCGCGGCGGTCGAGCTCGTCGAGCACCATGGTCTTCATGCGCTCGCTCGAGTAGTGGGCGGGGAACCACGTCACCTGCTCGGGATCGAATTTGCGCATGCCCCACAGGCGTTCATACTCGTCGACGCCGACGCGCACCAGGTGCGGCAGCATGGTGAGGCGCTGACGTAGGTGCAGCGCGCCGTCGGCGGCGGCCTGCAGCGATGTCGGATAGTCCATCCAGCTCTTCACGACCGTGTTGTCCGCGGAGCCGAGGAACATGCACGTCTTCTCGGTGTTCGCGTACGAGGTCAGCGTGATCCAGTCGATGCGCAGGCTGATCCCGGAGGCTGCGGGCGTGTCCTGGATGACCGCCGCGCCGGCGCCGTCGGAGAGCATGTAGCGCAGGAACGCCGCCTCCATCGGGATCGCCCCGCGCTCGGTGTCGAGTTCCTGGTAACGGGAGCTCTTCAGGATGCGGGAGGCGAGTTCGCTGGCCACGGTTACCGCGGTGCGCTTCTCGCCGATCGCCACCTGCAGGTAGGCGTTCTTCAACGCCATCATTCCGGAACTGCAGATGCCGTGGGCGGTGGAGATCTCGAGGGGACCGTAGCCGAGTTCGCCGTGCACCATGCTGGCGAATCCCGGGGCGACCACGTCCGCCACCGTGGTCGCGGCCGTGAGCAGTTCGATGTCGTTGCCGCCGAGTCCGGCTCGCTCGACAGCTTCGTGCACCGCGCCGGCTGCCATCGCCGCGTTCGAGATGATCGTCTGCTGCTTCTTGTCGATCGCGTAGTGGCGTGTCTTGATGCCGCAGTTGGCCAGGGTCCGGTCCTTGAGAGCCGAAGACGCGCGGCCCACCGTCCCGAGATAGTCCTCGATCTCCTCGTTGGACACCGGATCTCCCGGAAGGAACCTGCCGGTGGCCGTGATGTACGCACTCATATCGAAGCTCCAAGAAGACTAGGCGAATCTCCGCGAACAACACTGTACGCAGAGAACCGAACGAGTTGAAATACGAATAGTTCAGTTCAGGCTTGCTCGCAGAAAGTTAGTCAACGACGCCTTCACGGCACGAGACAATGAAATTCAGGGCACCAGAAGCGATGGGGCTCGCAGCGAATTCCCGGTTAGCGCTCAGGCTGGGCGCGGTGTTCGTCGGCCTGCACCGCCACCGCCGCGGCGAAAAGGTAACGGTCGCAACAGGGTAACGAGGTTCCTGGGTGGGTGCCGTCAATGGTGAGTCCTGTCGCAGCCAAGCAGCTATCGATGAGCGTGGACCTGTATTGGATGTGTCGAGGGCCGTGGCGCAGGGCCCTGCGCCACGCTGGCCGGTTCGCTCAGCGCGGTCAGCGGCATTATCGTTCATTCGTTTCGAGTGAAGTCAGCATGGAAAGGTGCGATGCGGAACGTCTTGCGCTGATTACACGGCGTCGGGTATTTGGTTGGTGATTTCGGCTTCGCTTCGGTCCAGCCACCGCCGATACCACTGGGCAAAGCCCAGCCTGGCTCCGGCGCCATCGACCAAGGGCTCGAAACCACGATCGTCGGCGGTGTTGTCGGCCCACATCTGCCCTCGCGCCTCCCCGCTCACCACGAGCACTTCGCGTTGTGCGCAACCCAGATGACACAGATAGAGCAGCCCGATCGAATGCTGTGGCCGGTAGACGATCTCGTCGTGCGTCTCCCAATATGCGTCCTCGGCAGTGTTGAAGGTTTCGACCGAGTCGAAGTCCTGCTCGTCGGGAGGATCGGGGAGCTCGTCTGCCGGGTTGAACGCCTCGACGTACGGGAAGGGTTGCGCGAGCGTGTCCAACACGGTCAGGTCCGCGCCGTCACCCTCCCAGCACCATCGCCCCTCCCTCCGGCCGAGGGTGAACAGCCCATAGCCCGGCCCGGCCCCGCCGCGGCCGACGGCCAGGAGAAACGCTCGATACTCTGGCGGCAGTACCACCCCCACCTGGTTCTCGATCTCACCTAATTCGGCAATACTCAGCGGCGCCTCGAGAGACCACCGATGCCCGCCCGCCCCGAAAACCTCGTGCGCGCCGGCCGCTTCAGCAAGACACGCGATCCTACGGGGGACGTCCGACCAGTCATACGTCATGAACCGCACCGTATCCCGGGGAGCAAAACGACGGGTTGTCCGGGGAATTCGAACCGCACGGGGCGGGCGATATGGGGCGTTCGGTCGGCCCCGGATCGACAGTCCCAGTTGATCTTCCAGGTTCTGAGCCGGCCGGTTCGATCAGCGCGATCTGCGGCAGATTAGTGTGTTTCCGTGACTGAGATCGTGCCATCGCCGTTCACGCTGTATCCCCCACTGTTGAACTGAATGCGCGGGTCGCGGCCAAATCACGCGGGTTGCGTGCGCGGGACGCCGGTGACCTCGGATACGCGGATGTGGGCGAGGCGGGTGGCGTGACCGAACGACCCGATCAATTCGCTCGAGTTGCCAATCCGTTTGCCAAGCCCTCCAATGCCTGTCACGATCGGCTCCCATGATCGCAAGAATCGAGTTCTCCACCGCGCGATGAGCGCGCCCACCGGCTCTGCCCAGCCCAGCCGAAAAACCACCTTCTACAACCACGCGCTTGCTCTTGCACGCAGGTACCCGGGCATTCCACTGCCCCATGAGGGCAGACCATATCCGGACGTCGACCGCCGCGATCCCCGCCACGGGAGTGACGACGAATCTGACTTCCAGGGCACCCGCACGAGCCGACTCATCGACGAATACTTCAGTGTCCCAACCGAACACCGCGACATCGCACGACTCTGTCACGAGGTCACCGAGTACGACATCGAGAGTGCTCTGTGGCCATCGATCGCGGCGGCAATCAGTCGCGCGGACCCCGGCCAGGCCCGCGAGCTCGGCCGCTATCTCACCCGCACCAGCACCGATCAGAACCCGACCGTGCTCGGCATGGCAATGCTCGCCGTCATCGGAACCGAACAAGACGTCCCGCTCATCCAGACGATCGGATTGCTGTCCAATACCTTCGGACTTCTCGCCTCCCAGGCTCTTGCCCGGCTCCCCGATGCCACGACGAACCTGATCTGGCTCGCCGACCGCACCGCGGGCTGGGGTCGGGTGTACCTGGTCTACGCCCTCTGCGAGCTAGGCGACCCCGCAGCCGAGCCGTGGCTGCTGCGCAAGGCTTGCGATGGGGACTACCTGAACGGCGAATTCGCCTACAAGGTTGCCTGCGCCGCACCGATCCACGAAGCGATAGCAGCACCGGACGCCGACGAGGCCCTTATTGACCACACCGGAGACCTGATATCCACCCTGGCCTGGTGTGACGGCATAGGTGGCACCCTCTGGGACTACGAACACGCCGAACAGGTTCTCACCCACTACCTCTCACACGTACGTGGACTCGCTCCAAGCCCGGATCGGTATCGCTGGGTGTGGGCCCTCGCCCGTTTTCTGGACGGTCGTCCCAACGTGACTCCACCGGACTGGGCAACCCTGGAATCACTGCGAACCGGCTACTGGTCCCTGCTGACCACACCGCCATGGCATTCCATCCCAGCCGCAGCAGCCAACAGCGACAACGAACGAACTCGTGAATGGGCGTACCGCATCCTCGACGAACTCAGTCGACGTGGCGCAGAGCGCGGCGAATGACTATGCAGCAACCGCACCGCCGCATCGGTCCGCGGATTCTGACGGGAATCGGCAGAGGCGTACAATCAGCCGGCATCAGATCCGCACGGCCGGTTGATCTTCCGCCTTACCCGCGTTGGCCGACTCGATCAGCGCGACCAGCGGCATGTAGGGATATCTGCGTCGCCAGACGTACGGCTAGGCGGTTTGGTCAGCGCGGGGCATTGGGAGATCGGTGCGTTCGGCGGCGGTACGCCTACTGGGCTCGCGCGGTTCTGCGGGTTGTCGAAATGCATTCGCCTCGTTCAGAGCAACCTGCGAGGGTGAGGGCGTGCCAGACAAGGTAAAGCGGCGGTCTCCATCGGAGGACAGGAAATGGACGGCAGGGTCGATTCGCCTGTCGAGTCGGACGGTCAGCGCGGGTGAGATCTCTGCTCGGCTGGGAATCATGGCCGATGAGCAGTTCGAGCGGGGCAGCCTGATCAGTCCCCGAAATCCGGCCGGTGCTCGACGCGAGTACAACGTATGGATCCGGCGCAGTGGCCTGGCCAACGACAGCGATCTCGCTGACCATGTCCGGGTGTTGGTCGGACTATTGGATGGGCGCCGCGCGGAGTTGGCTGCTTTGTCCGTCGATTGCGACGTGGAGTTCCTTCTCGGTTTCGGCAGCGGAAACGGTCAGGGCGGCTGCGTGCTGCCCGGATCGCTGCTTGCCGATATCGCGACGTTTGGGCTCGACATCGTGCTCGACCTGTATCCGCCTGGAGCGCCTGGAGACTGCTGAAACGACTCCAAAGTAATTGAGGCTCGCGAGGAGTGGTTCTTGGAGCCACGAAGGTCCGCTTGATCTACGGCACCGAATGATCGACTTCATCCAAATTTATGTGATCTACCTACCTGATTCATCGCCTCGCTGAGCGGGCCAGAGCGATGACCGGCACCGTGAGCGCCGCGAGGGATAGCGCTGCCAGCAGGCCGTAGCCGCCGACCGCGAAACCTGCGGTGGATGCCGCTGTGGCCAGGGCCGATCCGCCCCACACGCGCGATTCCACCGCTCCCTCCAGTCGCATCTGCTCCACGTCGGGCAGGTTGCCCGAGATCAGATTGCTCGCACCGATGTATGCGAGATTCCAGCCGTAGCCGAGGAGGAACAGTACGAGCGCGAGTGGGACCCCGCCGACCGTCGTGACCACGATCGTCGCGACCGACGAGATGGCAAGCAGCGCAATGCCGGTGGCGATGAGTGCTCGTCCGCCGAAACGATCGCAGAGCAGCCCCGACAGCGGCGCGAGCGCGAACATGCCGAACGTGTGCGCGGAGATCATCGTGCCGACCGTATGCAGGCCGTGGCCGTGCTGGTGGATGGCGACCGGGGCGGCGGTCATGATCGTCGTCATCACTATCTGCGCGACCAGCATCGTGGCCAGGGGCAGCCGCATGGGTGGCAGGCGTGCCGGTCGTCCCGGCAAGACACTGCGGGAGCCGCGTGGCAATGTGGTCGCGGCCAGCGCCGCCAGCGCCACTGCGATCGCACCCAGCAGGAACACGCCCGTTGGTGCCGGTCGGCTCGCCGCTGTGGCCGCCGCCGACACCGGGACCAGCAACAGCGGACCACCCACGGCCCCAATGGTTCCCGCCCACACCACCACGGCCAGCACGATCCCGGAACGACCCGGTCGCACGTCGGCGGCGACGTAGCGGGACAGCTGCGCAGCCGAGTTCCCGACGCCCAGCAGCAGCAAGCCCGCGATGAGCAGCCACACCGTCGCGGAGGACAGCACCGCGAGCACGCCGCCGACGGTCCCGATCGCATACCCGGACACCAGGCCCGCCCGGCGACCCCAGCGCGCCATGATCGCGGTCAGCGCCGCGGCCCCGATCGCGGTACCGACCACGCCCGCCGCACTCGGCAGGCCCGACCATCCTGGTCCCAGATCGTCAGCGGCGACGAGTGTGCCCATCGTGCTAGCGGTGACCATTGCCAGGCTCATCGCTGCCGCGCCGGTGAAAAGCGCCACCAGCCAACGGCGTTCGACTACCGGTGCGGTTGTCTCGATTGTGGTCATGCGAGAAACGCTAGAAGCCGGAAGGGCGCCGAAGAATAAGATAACCAAGGACATTCGGCCGCTGCGGTTGCCGATCGCAACGGGTTCGGGAGGTTTCGGCTTGCAGGTGAACAAACCCCTCGACGAGCTCGACTGGCGCATCCTCGCCGAGCTGCAAGCCGACGGCCGGCTGTCCTACAACCAGCTCGCCCGCCGGGTCCATCTGTCCGCACCCGCGGTGGCCGATCGGGTACGCCGCCTGGAGGAGTCGGGCGTGATCACCGGATACGAGGCCCGCGTCGACCCGCGACGCACCGGACTGCCGGTGCTGGCATTCATCCAATTGCGATGCGCGCTGGGCAGGTGCCTGCTGAAAACCAGTACGGCCGAGGCGTATCCGGAGGTTGCGGAGGTGCACAAGCTCAGCGGCGCGCACTGCACCCTGCTCAAGATCCGGGCCGCGTCGCTACAGCATTT
This sequence comes from Nocardia sp. NPDC088792, assembly GCF_044750615.1. Taxonomy (NCBI): domain Bacteria; kingdom Bacillati; phylum Actinomycetota; class Actinomycetes; order Mycobacteriales; family Nocardiaceae; genus Nocardia; species Nocardia sp. NPDC088792. Next base: position 772,452 of record NZ_JBIVKC010000006.1, read on the forward strand.
CGAGGGGCTGGCCGAGCGTATCGGCGAGCACGGCACGATCGAGACCCACATCGTGCTGTCCACTCAGTACGAAGCGCGGTCGATCGTCCCGGTGGATATCGATCGCCCGGTAAGCAACCCGACGGGCTGGCCACACGCGTAATCGACGCGTGTGGCCAGAATCCCGTGGCTAGGGCGTACCCCGAACCAGCTCGACAGCGCTTCCCACAGGGCACGACACACGCAGACTGCCGCCCGATGTCAGCCTCAGATGGCCAGGGCCGGTTGACCTTAGGAGATGCTGCGCTGAACGGTTCAGTCAGCGCGCCGTGCGGCAATACAGTGCGTTCGCCAGGCCGCGGTTATCTCGGGCTCGTTGAGCTTTTCGGCGCGGAGAGCCGTGGCAGCGCGTGCAGCATACGTGACGATCAGAGGAACTGAGTCGATATGAAGGTCGACGGCTGCATGGCGACGAGCGTTCGAACGGAAAACCTGTGAAATCATGGCTAATTCAGGGCAGCATGTGATGGGGTTGTCTGTAGATCGGTGGTGGTCACGGGTGTCGAGGACCGCCCCTGAGAAGGATCCGAATCTGGCGCTGGTTCCAGCATCGGAGCTCGATGAGTTAGGCGGACCGGTGCAATGAACATCGTATTCCACCCGGCCAGAATGTGCTTGCAGAACGCTCTCATATCCTTTGCCGAGGCCGGCCGCGCACGGCCGGATAAATACGGTGGGCATCTGCTATCTGCCGCGTCCTTCGCTCATGGGATGTTGGCGATCGTTGGCATGCAAGTCGGGGGTGATGATGGCACCATCACCGCAGACGATCTCGCCCTGTTCTGGCCTGCAGCGGTGGAACTCATCGCGGCGAGTGAAACCGGTCTGTGCTGGTACATCGACGACGCCGTGGAGTGCGCGATGCATTGCGCGTGCACCGATGAATGGGAAGACGTCTGCATTGCCCGGACGGCTATCCAACTTGTGCTGACCTCCTGCCCGGAGGCGGGCGGATTGTTCGGTCGAGAAGAATACGAGTTGCTTGCGGACATGGACGAAACCCTGCGCAGCCAGGCAGCATTCGTCGATTCGCTTCCGGAACCCGGAATCTCGGCGAATATACCTGCAGATCACTGGTGGTGGCGACTGCCGACTCCGGATGAGGATGCGGACTGATTGTGCGCATCGTCTTGTCGGATAGTGAGGGACCGAGATGTATCCGTATCGGCATCCGCCGATGTCACTCAGCGCACGCTATAGGAACCAATCGGTATCCAGTAGGTTCGAACCGTGTCCTGTCAAGGTACGGGCATGCCGGGATCGGTAGGCTCGCATTGCGAGGCGAGATCGCGAAGCTGACATCCGATACCGACTCGGTCCGACCGGCAGCTGGTTCGATGATGACTTCGTACTGGCAGATCACGAGTGGGCGGCCCAACCCGAAACACTCTGAAGGATAAATACCGACCTCAAATCTGAAGCCCAACTAGCGCTCACACCACTTAGCATCCTGCATTCGGCTGCTGCGTTCGGCTGGCCCTGGATCAGCAGTCCCAGTTGATCTTCCAGATCCTGGGCCGGCCGGTTCGGTCAGCGCGGTCTACGGCCGGTGAGAGACTGGTGTGAGGATCGGATCCCGGCCAGGATTTGATCTAGGTGCCCGGTGGGATGCTCCTCAGCGGTTGCGCACCGTCCTCGCCTTCGACACGAACCAACCAGGGCTGCTGACCGTGCCGGCGAAGGCTCGGTCGATCTAGTCTCTGTCCTTGTGGCTGAGGACAACCGCGACTCTGCCGTCGTTCTTGATTTCTACCCATGTGCAGGCCTGATACGAATCGAGTATCCAGCCTTGATGCCGGCAGGAGCCTTTCCATGTACTGGAATCGTCGGGGAAGGTTTGTTCGGGGGTGAAAGTCCATCCGTTGCTGTCGGTCAGGTACTGCCGAACCTGTTCAGCGACCTGCTCAGGTGTTTTATTCGTTCCTGCGATGTAGAAAGTCCGCTCGCAATCGGTGCCGTCGGAATCGTTGGCGCAGTTGGGGGCCACCGTCTTGGTCATCGACAGCCCCTCGGGCAGCGAGCCGATAGCGTCGGCGGGAGGCATTGTCGCCGTTCCGAGCTCCACCAGGCCCAGCGCGGTGACTGCCAGCACGACAAACCCACTGAGCAGGCAGTACAAACCCCCGAGCGTCCAACCAACGCCGATGCGCACCTTGGCGCCCCAGCCGAGCGGCACCGCTCGGGTAGGCGCCGACTCCATGATCGGCGCGACGATCAGCACCACAATGACGAATACGGCCAGCACTACGCCGACGGTGGCCTGGAAATCGGTACCGAAGACGTCATCCTGCAGCGGGATCTGAACACCGGCCACAATGGTCAGCACCGTGACCCCGGCCCATCGCCCTCTCGGGGTCTGCGCCGCCAATGCCCAGCACAGCACCGGGAACAGAAACACCAAGCAGAAAAAGAACACGAACGCACCATATTCGATGCGCCACGTCCCGCAGTGCTGACCGCCGACCTCCAGCGTGAGCCGGATTGTCCTGCCGCGAAAAAGAATTCGCGCCGTGGGCGGGCCTTCGGGCACACAGTGCCCGCCGACAAACGGGCGATGTCCCCGGCCAGTGTCCTGGTGACGTAGTGGGGTCGTCTTCCCACGACCAATCACGGGGACACCGCCCATGGCGAGCTCAGGCAGGGTGCCCAGTTCGTCCGCAGGATCAGCGCGGCACGCGGCAGAACAATGCGTTCTCGAAGCCCGTGGATCACACAGCTGTAGGGGTGGCGTGGGCCGGCGAGACGGGCTTGGTGTCGTAGGTTCGCAGTACGAGAGAGGTTGTGACGGGGCCGAATCGAGCAACAGCGTCGACGATCTGTTCCAGTCGTTCTGAGCTGGCGGCGAATACATCGAGGAAAAAGCAGTCCTCACCCGTGAGCCGGTAGGCGGTAGTGATTTCCGGGATCTGTGCGAAATGCTCCAATGCCGCGGTGAGGTGGGCATGGGTCGTGCGGACCCGGATGACCGCATGCAGGTTCAGGCCCAGTTTGGTCGGATCGACCACGGCTTGATACCCGGTGATCACCCCGGACTGTTCGAGCCGCTTGATCCGCGCGGACACCGCGGGCTGGGACAGATTGACCCGGCGACCGATCTCGGTGACACCGAGACGGGCCTCGGATTGCAGCAGGCGCAGGATGGCGTGGTCGGTCGAATCCAATGAAACCGTCGTCTGTCTGGTCATCTGCCTTCCATCCATCAGTTCGCGATGACATCAGCGACTGAATCGCACACAGTTGTTCACCGACACAGCTGTCTCACCACGTTTCGAGCAATGAAGGGCCAGAATATTGCACTACCTGATCGTCCCCGGAATCGACGACTCCGACGGCGACCACTGGCAAAGCCACTGGCAAAACGGTTGGGGAGCAGCCGCCTCCCGCATCACTCCGGCATCGTGGAGCGCTCCCGACCTCGACGACTGGATCAAGGCCGTCGATCGTGCAGTACTCGGCAGTGGATCACGCCAGACCGTAGTCGTCGCCCACAGCCTCGGATGCCTAGCAGTGACCGAATGGCTGACTCGGCAGCGTGCCGACCGGCCAGGGATAGTCGGCATGTTCCTCGTCGCGCCACCGGACAGTACCGGCCCGAATTTCCCGACGGCCGCAAAGGGATTCGCACCAACCGCCACCGGGCCACTCGGCCTGCCAGGGCTGGTCGTGTCGAGCGAGAACGACCCGTACTGCGAGCCTTCAACAGCTACCGCCCTGGCCACTGCATGGGGTCTCGATCACCTTTCCGCCGGAAGACTCGGTCACATAAACTCCGCGAGCAACCTCGCCCACTGGCGGTACGGCCGAGACCTGCTCACCGCCTTCGCCGCGGGCCTTGGTCGCGCCTAAACGCCGCACAGCCGCAACAAATCCTCGAAGTCTGCCCACTCACGAACGCACGAAAATCGGTGCAGTAGCGGACGTTCTGCCGGGCTCTAGATCGGCACGGCCGGTTGATCTTCCGCGGCTCCGCGTGGGTCACGGCAATAGCGGATGTTCCGTCAGCCGCGGTTTGGCAGGCCGACCACCGCGCGTTATATGACTACCTGCCTCCTGAGCTTCCGCCGGTTGCAATGGACTTGTATCGGTTGGTGTATCGGTCAAATCTCGCGAATCACTGTGTGCAGCAGAGAAATCGAGGAGCACATCGTATGCTGCTCTGCGGGGCGGGATGGATCTACCGATGCCCTGAAGATGATCGAGATTGGGGGCGTCGATGGCGGCAGCTCAACGTCGACAAGATGACCTGTGGTCGCAGGACACCGATGTGTTCGAGCCCATCCGCGATGACTACGCGCCCGAACCCACGCGTCGCCGACGCGCCCAGAAGCACTCGGAGCCCCGCAAATACGCGCTCATCGCTCTGGCGGCGACCATTGCGGGAGCGGCTCTCGCGGTGGGAGGTGTCCTCGTCTACGGACGAGTCACCCCGACCCGAACCGACGTTCCCAACGCCGCCCCAACCTCGGCCGTCACCATCACCGCCCAGCCCACACCGGCCACGACACCCCAGCCCGCCCAAACCACCACCGTGCAACGCTCCACCACAACCACTCGGTCCGCGAGCAATGCACCGGCCGTTTTCGGCAAATCCTGTGACGATCTCGGGCGAAGAGCGCAAGACGCGAACGGCATCCTTCTGACCTGCGATGTGTCCGGAGACTCCGGCTCCCGGTGGGTCGACGAGAACACCGTGGCCATCGGAATCCTCTGCGAACCAGAAGCGGACGGTGACATCGGCTACGCCGCCGACAACAAGACCCGACTGATCTGCCTGTATGACAAACATTCCGACAGCTACAGCTACACGAACCAGGGCCCTATTACAGCCGGGTACCACCAGCCCGGTGAGAAGTGCGACCACACCAGCCAGACGGGGACAGTCTCAACCAACGACGGAAAGGCGCTGACCTGCCAACCGGCCAGCGCCGCCTCCAACGACTGGATCTGGACACCACTGCTATGACCGATCGAGCACAGCCACACTGGCATTCGAAACGGGCGTCCAGGCAGCCGCGAATCCGCTCATCGGCAATTGCCTATGTTCCGGCCAAACGCGAACGCCCCGAGATGATCTCGGGGCGTTCAGATTCCAGCTGGACCGTCCGGCCGCTGCGAACCCCGGTCCGAGCACCCTCAGCGATGCAGGACGGCGTCGTGCAAGGCGTTCGCCGCGTTGGCCTGCCCCTGTTTCAACATGCCCTCGATCGCCCGCTCCAGCGGATCGCCGGTGGATTTGGGTCCGGGCTTCAGGAGCGCGACCTCGAGCATGCGCTGATCGGCGAAACCGGTAACCCCGCTCTCGCCGGCGCTGCGCACTTTCACCGGAGGCAACCGCACCGCGGTCGGTTTCGCGGCCGCGATGAGCATGTACCCACCGGTCGAGAATCCCTCCAGAGTGCCCAATGACCACTCCTCCAGCCGCCCCTGACTCGTCACCTTGATGCCGTAACCGGTCTGCACGCCCGCCTCCGCCTCGGTCGGCGTGTCTGTGCGCTCCGGACCTGGCAACACGCCGCCGAATGTCTGGTAGATCAGGATGTTGAGCGCCTGCGTCGGATCGGTCCCGCGGGTGATCACCACGTACTGGCTCTTCTCGAGGTCGGCGAGCCGGGTCTCCTGGTCCCGCTGCGCCCTGCTCAATGCGCTCGCCAGCCGACGATTCTCGTTGTCCGCCAATGCCGACTCACACGCGGCGGCGTCAGCTTCCCATCTCTGCACCCGCGCCGTGGCCTGCCGGGCGAGCTTGCGATAGGCAAAGGCGACGTCTTGTTCGGTATAGGTGTTCTCGAGGTCGTCGACGGCGACCTGGACCACGAGGGTGAGCAACTTGTGTAGCGCCCCAGCTGATTCGGTAGGCGGATCGACCCGACCCGCCAGCATCTTCGCCCCCTCCCTGAAGTCCTTCTGCGGAAAAGTCTCCGTACTGCCAGATTTGGTGGGATCCGTAAGAACGAGCATGGCGTACTCCGGTGCCGATTCATCAGGGGACACAACCAGTTTGCGCCGGAATCCGAACAGATACAGGCACTTTGACCGTGGCGATGCCGCACGCGTGCGGACCGACAGGTCCGCATTTATCGAGATGATCTCTGCCCGTCGAGCTTCCACATTCCTTCGCCGATGTCGTCGGTATCGCAGCGGCAGGGAGCCAGCGAAAAGCTGCGTGAGCGCTTCGAGCGTCCAGGGGCCCGAAATTGACAGCACAGCGCGATAGCGACCCTATTGAACACACTGAACTCGGCAATATGGTGCGTTCGGCCGGGCTCGGATGGACACCGCCGGTTGATCATCCGGCGCACCACGTTGGCCGGTTCGGTCAGCGCGGTCCGCGGCAAGACAGGACGTTTGTGGTGCGGTGCGCTGGGTTGTTCTACGCTCCGATAGCATTTCGGATCGTGCCGCCCCGCGCGAATCCTGCTGAGT
>NZ_JBIVKC010000007.1:0-596368 GCF_044750615.1 Nocardia sp. NPDC088792
CCGAAGGGCCTTACCGCTCGACTTGCATGTGTTAAGCACGCCGCCAGCGTTCGTCCTGAGCCAGGATCAAACTCTCCGTTGAAGACTCTCAACCACACCCGAAGGTGCAATCGGAAGAATTAACCAGAGTCCGAAAACCTTGGCAAAATCAAACGCCAGCAAAAAGATTTGCTGACTAAATGTCCGACCCTCACACGGGGGGTGAGGAATCGGAACCAAATTAAAACATTTGGCACTGACATTCATCGACACACTATTGAGTTCTCAAAGAACACACGCACACGTCAGATCCACCGAAGAATTTGATCGGATGTCCAACGAGGCAACTTTTCCAGCCTAACCGTAAGTCTCGACAGAGTCAAGGACCAGTTTCGGTCTGGAGTGTTCGTGCCAGGCGCTCCTCGTCCAACCTCGTTTCCCTGGTCCGAAATCCAGCCTCTGAGCTGGGGGTTTCGGTCCCGGTCGGTGTCCGTGTCGCTCTGACCTGGAATAAGTTACGTGGCGGGAAACGCTGCGTCAAATCCGCTGGTCACGGGCGCGTCTGCGCTGGTCACGACGATGCGGATCGGGACTATCGGCGACCTGGACCACCGGGTTGTGGCCCAGGTCATGCCGATCTTGTTCCGCTATCGATCGCCGGCCCGGCTCTGCTATCGATCGCCGGCCCGGCGGACGCCGGCGAAGTTCTTCTTGCCGCGACGCAGGACCAGCCAGTGTCCGTGCAGGTAGTCCGCGTCGGACGGCGTCCACTCCAGATCGGAGACGCGCTCGTTGTTCACGGCCGCGCCACCCTCATTGACAGCACGCCGTGCGGCGCCGCGGCTCTCCGACAGACCGGACGAAACCAGCAGGTCGACGATGGTCGCGTTCGGGTCGGCCACGGCGACCTTGCCGTCCACCGCGGACTCGGCCAGCGCCGCGGCCAGGGTGGATTCGTCGAGATCGCGGAGTTCACCGCGGCCGAAAAGCGCCTGACTGGCCAGCTGTACCGCGGCGGTGTTCGCTTCGCCGTGCACGAGCGTCGTCATCTCCGCGGCCAGGCGGCGCTGCGCCTCACGCGCGTGCGGGCGTTCGGTCGTGGCCTGCTCGAGCTCGTCCAGTTCCTCCCGGGAGAGGAAGGTGAACCAGCGCAGGTAGCGGACCACATCCGCGTCGGCGGTGTTCACGAAGTACTGGTACCAGGCGTACGGGCTGGTCATCTCCGGGTCCAGCCAGAGGCTGCCGCCGCCGGTGGACTTACCGAACTTCTTGCCGTCGGCCGAGGTCACCAGTGGAACGGTCAAGGCGTGCACATGCTCGCCGTCGATGCGGCGGTTGAGCTCCACGCCGGAGATGATGTTGCCCCACTGATCCGACCCGCCGACCTGCAGACGGCAGTCGTGCTTGCGGCGCAGCTGCAGGTAGTCGTTGGACTGCAACAGCATGTAGGAGAACTCGGTGTAGGACATGCCGTCGGCCTCGAGCCGCCGCTTGACCGTGTCGCGGGCCAGCATGACATTGATCGAGAAGTGCTTGCCGATGTCCCGCAGGAAGTCGATCGTGCTGAGCGGGCCGGTCCAATCCATATTGTTGGCGATGATCGCCGCGTTCGGGGCGTCGTCGAGGTCGACGAAACGCTCCAGCTGGGAGCGGATGCGGCCGGCCCATTCGGCCACGGTGTCGGTCGAGTTCATGGTGCGTTCGCCGACGTCGCGGGGGTCGCCGATGAGTCCGGTTGCGCCACCGGCCAGCACGACCGGGCGGTGGCCGGCACGCTGGAAGCGCTTCAGCGCCAGCAGCGGGACCAGGTGACCGGCATGCAGCGACGCGGCTGTCGGGTCGAACCCGGCATAGAGGGTGATCGGGCCCTTCGCGATCTCGGCCCGCAGGGCGTCGAGGTCGGTGGACTGCGCGATCAACCCGCGCCAGGTCAGTTCGTCGATGATGTCGCTGCTCACGCCTTCTATCTTTCCGCACGAGAATTGGTGCCGACTCCCGGGGCTCTCCGGGGTGAACCCCTGAAATCCCAGGTTGCCCAGGCCAAGAGACTCTCGCGGCTCGGAGGGGTGACCCCTTGAAACCCCAGGTTGCCCGGGCCGGGACAGCGGCTCGGGCGGACGAAGTCGTCGCGAAGGGTCGAACATGAGCGCGTTCGGAACACCCAGCGGACACGACTTTGTCCGCCGCCGATTGTCATCGGCAGCGGACTGGAGGTCGAGCGATTTTCAGCGGTGCACCAGGTCGGTGAAGGTGGCGAAGGAGGCGCGGCGCTCGTAGGCGATCCAGGCGAAGACGCCGACCAGGATCAGCGGGAAGAGGGCCAGGGCCGGGGAGCCGAGGACGAAGGCCTGGGTGGCGGCGGCGCAGATCATGGTGATGGACATGCCCGCGGCGGCGGGGGCGTTCAGGCGGGGCACCAGCAGGCCGATGCCGCCGGAGATCTCGACCAGGCCGGTGAAGTAGCGGAACCATTCGCCCCAGCCGATGGTCTGGAAGGTGCGCAGGGCGTCGGCCTGACCGAAGAGCTTGGGGCCGCCCGAGGCGATGATGAAGAAGAGACCCAGCACGATCTGCACGGTCCACAGGACGCGGTTGCGGATCTTGGAGGGGTGCGCGGCGGCGAGGGTCTGCGGGGCGGCGGCAATGGCGGTCATGTCGAAAGTCCTTCCAGGGCTTGCTGATTCGTTGTCTCGTGTTCGTTGTCGAACGCGCTCAACCATTCAGACGGGGGCCGCCGCGAGAACTCATCGCTTGCCCGGAAAGTTTTTCGATCAGCTGTCGAACGCCGCTTTCAGTGAGGTCAGATGGACGCGGCTGGCGGTGGCGGCGGCCTCGGGGTTGCGGGCGCGGACGGCGTCGTAGAGGACTTCGTGCGCATCGTGGTCGGCGTGCTTGTCGAGAGCCGGGCGGATGCGGAGCATGTCGATCATGGCGTGCCGCGAGCGCGGGACGAAGGCATTGAACATCTCGATGAGGATGTCGTTGTGGGCGGCCGCGACCACCGTGCGATGGAAGGCGGTGTCGGCGTCGACCAGCGCTTCCACCGAATCGCCTGCTTCGGCGCGTGCGGTCAGGGCGCGCAGCATGTTTCGCAGGTCGGCGGGGGTGCGGCGGCGGGCGGCCAGGGCGGCGCCCTCGGCTTCGATGGCGATGCGGGCCTCGATGACGGTGAGGATGTCGGCGCGGCGCAGCACGGTGTCCCAGTCCTCGGTGACGTCGAGGGCGGTGAGGAAAACGCCTGCGCCCTGCCTGCTTTCGAGGACGCCGCGGCCGGCGAGTTCGCGGATGGCCTCGCGCAGGGTGGAGCGGCCCACACCGAGCTGGGCGGCGAGCGTGGTTTCGCCGGGCAGTTTGTGGCCCAGTTCCCACTCCCCGGAGCGGATGCGGGTGAGCAGCACCTCGGCCGCCTGGGCGGCGAGCGGGTGCCTCTGGACCTGCGCCATGTTTCTTCGACCTCTCTACTTGTCTGAGGAGTTGTTTCCCTCTAGTCTAGGCCACATGGGACAGGGTGTGCTGCTTCTCCTTCGCTGCCGCAGCGGGGCCTGATCGACCGGCTCCCCGCTCGCGGGTAGCTGTGCTGCGCCGGTCGACACTTCCGAAGCGAAAGAGCACAGCAGCCGATGTCTTCCTCTGTTTCCCCCTTCGACTGGAATCCCCAGCAGCCCTCACACATGCCGTCGCATCGGTATCGCGATGTGTACCAGCGTGTTTCGGTGCCGTTGACCGAACGGCAGTGGCCCGCGAACCGGATCACCACCGCACCCCTGTGGGTGCCGGTGGATCTGCGCGACGGTAATCAAGCCCTGGCCGAGCCCATGGACCCGGGCCGTAAACGGCGGTTCTTCGACATGCTGGTGGCCATGGGCTACAAGGAAATCGAGGTCGGGTATCCCAGCGCCTCGCAGACCGACTTCGATTTCGTGCGGCTGATCGGTACGGAACGGCTGGCGCCGCAGGATGTCACGATCGTGGTGTTCACGCCGGCGCGGCGGGACCTGATCGAGCGGACGATCGAAGCCATCCGGGACATCCCCAATAACGTGGTCGTTCACATGTATACGGCCACCGCACCGATCTGGCGGGAGCTGGTGCTGGGCTCCTCGGCCGAACAGGTCGCCGACCTGATCACCGCCGGTGGCCGCGACATCCTGGAACTGGCGGGCGAGATGCCGAATGTGCGGTTCCAGTTCTCGCCCGAGGTGTTCATGCTGACCGAGCCCGATTTCGTGCTGGACGTGTGCGACCGCATGACCACGCTGTGGGATGCCACGCCGGAGCGGCCGGTCACGCTGAACCTGCCCGCCACCGTCGAGGTCGCGACCCCGAATGTGTACGCGGATCAGATCGAATACATGCACCGGAACCTGGCGCGCCGCGACAGCGTGGTGCTGTCGGTGCATCCGCACAATGACCGCGGCACCGGGGTCGCGTGCGCGGAGCTGGCGGTATTGGCCGGCGCGCAGCGGGTGGAGGGGTGCGTGTTCGGCAATGGTGAGCGCACCGGGAACGTGGATCTGGCGACGCTGGCCTTGAATCTGCATGCGCAGGGCGTGGATCCGATGGTCGACTTCTCCGATATCGACGAGATCCGCCGGACCGTGGAGTATTGCACGCGGCTGCCGGTGCCCGAACGGCATCCATATGCGGGCGACCTGGTGTACACGGCGTTTTCGGGGACGCATCAGGATGCGATCAAGAAGGGGTTCGCCGCGCATCGGACCCGAGCCGCGCAATTGGGCGTTCCGGAGCGCGAAATCACCTGGGAGGTACCGTATCTGCCGATCGATCCGGCCGATGTCGGGCGCTCCTACGATGCGGTGATTCGCGTGAATTCGCAGTCCGGCAAGGGCGGAATCGCCTATCTGCTACAGGAGGAGTACGGGCTGGAGTTGCCGCGGCGGCTGCAGATCGACTTCGCGCGGCATGTGCAGCGGCATACCGACCGAACCGGGAGCGAGGTGACGGCGGCGATGCTGTGGGCGCTTTTCACGGAGGTTTACGCGCCGATCTCGGGGCCGATCACGGTGCGGGACTTGGGTATTCGTGACGACGCTCCGGTCGAGGATGTGGTGCGGGCGCTGGCCGAACGCGGATACGCCGTCGAGGTATTGAGCGTCACCCACCAGGCCGTCGATACCCATCGGACTGCCGATCACGGGGATGCGGCGGCCGTCGCCTACCTGGAGTACCGCACGGGCCAGGGCGTGGCCTGGGCGTTCGGCCGGCACGAATCCACTTCCGGCGCAGCGGCTGCCGCCGTGGTCGCGTCGGGCAACCGGCTGTGGCGGGCGGCGCCGGTCCGGGTGTGATGCCGGGCCGGGAGCGCACCATGGAGCCGGTCCGGGTGTGATGCGCTGCCGGGAGCGCGCATTGCCGATGGAGCTGGCTCAGGCGGGGGTTTCTCCCGTACCCGATGCGGTCGCCGCGCCGGGATCGTCGCCGGAGGTGGCGGGCGAGCCCGGCGCGCCGGTTTCGCCCGAATCCCGTGCCGCGACGGCGATGCGGCGTTCGATATCGGCGATGCGCTCTTCCAGGCCGGTGAGTTCGCGGACGGTGTCGGCCGGGTCGGTGCCCGGTATGTCGGCGAGGCGGCGTTCGATTCGCGAGACGCGCTGTTCGAGGACTGCGAGGCGGCGGCGCAGTGGGGGTTCGGGTGCGGGCGCCGGGGGTGCGTAGGCGCCGGCGGGGAGGACGAGGGCCAGGGTCCGGGCTCTCGTGTCCGCTTCGTCGACGCCGATGGCGACCAGGATCTGCGAGCCGATTCCGTCGTGTTCGGACATGAGGGCCAGCAGGATGTGTTCGGTGCCGATGTAGTTGTGCCCCAACTGCAATGCCTCGCGCAGGGACAACTCGAGCACGTGTTTGGCGCGCGGGGTGAACGGAATATGTCCGCCGGGAGCTTCTTCCGGGACCTCGCCCACCGCCTGCCGGACCCTTTCGCGGGCGTCGTCCAGGTCGACCTGGCCGGCCAGTCCTTTCGCTCCCACCGCATCGTCGCCGTGCACCAGGCCGAGCAGGAGGTGTTCGGTCCCGATCCAGTTGTGCCCGAGCAGGCGGGCTTCCTCCTGGGCCAGGACGACGACCCGGCGAGCAGTGTCGGTGAAGCGTTCGAACATGGCAACCCCCATGACAGGCAATCCGCTTCCTACCCACGGTAGCCCCTTCCCCGTGACGCGCAGGGGTCTTACGCCGGGCGTTCCAGGCGCGGGGCGCGCGGACTGCGGCGATACGCCGATACCGCAGGCGATTCCGTGAGCCACAAGCGCCACGGGCGGTCCGCGGCGAGGCTGACGCCGACGCGCGGCCCGGCCGAGATCGCCGATTCCGCGAGCGGCGGCCCGAGTTCCAGTCGAATCTCCGATTTCGGGTCGAACAGCCGAATTCCATAGTCGTCCAAGGCGATTCCGAGCGCACTGCCCACATTGCCCGGCCCCCGGGCGAGATCCGCGTCGGTCCGCGCGGCCGGGCGCCGGGTGCGCGCGAGCTCGACGCCTTCGACGATCTCCCCGGCCCGGATCAGCACGGCGCTGGCGATCCCGTCCGGCCCGGTCGTCACATTCACGCAGGTGTGCATCCCGTAACTGAAGTACACGTACAGCACCCCGGGCGGCCCGTACATCACTGCATTACGCGGTGTCCGCCCACGACCGGAATGCGCTGCCGGGTCATGCCAGGGCCCGGCCGGGTCTCCCCCATACGCCTCGACCTCGACAATCCGCATGGCGACCACCCCGGACCACAACGTCGCACCCAGCAATCGGCGGGCGGCGGCCAGGGGTTCCACAGCCAGGTCTTCGGCACTCACGAGGCCCCATTGTTCCGGAGCGCCGCCCCGCCGGAGGTGTCGGGCGACCCTAGAGCCATTGAGCGACGCCACCGTGGGCGGAACAGGCGCCGGTGTGGTGGCGGCTGAAGCGGTGGCGCGATCTCGATTCGCCCGGATCGAACCGGGAAGCTGACACCGCCACCGGTGCTTGCCCGCGCCGCTGCGGCGAGTTGTCACGGGCCATCGGTCGGGTGGCTCGGGACGTCACTCCCCCGGGGACGGCGGGGTGGGCGGCGGGGACTGCAGGGCGGTGACCTTGTCCGGGTTTACCTGGAAGCGAATGTTTTCGATGTGGCCGGCGCGGATGTCGTAGGTGAGGGCGCCGACGCGGTAGTCGCCGAGGACGGCGAGGAGGCTGAGTTCGCCGTTGACCGTGGCGGATTCGAGGCGGATGCCGGCGGAGATCGGTTTGGTCATGACGCCGAGCAGCCAGCGGGCGACGTGGTCGGGGCCGTAGAGGGGGCGGCGGGCCGCGGTGACCTTGCCGCCGCCGTCGTTCCAGAGGGTGACGTCGGGGGCGAGGATTTCCATGAGGGCGTTGAGGTCTCCGCCCTGGGCGGCGGCCATGAACTTCGCGGTGATCTCGGTGCGGGCGGCGGTGTCGGTGTCGAAGCGGGGGCGGCGGGATTGCACGTGGTTGCGGGCGCGGTGTGAGATCTGGCGGATGGTGGTCTCGGGTTTGTCCAGGAATCCGGCGATCTCGGCGTGCGAGTAGCCGAAGACCTCACGCAGCACGAAGACCGCGCGTTCGGTCGGGTTCAAGGTTTCGAGAACCACCAGCATTGCGGTCGACACGGTGTCCGCCATTTCGGTTTCCCCGGCGGCATCGGCCGCGGTCAGCAAGGGTTCGGGCAGCCACGGGCCCACATAGGTTTCGCGGGTGGCGCGCGCGGAGGTGAGCCGGTTGAGCGCGAGGTTGGTGACGGTGCGCACCAGGTAGGCCTTGGGGTGCTGGACCGAATCATGGTCCACCTCATGCCATTTGATCCAGGCGTCCTGCAGGATGTCCTCGGCGTCGGTGACCGTGCCGAGCATCTGATACGCGGTGGCGAAGAGCAGCCTGCGGTGCTCGGCGAAGGGGTCGATCGGCGATTCGGTCCTGCGGTCCTGCATGGAGCTCATACCTACAGAGTGTTGCGGGTGCGCGCGAGCGGCGCGCCGGAACCCGGCGCGCCGTGTTCGCATCATGCGGCCGCCCGGGTTGCGCGGCCACCGTTCGAGAACTTGACCGGCGGCGCCATGTGGCGGTGCATCTTGAAACTCGGCCAGGGGCTGGCGCTGACGCTCTCCTTGTAGAAGACGGCCGCGCGACCCTTCAGGTACCAGCGGCGCGGGGTGTCGTCGGCATTGGTGAACTGGATGACGGCATCCTTGCGGCCCAGGCTGACCGGTTGATGGATGTAGCCGAAGCGGAAGGGCCCGAAGGTCTTTCCGCGCAACTGCCGGGCCAGGGTGTCGGCGGCGTATCCGGCCGAGGCCATCCCGCTCTGGCAGGTGCCGTGCAGTTCACCCCAGGGCTGCCGGATGACGGCCGCATCGCCGACGGCGAGGATCTCGGGGTGCGAGACCGAGCGCAGGGCGGGATCGGTGACGATCATGCCGCGGGCGTCGACCTCGATGCCCGACTCGGCGGCCAGTTGCGGCACCTTCACACCCGTGGTCCACAGGGTCAGGTCGGCGGGCACGAGTTCGCCGGTTTCCAGCCACACGGCGTCAGGCAGCACCTTGGCGACCTTCACGCCGACCTTGCGGGTGATGCCGAGGCGATCGAACGCCTTGTTCAGGTGCGCGCGGGCCTTGTCGCCCATCATCCAGCCGGGTTCCTGCGCGCTGATCAGGGTGACGTTCAGGCCGGGGTGCGAATCGGCGATCTCGGTGGCGGCTTCGATGCCGGTGAGTCCGCCGCCGACGACGGTCACGGCGCCACCGGCCGTCGCGATCTCGGTGAGGCGCTGCGAGAACCGGTGTGCCGCACGGGGATCGTTGAGAGTCCAGGCGTGGTCGTCGGCGCCGGGGACACGGCCGGTGTCGGTGGCGCTGCCGAGGGCGTAGACCAGAGTGTCGTAGGCCAGGATGTCGCCGTCACCGAGGGTGACGGTGCGGTTCTCCGGATCGATGGCAGTGGCTGCGGCGCAATGGAATTCGATGCCCGCACCGGCCATCGTCCCGGGGATGTCGAAGTGGGCCAGTTCCTGTCCGGCGGCGACCTGGTGCATGCGCAGCCGTTCGGTGAAGCGGTTCGACGGGTTCACCAGGGTGATCTGAGCATTCTGCTTGCGGGTTCGGCGGGCCAGTCGGACGGCGGTGAGCATTCCCGTGTAGCCGGCGCCGAGGATGACGATCCGGTGGGTGGCGTTGGCGTTCATGACGGTCTCCGTGGGTGTGGGTTCCTTGTCGGTCGCGTATGGGACAGGGCAGCCCCCGCAAACGTGACAACTCCACGGCTATGACCTGGATCACTGCGGAACATTCGATCGCTTCCCGCGGTTGGGACTGGGGTGGCCGGGTCTCCGGCCTGCGGAAACAGCGTCGTGGAGTGTGAGGTGTGATGGCCGTACAGGTCGAAATTTGGACAGACATCAACTGCCCGTTCTGCTATTTGGGCAAGCGCCGGTTCGAGGAGGCCCTCGCGGCGTTCCCGCACCGCGACGGCGTGCAGGTGGTGCATCGGTCCTTCGAACTGGATCCGACGCTGCCGCTGGACCACAGCGATGCCGTGGTGCCGCATATCGCGGAGAAGTACGGCATCAGCGAGGCGCAGGCCGCCGCCAATGAGCGCGGGATCGGCGCGCAGGCCGAGGCGATGGGCCTCACCTATCGGATCGAGGGCCGCGATTTCGGCAGCAGCTTCGATATGCACCGGCTGCTGCACTACGCCTTGGCGCAGGGGCGGCAGGAAGCACTGCTGGATGCGCTGTACGCGGCCAACTTCGCCGAGGACGCGCCGCTGTTCGGCGATACCGAGCGGCTCGTGCGGGTAGCGGTCGGTGCGGGCTTCGACGAGACGGATGTCCGTGCGGTGCTGGACGATCCGGAGGCCTACGCCGACGCGGTGCGCGCCGACGAGGCCGAGGCCGCCCGGCTCGGCGCCCGTGGCGTGCCGTTCTTCGTGCTGGATCGCAAGTACGGGGTGTCGGGTGCGCAGCCGGCGGAGGTGTTCGCGCAGGCGCTGCAGCAGGCATGGAGCGATCAGGCGCCGGAGTTGCAGATCGTGGCGGACGCCGACACCTGCGGACCGGACGGATGCGCGCTGCCCGAGCGGAATTGAGTTCGTCCGGGCCTACTGGTCGCCGGGGGCGTGGGTGCCCAGCACCCGGCGGCCGAGTGGGGTGACGCGCGGGATGTACGTGCTGCGCTCGCCGGAGCTGATGCCGATGAGGTCGTCGGCGATGACGAAGGCGTAGGCCACCACGACCAGCACGATCAGTTGTCCCCAGGCGACCCAGGCGGTTCCGATCAGGGTCGTCGGCAGCACGCATACCGCGGCGAGCAACCGGTTCCAGGCGCGCGGCAGGCCGAGGGCGAGCCGGAATGCGGACTGGCCCAGGAAGAACAGCGCCACCCCGCCCGAAAGGGCCAGGGCCGCGGCCTTACCGGCGGGCTGATTGCCGTGCGCGATGGTCATGGAGATGCCCGCGGCGGTCATGATGATGCCCATGAGCAGGATGTAGAGCGAATAACCGTATGCGTTGACCGCGCCCCGGAGCCGGGCTCGCGCGGACAAGGCCGCCAGGGCGTGTTCGCCGCGCTCGTCGTCGAATCCGAAGTAGGCCCACCACAGCACATATCCGAGGGTGAGGCCGACCGCGACCGTCGCGACCAGTCCGATGGTCAGGTTCATGTCCGCCAGTCCCGCGCCGATGGCGACGACGGATTCGCCGATCGCGATGATGACGACCAGTCCGTGGCGTTCACAGAAGTGGCTGGTGCGGATGACGAATCCGTCCGGATTGCTCAGATACGGCGACAGGATCTGCACCACGATGGCCAGCCCCCACAGCAGTCCGCGCACCCAGCCGTCGGCGATGCCGCCGCCCAGTACCAGGACCGCGCACAGACCGTTGAGCGGTCCGATGCGCAGCATGGCGGACACCGCCGACTTCCCGCCCGCGGTCACGAACATTGCCGCGTGCACGGCGGTGACCAGCACGTAGCCGAGACCGAAGGCGAGCCCGCTGCCGGTGAAGGCGTGCGGGATGGCGATCGAGATGACGAAGAAGCCGAACATGCCGATCAGCAGGAAGGTGCGCCGCGAGCTGCTGTTGGGCGCGACCTCGTTGGTGAGGTACACGTACCCGCTGTACATCCACCAGATGATGGCGAACATCAACGCCACCTGGCCGAACTCCTGCCAGCCGGGATGGTGGATGAACGCGTGGGTCAACTGCGTGATGGTGAAGACGAACACCAAGTCGAAGAACAGTTCCAGAGTGGACGCGCGAACCTGGCCGCCTTCGGCTCGATCCTCGTTCACGCCGGGAATATCACTGGTCACGCCCCGAGCGTAGGGCCGCAACCGGTCATTCGCGCTGCGGCCCGGACGGTTCGGCGGGTTGCGGCGGGGCAGGGGCCGCCCCGGGTGGAGCGATGGCGGCCGAATCCTCCTCCGGCGCAGCCGTAACCGGTCCCGCGGCCGGCGTATCCCGGGGAGTGGGTTCGGCGGGTGCGGGTGCCCGGTGAGAGGCGACCGGGTGGGGGCGCGTCGCGAACAGGTAGACGATGACGGCCGCCCAGACGGTGAGAAGTGAAAGTGCCAGGCCGGCTGGGTAATTGCGGTCGAGGATGGTGTGGTTGCCGGGGACGGCGTCGGCGCGGCCCAGCACCGGGACCGCGAGGAGCAGCAGGGTGAGGGTGCAGATCGCGCCGATGGCGGCGGCTTTCCACCAGCGGGCGGGGAGCAGATGATGACCCAGCAGGCCGATCAGGGCGGCGGCGGGGCCGTAGATCAGGTTCTCGGCGAGGATGCCGCCGATGAACCAGGTCGCAATGGATTTCAGGTCGGTCGTGTTCATCTGCAGCAGCAGATTGATGCCATACGCAGCCAGGCCGAGGCCGAGTACGCCGAGCAGGATCCGGAACGCCGTCATGACAGCTCCTCGATGGATTTCAGCCATTTGGTCTGCAGGACGCCGGGCCGGTTGGGGGCGATGAGGCGGCAGGGGTAGCCGTGGTCGAGGGTCAGGTCCGCGCCGTTGAGGCGCAGGGCGATCAGGGTGGAGGCGTCCGTGGCGAAGGAGTGCGGGAGCACCGAGGAGCCGTAGATGCCGGTGGTTTCCAGCGAGACGAAACGCACGTCGCCGCCACGGTATTCGCCGACCGATGCCAGCAGATCACGCAGGCGGACGCCGGACCAGTGGCCTTGGGCGCTCCAGCCCTCGACACAGGCGATGGGCAGTGCGCTGTCCGATTGCGGCAGGGCTTCGAGTTCGGCGCGGGAGAAGCCGCGTTCCCGTCCGCCGACTCGGACCGTCAGGACGTATTGCGGTGAGCGCGCGGTCTCGGTGACGGCTGCCGCGGCGGCGGTCCGGTTGATCGGAACTCCTTGCGGCCCATGGCCGCTGCGTGGCGCGAGTACCGAGACCCAGCGCAGGAACGGCACCGATTGGCCGGCGACCGCGAGTCCGGCGACCACCGTGCCCGCGCCGGCCGCCGCGAGCATTGCGCGCCGCGAGAGGCCCGGCGGACGGGTATTGCCGGGCGGCAACGCATTCCGTGGCCCCGCCACATCGGTGGAGGCGTCCGGGATCGGATCCGCTGCTGCTTCGGCGGCTTTCGGGGCACGTGACAGTACGTTGCGGACCACCGGAATCTTCACGGCGACATGCACGATGACCGCACCGACCGCGACATACGCCATGGCGTGATGCGTTGTGGTGAAGAAGAACTTCCAGGGGTAGAACTGCGCGGTATTGAACAGGCCCGTGACGATCTGGAACAGGATCGCCCCGATCAGCACCGCCACCGAGAGTCGTTCCAGTACCCGCGGCAGCGCTTCACGCGGGCGGATCGGCTCCTTCAGGAAGAACCGCGGGTACACCGACCAGAACTTCACCAGCAGTAGCGGAATCATCATGACGCCGACGGTCACGTGCACGCCCTGCGTGACCCGGTACAGCCACACCGGATGCGCGGGCCACCAGAACCATCCGGGCGGATGCTGGATCAGGTGACTGATCATCCCTGTCACGAACAGGATCAGCACGCCGACCCCGAGCGCCATGCCCGACCAGGCGGCGACGGTGGTCGAGCGCGCCGGACTGATCCGTCGGGTCAGCACTGCGGGCAGCAGCGAATCCTGTTCCGGTTCCCGCTGTTTCATGAGCGTTCCGATCCTGCTCATGAGCGCGCCAGCCAGACGATGGGGCGGTCCGAGACGGTCGCCGTGGTGAGCACGCGCAGACCCGCCGCGGCGGCCACGGATTCGGCGCGTTCGACGCCCACCCGCGCCCACGGGAACCACTCCCCCACCCGCGTCGGGCATTCCAGCCGGATCCGATCCACCACGACACCCGTTCCCGCGCGCGCGAATTCAACGATCGCGACCCCGTCGGGCGCGAGCAGCTCCCGGGTCCGCCGCAACAGCCGCACCGGATCCCCGCCGATCCCGAGATTCCCGTCCGCGAGGATGGCATAGGCCCATCGCCCGGTCCCCGGCATTCGCCCGAACAGATCCCGATGCAGCGCAGGCGCACCCCGGAACCTGGTCATGGCGACCGCCATGGGCGACACATCCACCCCGAGCGCGGCCACACCGTGCCGCAGCAGGCGCGTGGTCAAACGGCCGGGCCCGCACCCGAGATCGACGGTAGGGCCATCACAGCAGCAGGTCAGCACATGATCGACATGCTCGTCCTCGGGTGTGTCCGCGCCGAGCCACCGTGCGACACGCATGGGCCGCCGCGATCCGTCCCCGCCCCGGATCCAGCAGTCACCACCGACGAGCGCCCGCGCATATAAATCCGGCGCGCCGCCCGGCCCCCGCCCGTGCGGCCGCAGCCCGGCAGGCACCCAATGTCGTCCAGCGGCATCCGAATTGCCTCTTCCGCGGCTGAGACCACGGCGGCGAAGATCCGAATCCACCTGGGCCGATGCATGATTCGCGGACGCGTATCCGAGGCCGGCGGCATCGGTCGCGGCGGAGTCGGCTGCGGGTCGGCGATTCATAGCGACACTTCCGCGGGGGTGTAGAGGTGGGGGCGGGCGGCGGCGGTGAAGCGGCCGTCGGATTGGGCGGCGACGGTGAGGACGTCGGCATAGGTGTCGACGTCGGTGAGGGTGGGCAGGGTGTGGACGCGGAGGCCGGTGCTGCGCAGGGCTTTCCGGGTCAGGCGGCCGGTGTCCGGGGTGGACATGGGGACGCCGCGGAGGACGCGGGCCGGTTCGGGGCCGGGGAGGCCGAGGGCCCACCAGCCGCCGTCGGCGGCGGGGCCGAGGACGGCGTCGCCGGTGTCCAGGAGTTGGGCGGCGGAGGCTGCCAGCAGGGCGGGGCCGGCTTGCGGAGTGTCCATGCCGATTTGCAGTACCGGTAGACCGAAGCGGGCGGCGTCGGCGTGGGCATTGGCGAGGCGGTGTGCGAAATCGTCGCCGCGTTGCGGGAAGACATCGAAATGCTGTAGGGCCGAGTCGATTTCGCTGGAGTTCTCGGCCCGGTCGAGGTCGCCGACCCAGGCGACGGCGCAACGCTGGGCGCCGGCGTCGCGCATGGCGTCCAGGGTGTCCAGGAGGGCCGCGGCGGCCAGGCGGGCGGCGTCGCCGGGGGTGAAGGGTGGGGTGAGGCGGGTTTTGGCGAAGCCCGCGATGGGGGCCTTGGCGATGACGAGGAGGGTGACGGGCAGGTTCATCGGACGCTCCAGAAGTCGCGTGCGGCGCGGACGGTGCCGCGCAGGGAGCCCGAAACCTTGGATACGCCATGGGTTCTCGGGCGGTAGGTGATGTCGTGCTCGACCAGTCGCCAGCCGGAGCGGGCGGCGGCGATCAGCAGTTCGAGGGGGTAGCCGGACCGCGGGTGCAGGGGGCCGAGGGCGAGCAGGCGCTGGCGGCGCACCACCCGCATGGCGGCCACATCGTGCACGGGCAGCCCGTAGCGGCGGCGCAGGCGCGCGGCCACCAGGTGATTGCCCAGGCGCGCATGCCAGGGCCAGGCGGCGACGTGGTCGGGGCGGCGACGGCCCACCACCATGTCCACCCCGGGCCCGAGTTCGGCGACCAGGGCGGGCAATTCGCCGGGATCCATGGATCCGTCGCCGTCGAGAACGGCCACGATGGAGGTGCTCGCGGCGTGGATTCCGGTTTGCACCGCGCTGCCGTAGCCGGGCATCGGTTCGGCGACCACGGCGGCGCCGGCCGAGCGGGCCACGTCGGCGGTGCCG
Source organism: Nocardia sp. NPDC088792 (assembly GCF_044750615.1). Lineage (NCBI taxonomy): Bacteria > Bacillati > Actinomycetota > Actinomycetes > Mycobacteriales > Nocardiaceae > Nocardia > Nocardia sp. NPDC088792. The sequence goes on from NZ_JBIVKC010000007.1 coordinate 15,175, forward strand.
TCGGCGGAGCCATTGTCCACCACGATGACTCGATATCCGTCGGGGATTGCCGCGAGTACGCCGGGTAGGGCGCCGGCTTCATCGCGGCAGGGGATCACGACGGTCACACCCGATTGCTCGTTGCTTGGGGTCACGCAGTCGACCGTAGGCCCGCGAGGCGCGAACGGACCCGAAGACACTCGTGACGAAAGTATGACGAGACCTGTACGGATGCCCGATATCCAGGGGATCGTGGGTGCGGGCGGCCTAGGGTGAGGGCGTGCGGAAAGCTCCCGTGACCCTTGAATTGCCCGGTCGGCCACGCCGGGCCGATGTGTTGTGCGCGGCAGGCGCTGCCCTGCTGGTGGCCGCCGCCTTCCTGATACCGCTACTCATGGGCAAACGATGGCGGGATCACCTGTACGCGGGCGCCGCGCCGATCTTCGGCGATTGGCTGCCGCATATCGGGTGGGGCACCGGCCCGGCCATCGCGATCGCCATTGCCGTCGTGGCATACGGCCCGACCGCCGCGGCGCGCCTGCCCTGGCGGCGACTGCTGCTCGCCACCTGGCTGACCGCGCTGGCGTGGGCCTTCGCGCTGGCGATGGTGGACGGCTGGCAGCGCGGTTTCGCCGGACGGCTCACCACCCGCGACGAGTACCTGCACGAGGTCGGCGGCGTGCACGATATCGGGGCCATGCTGCGCGGATTCTCCGGCCGCATCCTGGATTTCCAGCCGGATTCGTGGACCACGCACGTGTCGGGGCATCCGCCGGGCGCGCTACTGGTATTCGTGCTGATGGACCGAATCGGGCTCGGCGGCGGCGCGTGGGCGGCGCTGCTGTGCACGGTCGTCGGCACCAGCGCCGCGGCCGCGGTCATGGTCGCGCTGCGCGCCCTCGGCTCGGAGCAGAATGCCCGTGCCGCAGCACCTTTCCTGGCCTTGGCCCCCGCGGTGATCTGGATAGCGGTATCCGCCGACGCACTCTTCGCGGGCGTGAGCGCCTGGGCGATCGCCCTGCTCGCCCTCGCGACCCAGCAGCGCTGCGGTTGGACAGCCGTCGCCGTCCTCTCGGGCCTGACCTTCGGTTTCGCGCTCTACCTCAACTACGGCCTGGTCCTGATCGCGGTCCCCGCGCTGGCGGTACTGATCGCCCGCTCCCTGCGCCCCGCCCTCCCGGTGGCCCTCGGCCTGGTGATCGTGGTCGTCGCCTTCACCGCCTCGGGCTTCTGGTGGCTCGACGGCTATCACCTTGTGGTGCAACGCTATTACCAGGGCATCGCCAGCGAACGCCCCTACTCCTACTGGGCGTGGGGCAACCTCGCCGCCACGATCTGTGCCCTCGGCCTGGCTCCGCTCGCCGCCGTCCACCGCACAGCCCGCGGCCTGCGCCTCCCGACCCTGTGGCAGACCACGCACCCGAACTCCACCGACGATCTTCCCCCGCTCACGCAGGCGGTCGGACACGGTAGTACCGAGGTGGCGGTAGCCGTGCTGGAGCCGAAAGCCGCCCTGGGTCTCAGGTTTCGGCTGCTGTCCGGCTTCGCGGAGTGGCGAGCAGCGGTGGTTCCCGCTGCGCTGGTGGCCGGGGCCGCGGCAATCGCCGTGCTGCTGGCGGATCTCAGTGGGTTGAGTAAGGCTGAGACGGAGCGGATCTGGCTGCCGTTCGATGTGTGGATGCTGGCGGGGGCGGCTTTGCTGCCGCGGCGGGATGTTCGGGTGTGGCTGGCGGTGCAGGCGGTGGGGGCGCTGCTCGTCAATCACTTCATACTGACGAATTGGTGATGGTGATGCGGATTCTGGTGGCGGACGACGATCCCGTGGTGCGGGAGGTGGTGCGGCGGTACCTCGAACGCGACGGGCTGACGGTGATCGAGACGGCGGACGGGCCGTCGACGGCGGCGGTGCTGGCGCGCAATGAGATCGATCTGGCGGTGCTGGATGTGATGATGCCGCCGCCGGACGGGATCGATCTGACCCGGGCCGTGCGGTCCGGACCGCATCCGGATATGCCGATCATCCTGCTCACCGCCCTCGGCGAAGAGGACGACCGGGTGATCGGATTGCAGGCCGGGGCCGACGATTACGTGACCAAGCCGTTCAGTCCGCGGGAACTGGCGCTGCGGGTGGCGTCGGTGCTGCGGCGCGCGCACCCCGCGCCCGCCGTGGACGAGGTGCTGCGGGGCGATCAGGTGGAGCTGCGCCGCGGGTCGCGGACGGTGCTCGCCGCCGGTAAGCCGGTGGAGCTCACCGCACGCGAATTCGACCTGCTCGCTTTCCTGCTCGCCAATCAGCAACGCGTGTACAGCCGCAGCGAACTGCTGTCGGAGGTGTGGGGCTGGTCCTTCGGGGATCTGTCCACGGTCACCGTGCACATCAAACGCCTGCGCGCGAAACTGGGCGCCGCGCATCGCATCGAGACGGTGTGGGGTCGCGGATATGCCTGGGGCCGGGCCGATTCCACCGAGGAGGTCACCGGTGCCCACTGATACCCCGTCCCTCATCGGTTACGCGCTGGCGGGTTCGCTGCCGGTGGTGGTGATCGGCGCGCTCCTGTTGCGCTACACCAGGAATCGCACCATGACCACGAGTATGGCTGTGCTGGTGCTGATTCCGACGCTGGCCACCCTCGCCGGAGTGGTAGCGGTCAGCGGGCTCATGTTCACCCACGACTTCATGCGCACCGCGGTCGTGCTCGCGGTGGTGGCCGCGGTGACGGTGCCGGCGGCCGTCCTGCTCGGCCGGGAACAGGCGCGGGCCATGGTGTGGGAGCGGGAGATGCTCGAACAGGAAAGGGCGGCCGAACGGTCGCGCCGGGAGCTGGTCGCGTGGGTCAGCCATGATCTGCGCACCCCGCTGGCCGGTATCCGCGCCATGGGTGAGGCCCTGCAGGACGGAGTGGTGGCGGGCCCGGTCGATGTGGCGCGGTACGCGGATCGCATTGTGCGCGAGACGAATCGGCTCTCGGCCATGGTGGACGACCTGTTCGAGATGTCGAAGATCAATGCCGGTGCGCTGCGCCTGCAGATGGAACCGGTCGATCTGCGCGAACTCATCGACGAGGTGCTGGCCGCCAATCAGCCGACCGCGGAGAAGGCGCACATCAAGCTGTCCGCGCGACAGCCCGACGACCGCATCGTGGTGGCGGGCAGTGATCGGGCACTGGGCCGGGTGCTGACGAATCTGGTGGCGAACGCGATCGCGCACACGCCGCCGGGCGGCCGCATCGATATCTCCGCGGGCGCGGCGGACGGCCACGCGTGGACCCGGGTGGACGACACCGGGCCCGGTATCGCGGAGGCCGACCTGCCCCGCATCTTCGAGGTCGCCTATCGCGGCAGTACCGCGCGCTCGCCGGGCGCCGATGGGCTGGGTAGCAGCAGCGGTATGGGCCTCGCCATCGCCGCTGGTCTGGTGGCCGCGCACAGTGGCGATATCACCGCCCGCAATCGGGAAGACGGCGCTCGTTTCGAGGTCCGGCTCCCCTTGCTCGGCTCCAATGGAGAGACCTGATGGCCCGGTTCTCCTGACCGACCAGTAACGCCAACTCGCAGACCGGGCGTGCCATCTGCCGCCGCGATGGTGGTGGTGTGTCCTCCATGACGCGACACTCGTTGGGACCGACTGAGATTCAACCGATTCGATGGCGGTCTGCTCCGGGCGCCGTGGGGCGTGCCGTGGTTGCGTCCGTCCAAGGATGTTCCGTGGGTGTGGCTATCTCAGACTCCAGCCGCCTCCGCGGGCGCCGGCCGACAACGCAGTACGGGGCGTCGGATACGTGCACGACGCCCGGAGCACTAAGCGGCCCGGAAGCCCCGCAGCTTCCGGGCCGTTGTCCATTCCGGCGCACGCCGCCGACGATTCCGGCCGGCCGGCTGTTCCTCGCAGGTCACGCGGCCGGATCCAGGGGACCGGTCCGCGTACACCCGCACGACAGCTCAGACCATCGGTTCGGGCGGGTGCTTGTCGAACCAGGGCTGCGCGGCCTCCAGCTCGGCGGCCAATTGCAGCAGCAGGTATTCCGAACCGGTGGGGCCCACGAACTGGGTGCCCAGCGGCAGGCCGGCGGCGGTCCAATGGGTGGGGACGCTCATGGCGGGGCGGCCGGTGATGTTGGCCAGCTGGGTGAACGGGACCGCGGACAGGTTGGCTGTCACCTGGTTGCGGTAGAAATCGGTGCGGGCCAGGACTTTTCCGGCGCCGAGGCGGAGTAGCGGCGGTAGCAGGGTGTCCGCCGCCGCGGGGGTGCGGTTCTGGCCGATGCGCAGCGGCGGTTCGGCGAGGGTGGGGGTCAGCAGCAGGTCGTGGCCGGCGTGGAAGTCGGCAATGGCGCGGGTGTAGGTGTTCCAGCGGGCATGGGCCGCCATGAGTTCGGGGGCCGGGACGCCGCGGCCGACGGCGGCCAGTACCTGGGTGTCGATATCGAAATCGGCCGGCGAGGCGTGGCCCACGCGGCAGGCCTGCTCGAGTTCGGCGGCGGCCGAGGCGGTCCACACGGTCATGAAATCGAAGGCGAGCTGGCGGCCGTCGATATCAAGGGTGATGGGTTCGACTGTGTGGCCGAGACTTTCGAGAAGAGCGGCGACCTGTTCGACGGCGCGCACGGCCTCCGGGTCGACGGGCGTACCTTGCGGCGCGGCATGCGTGAAACCGATGCGCAGGCGCCGCGGCGGTTCGGTGACGGCGTCGCGGTACGGGCGGTCGGGGCTGGGCACCCCGTACGGGGCGCCCGGGTCGGGCGGGCTGAGCACGTCGAGCATGGCCGCCGTATCGCGGACACTGCGGGACAGCACGCCCTCGCTCACCGCGCCGAACAGCGGATCACCGACGACGGGACCGCTGGGGACGACACCGCGGCCGGGCTTGAGACCGAACAAACCGTTGCAGGCGGCCGGAATTCGGATCGAACCGCCGCCATCGCTGGCTCCGGCCATGGGCACGACGCCCGCGGCGACGGCCGCGCCGGAACCGCCGGACGAGCCGCCGGGGGTACGGCCGGTGTCCCACGGATTGCGGGTGGCGCCGAAGGTCCGGGTTTCGGTGATGGCCTTGCTGCCGAATTCGGGGGTGGTGGTCTTGCCGAAGACGACGAGCCCGGCATCCAGCCAGCGCTGCACCACGATGCTGTTGCGGGTGACGGGCACCTTGCGCAGGGGTCCGGTGCCGCCGGAGGTCGGGTAGCCGGCGTAGTCCTGGCCCAGGTCCTTGATGAGGAACGGGACGCCCGCGAAGGGTCCGGTGAGGTCGGCGCGCTGTGCGAGTTCCTTGCCGTTCTGTTCCATGAGCAGGCTGATCGCATTGAGCGAGGGATCGACCTGCGCGGTGCGGTCGAGTGCGAGTTGCAGCAGCTCGGTGGGGTGCACGTCGCCTTTCGCGACGAGTTCCGCCAGGCCGACCGCGTCGTACGCGCGGTATTCGTCGTACCTCATGTTCTCTCCTCACTCGCCGGCGCGCTGTCCCGCCGCACTCCCCGAGAATAGCCGTACCAGTCGGTTAGGTAACCGTTCGGAACGGTAATATCTCGCACATGCGGGCACCAGAAGCGGAAACCAGGATCGACGGCCGGACCTTGCGCTTCCAGCATCGCCGGCCGGAACTACTCGCCGCCGCCACCGAATACGTGCTCGACAATGGCGTACGGGAGCTGTCACTGCGACCGGCCGCGCGGGCGCTCGGCGTCAGCCACGCCACGCTGATCAGGCATTTCGCGACCAAGGAAGCACTGATCGCCGAGGTGCTCGAGCATATTCGCGCCGATTTCGAGGAGCGGCTGCTCAGCGAGGAACTGCGCGCGGTGGACTCGCCGCCGGAACTGCTGCGCGCGGCGTGGCAGCATTTGTGCCGGCCGCGGGAGCAACGCCAGTTCCTGGTGTTGTTCGAACTGGTCGCCACCGCCGCTCGCACGCCGGATCATCCGGTGTCGGCGCTGGTCACGGATTGGCTGACCGTCATCGAACGGGAGCTGCTGCGGTATCACTGGCCCGCCGAAACCGTCTCGCGGACAGCGACGTTCATTCTCGCGCAGGTCCGCGGCCTGCAGCTGGATCTGATCACCACCGGGGATCGCGCGCGGGTGGACGAGGCGTTCGAGGCGACCGTGGAATTCCTCATGCGCGAACGCGTTTCGGCGGACGGCGGCGCCTGAGGGTCAGCGCCAGGTGGGCGCTCCGGCCGCGGCCGTGGCACGCAGGGGTGCGGTGGCGAACTCCGTCAGACCGCGTTCCGGGGTGATGACGGCGGTGAAACCCAGTGCACGCCGGGCGCGTTGGGGACTGGCCACGATATGGCGGACATCGCCGGAACGGTAGTCACCGGTCACCACCGGCGGCTTGCCATTGTGCGCGGTGGCCAGCACGGCAGCCACTTCCGCGATCGTGATCGGGTGACCCGAGGCGATGTTCAGCGGGGTGAACGGGCCGATCGGCTGCTCGACGGCCGCGAGATTGGCCGCGGCGATGTCGTGCACGTGGATGAAGTCGCGGGTCTGCCCGCCGTCTTCGAATACCCGGGGCGACTCCCCCGCCTCGAGCGATGAGCGGAAGATGGCGGCGACACCCGAATACGGTGTGTCCCTGGGCATATCGGGGCCGTAGACATTGTGGTAGCGCAGTGCGGTCACGGTGCCGCCGGTAGCCGCGGACCAGGCCGCCGCGTAATGCTCCTGCGCCGCTTTGGCCGCGGCGTAGAGGCTGCGCGGGCGCAGTGGGGCGTCCTCGTCGATGGGGGACCAGGTCAGGGGCTCGCCGGAGGGTGCGTAGTTGTCGAAGAGGCCGTGGTCGAGGTCGGCGGGGATCCGCGGACCCGGGGCGACCTCCGTCCCGTCGGCGGTGATGTACCGGCCTTCGCCGTAAACGACCATGGACGACGCCAGTACGAGATGACCGACCTGCGCCCGATCCATGGCGGCGAGCAGGACGGCGGTGCCGAGGTCATTGTGGCTGGCGTAGGCGGGGGCGTCCTGAGCGCTGACGCCGGCGCCGACCACGGCGGCCTGGTGACAGACCACGTCGATGCCGGTCAGGCGGGCATCGAGGGCTTCCGGGTCGCGGACGTCGACGCGGTCCACGCCTGCCGGGGGCGCCGCGTCGGGGCCGTGGGCGGCGGGCAGCATGAGGTCGAGGGCGGTCACCTCGTGACCCGCGTCCAGCAGGGTGCGGTGAATGTGCGAGCCGATGAATCCGGCTGCGCCGGTGAGCAATACGCGCATATACGGTCTCCTTGGCGGCGAGGATCCCGATCGGCCGGCGAGCGCACGGCGGATCCGGGTACTCCGGCGATTCTCGGCGGTTCCGGGTTCGAATACTGGCCGACTGGCCGATTCGGCCGGGTTTGTCACGGTTTCGTCAGACCGATCCGGACATACATGCCTTAATGCGCATATTCCCATGTACATATGGGCGAGGATGCCGCCGATCTCCCGCGTGGCGGGGCTTGCGGCATCCCACGTCCGGGCGCACAATTCACCACGTAGTGAATTCAACACTCGATGAATTGAGGGTGACTGTGACGGCGCCGACCACTGCCCCGCCCGCCATCGCCATCGCACACCTCGAAGTGCGCCGCGGCGGGCACCAGGTACTCCAGGACATTTCGCTGACCGTGCCGCGCGGCAGCATCACCGGGCTGCTCGGGCCGTCCGGCTGCGGCAAGACCACGCTCATGCGCAGCATCGTGGGCACGCAGATCCTCGAAAAGGGCACGGTGACCGTGCTCGACGAGGAAGCCGGGTCGAAAGAGCTGCGGCAGCGGGTCGGGTACGTGACCCAGGCGCCCAGCATCTACGACGACCTCACCGTCACCGAGAACGTCTCGTATTTCGGTGCGCTGTACGGGGCTTCGGCCGCGGAGGTCGAGACCGCGCTCGCGGCGGTCGGGCTCGGCAGTCATGCGCGGCATCGGGGCAATCAGCTCTCCGGCGGGCAACGGACCCGGGTATCGCTGGCCTGCGCGCTGGTGGCCGATCCGGAACTGCTGGTGCTGGACGAACCGACCGTCGGGCTGGATCCGGTACTGCGCGCGGATCTCTGGGAGCAGTTCCGCGCGCTCGCGAAACAGGGGCGCACACTGCTGGTTTCGAGTCACGTCATGGACGAGGCCGAGCATTGCGATGAACTGCTGCTCATGCGGGAGGGGCGGCTGCTGGCTCAGCTCTCCCCCGCCGAACTGCGGTCCGACACCGGCGAATCCAGCCTGGAGAACGCCTTCCTCAAGCTGATCCGGATGGGAGAAGAGCTGTGACCGCCACCCTTTCGCGACCGGCCGGGCCGCAGCCGCTGCGCTGCTACACCGCCACCACCCTGCGGATCCTGCGGCAACTGCGCACCGATCGGCGCACGGTTGCCATGATTCTCGTGGTGCCCGCGGCGCTGATGACGCTGCTCTACTTCGTGTACAAGAACTATCCGGAATTCCCTGGCGAACCGAGGCTGTTCGACCGGATCGGGATCACCATGCTCGGCATCCTGCCGTTCGTGGTCATGTTCCTGATCACCGCGATCGCCATGCAGCGCGAACGGGTTTCGGGGACCTTGGAGCGACTCATGACCACGCCGATCTCCAAGCTGGATCTGCTGGCCGGGTATGCGAGCGCATTCTCGGTCGCCGCGGCGGCGCAGGCGGCGGTCGCGTGCCTGGTGGCGTTCTGGCTGCTGGGACTGAACTCGGCGGGCAGTCCGGCATTCGTGGTGCTCATCGCGATCCTCGACGCGGTACTCGGCGTCGCGCTGGGCCTGCTGGCAAGTGCGTTCGCGCGCACCGAGTTTCAGGCCGTACAGTTCATGCCCGTGATCGTGTTGCCGCAATTCTTCCTGTGCGGATTGCTGGTGCCGCGCGGCCAGCTGCCCGGCTGGCTGGGAGCCATCAGCGACGTGCTCCCGCTCAGCTATGCGGTGGACGCACTACAGCAGGTTTCGACGCACACCGGCGCGACGGGTCTGATGTGGCGGGATCTGGCGGTCGTGGCCGCATTCGCCGCCGTCGCACTGATTCTCGGCGCGGCGACCCTACGGCGGCGCACCGCGTGACGTCCGCCAACAACGCGCGCAGTGGTCGGCGCCCCGGCAATTCCGGCACCCGGGAGGCGATTCTGCACGCCGCCCGGGAACGGTTCGCCGAGGTAGGTTTCGACCGCGCGTCGATCCGCTCCATAGCGACCGCCGCCGGCGTGGATCCCGCACTGGTGCACCACTATTTCGGCACCAAGGCCGAACTACTCGCCGCCGCACTACAACTCCCCATCGATCCGCGAATCGTACTGGCGCAATTGGCCGCGGTGCCGGTGGAGCACCTGGGCGAGACCCTGGTCCGAACGGTCGTCGGCGTGTGGGACTCCCCCCTCGGCGTCCAAGCCATCGCCGGTTTCCGCGCCGTCCTGGGCAGCGGCGACCCGGCCCTGGCCCGCACCTTCATGCTCGACGTCGTCCTGAAGGACATCCGCCCCCGCGTCGACTCACCCCCCGGCACCGGCGCCAAACGCGCGGTCCTCGCCGCCTCCCAACTGGCCGGCATCCTGGTAGCCCGCAAGATCGTCCAACTCGAGCCCATCGCCTCCATGCCCCTGGAAGAACTGGTAGCCCTGGTCGGCCCAACCCTCCAGCGCTACTTCACCGGTGACCTCCCACCCACCTGACGGAGACTGCTCAGGACTGGGTGAGGAAGTAGGTGTGTTCCTCGTCGGTGATGTCTCGGGCCTCGTCCACCAGGAGGACGGGGATGCCGTTGTCGACGGGGTAAGCGCGGTGGAGGCGGGGGTTGTAGAGCTCCTGGGCGCCGGATTCGGTGTGGACGAGGGTCAGGGGGCCTTTGTCCTGGGGGCAGGCGAGGAGGGTGAGGAGGGTGGCGTCCAAGGTTTCGTCCGGCATGGAGGACAAACTACCGGGCCTCGTGGGTGGGGGGTGCATCGTGGGTGCGGCGGAAGGAGATGTGGCGGTGGCCGAAGTAGCTCACTATCGCTACGAAGGCCATGACCACTACCGCGGCGGGCTTGTCGGGGGCGTGGAGGAGAGACACGGCGCCTTGGAGGAGGGCCATGTTGAGGAGCATGCCCACCAGGTTCACGCCTACGAAAGCTATGAAGTCCCGGACCAGGTGGCCGCGTACCCGGAACACCAGTGTGCGATGGAGAACGAAGGCGATGACCATGCTTACGCAGTAGGCCAGCGCTACGGAAAGAGCCGCGGCCACATTCTCCGAGACCACGCCGTGTAGGACGGTCAGCCAGACGACGGTGAGGACCATGCCGAGGACGGTGTTGAAGCCACCGACCAAGGCGTAGGCCACTTCCTGACGACGCACCAGCCGCAGCAGCGGGCCGGCCGGGCCGGATTCGGCGGTGATCTCGGTGCCGGCCGGCGCGGCGGCCGCGGGCCCGCTGCCCGGGTTGTCGGTGGTTGTCACGAGAGGGAGTCCACCAGTTCTCGGGTCGGTTCCGGATTGACCGGGTCGGCGTGGTCTTCGCCGGGGCGGCGACCGCGGAACCACAGGTATTGCAGGAGGCAGAGACCGAGGAGGCCGGCCGCCGCGCTGCCGATGCCGATCTTCCAGCCGGGCGGGCGCCAGGTCAGGTCGAGGACGGCGCCCTTGGTGCCGGCGGGGATATCCACGGCGACAAAGACTTTCGCGACGGTGGTGAAGGGGACGCTCTTGCCGTCCAGGGTGAGGCGGTAGCCGGGCCAGGCCAGGCGGGAGAAGATGAGGCGGCCGCCGCTGTCGGAGGTGACGCGCACGCGGCTGGTGGTGTCGGTCTCGGACAACGAGTTCGCGGTGACGTTGCGGGCGTCGGCGATCCGGCCGTTCACGGCGGAGATCGGGCCGTTGTCGCGTTCCAGCACCCAGATGTATTTCTGGTGCCCGGGAACGTCGACGAAATGCCAGCCGTCCGGGGCGGGTTGGTTACCGGCGTCGGGGAACATGGCCTTCTGCAACACCACTCGGTCCACCTTCATGAGGTCGGCGAGGGTGCGGCCGGTGCCGGGTTCCAGCGCGAACATGCGCCGGTAGGCGTCGGGGCAGACACTGCCGTCCCAGGCCATGCAGAGCATCTGCCCGAAGTAGAAGTGCCCGTTGGGTGTATAGCCGTTGACGTAGTTGCGTTCCAGGTCCTTGGCGTAGTTGCCCCACACCAGGGAGCCGTACGCGCCCTGCAGGCTCTTGTCCGCGGGCTGCAGCAGACCGCGGTCGGAGAGCTGAATCGTGGTGCCGTCGGCGAACTTCGGGAAGACCTGTTTGGCGTCTTCCCGGTTCGCGGGCAGGTTCCAGGACATGGGCGTAGGCTGCACGGACCGCACCTGGAAATAGGCGATCGGTATGACGGCGGCCAGCGTCAGCGCGGCCGCCGCTGCGACGCCGCGTGTGCGGCCCAGCCACACCACCGCCGCACCGAGGACCGCCACGATGACCGCTGACAGCACATGCCAGAGCACATCGTGCGGGTCGGCGGAGAAGGTGCGCACCCACAGGGCGAGGATCAGTACTCCCGCGGCAATGCCGCGATTACGCCAATTGCGTACCGTGCCGAATCGCCCGAGCAGCACGCACACCAGCACCAGCAGACCCAGCGCCAGCATGGGTAGTACCCGCGCGGGCCAGCGTAGCGGCCCGACCACACCGGGCCCGGCCGTCCACATCAATGCCATCAATGCGAACAGCGCGATGGAGACGAATTCCTTCCACCGTGCCCGCGCCGCGGCCCAGTCCACGAATGCCAGTGCCGGAATCAGGAACCAGGCGATATAGGTCATGGGCAGCGGCTGGACGTATCCCCACCACGACTGGAATGCGGGCATCGTGCTGGGCAGGCTGGCATTCAGCGATTCCGACCACGGCACGGTCAGGAACATGTCGTTATTGATCTGCGAATTGCCACGCCAGCTCACCTGCGCGGACAACATGCTCGGCAGGAAGGTCGCCAGACCGGCGAGACCCGCGCAGCCCGCGGCGGCGGTCAGCCGCAGCAGCGGCATCCAGGATGCCTTCCCGCGCAGCACCACTTCGCCCACCGCGACGGCGACGAGCATGAGCACCGCTTCCACCGCCGGGAACACGTATTGCACGGTGATCGCGAGATAGAGATAGATGAAGACCGGGATGGGGCCGCCCTTGCCGCGGGCATACCGCACCGAGGAGGCCCAGGCGTGGATCATCCAGGCCGTGCCGGTCATGGCCGTGTACCAGCTGGCCTCGTCGAAGAAGAGGAAGAAGCCGGTGAAGGGCATTGCCACGCCGGCGACCGCGGCCCATTCGGGGCGGGAACCGTACGCGAGGCAGACGCGGTACACGCCGAGGCCGGCGATGATCGCGAAGACGAGTTTGATGAGGGTGGCGTAGACCGCCAGGTTCGGCACCGAGGGCGCGATCAGGTCGATCAGCAGCTGCGGCGGATTGAAAAGTCCCGCTTCCTCATTGGTGTAATTACCGGTCATCCACTGCTCGGGAATGAGCAGCGGGAAATGACCCTCGCGGAAGGCGCGACCGAAGAACACCCAGAGCCCGGTGTACTGGGATTCAGTGTCATCGGTGAAGAAGTGCCGGGCATTTGCCAGCACCACCGCGAGGTATCCGAGCGCGACACCGGCGACGGTGATCATGCCCCAGCGGTTCACTGCACGCCGCGCCGCCCGTTCATCGGCCTCGGATTCGGTGGCCCCGACCACCTCGGAAATTGAGCTTTCCACCACGAGTTCCAGACCCTACAGTGCGTTTCGCCGGATGGCATTGTCCCAGTCCGTTGGGAGATTCCGGACGTAAGGAATGATGTGGCCATGATCAGCCTGCGCCCCGATTGTCGCGACCTGCAGCGTGTTAAAGTTCACGGCGGCTCGAACTCTGCTGTTCAGCGAGAAGTTCCGGCGCGCACCGTCCTCGAAAGTCGATTGAGCTGATGCCGATTCCGTCTGCCCGCCCCCCTCGGTCCGAGACCGATCGACGCGGCGCCCCCGGCCCCTCCGGGCGGGTGCACGCCGTGTCCGTCGTGGTGCCCGTGTACCGGGGCGAGGAGACCATCGCCGCGCTCGTCGCCGAGCTGGACAAACTGGGCGGACCGGTCACGACGCCGGACGGCGCGCTCTTCCGGGTGGACGACATCGTGCTCGTGCACGACCACGGCCCCGACCGCTCCGATGTGGTGCTGCAGGAACTGGCCGAAACCTATCCGCAGGTGCGGGTGGTGTGGATGAGCCGCAACTACGGACAGGACGCCGCCACCATCGCGGGCATGGCCGCCGCGCACGGCGACTGGACCGTCACCATGGACGAGGACGGGCAGCACGATCCGGCGTTCATCGGCGAATTCCTCGACGCGGCACTGAACCAGCGCGCGGACCTGGTGTACTCCAAGCCCAGCAATACCCGCCCGCACGGCTTCCTGCGCAATATCACCTCGCGCGGCGCGAAGGTGGTGCTGGCCACGCTGTTCGCGTTCCCGGACTCCACCCGGTTCGAGTCCTACCGGCTGATCCGCGGCGATATCGCGCGGCAGCTGGCCGGAGTCGCCTCCAACGGAGTGTATTTGGATGTGGCGCTCACCTGGGTGGTGGGCGATGTCGCGCAGGTGCCGGTCACCTTGCGCGCCGAGGGCCGCGAGGACTCCGGCTACAACTACCGCCGCTTGTTCTCGCTGTTCTGGAAGATGGTGCTGTGCAGCGGAACCCGCGGCCTGCGCCTGGTGAGCCTGCTGGGCGTCACGCTGGCCGTGGTCGGCGGGGTGATGGCGGCGTGGGTCGTCTATCAGGCCCTCACCGACAGTGGCGCCGACCCGGAGGGCTGGGCCTCGCTCATGACGGTGCTGCTGCTGTGTTCGGGCGCGGTGCTGTTCTCGCTCGGCCTGATCGCCGAATATCTCGGTGTGGCATTGCACGTCCTGGTGGGCAAACCGCTATACCTGACAGTGGATTCGCCCACGCCGCGGCCCGAACCGCGCGAAAACCGCTACCGTGAAATCGAATACGACGCAGCAATGAGAGGGACAGACCCGGGTGAGCACTGACCGCATCATCTTCAGCCGCCCGTTCCGTGCCGCGCGCGAGCTGCCCAATGTGGAAGCGGTGCTGTCCTCCGACCACAGTCACGGCGACGGGCCGTTCACCGCGGCGGCCACCGCCAAGCTGCGCGAGGTCACCGGGGCGCCGTACGCGCTGCTGACCACCTCGTGCACGCATGCGCTCGAAATGGCCGGGCTGCTCCTGGAACTCGGCCCGGATGACGAGGTCATCGTCCCGAGCTTCGCGTTCACCTCCAGCGCGACCGCCATGGCCCTGCGCAGCGCCACAGTGGTTTTCGCCGATATCGACCTATCCACCGGCAATCTGGACCCGGAGTCGGTGGCGCGGCTCATCACCCCGCGCACCAAGGCCATCATGGTGATCCACTACGGCGGCGTGGCGGCGGACATGGAGGGCCTGCAGCGCCTCGCCGGCGCCCATGGCATCGCCATCATCGAGGACAATGCGCACGGCCTGGGCGGCCGCTGGCGGGGCCGCCCGCTGGGCACCATCGGCACCATCGGCGCGCTGAGCTTCCACGACACCAAGAACATTCACTGCGGTGAGGGCGGCGCGGTGCTGCTCACCGACGAGATCCTGATGGCGCGCGCGGAGATCATCCGCGAGAAGGGCACCGACCGGGCGCGGTTCCTGCGCGGCGCGGTGGACAAGTACTCGTGGCAGGACATCGGCTCCAGCTACCTGCCCAGCGAGTTGAACGCCGCGGTGCTGGACGCGCAGCTGAGCGAGTTCGACACCATCCAGGAGAACCGGCACCGGGTGTGGAACACCTACACCGCCGCGCTCCCGGAGTGGGCGCGCCGCAATGATGTCCGGCTCATGACGGTCCCGGACGATCGCGATCACACGGCGCACCTCTACTACCTGCGCGTGCCCGCCGAGCACCGCCGCGACGACCTCATCACGCATCTGGCGCAACGCGGCATCGTGGCGCCGTTCCATTACGTGCCACTGGATTCCAGCCCCGCGGGGCTGAAACTGGGCCGCACTCCGGTGCCGTGCACGCGCAGCGCCGAGTTCTCCGGAACCGTTGTGCGCCTGCCGCTCTGGCCGGGACTGACCGAAGAGCAGCTGGCGCGTGTGGTCGACGGGGTAACTTCGTTCACCGTCTGATCGGGCGGCCGTGCACGACGGCGTAGACCAGCGCGCCGACCACCCCGCCCACCAGCGGGAAAACGATGAAGGCCCACAGCTGACCCAGGGCATCGTCCTGGAACGGCGCCGAGGCCAGACTGCGTGCCGGGTTGATCGAGGCATTGTCCACCGGGATGGCGACCAGATTGGTCACCGCCAGCGTGATGCCGATGGCCAGCCCCGCGAGCGCGGTATCGGCCACCCGCTCGGTCACCGACAGCACCACGAACACCAGCAGCGCGGTCAGCACCACCTCGATCGTGATCGTGGCCCAGAGCCCGTACCCGTCCTGCCCGCCCTTCGCGGCGGGACTGTATTCACCGAATCCGTTGGCGGCCAATCCGTCCGCACGGTGGTATCCCGGCAGGCCACTGGCTACCCCGTAGACGAGCAGACCGGCCACCAGTCCGCCGACCGCCTGCGCGGCCACGTACAGGGCCGCCGCGACGACCGAAATGCGTCCCAGCACCAGTTGAGCGAGCGTCACCGCCGGATTGATATGACATCCGGATACCCGGCCGATGGCGTAGACCAGGCACAGCAGCGTGAATCCGAAGGCCAGTGCAATCCCCAGCGCCCCGACCCTGCCGCCGGCCAGCACCGCCGTCCCGACCCCTGCGAACACCAGCACAAAAGTACCGACCCCCTCGGCCAGTACTCTGCGCAGGATCGGAACCTCGTCCCGATCAACGTCTTCCGCAACCTCCGTGCGAGTCCCCTGCGTCATCCCGCCTACCCCCTTCGAGGTAAGTCGATCCGGAAATATGATGTTGGATAAGGCTTTTCAGCCCTACCCACACATCATTAACGGATCGGCGGGCCCGCCGGTTCAACCGGATCAGGAGAACAGGCGGGTGACCAGTTCGGGGGTGAGCACCTCGTAGGCCTCGGATTCCCGGTTGTACCACCAGGTCCGGTCGTCGGGTTCGGCGCGGCCCGCGGCCTGCACGGCACGCGTGGACGGGCGGAAGGTGGAGCTGCGCGGGATCTCGTCGACCACGTAGACGATGTCCGGCCGTTGCGCCGGGGACAGCGCGCGAACGGCCTCGCTGACATCCTTGGGCGCCAGGGTGAAACCGTCACGGACGCTCACCGCGGCCACGGCGAGGATGCGGTCACGGACCGGGACCGCGAAGGCGACCTCCATGTCCACGGCGGTGATGTCGTTCAGCAGGTCGACGATGGGCTGGGTGTAGACCGGCCCGCGCGGGGTGTGAATGACGGTGTCGCGGCGGTCCATCAGCCAGTAGTCCCCGTCGCTGTCGCGGCGGAAGAGGTTCTCCGTCGGCATCCAGGAGTCGCCGGGCGCGAAGACGCCACGCAGGCCGCCGGCCGAGAGGTCGACGGTGTCGGAGGCGGTGCCGATGAGCAATCCCACCTCGTTATCGGCGCAGCGGCGCGCGAAACCCGAATCGTCGACCAGGATTTCGTCGGTGGTCGGGTCGTAGGCGATGAGTTCGACCCGGGCGGTGCCGGGCACCGGCCGGCCCTTGCAGGCGATCTTGATGCCGGACACGTTGGCCAGCACCACATCTCCCTCGATGGACGCGTAGAACTCCAGCACGCGGGCGTCGAAACGCTCCTGGGTGCGCCGCCACAGTCCGGCGGGCATACCCGACCCGATGAACAGCCGGATCGGATGCGGATGCCCGTTCGGGAAGGTGTCGGCGTCCAGGATGTCGCGCATCATGGTCCAGGTGTAGGTGACCACCGTGACGCCGTACCGGTGCACCTCCTCGGCGAACTGGGCCGGGTCCAGCGAACGAGCCAGCGCGATGCGGCTGCCACCCGCCACCGCGCCACCGAGGCTGACTAATAGTCCAGAGGAATGGTGCAGCGGCGCAAGGCAATACACGGTGTCATTGCGGTCCAGGTCGGCCGCGGTCGCGGTACCGAACGCGGACAGCGCCCACCGGTGATTGGTGATGTATTTGACGTCGAAGTGATCGCCCGTACCGGTGACCAGAATGAACGCCAGCTCGCGCGCCAGGCCCGGATCGGGCCGGTACCACGCGGGCAGGCTGACCGCGTCCGGGTCGATCTGCTCCATATCCACGACATCGCTGCCGAGCGGGATACCCAGGTGATCGGTGCCCGCGTCACGCGAGCCACCGCCGAGCACCAGCACTCGATGCCCGGTGGCGACGGCCGCCGCCAGATTCTCCGGATCCGCGAGCAGCAGTCGCGCCCCGGTCAGCTCGACCACCTTGGTCAGTTCGCTGCCGGGCGCCAGCAGTACGGCGACCGCGCCGAGCCGGGACAGGGCGGCGATGGCGACCAGGGCGCTGGGCCGGGTCTCCATGACCACGCCGACCCGGGTGGCCGGGCGCACGCCGACGGAGATGAGGCCGCGCACCACATTGTCGATGCGCTGATTCACCGCCTTGTTGGTGTGCACGCGATCCTCGAACAGGAAGCATTCCCGCGACGGATTGTTCCGGGCGTGCTCACCGAGCAGGCGGCCCAGCGAGATCCGGGTGTGCGGCTGGATCATGCCGAGCCGGGTGAGGCGGGGCAGCGCGCGGGCGGCCTCACCGGTGAGTTCGACGGTGCCACGCAGGGTCTGCCCCGCGACGCCCTCGATGGTCTTGCCCAGGCTGGTGCCGGCCTCGGCCAGGCTGCCGAGCGCGTGCACGGCGCGGGTGAAGCCGGAGCTGGGGCCCTTGCGGGCCACCTCGAGGCTCATGTGCTGGATCTGCTCGGGCAGCTCGCCGCGGCCGGACTGCCAGTTCACCCAGTCGCGCACCAGCGGCCAGGTCTGGCGGGTGGCGGTGGAACCGGAGACGAGGCCGAAATGCCCTGCGATCAAACTGGCTTCGAATACCTCGGCATTGGGTGCGGCGCGCACGATGCCGCGCACGGCGGCGGGCTGGCCGATATCGTCGACCTCGCCGACGAAGGCCAGGATCGGGCATTTCAGCTCGGCCAGGGAGATGAGCTGGTCGCGGATCACGAAGCCGCCCAGCATCATTCGATTGTGCTTCACGAACTGCTGCAGCAGATCGGTGAGCGCGGGACCCGGGTAGCCGAGCCAGCCCTCGCCCTCCAGGAAGCGGCGCTGCCGCTCCTTGGGCAGCAGGGCGTCGCGGTTGTGCAGCTGGCGCAGGAAGTCCAGCCGGGCGCGGGCGGTCTTGACCGGGTCCAGGGCCTGGAAGCCCAGGCGCACCATGGAATCGGTGATCGGCAGCCGATTCAGCACATGATCGGTGAGGAAGTCGGCGGCGTCGGAGACCAGGCCGTGCGGCAGCCCGAACGGCATGCCCGCGACGGCGTCCACCGGGCTGCCGAAGGTAACGATCGATTCCACGCCCTTGCCGTAGCGGTAGGCCGCGGTCTGATAGGCGAACATGCCACCCTGCGAGTAGCCCATGAGATGGACGGCGCGCCCGGTCAGTTCGGTGACGGTGTCGACGGCGCTGCTGACCGCGAGCACATGGTCGGCGAGGTCGCGGTCCCAGCCGCCCTCCTCGGTGGCGGGCGAGCCGAAATCGACCACCCAGCAATCGATTCCGGCGGTGTGCAGCATGCCGACGGCCCCGTCCGCGGCGTTCACGTCCCAGATCTCGGCGCTCACCATGATGGGCGGGACGAGCACCACGACGGGCCGATCGGCGGTGGTGTCGTCGGGGAAGTAGTGCCGTAGCCGGTACATGCGCTTGCGTTCGGTGACCTCGTACGGCGAGGACTCGATGTCGTGAGCCAGTCCCCCGAACCGGATCACCTCCAGTCCGTTCTGGGCCGTCGCCACCAGGCGCTGCATCGGACCCACCACGGACCTCGTATTGAATTTCACGGCTTTGCTCCCAGCCTCACCCTGCTCGTGACCAGCGTCATCCGCCCCGACGCGTCCCGATGAGCTTGCCATAAGGCCAGCTTACTTCGCGGGGCTTGTGACCAGCACCATGAGAGCTAACGAATACAGACCGATCGGCCTTCTCAAACGTAGCAATCGGCAAGCAGATCCGACCGTCCGGTTGTTCGGCGAAAAACGTGTGAACCTGCGAATCCACCCATCCGGAACAACATTCCCCCGGTCATCATCGAGTTGCCGAGACCCACCGCGCGCCTTGGCATTCCGCGAGTGCGAGGCGGCAAAGCCCACAGCCGGATTCACAGCAATGTACTGGCCATCATGTTTATGCGTTTTACTGCGGCCGTACAACGAGCGGAACTACCATCGGTAGCGCTGGAACGCACTGTCGCGCTTGTTCTTTCACTCACTCATTCAGCTCTCGCAGACCCGAACGGGCCTGCTGTTTCGCCATGGACTCCACCGCTTTGCTCAAAATCGCGGTGGCCTTTAGAGGTGAGGACCGCAGCATGACCATCGAATCGCCCATCCAGACCGAAACCAATCACCGCAAATCCCTCAGTACCAGCGCCGCCTCCCAGCTGGCGCACACCACCAAATCCGAACCCCAGATGCAGGGCATCACCTCCCGGTGGCTGACCCGCGCCCTGCCCTGGAACGAGGTGAAAGGCGGCGTCTTCCGCGTCAACCGGCGGCTCACGCACACCGTCGGCAACGGCGAGGTGGAATACATCATCGACGGGCCCAACGCCCGGGTCATCCCGCTGGAACTGCAGGAACTCCCCCAGCTCCGCACCTTCGACGACGAAGAGATCCTGGCCGCCGTGGCCCGGCGCTTCGAACAGCGGAATCTCGAAGCCGGCACCATCGTCGCCGAATTCGGCAACCCCATGGATCAGGTCATGCTGATCGTGCACGGCAAGCTCTCCAAGATCGGCACCGGCGAATACGGCGAGACCACCAAGCTCGGCATGCTGGCCGGCGGCGATTTCTTCGGCGATGAAACCCTCACCGACGGCGACGTGCTCTGGCCGGTGACGGTCAAGACGGTCACCCCGACCACCATGCTGGTGCTGACCCGCTCGGCGCTCGACCAACTACTGGAGAACATCCCGCCGCTGCAGCGCCATCTGGAGGCCATCGCCTCCGCACCGCCGAAGCCGCAGAACAAGCAGGGCGAGGCCGAAATCCTGGTCGCCTCCGGCCATTCCGGGGAGCCACTGCTCCAAGGCACCTTCGTCGACTACGACGCCCAGCCGCGGCAGTACGAGCTCAGCCTGGCGCAGAGCGTGCTGCGGGTGCACACCCGCGTCGCGGATCTGTTCAACGATCCGATGGATCAGATCGAGCAGCAGTTGCGACTGACCATCGAAGCCCTCTACGAGCGCCGCGAATACGACCTGGTGAACAACGAGGACTTCGGGCTGCTCAACAACTGCGATCTCAAACAGCGCATCTACACCGAGTCCGGCGCGCCGAGCCCGGACGATATGGACGAGCTGCTGGCCATGCGCCGCAGCACCAAACTGTTCCTGGCCCACCCCAAGGCGATCGCGGCCTTCGGGCGCGAATGCAACAAGCGCGGCATCTACCCGGACCCGGTGGAGATCGACGGCCACCGCGTGCCCTCCTGGCGCGGCGTCCCGATCTATCCGTGCAGCAAGATCCCGGTCAGCGACACCCAGACCACCTCCATTCTCGCCATGCGCACGGGCATGAAGGAGCAGGGCGTCGTCGGCCTGCATCAGACCGGGATTCCCGACGAGTACGAGCCCAGCCTGAACGTGCGGTTCAAGGGCATCGACGACCAGTCGATCATCTCCTACCTGGTCTCCTGCTACTACTCGGCCGCCGTCCTGGTCCCCGACGCGCTCGGCATTCTCGACAATGTGCTGGTCGCCCGGCAGTCCGACTGATCGGAGCAGGCCATGTCGGTGCTCTCCCGCGCCGCGGCGCCGCCCGCCACCCACGAGGTGGCGGCGGCTGTCGCCGCACTCCTGACCAATCTCGACCCCAACGCCCCGGCCACGCTCTTCGCCGCGGAATCACCTGCCCCACTGGATGATTCACGCCTCGACGAGTCCGATGCCGCCGAGGCGCACGGCCCCCGCCGCCTCCTCGGTCCCAGCGGCCTGGGCGCCCCCGCCGTGACCCCGAACCTCCCCACCCTCGAGGCCATAGCCCAGATCGCCCAGCGGGCAGGCCACCCCCCGGCCCCTTCCGGCGGTGCGGTCGCGCCCCCGCACACCGCGCAAGGCCGCAAATCCCCTCCGGGCCCGATCCCTCGCTCCTTCGGGTCGGGCGGCCTACCTGCGCCGCCGGCCGCCGGCGGTTCTCCCACCCCACCCGAAACACACTTGCCCGCAACATCACCCATGGCGGCCGCACCTCCAGCAGGCGCGACAGCCTCGCGTCCGCCGAAGCCCGCCGGCCCGACCGGAGTCGGCACCGGGTCGACCTATCGCCGCCCCATCGGCACCCCCGTCCCGGGTGAATCGCCCGCACCCACGAACTCGGGCGCGGCCGAACCGACGCGACCGGGCCGAATGCCGCAGGGCCCCAACGGTCTCGGATCTACCTCGGCGCACTGGCGGCGTCCCAACCCGCCCCAGGACGCGCCGGCTGCACCGACGTCCCCGGCAGCCCGCGCCGACACGGTGGTCGAGGCGGATGCTGCGGCTCCGGCGGTCGCCACCTCGGTGGCCGCCGCGCCGGGGGCGCCGAGTGCGGTGGACGGGGCGGGGCGGGCGGCATGGGAGGCCGCCGGATTACTCACCGGCAGTGGGTCTTCCGGAGGGCAACGGCAGGTTGCGCACGGGCCCAGTGGGATCGGGACCACGTTCACGCGGCGGAAGGCGAAGGGGCAGGTCATTCCGGCGCTCTACTGTCCGCCGCCGGTGCGGGATGATCCGGTGCTGGCGGCGGCGGTGAACGAGGGGATTCTGGCCTGGGCGCAGGCCATCGGGCTGTACGAGGGGCGGCTGGACGAATTACGGAAGGCCGACTTCGGGCGGTTGATCATGCTGGCGCATCCGGATTGCGACGATGCGGATCGGCTGCTGGCGGTGGCCAAGTGCGCGGTGTCGGAGTGGTCCGTGGACGACTACTACTGCGAGGAGGACGCCAGCGATATCGCGCCGGACGGGACCAGGTCCAGTGCCGCGGCGGAGCTCGGGCCACGGCTCGAATTGGCAGCCGCGACAATGGATCCGGTGTTCCTGCCGGCCCGGTATCAGGCGCAGGTGGAGCAGGCGCTGCAGAGCGATCCGATTCTGCGGGCCTTCCGGACCTCCTTCGAGCATCTGGCCCAATTCGCCTCGCCCGCCCAGGTGGCGCGGCTGCGGACCGAGATCGCCGGCTGGTTCATCGCGCTCGGCGCGGAGGCCGGCTGGCGGATGGCGGGCCGCATGCCACCGGTGTGGGAGTACCTGCTGAATCGGCAGCCGCACAGCTTCCTCCCGTGCATGGCCCCGCTCGACGCGGTCGGCGGCTACGAGCTCCTGGCGGCCGAATACACCGACCCCCGGGTGCGCAAGGTGACCACCACCGCCGCGCTCGCCAGTCAGATGGTCAACGACCTCTACTCCATGGCCCGCGAAGACCTCTCCGACGGCAGGGAATTCAATCTGCCGACGGTGCTGGCCGCCGAGGAGCAGTGCTCCCGTCGCGAGGCCGTGCAGCGCACCGCCGAGGTCCACGACGAACTGGTGCACCGCTTCGAGGCCGAGGCGGGCGCGCTCGCCGCCACCGGCTCCCCCGAATTACGCCGCTTCCTCGGCGGCCTGTGGGCCTGGATGGGCGGCAATCGCGCCTGGCATGCCGACAGCCGCCGCTACAACGAGAGGAACTGAGCCCCGGCCGGGTTCCTCTGTCCCTATCCGCGATCGAGAGGATTACCTCGCATGACCATGCTCCACTCCGACGGTACGTCCGAAGCCGACACGTCCGCACCCGGCACGTCCGAGGCCCCCGCCCGTGGTGTCCTGAAGACCGCCTATCAGAAATCGGTCGCCGCCTACTGGAACAACAACCCCAACGACGATCGGGTCAACACCAAACTCGGTGAGGTGGACGGTCTCTATCACCACCATTACGGCATCGGCGAGCCGGACTGGTCGGTCCTGGAAGGCCCCGAGGAGACCCGCCAGGAGCGCATTGTCACGGATCTGCACCGCCTGGAGACCGCACAGGCCGACCTGCTGCTGGACAGCCTCGGCGATGTCCGCCCCGGTGACCGCCTGATGGACGGTGGATCCGGCCGTGGCGGAACCAGTTTCATGGCCAATCAGCGTTTCGGCTGCGGCGTGGACGGCGTCACCATCTCCGAATACCAGGTGAAATTCGCCAATGCGCAGGCGGCGGACCGCGGCGTGGCGGACAAGGTGAAGTTCCACTTCGCCAACATGCTCGACACCGGTTTCGACACGGGTTCCCGGCGCGGCATCTGGACCAATGAAACCACCATGTACGTCGACCTTTTCGAGCTGTTCGCGGAATTCTCGCGACTGCTGGAACCGGGCGGACGGTACGTGTGCATTACCGGCTGCTCGAACGATCTGTTCGGGGCCCGCTCGGCCGCGGTGAGCTGGATCGACGCCCACTACGGCTGCAATATCCATCCGCGCAGCCGCTACTTCGCCGCGCTGGCCGCCAATGGCCTGGTGCCCGCCGCGGTGACGGACCTCACCGCGGCCACCATCCCGTACTGGGAGATGCGCACGAAGTCCGAGCTCGCGACGGGTGTGGAGAAGCCCTTCCTGACCTCCTACAAGGAGGGGAGTTTCCAGTACCTGTTGATCGTCGCCGATAAGGTGGGCAAGTGACCGGCACTATCGACGCATCCGACGCCACCCCGGCGGTCGACCGTGAAGCCCTGCTCGTCGAGCTCGTGGACGAGCAGGGCCGGCCGGTCGGCTCGCTGCCGGTAGCGGCGGCGCACACCGCACCGGGACGCCTGCACCGGGCATTCTCGGTACTGCTGTTCGACCCCGCGGGCCGGGTGCTGCTGCAGCAGCGCGCGGCCGTGAAGACCCGATTCCCGCTGCTGTGGACCAATACCTGCTGCGGGCATCCCGCACCCGGCCAGGACGTCGCCGAGGCCGCGGTGATTCGCCTGCGGGAAGAGATGGGCCTGTCCGCCGAACTGACCGAGGTGGGCAAGTTCACCTACCAGGCCGACGACCCGAGCACCGGCCGGGTGGAGTTCGAATTCGACCACGTGCTCATCGGCCGGCTGACGGACGCCACTCCCGAACCCGATCCCGCCGAGGTCGAGGAGATCGCCTGGATCGACCCCGGCTCCCTGGCTCCCGCGGTGGCCGCCTACCCGCAGCGCTACACCCCGTGGCTGGGCGGTGTGCTGCGGGTGATCGCCGCCTCCGGCCGCGCTCCGCGCCCGAACCCGGGCCACACTCCGGCCTGATCCGCCGGACCTCATACAGTCCCGGGCGGCCGCGACCACCGCCCGGAACGAAGGCCGGGAGCCTGTGCGGGCATGCCACGAAGGGCGCCGCACAGGCTCCCGGCCTACAGGGTTTCGGGACGACTGTGACGTTTACCGGCTAGACAGCGGCGTCGAGCAGCCAGTCGTTGGGGGCGAAGAGTTCGAAATGCACTCGGTTGCCGGAGATTCCGGCCGCCGTGAGCTGAGTGCGAACGGACTGGAGAAAGCCGGCACCGCCGCACAGGTAGTAGTCGGCGTCCGCGGGGAACTCGATTCCGGACAGGTTCATCAGGCCGTCGCCGTCCTTCTCGTACCACGCGTGCGCCTCCGCATTGTGCAGGCCCGCAACCAGATCCGTGACGCGCTCGCGGAGCGGATGGGTGGTTGCCGAGCGATCGGCATGCAGGACCTGGACGGGCCGGGCCGGCGCCGCGGCGGCCAGGTACTCGAGAATGCCCGCCATCGGGGTGATGCCGATGCCCGCGGAGATCAGGACCAGCGGCGTGGTGGCCGCGGGATCGATGGTGAGGTCGCCGAAGGGCAGGGTGATCTGGAGTTCATCGCCGACGCCGATGGTGTCGTGCAGCCAGGCCGAGACCTCGCCGGCCGGAGTTCCGGCCTCCGCCACCACCTTTCGCACCGCGAAGGCGAGCCGCCCGTCACCGGAACGGTTGGTGAGGCTGTATTGGCGCAACTGACGGGCGCCGTCGGGCAGGTCCGCGCCGACCGAGATGTACTGCCCGGGCACGAATTCCGGCAGTGGCCGATCGGCGTCCGCGGATTCCACCACGAAGACCGCAACGCCGGCGGGATCGTCGATGCGCTGCACTACCCGGGTTTCCCGGAAGACGTCTCCGGCCTCGACACCGGCGGTGTCGTAGAGCGACCGTTCGAGGTCGATGAGAGTGGTTGCCATCAGCCAATACACGCGGTCCCAGGCGGCGGCGACCTCCTCGGTGACCGTCTCCGCACCCAGCACCTCGACGATCGCGGCGAACAGATGCTCGTGCACGATGCGGTATTCGGCGGCGGTGACGCCCAGCGACGCGTGCTTGTGGCCGATGCGGGACAACAACTCTCGCGGATGCGGCAGGGCCGGATCCACCAGGTGGGTGGCATAGGTGGCGATGGAGGCCGCCAGGGCCCGCTGCTGCGCGCCCTGCTGCTGATTGCCGCGGTTGAAGCGGTCGCGCAACAGCTCCGGGTGCGCGGTGAACAGCGTGCGATAGAAGAGCTGGGTGATGTCGTCGATGCGGGCCCCGACGAGCGGAAGCGTCGCCCGGATGACTTCTGCGTGCCCGGCTTCCAACTCGAGGGCCTCGGGCAGCGCGGAATCCGGTGCGATCGTCATGGGGATCTCCTATTCGTTTGCGAATGCGGCCGACGGTATGTACGGCATGTACAGCAAATCCACGGTCCGCTGATCCACCACGTCCATGATCGTGTAGCGATCGAGCTCGGCGTAGAAGGCCTCCTGGGCCCGCCCGAGGGCGCCCCGCAAATTGCAGGCACCCGCAAGCGGGCAGGGATTGTCGCCGGTGCATTCGATGACCTCGCAGTCGCCTTCGAGGGCGCGCGTGATCCTGCCGAGGGTGGTGGTGCGGCCGGCGGCGGTGAGGAAGATGCCGCCGGTGCGGCCGCGCTGGGACTCCACGAACCCGAGTTCGGCGAGTTTGGAGACCGCCTTGGCCACATAGTTCTCCGAGGCGTTCACCTGTCTGGCAATGAGTTTGACGGTGACTCGTTCCTCGGCGCCACTACTGACGGCCAGTCGCATGAGGGCGCGCAATCCGAGATCTGTGAACCGGGAGAGCTGCATGTCTTCCACGGTACTAATTCCGACTGGGAAAAGCAGATTTCGGCGGTGTGCGCTTTAATACGCGCCCCCGTGCGGTTTATGTTACCGGCGACACAGTCTTATTCGACTGCGAATTGAGACCCGGCAAATATTTGGCGATCAGGACATATGTCACCAGCGCCAGCCCGCAACCGATGAACCAACTGTATTGCGCCGCAGTGTTCATTCCGTACAGACTCGTCGCCAGTACCGGGAAGACCGCGAAGATCGCACCCACCACGGTCGCGATGACCGCCACTGGATTGAATCCCTTGCGGTACCAGTACCTTCCGGACTCCGACATGGTGAACAGGTCGTCCACCACGATGGTCCGCTTGCGCACCAGGTAGTAGTCCGCGATCAGCACCCCGAACAGCGGTCCGATGAAAGCCCCGAGAACTTCCAGCGTGTAATGGATGACATCCGGATTGTTGTACAGGTTCCACGGCGTGATCAGCACGGACCCGATCGCGGCGATCATGCCGCCCATACGCCAGCTGATCCGCTGCGGGCTCACATGCGAGAAATCGAAGGCCGGCGAAATGAAGTTGGCGACGATATTGATGCCGACCGTCGCGATGGTGAAGGTCAAGGCACCCAGCACGATCGCGAAGGTGGAGTCGATGCGCGCCACGGTCTCCACCGGATCGGTGATGAGCTGCCCGTACACCGGAATGGTCAGCGACGCGGTGATCACCACCAGCAGCGAGAACGCCAGGAAGTTCACCGGCAGGCCGAGCAGGTTCCCGCGCCGCACCGCCCCCAGCGACTTGGCGTACCGCGAGAAGTCACCGAAGTTCAGCATCGGACCGGAGAAGTACGACACCACCAGCGCGATGGCGCCCAGCACCACCGGCAGCGCATCCCAGCCGTGGTATTTCACCGAACCGAGCTGCAGATTGATCGCACCCCAGCCGGCCTTGTGGATCAGATACCCGCACAGCGCGAACATGACGACATAGACGGCGGGACCGCAGAAGTCGATGAACTTGCGAATCGACTCCATGCCCTGCCAGAACACCGCCGCCTGAATCACCCACAGCACGAGGTAGGCGCACCAGCCCAGCAGCGACAGACCCAGGAATCCGTAATGGCTCGCCACGGCGTACGGTGCGAGACTCGGAAACAGTTTGATCGCAACAACTATCAGCGCCGCCGAGGCGAGATAGGTCTGAATTCCGTACCAGGCCACCGCGATCAGGCCCCGGATGATGGCCGGAATGTTCGCGCCGATCACCCCGAAGGCGCTGCGGCACATGACCGGGTACGGGACACCGGCGCGCTGGCTGGGCGCGGCGACCAGATTGCAGAGGAAATATACGATCGTGATGCCGATCAGCAGTGCGGCCAGCACCTGCCAGCCCGCCAGGCCGAGCGCGAAAAGACTGCCGGCCGTGACGTATCCGCCGACGCTGTGCACGTCCGACATCCAGAACGCGAAGATGTGATACGAGCCCCACCGCTGCTCCTTCAGGGGAGCCAGATCGTCATTGGTGAGGCGTGGGTCGTAGGCCGGCGGCGGGGCCGCGGCCTTCGGGTCCGCCGAGGTCGACGCTGCGGCGGGGGTGACAATATCGGTCATGGTGCATCCGATCGAAAATCCGGTGATGTCCGGATCACCATAGGGAGAGGCTATTGCCCCGCCGTTGCACGACCATTGCCCGCCCATTGCGGAATCCATATATCGTTTTCCGGGGGTTCACACGAGCCGGGTCCACCGGGCTCCCGGCTACATCATCTCGGCGCTGAGATGTCCTGTACCGGTGGTCAATCCGGGGCCGAGACAACCCATCACCATCTCCGGGGTCATCATCTCGTAGTCGGCGACGACGCGGACCCAACTGCCCAGCCCGAAACCGTCGACCACCTGCAGCGGACCGACCGTGGGCTGGGACATGCCGACCGGCCACGGTCCCCACAGCGTGCTGCTTTCCCCGTCGGACCAGTTGACATTCACTGTAAGCGGACCGTCGGCCGGACGCATACAGTCCGACATGGCGACGTGCATACCGGTGAAGGTGGCGCCGGTGATGGCCGGATCGCCGGAGCAGCCCCACAATCGCCCGACCGAGGTGAAGTGCAGCAGTTTGGGCGTCATATCGAGGACCCCGTCGATCGCGGTCCATCGAAAGTCACCGCCGCTGCAGCTCCCGATCGACGGCAGGGCGTGCGCCGCCGGCGCGAAGGCGGCCGGGGTCAGGACGGAACCGGCGCAGATACCGGCTGCCGCCAATATTTTCATTGTTTTCGACACAGCTTCCC
The DNA here is from genome assembly GCF_044750615.1 of Nocardia sp. NPDC088792. NCBI lineage: Bacteria > Bacillati > Actinomycetota > Actinomycetes > Mycobacteriales > Nocardiaceae > Nocardia > Nocardia sp. NPDC088792. The sequence continues at coordinate 43,639 of NZ_JBIVKC010000007.1, forward strand.
TCTCGTCCCGCAATGGTGGAGGTGGGGCAGACCGCCGACGGGTGAGACGATAGCCGGACATTTCCGCTGTTCCGCGGATTGCCGTCAGCGCGCCGTGTCCGGTTAGTGAACTTCCTTCGGTTGGCGGCAGGGGTCGCTATTCACTGGCAACATGGCAGCCATGGACATGATCTCGCGGATCGATGCGGCGGCGACCCTACTGGCACCGGTCATCCGCCGAACTCCGGTAGTGGCGTCACGAGTGCTCTCGGAGCGAATCGGGCATGAAGTGTGGTTGAAGTGCGAGAACCTGCAGCGCACCGGATCGTTCAAACCGCGCGGCGCCTACAACCGCATCGCCAACCTCGCCGAATCCGAACGCGCCCACGGTGTGGTCGCGGCCAGCGCCGGTAATCACGCCCAGGGCGTGGCGTGGGCGGCCTCCTCGCTCGGCATCGAATCCACCGTCTTCATGCCGGTCGGCGCGGCCCTCCCGAAACTGGTGGCCACCAAGGCCTATGGCGCGACCGTGCATCAGGTCGGCGACACCATCGACGAATCCCTCACCGCGGCACGCGAATTCGCCGAGCAGACCGGCGCCACCCTGGTGCACCCGTTCGACCATGTGGACATCGTCGCCGGACAGGCCACCGTCGGGCTCGAAATCCTGAACCAGCTCCCGCGAGTCGGCACCGTCCTGGTGCCGACCGGTGGCGGCGGACTGCTCGCCGGCGTGGCCGCCGCGCTGCAGCGACTGGCGCCCGAGGTGCGGGTGATCGGCGTGCAGGCGGCCGAGGCGGCGGCCTGGCCCGCCTCCCTGGCCGCGGGCAAGCCGGTGCAGCTGGAGCAGATGGCGACCATGGCCGACGGTATCGCCGTCGGCAAGCCCGGCGAGGTGCCGTTCGAGCAGATCGTGGCCTGCGAGCCGACCATCGTGACCGTCGACGAGGACGCGTTGTCGAAGGCGCTGCTGCTGTGCATGGAACGCGCCAAACTGATCGTGGAACCCGCCGGGGCCGCCGCCGTCGCGGCGCTCATGGCTTGCGGCGCAGACGAACTCGCGCTCGAAGGCCCTGTGTGCGCCATCCTGTCCGGCGGCAATATCGACCCGCTGCTGCTGACCCGGGTGATCGGTCACGGCCTCAGCGCCGCCGGCCGCTACCTGGCCGCCCGGGTCACCATCTCCGATCGTCCCGGCAGTCTCAGCCGCCTGCTGGCCGAACTCGGCCGCACCGGCGCCAGCGTCCTCGACGTGGTGCATTCGCGCACCGGCGCGTGGCTGGCCATCGACGAGGTCGAGGTGCTGCTCACCCTGGAGACGCGCGGCCCGGCGCATCGGGACGAGATGCTGACCGCGCTCGCGGACGCGGGATACCCTGTGCGCGTGGAGGATACCGCGCACGCAGACGACTGATCGCCCGAGGTGCGGCGGTGCGCGTCAGTGCGCGCCGCCCAGCTCGAGCGCGAGCACGCCCGCGATCACCAGCACGATCCCGCCGATCTGCACCGGCGTGATGTGCTCGTCCAGGAACAGGGCGCCGATCGTCGCCACCGCGACCACCCCGACCGCCGACCAGATGCCGTAGGCGACACCGATTCCCATCCCCCGCTTCAGCGCCTGGGACAGGAAGAAGAACGCCAGGCCGTAACCGATCACCACGATGATCGACGGCGTCAGCTTGCTGAACCCCTCCGACAACTTCAGCGACACGGTCGCCGTCACCTCGGACGCGATGGCCAGGGCCAGCAGCAGGAAGGTCATGGCTGCACAATAGCCAGCGGCGCACCCCAGCCCGTACACCGCAAGGACTCAGGGTTGTCCTGGATGTGTGGTGATCATCGGATTCATAGGCTGAATCCATGCGAACCATGCAGCTCGTGAGCACGATGGTGTCCGCGGTGGCTCTCGCCGCCCTCTGCGCCGCCTGCGGATCCGATACGAAGGACGCGAAACCGGCTGTCCAGCCGCTCAGCTGGACCAACTGCCCGGCGGAGATGGGGACACAGGTGCAGTGCGCTTCCGTCGAGGTGCCTCTGGACCGGGACAAGCCGGACGGCGACAAGATCACGGTGGGCCTCAACCGCCTGCCCGCGAGCGATGCGGCGCACCGCATCGGATCGCTGGTGATCGATCCCGGCGGTCCGGGCGGCGCGGGCACCAGCGTGGTAGCCGGTGAAAGCGCCCATCCGGGAATCATTCCCGCGCAACTGCGGTCCCGCTTCGACCTCATCGGCTTCGATCCGCGCGGTATCGGCACCAGCAAGCCGCTGGTGCAATGCGATACCGAACTGCAGGCGAAACTGCCCGATATCTACCCCACGGATCAGGCTTCGTTCGATGCCCTGGTCGCCGCGAATCGGGCGCTCGGGCAGAGCTGTCAGCGGCTCACGGGCCCACTGCTCGATCACGTGGACACCATCAATGTCGCCCGCGATCTCGACGTGGTGCGGCAACGTCTCGGGGACGGGCCACTGAACTATCTCGGACTGTCCTACGGCACCGAGATCGGCTTCGAGTACGCGCGCCTGTTCCCCGGCAACAGCCGTGCGCTGGTATTGGACGGCGCCCTGGTGCATTCGCTGCCGCCCAGCGCCATGCACGTCTACGAGACGGCCGCGTTCGAGGACACCCTGCATCGCTTCGCGGACTGGTGTCATACCGCCACCGATTGCGCGCTCGGCGGTGACGACGCGAATTCCGTTGTCCGCGACCTGGCTACGCAGGCCCGGCGGGCGCCGCTCGCCGCGCCCGGTTGCGTCACCTCGGGTCAGTGCAAGCCCACGGTCGGCCTGGGTGATCTGATGCAGCAGATCCAGGACGAGATGCTCTTCGCACCCGATCTCCAGCCCGTCAGCCCAGGCTGGCCCGGCCTGGCGAAGGCGCTCGATCAGGCCCGCCACGGCGATGCCAGCGCACTCTCCCCCGCGAAACCCACCCCCTCGGACGCCGCCGGGCTGGCGGTCGGCTGCGCCGAATTCCGGGCCGACTTCGATACCTACGCCATGCTGAAGTCCGAGCAGACCCTCGCCGCGACCCTGGCCCCGAATACGCTCGGCATCGGACAGTCCTACAGCTACCTGGCCCAATGCCAGGGCTGGCCGGGCGCTTTCAGCAACCCGCCGCACACCGCCGTCGCGAAGCCGACCATCCGGCCGCTGCTGGTCAATGCCACCCATGACCCGTCCACCTCGTACGGCTGGGCGCAATTGATGGCGACCGAGATTCCGAACGCGGTCTTCCTGACCCGGGACGGCAACGGCCACACCTCTTCCCTCCTGCCCGGTCAGACCCGCGACGCGATCGTCGACTACCTGATCAACGGCACCCTGCCCGCGCCCGGCACGGTGCTGCCCAACTGAGTCGGCCGCCGACTGGATGAAATTAAATGGGATGCGGGGCGGGACCGGCTCTGGTTATGGTCGTCGGCATGTGGATGTTGCTGTTCTCCTGAGCACTTCTTGTTGCTCGTACGCCCTCGCGGTGCTTCTGTGCGCCGCGGCGTGCGCTTTCCCGACTCCGGCCGGACGCTGATTCCCGGTGAGCCGGTCCCACATATCCAGGAGGACCTGTGCCCGATCACTTTTCGCTGCCCGAAGACCGATCCGATGATTCCGCCGAACGGCAACTCTCCCGCAAGGAACGGCGGGCGAAGGCCGGTAAGCAGCCACAACAGCAGATGAGCGGCAAGGTGCGCGATCAAGGGCGGGTATCCGTACCGCCCGCCAAACATATGAACTACCGCCGCGGATGACGAACGGCCCGTGGCATTCCCCTACCGGGAGTGCCACGGGCCGTTGGTATTTCGACTGTCAGCGCAGCCAGGCGCGCTGATCGGCGGCCGTGCCGCGGACCTCTTCGCGTTGCTTGGCGACCTGCACGCCGGCGGTGCCGCCGCGCGCATTGCGGGAGGCGATGGAGCCCTGCACGGTCAGCACCTCACGCACGGCGGGGGTGAGCGCCGGGTCGACGGCGGCGAATTCCGCATCGGTGAGCTCGTCCAGTCCGACGCCGCGCGCCTCCGCCGCCCGCACGCAGCCACCCGCGGCCTCGTGCGCCACCCGGAACGGAACACCCTGCCGGACAAGCCATTCGGCGATATCCGTGGCCAGGGTGAAGCCCGCCGGAGCCAGTTCGGCCATGCGGTCGGTGTGGAAGGTCAGGGTGGAGACCAGGCCGGCGATGGCGGGCAGCAGCAGTTCCAGCTGGGCCACCGAATCGAAGACCGGTTCCTTGTCCTCCTGCAGGTCACGGTTGTAGGCCAGCGGCTGGGCCTTCAGCGTGGCGAGCAGGCCGGTGAGGTTGCCGATGAGCCGGCCCGCCTTGCCGCGGGTGAGCTCGGAGACGTCCGGGTTCTTCTTCTGCGGCATAATCGAGGAACCGGTGGACCAGGCGTCGGCGAGGGTGACATAGCCGAATTCCGGTGTGCTCCAGATGATCACCTCTTCGGCCATGCGGCTCAGATCCACGGCGATCATGGCGAACACGAACGCCGCCTCGGCCGCGAAATCACGCGAGGAGGTGGCGTCGATGGAGTTCGCGGCGGCGGCATCGAAATCCAGGTCGGCGGCAATGGCCTCCGGATCCAGGCCGAGCGAGGAACCCGCGAGCGCGCCGGAACCGTACGGGGACACCGCGGCCCGCTTGTCGAAGTCGCGCAGGCGGTCGATATCGCGCAGCAGCGGATGCGCGTGCGCCAGCAGATGGTGCGCCAGCAGCACCGGCTGCGCCGCCTGCAGGTGGGTCTTGCCCGGCATGACCGCATCCGGGTGTGCGGCCGCCTGTTCGACCAGCGCGTCCACCACATCCAGCACCCCGGCGGCCACGCGGCGCACGGCATCGCGCAGCCACATGCGGAACAGGGTCGCCACCTGGTCGTTCCGCGAACGCCCGGCGCGCAACCGGCCGCCGAGTTCGGTGCCGACCCGGTCGATCAGGCCGCGCTCCAGCGCACCGTGCACATCCTCGTCGGAGTCCACGGGGCCGAAGGCGCCCGATTCCACGTCCGCCGCAAGCTGATCGAGTCCGGCCAGCATGCCCGCGAGATCGGCCTCCGACAGCAGACCGGCCTTGTGCAGTACGCGCGCATGGGCTTTCGAGGCGCGGACGTCGTACGGCGCGAGCACCCAGTCGAAGTGGGTCGACTTGCTCAGCGCCGCCATGGCCGCGGCCGGGCCGGAGGCGAAGCGTCCGCCCCACAGCGCGCCTTCGTTCGTGCTGCCGGCCTGTGTCATGGGGTGTCGTCTCCTCGCGGTGGTTTCGGTGGACGGTCAGGATGAGATCGCGGTCATCAGAATGTGTTTGGTCATATCCGGCCCGGTCGCCGCGGGCACCGCGCGGCCGCGGGCGGCCAGCACGTCGACCGGATTGCCCTCGGTCACCAGCCAGCGGTGCATGGCGAACCAGTCGCGCGGGTCGGTGCGGTCTTCCCACGGATAGAAGAGTTCTTCCATCTTCAGCCGAATCCCGGCCGCGGCCATCATCTTCTCCCGCTGGGCGCGCAGCTCCGGGTCGAGGTGTTCCGTGCCGATGCCCATGTTCAGGGCCATCCGGCTGCCCGGCGCGCTCAGTTCCAGGACCCGCTCGAACAGCTGGTCCTGTGCGGACCCGGGCAGGTAGCGCAGTAGCCCCTCGGCCAGCCAGGCGGTCGGCCGGTCCCGTTCGAAGCCCTTGTCCAGCAGGGCTTTCGGCCAGTCCTGCCGGAGGTCGATGGGGACCTCGCGGCGGTCGGCGGCGGGCGTGTCGCCGGCCAGGGCGCGGGCCTTGAAGGCCAGCACCTGCGGCTGGTCGAGTTCGAAAATCCTGGTGCCGTACGGCCATTCGAGCCGGTAGGCGCGGGCGTCGAGGCCGGCGGCCAGGATCACCACCTGCCGGATGCCCACCGCCGCGGCGGCGGTCAGGTAGTCGTCGAAGTAGACGGTCCGCGCCACCATGGTGCTGCTCATGCCGGAGGCGGCGTACATGCCGCCGATCTGCTCGCCACCGGCCAGCACCCGGTCCAGGATGCCGGTCCAGCCGTCGGATCCGGTGGCCCGCACCAGCTTCTCGGCGTACGGGTCGTGGAACAGGGCGTCCTCGCGGCGGGATTCGTAGGCCCGCATGGCGGCCACGCCGATGGCGGTGGCGCCCACGCTTTCGGTGATCTCCCAGCTGTCGTCATCGGTTCGCATGGGCGCCTCCTGGCTTCCGGATCTTGCTCCGGTCGCAGGCTACTACTTCTTGCTGAGATCCCGGCGGGCCGCGACCTTCGAGGACAGACCGTGGATCTGCACGAATCCCTTGGCCAGCGACTGGTCGAAGGTGTCGCCCGCGTCGTAGGTGGCCAGGTTGAAGTCGTAGAGCGACTCGTCGGAGCGACGGCCGTTGACGACCACGCTGCCACCGTGCAGCACCATGCGGACATCGCCGGTGACATGCTGCTGGGTGTCCTGCACGAAGGCGTCGAGGGCGCGCTTCAGCGGGGAGTACCACAGGCCGTCGTACACCAGCTCGCCCCAGCGCTGCTCGACCTGCCGCTTGTAGCGGCCCAGTTCGCGCTCGATGGTGACGGCTTCCATCTCCTGGTGCGCGGTGATCAGCGCGATGGCGCCGGGCGCCTCGTAGATCTCGCGGGACTTGATGCCGACGAGGCGGTCCTCGACCATGTCGAGGCGGCCCACGCCCTGGCGACCGGCCCGGGTGTTCAGCTCGGTGATGGCTTCCAGCATGGTGACCGGGCGGCCGTCGATGGCGACCGGCACACCCTTGTCGAAGGTGACGATGAGCTCGTCGGGGGCCTCGAAGTTGACGGTCGGGTCCACGGTGTAGTCGTAGACGTCCTTGGTCGGGGCGTTCCACAGATCCTCGAGGAAGCCGGTCTCGACCGCGCGGCCCCACAGGTTCTGGTCGATGGAGAACGGCGACTTCTTGGAGACGTTGATCGGCAGCTTGTTCTCGCCGGCGAACTCGATGGCCTTCTCACGGGTCCAGGCGTAATCACGCACCGGCGCGATCACCTTCAGGTCCGGCGCCAGCGCGCCGATACCGACCTCGAAGCGGACCTGGTCGTTTCCCTTACCGGTGCAACCGTGCGACACGGTGTCGGCGCCGTGGTACTCGGCGGCCTCGACGAGGTGCTTCACGATCAGCGGCCGCGAAATGGCGGACACCAGCGGGTACCGGCCCATGTACAGCGCGTTCGCCTGAATGGTCGGCAGGCAGTATTCATTGGCGAACTCGTCCCGCGCATCGACGACGATCGATTCGACAGCACCGCAATCCAGCGCGCGCTGACGCACATCGTTCATGTCTTCGCCGCCCTGGCCGAGGTCGATCGCGACGGCGACCACCTCCGCACCGGTCTCCTTGCCGATCCAGCTGATGGCAACAGAGGTGTCCAACCCACCGGAGTAGGCGAGTACAACCCGCTTCGTCATGTCCGTGTGCTCCTCGATCGTTCGTGTAAGTCCCGTTGGCCTCGACCCCCCGTCTCGCCCTGCAAATGATTATGCACGACGATGCAAGCCCATTCATAACCGGGGTCCCCCACCCCGCCCCGAGCCTTGCCACGGCACGGCCGAAGTAATACAGTACGTACGTACGGTTTGGTAAACTCGACCAGCTGGGAGCTGCCGATGTGGGACCCCAAGAAGTACCTCGCGTTCGATGATCACCGGGCCCGGCCCTTCTTCGACCTCGTCGATCGGGTCGGCGCGACACAGCCTCGGCGGGTGGCCGATGTCGGATGCGGGCCCGGGAATCTGACGGTGACACTGACGGAACGGTGGCCGGGGGCCGTCGTCGAGGCGTTCGACTCCTCACCCGAAATGGTCGCTGCGGCAAGGGAAATCGGGGTGGGCGCGGTACTGGAGGATGTGCGGGACTGGCAACCGGAACCGGATACCGATGTGGTCGTGTCCAATGCGGTCCTGCAATGGGTGCCGGGACATGAGGCGCTGCTGACCAAGTGGGTGGATGCGCTGCCGGCAGGAGCCTGGATCGCCATCCAGGTGCCCGGAAACTTCGACTCCCCTTCACATGTCACGATCCGTGAACTTGCGTCGACCGAGCGCTGGCAGGCCCGGCTGGGGACCCCTGGGCTGCTGAAGCGGGACGCCGTCCCGGGCCCCGAAGGCTACGGCGATGTATTCAGCGCCGCCGGATGCCGCGTAGACGCCTGGGAGACGACCTACCTCCAGGCCCTCGAAGGACCGGATCCGGTACTGGAGTGGGTGACCGGCACCGCCCTGCGCCCGGTACGAAACGCCTTGAACGACAACGACTGGGAAGAATTCCGCGCCGAACTGGCCCCACTCCTCCGCGAGGCCTATCCACAACGAGCAGACGGCAGCACCTGGCTGCCGTTCCGCCGCGTATTCGCCGTCGCCCAGAAGCCCGAATAGCGAATCTCAGGCCAGGTGTTCGATTTTGGCGGCGAGTTCGGCGCCGGTGAGGGGTTCGCGGGCGATGACGGCGATGGTGTCGTCGCCGGCGATGGTGCCGACGATTTCGGGGAGGGCGGCTCGGTCGAGGGCGCTGGCGAGGAAGTGGGCCGCGCCGGGTGGGGTGCGGAGGACGGCTATGTTGCCGCTGGCATCGGTCGAAACGAGTAGGTCGCCCAACAGCTTCGAGAGGCGTTCGGTGCCGCCGATGACGCCGCGGACCGGTGAGCCGTCCTCGGGGACGACATAGACGCCCGCGCCGCCGTCGGCGGCGCGGAGTTTCACCGCGCCGAGTTCGTCCAGGTCGCGGGAGAGAGTGGCCTGGGTGGTTTCTATGCCTTCGCCGGAGAGCAGGGTGGCCAGTTCGGTTTGGCTGCGGACCTCTTGGGCGGAGAGGATGGCGACGATGCGGGCTTGGCGACCGGCGCGGGTGCGGGCGATGTTTCCCGAAGCGGAGCCGGGAGTGGCCGCACCCGCCCTACCGGGCGCCGGGGATCGTCGCTCGGTGGTCACGCGGCGCTCCCGTATTTCTCGAGGAGCCAGACCAGCAGGGCCTTCTGCGCGTGCAGGCGGTTCTCGGCCTCATCCCAGACCGCGCTGTGCGGGCCGTCGAGGACCTCGTCGGTGACCTCCTCGCCGCGGTGCGCCGGAAGGCAGTGCAGGACAGTGACATCCGAGGCGGCGCGGGCGAGCAGCGCGGCATTGACCTGGAAGGGACGGAAGGGGGCGACACGGTCGCGGCCGTCGTTCTCCTGGCCCATGGACGTCCAGGCGTCGGTGACGAGGGCGTCGGCGCCGTCGGCGGCCGCCAGCGGGTCATCGGTGATGGCGATCTTCGCGCCGGTTTCGGCGGCGCGCTTCTGGGCGGCCTCGACGATCCAGCCGAGGGGCTCGAAACCCTCGGGGGCGGCGATGGTTACGTTCATGCCCGCGGTCACGCCGCCGAGCATGAGCGAGTGCGCCATATTGTTGGCGCCGTCGCCCAGATAGGTGAGGTTGCGACCGGTAAGGTCGGAACCCTTGCGCTCCTTGAGGGTCTGCAGGTCGGCGAGCACCTGGCAGGGGTGGAATTCGTTGGATAGCGCGTTCACCACGGGAACGGTTGCGGCGGAGGCCATCTCGTCGAGGCGCGTCTGCTCGAAGGTGCGCCACACGATGGCGTCGACGTAGCGGGAGAGCACGCGGCCGGTGTCGGCCAGCGTCTCCTCGCGGCCGAGCTGGGTGTCGCGACCGTCCACGACCACCGCGTGGCCGCCGAGCTGCGCGATGCCCATTTCGAAGGAGAAGCGGGTGCGGGTGGAGTTCTTCTCGAACATCACCGCCACGCCCCGCGGGCCCGCGAGGGGCTTGCGCGATTGCGGGGCGGCCTTGAGTTCGGCGGCCAGGGCCAGGATTTCGGCCTGTTCGGCCGGGGTGACGTCGTCGTCGCGCAGGAAATGCCGGATGGTCACTTGGTCCCCTTCTCCGGTGTGGCCCGCACGGCATCGAGGATGCCGGGCAGGTCGGTCAGGAAATTCTCGGCCTGGGTCTCGGTGAGCACGAGTGGCGGCGCCAGCCGGATCACATCGGGCTTGGCCGGGTTCACGAGATATCCGGCCGCACGGGCGAATTCCTCCACCTGCGTCGAGACAGCGGCGGTGAGCTGGATGCCGATGAGCAGGCCCGCGCCCCGCACATGGTCGACGAGCGGGTGGTGCAGATTGTCGATGCCGTCGACGAGGATCTTGCCGACCGACTCGACGTGCGCCAGCAGACCTTCCTCGTCGATGGTCCGCAGTACCGCGAGCGCGGCCGCGGCGCAGACCGGATTACCGCCGAAGGTGGTGCCGTGCATGCCCGGCTGCAGCAGCTCGGCCGCCGCACCCTGCGCCAGGACGGCGCCGATGGGTAGCCCGCCGCCGAGACCCTTGGCGAGGGTGATGACATCGGGCACGATGCCCGCCGCCTGGTGCGCGTAGAAGGCGCCGGTGCGGCCGATACCGGTCTGCACCTCGTCCAGGATCAGCAGTGCGCCATGCTCTTTGGTGATGGCGCGCGCCTGGGCCAGGTAGTCGGCCGGCGGCACGACCACGCCGCTCTCCCCCAGGATGGGTTCCAGGATCACCGCGGCGGTGTCGTTGTCGACCGCCGCGGCGAGCGCGCGCGCATCGCCGTAGGGCACGAATTCGACGCCGGGCGGCATGGGCGCGAACGGTTCTCGCTTGGCGGCCTGCCCGGTCATGGCAAGCGCGCCCATGGTGCGGCCGTGGAACGCCTCCTCGGCGGCGACGATCTTGGTCTTACCGGTCAGCCGCGCGATCTTGAAGGCGGCCTCGTTGGCCTCGGCGCCGGAGTTGCAGAAGAACGCCTTACCGTGCCCGTCGCCGAAGTGCGCGAGCAACCGCTCGGCCAGTTCGATGACCGGTTCGCTGGCATACAGATTCGAGACGTGCCCGAGGGTGCCGAGCTGCTGGGTGACCGCCTCCAGAATCGCCGGATGCGCGTGCCCCAGGCTGTTCACGGCGATGCCGCCGAGGAAGTCCAGGTAGCGCTTGCCGTCGGCGTCGTAGACCACCGCGCCCGCACCGCGGGTGAGTGCCACCTTGGGGGTGCCGTAGTTGTTCATCAGCGCGGCCTGCCACCGCTGCTGGATTTCGGCTGTACTCATGACTTCTCCTCCGACGGGGTGACCATCGTGCCGATGCCCTCCCCGGTGAACAGTTCCAGCAGCACGGAATGCGGTACGCGCCCGTCGATCACGTGTGCGGTCGGGACGCCGCCCTGCACGGCGCGCAGGCAGGCTTCCATCTTGGGCACCATGCCTTCATCCAGGCGTGGCAGCAACTTGGCGAGCTCGTCGGTGTCGATGCGGGTGGTCAGCGAGGACCGGTCGGGCCAATCCGTGTACAGGCCCTCGACATCGGTGAGTACGACCAGTTTCTCGGCTCCGATGCCCTGAGCCAGCGCGGCCGCGGCGGTATCGGCGTTGATGTTGTGCACCACGCCGTCGGCGTCGGGGGCGATGGTGGAGACCACCGGAATCCGGCCCGCCGCAATGAGATCCAGCACGGCGTCGGGATTCACCTCGGTGACGTCGCCGACCAGGCCGATATCGGTGGGTTCGCCGTTCACCCGCACGGTGCGGCGGGTGGCGGTGAACAGCCGCGCGTCCTCACCGGAGATGCCGACCGCGTACGGCCCGTGGGCATTGATGAGCCCGACCAGCTCCCGGCCCACCTGGCCGAAGAGCACCATCCGCACCACATCCATGACCTCGGGCGTGGTGACGCGGAAGCCGCCGCGGAATTCGCCCTGCAGGTCCAGCTTCTTCAGCATGGCGCTGATCTGCGGGCCGCCGCCGTGCACCACCACCGGGTGCACGCCGACCGTGCGCAGGAAGGCCATATCCGCGGCGAAGGCCCGCTTCAGCTCTTCGTCGATCATGGCGTTGCCGCCGTACTTCACGACCACGATCTTGTCGTGGAACTTCTGCAGCCACGGCAGGGCGCCCGCGAGGACGTGCGCCTTCTCCAGGGCCGAGAACTCTTGGAAGGCCTGACTCATGAGCTGTAGGCCGAATTCTCTTCGACATAGCCGTGCGAGAGGTCGGTGGTGCGGACGGTGGCCACGCCGTCACCGAGACCGAGTTCGACCAGCACCTGGATATCGGCGCCGGACAGATCCACCTCGCGCGCGCCCGGCGCACCGGCGCCGTTGACGCAGACGGGATTCCCGTTGAACGACACCGTGACCCGGTCCGGATCCAGCTCGATCGGCGCGATGCCGATGGCGGCCAGCACCCGGCCCCAGTTCGGGTCGGAGCCGAAGAACGCGGTCTTGACCAGCGAGTCGCGGGCGATGGCGCGAGCGCCGGTGAGCGCCTCGTCCTCGTTCACCGCGCCCTGCACGGTGATGTGCACGCGCTTGGTGACGCCCTCGGCGTCGGACATGAGCTGCTCGGCGAGGTCGTCGCAGACCGCGCGCACGGCGTTGTTCAGTTCGGCCTGGCTCGGCGTGACGCCGGACGCGCCGTTGGCCAGCAGCAGCACCGTGTCATTGGTGGAGCAGGAGCCGTCGACGTCCAAGCGGTCGAACGTCATTCGGGTCGCGGCGCGCAGCGCCTCGTCCAGCTGCTCCGCGGTGGCGACCGCATCGGTGGTGAGCACGACCAGCATGGTGGCCAGTGACGGTGCGAGCATGCCCGCGCCCTTGGCCATACCGCCGACATTCCACTTGTCCTGGTGGTGGAAGGCGGCTTCCTTCGGCACGGTGTCGGTGGTCATGATGGCGCGCGCGGCCTCGGCGCCGCCGGACAGGCCGCCGCCCATCTCGTGCACGATCTCGGTGACCGCGGGCAGCAGCTTGTCCATGGGCAGCCGGTCGCCGATGAGACCGGTGGAGCAGACGGCGATCTCGCCCGCGCCGGTCTCGGTGCCCCAGTTGCTCAGGGCCTTCGCGAGTTCCTCGGCGGTGGCGTGGGTGTCCTGGAAGCCGCCGGGGCCCGTGCAGGCATTGGCGCCACCGGAATTCAGGATGACCGCGCGCAGGCGGCCGGTCTTCAGCACCTGCTGCGACCACAGCACGGGCGCGGCCTTGACCTTGTTGCGGGTGAAGACACCGGCCGCGGCGTAGTCCGGGCCCTCGTTCAAGACCAGCGCCAGATCTGCCTTGCCGCTCTTCTTGATGCCGGCGGCGATTCCGGCGGCGCGGAAGCCCAGGGGCGCGGTGACGCCCTGGGTCCGGACCAGCTTGCCGTCGTGGATGTCGGTCACGGTGCCACTCCTACGGTGGAAAGTCCTGCGGTCTCGTCGAATCCGAGAGCCAGATTCATGGATTGCACCGCGGCGCCCGCGGTGCCCTTGGTCAAGTTGTCGATCGCGCCGATGACGACCAGCAGTCCGGCGTCGGTGTCCACCGTCACCTGGAGGGTCACGGCATTGGAGCCGAGCACCGAACCGGTCTGCGGCAGCACGCCTTCGGGCAGCAGGCGCACGAAAGGCTCGTCGGCGTACGCCTTCTCGTAGACGGCGCGGGCCTGCGCGGCATCCACCGAGGTCGGCGCGGTGCAGGTGGCCAGGATGCCACGCGGCAGCGGCGCCAGCACGGGGGTGAACGAAACCTTGACGTCGATCGGGGTACCCGATACGGCACTGGCCGCCTTCAGATTCTGCGCGATTTCCGGGGTGTGCCGGTGTGCGCCCGCGATGCCGTAGGCGCGCAGCGAACCCATCACCTCGGAGCCGAGCAGCCCGATATCGGGTTTGCGGCCCGCGCCCGAAGTGCCGCTCACCGCGACCACATTCACGTTCGGCTCGATGATGCCCGCCGCGATGGCCGGGGCCAGTGCGAGACTCGACACGGTCGGATAGCAGCCCGGCACCGCGATGCGGGTGGCGCCGCGCAGCTGCTCCCGGCCGCCGGGCAGCTCGGGCAGGCCGTAGGGCCAGCTGCCCGCATGCGGGCTCTTGTAGTACTTCTCCCAGGCGGCGGCGTCGGTGAGCCGGAAGTCGGCGCCGCAGTCGATGATGACGGTGGATTCCGGCAGCGCCCGGGCGAAGGCCGCGGACTGTCCGTGTGGCAGGCCCAGGAAGACGACATCGTGCCCGGCGAGTTCTTCGACGGTGGTCGGTGCGAGCAGGCGGTCGGCCAGCGGCAGCAGGTGCGGCTGCAGTTCGCCCAGCGTGGTCCCGGCATTGGAGCCCGCGGTCAGCGCCCCGATCTCGAGGCGCCCGCTGCGGTACGCCGGGTGTCCCAGCAGCAGGCGCAGGACTTCTCCGCCCGCGTATCCGCTCGCTCCAGCCACCGCGACCCGCAGCGTGGGTCCAGTCGAGGTATCCGCCATGTGATGATTATGCACGACTGTGCAAGCTCATTCACAAGCGGGTGGAAATCTGACAGACGCCGTCTCGTACGGCACACTCGACAACGCCATGTACGACGACGCCACCCAACCGCTGCCGATCGTCGGCCCCCAGGGCCGTCCGCAACGCGCAACGGAGACGCCCGAATCCGCACCCCGCTCCGCCCGGCGTGCACAGCCGAACCGGCAGCAACGCCGGCGCGCGGAACAGCGGCAGCAGCGGCGCCGACAGGAACACAGCAAGATGCGGGTCGCCGGACGCGGCGTCATGGCCCTGGTCGCGGTGAGCGTCATGGGCGTGACCGGCGCGGCCTGGTACGGGGAGAACAGCCTCGATCAGGGCTTCACCCGATCCGGCGCGATCGCGCCCGAGGACCAGAGCCTCGACGGCGATATCAATATGCTGCTGATCGGCCTGGACACCCGAAAAGACCTGAACGGCAACGACCTACCCAAGGAGATCCTCGACCAGCTGCACGCCGGCGATGGCACCGAGGGCGGCTACAACGCCAATTCGCTGATCCTGGTGCACATTCCGAAGGATATGAAGAACATCATCGCGTTCTCCATTCCGCGCGACGACTATGTGCCGGTCTCCGGGATCCCCGGCTACGACCACGCCAAGATCAAGGAGTCGTACGGCCTGAAGAAGTTCGCCGTCGAGCAGAAGCTCGAGAACGCGGGCATGACCGACAAGGTCGAACTGGAACGCCAGGGCCGCGAGGCCGGCCGTACCTCCATCGTGCAGACGGTCAAGGCGCTCACCGGAGTTCCCATCAACCGGTTCGCCGAGATCTCCCTGGCCGGGTTCTACGATCTGGCGACCGCGCTCGGCGGCGTCGACGTCTGCCTCAATCATGCGGTGGACGACAGCTATTACTCGGGCGCGAATTTCCCGGCCGGGCCGCAGCATCTGGACGGTTCGGACGCGCTGGCCTTCGTGCGGCAACGGCACGGCCTCGACAATGGCGACCTGGACCGCACGCACCGGCAGCAGGCCTTCCTCACCTCGGTGGCCAATGAGCTGAAAGGCTCCGGCACGCTGACCAATCCGAGCCGGTTGAAGCAGCTCATGGACGTGGCGCACAAGGATGTGGTGCTCTCCGACGGCTGGAGCCTCACCGACTTCGCCACCACGCTGGGCCGGGCCGGTTCGCCGACCGTCGAGTTCCGCACCCTGCCGGTGCTGCGCTACGACACCGTCGACGAGCAGGACGTCAATGTCATCGACCCGGTGGCCATCAAGAAGACGGTGCGCGAGGCGTTCGGCGTGGCCGCCCCGGCCGTGCCCAATGCCCCCAAGACCACCCCGACGTCCACGCTCGACGTGGTCAATGCCAGTGGCACGCCGGGCATCGCCGCGAAGGTCTCGAAGCTGCTGGGCGCCAAGGGCTTCCCCACCGGCGATGTGGCGAACGCCACCAGTTCGGACGGCACCACCTCCACCATCTACTACGGCAGCGGCGCCGACGCCGACGCCAAGCAGCTGGCCGATATGCTCGGCGGCCTGCCGGTGAGCCCGTCCTCGTCGGTCAACGACGGGCACGTGAAGCTGGTGGTGGGCGCCGATCTCGACACCTCCGCACTGGATCCGAGCACGGCCACCACGACCACCGCCCCGAGCTCGACCACCTCGCCGACCACCTCGACCGGTTCGACGGCGACCACCACCACGGTCGACGACGGCTCCCCCGACTCCGGTAAGCCGGTGGCCACCACGATCGGCTCCAAGATCCCCTGCGTGAACTGACCGGCGCACGTCCGCCGGTCAGCGGATCGGGTTCATGGTGTGCAGCCACCAGGAGCGCCGCGGAAATTCGTAGCGCAGGATCTGGCTGCTCATGGCGACCCACTCGCCGGTGTCCGGCGACTTCATCCGGATCGGGCGGCGGGGATTCTCGACGGGCACGATGTCGGTGGACCAGAAACGCTCCCAATCGGGCGCCGCGGCACACGCCCGGATGATCTCCTCGATCCGTTCCGCGGCGATGAAGGCCGGCGCCATATAGCGGAAGCCGTAGACGATGAGGTGCGCCTCACGCTCCCATTCCGCGGTCACCCTGCGCGCCGCGGGATTGGTCATCATCCACTCGACGATGGTGGCGCCCGGCACGATGCCGGGAAACCAGCGCAGGTAGGCGTCATTGGCGGCGATGACGTCCACAGCGGGCGGGGTGTGGAAGCAGGCCGGGAACGGCATGGCCTGTAGGAAGTCCAGTTCGGCGGAATCGGGTACGCCTGGATGCGTGTCGAGGGCGGGCGCGGGCCGCAGCAGTCCGGCCGCGTGGTCGCGGAACTGCGGTGAGACGCCGAGTGCGTCGCACAGCGCGCCCAGCGCGGTGGCGGTGGGCGGGCGGGTGCCCTGTTCGATCTTCTGGATCAGGGCCTCGGAAATACCAGCGAGCCGGGACAATTCGGCCCGGGTGAGGCCGATGGCCTCTCGCCGGCTTCGCAGATAGTTGGCGATCCCCTGGTGTACGCCGGTCAAATCGCGGACTCCAGCAGGGGGATCGGGGTCAGGGTGTACAGCCACCAGGGGCGGCGCGGCAGTTCGAAGCGGAAGATCTGAACGGACACGGTGATCCACTCACCGGTATCGGGCGATTTCAGGCGGCCGGGCCGGCGCGGGAGATCGGCGGGCGGAATATCGGTGGACCACAGTCGTTCCCAGTCCGGCGAGGCGCTGCAGGCGTGGACGATCCGCGCGTGCCGCTCGGGCGGGATGAGGCCGTTGGCCATGTGGCGGAAACCATAGACCAGGAAATGGGTTTCGCGCTCCCATTCCTCGATCACCTCGCGCGCCACCGGATTCAGCAGCTGCCATTCCAGGATATTGTCGCCGGCCTGCAGGCCGGGGAAGGTGCGCAGGTAGGCGTCATTGGCGGCGACGACGTCCACGGCGGGCATGGTCTGGATGCAGGCGGGGTAAGGCAGGCTGTGTAGGAAGGCCAGTTCGCCGGGTTCGGGTGGGCCGTCGAGCAATTCGACGGCCAACTCCGGTTGCAGCAGGCCGGCGGCATGCTCGCGGATCTGGACCGGCACCTGCAGGACATCGAACAGCGGGCCGAGCGCGGTGGCGGTGGGCGGGCGGGTGCCCTGTTCGATCTTCTGCAGCAGGCCCTCCGAGATGCCGGCGCGGCGGGCCAGTTCGGCCCGTGTCAAGCCGAAGGCCTCGCGGCGCGCACGCAGATAGCTCGCGATCCCTTCGCGTGTGCCGGACAAGCTCCAACCTCCACAGATCCGTGCTGCCTCGAGCTGCGTCGAGGACCCACACGGGTCCGTCTCGGACAGCTGAGCGGCAGGAATCTTCCCTGCGCGCCCGGGAGAGCATCCACGAAAACCGCAACTGGGACAAATTGGGACAGGGCCGGAACTTGACGATCGACACGCCGGATCGGGATGCTCATCCAGGCCGTCCGACGATGTACGGCCACCACGGAGGCCCGGGAGGGGACGGCACGGCCGCGGTTCACCCCGTCCCGGATGAGGCGAACCACGCCGCGTGCCGCTGGGGTTTCCGAGCAGCGGGCAAAGGTATGGCTATCGTCGCCCTTGCACGATCGCGCCGCGGCCGGTGCACGAACGCACCGGCCGCGCGCGAACTGTCCCACTCACTCTTCGGCGGACCAGATCGCGAGTTCGCCGCGCGGCATGCACACCACCAGGTAGCGGCCGGGTGCGGTGAGATTCCACGCCTCGAAGTAGGGGTCCGGTTCGACCGCCAGCCGGTGGCCCGACTCCAGCAGGATGCCCAGCGCGCCCCCGGCGGCGACCGCCGCCGACACCACTTCACCGGTGAGCGCGGCCGTCAGCTCGTCGGTGTGTGGTTCGCCGGGAATGCGGTGCAGGGTCGGACCGGTCGGGCTGTGCACGGCCAGTTCGCCTTCCACGTGCAGCTCGTATTCGCCCGCGCCCAGCACGAGTATGGGATCGGAACGCAGCACCGTCAGGTGTGCACCGGCGATCGGTAGATCCATGACCCGCTCCCAACGTCCGGAATGTCCTGAACCCACTCTGCCGGATCGGACCCGATCGCGTCGGACAGTGATCAGGTCAGTACGGCGAACAACAGCGCCGCCACCGCGAAACTCACCACGGACAAAATGGTTTCCAGCACCGTCCAGGTCTGCAGGGTCTGTTTCACGCTGAGATTGAAGAACTTCGAAATCATCCAGAAACCACCGTCGTTCACGTGGCTGAGGACGATCGAGCCGGCCGCGATGGCCATGGCGATGAGCGCCAGCGCCAGCTGCGAATAACCGTGCCCGGTCACCAGCGGCGCGACGATGCCGCCCGTGGTGACGATCGCCACCGTCGCCGAGCCCTGCGCGATCCGCAGGCCGCAACTGATCACATACGCCAGCACGATCACCGGCAGCCCGGCCTCGGACATGGTGTGCGCCAAGGCGGTACCGATCCCGGTCGCGGAGATGACCTTGCCGAAGAACGCGCCCGCACCCACCACCAGCAGCAGCATGCCCACCGGCCGCAGCGATTCGGCCGTCACCGCGCCCAGCTCCTGCACCGAGGAGCCGCGGCGGATGCCGAGCACATAGAACGCGACCAGCACCGCCAGCAGCAGGGCCACGGCGGGCGTACCGAGGAAGGTCAGCACCTCCAGCGGCGTCGAATTCGCCTGCAGCAGCTGACTTCCGAAGGTCGCGCCGAGAATCAGCACCAGCGGGATCGCGATGATACCGCCGATCAGCACCACTGAGGGCGGGCGCACGGGGGCCGCGACACCGACCGCCGCCGCACCGGGACCGGAAGCCACCGCGACCGGACTGCCGGAATCTGCGGTGGCGGAGCCTGAATCGCGCTTGCGAACCAGGAACTCGGCGGGCACCTCTACCTGGATGCGCTTCCCGATCCAGCTGCCCCACACGATGCCCGCGGCAATGAATCCCGGTATGCCGCAGACGAATCCCATGAGGATCAGCCAGCCCAGGCTCACGCCCATCAGCCCGCCCAGCGATACCGGACCCGGATGCGGGGGCAGGAACGCGTGGGTCATGGACAGGCCCGCCACCATGGGCATGGCGTACAGCACCAGCGAGCGCCCGCCGCGTTTGGCGGCCACGTACACCAGCGGCGCCAGCACGAAGATGCCGATATCGAAGAACACCGGAATGCCGAAGATGAGCCCGAGCAGGCCCATGGCGACCGGAGCGCCCTTCTCGCCGAACATGTTCAGCAGCTTCTCGGTCAGTACGTCGGCGCCGCCGGAGCGTTCCAGGATCGCGCCGAGTACCGTGCCCAGGCCGATGATCACGGCGATATGGCCGAGGATCCCGCCGAATCCGGTCTCCAGCAACGAGTCCGAGGACTTCAGCGGGGTGCCGACGATCTGGGATACCGGCAGGCCGGCGGCCAGCGCCAGCCCGAGACCGGTGAGCAGCAGGGCGATGAACGGTTCCAGCTTGAACCGGATGATGGCCAGCAGCAGCACGGCGATCGCGAGACCGCACAGCAGCAACAGTCCCGGCGTGCTCGTACGCAGCCAGTCGACGGTGGCGCTCATGTTTACCTCTCAGTGCAAGGAGCGGGCGAAACCGGCCGCACGCGCGGCGATCCCGGCCCAATCACCGGCCGCCACGGCGGCCGGCGGGACTACATCGGTGCCGGCGGTCACCGCCACCGCCCCCTGGGCAAGAAACTCGGCGGCATTCCCCGCATTGACCCCACCCGACGGAATCAGCCGCACCCCCGGAAACGGCCCGCGCAGATCCTTCAGATACCCGGGGCCGAGCGCCCTGGCCGGAAAGATCTTCACCGCGGCCGCACCCAGATCCATGGCCCGCATGACCTCGGTCGGCGTGAAGGCCCCCATGACAACGGGAATCCCGTGCCGCGCAGCCACTTCCGCGACGGCTTCGGTATTGCCCGGCGTAACCAGGAACTGCGCACCCGCATCGATCGCCGCACGCGCCTGCTCGGCGTTCAGCACCGTCCCCGCCCCGATCACCGCCCGCCCGGCCTCGGCAACCTTACGCAGGCAATCCAGCACGCCCGGCGTGGTGAAAGTCAGCTCCACGGCCCGGATTCCGGCCCCGGCCAGCGCATCGGCGAGGGCCACCGGATCCGGAATCTCCGGCGCGCGCACAACGGTCAGCGCCTTATCGGCCAGAATCGCCTCCATGGCGGTGGTCACGGGATCTCCTTCTGCATCAGGGACAGGGACAGGCGGTAGGCGGTCATCGGGTATCGCCCGAGACCGGGTCACGACGTAGGGCGCGACCGGCGCGGGTGCCGGTGGGTTTGCCTGCGTTGATGGCGAATTCGCCGTTGACGAGAACGTAAGGAATGCCCTGGGCCTGTTGTTTCGGGTTGTCGAAGGTGGCGGTGTCGAGAACCGTCTGGGGGTCGAAGAGAACCAGATCGGCGGCGTAACCCGGGCGGATGAGGCCGCGGTCGCGGAGGCGCAGGCGTTCGGCGGGACGGCCGGTGCAGTGGTGGACGCAGTCCTCGAGCTCGAGGATGCCGAGTTCGCGGGTGTAATGGCCGAGGTAGCGGGGGTAGGTGCCCCAGGCGCGGGGGTGCGGGCGTTCGGGGGCGAGCAGGCCGTCGGTGCCTGCCATGTGGCGGTGGTGGCGCATGATCGCGCGGACGTTCTCCTCGTGGCCGACATGCTGAAGGATGCTGGTGGCCAGCTGATCCCGGGTCAGCAGGTCGAAGAAGACCTCGACCGGGGGGACATCCTCGGCGACCGCGATCTCGGTGACGGTGCGGCCCACGTACCGTTCGAGGTCCGGGTTCGCCACGCCGCTGATCTGGATGGTGTCCCAGTCCACGGTCACGCCGTGACAGCCGTCGGAGCCGTGCACGTTCACGTCCGCGACGATTGCCAGCCGGGTGTCGAGGTCCGAGATCCGTTCCAGCGCCGCATCCGGCCCGCCGGACATGGCCCAGCTGGGCAGCAGCGCCGACAGCGTGGTCGAGCCCGGCAGATACGGGTAGGTATCGAGGGTGATGTCGCAGCCTTCAGCGAGGGCGGCATCGATCATGGCGAGGAATTCCGGTGCGCGGCCGCGATTTTCGCCGAAGTTCATGGTGGCGTGGGTGAGGTGCAGGGCGCAGCCGGTGCGGCGGGACAGCTCGATCATCTCGGCGTAGGCATCCAGTGCGCCCTTGCCGTAGGAACGGGTGTGCGGGGCGTAGAAGCCGCCCGCCTGGGCCACCACCTCGCACAGGGCCGCGAGTTCGGTGGTGTCGGCGTACATGCCGGGCGTGTAGGTGAGCCCACTGGACATGCCGACCGCGCCCTCGGCCAGGGATTGTGCGAGCAGTTCGCGCATGCGGTCGATCTCCGGCGGGGTGGCCGGGCGTTTGTCATTGCCCACCACCATCATGCGCAGCGTGCCCTGCGGCACCAGGTAGGCGGCGTTCGGGGTGATCCCGGACGAATCCAGCCGATCCAGGTACTCGCCGACGGTGCGCCAGGTGAAGTCCAGATCGGCGGGATTGCCGTTCCAGCCCGCGATCTGGCGGCGTACGACGGCGAGGGTCGCGTCGTCGATCGGCGCATAGGACAGCCCGTCCTGTCCGATGACCTCGGTGGTGATGCCCTGGCTCACCTTCGGGAAGTGCTCCGGCGCGGTGAGCAGATGCAGGTCCGAATGGGCGTGCATATCGATGAAACCCGGTGCGAGCACCATGTTCTCGCGCTCTTCGAGGATGCGGTCCGCACCGGGCAGGGTGCCGGGCTCCGCGATCCGGGCGATGCGCCCGCCGTGCACCAGCACATCGGCGCGGTAGCGCGGCGCACCCGTGCCGTCGATGACGTCGATGTCACGAATCAGCAAGTCGGCCATGATATTCCGCTCAGAAATAGGTCGGCAGGAAATCCACGATCCGGGGCCGTGCGGCCTCGGCGTCGTCGATCACCGGAATGAGCCGCCACTTGTCGAAGGCCGTGCACGGATGCGACAAACCCAGCCGCACCACACTGCCCACCGGCACATCGGCCGCACTGCCGCCGGGCAGCCGCAGGAAGGCGTGCTGGTCGTTCAGCGCGGACACGTGCGCACCGGTCGGCAGCGGACGTGCTGCCGGTCCCGCCATCCGCTGCGGGACCGGCAGCCCCTCATCGAACGGAAGATCACGCTTGCCGGCGTCGAGCAGCGCGAGTTCCGTTTCCGGGCGGGACACCGAGCGTGCCCAGCCGTGCATGGCCGACCGCAGCGGGCGCTCGGCACGGCCCGCGGCCAGTGGTGAGATGCCGGAGTAGAAGCCGTCGTCGTGGATCAGGTACGCACCGGAACGCAGTACGACGGTGGTCGGAATCCCTTGTGCGCCTTCCTCGTCCGCGTATTCGGCCAGCTGCTCCACCACGAGATCGGGATAGGCGCTGCCGCCCGCGGTGATGATCGCGGCGTCCTCGTAGCGGCCCTCGGCGGCCAGTTCCCGATGCAGCGTGCCGATCTCGCCGAGATAGGAGCGCACGGCGGCCACCGCCTCGGCGCTGCGATCGTGAGCGAGGGCGCCTTCGTAGCCGCCGATGCCCGCCAGCTTCAGCCGGGCGGACTTGTGCACGGCGTCGGCGATCTCGTGGGCGGCTGCCTTGCCGCGGGCGCCCGTACGGCCGTGCGACCCACCGAGTTCCACGATCACCGACAGCCGGACGCCCTCCGGCGCGTCGGCGAGGTGTCGTTCCATCTCGCGCACCGAGTCGACGCCGTCCACCCAGCTGAACAGTTCGAAGTTCGGGTCGGCCACGATTTCGGCTGCGGCCCAGCGCAATCCGATCGGATCCAGCAGGGCATTGGCGAGCATGATGCGGTTCAGGCCGAGTGCGCGGCCCACCTGCACCTGCCATCCGGTGGCGAGGGTGATGCCCCACGCCCCGGCCGCGAGCTGTTCGAACCAGAGTTGCGGCGACATGGAGGTCTTGCCGTGCGGGGCCAGCCGCACGCCGGCGGTCCGCGCCCAGTCGGCCATGACGGCGAGATTGGCGTCGAGCGCCGCGCGGTCCATGGTGAGGACCGGGGTCTGCAGCTCGTCCAGATGCGGTGCCGTGGCCAGGAATTCCCGCACCGTCAGTCCCCAGGCGGCGGGCGGCAGCGATTTGTGCTGCGGGCCGAGAATCAGCTCGCCCGGCTCGTTCGGGATTGCGGCGACATCCTTGTCGGCGGCCACGACGCTCCTTCCGGTCATAGCGTCAAGACATTGCATAATTTGCAACGCTTGTTGCACATCGTGTTTCCGGTGGTTATTCTGCACGTGATGTCCGAATGCCGCAACCACTCGAAGGAGATCGGTGTGATCCAGCCGACCCCACGCGCCGTCACCGTCGGCGAAGGGCTCGCGGTATTGATCGCCCGGCCCGGGCCGCTCGAGGACTCCCCCGTCTTCGAACGCGGCACCGGCGGCGCCGAGGCCAATGTGGCCGGCGTCCTCACCCAGCTCGGCGTACCGACCGCCTGGATCTCCCGCATCGGCGACGACGGCTTCGGGCGCTACCTGATTCGCGAACTCACCGGCCGCGGCGTCGACACCTCCGCGGTCACCGTCGACCCGGCCCGGCCCACCGCCGTCTACGTGAAGGAACGCGGCAGCGGCTCGGGACGGCCCACCGACCTCGACGCCGGCGCCAGCCGCATGCTCTACTACCGCACCGGCTCGGCCGCCAGCGCACTCTCCCGCACCGACCTCGATGCCGCGGCGGCACTGCTCGATACCGCCGAACTGATCCACTTCACCGGCATCACGACCGCGCTGTCGCCCTCCGCGACCGAACTGACCGAGGCCATCCTCGCCCTCCCCAGACACGGACGGCTGATCAGCTTCGACCTGAATTACCGCCCCGCACTGTGGGATCGGCGCGCAGATGTCGCCGCCGACATCCTGGCCCGCCATCTGCGCGCCGCCGATGTGGCGTTCCTCGGGGCCGACGAGGCCGAGGCCGTCTTCGGCGTTGCCGACGCCGGCAAGCTGCGCACTCTCTTCCCCGAGCCCCGGCATCTGATCGTCAAGAACGACAAGCATTCCGTGACCGGCTTCCTCGGCGCGGACCGGCTCGAAGTTCCGGCGCTGGCTCTCGAGGTCACCGAAAGAATCGGTGCGGGAGACGCTTTCGCGGGCGGTTACCTGGGCGCGCTACTGCAGGGCCGATCCCATGAGCAACTGCTGCGGTTCGGCCACCTCTGCGCCGCCGCCGCACTCACCGGCACCGGTGATGTGGCCGAGTTGGCTCCGCTACCGGTGCTCGAATACCTCGCCGCCGCAACCGCGTCCGAGTGGGCGGGTATGCATTACCCGCCCGGCGTGGCCGTAGCCGAGAATGTGGCGTCATGAGCCAGAGTCTCCAGCGCGCCCTCCACCTGCTCGTCCGGCTCGGTGAGGAACCGCAGTCCCTGGACCAGCTGGCCGCACTGCTGGGGGTGCACAAGTCGACGGTGCTGCGGCTGCTGCAGACCATGGAGGCCGAGCGCTTCGTCACCCATGACAGCGAGCACCGGTATCGGCTGGGCACCAGGCTCTTCGAACTCGCCAACCGGTCGCTCGAGGGGCGTGACGTGCGCACGGTGGCGCGGCCGCATTTGAGCGCGCTCAATGCCGAGACCGGGCAGACCGTGCACCTGGCCACCTACGAATCCGGTGAGGCCGTCTACATCGACAAGCTCGACGCCACCCACAGCGTGCGCATGTACTCGCGGATCGGGCGGCCCGCGGCGCTGCACTGCACGGCGGTCGGCAAGGTGCTGGTGGCCGGGCAGCCGCGGGCGCAGTGGCCGGTCATCGCCGGGCGCCTCGACTATCGGCCCTATACCGACCGCACCATCCGCACGCCGGAGCAGTACCTCGTGGAGCTGGAACTCGTTGCCGCCCAAGGGTTCGCGGAGGATCACGAGGAACACGAGAGCTTCATCAACTGCATTGCCGTCCCGATCCATGACGGGACCGGCACGGTCGTCGCCGCACTGTCGGTCTCCGTGCCGGACATGCTGCTCGACCACGACCAGGTGCTCGGTCTGCTGCCGCGCGTGCGCGCCACCGCCGACGCCGTATCCACCGAGCTCGGCTGGAGTCCGAGCCCCGACCAGTGAAAGGCCCACTGTGACCGAGAAGATCGCCATCCGCACCGACCAGGCGCCCGCACCCGCCCACACCTTCTCCCAGGGTGTACGGAAGGGGCCGTTCCTGCAGGTCTCCGGACAAGGACCGGTCGATCCCGACACCAACGAATACCTCTACCCGGGAGACGTTGCGAACCAGACCATCCGGACGCTCGAGAATGTGCGGGCCATCGTGGAGGCCGGCGGGGCACGCTTCGACGATGTGGTGATGCTGCGCGTGTACCTCACCAAGCGTGAGGACTTCGCCATCATGAACGAGGCCTACGGCAAGTTCGTGAACGAGAACACGACCAGTGGTGTGCTACCCAGCCGCACAACGGTTTTCACGGGTCTGCCGCGCGAGGAGATGCTCGTCGAGATCGACGGCATCGCGATCGTCGAAAGCTGATACCACGAAACACGAACGGGCCGGTCACCTTTCGGTGACCGGCCCGTTTCCGTCGGTCTTACTTGGTAGCTTCCGTCAGCACGGCGAGCACCGGCTCCGACAGGAAGAACGGCTCCAGCCGCTCGCGGATCAGCTTGGCCAGCACGCCATTTCGCTTGGCGGCCTCCACCACGGCCGGGCCGTAGCGCAGGATCTCCTCGGCGATGACCTCATTGGACAGGCCCAGTTCCGGCAGCAGTCCCGCCAGGGTGTAGTCGCCGTACTTCTCGTAGAAGACCTCGACGCCCTGGTCGACCAGCACCCCGAAGTACTCCTTCTCGCGCGTGGTGAGCGCGATCCGGTGGATGATCAGGGCGAGCTCGTAGAGATCCTGCTGGGACAGGTATTCGCGCAGTCCACTGACCGGCTCGCCCGCGTGCAGGTCCCAGAATTCCATGGCCGCATCGTGCACGGGTGCGTCGCGGAGCATTTCGCGGATGGCGTTATTGGTGCGCTTGAGCGCGAATTGCGCGCCCTTGCCCGCCATTTCGCCGATGAAGCTGCCGCCGGCCTTCTCCGCCGCCTTGCGCGCGGACTTGGCAGCATTGGTGCCCATCGACACCAGGGAGCCGACGCCGGGAATCTTCGAGGCCATCTGCTTGTTGGCCTCCATCAGATCGTCGACCAGCTTGTCCACGAACTTGGCGGCGACCGTCGCGATCAGCGGGCTCTCGGTGAGCCGCTCCAGGATTCGTTCCTGGGCCTGGTGCAGGCCGAAGATCTTCTCCAGCAGCTGTTCCACCGGCTCGCGTTCGACCACGTCGCCGAGGGTGTAGTCATTGTTGGCGGCGATGTTCTCGTAGAGGGAGTTGGCCAGGGTGCCGACCATCTCGCCGAGGACGGGGCTGCCGCCGATCAGGTCGATCACATTGGCGACGGTCTGCTTGGCCTGATCGATCTCCACGACATCGCGGAAGATGATGGTGTCTGCGACACCGATCACCGCGTCCACGTCGCGGACGATAACCTCGGCGAAGCGCTCGCCGGTCACCTCCGCGACAATGAAGTCGACCTGGAGGTCGAGCAGGCGCTCTGCGATTTCGCGAGGCTCGGTCATAGGGTTCCACCCATCGGTCGTACGGACCGCTGGACTACTCGGAATCGTTGTCGTGCATCGATTTTCGAATCTGGTCCAGGCGGTCCCGCGCGGCCTTGCGCCGCGCATCCCACTGTTCGTCGACGCTACGACCCGCCGGTGTCTGCCGATCCAATTCGCCCATCCCCTGCGAGGTGCCGTAGCGCTGCTCGACCTTATCGCGAACTGACTCGAAAGTAGGGACACCGGCTGTCGTATAGCCGCCGATCTCCGTCCCGGACGGAATACCCGCAGGCGGTATCGGTGTTACAGGGGTGACGGGACCGTCTCCGACCTGCACCGACGGGCCGGGCGTCTCAGACTCCGGATAGCTTTCCGGGAACGGGGTGTCAGGAGTCACATCGATGACATCCGAAACATGACTGCCGGACGTGGCCGCGATCGACTGCGCCACCGCATGTAGTGCAGCCAGACCGGCCCGGCCGTGGCTGGCGACCGCGACCACCGCCGCGAGCTCGCCATCCGACAGCTGCGACAACTGCCCCGCGAGAATCTCCGCATCGCTCATGCGTTCCAGGCTACGCAGCGCCACCGACCGCCGGGCGAAACGCCGGGATTGCGCGATGTGCGATCCGGGGCGTACGGTGAAGTGGTCGCAGTCTCGAGGATGCAGGTCGACGTAGCAGGTCCCTCCCCCGAGATTTCTTCCCTCACGAGTACGGATTCCGCAGGTGTGGTTCGGCTACCCGCGTAGACCCCGCTCGAATCCGGAAGCGGCCCAATGCCGCTCCGGTCTCAACCTTCCTTTCTCATGCCTCTCGAGGAGTAACACCATGACAACCATCAATCCCGCTCCCGCATTGGAGCACATCGAAACACTCACGCCCGCAATGGGAATCATCGACTTCCACGGCCAGAACTGCTTTCTCCGTGTCGACGGCTACCTGCCCGGGACAAACGATATCCACGTGCCGACCCGGCTCGTCCGCGAGCACGATCTGCGCCGCGGCGACGCCGTAGCCGGCCTCGCGCAGCCGAATCCCAAGAGCGGCAAGCTCGCTCCGCTGGTGCGGGTCGACACCGTCAACGGCGAGGCGCCCGGCGCGGTCAAATCCCGGCCGCGATTCGCGGACCTCACCCCCATCCATCCCGACGAGCGACTGCGGCTGGAGACCGGCAGGCATCAGCTCACCACCCGCGTCATCGACCTGATGATGCCGATCGGCAAGGGGCAGCGCGCCCTGATCGTCGCACCGCCCAAGGCGGGCAAAACCACTGTGCTGCAGGAGATCGCGCACGGCCTGGTGGCCAATCATCCCGAAGTGCACCTCATGATGGTGCTCGTCGGCGAACGGCCCGAGGAGGTCACCGAGATGTCGCGCGGCATTCCCGCCGAGGTCGTCGCGGCCACCTTCGACGAATCACCCGCCCAGCAGGCCGCACTCGCGGAACTCGCCATCGAACGCGCCCAGCGGCTCGTCGAACAGGGCCGCGATGTCGTCGTGCTGCTCGATTCGCTGACGCGACTGGCCCGCGCCTACAACCTGTCCGGGCCCGCCTCGGGCCGGATCCTTTCCGGCGGAGTCGATTCCGCGGCCCTGCTGCCGCCGAAGAGGTTCCTCGGCAAGGCCCGCAATATCGAAGGCGGCGGCTCGCTGACCATTATCGCGACCACCCTGGTCGAGACCGGGTCGCAGGCCGACACCCTCATCTTCGAGGAGTACAAGAGCACCGGTAATGCCGAGCTCAAGCTGGATCGCACGCTGGCCGGGCGGCATATCTACCCCGCCGTCGACATCAACCGCTCCAGCACCCGGCGCGACGAACTGCTCTTCGCCCCCGATGAGCGCCGCGCGGTCGACCAGCTGCGACGCACCCTGGCCGGGCTCGACGACCAGCGCGCCCTCGACATACTGCTCGACGGCCTGCGCAAGACCGGCAGCAATGCCGAGTTCCTGCTCAATATCCTGCGCGGAAGTCACGCCGCCGCGGCGTGATGCCGCCCGGAAATCACTGTGGCGCGCGCCGCGCGGGTGGCAATACCCCGGCGAGCCAGGCCGCCACGGTGTCGGCCCAGCCCGGAATCAGCACCAGATCGTTGTGATGAGCGCCGGGATAGATCACCAGCTGCTTCGGCTCGGACGCATTGGCGAACAAGGTCCGGCCCATCTGCACCGGCAGTAGTTCATCGGCATCGCCGTGCATGATCAGCACCGGGCAGCGCAACGTACGAATGCGCCGCAGACTCGGATAGGCGTTGGGCACCAGCAGTTTCGGCAGGAACGGGTAGACCGCCCGGGCCGCGTCCCGCATGCCGGTGAAGGTCGACATGAGGACCAGCGCCGCGGGCGGCAGGGCATTCGACAGCTCCAGCATGACGCCGCCGCCGAGCGATTTACCCAGGTACACCACCCGGTCCGGATCCACCCCCGGCTGTGCGAGCAGCGCCTCCCGCGCGGCTCGCACGTCCCGATAGGTCCCGTGCTCGCTCGGCCGTCCGGAACTGCGGCCGTAACCCCGGTAGTCGAAGGCCAGCACATCGAATCCGGCCGCGGCCAGCAAGGCCAGGATCGGCGAGCGATCCCCCAGGTTCCCGCCGTTCCCGTGCGCGAACAGGATGTGCCCCAGCGGTTCCCGCGCGGCGCGCACGAACCAGGCATCCACCGTCTCACCGTCAGTGGTACGCAGCGACAGCTGTTCGTACGGCACGCCGAACTGGTCCGGGGTCGCGAGGATCCGCCGATCGCCCGGCACGAAGCTCAGCGCATTGAGGACAGGGGTCGCTGGATGCAGCATGGTTCCTTCCTACCGCACCCGCTCCCGGGTGGCGTTGCGCATGGCCAGCGCGCCGAGGGCCGAAGCCACCATGCAGACGCCCACCACCCACAGCCCGGCCCGCTGCGAACCGGTCCAATCCTTCAGCCAACCTGTCACATACGGCGCCGCGAAACCGCTGATATTGCCGATGGAATTGATCAGCGCGATACCGCCGGCCGCGGCGGCGCCGGACAGGAAGGTACTGGGCAGCGCCCAGAAGGTCGGCAGTGCCGCCAGCACCCCGACCGCACAGACGGTCACCGCGACCATGGCCCCGAAGGGGTCACCCAGGTACAGCGTGACCGGAATGGCGAGCCCGCCCACCAGGGCGGGGAGCGCCACATGCCACACCCGTTCGCCGGTGCGATCACCGTGGCGGCTCCACCGGACCATGACCACCGCGCCGATCACATACGGCACGGCATTGATCAGACCGCGCTGGATCACCGAATAGTGCGTGCCGTACTGCTGCTGGAAGCCATTGATGATGGTGGGCAGGAAGAAGCCCAGCGCATACAGGCCGTAGACGATCCCGGCGTACACCAGTGCCAGGCCGAGAATCCGCGGCGAGGTGAGCGCCTTGCGCACCGTCCAGTGCCCGCTCACCGACCGTTGCTCGTCCTCCGCCGCGAGTTCGGTTGCCAGCCACTGCCTTTCGTGCGGTTCCAGCCAGCGCGCCTGCTCCGGCCGATCGGTGAGGTACCACCAGGTGACCACGGCCAGTATCAGGGACGGCACGCCCTCCACCAGGAACATGAAGCGCCATCCGGTGAGCCCGAAAACCCCGTTGCCCCACTGCAATACCAGGCTCGACAGGGTTGCGCCGAGCGCCGTCGAGATCGGCACGGCGGTCATGAACAGGGCGACGATCCGCGCCCGCTGCTGCTGCGGGAACCAATAGGTCAGATACAGCAGAATTCCCGGAAAGAACCCGGCCTCGGCCACACCCAGCAAGAACCGCAGCACGATCAGCGTCGTGCCATTGGGTACGAAGGCCATTGCCGAGGCAATCACACCCCACGTCACCAGGATCCGGGCAATCCAGCGCCGCGCGCCGAAGCGGTGCAGCGCCAGATTGCTGGGCACCTCGAGCACCAGGTACCCCAGAAAGAAGATCCCCGAAGCGAATCCGAAGACCGTCTCACTCAACCCGAGCTCGGCCTTCATCCCGTTCGGACCGGCAAACCCGATATTCACCCGATCCAGATAGTTCACGAAATACAGCAACCCCAAAAACGGCACCAACCGCAAGGTCACCTTGCGCAACGTCGCGCGACCCACCTCAACAGATTCCACCCCGGCATTCTGCCTGCCCGCCGCGACGAATCAGCCGAACCATCGGGCGAGGGCGGAGTCGAGCTGCCAGGTCAGGTGAGATCGTCAGGTAGGACGCGAAATGCCTTGTGTTCGGTGAGTGGCGAGTTGAGGCGACTTCGCCACGCTCGTGCAACGGGCGCTTGCCATCGGTTGGACGTAACCGTTACTGTTACGACATGGTCGGAGGTGCGGGTTATGAGTGCTAACAGCAGGCTGACCATTGCGGCGCATGCGCTGACGTGGATCGGGTTGTATCAGCGGCGGGGGAATGTGGTGGCCACTTCGGAGCAGATCGCGACGAGTGTGAATACCAATCCGGTGGTGATACGGCGGTTGCTGGGCGAGCTGCGCAGGGCGGGGTTGGTCGAGTCGCGGCGGGGGGCGGGGGCGGGATGGATGTTGTCTCGGGACCTCGGTGCGATCAGCTTGCTCGAGGTTTATGAGGCCATCGAGCCCGGGCCGGTTTTTGCGCTGCATCCTGCCACGCCGGACCCGGAATGCGTTGTGGGCAATGGGATCAGGCCCGCGATGACCGCCGCTTACGAGCGGGCCGAAGGCGCGCTTCGTGCGGAGTTGGCGAGAACGACGCTCGAAGACGTGCTACGAGACACATTGCGGGTCAAATGATCTCACGCCTCGATCCGATGAAGTCCTTTTTCCAGCCCATCAATGTAACCACAGTTGTTACCTCTAGGAATCGGAGAATCTCATGGGACAGTTGGACAATAAGATCGCGCTGGTAACCGGGGCCTCCTCCGGCATCGGGCTGGCCATTGCTCGCCGGTTCGCCGCGGAGGGAGCCACGGTGTATCTGACCGGGCGACGCAAGGCCGAGTTGGATGCCGCCGTCGAAGCGGTCGGCAAGCGCGGCGTCGGGATTCGGAGTGATGTGTCGAGTCTCGAGGAACTCGATCGGGTGTTCGCCGAAATCGGTGAGCGCAGTGGACATCTCGACATCGTGGTGGCCAATGCCGGGGTCGGGGACTTCGGTCCACTGGGCGAGATCACCGAGGCGGAGTACGAACGCACCACCTCGATCAACCTGAAGGGGACGGTTTTCACCGTTCAGAAGGCGCTCCCGCTATTGCGGGCCGGCGCCTCGGTGATCCTGCTCTCTTCCAGCGCGGCCCTGGTCGGCGTACCGGGACTGGGCGTCTACGGCGCCACCAAGGCCGCCATCCGCAGTCTCGCCCGCACCTGGGCCGCGGAACTGGCGGGGCGCGGCGTCCGGGTCAATGCCCTCACCCCCGGGCCGATAGCGACACCCGGCGGCGACGAGATCCGCGACGCGTTCCCGCACGGCAATTCCGGCGGCGCACCCACACCGCTCGGCCGTATGGGGCATCCCGACGAGGTCGCGGCCACCGCCCTCTACCTGGCCGGGGACCAGAGTTCGTTCACCACCGGCGCGGAACTGCTCGTCGACGGCGGCGCCACGCAACTCTGAGCCGCGGATCGGCGTGACGCGTTTCTACAAGACCCGATGTCCGGTATCGACCTAGCGTTCCCGGTATGAACAAGATCTTCTCTGCGATGACCGAATGCGCTGCCGAAGCCGGCCGGGTGGCGCAGGGAGTCCGCTCCGACCTGTTGTCGGGACCGACTCCCTGCGCCGAGTTCGATGTGCGTGCGCTGATCAACCACTGGGTGCTCTACTCGTCATACGGGCTGGAGTGCCGGGCCCAGCGCCGGCCGCTTCCCGACGAGCTGACCGAGCGCGATTTCACCACCGCGAGCGATTGGGCCGAACAGTTTGCGGCGCAATTGGATCGGGCGCTCAAAGCCTGGTCCGACCCCGCCACATGGGAGGGTGATATCGATCTGGGCTGGGCCACGACGCCCGCCGCCGAGGTCGCCGCAATGCTGCTCCTGGAACTGGCGCTGCACGGGTGGGATGTGGCCATGGCGACCGGCCAGCAGTACCGGATATCCGAGCCGTCGGCGTCGACCATCAAGGAGATCGTCGACGGGAACGCCGAGGGCTATCGCGAATACGAAATGTTCGGTGCGGCAGTCGAAGTCGCCGACAGCACGGACCCTTTCACGCGCGCCGTGGCCGCATCCGGCCGGGACCCGCACTGGGCGCCCGCCGTCCGGGCCTGACCGACGACCTCCATTCTCATGCCGATTGCGGCCGCGGGCGGACTCCCGCGGCGGTAATCGCGGCGAGTAGTGCGGTACCGGCGATGAACCACCAGCCGTGCCGGAATGAGCTGACGGGATCGGAGGTTGCGGCGAACACGGCGATCAGGATGGCGACGCCCAGGACATAGCCGAGCTGGCGGGCGGTGTTCACCACCGCGCTGCCGGTGGCCGACAGGGCCGCCGGAAGTTCGGCCACCGCCGTGGCCATCAGGCTGGGCAGGGCGATACCGATGCCCGCGCCGATGACCATCCAGCCCGGCAGTACATCTTGCGCGTACCGGACCGGCGTACCGGAGCAAGCGATCAGCAGCAGCGTCCCCGCCGCGAACAGCAGATTACCCAGCGCGACAACGCTATTCACCGGCAGTCGGCGGATCAGGTACTGGCCGACGGCGGCGAACACGGGCACCATCAGCGGGCCCGGCGCGATGGCGAATCCGGCTTCGAGCGCGCTGTAGCCCGCCACGTTCTGCAGCCACAGCACCATGCTCAGGAACGATGCCCCGAACGCGGTGCAGAACGCCAGCACGGTGACGTCGGCCCACACGAACGACCGCACCCGGAACAGATGCGGCGGCACTACCGGATCGGAATGCCGCAGCACACGCACCAGGAACAGCCCCGACAGCACGACGGCGATGCCGAGGACGGACCAGACCGCCGAACCACTCCAGGCGCCGCTTTCGACCAGCCCCAGCGACAGTGTGCCGAGCGCACCGATCAGCAGGGCCACCCCCAGCAGGTCCGGCATCCGGGCCTGAGTCTGCTGCCGTAGATCCGGAATCGCGCGCAGCGCGGCGATTCCGGCCACGATGCCCACCGGAATATTGATCACGAATATCAGCCGCCAGGAAATCTCCACCAGCGCGCCGCCCACGACGGGCCCGAGCGCACCGGCCACGGAACTCGTGGTGGCCCAGACCTTCACGGCGCCGCTCACCCGTTCCGGCGGCAGCACGGTGAGCAGCAGGCCCAACGCGGCCGGCGTCAGCACCGCCGCCCCCGCAGCCTGCACGACCCGGAATACGACCAGCAGCCACAGCGTCGGCGCCACCGCGCACAGCGCACTGCCGAGCGTGAACACGCCGAGCCCGACCAGGAATCCGTTCTTCCGCCCCAGTCGATCGGACAACCGTCCCGCCGGAATCAGCAATGCCGCATACGCGATCGCATACCCGTTGAGCACCCAGCTCAGGTCCGCCAGCGACGCCCCCCGGAAACTCTGCCCGATCTTCCCGAAGGCGACGTTCACCACGAACACGTCGAGCATCGCCACGAACGACGCGGAACAGAGAATCCAGACGACCGCGGTCGGCCGTACCCGCTCCCGCGTATCGACCTGCAGGACAGAGTCTTCCACGACAACCCCTCTAACTCTAGTTAACTAGAGCCATCTTATCGATGACTATAGTTAAGTCAAGCCAACTGGGGGTAGGGCTACGCCCTCCGGCGCCGGGCCGCGGCGCTGCTGTCAGTCGCTGCGCAGCCGGGCCGCCAATACTGCCGCCTGGGCCGCGATCCCATCCAGGCCAGCGCCCTTCGAACGCGTCGCGAACAGGTCGGCACGCTCCGCCATCAAAGCCCAGGCGGCGGGCCGCCACGGCACCAGATTGGTGACCATGTAGGACATCTCGAACGATGGCGCACTACGACATGGCTCTCGGCAATGCCGAGACTGTCACCGCGATCCGTTTGCAGCACAGACGGTTTCGGCGACAGCAACCCCCTTCCCCCGTTGCCCCAAAAGTATGGGCACCGCAGCGGGAGAACACCGCGACCAGGCTCCGGCCGGATCACCGATCAGCCGGGTGGGACCGGGATGGTCCTGCCGCGTGCCATCGTTCGACGGCCTGGACCATTTCGCTGCCCAGGTAGTCGAGGTAGCGGCCGATCTCGGTCAGGCGGGCGCCCGCCGGGGTGGCCGGGCCGAGGATCTCGGCGCCGCGGCGGGCGGCCCGAACCTTCGCCTCGGAGGCGCGGGCGAGGTTGAGGGTGGTGCGGTACCAGGTGCGGTCGTCGATGCAGTACCGGTCGCGGCGTGCTGAATCACGTTCCCGGCGAATGAGATCCCGCTTCTCCAGCGCGCCGACGGCGGTGGAGATGGAGGCGGGGCTGACGCCGAGGCGGCGCACCAATTCGGCGGCGGTCAGACTGCCGGAGTCGGTGAGATGCAGGCAGGTCAGTACTCGGGCCTGCATCCGGGGCATCCCGTCGAAGACGAGCAGCTCGGCGAACCGCGCCGCGAACTCGCGCAGCGCCTCATCGTCCATGCCGAAACCCGCTGCGGGCGAGGCCGGTTGCGGTGCTCTGCCCCGGCGGGCTCGCACCACGGTGGCGCGGTGTGCCCGGTCGGCCCGATAGCGGCCCGGTCCCCCATTACGGATCACCTCGCGGCTGACCGTCGAGGCCGGTCGCTCGAGCCGGCGTGCGATCTCGGTGTAGCTCCAGCCGTCGGCCAATCCCGCCGCGATGAATTCCCGCTCCTCGAGTGCGAGTCTGCCGCCTGGCATCGGTGCGATCCTCCTTCGTCGGTCCCGCGGCGCCGAGATGCGTTCAGCGACATCTCATTGCAAATCCGCGCCTCGGGTATTGCGTTTCGCCGCAGGGTCATTGCATTCGCATACGCGCTCCAACTGCGAGAATAGAAGATTTCCACGAGGTTCTCATTGAGAAACCATTGAACACGACCTAGCGTTCGATGCAACCTGAAAGGTGCGCACCGGAAGGAAACCGATGACCGGCACGTTCACTGTCCGGCGGACGCGGCTGCTCGCCGAACGAGTGGCAGCGATCAGTGACCTGTACCTGGATGTCATGGAGCACGCCGGCGGTCCGGTCGATCTGGTGAAGTGGTTCGCCCATCCCATTGCGGCACTGACGATCTGTGAACTGCTCGGCGTGCCCGACGCCGACCGCGATCGCTTCCAGTGCCTGGTGACCGAACTCGCCACCGACCTCGGCGATCCGGACCTCCCCCGCAGCACGCGCGTCGAAGCTGGAGTCGCCGCTTTCGAGGAGACGCGGGACTACATGCGAAATCTGGTCGCCGCCAAGCGAACCGAACCGGCCGACGATCTGCTCGCTGACCTGACCCGGGCAGACGTGCGGGACGAAGAACTCGCCCGGACAGCCACACTCCTGCTGATCGGCGGATTCGAGATCAGCGCACATATGTTGACGCTCAGCGCATTCGGACTGCTGCGCGACCCGGAACAGTGCGCCACACTGCGCACCGATCCCGAGCGCGCGGCCGAGGAACTGCTGCGCTACGTGACCGTTCCCCCGACCACCACGCGCTTCACCCACGGCATCCACGGACGCCTGGGCCGGCAGCTGGCCGGGTTGGAGCTGCGAATTGCACTGCCCGCCCTGATAACCCGCTTTCCGGGTCTGCGGCTCACGGTACCGGCGGAGGAGGTTCGGATGCGGCCGGCCGGCGCCGGAGGCCGCGCAGTGCAATGGCTTCCGGTCACTTGGCAGGCGGGTCAGTACGACTGGAGTTCGATGAGGTGCCCCTCGGGGTCGCGCAGGTGAGCGGTGCGCAGGCCGGGGCCCCACTCGGGGCGGTCCGTCGCCTCGGTGACCAATATGCCGCCGTGTTTCAGGCACAGAGCCAGGCCCTCGTCGACATCGGCTACCTGGCAGACGAACATGGCCCGGTCCTGTGCGGCGGGAGTCGAGGCCGGGAGATCGGTGGTGCCGATGGTCGCGGCCAGGGCGGCGCGATCGAAGAGTACGAGGATCGCCTGGTCGTCGACATCCCAGTTCGCGTAGGGGCCGGCGGCGGTGCCTTTCCTCAGGCGGGCGCCGAAAAGCGCTGGGAGGACGGCGTCGTAGAACTCGAAGCCGGCGGCGAAGCGGTCCACGAGCAGGCGAGGGTGTAGGGCATCCATGCGGATCCTTCAATTCCTAGGTGTGCACCCATGATGGGTTGGCACCTATAGTCCTATCATGGACGAGCCCACCGTGCAGCCGCCGAGCCTGACCGCTCTCACGACCTATTTGCTGTCCCGGACCGGCAAGGCGGCGCGGCAGCGGCTGGCCGAGCGACTCGCAGGGCGGGGTTTGCGGCTGTGGCATATGGCCGTGCTGGCCGCCTTGGCCGACTTCGGCCCGCACGCACAACGAGATCTGGCACTGCGGCTGGCGATCGATCCCAGCGATATCGCGAAGATCGTCGAGGACCTCGGCACGCTCGGTCATGTCGAGCGCGTGCGCGACGCGGCCGACCGGCGGCGGGTGACGGTCGCACTGACCGAGACCGGCCGTGCCACGCTCGCCGAATTGAACGCCGAGGAAGCAGCGGTTCAGGACGAACTACTGGCACCGCTGACCGCCGCCGAACGGAAGCAACTGACAGCGATGATCAGTCGCGTCTTCATGAACCTGCCGCCCGCGCGATAACGGAGTTCAGCCCATTACGCAGCGCCGCAATGGATTACGGGGCGGGAATGCGAACGGCTCGCCCCGGCACCGAAGTGCCCGGGCGAGCCGCCGTGTTCGCTACCGGGTCAGCCGCGCAGGACTGCGCCCACCGCCGAAGCCGCTGCCGCGACGGCTGCGTCGCGCGCCGCGCTGGCCTCGTCTTCCGTCAGCGTCCGGTCGGGGGCGCGGAAGCGGAGGGCGTAGGTGAGGGATTTGCGGCCCTCACCTGCCTGGGCGCCTTCGTAGACGTCGAAGAGGGAGATGCTTTCGAGGAGAGCGCCCGCGCCGGAGCGGAGGGCGGATTCCACGGCAGCGGCCGGGACGGACTTGTCGACGCTCACCGAGACGTCCTGGAGGACCGCCGGGAACGCGGAAACCACCGGGGCGGGCCGGTTTTCGCGGAGGGGCAGGGCGTCGAGGTCGAGTTCCAGGGCACAGGTGCGCGGGGGCAGGCCCGAACGCTCCAGGGCCGCCGGGTGCAGTTCGCCCGCGTGGCCGACGATCACGCCGTCCACCACGAGTTCGGCGCAACGGCCCGGATGCCACGGCAGCAGGGCTGCGGCGCGGCGTTCGATGGTCACGCCCGCGGCATCGGCGATGGCATCCGCCAGGGCGAAGGCGTCGGCGGCCTCGACCTGACGGCCCTGCCCCCAGGGTCCGCGGGGTTCGCGGCGGCCGGTGAGGACCGCGGCGATGTGAACCGGCTGATCCGGCAGCGAGCGGAGCAGGACGCCGATTTCGTCCTCGGTGGGGCGGCGGTCGACCGGAAGGGGCTCCACCGCGACCGTGTGGTCGGTGGGCAGGACCACCTGGGCGATGCCGTAGATCGCGAGGTCGCGTTCGCCACGGGAGATATTGCGGGCGGCCACTTCCAGGAGACCCGGCAGCAGGGTGGAGGCCAGGTCGGGACGCTCGGCGTCGAGGGGATTGAGCACCTTCAGCGTCTTGCGGCGCGGATCATCCGCATCCAGACCCCAGGTGTCGAACACGGTGGCGGACATGAAGACCGGCGGCTGGACCTCGACCGCACCGGTGAAAGCCAGTGCGCGGCTGACCGAGCGGCGGCGGCGCTGTTCGGCGCTGAGGCCACGACCCGCGGGAGCGGTGGGTAGCACCGAAGGGATCTTGTCGAGGCCCTCCAGGCGCAGCACCTCCTCCACCAGGTCGGCGGGCTGGGTGAGGTCGGGACGCCAGCTGGGCGGGGTCACGACCAGCTGGGCGTGGCCGCCCTCGCTGACGCCGACCTCGACGCCGCAACCGACCTGCTGCAGCCGGCGGGTGGCGGCGCCCGGCGCGTAGTGGATGCCCGCGGTGCGGTCCGCGAGATCGATGTCCATGCTGATCGGGGCGATCGCGGGCACCGGGATGCGGACGTCGGTGAGCACGGATTCCACAGTGCCACCGGCGATTTCGGCCAGCAGGGTGGCGGCGCGATCCAGTGCCGCCAGGTTCACTTCGGGGTCCACGATGCGCTCGAAGCGGCGGCTGGCCTCCGAGCCGAGCTTGTGCCGGCGCGTGGTGCGGGCGACGGCGACCGGGTTCCAGGTCGCGGCCTCCAGCAGGATGTCGGTGGTGTCCGAGCCGACCTCGGTCGAGGCGCCGCCCATGATGCCGGCGAGCGAGACGACACCGGAATCATCGGCGATCACCACGTCCTCGGCGTCGAGCGTGCGTTCGGCCTCGTCCAGCGTCCGCAGGGTCTCACCCTTGTTGGCGCGGCGCACCACCAGCCCGCCCGACACCTTGGCGGCGTCGAAGGCGTGCAGCGGCTGGCCGAGTTCGAGCATGACGTAGTTGGTGACGTCGACGGCCGGGGAGATCGGGCGCACGCCCGAGAGCAGCAGGCGACGCTGCAGCCACCACGGGCTGACGGCGGCGGGATCGATGCCGGTGACGCGGCGGGCGGCGAAGCGCGTGCACAGCGATTCCGGCTCGATCTTCACCGGCCAGGCCTCGGCGTCGGAGTCGGGCAGCAGGCGCTGGGCGGGATCGGCGTACTCCAGGTCGAAGCCGCAGGCCAGCTCGCGCGCCAGGCCGCGCACCGAGAACGCGTAGCCGCGGTCCGGGGTGATGGCCAGTTCGATGACCGTGTCGTCCAGGCCCAGCAGCGCATTGGCGTCGGCGCCCGGTTCGGCGGTGCCCGGCTCGAGCACCAGGATGCCGCTGTGGTCCTTGCCGATGCCCAGTTCGGCGACCGAGCAGATCATGCCGTTGCTGGTGTGGCCGTAGGTCTTTCGCGAGGTGATCTTGAAGCCGCCGGGCAGCACACCGCCCGGCAGCACCACGACCACCAGATCGCCGACGGCGAAATTCCGTGCGCCGCAGACGATCTCCTGCAGTTCCGGATTGCCGACATCGACCTTGCAGAACCGGATCGGCTTCTTGAACTCGGTCAGCTCGGTGATCTCGGCGACGCGGCCCACCACGAGCGGCTGCTCGATATCACCCTCGATCCGCTCCAGCGGATCGACCTCTTCGACTTCCAGTCCGACCCGGACGAAACCGGCGTCGAGCTCCGCAGCCGTCACCGACCACTCGGGGGTGGTGCGCTGCAGGAGTTCCGTCAGCCAGGATTGCGCTACTCGCACTTGACGTTTCGCTTCCTCGTATCGGGGTCAGGTCAGGACTGGATGCCGAACGGCAATGTGAAGCGCACATCACCCTCGACAATGTCGCGCATATCGGACAGGCCGTTGCGGAACTGGAGAGTCCGCTCCATGCCCATGCCGAAGGCGAAACCGCTGTACACGTCGGGATCGATCCCGCTGGCGATGAGCACCTTCGGGTTCACCATGCCGCAGCCGCCCCACTCGACCCAGCCCGCGCCGCCCTTCTTGTCCGGGAACCACACGTCCACCTCGGCGGACGGCTCGGTGAAGGGGAAGAAGCTGGGCCGCATGCGGGTGGTGGTGTCCGGTCCGAACAGCGCCCGCGCGAACGCGTCCAGGGTGCCCTTCAGATGCGCCATGGTCAGGCCCTTGTCGATGGCCAGACCCTCCACCTGCGAGAACACCGGAGTGTGGGTGGCGTCCAGCTCGTCGGTGCGGAACGTGCGGCCCGGGCACACCACGTAGATGGGCAGCTCACGAGACAGCATGGAGCGCACCTGAACCGGCGAGGTGTGCGTGCGCAGCACCTGCCGCGAACCCTCCGGCGCGATGTGGAAGGTGTCCTGCATGGTGCGGGCCGGATGATCCGGCAGGAAGTTCAGGGCATCGAAGTTGAAGTGCTCGGTCTCGACCTCGGGGCCCTCGGCGACCTCCCAGCCCATGCCCACGAACACATCGGCGATGCGCTCGCTCAGCACGGTGATGGGATGCCGGGCGCCGATCGCGCCGCGCCGCGCGGGCAGCGTCACATCGATGGACTCGGCGACCAGCACGGCCGCGTCGCGCTCGGCGAGCAGCTCGGTATTGCGGGCCTCGTAGGCGGCGGACACGCGGCCACGCGCGATATTGACGCGCTTGCCGGCCTCGGCCTTCTCCTCCTTGGGCAGCGTGCCCAGGGAACGCTGGGCCAGCGAGATCGGCGACTTCCCGCCCATGAACTCGGTCTTGGCGACCGCGAGTTCATCCAGGGTGGCGGCCGTCGCAAACGCCTTCTCGGCTGCTTCCGCGGCAGCGAACAGGGACTGTTCGCTCAGCGCCTCGGACGGCTGGGCGGGTTCGATATCGTCGGCCACGATGGTTCGTCTCTCCCCTGGCTGGTGGTGCGGGTCGGGCGGATTTGCCTCCCCATTCTTGCTGGTCGCATCGTAATCCTTGTAATCAGCCCGGTTCACCCGCATTTTCCGCAGCTCGCACCCCGTCGGCGGGGGTACGCAGTTCGCTGCGCAGCGCCGCGAGCTCGGCGCGCAGGGCCCGGACTTCGCCGAGCAGTTCGCCGAGCTCCCGGTCGGTATGCTCGGCGGTCTCGTCGACAGTGCGCAGCTGGTCGGTGACCCAGCTGGTGACGCCGCCGATCACGAACGAGATGAGCCCGATGCCCACGCTCATCAGCACGATGGCGATCAACCGGCCCTCCACGGTCACCGGATACACATCG
Source organism: Nocardia sp. NPDC088792 (assembly GCF_044750615.1). Classification (NCBI taxonomy): domain Bacteria; kingdom Bacillati; phylum Actinomycetota; class Actinomycetes; order Mycobacteriales; family Nocardiaceae; genus Nocardia; species Nocardia sp. NPDC088792. The sequence goes on from NZ_JBIVKC010000007.1 coordinate 85,161, forward strand.
CCGTAGCCGACCGTGGTGACCGACACCACCGCCCACCACAGCGCATCACCGAAGTTGTGCACGTGCGTGTCCGGCACATCCCGCTCGGCGCCGTACATGGCGACGCTGCACAACAGGATCAGCAGCACCGAACTCACGCCCACGAACACCGTGAGCCGCACCCGCGCCTGCAGCCGGGTATGCCGATCGACCGCGCCCATGATCAACAGCGCGGCCCGGGCCAGCCGCAGTGGACGCAGCGGCGGCAACATCAGGATCACCATATCCAGCCAGTTCTTGCGCAGGAACCGTCGGCGATCCACCGAAAACCGCAGGCGGAGCAGGAAATCCAGGCAGAAGAGCACCCAGATCGTGAGATCGATTCGGGTGAGCCAGGGATCGAGTCCGCGAGTTCGCCCGTGATCGAGCACCTGCCAGACATAGGAGACGAGGAAGACGACGGCCAGCGCCGACAACGGCAGTGCCGTCGCCCGCTCCCAGCGCGACTCGTGGCCGGCTCGTGGATCGGATTTCGGGAGCGAGGGCGGCTCGGCCGCGAGTTCGGTGGGAGACATGGGCGCGTCGAATCGGGTCGGATCGACCTGGGGCCGATAGCGGAGAGAATCGTGCTGGGCGTGGACGGTATCCCTGCGGGCGTCGACCACACTGCGGAGCAGCATCGCACCCCGGCCCGGCGCGGGCGCGAACAGGCGGGGACGAGCGCGCGTGGTACGAATGGACTTCGTGAAGGTCCGTCCCCTGGCATTGATCGACGACACCGACCGGCTCACCGAATACTCCGCCGCCATGGACCGCATGCAGCGGCTGTGGCAGGAGCGCGTCGAGGACCGGCGGCCGGATACGCTGTGGCTGCTCAGCCACGAACCGATCTTCACCATCGGCCGGCGCACCCCGGAAGCGCATCTGCCCGCACCGGATTCCGCGATCCCGGTGTTCGAGACCAACCGCGGCGGTCAGCTCACCTATCACGGTCCCGGCCAGCTGGTCGGGTATCTCGTGGTCAAGCTGCGGCCGGGCGAGGGCGTGGTCGACTACATCCGCGAGGTCGAGCACCGGATGATCGCCGCCCTCGACGCGCTCGGTATTCCCGCCGAACGCCGCGAGACCCCGCGCGGTTCGGAACTACTGACCGGCGTGTGGACCCGCGATACCGGACGCAAGATCACCTCCATCGGAATGCGGGTGGGGCGCAATGTCTCCACGCACGGCTTCGCGGTGAACGTGACCGGTGATCTGAGCCCGTGGAAGCTGGCCGTCGCCTGCGGCCTCCCGGAGGTCGATATGACCTCGGTCGAGCGGGAACTCGGCGACCGCCCCGCACCCACCCTCGAGCAGGTCGCGAAGACGGTCGCCACGGCTTACGAGGCAGTCATCCCGGACTGACGCCCGCCGGTCAGCGGACCGGTTCCAGGCGGGGCCGTTTCGGCCGCATGCCGTCGCCGGAGGACTGGCCGGTCAGCCGGCGCTGAATCCACGGCAGCAGAAACTCCTTGGCCCAGTGTAGATCCTGGAGGCGGGCGTCCGGCCAGGGCAGTGGGTCCTGTGCGGGCCACGGTGCGCGCCAATCGTCTTCGACGGGGACGCCGAGCAGCTCGCATACCCGCAGCGCCACCCGCCGATGGCCTTCCGGGGACAGGTGTAGCCGGTCCCAGCCGAAGGCGCGGGGATCCTGCAGCGGCTTCATGCCCCACAGATCGACCACGGGACAGCCGAATTCGTCCGCCACCGCGCGAATGTGCATGTTGTAGGTGGCGATCTTGCCGCGCATGCGGCGCATGACCGGCTGGGAGCCGACATCCATGCCGGTGAAGACCACGACGGTCGCCCCGGTCTCGCAGAGCCGGGCGACCGCGTCCCGGAACAGTCCGGCCAGCGTGTCGGGATCGCCGCTGCCCGGCCGGAGGATGTCGTTGCCGCCGGCGCAGAAGGTGATGAGGTCCGGACGCAGATCCATGGCGAGCGGCAGCTGATCGTCGATGATCTGGCGAATCAGCTTGCCGCGCACCGCGAGATTGGCGTAGCGCACCTCGGGAACCTGCCCGGCCAGGTGTTCGGCCACCCGGTCCGCCCAGCCGCGATACCGCCCGTCCGGGGTGTCCGCGCTGTCGGGGTACGGGTCGTCGAGACCCTCGGTGAAACTGTCACCGAGGGCGACGAAGGACAGGATTTCTCGTTCGAGGGATAGCTTCGGCACGGTATTCGATCATGCTCCGCGACCCCTCGGTTACGCGACTGTAGGTAACCGAGGGGCCGCGGGATTCGGGAATCAGTGGCCGGAAGTCTTTACGCCGGACCCACTCCCCTTGCGGCCGGGGAGCAGCAGCGCCACCACCGCGCCGACCGCGACGATGACCGCGCCGACCTCCACGGCCGGCACCAGTCCGTTCACATAGCTCTGCGGGGACAGATACGAGCCGTGTGAGCTGAACACCGAGACCAGGATCGCGATGCCCATCGCGACGCCGACCTCGCGGATGGTGTTGTTGGTGCCGGAAGCCATGCCCTGATCGTCCGGCTCCGCACTGGCCATCACCACCGACGAGGCCGGAGCGAAGGTCAGGCCCATGCCGATGCCGCCGAGCAGGAACGGCAGTACGAAGGAACCGAATTCGACGTGCACGGTGGTGATGAGCGCCATCCAGGTCAGCGCCGCACACAGCAGCACCTGGCCCGTGACGATCAGCACGCGCGGCCCGACCCGATCCACGATGAGACCCGCGAGCGGGGCCACGACCATCGGCGCCAGTGTCCACGGCAGCGTGCGGATGCCCGATTGCAGCGGTGTCAGGCCCTGCACCACCTGAAAGAACTGGGACAGCAGGAAGATCGAGCCGAAGACGCCGAGCGAGAAGGTGAACAGTGTCGTATTGACGGCGCTGAAGCCGCGGGAGCGGAACAGTCGTAGCGGCAGCATCGGATCGGCGACCCGGTGTTCCCAGACCACGAAGGCGGCCAGCAGCGCTGTGCCGCCGATCAATCCGCCCAGCACCTGTCCGGAGGTCCAGCCGTCGCCCGAGCCGTGGATCACGCCCCACACGACGCCGAGCACACCGCCGGCCGACAACAACAGGCCGACCAGGTCGGCTTTCCTTGCGCCGCCGAATGATTCGTTCAGGACCCAGGCCGCCAGCGGTACGGCGACGATGCCGACCGGAACGTTGATCCAGAAGATCCAATGCCAGCTCAGGCCGTCGACGACCGCGCCGCCGATCACGGGTCCGAGCGCGACGCCGAGCCCGGAGATGCCGCCCCAGATGCCGATGGCGGCGCTGCGGGTCTTTTCCGGCACTGCCGCCGACAACAGTGTCAGCGAGAGCGGCATCACCGCCGCCGCGCCGAAGCCCTGCACCGCTCGTGCGGCGATGAGCATCCACGGCTCGGTGGCCAGTGCGCAGGCCGCCGAGGCCACGGTGAACAGTGCGATGCCCGCCAGGTAGAGCCGGCGGCGGCCGATGCGGTCGCCGAGGGCGGAGGCGGTGAGCAGCAGCGAGGCGAACGAGAGGGTGTAGGCGTTCACGAACCACTGCAGGTCGGTGAGCGAGGCGCCCAGTTGGGTGCGGATCACGGGGAGGGCGTTGGTCACCACCAGGTTGTCCAGCGTGACCATGAACATGGGGATGCCCACGGCCGCCAGCACCGCGGCCAGGGACCGGGCTTTGGGCGCGTATTCGGTTGCGCCCGTCGATGTCTCGAGTATGTCGGTCATGCTCCGGCCTTTGTTGTTATCGACTGATAACTAGAGAGTATGCATTGACTGATAACATGTCAATGGAAGACCCGATTCCCCGACGGCAAGGAGGCCGAACACCATGACCAGGACGCGGATGACCGCCGGTGAACGCAGCGAAGAGGTCCTGCTGGCCGCCATCAGCGCCTTCGCCGAATCCGGTTACGCCGCAACCCGAACCGACGAGATCGCACGCCGCGCGGGCGTCTCGCAGCCCTACGTCATCCGGCTGTTCGGCACCAAACAGCAGCTGTTCCTGGACGTACTGGCCCGGGTCTGCGACCGGATCGACGAACTGTTCCGGTCCGGCGCCGCCGACGCTCCCGGCGACGCGACACCGAAGGAACGGCTGGACGCCATGGGTGACCGCTACCGCGACTTCCTCGGCGACGACCACCTGCCCCGGGTCTTCCTGCAAGGCATCGCCGCCGCCGGCGATCCGGCCATCGGCGAGTCCATTCGCACCCGATTCGGCGGCATCTACACCCTCGTCCGCGAGCTGACCGGGGCCTCCGTGGAGGAAGCACGCGACTTCATGGCCAAGGGCATGCTGCTGACGAATATGGCCGCCATGGGCGTCACCAACCCCGGACGCGACTGCGAGCCGTGGGCGGCCGAAATCCTGGCGACCCTCGGCGAGTGATCCGATCACGGTGAGCGCAAGACTCCCCGGCCCGCCGGACCGTGCCTACGCTGCCGAAGGTGAATGCCCGTCTGCCGCTCATCGACATCGCACGGTTCCGGGGTCCGGCCGCGGATCGCGCCGAATTCCTGGCGGAACTGCGCCACGCCGCACACGAGATCGGCTTCTTCTACGTCATCGGACACGGTGTCCCCGAGGAACTCACCTCCGGCATCTTCGACGTGGCGCGCCGGTTCTTCGCGCTGCCGCCGGAACAGCGTCTCGCGATCGAGAACATCAATTCGCCGCAGTTCCGGGGCTACACCTGTACCGGCCACGAATACACCGCCGGCTCCCCCGACCGGCGCGAGCAGATCGATATCGGCCCCGAACGCGAGGCGATCGACCTCTCCCCCGGCGATCCGGTGTGGCGGCGGCTGATCGGCCCGAACCAGTGGCCGCAGGCGCTGCCGGAGCTGCGCGACACCACGCTGGCCTGGCAGGCCGAGGCGCTGCGTGTGAGCCGGGAGGTATTGCGCGCCTTGGCCGTTGCGCTCGGACAGGACGAAGGCTACTTCGACACCTGGTTCGACGAGGAGGCCTCGACGCACGTCAAGATCATCCACTATCCGGGACGCGAGTCCGGAGCGGCCGATCCCGGCTCCGATCAAGGCGTCGGCGCGCACAAGGACTACGGGTATCTCGCACTGCTGCAACAGGATGAGGTGGGCGGCCTGCAGGTGCAGGGACCCGACGGCTGGATCGACGCGGTCCCGGTACCGGGCAGCTTCGTATTCAATATCGGCGAAATGCTGGAGATCGCCACCCGGGGCTACCTGACCGCGACCCGCCACCGGGTGGTCAGCCCGCCCGCCGGCGTGGACCGGTATTCGGTGCCGTTCTTCCTCGGCCCGCGCCTGGACGCCGTGGTCGAACCCTTGCGATTACCAGCGGAATTGGCCGAACGCGCCCGCGGCGTCAGCCAGGACGCCGAGAATCCGCTGCTGGCGGCATTCGGGGAGAACGCCGTGATCGGCTGGCTGCGTTCACATCCCGCGGTCGCGCGGCGCTGGTGGTCCGATGTGCTGGAGGCCCGGTGAGCGCGCAGTGGGGGTTCCAGACCCGGCAGATCCACAGTGGCGCACGCCCCGACCCGGTGACGGGTTCCCGGGCCACGCCGATCCATCAGACCACCTCCTACACCTTCGACAGCGCCACCCACGCCGCCGACGCATTCGCCTTGCGCGACTTGGAGACACACGCCTACACGCGAGTGTCCAACCCCACCACCGCGGTCGTCGAGGAACGGCTGGCCGATCTGGAGGGCGGGGCCGGCGCGGTCGCGCTGGCCAGCGGGCAGGCGGCAGTCACCTTGGCGCTCTTGGCGATCGCACGCACCGGTGATCACCTCGTCGCCGCCGCGACGTTGTACGGCGGCACCTACAACCTGCTCGCGTACACGTTCGCCGAGCTGGGGATCACGGTCGACTTCGTGCGCGATCCCGATGATCTGGCCGAGTGGCGGGCGGCGATCGGGCCGAATACCAAGGCGCTGTTCGCCGAAACCCTCGGCAACCCGCGCGGCAATGTGCTCGATGTGGCGGGCGTGGCCGATATCGCGCACGCGGCCGGCGTGCCGCTGGTGGTGGACAACACCGTGCCGACGCCGTACCTGCTACGGCCGCTGGAGCACGGTGCGGACATCGTCGTGCATTCGACCACCAAGTTCCTCTCCGGGCACGGCACCGCACTGGGTGGCGCGATCGTCGACGGCGGGCGTTTCGACTTCCGGGCCGAACCGGCACGCTGGCCGCAGCTCACCGCACCGGACCCGAGCTACCACGGGCTGGTGTACGCCGAGGAATTCGGGGAACTGGCCTACATCATGCGGGTGCGCACCAAACTGTTGCGCGACCTCGGACCGGCGGTGTCGCCGTTCAACAGTTTCCTGCTGCTGCACGGGCTGGAAACGCTGTCCCTGCGGGTCGCCCGGCACACCGAGAACGCGCAGGCCGTCGCCGAATGGCTCAGCGAGCGAACCGAGGTCGAGCACATGCACTACGCCGGGCTCACCGGAAGTCCTTGGCACGATGCCGCGAAACGGTATCTGCCGCTGGGTGTCGGCGGCGTGCTGGCCTTCGAGCTCACCGGCGGCGCGGACGCCGGGCGGCGGCTGGTCGACAATCTCGGCCTGTTCAGTCATCTGGCGAATATCGGCGACGTCCGCAGCCTGGTGATCCACCCGGCCTCCACCACGCACGCGCAACTGGACGAACAGCAGCAGCTCGACAGCGGGGTGACTCCGGGGCTGGTGCGATTGTCGGTCGGACTCGAGGATGTGGCCGATCTGATCGGCGATCTGGAGGCGGGACTCGATGCCTGAATTCGACGGTGTCACAGGGCAGATCCACTACGACCGGTGGACGCCGGACGAGCCGCGGGCGCTGGTGGTGTTCTTCCACGGACTGGGTGAGCACATCGGCAGCTACGCGCCCTTCGTGGCCGCGCTGCGGGACGCCGGGATCGCGGTATGGGCCGGGGATCACGCCGGGCACGGCCGCAGTGACGGTGTGCGCGTGCTGATTTCGTCGGTCGACGATCTCGTGACCGATGCGCTGACCCTCATCGGGCTCGCCCGCGCCGAACAGCCCGCGGCGCCGCTGTTCCTGATCGGGCATTCGCTGGGTTCGCTGGTCTCGGCCCTGCTGGTGGCCGAACACGGGATTCCCGCAACGGGATTGGTGCTGGCCGGTTCGTCACTGGTGCCCGCCGGCACCAGCGCGCTCGCCGAACTGCTGGCCTCCGGCATCGACCCGTGGGAGCTGCGCCGCGACCCGATCGAGCTGACCCGCCACGAAGGCTTCGCCCAGCAGCTCCGAGAGGACCCCCTCACCTGGGACGGCGGACTGCGACCGGAAACCCTTGCGGCACTGATCGAAACCGCCGCGCGGTTGCCCGCGGTGCTGGAGAAGCTGGACCTGCCGGTGCTCTTCGTGCACGGCGCGGAGGACGATATGGCGCCCGCCGAGGGCGTGCGCCGCGCGGCGGAACTGCTGCCCCGCGCCCGCGCCGAGATCTTCGCCGAGGACCGGCACAACATTCTCAACGAGCTCGACCGTGACGAGGTCTACCGCGTCGTGGTGGATTTCCTCACCGAGCACGCCTGAACCCGACACGTCTGAACACCGAGGACAACGTTTGATCTTCTCGACGGCAATATCCGCACGCGCCCAGCGCATCACGCTCGCCGTGGCGCTGCTGGCAATGCTCGCCACCGCCGCCTGCGGTACCGGCGGCGATACCACCGGCGGCAGTGCGGGCCGGACCACGCAGGCCGCGACACCGCCCGATGACAAGCTGGATACGAATGCCACGGTGAATGCCCGGCTGACGCTGGAACCGACCGGCCTCAATATCTTCGGCACCTCGGGCGCGGCCCTCGACCAACTGCTGCTCGACAATGTGTACGAGGGACTGGTCAGCGTCGACACCGCCGCCGACGACAAGATCGTCCCCCGGCTGGCCACCACCTGGGACCAATCCCCCGACGGGCTCACCTACACCTTCCATCTCACGCCGAACGCGAAATTCCACGACGGCTCGGCGCTGACCGCGGCGGACGCGGTGTGGTCGCTGCGGCAGCAGATCGCGCCCGGTTCGAAGTCGGTGCAGGCCGCCAAGTTCGGATCGATCGCCGACGTCTCCGCGCCCGATCCGGCCACAGTGCGCATCACGCTGAAGCAGCGCGACACCCTGCTGCTGTGGAACCTCTCCCAGCGCGGCGGGATCGTCTACAAGCAGGGCACCGACTTCACGACGCTCGACGGCAGGGAGAACGGGTCGGGCCCGTTCACACTGGCGGGCTGGAACCGCGGGTCATCGATCACGCTGGCCCGCAACGACACCTACTGGTCGGCCAAGCCGAAGGTCGCAAAGGTGGTGTTCCACTACATCAAGGAAACCAACGCGGCCGACAATGCCCAGCAGACAGGTCAGACCGATATCGAGTTCGCCGCGGACCCGACACTGCTGCAACCGTTCTCGGGCAATGACAAGTTCACGGTGCTGCGCGGCACCACCACGGACAAATACACCCTGGCGTTCAACGGCACCCAGGCGCCGTTCACCAATCCCGATGTACGCCATGCCCTCCGGCAGGCCATCGACAAGCACGCCCTCATCCAGGCGGTCGGCGCGGGTACGAGCATCGGCAGCGATGTACCCCCGCAGGACCCCTGGTACGAGGACCTGACCGGCATCGACGCCTACGACCCCGGCAATGCCCGGAAACTCCTCGCCGGCGCGGGATTCGGCAACGGCCTGGCCCTGACCCTGGACGTCCCGAACATCTACCCGACCGCCATCAGCGACGTCCTGGTCTCCAACCTGAAACAGGTCGGTGTAACCCTCACCGTGCGGCAGGTCGAATTCCAGACCTGGCTGTCCCGCGTCTTCACCGACCACGACTTCCAGCTCAGCCTGGTGGACCACGCCGAAGCCCGCGACCTCGACAACTTCACCAAACCCGCCTACTACTTCGGCTACGACGACAAGCAGACGCGGCAGTGGTACGACCAGGCCCGCACCGCCGCCTCCGACACCGACCGTGACACCCTGCTGAAGCAGGTCGCCCGGCAGGTCTCGCAGGACGCGGCCGCCGACTTCCTCTGGCTGGGCGAGACGTTCACCGTGGTGCGCTCCGGCGTCTACGGCGTGCCGCAGGCCGAAACCAGCAACCGGCTGAACCTGAGCGCAATCGCGGTCGGCAAATGATGCGGGCCACGCACCGGGCGCTCACCGCGCGGCAGGCATCCGCCCTCGAGCTCGCTGACCGGCATGGCCCGGCGCACCGCAGGTTCCGGATGGCGGCGTGACCTGGTTCATAGCGCGCAGGGCCGGGCTGCTGGCGCTGTCGCTGGCAGTGGCGAGCGTGGTGGTGTTCGCGCTGTTGCGGCTGCTGCCGGGTGATGTCGCGGCGACCATCGGCGGGGTGCAGGCCGGTCCCGCTCAGATCGCCGCCATTCGAAGCGATCTCGGGCTGGATCGGTCGTTGCCGGCGCAATACGCGTCGTGGATCGGCGGGGTGCTGCACGGAGATTTCGGGCGGTCGCAGTTGAACGGGACCTCGGTGAGTGCGGAACTCGGGCGCAAGCTGGCGGTGACCGCGCCGCTGGTGGGAGGGTCCATCGTGGTGGCTCTCGCCGTGGCCGTACCGCTGGGGACGTGGGCGGCGGTGCGGCGGCGGGGCATCGTGGGCGGTGCGCTGAATATCCTGTCCCAGTTGGGAATCGCGGTGCCGACGCTCTGGCTCGCTTTGGTGCTCGTACTGGTGTTCTCGGTGGAACTGGGCTGGTTTCCCGCCCAAGGATTTCCGGTGGACGGCTGGTCGCAACCGGGGGCCGCGATGCGCAGCCTCGTACTGCCCTGGCTGGCGCTCGGCCTGACCGAGGGCGCGGTGCTGCTGCGCTTCGTGCGCTCGGCCGTCCTCGGCGTACTGCATTCCGATTTCCTGCGGACCGCCCGCGCCCGCGGCCTCACCCGCACACAAGCGCTGCTGCGCCACGGTTTCCGCAATGCGGCCCTCCCGGTGGTGTCCGTCCTCGGCCTGCAACTGGCCACCCTGCTGGTCGGCGCGGTGGTGATCGAACAGGTCTTCACCCTGCCCGGCGTCGGCAGCATGCTGATCACCGACGTCGGCAACCGCGACCTGGTGAAAGTTCAAGGCGAGGTGCTGATCCTGGTGGCCGCGGTGCTGGTGATCGGATTCCTCGTCGACCTCGCGCACCGGCTCATCGATCCTCGACTCGGGAGCCCGGCATGAAGGCGGGACAGCGGCGTCGATGGCAGGCGGCGCGAACCGTCGTGGCGGCGCTGATGCGGCGTCCGGCAGGTGTTTTCGGGGCGGGTGTCGCGGGTGCCTTGGTGACCGCGGCGGTCGTCTCGGTCTGGTGGACGCCGTTCGATCCGCAGGCGACCGATCCCCGGCGAGCCTGGCTGCTGCCGTTTCAGCAAGGGCATCTGCTCGGCACCGATCGGGTGGGGCACGATCAGTTCAGTCAGTTGCTCGCGGGGGCGCGGGAGACACTGCTGGCCGCGGCCGGGTCGGCGGTGATCGCCGGGATCCTCGGTCTGGCATTGGGGTTGGCGGCCGTGCTCGCGCCTCGGTGGGTGGGGGCGGTGGTGGAGCAGCTGATCGATCTCGGAATCGCTTTTCCCGCACTACTGCTGGCCATGGTGCTGGCCGCCGTGTACGGGAGTTCGCTCGGCACGGTGGTCGTTTCGATCGGGATCGCGTTCGGGGTTGCGGTGGCGCGGGTTTCGCGTGGGGAGATCGCGCGGGTCATGGGGGCGGACTATGTGCTCGCGGCGCGCGCGGCGGGGGCTTCGACCGTGCGGATCGTTCGAAAACACTTGCTGCCCAATATCGCTCCGACCTTGATCGTGCAGTTGTCCCTCGCCATGGCGCTGGCGGTGCTGACCGAGGCGGCGCTGACGTACCTGGGTTATGGCAGCTCGCCGTCGACGCCGTCCTGGGGCGGCCTACTGCGCGAGCAGCAGGCCTACATCAGTGCACGGCCACTGCTGGTGATCTGGCCGGGACTGGCGGTTTCGCTCACCGTGCTCGGTTTCAACCTGCTCGGCGATGCCCTGCGCGATGCCACCGATCCCCGGCTGCGGAAGGCTGCCCGATGACCCTGCTGGAAGTCGTCGATCTCCGGGTCCGGATCGGCGGGGCGACACTGCTGGACGGTATCGGGTTCCGCCTGGAGGCCGGCGACCGGCTCGGTGTCATCGGTGAGTCCGGCTCCGGGAAATCGCTGACCGCACTGGCGATTCTGGGCCTGCTGCCCGACGAGGCCGAGGTCACCGGCAGCATACGGTTCGACGGCGCCGAGCTGCTGGGCCGCAACGACCGCGAACTGTCGAAGATCCGCGGCGACCGGATCGCCATGGTGTTCCAGGAACCGCTGTCGGCGCTCGACCCGCTCATGCGGGTGGGCAAGCAGATCGCGGAACCGCTGCGCCTGCACCGCGAGCTGTCGCGCAGGCAGGCGCGGGACGCGGCGATCGAACTGGCCGCGCGGGTCGGCCTGCCGGACCCCGAGCACATCGTGCGCGCCTACCCGCATCAGCTGTCCGGCGGTCAACGCCAGCGGGTCGGCATCGCCGCGGCGCTGGCGTCGCGCCCCGCCTTACTGATCGCCGATGAACCCACCACCGCGCTCGATGTGACCGTGCAGGCCGAAATCCTCACGCTGCTCGACGATCTCGTGGACGGCCACGATACGGCCCTGCTGTTCATCACTCACGATCTGGCGGTGCTCGCCCGGATCGTCCGGCGGGTGCTGGTGCTGGGCGAGGGCCGGGTGCTGGAAACGGGTGACCTGGATCGGATCCTGCACGAGCCCGAGCACCCCTATACCCGGACCCTGCTCGAACTCGCCCGCGCCGCCTCGTTCCACCGGCAGGAGAAAGTCGCGCGATGACCCCGTCCGAAGCCACCGGGACCCTGTTCGAAGCCACCGGCCTGAACCGCTCCTTCCGCTTACCGCGCCGCTCACTGCGCGAGCGCCCGCCGCTGCGGCACGCCGTGCGGGATCTGGACCTGCGCCTGCGCGAGGGCGGCCGGCTCGGCATCGTCGGCGAATCCGGTTCGGGGAAGTCGACTCTCCTGCGCCTGCTGCTCGCCCTGGACCGGCCCGACAGCGGCGAGGTGCGATATCGCGACCGGCCGGTCAGCGGTCGCGATCTCACCTGGTTCCGGCGCGAGGTGCAGGTGGTGCTGCAGGACCCGCTCAGCTCCCTGGACCCACGCGCCCGCATTCGCGACTCGATCGCGGAACCCCTGGAATGCCTGCGCATTCCGGGTGATCACGATGAGCGCGTCGCCGAGCTACTGACCGCGGTCGGCTTGGAACCCGATGCGGCACACCGCTATCCACACGAATTCTCCGGCGGCCAGCGCCAGCGCATCGCCATCGCCCGTGCCCTCGCTCCGAATCCCAAGGTCCTCGTCGGCGACGAACCGTTCTCCGCGCTCGACGCCTCGGTACGCGCCCAGATCATCGACCTCGTCCGCGATCTGGCCGCCCGCTACGGACTGTCACTGATCCTGGTCTCGCACGATATCGGTGTGGTCCAGCAACTCTGCGACGAACTATTGGTGTTGAAGGACGGCGAGGTCGTCGAACGCGGCGCCACCGCCGGCGTCCTCACCGCCCCGGAACACCCGTACACGCAAGCACTGCTGCGCGCGGTGCCGGCACTCCGAGAAGGTTCCACCGCATGACAATCGAGGTCACCGGGCTGTCCACTTGGTGCTGGGCGGCCTCAGCTGCGGACCACTACGTCCTCTTCTGGCTCGGCGTCGGCCTCGATGATCTCTTCGGTGGGGGCGGGCAGCCTGCGGGCCAGCACCTCGCCGCGGAAGAACGGCGGCATGGTGCGCGCGAGGATCAGATATATCGGGATGCCGATCAGGAGGGTGCCCACGCCTAGTACGAAGACCGCGCTGAACCAGGATGTGACCGCGGTCCAGCCGGCGGCGAAAAGCAAGGCCAGGCCGCCGAGGGTCGGCAGGATGCCCTTGATCACGAGTGTCCTTGGGCTGGAAGCGAATTCGTGGCGGTAGAGCCAGGCGCAGCTGAGTCCGGTGAGGCCGTAGTAGAGGCCGATCGAGATGCCGATGGCCGTCACCGCTTCGGCGATGAGCCGACCGCCCGAGGCGAAATTCAGGCCCACGTACAGCGCCACCGACAGCCCGCCGAACACGATGGTCGAGAACTTCGGGGTGCGGAAGCGCGGATCGATGCGGCCGAACGCCTCCGGCAGCGCATGATGCAGCGCCATCGAATAGGTGGTGCGCGCGGTCGGCAGGATGGTGGTCTGCGTCGACGCGGCCGCCGAGGTGAGCACCATCAGGAACAGCAGGTGCACCAGGATGGTCCCGATCCAGCTGCCGCCGAACACCGCACTGCCCAGCGCACCGAGCACATCGTCGACATGATCCGGATTCGCCAGCCCCAGGCCCGCTTCGCCCACCCCCGCGAACGCCTGCGCGGCCACGGTCACCAGCAGGTAGAGCGCCACCAGCGTGATGGTCGCGAGCACCGCCGAACGCCCCGGCGTATGCCGCGGATCCACGGTCTCCTGGTTCACCGACACCGCGGAATCCCAGCCCCAGTAGATGAACACCATCAACAGCAGCGCCGTCACGAAGTCGGAGAACGAGTCGATCGCGAACGGATTGAACCAGGACAACTCCGGCATATGCGCGCCCTCGGGCGCATGCCCCAGCGCCACCCGCCCCAGCGCGATCACCGAGAACACCACCAGCATCCCGAATTCGACCGCCAGCAGCGCCGACTGCAAGCGCGCCGACACATCGATCCCGCACACCGCCACCACTGTCATGACGACGAGATAGACAATCCCCAGCAACAGTACCCACACACTGGTCGCATCCGCCCCGATGCCGTGCGCCCCCACCAGATGGAAGGTGTACTGCGCACTGATCTGCGCCAGGCTCGCCATCACCAGCAGGTCCGACACCACGATCGCCCACCCGGCCATCCAGCCCGTGAACGGACCGAACGCGCGCGTCGCCCACACGAACGTGGTCCCCGGATCCGGTTCCACCGCATTGAGATCCCGATACCCGATCGCCACCAGCAGCATGGGCACGAACGCCAGCAGCACGATGATCGGCGACTGCAATGCGACCGCCGCGACGACCAATCCGAGGGTGGCGGTAATGCTGTAGGCGGGACCCGCAGACGCCACCCCGATCACCACACTGGAGACGAGGGAGAGCGCACCGGACCGCAGAGTACTGGGCGATGTCACCGGCTAAGAGTAAGGGCAACCATCCAGCGCACCGAATCCGCCGGTGCCCGCGACCCTCAGCAGTGGTACTGCACGAGCGCACCCATATTCACGACCTCGCCGCCGGTCTCCGCGCGCCGGGCGGCGCCCGCCTCGAACCGCGTCTCACCACGCCGGACGGTCTCCAATACCCGCACGTCGTCCCAGGATTCGAGGACCTCCGGTTCCGGCAGCTCGAGCGGATTCACGCTGAGCACCACCAGGTCGGCCTGCTTGCCGGTCTCGATGGTGCCCTTCCGGTCCTCCTCGAAGTACTGGTAGGCCGCATTGCGGGTCAGCGAATCCAGGGCGGCCCGCACCGACACCCGCTGATGATCGCCGATGACCTTGCCGGACCTGGTGACCCGGGTGACCTGACTGGAGAGGATGGCGATCGAGTTGGCCAGCGCCACCGGCGCATCGTGATGCGCGGTATAGCGCAGGCCGTTCGACAGCGCCCAGGCGGTGGGCGAGATGTTCTGGGCGCGTTCCTCACCCAGCACCACATCCCGATACCAATCGCCCCAGTAGAACGTGTGCATGGTGAAGAACGACGGAATGATGCCGAGCCGCGCGAAGTCCTCGATCTGCTTACTGGTCGCGGTCTGCGCGTGAATCGCCACCGGACGCCGAGCCACGGCATTCGGCTCGCCCAGCCGATCACAGGCCGTCCGGACCGCCCGGATGAACTGCGCGATGGCCGCGTCACCGTTCACATGCGCGATGACCTGCAGATCACGCCGGAACGCCTGGTACACCTGCTCGTTCGCTTCCGTATCGGTCAGCGTCGCGTAGCCGGCGTAGCCGTCTCCCTTGCCCTCCGGCGGCTTCAGATAGGGCTCGCTCAGCCAGGCCGTCCGGCCCTGCGGCGAACCGTCCAGGATCAGCTTCACCCCGGCCAGCCGCATCCCCCGGTAGTAGTCGCCGGAGGCGTCGAGCCGATCCCAGTCGGCATCCGTCTTCAACTCCGACGCCTTGAGGTAAACAGCGAGGTCGATCTGCCAGCCGGTGGTGTGCTGCAACAGGCGCAGCGCGTCGAGCAGATCGCGTTTCACCCCGCCGTCCTGTGCGGTGGTGAAACCGAACCGGCTGTACTCCTTCCGGCCCTCGACATACACGTTGCCGGAGTCGGTGCCGGAGATTCCGGCCACCGCGCGATCGAAGGCGGGATTGAACGCGGTCTCCTCCAGTACGCCGTCCGGGGTGCCGAACTCCGCGCGCTTGTCCTCCCGGCCGATATGGCCGCCGTCGGGATCCTTTGTGTCGTGGTCGTATTCGAGCAACTCCAGGGCTCGATCATTGACCGCGCCCAGATGCGCGGACTGATGCACCGCCAGCACCGGTCGTTCGGTGGAGACCCGGTTGAGGTCCTGGCGGGTGGGATGCCCGCCGATCAGCGAATCGTCGTACCCCATGCCGATGATCCACTCGGACCGCTTACCGATATCGGTGTCCGCCCACGCCGAAAGCTTGTCCACCACATCGCCGATCGACGCGACGTCACCATCGGGTTCGGCGAGCAGATTCGCCAGCATCGCCTGTAAGCCGACGCCGCCGATATGACCGTGCGCATCGATGAATCCGGGCAGCAGGCACGCGCCCGCGAGATCCCGCATACGCGTGCCGATTCCTTGCCATTTCACCTTGGCCTCGGCGAGATCCCCGACGAAGACGATCTTCTCGCCCCGGACCGCCACGGCCTCGGGCGGCGTCACCTCGGTTTCGGCCATCGTCACGATCGAACCGTTGTAGAAGATGCGATCGGCCTTGCCGAGCAGGGCCGAGGTATCGGAATCCGACATGGTGAACCTCTTCCAACCGATCGCCGAAGAGGGCCGCCCATCGTCACACCGGCCGACCCGGCGGCGATGCCGACGAAATGAGAACTCACTCATTGTCGTCCGGCCGCGCCGCGCGGGAGGGCCAATCGCGAATCAGCTCGCCGCGTGAAACGCGTTGAGCAAACCGGGAATTCGGTTCCCTACCGCGCCGCGTGCTGGACCCGCGCGCTCGCGTACAGGCAGATCGAGGCCGCCGCAGCCAGATTCAGGCTCTCGGCGCGGCCGTGAATGGGAATGCGCACCCGATGGGTCGCGCGATCCGCCACCGCACGCTCCAGACCGTGCGCCTCATTGCCGAAGAGCCAGGCGACCGGTCCGCGCAGAATATCGTCGGCCTCGTCCAGATCGACCTCGCCCTTGGCGGTAGTGGCGAGAATCGCGATACCCGCCTCCTCCAGCGAGGTGAGGGTGGCGTCGATATCGCGGGAACGCGCGACCGGAACGTGGAAAAGGCTGCCCGCACAGGCGCGTACACATTTGCCATTGTGCGGATCGACCGAATCACCGGCCAGCACAACACCGTCGGCGCCCACGGCGTCGGCCACCCGGATGAGGGTGCCCGCATTGCCAGGGTCGGCGATCCCCACCGGAACCGCCAGCATGCGCGGGGCGGCGTCCAGCACCTCGCGCAACGGCACATCCACCACCCGGCACACGGCGACGAGACCGGGCGGAGTCACGGTCTCCCCCAGCATTTCCGCGGCCCGATCACTCACCAGCGTGGTGCGGATGCCCTGGGCGGCAGCGCCCGCGACGAGCTCATGCTCACGCTCGGCGGCCCGCAGGGAGAAGAAGAGCTCCTCGACGCGGCCGGTCTCCAGCGCGGACTCCACCGAATTCGCGCCCTCGGCCAGGAACAGCCCGGTCTTGCGGCGCATCGGGCCGCGATGCAGCTTGACAGCGGAAACGACCCGCGAATTGCGCTCGGAGAGCGCTTCCGCGGGTCGTTTCGAATGTTGCGTTGTCACGCAGTCCGGACTCAGGCAGCCGGGGCGTTGACGTCGGCGGGCAGCGCGGCCTTGGCCACGGCCACCAGGCCGGCGAAGGCCTCGGCGTCGGAGACGGCCAGCTCGGCCAGGATCTTGCGGTCCACCTCGACACCCGCGGCCTTCAGGCCCTGGATGAAGCGGTTGTAGGTGATGTCGTTCAGACGCGCTGCGGCGTTGATACGAGCGATCCACAGCTTGCGGAAGTCACCCTTCCGCGCCCGGCGGTCCCGGTAGGCGTAGGTGAGCGAGTGCAGCTGCTGTTCCTTGGCCTTGCGGTACAGGCGCGACCGCTGGCCGCGGTAGCCCTTGGAGGCCTCGAGGATGGAACGGCGCTTCTTCTGAGCGTTGACGGCCCTTTTGACGCGTGCCACTTGTCAGTCCTTGATCGAATAGGGGGCGCTGCGGTTGCGCCCGAAAGTTGGTCGGTGTTATGCGTTCCGCGAACGGATCGCTTGCGGCTGGCTCAGCCTTTATTTACTTGGCGAGCAGCTTCTTGACGCGAGCGACGTCCGCCTTCGCGACGACCTCCACGCCGTCCAGACGACGAGTCCGGGTGGACGGCTTGTGCTCGAGCAGGTGGCGACGGTTCGCCTGCTGACGCAGCAGCTTGCCGCTGCCCGACACCTTGAATCGCTTCGAGGCGCCGCTGTGGCTCTTCATCTTCGGCATGGATTCCTCAATCTGTCTCGTGCCGGCGGCATGCGGAAACCGCACGCCGCCGGAGCTCTTTCGTTATTACTGCTGCGGGGTGGCCGCCGCCTGGCCCTCGACCACCGCTTCCGCGGTGGCCGGTGCGGCCTCGGCAGCCGGAGCAGCCGCGGCAGCCGGAGCGCTGGCGCTCTCGGTGGCCGTCCGCTGCGCCTGTGCCCGCGTCTTCGCGCCCTTGTGCGGCGCGAGGACCATGGTCATGTTTCGGCCGTCCTGCTTGGCCGAAGTCTCGACGAAGCCGAATTCAGCGACGTCGGAGGCCAGCCGCTGGAGCAACCGGAACCCGAGTTCGGGCCGCGACTGCTCGCGACCGCGGAACATGATCGTGACCTTGACCTTCGACCCGGCCTGCAAGAAGCGAAGGACGTGGCCCTTCTTCGTCTCGTAGTCGTGGTCATCGATCTTCGGTCGGAGCTTCTGCTCCTTGATCACGGTCTGGACCTGGTTCTTCCGGGACTCACGCGCCTTCTGCGCGGTCTCGTACTTGAACTTGCCGTAGTCCATGATCTTGCAAACCGGGGGACGCGCGTCCGGTGCGACCTCGACCAGGTCGAGGTCTGCCTCCTGAGCGACACGTAGTGCATCTTCAACACGCACGATCCCAACCTGTTCGCCACCGGGACCGATGAGGCGGACCTCGGGTACGCGGATGCGATCGTTGATGCGGGTCTCAGTGCTGATGGGGCCTCCTAGGTCAAGCGGTTCGTCAACGACCGCAAGCAATAACTGCAACCCCAATTTCAACACGAAAGCCCCGTGCCGGTATTTCACCGCCACGGGGCCCGAGTCGACCGATCTGCGACGCGAACAACTCGCAACGCACCCCACGCAGGACGAACCCACGCGAGAAACCCATCCGGTAAAAGATGGGCGACCGGACCGTCTTGCCTGGTGAAAACACCGGCTGACGGTGGGAGTCGGGCTCCACTTAGTGCCCCGAGTCGGTCGCAGGAACCAGTCCGGGGCGGTCGTCGCAGGAGAGTCTAACACCCATAGCCGTAAGCTCCGAATCGCCCGCCCCCACGACCAGGCAGAACCCTCATAATGCCATGCTCTAACCCATGAGCGAGGCAACCATGAACGACGATTCGGGCCTGATCGACGGTGAGGTCGTACGCGAGCTGGCCGACATCCCGGCCGTCGAAGTCATCAGCCGCGCCGCAGTGATGCTGATGAGCTCCGCCGCCGAGAAGCTCGGCCTGGGCGAGGAGGACCCCGCCACCAGTCCGCACCTCGACCTCGACGAAGCCCGCCGGGTGATCACCGCCCTCGCCGGCCTCGTCACCGCTTCCGTCGAATACCTCGGTCCCCACGCCGGTCCCATCCGCGAGGGCCTCCAATCCCTGCAGCGCGCCTTCCGCGAATCCTCCGCTTACCCGGACGCTCCCGGTCAGGGCCCCGGCGAGAAGTACACCGGCCCGGTCTACTGAGCCCCCGGCTCTATTACTCGGGGCCCCGGCTCTACCACTCGAGCCGACCCCTTCTACTCAAGCCGACCTACTCGAGCCGACCTACTCGAGCCGACCTACTCGAGCCGACCCCTTCTCTAGGGCCCGATTCCTTCGAGGAGGGTCGCCACCACGGAATCGACCGTGGCGCGGGTCGCGGGAGCGCCCGGCAGCAGGGCGCTCAGTACCTGGTCGTGGCAGATGCCGACCAGCAGGGCGACCGCGGATTCGATATCGGCGCCGGGGGCCAGACGACCGAGCTCGAGTTCCCCGCCGAGATAGTTCGACAGGCTCTCGTGCCAGAGCGCGTGCCCCTCTTGCGGTTCGGTCGCGGTTGACTCGGGGGCGGAGACCGATTCTTCGAACCTGGCCAGGATCGCTGGGCTGGTCAGTAGGCCTGCGAAGATCGGGAGCACGGCACTGTGCAGTGCCAGGCCTGCCCGGAGGTAGTGGCGCAGGTTTTCCTCGACCGTCGCGTCGCCCGCGGCGGGCAATGGACCGAGATTTCGATGTGCGGCAGCCACGTGCGCTCGCACCGCGGCGGCGAGGAGCTCCTCCTTGTCCGAGAAGTAGTTGTAGAGCACACCGTCCGCGACGCCGGCGGCGCGGGCTATGCCGCGGACGGTGAGCCCGGCGGTGCCCTGTTCGGCCATGAGGCGCTGGGCCGTGGCGACGAGATGTTCGCGGAGACCGCGGGCGTCGTCGCTGTTCCGCAGCGCCGCTGCCTTTCTCGGTGACATAGCGGATTACGGTAGTGGCGCGGCGGCCGTGGTCAGCCAGGCGGTGTTGGGCATCCGGACGCCGTCGGGGGTCAGGTACGGCTCGAGGCCGGCCGAGATCGCGGCATGCACCTCGTCGTCGGCCGCATGGCCGGCGAGGGCGCGATGGTGGCGGACCGGGCCCCATTCGAAGAGGAAGGCCGTCGCATCGGCGAGGTCCTTTCCCCAGATCGCTTCGACCGCAACCAGTTCTACGTTCATCTCGCGGAGGCCTGCGGCGCCGAGCAGGTTGCGAATGCCGTCCGCGTCGGCGAAGGCGCCCCGGGTGTGGGCCACCTCGAAGGTCGGCAGATGCGCTGCGACGGAATCGAATATGGCGCCCAGTTCGGTGCCCGGCAGGGGCGGCACGGCCGCACAGGCGAAACGACCACCCGGCGTCAGGGCTCGCCGGATATTTGTGAAGGCCGCGACCGGGTCCGCGAAGAACATGATGCCGAATCGGCTCAGTGCTACGTCGAATTGAGCTGCGGTGAAGGGGTATACCTGTGCATCACCCTGGACGAAGGACACGTTCTTCACCTTGTCGGTGGCTGCGCGTTCGCGGGCCCGGGCCAGCATCGGGCCCGACAGGTCGATTCCGGTCGCCGAGCCGGAGTCGGTGCGTTGCGCGGCCAGACAGGTCAATTGGCCGTTGCCGCAACCGATATCGAGGACCCGGTCACCGGAGCCGACCTGCGCGGAGGTGAGCAGGATGTCGTTGAAGCCGCTGTTCATCGCGTCGTAGCGGTCGGCGTTGCCCGCCCAGTGTTCACCCTCGTAACCGTTCCAGGCCTCGGACTGCGCGGTATTGACGATCTCGGTCATCTTCGGCTCCCACCGTGAACGCATGTTCATGAACGTACGTTCACGATAGCGCGCACAGCCGGACAAGGGAAGCCCCGAGCGTGTCGCTACGCGTCAGCGATTCGATTGCGTCGGCAGGGATTCCATGTAATCGCAACTCGTCAACCGGAAAAGACTCGGAGTTATCCGAAAGCTACCGAGTGGCGAAATCTCGGCAACGGCACGGGGTTTTGTAAACATTGCGAGGCTCGCTTTGCGATATTCGATACGACCGGCGCGACCGCGTGTCGGTAAGTATTGGCGGTGATGCGGCGATGCTGGTTCAATGCCGGGGTCTCGCTCGTTTCGGGCGAGCGTCGCACGAACTCCACGGGGGTTATTGATGATTGATCACATGTCGCGGGGGAAGGGTACCCAGCGATCTCGATTCCGGTCGTCGCGGCGGGCCATCGTGCCCGCTGTGATGGCGGCATCCGTATTCGCCGCTCTGGTGACCGGATGTTCTTCCAACAGCAGCAGCAGTTCCCCGGCCAGCAGCTCCAGCGTGCCGGCCAACACTCCGCTGCCGAACGGCACTCAGATCCTGCAGGAGTCGGCGCGCACCACGCAGACCCTGCAATCGGTGCACCTGAAGCTGACCGCGGACAACCTGCCGACCCTGCCGATCGAGAGCGTCGACGCCGATGTGACCAACCAGCCGCAGGGGGCGGGCCAGGCCATCGGTGAGGCGAAGGTGCGGACCAAGCCGGACGCGCCGTTCACCGATACCAAGTTCCTGGTGGTGGACAAGAAGATGTACGCGGGCGACGGCACCACCTACGCCCCCATCGGTGACGCCGAGAAGATCTACGATCCGGGCATCATCCTGGACAAGGACAAGGGCCTGGCCAATGTCATTGCCCAGGTGCAGAACCCGCAGGTGGTGGACCGCGAGCAGGTGAACGGCATCAACACCGTGAAGGTGACCGGCACCATCGACTCGGCCGTCATCGACCCGATCGCACCGCAGATCGGCAAGGACGGCGGCACCTTCCCGATCACGCTGTGGATCCAGGACGTGGCGCCGCCGGCCACCTCGGCGACCGCGCTGCCGTCCTCGGCCCCGTCCCCGGGCACCGGCCCGAATCTGGTGCAGGCCCTGGTCAAGAAGGATCCGGGCAGCGTCACCGTGACCCTGTCCGACTGGGGCAAGCCGGTGCACGTGACCAAGCCGGGCAGCTAGACCACAGTCTGAGATCAGAAGTTCGGCACCCGGTCCGGGGAAAGCGCAACGGCCGCAACGGCCTTCGCCCGCTCCCCCGGGCCGGCTGTCGTATTCGGGGGACGCAAGGCGCTGCCCAGCGCCGTCAAGGGCCCTGTCCTTAAGTGGTTTTTCAGGCGAATGCAAGGGCCCGCGCCGACACTTTTCTCATACCGAGAATTCCAAAAAATCTTGTGTACGTGCGATTTTGCTATGAGGGGTTAGAAAAATGACTACGAGTGAACGACCGGACGCCGAGGAGGAGTTCCGTCGGCCCGCACTCGACGGTCCGCCGCCACTGTCGAATGTCTGGGTCTACAACGGCAAAGCCTACGACCTGAGCGACTGGATCTCCAAGCATCCCGGCGGCGAGTTCTTCATCGGCCGCACGAAAAACCGTGACATCACCTCCATTATCGGTTCCTACCACAAGAACCCGGAGGGCATCGGGAAACTGATCGAACGGTACGCCCTGAACCGCGACGCCCTGCCCGAGGACATCCACCCGAAGGCCAACGCGCCCGACTTCCTGTTCAACGAGGGCTTCGACAGCTGGCGCGACACCCCGAAGTACCGCTTCGACAACAAGGCCGACCTGCTGCACCAGGTGAAGAAGCGGCTCAAGGAACCGGAGCTGGCCGCGCGCATCAAGCGCATGGACCGCCTGTTCAATATCGTGGTGGCGATCCTGGCCGTCGCGTACTTCGCGGTACAGGGCCTGCGCCTGTTCGAGCGGCCCTGGATGCCGCTGCCGGTATTCGTCATCCTCATGGTGCTGCTGCGCAGCTCCCTGGCCGGCTTCGGGCACTATGCGATCCACCGAGCTCAAAAGGGCTGGAACAAGATCCATGTGAACGCGTTCGATCTCAACTACGTCGCACTCTCCTTCGTGACCGCGGACGGGCACGCGCTGCTGCACCACCCGCACACGCAGAGCGAGGTCGACATCAAGAAGAACGTCTTCACCATGATGATGCGGCTACCGCGGCTGTTCCGGATTCCGGTGCACACCGCGCACAAGTTCGGGCACACCATGACCGGCATGATCATGCGCCTGCTGGACGTATGCCGTCTCACCCGCAAGGTGGGCATCAAGGACATGTACGGCACCTGGGGCGGGGCGCTGCCGCACTTCATCGGCTCGTTCGGCGTGCGCATCCTGCTGCTCGCGGAGTTCCTGACCTTCACCCTGATGGGCGATTTCTGGGCCTGGGCACTGCAATTCGTGATCTCGCTCTGGGTCAGCACCTTCCTGGTGGTGGCCAGCCACGACTTCGAGGTGGAATCCGAGCACATCGAATCGAACACCGAGGACTGGGCGATCAACCAGATCGAACAGGCCTACGACCTCAAGGTGGTCGGCAACCGCTACGTCGACTGCTTCCTGTCGGCCGGCCTGAGCTCGCACCGGGTGCATCACGTATTGCCTTACCAGCGTAGTGGTTTCGCCAATATCGCGACCGAGGACGTGCTCCGCGAGGAGTCTGCGAAGTTCGGCATCGAATGGCTGCCGGCCAAGAGCTTCTTCACCGACCGTTTCCCCAAGCAGATCAGGACCTACCTGCTGGCCAGGTCCGACGATGCGGTGGAACGGGATTGGGGGTTCCTGCGGGAGCATTTCTCACCGCTGGCACTGAAGACCTGCGCCGTCTACACGATCCAGGGCTTCACCGGAATCGGAACGGTCTGAACCGATTCCACGGATCGGGGTGCGCCCGGCACACCGGACGCACCGCGATCGCAGTTCGAAATAATACGAGGGGAGATCCCATGTCCATCACTATCGACGAAGGGGGCTTTGCGCCCACCACCGCGCTCTCGGGGGACGAGCACGGATTCGGCTTCGGGCAGCAGCTGCTGCCGCCCACCCCGCCGACCACGGTCGGTGTGATCGAGAGCATCGCCACCGGTGCGCCCGGCCAGATCTTCGATCAGGCCGAGGCCGCCGGCGCGGTCGCCGACCTGTTCGCCGATCCCGGCCAGCGCGCCCGCATCCCGCGGGTCTACCAGAAGACGAAGATCACCAACCGGCACCTCGCGGTGAACCCGGTCGATCCCGAATTCCTGGACTACAGCCGCAAACCGGCGACCATCCGCGAGCGCATGCACCTCTTCTACGAGCTCGCGGTGCCGCTGGCCGTGGACGTGGCCGGCCGAGCCGTCGCCGGACTGGAGGATCCCGCCGCCGAGATCGGCCTGATGGTGTTCGTCACCAGCACCGGATTCATCGCTCCCGGAGTCGATGTGGCCGTGCTCAAGCAGCTCGGCCTGGCGCCGTCGCTGAACCGGGTGATCATCAACTTCATGGGCTGCGCGGCCGCCATGAACGGCATCCGCACCGCGGTCGACTTCGTCCGGGCGCACCCGGACAAGAAGGCGCTGGTGATCGCGCTCGAACTCAGCTCGGTGAACGCCGTCTTCGACGACAACATCAACGATGTGATCATTCACAGCCTGTTCGGCGACGGCTGCGGCGCGGTCGTCATCGGCGCGGGTCAGGTGCGGCAGCAGCTGGCGGCCGGCAAGGTCGTCATCCGCGATACCTTCAGCCACCTGTTCGACGACGCGGAGGACGGGATCGTGCTCGGCGTCAACGACAATGGCATCACCTGCGAACTGTCCGCCGACCTGCCGCAGTACATTCTGCGCGGCGTCGATCCGGTGGTGTCGGAAGTGTTGCGGCGCAACGGAATGCAGAAGTCCGACGTCGATCTGTGGGCCATCCACCCGGGTGGACCCAAGATCATCGAAGAGTCGGTGCGCTCGCTGGGCATCAGCCCGGAACGCGCCGCGCTCAGCTGGGACGTGCTCGCCGAATACGGCAACATGCTCAGCGTTTCGCTGATCTTCGTGCTGGAGCAGATGATCGCGCAGGCGGCTCATCAGCCGATCTCGACCGGTGTGGCGTTCTCGTTCGCTCCCGGTGTGACCCTCGAAGGCTTGATCTTCGACATCGTCCGGCAGTAACCGCAGCCCGGCCACTGTCAGTTCTGGAGAGCAGTAACCATGCAACTCATCCGATTCCTCGTCTCGATCTCGTGGATGCGGATCGCGGCCGTCATCGCAGCCGGCCTCGTCTGCGGCGCAGCCAACACCTACCTGGTGACCCTGATCCGGGGAGTAGTATCACCGCAGCCGCATCCACCCGTCACCTGGCAGAGCTTCGCGCTCACCGCACTGGTCATCCTGGTGAGCGGCGTGGTGTCGCAGGTGCTGCTCATCCGGCTCGCCCAGGACGCCATCTACCGGCTGCGGTCCGACCTCAGCTCCGGAATCGTCTCCGCGCCACTGGAACACCTCGAACGACTCGGCATGCACCGGCTGATGGCGACGCTCATCGAGGACGTGCGATCGCTGTCGCAAGCGGTCACCGCCATCCCCAGCATCTGCGTCGACGTGGCCACCATCGTCGGGTGCTTCGTCTTCCTGGCCATCGTGTCGAGCCCGATCTTCGCGGTCACCGTCGCGGGCACGCTGCTCGGAATCGCTTGTGTGGAAGTGATTCTCAAGCGGGTGCGCGGCATCTACCGGCAGGCCCGCGAGAACGAGGACGCGCTGCTGCGCTCGTTCCAGTCGGCCACGCTGGGTATCAAGGAACTCAAACTGCACCGCGGGCGGCGCCGGGACTTCATGGACCGGCACCTGCTCGGCGCGGCACAGAACCTGCGCGACCAGAATGTGGACGCGGGCTCGAAATTCTCGGTGGCACAAGGCTTCGGGCAGCTGCTGCAGCTCGCGACCATGGCGCTCATCCTGTTCGTCATCGCCTCGTCCCTGCACGTCGGGCAGAACGCCATGGTCGGATACGTGCTGGTCACCACCTTCCTCGCCATGCCCATGCAGAACTTCATGAACCGGATTCCGGACCTGCTGCGCGGTGACGTGGCACTGGCCAAGATCCGCAGCATGAACCTGTCCATGGAGGCCATGCACGACGAGGGCGGACTGCCGTACAGCGACCGGGCGCCGCTGCGCGAACCGGCCCGGCTGGAACTGAAGAACCTGAGCTACAACTATGTGTCGGAAGCGCCTTCACCGTTCCCGCCCGCACCCGGCGCGGAATCCGGAGTCACCCCGCACCCCGCGCACGCACGGTCCGCGGCCGCCGGGCAGCAGTCCGGTCCCGGTCAGCCCGGGCAGCGGCCCGCACCTGGTCAGCTCCCGCCGCATCCGGCCCCCGGACAGCGGCCGCCGCACCCCGCACCGGGTGTACGGCGCGCACCGGGCGGTCCACGCGCCGGCTCCCTGCCGGACGTGAACGGCCATCGGTTCGTCAGCCACGGCACCGACGGCCGGCCCATGCCCGCCCCCGCGGGACCGCCGCCGGACGATGGCACCGGATTCCGGCTCGGCCCCGTCGATCTCGTCTTCGAACCCGGCCGCGCCACCTTCATCATCGGCGGCAACGGCAGCGGCAAGTCGACGCTCGCCAAGCTGATCACCGGACTGTACGTGCCGCGCACCGGGCAACTGGTGCTCAACGGCGAGCCGATCGACCACGAGAACATCGAATGGTTCCGGCAGAACACCTCCGCGGTCTTCACCGACTTCTACCTGTTCGAGGACTACCTCGGCTTCGACGCCGGCGTCGACGACAAGGTGCGCAAATACCTGGAGGAGTTGCAGATCGCGCACAAGGTGACCGTGCAGGACGGGCGGCTGTCCACCATCGATCTGTCCCAGGGACAACGCAAGCGGCTCGCGCTGCTCACCGCGCTGCTCGAGGACCGGCAGATCTACGTCTTCGACGAATGGGCCGCCGACCAGGAACCCCGCTTCCGCGACGTCTTCTACCGCGAACTGCTCACCGAGCTCAAACAGCGCGGCAAGACCGTCATCGTCATCACCCACGACGACCGCTACTTCGACTGCGCCGACCAGATCGTCAAACTCGACTTCGGGCGTGTTGCCGAAGTCAAGCAACTGACCGAACCGGTCACCGCCGGGAAGTAGCCGAGCACCCGCCGTTGTTGGCCGAGGTATGCGCAGCGAATCCTCGGCAGTGAAACAGCAACGGCGAGAGCAGCTCCGCCACTTCCTCCGCACTCGCCGGGCGCGTATCGCGCCCGGCGATGTCGGCTTGGTGAGCGTCGGGCAACGACGCACACCGGGGCTGCGGCGGGAGGAAGTCGCGCTGCTCGCCGGGGTGGGAGTGTCCTGGTACACCTGGCTCGAACAAGGCCGTCGCATCAATGTATCGGGCGACGTACTCGATGCGGTGAGCCGGGCCCTCCGACTCGACGAGACCGAGCGCGCACACCTTTTCGTGCTCGCCGGTCTCAATCCCCCACTGGGACAAGTCGATCCCGGCACCGAGGTCAGCCCCGAGCTGCGGCGGCTGGTGGACAGCTGGTCACCACGACCGGCCACACTCCGCGATCAGTACTTCAATCTGCTGGCCATCAACGACGGCTCGCGCGCGGTATACGGGTACGGCGACGGCGATTACAACTGTCTCGTCTCGTTCTTCACCAATACGCGATACCGCAGCATGTACGACGAATGGGCGGCCAACGCACCCAGCGTGGTAGCGGCCTTCCGGGCCAGCGCCGACCGCTCACCCGGCGACCCGGGATTCGACCGGCTGGTAGCCGAATTACGCACGGTGAGCAAAGAATTCGGCGAACTCTGGGACCGCCACGACGTCGCCACCCCACAGCCGGCGCTCAAGGCCGTCCGGCATCCCGAAGCCGGGGAGCTGCTCTTCGACACCGTCACCCTGGCCGTGGTCGACCATCCGGACTGGTACCTGGAGCTGTACAACCCGCAACCCGGCACGAGGACCGAAGAACGGCTGGCCGTACTCATGGACCGGCAGCCCGTGTCCGCCTGACTGGTGGTGACAAACCCACGTTGGCTGCGCACTGCCGGGCCGGTCCACCGGCTCGGCAAGCTGAATCACATGACGCAGAACAACTCTCGATTCCTCGGAAGAACCGCTCTGATCACCGGCGGAACCAGCGGCATGGGCGCTGCCACCGCACGGCGGCTGCTCGCCGAAGGCGCGCGGGTGATCATCACCGGACGCGACAAGACCCGGCTCGACGCCGCCGTCGCGGAAATCACCGGCGGCACGGCCGAACTCGCCGACCGGTTGCTCGCGGTGCGCGCCGACTCCGCCGACCTCACCGACCTCGCGGCGCTCGCCGAAACCATCCGGGAACGCTGCGGCCGACTGGATGTGCTGTTCGCCAATGCGGGTGTGGGAGCCTTCGCTCCCATCGGCGAAGTCACCGCGGCGGAATTCGACCGGATCGTCGGCGTCAACTTCCGCGGCGTGTACTTCACCATCCAGCAGTCCCTGCCGCTGCTGACCGACGGCGGCTCGATCGTCATCAACGCCTCCTGGACCCTGCACCGCGGCCTGCCCGGCGCGAGCGTCTACGCCGCGACCAAAGCAGCGGTACACAACTTGAGCCGCACCCTCGCCGCCGAACTGTCCGCCAGGCGAATTCGCGTCAACTCGATCAGCCCGGGCTACATCACCACCCCGATGTTCCACGAAAATGTGGCGCCCGAGGCACATTCGGACATCGTCGGGGCAATCGCCGCCGGGCGACTCGGCACGGTCGAGGACATCGCAGGCAGCGTCGCCTTCCTGGCCTCGGACGAAGCGAGCTACATCAATGGCCAGGACCTGGTCATCGACGGCGGCATCGCCACCAGCACCCCTGCGGCGATGCTCTGACGCCCTCGACGGGTCCGCCGCGCTGAGCGCCGGCCGGCATCAGGCCGGTGGTTTCCGGTCCGGCGGACGGTTGAGGACGATGGCGGAGGCGCGGGCACGGACCTCTTCGCGGGTGCGGCCGTTGTGGTCCGCGGCGAGGAACTGATTGCCGATGGCCAGGGAGAAGGCGAGCAGGGCGCGGGCCTCGATCTCGTCCGGGTCGGAGCAGAAGGTGCCGATCATCTCGCGCAGTAGATCCATGCGCCGGTTGTCCACCTGGCGTAGCCGCGCGGCGACCGAATCGTCCCGGCGGGCCCAGTCGCGGATGGCGAGGTCGATGGCCAGCAGACGGTCCGCGGACAGGGTCAGCCGGCCGGCCAGCACCACCTTGTCCCGCGGATCCTCCTCGCGTGCGATGCGATCGAGCACCTCGTCGACGCTCTCGTGCTGCCAGGCCTCCAGCAGGGCGTCCAGCAGGGCATTGCGGTCGGCGAAGTAGCCGTAGAACCCGCCTTTCGTCACGCCGAGCGCCTTGGCCAGCACCTCGATACGGACAGCGTCCACACCGCTCGCGGCCAAGGTCTGCAGCCCCTGCTCGATCCAGGCCGCACGCGGTGTACGGGGCACTCCCATGCTGTGACTCCTCCCATACCGCGCCTTCTATACGGCACCGTATATCAGGACTACTCTCTGATATACGGCACCGTATATCAGACCGGGGGCTGGATGCGCCCCGGCACAGCGAGAGGGGACACGCTGATGAGACTGCCTGCCACCGAATTCACGAGTCGCCCGTGGCGAATCCACGACCTCGCGCCCGACTTCACCGTCGAAGATGTGTGGGGGTTCCGCACGCCCGGCGCGGGCCCGCACGACTTTCCCATCATGCTCGCCGCGTTGCAGACGGACGGCGGGCTCGACCGGAACCCACCGCTGGTCCACTTCCTGTTCGAGGTCCGCTGGAAACTCGGCGCCCTGTTCGGCTGGGACAAACCCGGGCAAGGAATCGGCGCACGTATCCCCTCACTACGCGACCGTCTGCCACCGGATCTGCGCGAAACCCGAACCGGCAGAGCCTTTCCGAAAACCCCGTTCACCCCCGTCTACGAACTCGACGACGAGTGCGCCATCGAACTGGCCAACAAGACCGTCCACGCAATCGCGCACCTCGGCTGGGTTCCGGCCCCCAACGGTGAATACGAGCTGCGCATGACGGCCCTGGTCAAACCCAACGGCCTGTGCGGTCAGCTGTACATGGCCGGAATCAAGCCCTTCCGATACCTGATCGTCTACCCCGCCATGACCCAGCAATGGGAACGCGCCTGGCGAAACCGAGATCGAGCGGGCTCGAAACAGTGATAAACGCCGAAACCTCCTGTTCGACAGGAGGTTTCGGCGTTTCGGGGTTGGTTGCGGTCAGCGGAGGGCGGCGGCCTTGCGGCGGGCGGCGGCGGCCTTCTTGGCTGCGGCGGCCTGGTCCGGGGACTGTTGGGTGGCAGCCTTTTTCGCGGGGGCCTTCTTGGCGGCCTTCTTTGCGGGAGCCTTGGCCGGGGGCTCGGCTACCGCTGTTGCCGCGGCCTTGGTGGGGGCCTTGGCTTTCGCGGGCACCGCGCGGGGGGCCGTTGCGGGTGGGGCTGCCAGGACTTCCTTCAGGAATTGGCCGGTGTAGCTTTCGGTTACCGCGGCAATGGTTTCCGGGGTGCCTTCGGCGATGACCATGCCGCCGCCGGAGCCGCCCTCGGGGCCCATGTCGATGACCCAGTCGGAGGTCTTGATGACGTCGAGGTTGTGCTCGATGACGATGACCGTATTGCCCTTGTCGACCAGGCCGTTGATGACGGCGAGGAGCTTGCGGATGTCTTCGAAGTGCAGACCGGTGGTGGGCTCGTCGAGGATGTAGATGGTGCGGCCGGTGGAACGCTTCTGGAGTTCGGCGGACAGTTTGACGCGCTGCGCCTCACCACCGGACAGGGTGGGGGCCGACTGGCCCAGGCGCACATAACCGAGACCGACATCGACCAGGGTCTTGAGGTAGCGGTGGATGGAGGTCACCGGTTCGAAGAAGTCGGCGGCCTCCTCGATGGGCATGTCCAGGACTTCGGCGATGGTCTTGCCCTTGTAGTGGACTTCGAGGGTTTCGCGGTTGTAGCGCGCGCCGTGGCAGACCTCGCACGGGACGTACACGTCCGGCAGGAAGTTCATCTCGATCTTGAGAGTGCCGTCGCCGGAACAGGCTTCGCAGCGGCCGCCCTTCACATTGAAGGAGAACCGGCCGGGCTGGTAACCGCGCACCTTGGCCTCGGTGGTGGCGGCGAAGAGAGTGCGGATCTTGTCGAAGACGCCGGTGTAGGTGGCCGGATTCGAGCGCGGGGTACGGCCGATGGGCGACTGATCCACCTGCACCAGCTTGTCCAGATGATCGAGACCGTTCACCCGGGTGTGGCGGCCCGGCACCTGCCGCGCACCGTTCAGCTTGTTCGCCAGCACGGTCGCCAGAATGTCGTTGACCAGCGTGGACTTTCCCGAACCCGAGACGCCGGTGACCGCGCTCAGCACGCCGAGCGGGAACTGCACCTCGATATCGCGCAGATTGTGCTCGACCGCGCCGACCACCGTGAGCTGCTTCTTCTTGTCGATCGGGCGGCGCACCATCGGCACCTCGATCTGCTCACGACCGGAAAGGTATGCGCCGGTGAGGGATTCCTTGTCCTGCAGCAGCCCCTCGTACGGACCCGAGTACACCACCCGGCCGCCGTGCTCACCGGCCAGCGGGCCGATGTCGACCACCCAGTCCGAGGCGTGAATGGTGTCCTCGTCGTGCTCGACCACGATCAGCGTATTGCCGAGATTCTTGAGCCGCGTGAGGGTTTCGATGAGCCGGCGATTGTCGCGCTGATGCAGGCCGATGGACGGCTCGTCCAGCACGTACAGCACACCCACCAGACCCGAACCGATCTGCGTGGCCAGCCGGATACGCTGCGCCTCACCGCCGGACAGTGTGGCCGCCGCACGCGACAGCGTCAGATACTGCAGGCCGACATCCAGCAGGAAGCCGAGCCGCGCCTGGATCTCCTTGATCACCTGCGCGGCGATCGCCGCCTGCCGATCGTCCAGGGTCAGCGTGTTCAGGAAGTCCGCCGCATCGCCGATGGACAGATCCGACAGGTCCGCAATGGATTTGCGCTGCTCCCCCGCCGACAGCGTGACCGCCAGGATCTCCGGCCGCAGGCGAGCGCCATTGCACACCGGGCACGGGATATCCCGCATGTACCCGTCGTAGTGCTCCTTCATGGCCTCCGATTCGGTGGCATCCATGCGCCGCTGCAGGAACGGCATGACGCCTTCGAAATCGGCGTAATACGAACGCTTCCGGCCGTACCGGTTGGTGTAGGAGACGTGCACCTGATCGGAACTGCCCTCCAGCACGGCCTTCCGCGCCTTGAGCGGCAGCTCCTGCCAGGGCGTATCCATGGAGAACCCGACCGCCTCGGCCAGGCCGGACAGCAGGCGGGTGAAGTATTCGGCGGTCTGACCGCGCGACCACGGCGCGATGGCACCCTCGGCGAGGCTCAATTCCGTGTCGGGCACAACGAGATCCGGATCCACTTCCTTGCGGATGCCGAGACCGGTGCAATCCGGGCAGGCGCCGTACGGCGAGTTGAAGGAGAAGGACCGCGGTTCCAGATCCTCGATGTCGAGCGGGTGCCCGTTCGGGCAGGCCAGGCGCTCCGAGAAGCGGCGCTCGCGATCGTGCGCGTGCTCGTCACGATCCACGAAGTCCAGCACCACGATGCCGTCGGCCAGCCGCAGCGCGGTCTCGATCGAATCGGTCAGGCGCTGTTTGGAACTCGACTTCACGCTGAGGCGGTCGACCACCACCTCGACATCGTGCTTCTCCTGCTTCTTCAGCTTCGGCGGCTCGGTGAGCGGATACACCACGCCGTCCACCCGCACGCGCGAGTAGCCCTGCGAATTCAGGCTCTCGAACAGGTCCACGAATTCGCCCTTGCGGGTACGCACCACGGGCGCGAGGACCTGGAACTTGATGCCCTCCTCCATGGCGAGCACCTGATCCACGATCTGCTGCGGGGTCTGCTTCTCGATCAGATGACCGCAGACCGGGCAGTGCGGAGTGCCCGCGCGCGCGAACAGCAATCGCAGATAGTCGTACACCTCGGTGATGGTGCCGACCGTCGAACGCGGATTGCGGTTGGTGGATTTCTGGTCGATGGACACCGCGGGCGAGAGGCCCTCGATGAAGTCCACATCCGGTTTGTCCATCTGCCCGAGGAACTGACGCGCATAGGCGGACAGCGATTCCACATAGCGACGCTGACCCTCGGCGAAGATCGTGTCGAAGGCGAGCGAGGACTTACCGGACCCGGACAGACCAGTGAAAACGATGAGACTGTCGCGGGGTAGGTCCAGATCGACACCTTTGAGGTTGTGCTCCCGCGCTCCGCGCACCGTCAGGCGATCCGCCACAAGCCGTCCTTCCAACGTTTCGGCATCCAGAATTACCCCCGACGCCATGCTAGGCGCGCCCACCGACAAGTTTCGTTCTGCGCGCCTCAACGCTGGTCACAGCGTGTTTATTTCTCCACGGGCAGATCCTGCAGAGACAGTACCGGCGGCAGCGCGCGGCGGCCGCAGCCGGGGATGGCGCGCGGCTGCAGGCCGCGATCCCGATCGCGGAAACGATCCTCGGAACCGACCGCGGTCACCAGGGCGAGGTCGGAATCGAAGCGGCGGTAGAGCAGCCGGCCCCGGCGCGTGTCCGGGTCCGTATAGAAGAGGTAGGGCAGGCCGCCCGTGCAGAGGCGGGCCGCGGCCTCGTCGTCCAGCAGGGCGGGCACGGTATCGCGATGCTGCCGCAGGGTGCGCACACCCGATGGCCCGGTCCAGCACACCACCGCGTCCGAGCCGGTCTCGGCATCGATGAACAGGTGGGCGTCGTAATCCATGGCGTCCAGCACCCGTGCGGCGGCGGCCGGCGCCGCCACCTGTAGTCGGCAATCCTTGCGCCGCACGATCGGTCGCGGGCGGGTCACCAGGGCCAGGCCGGGCCGCGCGGGATCCGGCCAGGGGCGCGACAGTTCATCGGGCGGACAGCCCAATCGCAGATCCAGCCGCTCCAGCGCGAAGGTGGCCGCGAACCGGCCCGGCCCGGCGACCTGCACCCGGAGCGCCTTCCCCAGCGCTCGGATGGTCACCTGCACGAGGGTGCTCTCGTCCTGGTCGTCCTGGTGGTCGGGCCAGTGCAGGCGAACCCGCACCGGCCCTTCCACCC
Organism: Nocardia sp. NPDC088792; assembly: GCF_044750615.1. Lineage (NCBI taxonomy): Bacteria > Bacillati > Actinomycetota > Actinomycetes > Mycobacteriales > Nocardiaceae > Nocardia > Nocardia sp. NPDC088792. Next base: position 119,119 of record NZ_JBIVKC010000007.1, read on the forward strand.
CGTGCCGGCGCAGCACTCTGCCCAGCCCGCGCACCACACGGGTCACCTCGGCGGGCGGTACCGGTCCGTGGGTGACGACCACGAAATCGGGATCGATGCCACTCGACCACACGTCGAAACCGCCCATAGTCGACCCCACTTCCTGATTCCGACCCGGCAACCCGCATCCATGGCAACACGCGCCGCCGCATCCGGACAGTGCCGAAAGTCCCAAGGTGACCACTTTCCGGGAAATTACTCCGGCAAAACCGCCGCGACCCGGCACAAAACCGAAAACAAGGGACCTTTTCCCGTATCCCACCGCGCGGCCGCGAGTTACGTTTGCCAGTCAGAGACTCACGCGCTTGGAGTGCCGTTGTGATCAATGTCTTCCTGGTCGACGACCACGAAATCGTCCGCCGCGGCCTGACCGACCTCCTCGAGGAGGACCCGGACCTCACCGTGGTCGGCGAGGCCGGCGATGTCGCGCAGGCCCTCGCGCGCATCCCCGCACTGCGCCCCGACGTGGCCGTCCTCGATGTGCGGCTGCCCGACGGCAACGGCATCGAACTCTGCCGCGACCTGCTCGCCGAACTCGACGACCTGCGCTGCCTGATCCTCACCTCCTATACGGACGAACAGGCCATGATGGACGCAATCCTGGCCGGCGCCAGCGGCTATGTCGTCAAGGACATCAAGGGCATGGAACTGGCCAAGGCCATCAAGGAAGTCGGCGCCGGCCGCTCCCTGCTGGACAATCGCGCCGCCGCCGCCCTCATGGCGCGACTGCGCCGCAGCACCGAATTCGACGGTCCCCTCGCCGGATTGACCGAACAGGAACGCAAACTGCTGGACCTGCTCGGCGACGGCCTCACCAACCGGCAGATCGCCGAACGCATGTTCCTCGCCGAGAAGACCGTCAAGAACTACGTCTCCCGCCTGCTCGCCAAACTCGGCATGGAACGCCGCACCCAGGCCGCCGTACTCGCCTCGAAACTGCGTGCGGGACAACCACGTCCGGCATGACAACCTTGCGGCAACCCGCACGCACGTAGAATCTTCGATGCCAGTTCGCACGCCGGACCGCAGGACAACCATGCACGATGCACACCGCACCGGCCCGCCCTCGGTGCGTGAAACGCTGTCACAGCTGCGATTGCGCGAATTGCTCTCCGAGGTCAAGGATCGGGTCGAGCAGATCATCGACGCCCGTGATCGCATCGACGGGCTGGTCGAAGCCATGCTGGCGGTCACCTCCGGGCTCGACCTGGACCAGACGCTGCGCACCATCGTGCGCGTCACCACCACCCTGGTCGACGCCCGCTACGGCGCCCTCGGCGTGCTCGGGCACGAACAACAGTTCAGCCAGTTCATCTATCACGGCATCGACGACCGCACCCGCGTCCTCATCGGCGACCTGCCCGAGGGACACGGCGTCCTCGGCCTGCTGTCGAATCAGCCCGCCGCCGTCCGCCTCGAGGACCTGACCAGGCATCCGGCCGCCGTCGGCGTGCCCGCGCACCATCCGGCCATGCACACGTTTCTCGGTGTGCCCGTGCGGATTCGCGGCGAGGTCTTCGGAAACCTCTATCTCACCGAGAAATCCGGCGGGCACCCCTTCACCGAAGACGACGAGGTGCTGCTACAGGCGCTCGCCGCCGCGGCCGGCATCGCGGTGGACAATGCCCGGCTCTACGAACAGGCCCGCACCCGGCAGGCCTGGATCGCGGCCACCCGCGATATCGCCACCGAGTTCCTGGCCGGCACCGATCCCAGCGAGGTCCTCGCGCACGTGGTGGAGCATGCGCGCGAGCTCACCAATTCCGAGCGCGCCCTGCTGGCGGTGGTCGCCGATCCCGACACCGGGCCGGAGGAGATCACCGAACTCGTGGTGGCGCAATGGTCCGGTCCGGGACCCCGGCCCGTCGGCCGGATCGTGCACACCGCCGGCACCGCCATCGGCGAAGCGCTCGCCACCCGCACGCCCCTGCGATTCCAGGACGCCCGGCAGGTGGACCTCGGACGCTCCCTCAGCGACAGCGGACCGACACTGGTACTGCCACTCCATACCCCCGACTCCACCCTGGGCGTGCTGATCACACTGCGCTCGGCCGAATCCGCGCCCTACGACGACGAACTCGTGGAACTGATCGCCGCCTTCACCGATCAGGCCGCGCTGGCAATGCAATTGGCGGTCGCGCAACGGCGCATGCGGGAACTGGACATCCTTACCGATCGCGACCGCATCGCTCGCGACCTGCACGATCACGTCATCCAGCGGCTGTTCGCGGTGGGCCTGTCACTGCAGGGCACGGTGCCCCGCGCCCGCGTTCCCGAAGTGCGGCAACGACTCTCCGACGCCATCAACGATCTGCAGGATGTGGTGGAGGAGATCCGCACCTCCATCTTCGATCTGCACGGCGGCGACGGGCACAGCACGCGACTGCGGCAGCGCATCGAGAAGGCGGTCAAACAGCAGACCACCGGGGCCGAGATGCGGGCCCTCATGCACATCACCGGGCCGCTGTCGGTGGTCGAGCCGGGATTGGCCGATCATGCGGAAGCCGTTGTGCGCGAAGCGGTCAGCAATGCGGTGCGGCATTCCGGGGGCGATACGGTGACCATCGATATCGGCGTCGGCGACGATCTCACCATCGTGGTGGCCGACAACGGGTGCGGGATCCCGGACGGCATCACGCCCAGCGGTCTCACCAATCTCGCGCGCCGCGCCGAACAATCCGGCGGGCGGCTGGCGGTGTATCCGCATCGCGGAGCCGACGGCGAGGAAAAGGGCACCAAGCTGCACTGGTCCGTGCCGCTGCACTGACGCGCGAATCCGATTGCGCCGGCGTGCAAGGCCGATCGCACTGGCGGGCAGGGCCGATCACACCCGGGGGGTAGGGCCGCCGCACCGTGCGAACGATCGGTGGCGCCGCCGCGGCCTCAGCCGACCGGGCCGAGCACCAGCGCGGAGTTGTTGCCGCCCATGCCGAGTGCGGTCTTCACGGTGATGCCGCCGTTGTACGGGGTGGTGCCGTCGACTAGTCGGGGGTGGGCGGCGGCCACGATGGGCGAGGAAACCACGATGCCGCGGTCGTATCCGAGCGCGGTGGCGGCCACCTCGACGCCGGCCGAGGCGGCCTGACAGTGCCCGGTCAGCGGTTTGGTGGCGGTCACCTGCGGGCGATCGTCGAACAGCCGGGCGAGCAGCGCGGTTTCGGCGTCATCGCACTGCTGGGTGCCGGAGCCGTGCGAGTTGAGGTACGCCACTTCCTCCGGCCGGACATCGGCGCTGACCAGCGCGCGCCGCACGCATTCGAAGATCTGCTCGTGCGAGGGCTCCACCGAGATCACGTGGTAGCCGTCATTGGTCATCGCGCCACCCAGCACCGCCGCGTAGGGCCGCGCGGCCTCGCGGGTCACCACGAACGCGGTCGAGGCCTCACCGAAGCAGAAGCCGCGGCTGCCCTGCTGGAACGGGCGGCAGGCGGATAAGGGTTCGTCATCGTCGATCGCGGCGCCCACCGCGACGAAGGGCTGCACCATGTCCGGGGTCGCGGACAGGTCGCTCGCCACCACGATCACATCGTCGGCGACGCCCTGGGCCATCCACATCTGCGCGGTGAGCAGTGCGACATTCGCCGAGGAGCAGGCGGCGGTGGCGTTCATGGCGGGTCCGTGGAAGCCGAACTCGCGCATGATCATCGCGTTCGGGGTGGACGGCAGCAGCCGCAAATAGTCGCGGGAGCGGCGCTGTCCGTGGTCGACCACGTAGAAGTCGCGCCACTCGTACACATTGCCGAGCACGATGGCGTGCAGCAGGCCGACCGTGCGGCCCGGCCGCCAGCCGCGCGCCCGGGCGTCGGCCACCGCCTCGCGCACCGATTCCTGCACGGCGCGCCCGTAGAGCGCGGGTCCGGCCTCCGGGTCGCCGCCCTCGGGCACGCGGGCAACCCATCCGTGACGGTCGCGTTCGGGGCCGTACCCTGGGTACGGGCGGGCTGCGTGCTTGCCGCTCAGCAAACCCTCCCACAGGGCTTCACGGCCCCAGCCGTACCCGGTGACGGCGCCGATTCCGGCGATAGTCATATGATCTTGGTGCTGCTCTGCGGTATTGAGGTCGGGGATGGTGCCTGGCATTGCATCGCTCCTTCTCGGGCCTTGCCCGTAATGATCACCATTGCCGGGCCGATGCTGTGCAGAACTGTGATTCATTCAATACGGGGCTTGCAGGGCGCCCCAGCAAATATGCCGATACCGAAATGGTGCCGTGCTCCAGCGACGTGGTGCAACGACGATCAGGGGGTGCAAGAGGTGGTTGGTAACGATCGGGCAAACAGCCCGACCGACACCGAGCAACTGGCCCAGCGCTATCGATCCCTGGTGGACTACAGCCCCGACGGAATCGTCGTGCACGAACGCGGCACCATCGTCTACGCCAACCCCGCCATGCTGCGGCTGCTGGGCGCCGATTCACCCGGCGACGTGGTCGGGCAGCCCGTCGCCTCGTTCGTCTCCCCCGAGTTCATCCAGCCCATGCTGGAACGCATCCGCCACCTCACCATCGCCGGCACCGCCTCCGACCCGGCCGAAATGACCCTGCTGCGCTGCGACGGCAGCAGCGTGGACGTCGAGACCGTGTCCGTGCTGGCCGCCTGGCACGACCGGCTGGCCTATCAGGTGGTCGTGCACGACCTCACCCCGCAACGCCGCGCAGAGGCCGCACAGCGGCGCGCAGAACAGTTCTTCACCACCGTCGTGTCCCAGCTCGAAGAGGGCGTGGTGGTGATCGATCGGGAGGGGCGCATCGAATCGGCCAATCCGGCCGCGCGCCGCATCTTCGGCTACGACGCCGAGGACCTGATCGGCAGCCACATCGACGATCTGCCGCTCACCCTGCTGGACGCCAACGCCCAGCCCATGCCCAGCACCTGGTACCCGGTCATCCGCACCCTCGCCACCGGCGAGACCGTCACCCGCTTCGTGTTCGGGGTGGACCGGCCGGACGGGCAGCGGCGCTGGCTGTCCGCGTCGAGCCGGCTGCTCAACCCGGGCGACCCCAACTCGCCGGCCGTGTCCTCGTTCAACGACATCACCGAATTCCGGGCCAGCCGAAGGCAATTGGAGTATCAGGCCACCCACGACCCGCTCACCGGATTGGCCAATCGGGCGCTCGTGCTGTCCCGGCTGTCGGCGGCACTGGGCACCACCGAAACACTGCCCGTCTCGACCGTGCTGTTCATCGACCTGGACGGGTTCAAGGCCATCAACGACTCGCTCGGGCACGCCATCGGCGACACCGTGCTGCAGATCGTGGCGCAGCGGCTGCAACGCGGCCTGCGCGCCGACGACATCGTGGGCCGCATCGGCGGCGACGAATTCCTGGTGCTGCTGTCCGGCCGCACCCTCGGCGAGGACCTGGACACGCTGATCGCGCGACTGCGCGAAACCATGGCCGAACCGATCATCGCGCGCGGGCACCGCATCCAGGTCGACGCCTCCGTCGGCGTCACCCCCCTGCACGCCGGCGACAGCCGCACCCCCGAAACCGTGCTGCACGACGCCGATCTCGCCATGTACCGCGCCAAACCCCCCAGTCAGAACGGGGCCCTCAGCCGCCGGAGTGACTCGACTCACGCCTCCTGAGTGCGGCTTTCACCAGCCGATACGGCGCGTTCGCGAAACGGCCACTAGACTCGACAACTCTGTTCTCGATGGTGCGCGCGTCGTGTTCCGACGACCGGCGTGGTGACAAGGAGTTCTGTTTTGCCCGACCTCACCGAGGAGCGTTCCGTGCCGGTGTCCGATGCTGTCGGCGCGGACACGGAACGGGAGCAGCAGTACCTGGACGTGCTCTACGACCGCCTGGACGGTATGCGCGAGTACGCGCAACGGCGACTCAAAACCGTCCTGCTGGAAACCGGCGGCACGCCACAGGCCCGCAGCGAACGCGAATCCTTCACTCAGCTCTACTCCGAGGATCTCGCCAAATACGATGCCGCCGAACACGGTCTGTGCTTCGGGCGCATCGATCTGGCGCCCGGCGCCGACGGCGATACCGACGGCAACGGTGAGAGCGAGAACCGCTACATCGGCCGCATCGGCATCCTCGACGAGGCCAAGGACTACGAGACGCTGCTGCTGGACTGGCGCGCTCCCCTGGCCCGGCCGTTCTATCTGGCCACCACCGCCGCACCCGACGGCGTCACGCGGCGGCGCCACATCCGCTCCCGTAATCGCCGGGTCACCGCGATCAACGACGAATACCTGAGCCTGGAGGCCGCCCGCGCCGACGGCGTGATCAGCGGCGACGGCGGCGTCGGCAGCGAGAGCGCACTACTGGCCGCGCTCAATGCCGCGCGCACCGGCCACATGAACGACATCGTGGAAACCATTCAGAGCGAACAGGATGCGATCATTCGCTCCGAGCACAAGAGCGTGCTCGTGGTGCAGGGCGGGCCCGGCACCGGCAAGACCGCGGTGGCGCTGCACCGCGCGGCGTACCTGCTGTACACCTACCGGCAGCAGCTGGACAAGGCCGGCGTGCTCATCATCGGGCCCAACTCCACCTTCCTGGACTACATCGGGCAGGTGCTGCCGTCGCTCGGCGAGACCGGTGTGCTGCTGTCCACCGTCGGCAACCTGTACCCGGGAGTGCAGGCCACGCTGGAGGATTCGCTGCGCGCCGGCGAGCTCAAGGGCTCGCTCGACATCCTCGAGGTGCTCAAGAAGGCCGTCCGCGACTGGCAGGAAGTGCCCAAGGATCCGATTCGGCTGCACTTCGACGGGCGGGAACTACTGCTGGACCGCCGGATCGTCAGCAAGGCGCGCGGCCGCGCCCGGTCCTCACGCCGCCCGCACAACCTGGCCCGGCCGGTCTTCGCCGCCGGCGTGGTGGACGCGCTCACCGATCAGCTCGCCCAGCTCATCGGCGGCGACCCGCTCGGCGGGCGGAACCTGTTGAGCCAGACCGATCTCACCGAGATCCGCGACGAAATGCGCGCCGACGCCGAGATCCAGCGTGCCATCGCCGGCCTGTGGCCCATCCTCACCCCGCAGGACGTACTCGGCGGATTGTGGGCCGACCCCAAGCGATTGGCCAGTGCCGCACCGCATCTCAGCGAGGCCGACCGCGCCGAACTGCACCGCCCCGACAACGGCGAGTTCAGCGACGCCGACGCACCGCTGCTCGACGAGATCGCCGAACTGCTCGGCGTCGACGACTCCGAGGAGCGGGAACGCTCCCGCCGCCGCTGGCGCGCCCAGCTCGCCGAGGCGCAGGACGCCCTCGACATCCTGACCGGTTCCGCGCCACAGGATCTCGAAGACGACCTGGACCCGGAACTGCTCATGGCCTACGACCTCATCGACGCCTCCCAGCTGGCCGAACGCCAGCAGGTCCGCACCCGGCAGACCACCGCCGAACGCGCCGCCGGCGACCGCACCTGGACCTACGGGCACGTCATCGTCGATGAGGCGCAGGAACTTTCGGAGATGGCCTGGCGAATGGTCATGCGGCGCATCCCGAACCGGTGGATCACCGCCGTCGGCGATGTGGCGCAGACCGGCGACCCGGCGGGCGCGTCGTCGTGGCAGCAGATGCTGGAACCGTATGTGGCCAAACGGTGGAAGCTCACGGAGCTCACGGTCAACTACCGGACGCCGTCGGAGATCATGGCCGTCGCGGGTGACGTGCTCGCGGAGATCGATCCGGGGGCAGCGTCACCGCGGTCGGTGCGCGACTCCGGTTTCCGGCCCGCCGCGCACCGCGTGGCCGCGGACCAGCTCGAGGCGGAGGTGAAGCGGCTCATCGACGCCGAGGCCGAGCATCCGGGCACCAGCGCCGTGATCGTGCCGCACGATCTCGCGCCGGAACTGGCGCATCTGACCGATGATTCGGTCCGGGTGCTCACCGTGCACGAGGTGAAAGGCCTGGAGTTCGACGGGGTCATCCTCGTCGAGCCGCACCGCATGCTGAGTGAGTCGCCGCGCGGTCTGAACGATCTCTACGTGGCGCTGACGCGTGCCACGCAGCGGCTGAACGTGGTCCACACGGCCCACCTGCCACCGGTGCTGCATCGGCTGTACTGAGCGGCGGCCGTATCGAACGCAGCAGCGGCCGTGCCCGGTTGGGCACGGCCGCTGCTGTGTTCTCTGTCGAAGCGCCGCTGCTGTGTCCGCTGTCGAAGCGCCGCTTCGGTGTTCGCTGTGAAGCGTTCGATACTCAGCGCGTGGTGTGCACGATCAGCACGTCACTGCGGGACTTGCGCGCCACATCGGAGGGCACGGAACCCAGCAGGCGGCCCGCGAGCGTATTGAGGCCGCGGTTACCGACGACGAGCAGGTCGGCGTCGACCTCCTTGAGCAGGTTGAGCAGCGACTCGACGGGCTCACCGACGACGGCCTTCTCGACCACGTTGGCGGCGCCCGCGGCGACGGCGCGGTCACGCGCGACGCGCAGGATCTCGCTGGTGGGCGCGGAGCCGCGCACCTGGTACGCCTCGTCCTTCAACACGTCCGCGGCGGCCGCGACATCACGGTCGTCGGTGGGGTAGTACGCGCAGGCCACGTACAGCGTGGCGCCCTCGTCGCCGGCCAGAGCCGCGGCCCGCTCGACGGCGACGTACGACGAGTCCGAGCCATCGGTACCGACGACGATCGTCCGGTAGGCGGTCATTCTCTCCTCCAAGTGCAAGGGTCGGGGCCTTGGCGGCCGCACTGTGCGGTTACCGCCGCGGCAACTTCGCCTGACAATAGCGGCATATCCGACGGAAATTTTCGATATCGCAACACATCACACTCACGCGCCGTGTCCGCCGTGGCACACATTCCCGCGGGGCCCCGGAAAGGGCCTCGGCTACCTGCGAATTCTCCCGGCGTTGTGACGCACGTCCGAAATTGCCAACTCCATTGCGCGCCTGGGACATTCGTCACAAGTCCGATATGTCCCGGATGCGGTCCGGCCCGCCTGTTCGTGAGGGTGCACAACAGGCGGGCCGGTAAATCGTGGCAGGTCCTACGAAAGGCTGAAAAGCGGTCCGGTGAGAGTCAATCCGAGGTCGCTGCCCACATAGGCGAAGAAGGCGAAGAGCATGAGCGCGGCGCCGGCCAGGGAGATGTCCTTGTTGAACTGGATCATGTCCAGCTGCTTGGCCTCCGCGTCGGTCTCCTTCCAGAACGCGTGCATCAGGAACGCGGTCGGCACCAGGAACACGAGCAGGAGCAGCGAGCCCAGATCGGCCCAGACGCCCAGCAGCACACTCAACGCACCCGCGAGCAGCAGCACGCCCGACGCGGGCACCGCCACCTCCGCCAGCGGGACCCCCTTGAACTTCGCGTACTCCACCATCTGCTTGCGCTGGGCGATATGGCCGAAGCCCGAGCCGAGGAACAACAGTACGAACAACACCCGCCCGATCAACACCAGAACATCCATGGCCCCGCTCCTTAGTCGATTGATCACTCGCCAATGGGTGACACGGCAACCAACTTCATCCGCGGCGTGATTATTCCCGATCTCGCCGAATATCAGGAGAGTAGCGAGATCCGGGCATATTCCAGTGGAGCCATCCCGATCTCCTTGGCGAACTCGTTGGAGAAGTGCGCCTGATCGAAGTAGCCCAGCTCCACCGCCAACGCCGCCAGATCGGAGGTCCGGCCCGCAGCCAGCAGATGCGCGCCGTCCTGCAGGCGATAGCGGCGCAGCACCCACTTCGGCGTCACACCCACATAGCGGCGGAACAGGCGCTGCAGGGTGCGGACGGGGATATCGAAGCGCTCGGTGACCTGATCGACGCGGGTCAGGGCGCGGTCCTTCGCCATGACCTCGATCAGGTCCAGCACCTGCAGGTAGGCGGTGTCGTCGGCGACGGCCCGCCGCTCGGCGGCAGCTGCCAGGAACTCCTCGATCAGTGCGCGGCGCTGCTCGTCCGTGCCGAGGGCCAGCACCCGCTCGGCCAGACCCGCGGCCTCCGGAAAGATATCGGTGAGGTCCACCGAGGTATCGGTCCACTCGGCGACGTCGAGACCGGTGAAGGCGCCGAAACCGCCCGCGCGGAACTTCACGCCGAAGGTCTCGCCCTCCCCGGCCAATTCGCGCACGTACTTCGTGGTCCACACGCCGGTGAGGAAGCCGCCCGTGCGCTCGTGCGTGCGCTCGAAGGTGATATTCACGCAGGGATAGGACAGCACCTCGGCCGGAAACGGCGGCAGGCCACGGCGATCCCAGTGCACCGCCCAGTACCACTCCACATAGCGGCAGACCTGCTGTCCGGCGGGCAGGCGGCTGTGATTGCTGATGCGCAGGTGATCCCGCGGGCGCAGGATCCCCTTCGCGGTCTCCGGAGGCGGGACCGGGACCGGGGTGAAAGCGCCGTTGTTCGTGCCGTTTTCGTTGTTCATCGAGCCTGTCGCATTCTTACAAGACCGTGCCGGCCGGTGCGGCCAGAGTGGAGTTCATGAGCGACGCAGTGAATCCGATCCCCGAGGGCTACCACTCCATCACCTGCTTCCTGGCGGTTGCCGATGCCAATGCGGCCATCGACTTCTATACGAATGTGTTCGGCGCGAAGGTGCTGAGCCGCAATGACCTTCCGGACGGTCAGGCCGCTCACGCCGAACTCCTGATCGGCGATTCCACCATCCAGGTCGGCATGCCCATCCCCTCCGAGGGCCTGCGCGCCCCCGCCGACGACTGGGTGCACGCCAGCATCGTCCACTACTGCCCCGACGTCGACGTCGTCTCGCAGCTGGCCCGCGAGAACAACGCCAAATTCGTCGCCGACCCCGCCACCTTCGTCACCGGCGACCGCTACGGCCGCGTCATGGACCCCTTCGGCCACCGTTGGATCGTCATGACCCGCGTAGAAGACATCTCCCGCGAAGAATCCGAACGCCGCGTCAACGAATGGATGGCCGAGCAAAGCTGATCCGGAACCGCCCCGGAAGAGCGTTCCAGACTCGGTGTGTGTGACTGGAATCAGCCACACACACCGAGCGAAAACACCTGCAGCCCAGCAATTCACGAGAGGCCGGCGGCGTCCATGCCGCGGAGTTCCTTCTTGAGGTCGGCGATCTCGTCGCGGAGGCGGCCCGCTAGCTCGAATTGGAGTTCGCGGGCGGCGTTCATCATCTGGGCGGTCATGTCCTTGATGAGGTCGGCGAGTTCGGCGCGGGGCATGTTCTTCACGTCGCGGCCCTCGTAGACGCCGGCGCTGATCGCACGACCGGGTTCGCCCTGGGCGCGGCGGCCACGGCTGGCATTGCGGCCCGAGCCGCCCACCTCGACCTCGACGTCTTCCGCTTCGCGGTAGACCTGGTCCAGGATGTCGGCGATCTTCTTGCGCAAGGGTTTCGGGTCGATGCCGCGCTCTTCGTTGTAGGCGACCTGCTTGGCGCGGCGGCGTTCGGTCTCGTCGATGGCCTGGCGCATGGAATCGGTGATCTTGTCCGCGTACATGTGGACCTCGCCCGAGACATTGCGCGCCGCACGGCCGATGGTCTGGATGAGGCTGGTGCTGGAACGCAGGAAGCCTTCCTTATCGGCATCCAGGATCGCGACCAGCGACACCTCCGGCAGGTCGAGCCCCTCACGCAGCAGGTTGATACCGATCAGCACATCGAATTCGCCGAGCCGCAGCTGCCGCAGCAATTCCACCCGGCGCAGGGTGTCGATCTCCGAGTGCAGATACCGCACCCGCACACCCAGACCCAGCAGATAGTCGGTGAGATCCTCCGACATCTTCTTGGTGAGGGTGGTGACCAGCACGCGCTCGTCCTTCTCGGCGCGCACCCGGATCTCGTGCACCAGATCGTCGATCTGTCCCTTGGTCGGCTTCACCACCACGTGCGGATCCACCAGCCCGGTCGGACGGATGACCTGCTCGACGAATTCGCCACCGGTCCGGCCCAATTCGTACGGGCCGGGCGTAGCTGACAGATACACCGTCTGCCCGATGCGGTCGGCGAACTCCTCCCAGGTGAGCGGCCGATTGTCGACCGCCGAGGGCAGCCGGAAGCCGAACTCCACCAGGTTCCGCTTACGCGACATGTCACCCTCGTACATGCCGCCGATCTGCGGCACCGTCACATGGGATTCGTCGATGACGAGCAGGAAGTCCTCGGGGAAGTAATCGAGCAGGGTGGCCGGCGAGGACCCCGCCGGGCGGCCGTCGATATGCCGCGAATAGTTCTCGATGCCCGAGCAGAATCCGACCTGCTTGATCATTTCCAGGTCGTATTGGGTGCGCATGCGAAGTCGCTGCGCCTCCAGCAATTTGCCCTGTTTCTCCAAATCGGCCAGCCGCGCTTCGAGTTCCACTTCGATATCGGCGACCGCGCGCTCCATCCGATCCGGGCCCGCCACATAATGGGTGGCCGGGAAAATACGGACCATATCCACCTGCCGCACCACATCACCGGTGAGCGGATGCAGATAATAGAGCGCCTCGATCTCGTCACCGAAGAATTCGATCCGCACCGCCAATTCCTCGTAGGAGGGAATGATTTCGACGGTGTCACCGCGCACCCGGAAGGAACCGCGCGTGAAGGACATGTCGTTGCGGGTGTACTGGACATCCACCAGCAGGCGCAGCAACCGGTCCCGATCGATCTCGGTGCCCACCTCCAGCTGCACCGACCGATCCAGATAGGACTGCGGCGTGCCCAGGCCGTAGATGCAGGACACCGACGCCACCACCACCACATCGCGCCGGGACAGCAGGCTCGACGTGGCCGAATGCCGCAAGCGCTCGACATCGTCGTTGACCGAGCTGTCCTTCTCGATGTAGGTGTCGGTCTGCGCGATGTACGCCTCGGGCTGGTAGTAGTCGTAGTACGAGACGAAGTACTCGACGGCATTGTGCGGCAGCATCTCGCGCAACTCATTGGCCAGCTGCGCGGCGAGGGTCTTGTTGGGGGCCATGACCAGGGTCGGCCGCTGCAACCGCTCGATGAGCCAGGCCGTGGTGGCCGACTTACCGGTACCGGTGGCGCCGAGTAGCACCACGTCCCGCTCGCCGCCGTTGATGCGCCGCTGCAGCTCCTCGATGGCTGCGGGCTGGTCACCGGCGGGTACATGCTCGCTGACGACCTCGAACCGGCCCTCGATGCGCTCGATCTCGCCGATGGGCCGGAACTCCGAGTGGGCCAGCGGCAGGTCGTCCGGGATCTCGGTTGCAAACGCCATGGTGACCAGCCTAGAACGACCCACCGACAGATTCCGGGCGAGTGCCCGGGCAGGCCGGACCGGTGCCGCCTGGACCGCCCGCCGGGCGTGTCTCCGGAGACGGCCGGTCAGAGCGCCCTTTGTTCCTTCGAACACATCACCACTGCGTAAATTGTCCGAATTATCCGTTCTTCGAAGCATCCTCGCAGGAATTCCGGCTTGATGACGGTGAAATTCCGGTCTGCTCACAGGGGTTCCGCTCGGCCCTCCCAGGTGTAACCTAGGCAAGCTGGTCGCACGAGGTTCGAGAAGGGCGAGGCGATGACCGGTTTGCATACGCCACAACGGAATTCCACAAATGGGGCACTGCCGCAGGACTCGATCGGCAATACTCCCCCGGTGTCCCCGCATCGCCCCAGACTCGAATACTTCAACCCCGCCGATCTGTCGTGGACCGATCATCGGGGTTTCTGTCACTCGGTCGACGGCATGCACGCCGCACCGCACGGACTGTACGTGGAACGGGTCGTCGACAACCCGAAATACCACTACATCGAATCCTGGCTGCTGCCCGACCTCGGACTGCGCGCCACGGTCTATCACCTACGGCCCGGTCACGACCGCGGGCAGACCTACTACCTGGACATCGGTGACTACGGGCCGGTGAACGGCGGCAAGAAGTGGCGCGCCGAAAGCTACTACCTGCATGTCGTGGCCCGTCCCGGCCAGGCGCCCGAACTGCTCGGCATCGACGAACTGCTGACCTCGCACGCCGCCGGGCATTTCGATACCCACCGGACGCACCGGGCCATCGAACACGCCGCCGCGGTGGTGGACGGCATCGCCGGCTGCGACCACGATGTGGATCGCTGGCTCGCCGCCAAGGGCGTCGTCCTCACCTGGCTGTAGCGCAACGTCTCCGCGCCGTGTCTCTGCGCTGTGTTCTGCAAACAGTGGGCGACGCCGCAGCCGCTGCCCTGGACGACCGCGGCCGAACACGCGATGCTGAATGACATGACTCAGGCGCCCGCGGTGGACCTGCACCGACCCAAGGTCGAGTACTTCAATATCGACGAGCTCACCAATATCGATCCCAAGGGTTTCGTGCGGCAGGTCGAGCGCTACCAGGTGGAGCCGTTCGGGCTGTACATGGCGCGGACCTCCGATCATCCGGAGTTCCACTACATCGAATCCTGGCTGCTGCCGACGGTGTCGCTGCGCGCCACCGTCTTCCACTTCACGCCCGCGCACCGGCGCGACCAGGACTACTACGTCGATATCGGTGAATTCGCACAGGTCGGGCCCAAGCAGTGGAAGTCCGTCGACCACTACCTGGACCTGGTCGTGCGCCAGGGCCGCGAGGTCGAACTCCTCGACGTCGACGAGCTACTAGCGGCCCACGCCGCCGGCTACCTGGACCTCGCCGCCGCCCAGCGCGCCATCGAATCCTCCACCGCCACCATCGACGGCATCGCCGCCCACGGCCACGACTTCGACGCCTGGCTGGCCTCCCAGGGCATTCAGCTGACCTGGATGTAGGCAAGCGCCACAAGGAAAAAGGGGCCGCCCGCACCAGCAGGTGCGGGCGGCCTTGTCATTGGCGAGCGCCGACGGCAACCACCGGGCATCGCGGCCGATGCCGGTGCGGCCGACTCCCACAGCGGCGGCGGTTACGCCTCCGGGGTGAGGATTATGTTCGCGGGGCGGCCGGGGTCGGTGTTGGCGTGCAGGCGTTCGCCGGGGGCGAGGTCGGTGCCGTCCGGGGTTGCGGGCGGGAAACCTATGTCGGACAGGCGGTTTCGGAGCGAGTCGGCGGTGGCCGGGTCGGCGACGGTGATGCGGATGTCGAGGAGGTCGGGGGCGGGCTTGCCGGGGACGGCGGTGGGGCCGACATGTTCGATGCGGCGGGCGTCGGCGGCACAGGCCACGGCGAGGCGGGAGATGATGCGCCGCGCCTGGGCCGGCCAATCCGGATTCGATTCCACGACGGGCAGTTCCGGGCGGCTCGCGGGGGCGCCGGTGCGGAGGTTGCGCTCGAAGGGGACCAGGCGTTCGGTCCAGAGGCGGTGCACGGCCGCGTCGATGCTGCCGCTGTGGCCGTTGTTGTCGAGCAGTACGTCGGCGACGGCCCGGCGCTGGGCATCGGTGGCCTGGGCCGCGATGCGGGCGCGGGCATCGGCCTCGTCGATGCCGCGGAACTCCACCAGGCGGTGCACGCGGGTCTCCTCGGCGGCGTCCACGATCACCACCAGGTTCATGAAGGGCGCGAGGCCGTTCTCCACGAGCAGCGGGATATCTTGCACCACAATGGCATCCCCGGGCGCGGCGGCGATGAGTTCGGCGGTGCGCCTGCCGACCAGCGGATGGGTGATGCCATTGAGCGTGGCGCGGGCCTCGTCACTGGCGAAGGCCTTGGCGGCCAGGGCCGGTCGATCCAGGCTGCCGTCGGCGGCGAGAATCCCGTCGCCGAACGCCTCGGCGAGCGCGGCCAGCCCCTCGGTTCCCGGCGCGACCACCTCGCGGGCGATCACATCACTGTCCACCAGCACGGCACCCTGTTCGACGAGGATGCGCGCCACGGTCGACTTACCCGCACCCATGCCTCCGGTGAGACCGATTCGCAACATTGGACCAGTGTCTCAGAACCACGCGCGCGCGGCGCAGCCGAGCCGCCTCATGCAATCCGATAGCATCCGCCGATGTGTTTCCCTGAAATGCGGCAGCGCGTTCGGCGCGTAATTCCCCGATGACATTGCCGGGACCGGACTTTCACCGATTGCCGACGATAAACACGGCTCCGAAATCAATGGTCGCCGTTTCCGCGGCCGATGCCGGGACGGGGGCCGTTGCCGCTGCGGAGCCGCAGCTCGCGGCGGCCGCTCGGGCAGCTGGGGCCCGGCAGCGGGAGGCCGCGGACATGGTCCGATCGCAATGGGCTATGACCGTACGGCGTGAACAATGCGTATTACCCACTCACGGTGGCAATTTCACATGCGATTACGGTCCTTGCTCGTTCCGTGACTTCGACGAGACCGTATCGCAACTTTTTCTGGGATTCCGGACCGTTTGTCGGCAAGATTCCGACACGCCGGGGTCGAAGGTCCGCAAAATACGGTGCATCACACTTTTGTTCGGCTAAGGTTCGCCGCAGGCGATATTGGGCCGGTAAACGCAAGAGAAGGAACACCATTGGGCACCAGAATCATCCAGACGGGTCGCCACCGTCTGGGACTGCCGGGCACGGTGCACTGCATCGAGATCCCCGCGGTCGCGGCAGCACTCTCCGAGTACCGCCGTTCGTGGCTCAGCACACTACTCAGCCCGGCTCGGCACAGCTTCGCCGCCATGCGAAAACGCACTCCCGCGGTGGCTGCTACTCCCCAATGGGTTCCGGCGACAGCCTGATTCACGGCCCCGGCCGATACAGCAAATGTCCGCGACCGTTCACACGGAAAACGGTCGCGGACATCACTTCCGGTACGACTCAGACCAGACCGCTCGGCTTACGGCGAGTTCCCGGATCCTGCACCGGCATCGAGTTCGGCGGCACCGGGTAGGGAATGCCCTTGTCCGCGGTGCCCAGCGCGATGTTCGGACCGCACTGCGCCAGCGCGGCCTGGACCTTCCGATCCGCCGGTGCGAAAGCGGGTTTCGTCGCGTCCGGGGACGCCGCGAAGTCGAAGGTCGAGGACATGTCGCCGGTGACGCTGCGGCGCCAGGAGGTCAGGTTCGGCACGTCCACGCCGAAACGCTTCTCGATCAAACGCAGCTGCGAGGTGTGGTCGAAGGTCTCCGAAGCGACCAGACCGCCACGGCTGTACGGGGAGATGACGAAGCACGGCACCCGGTAGCCGAGACCGATCGGCCCGGTGATGCCCTCGTACTTGGCGGCCAGCGGCGCGGTCACGTACTCCCCCGGCGTGCCCGCGGGCGCGGTCGGCGGGGTGACGTGGTCGAAGAAGCCGCCGTTCTCGTCGTAGCTGACGATGAGCGCGGTCTTCTCCCACACGGCCGGGTTCGAGGTGAGGATGTCCAGCACCTGCATGATGCCGACCGCGCCGAGCGCCGGCGGCAGCGCCGGATGCTCGCAGTTGAACAGCGGCGGGATCACCCAGGACACCGCGGGCAGTTGCCCGGAGGCCACATCGGCGGCGAAATCGCTCGGGTAGACCGGGGCCTTACCGCGCCGTGCCAGTTCGGAATTCGGGTCGGCGGCCTGCTTGAAGCAGCCCAGCATGCCGTCCAGGATCACCGAGGAGATCGGGCCGACGTCGCGGTTGTTGTAGATCTTCCAGCTCACGCCGGCATCGGACAGGTTCTCCGGCATGGTGCGCCAGCTGTACGCGTTCTGCGGTATGAGAGTGGGGGTTTCGAGCAGCGGGCCGCCGTTCAGACCATCCGGGTCGATGGTGGCGGACATCCAGTAGAGGCGGTTCGGGTCGGTCGGGCCGAGCACCGAGCAGTGGTAGGAGTCGCACAGGGTGAAGGCATTGGCCAGATCCCAGTGCACCGGGATATCGGCCTGCGTGTAGTAACCCATTGCGGCAGGGCCGTTGTCGGGGCCGACCGAGGCGATGGACATGGGCATCCAGCCGTCGTTCTTGCCGCCGTTCCACGCCTTGTGCATGGCGGGCCAGCTGTGGTCCGGGTCGTTGATGCATTCGCCGTCGAGGCTGGCGCCGCGTTCGGTGTCGAGGCGGAAGGGGTTGATGAAGCCGTCCGCGGTCGGTCCGACGCCGGGCTGGTAGCCGTACTGGTTCCAGGCCGCGGACGGGTCGCTGAACCCGCGCACGCCGGACATGGTGCCGAAGTAGTGGTCGAAGGAGCGGTTCTCCTGCATGAGCAGGACGATGTGCTCGATATCGCCGAGGCCGCCCATGCCGGCCGGATCGGCGGCGTAGGCGCGTTCGATGATCGGGCTCGCCAGGGACGCGAGGGCGGCGGTACCGCCCGCGGCCATCGCCTTCGCCAGAAAGTCTCGTCTGTTCATGCCGGCGAAAACGCCCATGGTCCGGTAGTGCCCTTCCATCCATACGAAACATTAGTGAGCCACATCGTTGTCGGCCCGGGGTCACCGTCGCATCCAACCCGTAGCGGATGACCGACCGGCAAACATGCGGTTTACGGCCTGTCGGACAGGCAGCGTATTGCAGCATCGCAGCAGCCGCCGGGACGAACAACCGGTGAGTCGGTTTTTCACATCACATCCTCACAAACCGCGGCAGCGGATTTGGGACAGCGCCTTGCCCTCGCGTCCCGCCCGTTCCTATGCTGGCGAGGGATACCTGACAGTCACTCTCAGGTATGAAGCGGGGAGACAACATGGCACAGCCCACGGTCACCGATCGATCGGCACGCCCCGGATCCGCACCACGACTCGGATTCGTCGGACGCTGGGGCCTGCTCATGGCGCGACGACGCACCCTCGCCATCACGCTCTGGCTGCTGCTCCTGGTGGCTTGCGGCGCCGCCTATCCGGTATTGCAACACCGGCTGGCCGCACCCGACTACACCCTCCCCGGATCCGAATCGAGCCACGCCGAACAGCTTGTCTCCCAGCACTTCTCACAACTCGGCACCGAACAGGATCTGATCGTCCTGCATTCCGCCACCTATACCGCGGACCAGCCACAGTTCCGGGCCGCCACCACCCGGGTGCTGGACGCCGCCCGCGCGGTGCACGGCGTCGCCGGCATGGTCGGACCGTTCGACGGCAGTCCCGCACAACAGATCTCGGCGGACCGGCACACCGCGTTCGGCATCGTCGGGATCAACGGCTCGGTGACCGAACGCGCCGATATCGTCAATCGGCTGCAACCGGCGCTCACCGCCGCCTCCGACGCACAGGTCCGGGCCGCGCTCACCGGATACTCGCCCATCGAAGCCGACCTCGTCGCTATGGAGAACACCGACCTCGAACGCGCCGAAACGATCGGTCTGCCCATCGCCGTACTGGTGCTGGTGATCGCGCTCGGCGCCCTCGTCGCCGCGCTGCTGCCCGTCGGCGTCACCGGCGCGGGGATCGCGCTCGCCGTGGGACTGCTGTTCGGGCTCACCACGTATTTCACCTTCGATTCGCTGGTGTTCTCGGTGGCGACCATGATCGGCACCGGCACCGCCATCGACTACGCCATGTTCATCGTCAGCCGGTTCAACGAGGAACTGACCCGGCGCGGCGTGCGGGATCGCCGAGCCCGCAAGGAGATTCACGAGGCCGTCGGCGCCGCGCTCGACACCACCGGACGCACCATCCTGGCGTCCGGGTTCATCGTCATGATCGCACTGTCCGCGCTGGCGGTGGTCGGGCTGCCGATGCTGAACGGCATTGCCATCGGGGTGGTCACCGCCGTGGCCGCGACCCTGACCGCGGCGTTCACCCTGCTGCCCGCACTGCTGGCCATGCTCGGTCCGGCCATCAACCGGGGTGCGCTGCCCGCGCGGCTGCGCCCGGCCGAAACCCGTTCGGGGGTCACCGGTTCCTGGGCGCGCTGGGCGCACACGGTGATGCGGCGGCCCATCATGTTCGGCGCGGCCGGGGTGATACTGCTTGCGGTAGCGGCGATTCCGATCACCGGCATCCGCTACGGCATCGATATGGGGATGGGTTCGCTGGGTGATCGGCTCAGCGGGCAGGCTACCCGGCTGGTGAACGACAACTTCGGGCCCGGACTGCTGTCGCCGATCCAGATCGTCGCCACGGGCGCCGACGACACGCCGCTCTCCGCCGACGGCCGCACGGAGGTGCTGCGGCTGTCCACCGAGTTGACCGGGGACGCGCGGGTCGCCGCCGTACTGCCGCAGCAGTCCGACGGCCGCTACCTGCTGACCGTCGTACCCAAGGACGCCTTCGACTCCACCGATGTCACCGGACTGACGAACGATATCCGCACCCGGGCAACCACTCTCGGCTCCGCGCAGCTCACGGTCGGCGGCACCACCGCGATCTTCATCGATGTGTCGCGCGCGATCACCGGCCGCTTCCCGCTGCTCATCACCCTGGTGCTCACCGTCTCGCTGGTGTTCCTGATCGCCGCGTTCCGCTCGATCGTGCTGGCGGTCAAGGCGATTCTGCTGAATCTGCTGGCCACCGGTGCGGCGCTGGGCATTACGGTGGCGGTCTTCCAGCACGGCATCGGGCAGCGCCTGCTCGGTTTCCACAGCGCCGGATTCCTGCAGGTGTACCTGCCGATGCTGGTGTTCGCGGTGCTGTTCGGACTGTCCATGGACTACGAGGTCTTCCTCATCCGCCGCATGCGGGAGGCCTGGAATCGCCACCCGGACAATGCTTCCGCGGTCGCGGAGGGGTTACAGCACACCGCGCGGCCGATCACCGCGGCGGCGGCCATCATGGTGGCGGTGTTCGCCAGCTTCCTGTCGGCGAATGTGCTGGAGCTGAAGCAGATCGGGTTCGCGCTGGCGGTGGCCATCACCATCGACGCGGTGATCGTGCGGCTGATCCTGGTGCCGGCCTTCATGCAACTGTTCGGCCGCTGGAACTGGTGGCTGCCGACGCTGCGCCGTACATCAGGGGAAGACGGCCTCGAGCGCGGCCAGGATCAACTCGGTGACCTCGGCGTAGACGTCGACGAGCCGGGCGGCGAAACCCGTGTCCACCCAGTGGTCCACGGCGGCCGCCCAGCTCCAGACGGTGATCGCGGCGGCGGCCCGGAGTTGTAGATCGCTCGCGTCGCGGCCGCTGCGCGCGGCGAAGGCCAGCCGGAACTGATCCTCCACCTCCTGCATGCGCTGGGTGTGCCGGACCTTCACCTCCGGGATCGCGCGCACGTACTGCATGCGCAGCCGGGTGCGGCGTTCGACCTCGTCGGTGACAACGGCTGCCAGCACCGGTCCGGCGACCGTCCGGGCAATCGCCAGCAGCGCGGGGAAATCCTGGACTTCGCCACCGCTGGCGGTCCGGATCACTTCCAGGACTTCGGGATCGGCCTCGTCGTAGAGGACCAGCATCTCCTTGTTGCCGAAGTACCGGTAGATCGAACTCGGTGAGACGGCGGCGGCCGCGGCCACCTTCTCGACCGTCACCTCGCGGTAGCCGTGCTGATCGAACAATTCCAGCGCGACCCGCTGGATACGGCTCATCGCCTCGATCTTGCGGCGCTCCCACAGCGACGGGGAGGACTCAGCGGAGGACTCGGACATGGCCTTCCGAGAATAGCGAAGAGGGCCGGTGTCCAACGAGCCCCGCACCGACAGAAAATCCCCCCGGGTCCAGCAGGACCCGGGGGGATTTCCCAGTCGTTATCCCGTCAGGGATTGCGAATTACGCGTTGCCCGACAGCTTCTCGCGCAGGGCGGCCAGCTGGGCGTCGCTCGCGAGCGAGCCACCGGCCGGCTCCGCCGAGGAGGAGGACGAAGCCTGCGCCTGCGCGCCGCTCTCCGAGGAGTAGTTCGAGGGTCCGCCGTTGGCGGCCTCGGCGGCGGCGTCGGCCGCCATCTTCTCCATCTGAGCGGTGTGCATCTTGTGGCGACGCTCGGCCTCGGCGTACCGGGACTCCCACTCTTCGCGCTGCTTCTCGAAGCCCTCGAGCCATTCGTTGGTCTCGGGATCGAAGCCCTCGGGGAAGATGTAGTTGCCCTGGTCGTCGTAGCTGTCGGCCATGCCGTACTTCGACGGGTCGAACTCGGCGGAGTAGTCCTCGTTGGCCTGCTTCAGCGACAGCGAGATCCGGCGACGCTCGAGGTCGATGTCGATGACCTTGACCATGGCGTCGTCGCCGACGGCCACAACCTGGTCCGGGACCTCCACGTGGCGCTCGGCCAGCTCGGAGATGTGCACCAGGCCCTCGATGCCCTCTTCGACGCGCACGAACGCACCGAACGGAACCAGCTTGGTGACCTTGCCCGGCACGATCTGACCGATCGCGTGGGTCCGGGCGAACTGACGCCACGGGTCTTCCTGAGTCGCCTTGAGCGACAGGGAGACACGCTCGCGGTCCAGGTCGACGTCGAGAACCTCGACGGTGACCTCGTTGCCGACCTCGACGACCTCGGACGGGTGATCGATGTGCTTCCAGGACAGCTCGGAGACGTGCACCAGGCCGTCGACGCCACCCAGGTCCACGAAGGCACCGAAGTTGACGATGGAGGACACGACGCCCTTGCGGACCTGGCCCTTCTGCAGCTGGTGCAGGAACTCGGAGCGGACCTCGGACTGGGTCTGCTCGAGCCAGGCACGGCGGGACAGGACCACGTTGTTGCGGTTCTTGTCCAGCTCGATGATCTTGGCCTCGATCTCCTTGCCGACGTACGGCTGGAGGTCGCGGACGCGGCGCATCTCGACGAGCGACGCGGGCAGGAAGCCACGCAGGCCGATATCCAGGATCAGGCCGCCCTTGACGACCTCGATGACGGTGCCCTTGACGGCCTCGTCACGCTCCTTGAGCTCCTCGATCGTGCCCCAAGCCCGCTCGTACTGAGCACGCTTCTTCGACAGGATCAGGCGGCCTTCCTTGTCCTCCTTGGTGAGAACGAGGGCCTCGACCTCATCACCCACGGAAACGACCTCATTCGGGTCGACATCGTGCTTGATGGACAGTTCGCGAGACGGGATGACGCCTTCGGTCTTGTAACCGATGTCGAGAAGGACCTCGTCACGATCGACCTTGACGATGGTTCCCTCAACGATATCGCCGTCGTTGAAGTACTTGATGGTCTTGTCGATAGCGGCGAGGAAGTCCTCGGCAGTGCCGATATCGTTGACGGCTACCTGCGGCGAGGTGACGGTGGTGGGCATGTGTTGGGAGGCTCCGGACGGATTGTGGTCGGTAGTGGACATGTGGACTTTCGGTATTGCTGCGAACACACAGCGGTGGAACTAACGTTGGCCATGCACAGCACACCGCTGCGACGCTGCACAACGCTGCCCTAAGCATGCGGACTCACAGCACGGTTGTCTGCTCTACTCGGTCTCGAGAAACCGGGTACAGAAGACACTCGCGGAAAACAGCGTACGCGACGTCCGTTGTACCAAGCAAACACAGGTACCCGGCTACGGGTCGATAGGGTGACGCCATGGCCGAAGATCACCTTGCCACCCCCGACGATACTCGCCATGCCGAGGCCAACGCCCTGCTAGGGACCGTTGGCGTGGCGCGGACCAAGGTCGACTCCGGGGTGAGCCAGCGCGCGAGCCGTCGCTGGTGGGATGCCGACGCGGCCGCCTACCACGAAACGCACGCAGATTTCCTGGGTGTCGACTCCCCCGCCGGCGAATTCGTCTGGTGCCCGGAGGGCTTGCACGAGGGCGACTGGCACCTGCTCGGCGATATCGCCGGTAAGCGGATCCTGGAGATCGGCTGCGGGTCGGCGCCCTGTTCCCGCTGGCTGGCCACGCACGGCGCGCATCCGGTCGGACTCGACATCTCCCGCTCGATGCTGGATCGCGGCCTCGAGGCCATGGCCGGCGGCGGCCCGCGCGTTCCTCTTATCCAAGCGGGTGCTGAAGAGTTGCCGTTCGCCGCGGCATCGTTCGATCTTGCTTGCTCGGCCTTCGGCGCGGTCCCCTTCGTAGCGGATTCCGGACAGGTGATGCGGGAGGTGCACCGCGTCCTGAAGCCCGGCGGCCGCTGGGTCTTCTCGGTCAACCACCCGATGCGCTGGATCTTCCCCGACGACCCCGGCCCCGAGGGCCTGCGCGCCACCATCCCCTACTTCGACCGCACGCCCTATGTGGAGTTGGACTCGGACGGCGAACCGACTTACGTGGAACATCACCGCACCATCGGCGATCGGGTCCGGGAGATCGTGGCGGCGGGACTCGTACTCGTCGACATCATCGAGCCGGACTGGCCGGAATGGCTGGACCGGGAGTGGGGGCAGTGGAGTCCACTGCGCGGTGAAATCTTTCCCGGTACAGCCATTTTCGTCACCGAAAAGCCCGTCTAGTCGGATTTGGGTTCTCTGCCAACCTGTTTGAGTGCGAGCCGGAGCGCATATTCGATCTGAGCGTTGATGCTGCGGAGGTCGTCGGCCGCCCAGCGGGCGATGGCGTCGTGGACGGCCGGGTCCAGTCGCAGCAGTACGCGTTTCGGCTCGCGTTTCGCCGCGGCCATCAGGCGTAGAGGGATCCGGTGTTGATGACCGGCTGGGTGGAGCGGTCGCCGCAGAGGACTACCAGCAGGTTGGAGACCATCGCGGCTTTGCGCTCCTCATCGAGTTCGACCAGGCCCTGTTCGGCCAGGCGGTCGAGGGCGAGTCCGACCATACCTACCGCGCCTTCGACGATGCGGGTGCGGGCGGCGACTACCTGGGCGGCCTGCTGGCGGACCAGCATGGCCTGGGCGATCTCGGGGGCGTAGGCCAGGTGGGTGATGCGGGCTTCCTGGATTTCGATGCCGGCCTGGCCGGTGCGGGCGCGGAGTTCGGTGGTGAGTTCGCCGGCCACCTCGGCGCCGTCGCGGAGGCTGGGGGCGCCGCCCTCATCGGTCTGGTAGGGGTGGGTGGTGGCCAGGTGCCGGACGGCGGTCTCGGACTGGGTCTGCACGAAGTTCATGTAGCTGTCGACGGCGAAGACGGCCTTGTAGCTGTCGACCACCCGGTACACGACGACGGCGGCGATCTCGATGGGGTTGCCGTCGGAATCGTTGACCTTCAGCTTCTGGGTCTCGAAGTTCCGGACCCGCAGCGACAGGCTGCGGCGGGTGCTGAGCGGGACCACCCAGAAGAAGCCCGCATCGGAGACCGAGCCGATGTAGCGGCCGAAGAACTGGATCACCTTGGCCTGGTTGGGGTTCACGACCGCGAAGCCGCTCAGTACGACGACCTCGGCCAGGATGGCCACGGCCAGGGTGACGCCCAGGGCGGTCGACCCGTTGCCGCCGTTCTTCAGGTGATCGATGAGCAGGTAGATCGCAATGCCGAGCAGGATCACCACCACGAGCATGACGAACCCGTTCACCCGGAAGGCCCGACGCAACTCCATGACATTCTCCTAGTATCGAAGTGATATCACGACGATAGCGCGATGATAGGACCGCGGCAAGGCCCCATACCCGGGGGTGAGGCAGCCGGGAGTTGTCATACCCGCGTCGCATTGCCCCGATCCGCCCTGCGGCGGTGAGCTTTCGGTATGACACAGATGCCACGCGATGCCCGGCGGTCCGGGCTCCGGCGGACCATCGCCGCACTCGCGGCGGGTGGACTGCTGTTGAGCGGTGCGGCCCTCACCGGGGCATGCGACAGCTCCACGAAACCGGCCGATCCCGCCCAGGCCGATCGCGGGCGGGTGGTCCGCGCCGACCATCTGCTGACGCTGACCCCCGATCAGGTGAAGGCGCGAATGACCGATGCCGGATTCGACACGAGCGCAGTGCGATTCGCGGTGGACACCTACCGGCTGGTGTACGCCACCGTCGATCCGGCCGGCAAGGCCACCACCGCCACCGGACTGCTCGCCGTCCCCGCCGGGAGCGATCACGAACTCACCGCGGTCATGTACGAGCACGGCACCATGGCCACCAAATCCGATGCGCCCTCGGTCTCCGATCAAGGCGGGGATCTGGCCGCGACGCTCACCTTCGCCGGCGCCGGGTTCGCCGGAGTCGCACCGGATTACCTCGGCCTGGGGCTCGGACCGGGCACGCATCCGTACATGGATGTGCCGTCGGAGACCACGGCGTCGGTGGACATGTTGCGCGCCGCCCGCTCCTTCGTGAGCGGCACCGGCCGACAACTGCGGGACGGGGTGGACATCATGGGCTTCTCGGAGGGCGGTCCGGCCTCGCTCGGCGTGGCGCGGGCCATGCAGGACGGCGCGGCCGACGCGTTCCGGGCGCGCGCGGTGGCCGCGGTCAGCGGCCCCTTCGATGTGCAGAACGCCGAATTCCCCGCCATGTCGGGCCAATTGAATCCGGGCTCCAGCGTCTTCTATTCGGCGTACTTCCTGGTGGCCTGGAATCGCCTGCACCAGCTCTACAATTCGCCGAGCGAGGTGTTCCGGGCGCCGTACGACGGCACGGTGGAGCAGTTGTTCGACGGCAATCACAGCGAACAGGACATTGTCGCGGGCCTGCCGGCAAGCCTCGATCTGCTGCTGACCCCGCACGCCACGGACATGCTGAACCACCCGTCCGGACGGCTGGCCGACGCGCTGCGGATCGCGGACGGCACCTGTGCCGACTGGACACCGCAGGCGGCGATCCGGCTCTACACGGGCAATCAGGACGGCGATGTGGCCACCGCGAACAGTGACCACTGCCAGGCGGACTTCCACGCCCACGGGGCCGATGCGCAGCGCATCGACCTCGGGGCCCTGAACCACGACCAGTCCGGGATCGCGGGCACCGCGGCGGCCGCGCGATGGTTCCTGGAACTACCTGTGCCGCAGTAGTTCCCGGCCGCCGGGTGCGTGTTTCAGCGGGGACGGATATTGCGGTTGAAGCGGAACATGTTGGCCGGGTCGTACTTCGACTTCAGCGCGGCCAGCCGGTCGTAGGTGGCCGGGCCGAAGATCTCCCGGGTCTGCGCCTCATCGGCGAAATCGCCGCCGCCGTAGAGGAAGTTCAGGTTGGCGCCGATCGTCCACGGCGCCAGCGGCTTCCGGATCCCGTCGAGCCGGTCGCGGACCTCATCGGCGGGCACCTGCGGCATGGTGATGGCACGCGCCACATACGCCGCCTCCCGGCCGTCCACGGCGATACCGGCGGGGCCCGGACGGCCCAGCGCCCCACCCAGGTGACGGAACCCGGCCACCACCGGTCCGCCCGCCGAACGCGGTCCGGTGGCGTCGAGGAAGGCGTCGGCCGCGTCGGCGGGCAGCTCGGACAGCAGTGCGTTGGTGGCGGTGTACGGGTGCGGCTGCTCGGGATCGCGGTAGATGCCGTGACTCTCGAGGTAGGGCATGCCGCGCAGATCGTCGTTGAGGCGTTCGCCGATGGCGCGCAACGGCGCGACGAGGCGCTCCCCCTCGGATTCCGTTCCGGTGTAGGCGATATTGATGGTGGCCGTGTACTGGCCGCGCAGGTGCGGTGGCAGCTGCGGGATATCGGGCAGCGTGAGCATGCTGATCGCGGAACTCAGCTGTTCGGGCAGGTCCGCGGTCCACAGCCGCCAGGCCTCGACCGCCGGTTCGACGAGGCGGGCCGGGAAGGTGAGCCGGCCGCCGTACACGGTGGTGACCGGCACGAGCGCCAATTCCAGTGCGGTGACCACCCCGAAGTTGCCGCCGGTGCCCAGGACGGCCGAGAACAGTTCGTCGCCCGGCAGCACGCGGCGCAAGCGGCCGTCGGCGGTGACCAGTTCGATGGCGCGCACATGGTCCGCGGCATAACCGAATTCTCGGGCCAGGATGCCGAGGCCGCCGCCGAGGGTGTAGCCGACCACGCCGACCGAAGGCGAGGAGCCGTTGAGCGGGGCCAGCCCGTGCGCGGCCGCGGCGGCGATGAGCGCCCCGGCCTGGACGCCGGCGCCGACCCGGGCGGTGCGGGCGGCGGCATCGATGCGGATGTCGGTCATGCGGCGGGTATTGATGAGCACGCCGCCGTCGGTGGCGACGGACAGGCCGTGCCCGGTGGCCTGCACGGCGACCGGAAGACCCTGGCGGGCCGCGTATTCCACGGCGGCGCGGACGTCCTCGGCGTGCAGGGCGCCGACCACGACGGCGGGGCGGTGGGTGTAACCGGCTTGGAATCCGCTGGTTTCGGCCTGGTAGCCGTCGTCGGCCGGGGTGAGGACGGGACCGGTGGTGGCCGGGAGTTCGGTGCCGGCATCCGCTGTGTTCGTCATGGCACCGACTCTGCCCGGGTTCTATCGAGAACTCCAACAGATAGTTTTTCTCGGAACTATAATTATCGGTTATGGAGTTACGTCAGCTGCGCTACTTCGTCACCGTGGCGGAGGAAGCCAATTTCACCCGCGCCGCCGCCAAGCTACACCTGGCCCAGCCGGGGTTGAGCGCGCAGATCCGGCAGCTGGAACGCGAACTGGGACAACCACTTCTGGACCGATCCAGTCGTTCGGTCACGCTGACCCCGGTCGGGGCCGCGGTACTGCCGCTGGCGCGGGCCGCGCTGGCGGCGGCCGGGCAGATCACGCACACCGTGGACGAGTTCACGGGTCTGCTGCGCGGGCAGGTGCGGGTCGGGCTGGTGTCGGGTGCGGCCATCGACGAGCTGGATGTGGCGTCCGTGCTCGCCGACTTCCACCAGGATCATCCGCAGGTGGCCATCAGTCTCACCGAGGACACGTCCGATCGCATGCTGGCCGCGGTCGCGCACGGCGAGCTCGATATCGCCATGGTCGGTCTCACCGGGGCGGAGCTGGACCCGAGCATCGGTGTGGACGTCGTTCTCGAGACGGGCATCGTGGCGGCCGTCGCCGCGGGCGATACGGATTTCGGGCCGGAGCTCGGCCTGGCCGAGCTGTGCAAGCATCCGCTGATCTGCCTGCCACCGGGCACCGGTCTGCGCGGTCAGCTCGAACGTGCCTGTGCCGCAGCCGATGTCGTGCCCGATATCGCGTTCGAGGCCGCCGCGCCACCGCTGCTGCTGCGGCTGGCCGCGCGGGGACTGGGCGTGGCGGTGGTCCCGACATTGCGGCCCGGGGATGCCGCCGCCTTCGGCGTGCGCCAGGTGGAGATCACGCCGGAACTGCGCGGTCAGCTGGCCCTGACCTGGCGCGCCGATCGGCCCACGGCGCCGGCATCGAAGGTGCTGCTGGGCCAGTTGCGCATTGCGCTCACTACGCAGTGGAAGAAACCCACTCCCTAACATTCTCTAAAATACCCTATTGCACCCTTTCATAGGGATGTTTAAGGTATATAGCGTGAACGAACGCTTGTACTCGGTGGAGGAGGTCGCGGAGCGACTGGGCCTGCACGTCCGCACGGTCCGCAACTACGTGCGCGACGGCAAACTCCATGCCGTCCGCATCGGCAAGCAGTACCGCATCGCGCATGCGGACCTGGAGGCGTTCACCGGGCTGCCGGTGCCGGATCCACTGCGCGACACCGTCGGACGCACGCGGCACGCCGAGGTATCGAGCATCCTCGAGATCGACGCCATCGATCCCGCCACCGCCGACCGGGTGATCATCCTGCTCACCGGCGCGGCGCAGACCAACGGGCCCGGCGCGCAACCGCTGCGGGTCCAGACCTACTACGACCGGGAACGCGCCCGGCTCAAGGTCATCATCGTGGGCGGCCCGGCCGATACCGCCCGCCTGCTCGAATACACCGAAGGAGTGCTGTCGTCATGACCGCGATCTACAAGTCGGAAGCCGGCGCGGCGGTGATCCGGGACCGCTACCGGGAGCTATTGCGGGCCTGGCCCGTTCCCGCCGAAGAGCTGCACATCCCTACCCGCGAGGGCGACACCTTCGTGCTCGCCTCGGGCCCGGCGGATGCCCCACCACTGGTGCTGTTGCACGGATCCGGCAGCAACTCGAGCACCTGGCGCGGCGATATCACCTCCTGGGCAACGCATTTCCGCGTGTACGCGGTGGATATCGTCGGCGAGCCGGGTGGCAGCGCACGCTCCCGGCCGGTGCTGGGCACCGACGCCGTATCGCTGTGGCTCGACGACGTAGCGGACGGCCTCGGCCTGTCGGGCTTCGCCCTGGCGGGAATGTCCCTCGGCGGCTGGATGGCCACCGACTACGCCACCCGCCGACCGGAACGGGTGACGCGCCTGGTCTTGCTGTGCCCCGGCGGGATCGGCAAGCAGAAGTACGGCTGGCTGGTGAAGGAGATCCTCCCCCGCCTGCTCGGCCGCCACGATGTACGCCGATCCGCCAGGACCGTAACGGGTTTGACCGCCCCGGAGTTCGCCCCCGTCCTCGACGACGTGGTCCTGATCTTCGAGCACTTCAACCCGCGCCGGGAGAAACTTCCCCGCTTCACCGACGCCGAGCTGCAACGCCTGACCATGCCGGTCCTGGTGATCGTCGGCGATCAGGACGTCATGCTGGACTCCGCGGATACCGCACGCCGCATACGTGCGAATATCCCTGCCGCCCAGGTGAATCTGCTCCCGGGCATGGGCCACGCCGTGACCGGCCAGACGGACCCGGTGCTGAAGTTTCTGCTGGACAGCTGAATACGCCGCACCTGAACAAGACTGTGCCCCGCTCCGTGAATCGGAGCGGGGCACAGCGGGGTTCGGGGGCTCCGGCCCCCGAGAGCCCCCTGAGAGTTCCGAGGAGCTCTCCTCAGAGGATCCGCGACAGGAACGCCTTGGTGCGGTCGTGTTGCGGGTTGGCGAGCACCTCGCGCGGGTCGCCGGCTTCGACGACCACGCCGGCGTCCATGAACACCAGCTGGTCGGCGACCTCACGGGCGAAGCCCATTTCGTGCGTCACCACCACCATGGTCATGCCCGAGGCGGCGAGTTCCCGCATGACGCCGAGCACTTCGCCCACCAGCTCCGGGTCGAGCGCCGAGGTCGGCTCGTCGAAGAGCATGAGCTTGGGATCCATGGCCAGCGCCCGCGCGATGGCGACGCGCTGCTGCTGTCCGCCGGAAAGCTGGGCGGGGTAGGCATCGGCCTTGTCCGCCAAGCCGACCCGCGCCAGCAGCTCGCGGGCGCGAACGATGGCGTCGGCCCGTTTGATCTTCTTGACCTGGGTCGGCGCTTCGATGATGTTCTCCAGCGCCGTGCGGTGCGGAAACAGGTTGAAGTGCTGGAACACCATGCCGATATCGCGGCGCTGTTTGGCGGCGTCGCGCGGGTGCAGCTCATAGAGCTTGCCGCTCTTCTCGCGGTACCCGACCAGGTCGCCGTCGACGTAGAGCCGCCCGGCATTGACCTGTTCGAGGTGGTTGATGCAGCGCAGGAAGGTGGACTTGCCGGAGCCGGACGGCCCGATGAGGCAGAGCACCTCACCGCGCTTCACCTCCAGCGAGATGCCCTTGAGCACCTGCAGCGCACCGAAGTCCTTGCATACCCGTTCGGCGCGCACCATCGGGGTGCCCGTCGCGGGCGGGGCATCCTGCACTGGTTCTGTGTCCTTCGACATTTCGGTGCTCACCTATCCCGTCCCGCCTGCCACTTGGGCATCGGCCAACGCGCGCAACTGTTTTCCGGTCAGCTGCCGCGAGGAGCCGCGCGAGTAGTACCGCTCCAGGTAGAACTGCCCCACCATGAGCACGCTGGTGACCAGCAGGTACCAGGTGGCGGCGACCAGCAGCAGCGGGATCGGCTGGAAGTTCACGCTGTAGATGTCACGGGCCCGGCCGTACAGGTCGGTGGTGAGCGGGATGGCCGTGACCAGCGAGGTGGTCTTCAGCATGGAGATCAGCTCGTTGCCGGTGGGCGGGATGATCACCCGCATGGCCTGCGGGAGCACCGTGCGGGTCATGGTCTGTGACCACGACATGCCCAGCGCCACCGATGCCTCGCGTTGCCCCTCACCGACGGAATTGATTCCGGCGCGCACGATTTCGGCCATGTAGGCGGCCTCGTTGAGGCCCAGGCCGATCATGGCGAAGAAGAACGGCGCCTGCCAGTGCAGCACGTCGAAATGCGCGAACGACGGCCCGCCGAACGGCACTCCGATGGTGATGACCTTGTACAGCGAGGGGAACAGGCCCCAGAACACCAACTGCACGTAGACGGGGGTGCCACGGAAGACCCACAGGTACGCCCAGGCGACCGAGCGCAGCACCGGGTTGGGTGACAGCCGCATGACGGCCAGCAGCACGCCCAGCGCCACGCCGATGGCCATGGCCAGCACGGTGAGTTCCAGGGTCACCAACGCGCCGTTGGCGATTCGCGCATCGCGCAGGTAGGCCCAGTAGGTGTCCCAGTGGTAGGCGTCATTGGTGGCGGCGCCGTACACGAACAGTCCCACGGCCACCAGGATCACTGCGGCGGCGAGCCACCGGCCCGGGCGTCGCAGCGGGATCGCCTTGATCGCCTCGGGCGCAGCGGGATTCGTGTTCTTCGCAGCGGGTGCTGCGGTCTTGCTCTCGTCGGACGACATATGCGGTTAGCTCTGCGCTCCGTTGATGACGGACTTGGTGATCGCGCCCTCTTGGACACCCCAGTTGGTGGCGATCTGCTTGTACTGGCCGTGATCCATCAGGTACTGCACGGCCTGCTGCAGCACGGTGCCCAGCGCGGAGCCCTTCTTGATCGGCCAGCCGTAGGGCGCGGAATCGAAGATGGGCCCGGCGGATTCGATCTTGTCGCTGGCCTGCTTGATGGCGTACGCGGTCACCGGGGAGTCGGCGGACATGGCGTCGACCTGACCCTGCACCAGGGCATTGGCGGCGGCGGACTGCTCGTCGTAGGCGACCTTCTGGATGGCCGGCTTGCCCGCGTCGGTGCACGCCTTGGACTTGGCCGGGATCTCATCGGTGTCCTGAACGGTGGTGCGCTGCACGGCGACCCGCTTGCCGCAGGCATTGTTCGGGTCGACCGGCTTGCCCTTCTGCTGGGCCCACTGGCTGCCCGCGGAGAAGTAGTCGACGAAGTCGGCGGTCTTCTCCCGGTCCTTGTTGTCGGTGAACGACGACATGCCGAGGTTGTAGGTGCCGGCCTCGATGGCCGGGATGATCTTCTCGAAGTCGGCTTCCTGGTAGTCGGTGTTCAGGCCGAGCACCTTGCCGACGGCGTTCATCAGGTCCACGTCGAAGCCGACGATCTTGCCGGAGCTGGGATCCCGGTACTCGTTCGGCTGGTAGGGCACGTTCACACCGACGATGAGCTTGCCGGAGGACTTGATGTCGGCGGGCACGTTCGCGGCGATGGAGTCGACCTTGGTGACGTCGACGGTGGGCGCCGCCGGAGTCGTCGACTCCGAGTTGTTGGTACACGCGGTCAGCGCGAGTGCGCCGGCCGCGAGTACGACGGCAGCCCGCAGGCCACGCCCACGGAAATCGATTCGAACAGACACAGCAGTCCTCCACAGTTCGGTTGCGCGACGTCCGGGGGTCCCTCGCCGTTTGAAATGTAAGCGAGTGAAACCTTCCGTGCGGGTCGGTAACGGAACATTAATCCGACGACACGCCGTTGCGTGGCCGAACACGCCCGGTCCCGGAAGTGCGCGCTCACCAGCGGTGCAGCCGGGCCCGCACCTGCTCGGTGAATTCGGTGGTAGATGCTAACCCACCCAAATCGCCCGTGGCGACTCCGGCCCGCAACGTATCCGCTACTGCGTGTTCAATTCGCTCGCCGACCCGGCGCAGCGCGCTGTACCGCTGGGTCCTGCCCATCCACCGCAACATGCCCGCCGCCGAATTGAACAGCGCCACCGGATTCGCGCGATTGTGCCCGGCCAGCGTGGGCGCCGCACCGTGCACGGCCTGCGCCATGATCTGGGTGTCCGAGCAGTTCACCGAGGCCGCCATGCCCAGCGAACCACTCAGCTCGCCGGCCAGATCGGAGAGGATGTCACCGCACAGGTTCTCGGTCACGATCACGTCGTAATCCTGTGGCGCGCGGACCAGATGCGCCGCGGCCGCGTCCACGTGCTCATCGTTCACCACGACCTCGGGGTAGTGCGTGGCCACCTCGTAGCAGACGTCGCGGAACATGCCCATGGTCATGGGCAGCACATTCGCCTTGTGCACGATGGTGACCCGCTTGTCGCGCTCGCTCGCGATCTCGAAACCCAGATGCGCGATCCGCTCGATCGCCGCCCGCGTGAACACTCCGACCGCCAGCGCGACATCCCGCGACGGCTGGAACTCCCCCGAGCCGGCTGCCATATTGCGGTCCGCGTAGAGGCCCTCGGTGTTCTCGCGCATGATCAGCAGATCCATGGCCGGGGCCACCGAACGCACACCCTCCATGGTCCGGGCCGGGCGAATGTTCGCGTACATGCCGAAACGCTTGCGCACCGCACCCGCCGGCGGCAGCCCGATCCGGTGTTCCACGGCGTAGGAGGCACTGTCGTGCGGGCCCATGATCCAGGCCGGCAGTTCGGCCAGGGCCTGGAAGGTCGGCTCGGGCACCGGATCGCCGAACTCCTCGATGGCGGCATGCCCGATGAGCAGCGGCACCCATTCGACCTTCGGCAGCTTCAGCCCGTCGAAGGCGTCATCCACCACTTCCCGGGTCGCGCGCACAATTTCCGGCCCGATGCCGTCGCCCTCGATCAGCCCCAGGCGCAAGGAATCCAGCAGGGGATCGATGCCTTCACTCATGCCGGTCATCCTCCCGCAAACCTCGCGGCGGTGACACGCTGGCACACACGGATCACACAATTCGAGACCTGGACGCCGATTCGGGGCCGGGCGGCCTGCCGCGCGACAGCGGCCCGAATGCGCCAGGCGCCTCGGCGCTCGAGATCGTGGTGAGGATTTCCGGGCTACCGTGGTGGGTATCCGGCGTGGGACGGCGACCGGGAGGCGAAACCGCCCGTGGCTCAGGCCATGCGCGCTCGTGCCTTAGGTTGTGCGGGGAAGATAAGTCACTGGCCCGGTGTTGGACCGGGAAAATCCGATATGAGAGGACACCATGGCCACCCAGACCCTGACCGAGCAGAACTTCGACGAAATCGTCACCAGCAGCGACGTGGTCCTCGTCGACTTCTGGGCGTCGTGGTGCGGTCCGTGCCGCAGCTTCGCCCCCACCTACGAGGCCTCGTCGGAGAAGCACCCCGACGTCGTGCACGGCAAGGTGGACACCGAGGCCGAACAGGGCTTGGCCGCCGCCGCGAACATCCGCTCGATTCCGACCATCATGGCCTTCCGTGAGGGCGTGCTCGTCTTCGCGCAGCCCGGCGCCCTGCCGCCCGCCGCGCTCGAGGACCTCGTCACCCAGGTGAAGGGCCTCGATATGGAAGAGGTCCGCAAGCAGCTCGCCGAGCAGCAGGCCGAAGCCTGAACCACGAGCATGAACCGGAACCGACCGGTAATACACCGAATGCGCCGCAACCCCGAAACGGTTGCGGCGCATTCGTTTTGACGCGTCGTATCGCTAGATGCGGGCGCCGAGATGGTTGATGCCGGCGATGATGGCCCGGAAGGTCGATTCCGCGCTGTCATCGGCGAGGGCGGCGCCCCAGCCTCGACGGCCGTTGAACTCGCACTGGATGAAGGTGGCGGCGCCACTTTCGGTCTGACGCTGATGGAACGCCAGGATTTCGACGGGGTAGCCCTCGTCGTAGAGCGCGGAGGTCAGCGCGGCCACCGGGTTTCCGGCCGCGGTGACGGTCCGGAGGCGATCGGCGATCTCGATGGTCGCCGCACAGTGCGCGCCGGTGTGGCGGGCCCCGATGGGCGTCCATTCGCTGAGCTTGACCGGGCCGGCCTTATCGCAGTACCGGTCGTAGAACTCGGCGGGGGTCAGGTCCCTGCATTCGGCCCGCAGGCTCGCAGGGGCGGCGGAGATGATGGCGTGGGTATCGATGGTGATGGTCATTGAACAGGTCTTCCCGACTTCTTCCCAGAATTTGGCAGAGGGGACCAGCGCAAAAAAAAGTTCAAACGGCCGCAGCGAGGGGCCGGTCCGAATCAGACCCCGCTACGGCGGAGAACTACGAGTACTCGCACAGCAGCCACCATCGCGGTGAGCGGAATGAGCGCGGCGCCGTCGCGGTCGGCGACGTGAAGCGCAGCGCTGCGGCTGTGGGCGGGATTCGGCACGGGGTCGAGCATAGGTGCGAACCCGGGCGATGGCAACCATATTCGCAATCGACCCACGAGTAACTTCGTCGCAGGTCATGAGGCATGCGGTGACGCCGGTAACACCAACCGGTCGCGCCCTGGGCAAACCCTGCCGGACCCGTGATCGAACCCTTCGTGAACTCCCGTGGGCGACACGCCGGAACGGTGAAACCGAGCAAACGAGACAGCGGGGTCCGGCAAACGCGACACGGCCCCCTGCCGCGGGGCAGGAGGCCGTGTCAGCGCATCCACAGCTACATCAGTGGGCGGCGGAATCCCAGCTGCGGCCGACGCCGACCGAGACCTCCAGCGGCACCGACAACTCGATGGCGTTCGACATGTGTTCGCGGGCAAGGGCTTCCAGCTGCTCCCGCTCACCGGGCGCCACGTCGAAGACGAGTTCGTCGTGGATCTGCAGCAGCATGCGGGATTTCAGGCCCGCCTCGCGGATCGCGCGCTGGGTGTCGATCATGGCGACCTTGATGATGTCGGCGGCCGTGCCCTGAATGGGGGCATTGAGGGCCATGCGCTCGGCGGCCTCGCGGCGCTGACGGTTGCTGGAGTCCAGATCCGGCAGGTAGCGGCGGCGCCCGAAGAGGGTTTCGGTGTAGCCGATCTTGCGGGCCTGCTCGACGGCGGCCTGCAAGTAGTCGCGGATGGCGCCGAAACGGTTGAAGTAGATGTCCATCTGGACCTTGGCCTCGTCGGCGCTGATCTTCAACTGCTGGGACAGGCCGTACGCGGACAGGCCGTAGGCGAGACCGTAAGACATGGCCTTGATGCGGCGGCGCAGTTCCGGATCGACATCGGAGATCGGGATGTCGAAGGCCTTGGACGCCACGAAGTTGTGCAGGTCCTCACCCGAATTGAAGGCCTCGATCAGGCCCTCGTCCTTGGACAGGTGCGCCATGATGCGCATTTCGATCTGGCTGTAGTCCGCGGTCATGAGCGACTCGTAGCCGGGACCCACCACAAACGTGTCGCGGATGCGGCGGCCCATATCGGTGCGGATCGGAATGTTCTGCAGGTTCGGCTCGGTGGAGGAGAGCCGGCCGGTGGCGGCCACCGTCTGGTTGAAGGTGGTGTGGATACGCCCGTCGTCGTCGACCGCCTTGAGCAGGCCCTCCACCGTCACCTTCAGGCGGGTCGCGTCGCGGTGCTCCAGCAGATGCTGCAGGAACGGATGCTGGGTCTTCTCGTAAAGCCCTTCCAGCGCATCGGCGTCGGTGGTGTAGCCGGTCTTGGTGCGCTTGGTCTTGGGCATGTCGAGCTTGTCGAACAACACCACCTGCAGCTGCTTGGGTGAGCCCAGGTTGATCTGCTCACCGATCACCTCGTAGGCGTTGCTCGCGGCTTCGGCGACACGGTCGGCGAATTCGCGCTGTAGTTCCTCCAGCTGCGCCGAATCCACGGCGATGCCGGCGTTCTCCAGATCGGCGAGCACGCCCAGCAGCGGCAGCTCCATATCGCCGAGCAGGGCGGTGGATTCGATGCGCTCGAGTTCGGTGTCGAAGGCGGCGGCGAGGTCGGAAACCGCACGGGCGCGCAGCATTTGCGCATTGGCGATCTCGGCGTCGACGGTCTCCTCGTCGTCCAGCAGGGACAGCTGCGATTCGCCGCCGTTGTCCACCCGCAGTTCCCGGCTCAGGTAGCGCAGGGACAGGTCCTCGAGGTTGAAGGTGCGCTGGCCCGGCAGGATCAGGTAGGCGGCCAGCGCGGTGTCACTGCTGAGCCCGCCCAGCTGCCAGCCGCGACCGTGCAGCGCGTGCATGGCGGTCTTGGCCTCGTGCAAGGCCTTCGGCGTCTCGGCGTCGGCGAGCCAGTCACCGAGCGCCTTCTCGTCCTCGGGGGTCAGCAGGTGCACATCGATGTAGGCGCCCTCCCCGTCGGCGGCGGCCAGGGCGATGGCCTGGACGTCCCCGTGCACCGGCGAACCGTTGCCGACCACGGAAACGCCGTGCCGGACACCGGCTTTCGCATGCTCGGCGAGCCAGTCCGTGACCGCGCCGGCGGCCAGTGCGCTACCGCTGATCTCGAAGCCGGATTCGGCCTCGGGCTCCACGGGGGCGAGGGTGTCGAAGAGCCGGTCGCGCAGGACCCGGAACTCGAGCTCGTCGAAGAGCTGATGGATCTTGTCCCGGTCCCACGGCTGCATGGCCAGCTGATCGGGCGTGTAGGGCAGCGGGACGGTGCGCACCATCTCGGTGAGCTGACGGTTCAGCACCACACTGGACAGGTTGGCGCGCAAGGCATCTCCGACCTTGCCCTTCACCGTGTCGACGCGGTCGACGAGCGCGGCCAGATCGCCGTATTCGCGAATCCATTTGGCGGCCGTCTTCTCCCCCACGCCCGGAATGCCCGGCAGATTGTCGCTCGGGTCGCCGCGCAGCGCCGCGAAGTCGGGGTACTGCTGCGGTGTCAGCCCGTATTTGTCCTCCACCGCCTCCGGCGTGAACCGGGTCAACTCGGAGACGCCCTTCTTCGGGTAGAGCACGGTGACGTTCTCGTTGACCAGCTGCAGCGAATCACGGTCACCCGTGACGATGAGAACGCGGAACCCCTCCGGCACGGCCTGCGTGGTGAGGGTCGCGATCACATCGTCGGCCTCGTAGCCGTCGATGGCCATGACCGGGATACCGAGCGCCCCCAGCACCTCCTGCGTGGTCTCCACCTGCCCACGGAACTCGTCCGGCGTGGTGGCCCGGTTCGCCTTGTACTCCGGGAACGCCTCGGTGCGGAAGGTCTTGCGGCTCACATCGAACGCCGCCGCCACATGCGTCGGCTTCTCGTCCCGCAACAGGTTGATCAGCATGGCCGTGAACCCGTAGACCGCATTCGTGGTCTGCCCACTGTGCGTCTTGAAGTTCTCCGCCGGCAGCGCATAGAACGCGCGATAGGCCAGCGAATGGCCATCCAACAGCAGCAGGGTCGGCTGCTCGCCGGACGCGGTCGCGGACACGGCACTCGGACGCTGATCGGTAGAGGCAGGGGTCACCCGAGAGAGTCTAGGTATCCCCACCGACATCCGTGGGCAGCGGGCTTACCCGGCCCGTCGCCGCAGGTCACGAAAACCGATTTTCGCCCCGGCCCCGGCACCTGGTAGCGTGACCCCTCGCAAAGGGGCGTAGCTCAATTGGCAGAGCAGCCGTCTCCAAAGCGGCAGGTTGCAGGTTCGATTCCTGTCGCCCCTGCAGAAGGCTTCGGGCCGGTCACCAGTGGTGACCGGCCCGAATGCTTTTCGGGGAGGGGCCGGTTCAGCCGACGCCGAGGTAGGCGGACTTGACGGCCGGGTCGTGCAGGAGCTCGCGGCCGGCGCCGGTCTTGGTGACCTCACCGGTCTCCAGGATGTAGGCGCGGTCGCTGCGGGTGAGGGCCTGCTGGGCGTTCTGCTCGACCAGCAGGACCGTGGTGCCCTGCTTGTTGATATCCGCGATGATCCGGAAGATCTGCTGAATCACCATGGGCGCCAAGCCCATCGACGGCTCGTCGAGGAGCAGCAGCTTCGGGCGGGCCATCAGCGCGCGGGCGATGGCCACCATCTGCTGTTCACCACCGGACAGGGTGCCGCCGACCTGTTTGCGGCGTTCCTGCACGCGCGGGAACAGATCGAAGATCCAGTCCAGGGTGCGCTGCTGTTCGGCCTTGTCCTTGAAAGGCCGCCCGTACGAACCCATGTCGAGGTTCTCCTGCACCGTCATGCCGGGGAATACACCGCGCCCCTCGGGCGCCTGGATGAGGCCCAGGCCGACCCGCTGATGCGCCTTCACCCGGGTGATGTCGCGGCCCTCGAGGATGATGCGGCCGCGGGTGAGCGGCAGCAGGCCGGACAGGGCGCGCATGGTGGTGGTCTTACCCGCACCGTTGGCGCCCAGCAGCGTCACCAGTTCGCCCTGTGCCACGGACAGCGAAATGCCGTGCAGGGCTTGGATTCTGCCGTAGCTCACAACCAGATCGTCGACTTGCAGCAATGCGTTCGGATCGGGCGGTGGGAGCTGGCCCCTCGCGCCGGTCGTCTGTTCTGAAGTGGTCATTGGTCCTCACCTGCTTCCGCGTCTGGCACGCCGAGATAGGCGGCGATCACCTTGGGGTCCTCGCGGATCTGCGACGGCAGGCCGTCGGCGATCTTGCGGCCGAACTCGAGCACCACGATCCGGTCGGTCACACCCATCACGAGACGCATATCGTGCTCGATCAACAGCACCGTGAACCCGTCGTCGCGGATCTTGCGGATCAGATCCATGAGCGACGCCTTCTCGCTCGGATTGAAGCCCGCGGCCGGCTCGTCCAGGCACAGCAGTTTCGGTTCCGTCGCCAGCGCGCGGGCGATCTCCAGCCGGCGCTGATCACCGTAGGAGAGGTTGCGGGCCTTCTCCACCGCGCGCGGCGCGATGCCCACGAATTCCAGCAGCGCCATACCGCGTTCGACGGCGTCCTTCTCCTCGCGGCGATGCCGCGCGGTCCGGAACACCGCACCCGGCACCGAGGTCTTGTGCCGCGCGTCGGTGCCGACGACCACGTTCTCCAGCGCCGTCATTTCTTGGAACAGGCGAATGTTCTGGAAGGTGCGGGCGATGCCGAGCCGGGTGATCTCGTTGCGCTTGGACTTGGCCAGCGGCTTGCCGTCGAAGGACACCGTGCCCGACGACGGCCGGTAGACACCGGTGATGGCATTGAAGCAGGTGGTCTTGCCGGCGCCGTTCGGGCCGATCATGCCGAGGATCTCGCCGCGGCGAATGTCGAAGGTGACATCGTCGAGGGCGGTGAGACCGCCGAACTTCACCGTCAGCCCAGTGGTGCTCAGCAGCGGCGCACCGACCGGGGTATCGATTTCCCGGTGCGGCGCAACGACTTCCGCGACCACACCGGCGTCCCCGAGCACGGGCATTACCTCGGTGACATCCAGGGTCCCCGCGCTGGGTTCGATATCGGGTTTCGTGTATCCGGCCGCCATGTCCTCGTTGTCGAACAGCGCGCCGCCCTCGTCCGGCCCGGTCATCGCGGTCCTCCGCTCGTCTGCACGGCCACCTGTGGTTCGCGGTGCACCGCACGGAACACCTTGCGCCCGTAGGTGAGCAGCTTCTGCCGCACCGGGAACAGGCCCTGCGGGCGGAAGATCATCACGATCACCAGGGTGACGCCGTAGAAGAGATACTTGTAGTCGCCCAGGGATTCCCCGCCGAGGTTCACCGACATGAAACGGTTGGGCAGGTAGACGATCACGAACGCGCCGACGATGACGCCGAGCTTGTTGCCCTGACCGCCGATCACCACCGCGCACAGGAACAGCATCGAGTTGATGATGTTGAATCCGGTCGGGTTGATGAACTGCACCTGGCCCGCGTACAGCGCGCCCGACATGCCGCCGATGCCCGCGCCGATCATGAACGCCCACAGCTTGAACTTGAAGGTGGGAACGCCCATCATCTCGGCGACGTCCTCGTCCTCGCGGATCGCGACCCAGGCGCGGCCGACGCGGCTGCGCTCCAGATTGCCGACGAACAGCAGCACCACGACCACCAGGATCATGCCGACCCAGAACCACCAGACGCCGGAGTTGGCGCGGTCCAGCAGGTTCCAGCTGTTGCTGTCGCCGAGGTTGCCCGAGGAGAAGTAGCCGTTGGGGTGGGTGCCGGAGACGCCGACCCGCGGATACTCGATGCGGGACAGGCCGAGGCTGCCATTGGTGATATCGCCCAGGTTGTCGGCGAGCAGCCGCACGATCTCACCGAAGCCGAGGGTCACGATGGCCAGATAGTCACCGCGCAGGCGCAAGGTCGGCGTGCCCAGGATGAGACCGGTCGCCGCGGTGAAGATAATCGCCAGCGGGACGCAGATGACCCACGCCCAACTGTGGTTCAGCCAGCTGTTGGTCGCATTCCACGGACTGTTCGGGCTGGTGAGCAGGCCGACCGTGTACGCGCCGACCGCATAGAAGCCGACGTAACCGAGGTCGAGCAGACCCGCTTGGCCGACAACGACATTCAGGCCGACCGCGATCAGCGCCGTCATGGCGAACTGCGCCATCACACCGCCGAAACTGGTGCCCGGGGTGTTCAGCAGCGGCGGCGGGAACAACGGGATCAGCGCGAGCACGATGATCACCGGTACGCCGATGCCCCACTGCGCGGGGCGCGACAGTCCGCCCCACCAATAGCGGATGGCGTCCCCGACCCCGCGGCCGCGTTTCGGCGCCGCGGGCGGAGTGAGAGTGTCGGTCATACCCGCGCCCTCCCCAGGCTCTCACCGAGAATGCCGGTGGGCCGGAACATGAGCACGACCACCAGCACCACGAATGCGACCACGTCACGCCACTGGGTGCCGAATACGATCTGCCCGTAATCCTCCGCGAGCCCGAGCAGCAGACCACCCAGCAGGGCGCCGCGCAGATTGCCGATGCCGCCGAGCACCGCCGCGCTGAAGGCCTTGATGCCGAGGATGAATCCGCCGTTGTAGATGATGCCCTGCGGCACCTTGAACGTGTACAGCAGCGCCGCCGCGCCGGCCAGCAGACCACCGAGCAGGAAGGTGGTCACGATGATCCGTTCCCGCGAGACGCCCATCAGGGTCGCGGTATCGGGATCCTGCGCGACCGCGCGAATACCGCGGCCGAATTTGGTTCTGTTGATGAGG
Organism: Nocardia sp. NPDC088792; assembly: GCF_044750615.1. Classification (NCBI taxonomy): domain Bacteria; kingdom Bacillati; phylum Actinomycetota; class Actinomycetes; order Mycobacteriales; family Nocardiaceae; genus Nocardia; species Nocardia sp. NPDC088792. The sequence goes on from NZ_JBIVKC010000007.1 coordinate 161,457, forward strand.
ATTTCGGTCACGATCGCCAGCGCGACGGCCGAGGCGATGATCACCAGGGTCACATTGCTGACCTGGGCGCCGAAGAGCGTGAACTCGGTGGTGGGCGCCACCAGCTTGATCGGATGCTGGGCATTGGTGCCGCCCAGCGGGTTCGACATGCCCGAGGTGAGCTTCGGGAGCACCACGTGCACGAGTTCCTGCAGCACGAACGACATGCCGATCGCGGTGATGAGGAAGATCAGGGGTTTGGCCCCGCGTTTGCGCAGCGGCCGATAGGCAATGCGTTCCAGGGCGACCGCGGTGCCGCCGGAGACCAGCATGCCGAACACGAGCGCCACCAGCAGATAGACGATCGTGAGGATTATGCCTTCGGAATAGACGTCGCCGCTGGGCGTGAAGCCGAGCACCATCAGGCCGACGTACTGCCCGAACATGCCCACCATGAATACTTCCGAATGGGCGAAATTGATAAGCCGGAGAACACCGTAGACCAGGGTGTAACCTACCGCGACCAAGGCATAAATCGAACCGTATTCCAGGCCGTCGACGGTGAGCCGCCAGAACTGGTGGAACAGGTCTGAGACATCGAAATTGATGGTCCCATTTGCTAGCAGGGTCGCATCCGCGACCAGGGCTGAAGACATTCGTTACTCTCGCCGTCGAGGAAAGCGGCGTGCACCGGGATCACCGGCGCACGCCGCTACCGAATCGGTGGGACTTACTTGACCTCGTACATCCAGATCAAGGCGTTCGACAGTTCGCCTGTTGCGTCCCACTTGTATTCGCGGGCCAGGCCCTGGCCGTCGTAAGTCCGGACATAGTTGACGAGAGCGGGCCGGGTGGTGTTACCGGCGGCGATACCCTTCATCACGATCGTCGCCAGGTCGTAGCCCTCGACCGAGTAGGTGCCGGGATCGAAACCGCTGTCCGCCTTGAACGCGGTGGCGAAGGTGTCCGAGGACGGCGCACACGGGCAGGACAGCAGCGCGCCCTTCGAGGCGTCACCCGCCTGCTTCACGAATTCCTCGTCCTTGGTGCCGTCATCGGAGACGAAGGTGGCGGTCACGCCGCCCGAACGCAGCTGCGATACGAACGGGGACGCCTCGGCGTAGTAGCCGGCGTAGTAGATCGCGTCGGGCTTGGCCGCAGCCAACTTGGAGACGGTGGCGGAGAAGTCCTTGTCACCGGTCTTGACCTGGGCCGCGCAGCTCGGGTCGGCGAGCGCGCCGAGACCCGCGTTCAGCGTCTTGGCCAGGCCCGTACCGTAATCCGAGTCGTCCTGGACGACGCAGATCTTCTTGTACTTGCCGGAGGCCGCCAGGTACTTGGCGTCGGTCGGGCCCTGGACACCGTCATTGGCCAGACCGCGGAAGAAGGTCTTCCACCCGTTCTGGGTGAGGGTGACATTGGTGGCCGACGGGGTCAGTGACAGCAGACCGGCATCGCTGAGGATCTGACCCGTGGCCTTGGTCTCGCCCGAGAAGGTCGGGCCGATCAGGGCCACGATCGACGGGTCGTTGATGATGGTCGGAATGACCTGGGTGGCCTTCTGCGGGTCACCCTCGGTGTCGAACTGCTTGACCGTCACCTGGCAGTTGGGGTTGGCCTTGTTGTGCTGGTCGAGCGCCAGCTTCACGCCACGAATGATATTGAGGCCGAGGTTGGCGTTGCCGCCGGTCAACGGGCCCGCCATGGCGATCGTCGCCGGCGCGCACTTGTCCTGGCCATTGCTGGCGGGATTCGCGGCGGCGGAATTGTTGGCCTGCGGGACTTCCTTACCGTCCTTGTCGAGCTGGGCCAAGGGCTGGATGCTCAGATTGCTGCTCGTGGTTTTACTACTACAACCGGCAGCCCCGAGCGCAAGTACCGCTACAGCTCCGACGACCACCAGTCTTGCCATGCGGCTATGCCGCAAGGCAGACGTGCGAGTCATTGAACCAAGCACGATTCACCTCTATGTTCTCTGCTCCCTCGGGTCACCGAGGAGGGCCGCCCCATCGATCGGCCCGTCCAGAACATAGCCCCGCCACGTTAGGTCCGCATCACAATCGAATCATTCATGTGACATCGCAACAAACAAAGAGCGCCCTGTGTTGCCGGGCTGTAAATTGCTACAGCTCATTCATGGCAACAACAGGGCGATCCGCGGGCTAACTCAGCCTCACTTCGGCGCGAGGTTCTCCAAAACGACCTCGGCCACTGCCTTCATGGTGGTGCGGCGATCCATGGCGGTGCGCTGAATCCATTTGAAGGCCTGCGGTTCCGAGAGGCCCTGGGTCTGCATCAGCACACCCTTGGCACGCTCCACCAGCTTGCGGGTTTCGAGGCGATCCGTCAGATTCGCGACCTCGCTCTCGAGCGCCGCGATCTCATGGAATCTGGATGCGGCCAATTCGATGGCCGGTACCAGATCCGATTTGGTGAACGGCTTCACGAGGTAGGCCATCGCGCCGGCGTCGCGGGCCCGTTCCACCAGGTCACGCTGGCTGAAGGCGGTCAGGATCACCACCGGCGCAAGGCGTTTCGAGGCGATCTCGGCCGCGGCGTCGATCCCGTCGCGGCGCGGCATCTTCACGTCCATGATCACCAGATCGGGACGCAACTCCTCCGCCAGGTCGACGGCCTGCTGGCCGTCCCCCGCCTCACCCACCACCAGATAACCCTCCTCGGAGAGCATCTCCACGAGATCCATCCGGATGAGCGCCTCGTCCTCGGCAACCACCACCCGCTTGGGGGCGGACGCCGCACCATCCTTCTTCGAACCGCCCCCTGCTGTCGTTCCCATAGATGAACCCCTAGTCGCTCCGATTGCCAACACTCGATGCCACCGCGTCCGGCGCACCCCTCGCGGGACCGGCACGCACCCGAGTACCCCAAAGCGTACCGTCCACCTCCCCGCACAACCCATCTACCCAGCGCAAACCGACCAGTATCACAACCGTGTGATCCACCCACCCCCTCGATTAGTGGGTAACCCCCCACACCCGCTATGCTTTCTCCCCGGTGCGCCGGGTTGGCGGAACTGGCAGACGCGACGGTCTCAAAAACCGTTGTCCGGAAGGACGTGTGGGTTCGAGTCCCACACTCGGCACCAGGTGGCGGGCGTGATCAGTGATCACGTCCGCCGTTTTGATTCATCCGGCCCGCAGCAGCCCGCGCGCCAGCTTCCATCCCCTCAGCTACCGCGTCGAGATCATCCGGGAACAGGTTTCCGTACAGGTCGAGGGTTAGCGTCGCCGTCTTGTGCCCCAGCATCCGCTGCACCACTTTGATGTTCGCGCCGGCACTGATGGCCAGCGATGAGGCTGTGTGCCGAAGCGCATGCGTCACAACGCCGTCCAGACCGACATCCTTCGCCGCCCGGTCGAACACCCAGCGGAACTCGGTGGATGTCAAGAAGTCTCCCTTATGGCTCGGAAGGACGAGCGCATCCGACTCGCAGTCGGCAAGCAGCACGCGGAGCTCTTTCGCCAAGGAGGCAGGGATCGGCACAGCCCGAGTGGTGTGGTTCTTGGTATCAGCCTCCGCCTATCCCCGGTCCGTGACGGGAATCGCTGAACGGGCCACCGTGATGCGCTGGGTATCTAGGTCTACCGCCCAGGCCCGCAGTGCGATGGCTTCTCCGAACCGGATACCGGTGTAGGCCAATGTGAACACCAACGGCCGGAACCGGCGGGCGCCCATCGCCAACCGGAGTACACCCAGATGAGTCAGCTAGCGCCGCTCCCCCGCACTCATCGACGGCAGATCGACTTCATCGCCCGGTTCACAGCCAGACGCTTCGACTTGATGCGCAACTTCTTCGTGGTGAACCATTTCCACGCCCGGAAGTGAACGCCGCTCCGATCCGGATCGACCCAGTTCCTATGACAACCTTCGTAGTGATGTCGCTGTCGAGGAACCTCTGGTCCGCGGTCCTGGTGTCGAACGACCACAACGGAGCGAGTGGTTCAGGAGGTGTCGAACATCTGCGCCCAGGCCTGAATCGTCGGTTCCAGGTTCGAGGGCACTCGCGCCTTCTTATGCGGGGTGCCGGCATCCGCGGGATCTCGGGACAAAGCTTCGAAGAGCGCGACCGCGCAGTCGGTCATGATGAGATGAGTGCGTCCACCGCATACGGCCCGGAGTTGGCCCGCCCCCGACAGACACAAGCACCCACCAATACGACAAGCACACGAATCCCCTGGTCACGGAGCGACGATGCCACCGCTGGATCGGGCTATCCGCGGTCGGATGGTCCGATCCATTCGGGGAACTGCGGGGTGACCGGGTGGTGGGGTGCGACGTAGCCGGGTGGGGCGTTGAGCACGTTGTAGTTGGGATCTTTGGTGAAGGTCGGGAATTGTTCTTGTAGCCATGGCAGGCATTCCGCGGCGTATTGGTCGTTGCCGACCGGCGCCTTGATGGTGGTGACCTTCCAGGTGCCGAATACGTCCCATCGAGGTGGCAACTGGGCGCGTGGGTCATGGTGGCCGGGATCGCGGTTAGCGATGCCGGGCAGGCCCGGCTGCGAGGTGGTGTTGTCGAGTTCGATTCTGATTCCGCCACCTTGGAATCGGTCGTCTTCTTGCGGAAGTTGTTCGGGTAGTACCGAATAGCCGCAGACAATCGCGCTCACCTTGGTATCGGTTGCGGTGTACCCGGTGATATGCAGGTAGGTCGTCATCGGACGTTCTTTCCAGTCCGGGTTGACTGGTTGTCGCGAGACGTACTGGCGGACGCCGAGGATAGGCTGTCGGGCATTTTCGACCTGTTTGGTCAAATCGGCAACAGCACGGGCGTAGCCGGGGTAAGCCGCGTTATCGACGCCCGTATAGGTGGCGTTGCCGCCGGCCTCCAAGGTGGCACGGATAAGCTCGGCGCCGCGCGAGAAGAGATCGATCCCTTCGTCGGCGGACCAAACGCTGGTGTCCGGGATGTCGGGCACGGTTTTCGGCGGAGGAGACGGCGTCGACGATTTGCCGCAGGCGGTCAGAGCGAGCCCGATGACAATGAGTGCCAATGGTTTTCGGTATCTGGCAGTCACTAATGGGATCCCTTGTCGTCGGCTCTGACATTGCGGGTCACATCGTCGTACCCGAATCGCATCGCATCCCCGTGGCCGGCGCCGAGTTCGTTGAGCAAGGCCGTGAGGTTGTCAGTCGGGCTCGTTGCGGCTCTGGAGTTGAGAGTGGTCGACTGAAGATCTTGCCATGGCCGCAATTGCCCGTTGCTATCGAACAGGCTCGAGTACTTCTGTCGAATGCTGTCCGGCACGTCAGTGTTGGTGAGAACGTCGTAGGCCTGCCGGTCGAAGTTCGGCGGGTTGAGCCCGATGGCATTGTTGGATGTGGTGGGAGACGGGCCGATGATCGCTTCTTTCAGCGGGTCGCCGCCGAGGTCGACGGCCTTGCCTACCAGATCGCCGCCGGGGATCTTGAGCTCGACCTTGTCCTCGCCGCTGCCGAGCGGGACGCTGGCTTCCAAGGCACTCTTGACCAAGTCGTAGGTCTGGGCCTTCTTGTCGTAGACCTCCTTGGCGATGGCGTCGCCGTTGGATATATGTGAGCTGATCTCGTCGCGCAGGCCGGCGTCGACGAGCCCCTGTAGTCGTCCCGAGGACTGCAGGTGTGCGTATGCATCCTGATTGTCGTGGTCATTCCCGTAAGTGAGTTCTTGCTGGACTGCGGAGGTGAGTGCTGCGGCGTTGAAGGTCTTGCCTGCGGTGTCATCGGTGTCGAACAGCGAGAAGATGTTCTTGGTGCCGGTGAATGTGTTGTTGCCGTCGGACAGCGGGTCGGTCCAGCTGTGGAGCTGGTTGTCGTCGCCCTTGTAGGTGACGTGGAATCCATCGTCCAGCGGGTTTTTCGCGATGGTGAGGTCGTTGACGTAGGGGGTCATGCTGGTCGACAAGGTCTGCAGCAGTTTGGGGTTCAGCTCGCCGACCGACTTGTGCTCGGTGCCGGGGATGTCGTAGAGGTGCCATTTGTCGTCCCCGCCCGCATAGTGGCCGGGCACGTTGTCACCAGCGGCGAACTGCGCGAACGAGTTCATGATCGCGGTCTGATGCGAGTCCGGGGTGGCGCTGTGGTCGAAGGAGAACAGAGACGACATGGCATCACCCTGGTCCGTCCACTGGTGGGTGAGCGCATCGTGGAAGAACTGTTCGTTGGGCTTTCCGTCGTTGCCGACGACCAGGCTCTGCACGGCCGCTTTGTCATTGCCGACGGCCTTGAACATGTCTTCGGTCAATGGCGAGTGCGGGCCCGCGCCGACGCCGTCGCCGATGAGCTGGCGGGCTTTGCCGCCATCTGGGTTCTGTTCGACAGTTACCTGTGCGTTGAGGTATTTCGCGCTGACGTCGAGGACTTGCTTGTCGAGGTCGGTGCCGGCGCGGTAGCGGGGATCGGAGCCTCCGGCGATCTTGGCGATGGCCTGGTTGTCCGGGACTCCGTTCAGTTTGATGTACTGCCCGATGTTCCCGTAGCCGCGTAGCGCGACCGAGTCCGGATGGTTCTCCACCAGGTCTGGGCGTGTCAGTGACTGTTCCAGCTTGGCTGGGAGCAGTTTCGCGCCACCTTGATCAGGGATGCCGGGGTCGCCCTTGACCGGTGTGGTGATGTTGCTGGTGGAGATCATCTGCAAGGAATTGCGCAGGGCCACACCGGCATCCGGCGGGAGTTTGTCGATGATCGCCTGGATCTCTTGAGGGCTCTTGTCGTCCAGGGAGCGTGCCAGCTGGTTGAGGTAGTCCATCTGCGCCACCGGGATGTTCACGGTGTCACCGTTCTGCAACTGGGCGAGCTGGTCGTCGGAGAGCTTCCCTGCATCGAGGAGGCGCTGGATCTCTGCTTCGGTCAGGTGCGAGGGATCGGTGACCAGGTGCTTGCCGTCGTTCTTGCCTTGATCGCCGCCGAGTGAGGCGCCGGAGGTGAAGGCGACCGACAGGGAACTGCGGGTGAGATTCAACGCGTCGTAGACCGCGAGATCCGCAGCGACCGCGGCGCTGTAGGCGGCAGCGAGGTCCTTGTTCATCTGCGCCAGTGCGCGAACATCACCATTGCCGATGACGCTGAGCATCTCGGTTACGGTCCAGTGCTTCTGGTCGCATTCGTCGAGCAGGCCCCGCGCCTTGCGGAGTGCTTCGTTGATCAGCGACGCTCCGGTCCGGGCTTGGCCGGCGAGTCCGTTGAGCTTGTCGGCCAGGGTCTGCACCCCGTCTTGAGATCACCGTTGGCGCGATCCTGGGCAGCGGTGGCGGCCTTACCCTCCCAGTACTGATCGTTGGTCTTGGTGACCGCGTCGACGTATTTCTGGTAAACCCCTTCCAGACCGCTGCCGATCTGCTCCCATTCGGTCGCGTACTGCTCGAGGATCTGTGGATTGACGTTGCGTAGCCAGGTAAGCGACATCGGCTATTTCCCCGAGGGCACGGTCCAGTCGCCGGTCCCGCCGGTGTATGCGGCGACGAACTTGTCGTAGTTGCTGTCATCCATGTTCTTGAACTCGGTGGCGCACTCGCTCATCACGGTTCCGGTCTCGTCCAACCGCTGCTTGGCGGTAGCGACCAGCGCCCCGTAGATCAGCTCCGTGGTGATCACCCCCGCACCCGTGGCGGACTGCAAGCCGTTGTGCGCGTTCGGATCCGGTGCATCCTTGGGTTTGATCCCTGCGGCCTCCTGAGCGAGTCCGTGCAGTGTCGTCGCCAGCTTGCCCAGGATCTCAAGATCAACCACCAGACTCATACAACCCCCAAACGCGAAGACTACGAACGTCGCCCGGCAAGGTCGGCGGCCCCTGCATTACCGACCCTTTGCCAAGCCTGTACTTGCGCAAACTATATAGCAGCCGTCAGGCTTGCTCTTCTGTCGCGCGAGCATCCGAACTTGGAAGGGGTATACATGGGAGACACCGTCAACCCGCCGATCGGCGCTGTGCCTGGCCTTTCTGACGACGATGCCGAGCTTTTCCAGATCGCGCTGGGGACCTATATCGCCACCGCGACCGCACCGGACGGCTCGATATCGGTCGACGTCAGCTCCGACGGCACGATCCACCGATGGCAAATCACCGATCGGGCCCGCGGCACAGACCCCGCACAACTCGTTGCCACCGTGATCGACCTGATTGGACAGGCAGGTACCTGCGCCCGCGCCGAGGTTCGCGCCGGATTCGGACTCGCCCTCCCCGACACCGCTCCAACTGTTCCAGATCCCAGGACACCCGTCTCTACGCCGATTCCTCCCGCCCCAACGCCGCCGACCGGCATTTACGACGATGCATGGGACGACGACGAGGACTTCTACCATCGGGGCAAGTCCCGAATCTCTGCCGACTGAACTGATCGGTCACATCAATCAAAATCCGCTGGCTCCATGTGGACCGGCCGTCGGCCCGGCACAGACGAGTGGTTATCGCTCTCTGCGCCTGTCCTTCCGCGGTGTCGGATCGATGGTGAGAGGAAATTTAAGAGCGCGGAGCCTTCGGCGCAGCATCGTCATCGCGTCACGGCTCGACTCCGTCAGCCTCCGGCGCCGCTCGGGCGGCATCGTGGTGCGCTCCGACTCGCCGTCGAGGCTCTCGATCGCCTGACGGATCACGATGATCTCCGTCCGCGTGGTGCGGTGATCGATGCGCTTCGCCCTTGCCATGATGTCGTCGTATCGCTGCTCGAGACTTCGCATTTCGCGAGCCTTTCGAACTCAGGCGGCGACATCGAATAGCGCGTATCAAGCGAAAACAGCTGAGCCAGAACCAGAGTCGCTTCCCGTGCTGAAGGCGCCAGCGGTACAGGTGGTTCACTTTGGACCACCTGCCGCGCCCGAGCAGCCCCCTCCTAAGCGGGTAGCGAGGTCACCACTTACGAAGGGAAGGTGCCATTTGACACCACCAGCGTCGGCGGCCGAACGGTTGGGCAGGCCGTCCGGCGAGGTGCCCGGGTGTTCGATTTTGAACACCTACGCTACGAGGCGAACGGCTGCTGACATACCCCGCAGAGGATCGGACCGGCAGCAATCATCTTCTTGTGCGCGCGGATCCGGCGCGGCGGCTCACACCGGCAGACCCGTGGGCTGCCGTTCCGATCAGCCGACTTCGCGCCCGGCGCTACACCGTCACCACCGTCGGCGGGTTCGGCGGCCGGGTCGGCAAGCTCGGCGGCCGGTTCCGGCAGGCGGTGGGCCACGATCGCCCTTTCCAGAATGCCGATCGCGCGCCGATATTCGCCGAGGGTGCCGTCTGGCAGCAAAGTCACCGACCAGCCTGTGCGGGCATGCCGTTCGGCAGTCAGCCCGATCTCCTCGGCGATCGTCTTGTACTTGCTGTTGTGATAGCGGCCGCCGTCGCTGACTGCGGGCACCTCACGAGTGAGCGCGATTCCGTGTGCCGCTTCGTGCAGCAGGGTGCCGAGTACATCATGGTTGCCGGCGGCCAGGCCCTCAGCCCCGAGGAACAACTCCGGCATCGCGGTGCCGGCGCGGCTCCACAGATCCGGGCCGAAGTGCCCACGCCGGACCGCGCGTCCCCGCCCGGGCGAGCCGGACGCGATCGCCACCACCGCTTCGGGCACATCCGGGTGACGGCCGCGGATGCCGTCCCAGACCCGATCGATCGCTGTCGCCAATGGACCACCGATGAACATGAGAATCCCTCGAATTCACTGCGTAAGAGGTGACCGAGAACCGGCCGGAGAAGGTACTCGATTCTATCGAAATCACCTGTTATGCGGTGCGGTGAAGTGTTGCAGCACAACAACATTTGCACTATCTCGAACCACAGTCCGTCATCTGACCATTAAGCACATCCTCTATGCCGCCGCACAGCACGTTGCAGAAGAGGCGCTCCGTTCTCATGGCGAGGTGGCGATGCTCCAGCGTGTTGTCTGCGTGTTCCCGGTCCGCGCCCGACTTCGCCGGTAGCGTCGATGCCGATGCGAGATCAGCGGAGGCGACAGCGATGAGCGCGGCCAGGGAGCCGATATTCGACACCACCAAGCGGACCCATCCCGTTCCGAAGAGACACGGGGAAAGTCTCTTCTCGTTCTTCAACCGAGTCGCCGGCTCATACTGGGAACATGCCCGTCAGCTGGTGCAAACGTGGGCTGATCATCTTGACGACCCACACGACTACCGGGCAGTTCGCGGCTATCTGCGTTCAGGTCGCGACGACCAGTTCCGAAGCGCTTTCCTTGAGCTCTACCTACACGAGTGCCTCCGCAAAGCGGGCTACACGGTGACCGTTCACCCGAACCTGCCCGGAACCAACCGCCACCCGGACTTCTATGCCGAACGCGCTGGCGAAGGCTTCTATCTGGAAGCGATCGCACCGAGCAGCAGCGCCGCCGAACTTGCCGCAGCCAACCGCCGAGGCGCCATGTTCGACATCGTAAACCAGCTCCAGGATCCGCATTTCCTACTCTGGTTGTCGCACCTTGAGCAAGGATCAGCAGCACCCGCGGCAGGTAAGCTGCGCAAAGAACTGAAGCGCTGGCTAGCTGGCCTGGACCCCGACGACTACCACGACGCTAACAACCTACCCGAGTGGTCCTGGTCCAGTGATGGATGGTCAGTGACGTTCAGAGCCATCCCGAAGGACATCGAGAGACGCGGAATCCGACCCGGGGACCGAATTATCGGGGTCCACGGCGAAACGATCATCACGCGCGGCGATGACACTGCTACTCTGCATGCCGCGCTGGCGGAGAAGGATCACGCCTACCCAAATCTGAACGCGCCGTTCATCATTGCGGTAGGCGTCGATATCTTGGGCTCACCACGATGGGACGTCAGCAACGCCTTGTACGGTCATGTCGCAGTGTCTTTTCGAAGGGATACGACCGGAGTGCTGGTCTTCGACCGTGAGATCAGACAGCCCGACGGCTACTTCGGCACCCCACCGAGCTGGCGCAACCACCAGGTCTCTGGGCTCCTCGTGATCAATAATGTGATGCCATACCACTTCATCGATGCCGATGCCACGCTATGGCGCCATCCGGCGCCCGCAAAAGCCCTCCACACTGACCTCGGACTTCCTTGGGCGACAACCGAACTCGACGAAACACAATTGCGTGACAGACCCGCGCCGATCAGTGCCGCTGAGCTACTCGGGTTTGTAGATCCATGGCCGCCGGGAGACCCGTGGTTGGCGGAGACGTAGCCGTCTCCCGAAAGTGCCTTCAATTGAAGTGGTGCCGCCGCTCGCACGTCGAGCGAGCATGACAGCCTCTGTCTCAACGCGCGAAGCGGTCCGTACCACAGGCTCAATGATTGAGTAGGCTAGAGAGGATGTTGGCTACGGCGGCGAGGACTCCCGCTACTGCGGTAAGCATCGGAGTCAACGCAGTGATCCATGCTCGAATTGCCACCCCCCTGCCTCCGACGGCATCGAGGTTTGCTTTCACCTCGGGTGGTTGACCGACTGCCATTTGGTCTTCCTCCTCCTTCCAACTGGGTCACTGGGCTGCCTTCATTTTCTTGCTGCCGAAGTGAAGTCAGCGCCCAAACATTGGGCTAATGCAGAGATTAGGGCGCTGACCATATGCCCGCTACCTTGGCAATTTCCGTCGGATGACCTAAGATTGCGTGGCAGTTTGGGTGGGGGAAAAGCAAACACGCGGCAAGAGTAGTTGGACAGTTGACCTGTGACGTAATTCACATTATGGAGGTCCGTGACTGTCAACTCGACCAGCTAACGGACCGGGCCTTGATGGGTGCGATCGGCGCGGCCCGCGACAGCGAGCCCGAGTGCAGCATGGAAAACACCGAAATGACCTGGTCGCAGCCGGAAGTCAAACAAGACCAATACCCCATTCAGCCGCAACCACCGGACCCGTCGTGCTGGACGAAGGGGTTTCAGGCCAACCGACGAGGCCAGAGGCGGCCCGTGACAGGCCCGCAGTGATGCCGCACGAGACCATTACCGTCAACGGATCCAACACCCAAACCTGCTGGCTCAGACCACGATTTCAGCATCATCAACTAGACCGCAATCCACCAAACGTCGAGAAGGTCAACCTCAAAACCGTTGTCCGGAAGGATGTGTGGGTTCGAGTCCCACACTCGGCACCGAGGTGAAGGGCTGTTTCGGTGAAAACCGGAACAGCCCTTTCCCGCATGCGGTACGTCGCAGATCCGAAAGCAGGCTGCCGTAAACCCTTTTGCGGCGCGCCGGATCCGGCCGGCGGCCCCGCAGCCGGAGCCGGCCGGGGATGATCGATCCATGAGGATCGTGCTGAAGTTCCTCGATGCGGCCGGCAGCCTGCGTGCGGCTGTCGCCGTCCTGGCGGCGATCACGGCGCTGTACTACCTGATCGTCGCGATCACGAATTGCGCCGACCCGCACACCAATCGCAGTGGGGTGGCCGCCGTGTTCTCGATGGCCGCGACGGTCCACAACCCGGCCACGGACTGGCGGGCGATTCACAACAGCACCGTGGTGCTGATCGCCTACATCCTCATCGTGTTCTGGGAGTTCTCGATCGCCCTCGTAATGACGGGCGCGACGATCGCGTGGATTCGAGCACTGATACGAGGGTCGGACGATGCCATTGCCGCAAAGCTGGCGAGCTCGGGCTGGACCATGGTCGTCATCCTGTTTTTCGGCGGATTCCTCACCATCGGCGGCGAGTGGTTCCGCATGTGGGCCAACAAGGAAGTCAACGCATCAACCGCAGCGCTCCAGAACTTCCTCATCGCCGCAGTCGGCCTGATCCTCGTCCACCTCCCGAAAAGCCCGACCCGGCCAGGAAGAACGACAACCGCACCTGCCGCACCGGATTGACGCCATCGTGCCTCGCCCGAAACCACCTGCCACCCAGAACAATCCCGTCGCGCCCTTACGCCGCACACCACTAGATCGCCGCTGCGGGCGGGTCGGATCCGGCGGTGCGCCGGGCGCTGCCCGAGTTCCTCGGGCCCAAAGCTATTGAGTACGAACAACTCGAGAGATACGGCAATGAAGGCTTTCGTCACTGGTGGCACCGGACTGCTCGGCGAGACGGGGGCGACCCTCGTGGTGGGCGATCTGCTCGAGGTCGAAGGGTTCGCGCACGCGCTGCACGGGTGCGACGCGCTGTTCCACACGGCCGCGTATTTCCACGAGACATTCCAGCCGGCAACCATGACGACCTACTGCAGGCAATCAATGTCGACGGCACGCTGGCGCTGCTGAAAGCGGCCGATCGGGCGAGCAGACGCTCCGGGACACCGTCGCCTGGTGCCGTGAGACGGGACTGGTGCCGGCACCCTGAGCAGCCGGTTTCAGCCTGCCAGGAAGGACAATCGCACGTATCGCACCGGATTGTCGACATTGAGGTCGACGAACGCGACGGATTGCCAAGTGCCCAGCGCCATTTCACCGCGCAGCACCGGAATACTGGCGTAGGGCGCGATCAGTGCGGGCAGCACGTGCGAGCGTCCGTGCCCGCGTGAGCCGTGGGCGTGCCGCCAGCGATCGTCGGCGGGGAGCAGGTCCCGGAGGGCGGCAAGCAGGTCGTCATCGCTGCCCGCACCGAGTTCGATCAGTGCGATGCCCGCGGTCGCGTGCGGCACGAACACGTGCAGCAGCCCGTCGCGGTCCGGCGCGGTTTCGTGCAGAAACGCCGCACACTGCGGTGTGAGGTCGTGGACGACCTCGCTACGGCCTGTCTTCACCTCGATCAGCCTGGTCTCCATGGGGACCATCGTCCTCGCACGGCGGGAGAGCACCGGTACGCGGCCCGTTCATCTGGGTATTCGCACCAGGCCCGAACGTGGGCCGCCCGCCAGTAGACGGTCCGAAATCAATTGCCAGGGAGGACTATTCGCCAACCTTGAACATCCTTGACCGTCTCCGGATGCCCCCTGAAGATGGTCTGGATCGCTCAATTCCTGGGACAGCACGCCGGCCCCTGCCGCCCCCATCTCGGCAAGGAGTACCCCATGAATCGGAGAAAGCTGTCCATCCTCGGCGCCGCGGGCATCGCGCCGTTCCTCGTCGCCCTACTGCCCGCGGGCGCGGCCAATGCCCACGGCTATATCTCCTCACCCGCGAGCCGCCAGGCGCAATGCGCGGAAGAAATACTCCCCTGCGGCCCCATCAAGTACGAACCGCAAAGCGTGGAAGGCGTCAAAGGACAACTCAATTGCAGCGCCGGCGACCCGCGCTGGGCCGAACTCGACGACGACACCAAACCCTGGCAGGCCTACAACACCGACGGCACAGTGACTTTCACCTGGAACTTCACCGCCCGTCACCGCACCCTCAACTACGAATACTGGATCGGCAACACCCGCGTAGCCGTCATCGACGGCAATAACGAGCCCCCACCCGACTCCACCGTCACCCACACGATCGACCTCACCAAGTTCCCCGGGCGGCAGAAGCTGATCGGCATCTGGAACATCGCCGACACCCCCAACGCCTTCTACTCCTGCGTGGATCTGCAGATCGCCAGCCCATCCTGAACACAAGAAACTGGTCGGACTCACAGGAGATTGGCACCGAAGTCCGAACTTCTTCGGATTCTCACTTGATTGGGTCGAGGCTGAGGTTCGCCGGACCACGGCGGACCGGATGAGTTGTAGGAGAGCAGTTGTCCACTTCACTCGTGCCTCGTTTCAGTCGTGTCTTCGCTGCCGTTCTGATGGCCGGTGCGCTTGCCTCGGTGCCGGCCGTTGCCTCCGCTGATATCGGCACCGGCGACGCGCCGAGTGCGCCCGCGCCCAGCACGCCTGACCCGCTCGATACCGGGGGCGGTGGGGCCGGCGCGGGGGCCGGCGCCGGACTTGGGGCTGGTGACACCGGGGGTGCGGGGGCAGGCGCGGGCGCCGGAGCGGGTCTGGGGGCAGGCGCCGGTGATGGAGCCGGGGCGGGAGCTGGCGCAGGCGCCGGAGCAGGGGCGGGAGCAGGCGCAGGTGCCGGCGCGGGAGCAGGCGCTGGTCTGGGGACGGGACCGGGCACCGATACCGGTCCGGGGACGACGCCGGGATCACCCGGGACGGTGAATCCCGGTGGGCCCAATATTCCTTCGCCGCCGACGACGCCCGTGCCACCGCCCACGACGCCCGATCCGATCCCGGCGCCGCCGCCCCTGCCGAATACGACCGAGCCGTGTGCGCTGACCGATTTCACGTGCTTGTGGGCGAATCCGAGCGATCCGAACAGTCCGTTGAATCCCGCCAATCCGGCCAATCCGATGTACAACCAGAACCATGATCAGGATGGCGGATCGAACCCGCCGCCCGATGATGATCAGGGCGGATCGAATGCTCCCGGTGGCGGATTGGGCGCGTTGCTGCCCAGCCTCAGCGGCTAGCAGCGCAATTTCCGCGGCGGGCGGGTTCGAGGGTCAGTTGGCGCGGATGCCGGTGATCAGGACCCGCCCGTGGTCGGTGCGGGTGGTGACGGTCTGCGGCCACTGACGGGGTGTCTTGTCGGTCGGGAACTGTTCGGACAGCACCACATTCCAGGTGTTGGGGTCGTGGTCGGCGCCGGTGATGTGGACGCAGTAGCGGGTGTCGGCGGGGACGGAGTCGATGCCGGACTGGATGGTCTTGGTGTCGCTCACGGTGCCGTCGGGCGCGACGAATTCTCTTGCGCGCGCGGCATTCCGGTCGACGTAGTAGCTCCATTCGAAGCCGAGGATCGCGCCCGGGCCGGTGGTCGGGTCGCCCGGTCCGGCGCCGACCGTGAGGGCGTCGGTGTGGGTGCCGAGACAGTCCGCGGTGGCGTGCGGATACGGCTCCGGGGTGCCCGCGAGGGTAGGTGCCGGGGCGGGAGCGGGGGTGGGTACGGCCATCGCCGGATGTCCGGTCTTGTTCTTGCCCATGCCCGCATTGACGGAGATGACCAGGATCGCCACGATGAGCACCGCGGCGACGGCCAGGACGCCGAGCACGATACTGGCGCCGCGGCTGCGGCCGGGGCCCGGTTCGTCGTCGAAATCGTCTTCGGTGCGGCGTAATCGGTCGAGCAGGGTGCGGCCGCCGGTACGGTCGACGAAGCCGCGGCGCGCGACATCACCCCAGGTTTCGCCGTGCGCGCCGTCATGCTCTTCTTCGTCGTCGTAGTCGCCGGGGCGGCGGGGGCGGGCGAGCCATTCGTCCCAGGCGCCGACCCGGGTGGTGCGGCCGAGCGCGGTGGCGGTCCGGACCTCGACATCGGTTGCGTCGGTGCCGATCACGGGATCGACCGCGCGGATGGGCGGGCCGTAGACGGCGGCCTGCTCGTCGGGATCGCCGGGGAGGAACGGCCGCGCGCGCTCGGCTTCCTCCTCGGGCGGGACGGATTTGACGATGGGCAGGTTGGTCCAGCTGCGATCCACGATATCCACCGGTTCTTCGAAGTAGTCGTCGTAGTCGGTGTGGTGGCGGCCGCGGGATGCGATGCCGTTGGAGCGGCTTTCGTCATCGACCCGCGCGTGCCGACCGGTCGGTGCCGGATCGGATACGCCCGCGAATCCGGGTAGTCCTTCGAAGGCGAAAGGGTTTTCGGTGTTCACCGCACCCTCCTAGTTGGCGGGCTGCGGGGTGACGCCGGCTTGGCCGTCCCTGCGCGGCGTTGTCTTGTCGGTGTCGGGCTGGGGTTTCGCGGTGACCGGCGGTACGACGCCGCCGGGGCTGCCCGCATTCGGGTCCGCGGGCACGCTCGCCTGCGGCTGCGCGGCCGGGGCGCCGCCGTCATTGGTATCGGGTACGGACGGGGCGACCGTATTCGGATGCGACGGTGCGCCACCGATGATCGTGGAGGTATCCGGGGCGGCGGGTGCGGCAGCGTTGGGGTCGCCGCCGGAGGGCGCCGCGGGCGCCAAGCCCGGGAACAGGTTGTTGTTGTTCGGGGCAGCCGGATTGGCCGCGCCCGGAGCCGCGGGGTTGGCATTGGGGTTGATGGCTTGCTGCAGTTGGTCGGCGCCCTTGCCGGCGAGGGTGTCGATGCCCTTCTCGCCGATCTCGGCGCCCTTGTCGATCACATGGGTGACGACCTCGCCGACCTTGTCGACCAGATTCCCGCCGATGGTGACGCCCGCGCTGATCAGCCCGGAACCGAGCGTGACGCCGCCGGCGATCAGCGCCTGCTGCAGGGTCAACTGCGCGGCCAACTGCGGATCGGTCTGGGCCAGCGGCGAATTCATGTAATTGACGCCGCTGTTCTGGCCGGAATCCCAGCCGTTGTTCCAACCGCTGTTATTGTTCCAGCCGTTGTTCCAACCGCCATTGTTGTTCCAGCCATTATTGTTCCAGCTGCTGTTGTTGTTCCACCCGTCGTTGTTCGTGTCCGGGCTGGTCTGACCCGGATTCGGGTACTGGCTGTTCTGCGGACTGCCATCGGTATTCGAGGCGGGCGCGGCCGCATTCGGGTCGACGCCGTTCTGGACCGCGGGCGGAATGGTGACCTGCGGCGAATCATCGGAGATCTGCTGCACCTTGGCGGTGTGCGCATCCATTTCGCCATCGGCCTGCTCGACCACACCCACGCCGTCGCGAATGTAGTCCGCCGCCATGGCCAGGATCGGATCCAGATCGGCCTGCGAACGCGCATTCTGCACGAGGTTGGTTGCCTTGCTGCGGAAATCGGCGATCAGCACGTCGAGGCTCCGCGCGGCCCGGTCACGGGTGTCGTAGGCGTCGGACAGAATGGGCGCCAACCGATCGGATACGTCGGCGAGCCCCGCGACCTGGGTTCGGGTCCGGTTGATCGCCGGCACCGCCGCCAGCGCGGTCCCCGCATCGGTCAGCGCCTGGGCCCCGACCCGATGCGGGTCGTCGCTGTTCCTGGTGCTGGTTCCGGCGGCGGCCAGCGCATCGAACGCCGAACCATCCGGCCGCGCACCGTCTCCCAGCGAGGCCCGCAATTCGAGCAGCGGCGCGACGAGTCTGGTCACGAGGGCGGGTTCGGTCACGGTGACGGTCGTATCCCCGTCCTGGGTACCGGTGGTAGCCACCGTCTATACCTCCACCCGCGAGGGATCGGTCCCGTCGCCCGCGGCAGTGATCTGCCCCGCGCCGTCCCGATCGACCTGTCCCAGCACCCGGCCCCAGGTGGTGATCGCCTGCCCGTACCCGTCGGTGAGCGCACCGGCGGTCCCGAGCGTCCCCGCATGGGCGCTCCACGCGGTATTCCAAGCGGCGGCGAATTCCCTTCCCAGCGCACCCAACCCGGATAGGTCGATGCCCGCCACCGTGGTCGCCTGCCCTGCCGCGGTACGCAGCAGACCAGCAGCCTCGTTGGCGGCCTTGGTATAGGCGGCGGCCGCGTCGAAGTCGAAGCGAACGAATTCCTCAGTCACTGTTACCCCTCATCAGTAGCCCCCCTCCCCCACGCCGTGGACATGGGAATTACCTGATTCTGTACCGCCACCAGGAATTCCGCGCGCGATCTCTCCCGAATCATCTTCTGACCGGGACATCTTCCACTCAACTGTCCAGTGTCGATCTTTCCGTGGCAAGGGCTTGCTTCTCACGAGGAGTGAGATGGTGGTGTGGGGCGAACAGGGGGTTTGATGCTCACAGGTGGGTCACAGCGGGCTCACTGGATGGGGGCAGGTTCCGGACGACATAAGGGGTATGACTCGGAATCGGATGCAGGTGTCGGGGGCGCGGGTGTGGCGGCGACTGGGAGCTGGGGTGGGTGCGGCAGTGGTTACCGGAGCGGCCGTGTTCGGAGCGCCGGTGGCCATCGCGCATGCCCATGGGCCGGAGGCGGTGGCCAGCTCGGCACCTGCGGCTGCGCCGGCGGCCACCGGGTCTGCTGCTACCGCGCAGGCGGTGGCGTTGACGCCGGCCGCGGCTACGCAGCTGGCGCAGGCTATGCAGGCGGCGGTGCAGGCCGCTTCGCCGGGGACTCAGGTGGGGATCGATGTCACCGATACCGCTACCGGGACGCAGCTGGTCGGGCTCAATACCGGAGAGCAGTTCTATACCGCGTCGGTGGTGAAACTGCTGATCGCGCTGGATGCGCTCAATAGTCAAGGTTGGCAGCCGGATTCGGCGACCTCGGCGGAGATATCGCAGATGTTGTCGGCCAGTGACGACAATATCGCCGACTCGCTGTGGGATGCCGACGGCGGGGACGCGATCGTCAGCCGCATGGTGAGCCTCATCGGCCTGACGAACACGCAACCGCCGCTCGATCCCGACGAGTGGGGTGAAACCCTCACCACGCCACAGGATGTCGTCACCATCTACCACTACATCACCACCGTGGTGCCCGAGCCCTCCCGCGACCTGATCATGAACGCCCTCGGCGGCGCCGACCAGATCGCGGCCGACGGCACCAACCAGTACTTCGGCATCCCCGACGCGATGACCGGCGACGCCTGGGCGATCAAACAGGGCTGGATGACCTTGGACGCCTCCACCACCCTGGACACCACCGGCCTGGTCGGATCGGGCCCGGGCCAGCCGCTGCGCTATGCCGTGGTGGTCCTGACCACGCAGCCCTCCGACGTCAGCTGGACCGCCGGCGGCGCCGCCCTCACCGCGGCGGTCGCCCCGCTGCAGAGCGTCCTCGAACCGACATCGGCGGCAGCGGCCCAGACCAAGGCCTAGACCGAAATACAGCTGCGATGCCGGTGCCGGCTCGATACGTTCATGATCATGTCTGGACTCGATGACGCCGCGATCTATCTGCTCACCGGCATTCAAGCGGCCGGGAAATCGACTGTGGCCCAGGCGCTCGCCGAGCGCCTGCCACGATCCGCACATGTGCGCGGGGATGTGTTCCGGCGCTTCGTGGTCGGCGGACGCGAGGAGATGACACCGGATCCGAGCCCGGAGGCGCTCGCGCAACTGCGGCTCCGGCATCGGCTGGCGGCACAGGCGGCGGATGCGTATGCGGCGGCAGGGTTCACCGCCGTACTGCAGGATGTCGTGCTCGGCGAAATGCTGCCCTACCTGATCGAGCAGATCCACACCGATCCGCTGTACGTCGTGGTGCTCGCGCCGCGACCGGACGTCGTGGAGCGGCGCGAGGCGGGGCGCGACAAGAAAGCCTACGGAACCTTCACCGTGGCGGACCTCGACACCGGCCTACGCGGCGGTACCGCGCGCATCGGACTGTGGCTCGATACCTCCGACCTCACGGTCGCCGAGACCGCGGACGAGATACTCGCCCGGGCCGAACCGGTGCGGTCGACACGCGACTGTTCGAGGGATTGAGTGGGTAGCCGGTCCCGCCACCTAAGGTCCATGCCCATGAACCGAATCCAGGTGAGTGCGATTGCGGGCATTGCGGGATGGATGTTGGTGGCCGGTGGGGCGGTCGCCGGAGCACAGGCGACCGGGTCCAGTGCGGTCGGCGGGGTGGGGCAGATCGAGCTCACCGTGCAGGCCGATGGCGCCGGCGCGAACTGCGATGTGCGAGTGGACGGGAACATCGTGCCGAACTCGCAGTTCCTGGTGTTCGCCGATCCCGGGGTCGCTTCGAAGGTGGTCAGCCCGATCGCGGGTGGGCCGCATACGGTGAACGCCTTCTGTAATGGGGTGGATCTGGATCCCATTCAGGTCCAGGTGCAACCGGGGCCCGGCGGGTCCGCTTAGGCACGCACACTATTCGATATCGCCGAAAAGCCCGCTATGGCGGGCTTTTCGTTTACGCCCTGCGCAATGGGATGGTCGCGCAGGCTGCGGCGAGGATGATGGCGGCGGCCAAGGCCATGGCCGGGCGGTAGCCGGTGTGCAGGAGCGGGGCGGCCAGGAGCGGGCCGGCGATCTGGCCGACCGAGTAGCCCGTTGTCAGGAGGGCTACCGCATGCGGGAAGCGCAGGGCCGCACCGGTTGCCAGGGACAGCGCGACTATGCCGACGAAGGTGGCGCCGAACAGAACCGCGGAGATCAGGGCGGCCACCGGGGACGCCGTCAGGGCGGGGAGCGCAATGCCGATGGCTTGCAGCAGCAGCGCCGTGATCAGCAGCAGCGCACTGGATCGGCGGTGTGCCAGCCAGGCCCAGCAGGCGGCCGACGGGAGCGCCGCGACGCCCACCAGCACCCAGGCGCCGCTGGCGAGCGCGGCGGAGGATGTCTGCGCGATGGCGGCCACCAGGAAGGTGCCGGCGATGATGTAGCCGACGCCCTCCAGCGTGTACGAGGTGAAGAGGGCCGCGAACATTCCCCAGCGGCGGGGCGGCAGTGGTGCTGCCGCAATGGGATCCGAATCGGGCATCGGGTCGGGTGTGAGCCGGATGCGCCAGGCGGCCGCCGCGAGTACCGCTGCCGCCAGGGCCGACGCTATCCATGCCGATCGCCAATCGCCGATCGTGTGCAGCACGAGCACCAGCGCCCCGGACAGGGCGATGCCCGCACCGATACCGCCGAAAGCCCAGCCGGACAGGTGACCCGGATGACCGCGCAGGCGCGCGTGCAGGGCATTGACGGTGATCACGAAGATCAGCGCACTCGTGAACCCCGCGATGAGGCGGAGACCCATCCACGCGACCGTGTTCTCGGTGGCGGGCATGGCGACCAGGCTCGCGATCAGCGCCACGAATGCTGTGCGGAACGCCATCGGTGAGCGGGAGACGCCGGGAAAGGCGATGCCCGCCAAGGCGCCCAGCAGATATCCGACATAGTTGGCGGTCGCGAGATGCGCGCCGCCGACGGCCGACAGCCCCGCCCGTTCCTGCATCAACGGAAGTATCGGCGTGTAGACGAATCGGCCCACTCCCATGGCGGCGGCCAAGGACGCTCCCGCCTGAACCACTGTCCGCCAGGGTGATTCGATCGTGGAATCCCGCGCCGCGGGTAGCCGTACCGATAGTGACCCCATATCAGTCCCCTCGGATATCCCGTGCCGCAGCGGCAACGCCCGGATCGTTCGGATGCGGTTCGAGAGCGGTCACCCGGGCTGTCATCCAGGGATGCAGCGGCAGCGTGCCGAGCACTTTTTCGTGCAGTTCGGCCTCGTCGGTGGCGCGCCAGATGCCGATGCTGCGGGCTTCCCCGACCGGCCGCCACAGGCGGGCGAGATGCCCGGTGGCGGCCAGTTCGTGCGCGCGGACGGCTTCGGCGGCGCGGCAATCGGCGATCTCTTCCGCGGTGGTGCCCGCGGGGATTTTGTCGGTGGTGATCTCGACCAGGAACTCGCGCATCGGATTTCTCTGTCTGTAGGTGACGGGCACGTCGGGTGCCGCGAACTCATCGTCCGCCCGCACGCGGGCCGGCGCCACGACCTGCTTCCTCGCCTGTGCGAGGCGCAGCCTCCTACCGGCCTAGGATCGATGGATGGAGTTGCGGCAGTTGCGGTACTTCGTGGCGGTGGCCGAGGAGTTGAACTTCGGGCGGGCCGCGGCCCGGTTGCTGATTGCCGGGCCGTCGCTGTCGCAGCAGATCAAGGCGCTGGAGCGGGATCTGGGCGTGCGGCTTTTCGATCGGGATCGGCGGTCGGTGACATTGACGACGGCCGGTTCGGCGTTGCTGCCGGATGCCCGGGCGCTGCTGGGCCGGGCGGACGAGCTGCGGTTGCGGGCCCGGCAGTTGTCGGGCACCGAGGCGGTGCGGCTGGGTTATGTGAGCTGGCTGCCACCGGATCTGACCGCGCATGCGACGGCGGTCGCGCGGATCCACATCGATGCGTGGGTGGCGCCGTCGCATACGCAGGCGGCGCGGGTCGCGGACGGGAGCCTGGATCTCGCGGTGTGCTGGGTGCGTTCGGAAGACTTGGCGGAGTTGGGTTTACGGGCGCGGCTGCTCGGTGCGGATCGATTGCACGCGGTCTCGGCGGGCCCCGGGACCGGGCCGGTGCCGGCGGCCGGGATCGTGGTCCTGCTCAGCGATGACGTCACCTCGTGGGCGCAGTGGAATCTCTACGCCGAGCAGCTGGCGCACGACACCGGTGCGGCCGTGCGGCGCATTGCCGACAGCGGCATCACCGGTTCGGCGTTCTTCGATCACGTCCGGCGCAGTGACCGGCCGGTGCTCCGCTCCCCCAAGGACATGGCGGCCCCGATTCCGGCGGATCTGGTGCGGCGCGAGATCGTTGCGCCCGAGGTGTATTGGACGTGGTCCCTGGTGTGCCGCGCCGACGAGCAACGGGCCGGCGTGCTCGCCGTCATGGACGCGCTCTGCGACGGTGTCGGCACCGCGCGTATCCATGGCCCTGCGGCCTGGTTGCCGGCGAACGATCCGCACCAGCGCCGGCGCTGAGAGCCTGCGTCTCCCAGCCGGCCGGGTCGCCGATCGAATTCCGGTGTCCGCCAGGAATCCTCGTCCCCGCCCGCCGAAGGGCCTACACTGCAGGTCGAGCCGCCAATCATCGACGTTTCGAACCGGGACGGCGGATCGTTCGTAGACCCGCATTAGCCGGTGCGAGGTGCGGAGGGCTAATGCGGGTGAACAGGCTGACCGCGGACCTGTCGGAGTATCCGGATCTGGTAGTGATCCTGCTGGGTATGCGAGTACGCAGACCACTGGGCATGATCAGGCTGCTCGGGATCGGGCCGAAGCTGTATCGGTCGCATCATGATCGACCCGACGGATTGCTCTCGCACGAGGACGTGATCTGGTCGCTGTTCCCGCCGCATTGGGGCGCCCGGCAATATTGGCGGGACCCGGAAAGCCTGGAGCGGTGGACGCGTTCGGAGCCGCATCGGATCTGGTGGCAGAAATTCCTGCGGGATTCCGGTGGAACAGGTTTCTGGCACGAAGCCTATTTCCTCAGCGGTGGAATCGATTCCGTCTACGATGATATGAATGTGCCCGCGGGACTGGCCCGTTTCGCACCCGTCGTGCCTGCTCGCGGGCGGTTGAACGAACGGAAGACGACCGACACTCGGCCACGAGATGAACATTCCGAGCAAAAGGCCTGATTCGGTCTCGGAAGCATTTCGAACAGATCTCGGCGGGACTAAGTTGAGTTCGTGCACGTGCTGTTCGTTTGTACCGGAAATGTCTGCAGATCCGTCATTGCGGAACGATTGACCCTCGCGGTCGCAGCCGAGCACGGATTGGATGATCTCACCGCCGAAAGCGCCGGTGTCCGCGCATTGGTCGGCTTTCCGGTGGAACCCCTTGCGGCGCAAACGATTGTCGGGCTCGGCGGAGATGCGAACAATTTCAAGGCCCGCCGCCTGAAGCCCGAGCTGGTGCACCGCGCCGATCTCGTGCTCACCATGACCGACAAGATCCGCGACCAGGTGCGCGATCAAGTGCCCGAGGCGCTGCCCCGCACCTTCACCTTGCTCGAGGCCTACCGGATCGCCAAGGTGTCCGGCGCGCGCAGTGTGCTCGGACTGCACGCCGCGCGTGACGATCTCGCCTATGTGGGCCGCGAGAACATCTCCGACCCGGTCGGCCTGTCACCGCACACCTTCACCGAGGTCGGTGACGCGATTGCGGAGGCGCTGGTGCCATTGCTGCTGGCGCTGCACGCGCATCAGCATCCGCAGGCCACCATCCAGCATCGCGGCGGCGGTGACGGCGCGGGTGCGCAACGGCCGCCGCTGCTGGTCATCCCCGGCGGTCAGGCCGAGCCCGCCCGCAATGCCGAACCGCCCAAACACGCCGAATCCCCCAATCTGTCAGTGCAACCGATGCGCCGCTCGGTGGAATCGGCCGGGTAGGAACGCATCCCGCCGCTCACAGGCCGGATCACCCCGCCGCGAGAAGGCGTACTGTAGTGACGGGACGAACCGGATTCCCCGCGTGTCAATGGACCTGGTTGCCCGGATGGTCCGGTAAAGGATTACACTTCCGCGCGGAACACCACCGCCGGTGGTTCGACACAAGAACAGGACCAAGGACATGCCGAAGCGAATTTCGGATGTTTCGCTCCATGTTTATGTGACACCCCAGACCTTGGAACGCGTCACCAAGACGGTGTGCCGCGTGGTCGACGAATACGTGGCCGACCGAGATATCTTCGCGTGGCGCTTCACGCTTCCCGTGGAATGCGATGAACCCACGCATACGCTGCTCGAAACCCAGTGGCGGCTGGAGCATCCCGGCAAAGACCCGGGCCCGCGCCGCACGTACGAGATCGCGTTGAGTCTCGTCGGCGAGGCACGCAAACTCACCAAGGCCGGAATCGCAAAGCTGGAACAGAAACTGATCCTCGGACTCTCCGAAGGTGAGCCCGCCGTCCCCTACATCGTGCATGCCTTGCAGCGAGAGAACTTCGACCTCGAAGAGAACCGCGAACTGATCTGAGAAAACGAAACAGGCCGCACCCGTCGGGTGCGGCCTGAATTTTGCTGTCCTCCCGGAACGCCCCGAGTCAGCGGCGGGCCGGGAAGTGGCGGATGACGCCCTCCTGCACGGTGGTCGCGATCAGTTCGCCGCTGCGCGAGTAGAAGTGCCCGCGAGCCAGGCCACGCGAGCCCGCCGCCACCGGCGACTCGGTCGCGTACAGCGCCCAGTCGTCGAAGCGGAACGGCCGGTGGAACCAGATGGAGTGGTTCACCGTGGCCGCGATGATCCGATCGAACCCCCACGACAGCCCGTGCGTGGTGATGATCGAATCCAGCACCGTGGTGTCGGACGAATAGGCCAGCGCCGCAACGTGAACCAGCGGATCCTCGGGTAGCGAGCCGTCGGTCCGCATCCAGACACGGTTGTGGTCGAGGGTCTCCCCCGTGCCCTTGAGGATCCACGCCGGATCGTTCGTGTACCGCATCTCGATGGGATGCGGCGCCTTCACGAACATTTCGAGCTTGTCCTCGAGCCCCGCGAACGACTCCTCCACGCGCGGAAGCCCTTCCGGGTCCGCCACCTCGGGCAGCGGCGACCCGTGCTCGAGGCCCTTGCCGTAGTCCTGGAAGGCCGCGAGCATGACGAACAGTTCCTGCCCGCCCTGGTACGCGGTGACCGTCCGGTTGGCGAAGGAGCGTCCGTCACGATGCCGGTCGACGTGGTATTCGATCGGCTGCTTGGGGTCGCCGCCACGCACGAAGTGCGCGTTGATCGCGTGGACCGGGCGTTCCGGTCCGACGGTCCGCCCGGCCGCGATCAGCGCCTGGGCGACCAGCTGGCCGCCGAACGTGCGGCTCCACACCTTCTCCGGATGATGTCCGACGAAGATGTCGGGACCGTTCTCCTCGAGATCCAGGATGCTCAAGAGCTCCCGCAGATCGTCGGAGCGACCGGCCCCCTCGGGGTCCGCGACGACGTCGTGTGACGTCTCGTCCAGCGACGCACTCACCTAGTGGTCCTCCTCGCCGATGCGATGCACGTGGATCAGGTTGGTGGACCCGACGGTACCCGGCGGCGAGCCGGCCACGATGACGACGAGGTCGCCCTTCTTGTACCGCCCGATAGACAGCAACGCGTTGTCCACCTGGTGGATCATCTCGTCGGTCGTGGCCACCGTAGGAACGATGAAGGTTTCCACGCCCCACGTCAAGGAGAGCTGGCTGCGAATCGCGGGCTGCGGGGTGAAGGCGAGCAGCGGCAGCGGGGTGTGCAGGCGCGCGAGACGGCGCACGGTGTCGCCGGACTGCGTAAACGCCACCAGCGCTTTGGCATTGAGCCGCTCACCGATATCGCGGGCCGCGTAGGAGATGACGCCGCGCTTGGTGCGGGGCACGTGGGTCAGCGGCGGCACCCGGGTCGAGGACTCGGATTCCACGGCGTGCACGATGCGGGCCATGGTGCGCACGGCCTCGATCGGGTACTCGCCCACGGAGGTTTCACCGGAGAGCATGACCGCGTCCGCGCCGTCGAGCACCGCATTGGCCACATCGGAGGCCTCGGCGCGGGTGGGGCGCGAGTTGGTGATCATGGATTCCAGCATCTGGGTGGCCACGATGACCGGCTTGGCGTTCTCGCGGGCCATCTGCACGGCACGCTTCTGCACCAGCGGCACCTGCTCCAGCGGCAGCTCCACGCCGAGGTCACCACGGGCGACCATGACAGCGTCGAAGGCCAGCACGATGGCTTCCAGATTATCGATGGCTTCGGGCTTTTCGAGCTTGCCGATGACCGGCACGCGACGGCCGACCCGATCCATGATGTCGTGCACCAGCTCCACATCGGAGGGCGAGCGCACGAAAGACAGTGCGATGAAGTCGACTCCGAGCTTCAGCGCGAATTCCAGGTCGTCGATGTCCTTTTCGGACAGGGCCGGCACGGAGACGTCCATGCCGGGCAGGGAGACGCCCTTGTTGTTGGAGACGGGGCCGCCTTCGGTCACGCGGCAGACGACGTCGTTATCGTCCACGCGGATCACGGTCAGCCCGACCTTGCCGTCGTCGACCAGGAGGCGGTCGCCCGGCTTGGCGTCCTTGGCCAGGTGTTTGTAGGTGGTGGAAACTCGGTCGTGAGTACCTTCGATGTCATCGACGGTGATGCGGATTTCCTCACCCGTGGCCCACACGGTCTTGCCTTCGATGAACCGCCCCAGGCGGATCTTCGGCCCTTGCAGGTCGGCGAGGATACCGACGGCGCGGCCCAGCGTATCGCTGGCCTGCCGTACCTTCTTGTAGTTCTCGGCATGGTCGGAATGCTCACCGTGGCTGAAGTTCAGCCGAGCTACGTCCATGCCGCTCTCGACGAGTTCACGAATACGATCCTCGGATGACACTGCTGGTCCGAGGGTGCACACAATCTTCGTTCGTCGCATCACGCGCTCAACCCTAGACCTGTGACGAATGTCCTGCTCTACGGGCACGGGGTGTTCAGCAAGATATATCGAAGGCAAACAGCTAATCCCTGGTCAACGTGCGACATGGCGGGCCAGGCGGGTCTCGAGCCGGGTCTGCCCGAAACCTAGGACCAGGCAAATTACCCAGTAGTAGATAGCGGCAACGCCATACAGCGCGAAGTAGTCGAACGTCGGCGCGGCCGCCGATTGCGCGGTGCGCAACAACTCGGTGACAAGGATGGTGGACGCCAGCGAGGTGTCCTTCACCAACGAGATGAGCGTGTTCGACAGCGGCGGTACGGCAATGCGCGACGCCTGCGGCAGGATGATCATCCGCAGCGCCTGCGGATAGGTCATCCCGACCGCGTAGGACGCCTCCCACTGCCCGTTCGCGACCGAAAGAATCGATGCGCGAACCACTTCCGCCGCATACCCGCCCACATTGAGGCTGAAGGCGATGATCGCCGCCGGGAACGGATCCAGCACGATGTGGAACTGCGGCAGGCCGTAGAAGATGATGAACAGCTGCACCAGCAGCGGCGTGCCGCGAATGATCGAGATGTAGAACCGCGCCAGCGCCGACAGCGGCCGGATCGACGACATCCGCGCCAGCGCCACGAACAGCGCGATCGCCAGGCCGATGACGAAGCTGATCGCCGTCAGCGGCAGGGTTTTATCGACGGTGGCCTGCAGCATGGGCCACAGGTTGTGCTTGATGAGAGCCCAGGTGGAGGCATCCATGTCGAATTACGCTGTCCGGCTTACTTGCTGACGTCGGCGCCGAAGTACTTCTCGGAGATCTTCGCGAGGGTGCCGTCCGCGGACAGCTGCTGCAGCACGGTGTTGATCTTGCCGGTGAGGTCCTGCTCGTCCTTGCGGGCGGCGAAGGCCTGCTTGGAGGTCTGGCCCGTCTTGCCGACCACCTGCACCACACCGGTGCCCTTCGCCTTGGTGAAGGCGTTCACGGCGAGGGTGTCGTTGACGGTGGCGTCCGCGCGGCCGCTCTGCAGCAGCTGCACCGCCTCCACGAAGCCCGGAATGGCCTCGATCTTGCACCCCGCGTCCTTGGCGACGCCGGCCCAGTTGCTGGTCTCGGACTGCGCGCAGGTCTTGCCGCTGAGGTCGGTCAGGGCGTGGATGCCGTTGTTGCCGGTCTTGGTGACGATGACGCCCTCGGACACGGTGTACGGGTCGGACAGCGAATACTTCTGCTGCCGTGCGTCATTGACGGTCACCTGATTGGCGATGAGGTCGACGCGCTTGGAGTCCAGCGCGGCGAACAGCGAATCCCACGGCGCCTGGGTGAATTCCACCTTGCGGCCGAGCTTGTCGCCGACGGCCTTGATGACATCGATGTCGTAGCCGGTCAGCTGGCCACTGCTGTCCTGGTAGCTGAAGGGGCTGTAGGTGCCCTCGGTCCCGACTTTCAGCACGTTCGAGTCGCTGGAGCTGCTGCACGCGGTGAGCGCGGCGGTGGCGGCGACGACGGCGAGCACGGCGGCGACGAGCTTACGGCGCACGTATCGGACCTCTCCTCGGGCGTGGCCGGACCACGCGACAAACAACCGACAAAGGGTACGCCGGATACCGACCGGCCTGCGCAGAAAACATCCTGATGCGAGAAAACCTTGCGCAATCCGGCGCAGTGATGATATCGGCGAACAGGCACCTCCCTGCCCGGAGATGCCCACCCGATGTAGGTGTGTCGCCGCGACCTCAGTCGCGCAGCGGGCGGCCCTCTGGGTCGGGCACCTTGCCGACCAGCATGAGAATGCCGTCGACCAGCGGCCAGATCGCACCGATGCCACAGGTGAAGAAGGTGACCACGATCTGAAGCACACCGATCGTGGTGTAGCCCAGATAGAAACGGCCGATCCCGAAGCCGCCCAGGAAGATCTGCAGCAGGCCCGCGGTCAGCTTGCTCTTATCGGACAACGGGACACCGTAGATGTCCCGGCCGTAAGGGGCCTCCGGGTCACCGCTGTAACCGGGCTGACCATACGGGCCGGGCTGACCATAAGGCGCCTGCTGACCGTAGGGGGCGGGCTGACCGTACTGGCCCGGCTGACCGAACTGACCCGGCTGACCGGGCGCCGCACCGAACTGCGGCTGCGCGGGCGCGTCGAACTGCGGCTGCCCCGGCGCGGCGTAAGGCTGCTGCTGGTACGGCTGCTGACCGTACTGCGGGCCGGTACCCGGCGCGCCGTATTGCGGGCCCTGACCGGGCTGCTGGTTATAGGGATCGGTCACACGCATCCTCCTGAATCACGGGCCGCCCCTGCGGCTCGGCCCCACCGTGCTGAACCCGCCGTGCGGGTTTCGCCGCGCGGTGGTCAGGAGCCATTCTTGCCCGACTCGACCTTTTTCGTCGTGTCGGACGCAGTGGACTCCGTCTCCCCCGGCTCGGAACCGCCGGATTCTGCAGAGTTATCGCGTTCCGCGTCCTGGGGGTTATCAAGATCCTTCGCGGATTCGCTGTCTTCCGAGGGAGATTCGGCGGCATCCGGGGCGCCGGATTCCCCCACCGGATCGTCAGGTTCGGACTCTTCGGACTTTTCAGTCGCGGAAGCGTTTTCGGTCTCGGCCGGCTCATCGGTCTCGGCAGCGTTCTCGCCGGTGCCCTCGGCAGCGACCGCGGTCCCGGCGCCGTACGCGCGCACCGCCGCGAACTGCCACGGCCAGGGCCGATCCACCCCCGCCGCCACCTGCTCCGCGGTCTCCCGCCCCTTGGTGGCGAACACGAAATACGCCACGGCACAAATGAACACGATGCCCGAGGTGAACGAATTGATGCGGATACCCGCGATATGCGTCGCCTCGTCATTGCGCAGCAACTCGACGAAGAACCGGCCGAAGCAGTACACCGCCACATACAAGGCGAACAATCGCCCGTGCCCGATGCGGAACTTGCGATCCAGATAGATCAGCAATCCGACCCCGAGCACATTCCACACCATCTCGTACAGGAATGTCGGCTGCACGATGGCCTGCACCTGGCCATTGGACACACCGTTCATCATGTCCAGATTGCCGTTGGAGTCGTAGCGGAAGTAGATCTCCAGACCCCACGGCATGGAGGTCGGCCGGCCGTACAACTCCTGATTGAAGTAGTTGCCGAACCGCCCGATCGCCTGCGCCAGCAGAATGCCCGGCGCGATCGCATCACCGAAGGCGGCCAACGGAATCCGGTACACCCGGCAGCCGATCCAGGCGCCGATACCGCCGAGCAG
Source organism: Nocardia sp. NPDC088792 (assembly GCF_044750615.1). NCBI lineage: Bacteria > Bacillati > Actinomycetota > Actinomycetes > Mycobacteriales > Nocardiaceae > Nocardia > Nocardia sp. NPDC088792. The sequence continues at coordinate 192,203 of NZ_JBIVKC010000007.1, forward strand.
CACCGCACCCCAGATACCCAGGCCGCCCTGCCAGATCTTCAGGGCGTCGATCGGATGCCCGCCCGGCCCGAAGTACTTCTGATTGTCGGTGGCCACGTGATACAGCCGCCCGCCGATCAGGCCGAACGGCACCGCGAACATGGCCACGTCCAGCACCATGCCGCCCTGCCCGCCACGCTGCTGCCAGCGCTTCTCGCCCCACCAGATGGCCACGACGATGCCGAGGATGATGCACAGCGCATACGCGCGCAGCGGGAAGCCCCCGATATCCCAGACGCCCCGCGGGGGACTGGGAATGTAGGCCAGCACGTCGGCGGAGGCCGGAAGTTTATCGGCCAGGGCGAGTATGGTCACGAGACCCCACCGTAGTCGAATACACGACGGCCCCGGACACCACGTGTACCGGGGCCGCCGAACTCTCAGCGCGTCGTGACCTTGTGCCGATCAGTTCGCGTCGGCGAGTTCCAGTTGTCGCTTGTGCTTCTTCTCGCTGACCATGGTCAGGATCAGCAGCAGCACCGCGCCGATGCCGCCGCCGATGAGGATCGTGAAGCCGCCGTTCCAGCCGAAGTGATCCACCACGAATCCGATCACCGCGCTCGCCGCGACCGAACCACCCAGGTAGCCGAACAGGCCGGTGAAGCCCGCGGCCGAACCCGCCGCCTTCTTCGACACCAATTCCAGTGCGTGCAGGCCGATCAGCATGACCGGGCCGTAGATGAGGAAGCCGATCACGATCATGCAGCCCATGCTGATCGCCGGGTTGTCCGCGGGCGCCATCCAGAACACCACGGTCGCGAGGGTCACCAGACCCATGAAGAACACGCCGGTGGCGCCGCGATTGCCGCGAAACACCTTGTCCGACATCCAGCCCGCGAGCAGTGTGCCCGGAATACCCGCGTACTCATAGAGGAAGTACGCCCACGAGGACTTGTCCAGCGTGAAGTGCTTGACCTCTTTGAGGTAGGTCGGCGACCAGTCCAGCACGCCGTAGCGCAGCAGGTACACGAAGACGTTCGCGAAGGCGATGCACCACAACAACTTGTTGGGCAGGATGTACTCGCGGAAGATCTCCTTGGCGGAGAGCTCCTTCTCGTCATCCGCCGAATAGTCGGGCGGATAGTCGTTCTTGTACTCCTCGATCGGCGGCAGGCCCACCGACTGCGGGGTGTCCCGCATGAGGAAGTACGCGATGATCGCGACCACGATCGCGCAGAAGGCCGGCATGTAGAACGCCGAACGCCAGTCGTGGAACCAGGCCATACCCAGCAGGAACAGCAGTGGCGGCAGGCCACCGCCGACATTGTGCGCGGTGTTCCAGACGGAGACGATGCGGCCGCGTTCCTTTTGCGACCACCAGTGCACCATGGTGCGCCCGGCGGGCGGCCAGCCCATGCCCTGGAACCAGCCGCAGATGAACAGCAGCACGAACATGATCAGCACGCTGGAGGTCGACCAGTCCACGAAGCCCATGAACAGCATGACGCCCGCCGACAGGATCAGGCCCAGCGGCAGGAACAGGCGCGGATTGGAGCGGTCCGAGACCAGGCCCATGACGAACTTGGAGACACCGTAGGCCAGCGAGATCGCCGAAAGCACCAGGCCCATCTGGCCTTTGGTGTACTCACCATTGGTGCCGTCGGTCAGATACGGGATGGCGAGGGCGAAGTTCTTGCGGACCAGGTAGTAGGCGGCGTAGCCGAAGAAGATGCCGATGAAGATCTGCCAGCGCAGCCGCTTGTAGAGCGGGTCGACGTCTTTGTCGGGCAGCCGCTCCCGGTGGGGTGCGGGTGCGAGAAAGCTCAGCATAGTAGCCGAATGTTAACTAAATGTCCCGCACATTTCCAAATGGCAGGATTACAGCGCCGCCGGCGCCGAACGCACGCCCTGCGCCAATTCCGCCGTCAGCGCCCGCACCGCATCCAGGCCCTGCGCCGCGGCCGACACCAGCGCCGAGCCGACAATGACACCGTCTGCGTAGGAAGCGATTTCGGCCGCCTGCACACCATTACGCACACCCAGGCCGACACCGATCGGAATATCGGAGTGACTACGGATCCGCGCGCACAGCGCGGGAGCCATGGACGACACCGCATCCCGCGCGCCCGTGACACCCATGGTGGAGGCCGCATACACGAAACCCCGCGAGGCTTCGAGGGTTTTGACCAGCCGCTCCTCGGTCGAGGACGGCGCCACCAGGAAGATGCGATCCAGATTGTGCGTGGACGAGGACACGAACCAGTCGTCCGCCTCCTCCGGAATCAGGTTCGGCGTGATCAGGCCGAGGCCGCCCGCCGCCGCCAGATCCCGCGAGAACCGGTCGACACCGTACTGGAGCACGGGATTCCAGTAGGTCATCACCACGGCCTTACCACCGGCCTGCGAGATGGCCTCCACGACCTTGAACACGTCGCGGACCCGGACGCCGCCGGCCAGCGCCTGCTCGGCGGCCTGCTGGATGGTCGGGCCGTCCATCACCGGATCGGAGTACGCGACACCGACTTCGATGACGTCACAACCGGATTCGACCATGGCCCGGCACACGTCGATCGAGCCCTGCAGATCCGGGTACCCGGCGGGCAGGTAGCCGATCAGCGCGGCACGGTTCTCCTCGCGGCAGGCCGCGAAGGTGTTCGCGAGACGGGACTGCTGGCTCACTGGTGATCCTCCGGCTTGTCGAAAAGCCCGAACCAGCGGGCGGCGGTGTCCATGTCCTTGTCGCCGCGACCGGACAGATTCACCAGAATGATTGCGCCCTCGCCCAATTCCCTACCGAGCTGCAGCGCACCGGCAACGGCGTGCGCGGACTCGATGGCCGGGATGATGCCCTCGGCGCGGCTCAACAGCAGCAGCGCGTCCATCGCCTCGGTATCGGTGACCGGGCGGTACTCGGCGCGGCCGATGTCCTTCAGGTAGGCGTGCTCCGGACCCACACCCGGGTAATCCAGACCCGCGGAGATCGAATGCGATTCGATGGTCTGGCCGTCCTCGTCCTGCAACAGGTACGAGTACGCGCCCTGGAACGCGCCCGGCGTGCCACCGGTGAAAGTCGCTGCGTGGCGGCCGGTTTCGACACCATCGCCCGCGGCCTCGAAACCGATCAGGCGCACGCCCGGATCGTCGAGGAACGCGTGGAAGATGCCGATCGCATTGGAACCGCCACCGACACAAGCGGTTATGGCATCCGGCAACCGCCCGGTGAGCTCCTGGATCTGCTGACGCGCCTCCAGGCCCACCACACGCTGGAAGTCGCGCACCATGAGCGGGAACGGATGCGGGCCCGCGGCGGTGCCGAAGCAGTAGTAGGTCTGCTCCGCATTGGTGACCCAGTCGCGCAACGCCTCGTTGATCGCATCCTTCAAGGTCTGCGAACCCGTTGTGACACTGATGACCTCGGCGCCCAGCAGGCGCATGCGGGCCACGTTCAGCTGCTGCCGGACGGTGTCGACCGCACCCATGTAGATGACGCACTCCAGGCCCAGCAGCGCACACGCGGTGGCGGTGGCGACACCGTGCTGGCCCGCGCCCGTCTCCGCGATGACGCGGGTCTTGCCCATGCGCTTGGCCAGCAGGGCCTGGCCGAGCACATTGTTGATTTTGTGAGAACCGGTGTGGTTCAGGTCTTCCCGCTTCAGCACGAGGCGGGCGCCGCCCGCGTGCTCCGCCAGGTTCTTGCACTCGAACACCGGCGACGGGCGCCCGGTGTAGTCGCGCTGCAGGCGGTCCAGCTCGTTCAGGAAGCTCGGATCGACCCGGCACTTCTCGTATTCGGCGGTGACCTCTTCGATCACGGCCATCAGCGCCTCGGGCACATGCCGGCCGCCGTACACACCGAAGTGGCCGCCCCGATCCGGCTCGTGACTCTTGTTCGCGACACCCGCGCTGGCCTGCGGGAGGCCGAGAGTGTTCTTGCCGAAATGGGTTCTGTCGGTAGAGGTCATCGCTTCTTTCACCGACCCCGGCGCACCGGCTTGGGGCAGGACGGATGGGTTCCGGCGGTCACCAGCTCGGCCACCGCGGCACGCGGATCGCCACTGGTCACCAGGCCCTCACCGACGAGCACGGCATCCGCGCCCGCACCGGCGTAGGCCAGCAGATCGGCGGTGCCGCGAATACCGGACTCGGCAATGCGGATCACTTCGCTCGGCAGGCCGGGGGCGATGCGCGCGAACACATCCCGGTCCACCTCGAGGGTCTTCAGGTTGCGGGCGTTCACACCGATCACGGAGGCGCCGGCATTGAGCGCGCGGTCCGCTTCCTCCTCGGTGTGCACCTCGACGAGGGCGGTCATGCCCAGCGATTCGGTGCGGTCGATCAGCGCGGACAGCACGTCCTGCTGCAGGGCCGCCACGATCAGCAGGATGACGTCCGCGCCGTGCGCGCGGGCCTCGTGGATCTGGTACGGGCCGACGATGAAGTCCTTGCGCAGGATGGGGATATCCACCACCGCGCGGACCGCGTCCAGGTCCGCCAGGGAGCCGTGGAAGCGGCGCTGTTCGGTCAGCACGCTGATGATGCGCGCGCCGCCGTCCTCGTAGGCACGGGCCAATACGGCGGGGTCCGGAATGTCCGCGAGCGCGCCCTTGGACGGGCTGGCCCGCTTGACCTCCGCGATCACGCCGATGCCCTCGCCGTGCAGCGCGGCCTTGGCGTCACGTGCGGAGGGGGCCTTCGCGGCGGCGGCCTTCACGGCCTGGAAATCCAGGAGGGCTTCCCGAGCGGCCACATCCGCGCGGACCCCGTCGAGAATCGAGTCGAGTACCGTCATCTGGCTCGAATCCTTTCTGGGGAGACGGACTTGCTGCCTGAGAATCCCCCCAGGCGCTGTCTCACCGATGCTGATAAAGAGTAAATGGCTATGTTCCTGCCGTTGACGGCGGGGCCGGTCCGTGGTCTCATACCGCTCTCACCCCCAGCTCAACGCGGCCCGCGGCCGGTCGGCCCGCTACCCGGATCCTCGTGCGCGGCAGGGGTATCGGCTTGATCGTCGGTCGGATCCGCACCCGCATCGAGCGCATCCCACAGCACGCGACCGGACAATTCGCCCGCGGCGGCGCCCTGTGACCCGGATTCCGAGGCGCGACTCACGGCGTGATGCTCGGCAACCTGCTCGGCCGCCGCCGACTTCCGGAACACCGGATTGTCGTACTTCCCGGACATCTGCGCCGACCCCGACGGCATGCGCGTGAGCAGCAGTCCCGCCAGGAACGCCGCAATCGCCCCGACGACCGCCAGCAGGGCGGGCAACGTCACCGTGGTCACCGCCCCCGGGACCTCGTAGGTATGCAATTCGGCCAGCGTGGCCGCCCGATCCCCCGTCTTGCCCTTGCCCACCAGCAACGCGAACCCCGGCACCGCGGCCACCGCGGCCAACACCGCGACCACCACACCCACCAGCCGCCGCATCCACCCCTTGGTCGCGAACACGGCCGCGATGGTGGCCAGCAGCACCAGCGCCAGCGGCGTCAAGGCCCCGAACCAGGTGCTGCCATTGAAATGCACCGTCTTGGGCAGCCCCTTGTCGCTGGTGACCTCCAGCGACACCCACGTCATCCGCGAAGAAGCCCACAACAGCGCCGCCGCGATCGCCAGCAGCACCACCGCCCCGATCGGCCGCCGCTTGTTCCCGCCCGCGGCCGCGGCCGCTCGCGCATCCGCCTCGGCCTGCGCCACATCGGCGGCGGCCTCGTCGAGATCCGCCTGTACGGCCCGCCCGGCCGTCGATCGATCGGATTCGGAGTTTTCTTGCGCTGCCGGATCTTTCGTAGCGCCGTCCGGGTCCGGAGCGGTCATTGCCCGGATCCGTTCGGGCGGTAGGCGCGAACCGTTTCGGCGGCGGCGATGGCCTTGAGGACCGCCATGGCCTTGTTGCGGGATTCGAGGTCTTCGTAGTCCGGGTTGGAGTCGGCGACAATGCCGGCGCCCGCCTGGACATAGGCGGTGCCGTCCTTGAGGAGGGCGGTGCGGATGGCGATGGCGGTGTCGGCGTCGCCGGCGAAATCGAGGTAGCCGACCACGCCCGCGTAGACGCCGCGGCGGGTGGGTTCGAGTTCCTCGATCAACTCCATGGCCCGCACCTTGGGGGCGCCGGAGAGGGTGCCGGCGGGGAAACATGCCTCGACGGCGTCGAAGGCGATCCGGCCGGCCGTCAGGCGGCCGGAGACCGTGGAGACCAGGTGCATGACGTGGGAGTAGCGCTCGACGTGGCGGTACTCCGTGACACGCACGGTGCCGGGCTCGCAGACGCGACCGAGATCATTGCGGCCGAGGTCGACGAGCATGAGGTGCTCGGCGTTCTCCTTCTCGTCGGCCAGCAGGTCCTTCTCCAGCAGCAGGTCGTCCTCTTCGGTGCTGCCGCGCCACCGGGTGCCCGCGATCGGGTGCGTGGTCGCCACGCCGTCCTTCACCGTCACCAGCGATTCGGGGCTGGAACCGACGATGGAGAACGCGGTGCCGCCCGAGCCGTCCGGCACGTGCAGCAGATACATGTACGGGCTCGGATTGGAGGCGCGCAGCATGCGGTACAGGTCCAGCGGCGTACCGCTGTAATCCATTTCGAACCGCTGTGACAGCACCACCTGGAAGGCCTCGCCCGCCTCGATCTCCTTCACCAGGCGGCGCACGCCCGCACCGAACTCCTCGGTGGTGCGCTGGCGGCGATAGTCCGGTTCGGGGCGGTCGAAGACCGAGACCGTGGATTCGGCGGGCGCGGCGAGGGCTTCGGTCATGCGGTCCAGGCGGGCGACCGCATCGTCGTAGGCCTGGTCCACATGCTCGTCATTGCCGTTCCAGTTGACGGCATTGGCGATGAGGGTGATCGCGCCCTCGTGGTGGTCGAAGGCGGCCAGATCGGTGGCCAGCAGCATCACCATCTCCGGGACCTTCAGGTCGTCGGTGGCGATGCTGGGCAGGCGTTCCAGCCGGCGCACGGTGTCGTAGCCGAGGTAGCCGACCATGCCGCCGGTCAGCGGGGGCAGGCCGGGCAGCCGCTCGGTGCGCAGCAGCTGCAGCGTCTCGCGGAGCGCCAGCAGCGGATCACCGCCGGCGGGCGCGTCCGCGGGCACCTGCCCGAGCCACGCCGCCTGCCCGTCCACCACGGTCAGGGCGGTCGGGCTGCCCGCGCCGATGAACGACCATCGCGACCACGACCGCCCGTTCTCGGCGGACTCGAGCAGGAAGGTGCCCGCCCGGTCGGCGGCCAGTTTGCGGTAGGCCGAGAGCGGAGTCTCCGAGTCCGCCAAGACCTTTCGGGTCACCGGAACGACCCGGTGATCGGCCGCTAGCAGGCGGAACTGCTCGCGGGAGGTGGTCGAGGTGATTCCGGACGTCTGGGTGGAACCGTGCGCGCCGTGCATGGGCTCATCATTCCAGGCCCGTCGGACGGTATCTAAATCGCTCTCCTCCCCCAGCCGAACCCCCACCTGGAGCGAATACACGGTGCGGTCATCACTACACTCGTCGCGATCTGCTCAGGCAGTAAAACGACAGGTCGCACGCGGTATCCCAAACGAGAGGAGTTCAAATCAGATGTACCCCTCGCAGCCGGTAGCACCGGAGGGTCCACGGCACGCAGTTCCGCAGCAGGGCATGGGGAGCATCCCCGGCCAGCCGCCGCGGATGATGAACATGAACCCGGCCGGTAAGTACTCCGCCATCGCCTCCTTCGTCACCTATGTGAAGGCGCTGGAGGCGCTGGATCCGCGCCACTTCCCGGACGAGTACGCCGAGCACACCGACCGCATCCGGGAGCTCAAGCCCTTCCTGCGCGCCCACGGCATCCTCGATGTCATGGATATCAAGAACCCGGAGGTCGCCGCCCTCATCGGCGTGTGAACCGTGCCGAATGCTTTCGGCCCGTGGACGTCCGGTCCGCGGGCCGTCGCATGCCCTCCAGGTATCGCGGCGCCCGGCCCGAGCCCGATTTCCGCACCCTGCGGCGTATAGCTTGTGCGCGATGTAATCGCGTACTGTACGGGTTATGAAGGCAGGCCAGCTCGCCCCGAACTTCGAGCTTCCGGATCAGTCGGGCACCGTGCGTTCGCTCGAGTCGCTACTCGCGGACGGTCCCGTGGTGCTCTTCTTCTACCCCGCGGCCAATACCCCCGTATGCACCGCCGAGGCGTGCCATTTCCGGGATCTGGCAACGGAATTCAAGTCGCTCGGCGCATCGTGCGTCGGGATCAGCGCCGATTCGGTGGATGTCCAGTCCGGATTCGCGGCCAAGCAGGGGCTCGGTTACCCGGTGCTGTCGGATCCCGGCGCGAAGGTCGCGGCCGAGTTCGGCGTGAAGCGCGGGCTGCTGGGCGCGCTGGTGCCGGTGAAGCGCACAACCTTCGTCATCGACCCGGACCGGACGGTCGCCAAGGTCATCTCGAGCGAACTGCGCGCCAATGTGCACGCGGACGACGCCCTCGAGTTCCTCCGCAGTCGCTCCTGAGGCTCCGCCCACCCCGATTCTGGAGTGCCGCCCAGCCCGCTCCCGAGCCCTTTTTGTCCGGTACGCCGGAGTGGCGCTGACCGTCGCGCCGGACTCGCGGGCATACGCTGAGGCTATGACTACGCCTGGTGCGGACCTGCCGGAGCAGAAACGCTCCTCCTTCGTCACGTGGCGCAATCGCATCATCGCGCTCGTGGTGGCGGCGGTGGTGCTGTGGGTGACGTATCTGATCCTGGCCGCGTTCATTCCACGCTGGTGGGCGCAGCGGCTCGCCGAATGGGTACACGGCAGTTTCGCCAAAGGCATCTGGTACGGCCTCGTCATGGGTGCGGTGTGCACGCTACTGCCATTGCTGCTGTTGTTGATCGCGGGCCTGCGCTGGCGGAAACGGGGCGGTCCGTTCATTGCCGGCGCCGCAGCGGTTCTCGCGGTCGTCGCCGCCATCCCCAATCTGATGACCTTGACCATCGTGCTCGGCGACTCCAATGCCGCGCACGCCGGCGAGCGCATCCTCGATGTCGACGCGCCGGGATTCCGCGGCGCGGCCCTCGTCGGCGCGATCATCGCCGCGGTGCTGTTCCTCTTGGTGGCATTTCTCTTGGTGCGCAGGCGATTCCGCCGCCATCGTGCCGAAAAGCAGCGTGCCGTACCGGAAAAGCCGAGCGTTCCCGTGGAAACTCCGCCAAATCCTCCAGAACCCGGCGCGAACTGAATTCCAGTCCGACACGCGTGATCGATGTCACGTCATTCAGTAACCTCGTGCGTACTGAGCGAAATCGTGGCAAACTTTGACGTGCGGGTGACTTGTTGTCGCTGCTCCCCCAGTTTCCGGACCGGTCGGCACAACACGTCACTTGGCTGCTACGAGAGGGCGCGCACGGTGACCAAGTGGTTGAATCCCATGGAACAGCGAGCTTGGCGTACCCTTGTCGCGCTCACCACCAGACTGCCCGCGGCACTGGACACCCAGCTCCAACGTGAGTCCGGGATTACCCATTTCGAATACTTCGTGATGACCCTGCTCTCCGAAGAACCAGGCCACCGATTGCAACTTAGCGAGCTTGCCCAAAAGGCAAACGCATCGCTATCGCGCCTTTCACATGTCGTATCCAAACTCGAACGCCTGGGCTGGGCCCAGCGCGTCACCGTCACCGGACGCCGCGGCGCCCAAGCCGTCCTCACCGACGCCGGCTTCCGCAAGGTCACCGAGGCCGCGCCCGGCTATCTGGAGACGGTGCGCGGCTTGGTCTTCGACGGACTCGACAAGGAACAGACCCGGCAACTGCTGGAACTGGGCGAGACCCTGGTGACGCAGCTGGAGAAGGGCATGGCGCGCGGCCTCGGCCGCTCCGGGCGGCCGATGAGCCACATCGACGCGGACCTCCACGAGAACCGCTAGGCCTCCCTACCGAAAGCCTTCCTTATCGAAAGCCGTTGGGACTCAGTCTTCGTCGGCCAGCAGGACGTCGCCCTGCGCCAGCAGCACATCGGTGTCGAAGCAGGTGTGGGTGCCCGTGTGGCAGGCCGCGCCTTCCTGATCGACGATGAGCAGCACCGTGTCACCGTCGCAGTCGAGCCGTACCTCGTGCACGTACTGGGTGTGGCCCGAAGTCTCGCCCTTCACCCAGTACTGCTGCCGCGAACGCGAGTAGTACGTGCCCTTGCGGGTTTCCAGCGTCCGCGCGAGCGCCTCGTCGTCCATCCACGCCATCATGAGCACATCGCCGGTGTCCTTCTCCTGCGCGATGGCGGCGAAGAGACCGTCCGCATTGCGCTTGAGACGGGTGGCGATAGCGGGATCGAGACTCACCGGACCACGATACCTTCCGCGCGCATGGCGTCCTTGACCTGGCCGATCGTCAAATCACCGAAGTGGAAGACGCTCGCCGCCAGCACCGCGTCCGCGCCCGCCGCGACGGCCGGGGCGAAGTCCGCGACCTTGCCCGCACCGCCGGAGGCGATGACCGGAACCGAGACCGCCGACCGCACGTGCCGGATCATGGGCAGATCGAAACCGGCCTTGGTGCCGTCGGCATCCATCGAGTTGAGCAGGATCTCGCCGACGCCGAGTTCGGCGCCGCGCATGGCCCATTCGACGGCATCGATGCCGGTGCCGCGCTTACCGCCGTGCGTGGTGACCTCCCAGCCGGAGGGGGTCGGCCGCTGATCCGCCGGGACCGTGCGGGCGTCCACCGACAGCACGATGCACTGCGAGCCGAACCGCTCCGACATCTCGCGCAGCACCTCGGGGCGGGCGATGGCGGCGGTGTTCACCGACACCTTGTCCGCGCCCGCGCGCAGCAGGCGGTCCACGTCCTCGACGGTGCGGACACCGCCACCGACGGTGAGCGGGATGAAGATCTGCTCGGCGGTGCGGGTCACCACGTCGATCATGGTGCCGCGGTCGCCGGTGGAGGCGGTCACATCCAGGAAGGTGAGTTCGTCGGCGCCCTGGGCGTCGTAGGCGGCGGCCAGTTCCACAGGATCGCCCGCGTCCCTGAGGTTTTCGAAGTTCACGCCCTTGACCACCCGGCCCGCGTCCACATCCAGGCACGGGATGACGCGTACTGCCAGCGTCATTGCACTACCCCTGTCTTCATTGCTCCACCTCTCCCCGGACGCGATCGGCGGTCTCGCTGATCAGGTCCAGTAACTCCTCGTGCACTCCGGGCGCGGCGGCCAGCACCGAACCCGATTCGATGGTCCACTCCCGGCCCAGCAGGTCGGTGACCACCCCGCCGGCCGCGCGGACCAGCGCCACACCCGCGGCGTTGTCCCACGGATGATGTCCGAACACCACGGCGCCGCCCAGAATTCCGGAGGCCGTGTACGCCAGGTCGATACCGGTGGACCCGTGCATGCGAACCCGGCCGGACAGCCGGCTCAGCGCGCCCAGCAGATTGAACCGGAAGATGCCCGGAACCCGGCCCGCGCCATCGATATTGAAGGAACCGAAACCGATCATGGCGGCGGAAAGCTTGACCGGCTCCAGCGGTGGCAGCGGCTGCCCGTTCAAGTAGACCGGTCCACCGGCGGCCGCGGCATAACGCTGGCCCAGGCCGGGCAGCCAGGTCAGGCCGAGCACCGGCACGCCCTCTTGCACCAGCGCCAGCAGCATGCCCGAAAGCGGATGTCCCGCAGAGTAATTGAAGGTTCCGTCGATCGGGTCGAGCACCCAGGAGGTGCCCGTCAGCAGCTGCGGGCCGCCGAATTCCTCACCGTGCACCGGGATTCCGGTGCGCTCGCTCAACTGCCGCGAGATGGTGCGCTCCAGTTCCAGGTCGACCTCGGTGGCGAAGTCGTTGCGGCCCTTCTGAACCGCACTGGGCGCACCCACACCCTCCACGAAGCGGGAGGAGGCGCCGTCGAGCACATCGCGGGCGATACCGAGCAGCTCGGCGAGGTCGGTCATCCGGCTAGCTGACCGCTGCGAGCGCGTCGGGCAAGGTGAACCGGCCCGCGTACAGGGCCTTTCCGATGATCGCGCCCTCCACGCCCTCGTCCACCAGCGTCGCGATGGCGCGCAGGTCGTCGAGGGTGGAGACGCCGCCGGAGGCGATGACCGGCGCGCTGGCCGCGTTCGCGACATGCGCGAGCAGGTCCAGGTTCGGGCCGGTGAGGGTGCCGTCCTTGCTCACGTCGGTGACCACGTAGCGGGAGCAGCCCTGCTGTTCCAGGCGTTCCAGGGTCTCCCACAGATCGCCGCCGTCGCTGACCCAGCCGCGGCCGCGCAGTCGCCATTCGCCGTCGATGAGTTTCACGTCCAGGCCGACCGCGATCTGGTCGCCGTACTCGCCGATGGCGCGGGCGCACCATTCCGGGTTCTCGATGGCGGCGGTGCCGATATTGACGCGTGTGCAGCCGGTGGCCAGGGCCGCCTTCAGCGAGTCGTCGTCGCGGATACCGCCGGACAGTTCGACCTTCACGTCGAGCCGAGCGATCACCTGCGCCAGCAGTTCCCGATTGCTGCCCTTGCCGAATGCCGCGTCCAGATCCACCAGATGCACCCATTCGGCGCCACCGTGCTGCCACGCCAGGGCGGCGTCGAGCGGCGAACCGTAACCGGTTTCGCTGCCCGCCTCCCCCTGAACCAGGCGCACGGCCTCACCATTGGCGACATCGACGGCAGGTAGCAGCACAAGACTCACGGGAGCATCCTATTGGTAGCCGTACGATGGCTCGGCGGCGGCCTGGGGAAATGCCGGTTAATACCGGCACGCGACAACCGATTTACAGCGGAGAGGTATTCGCCGACGGGGAGAGAGCAGGAACCATGTTCCGACCGACCATCATCGCCAGCGCCGGACTGGCCGCCATCGCATTGATCTCGGGTTGCGACGGCGGAACCACCGATCAGTCCGCACCGACCACCCTGCCGACCCAACTGTCCTCGACGGTCCTGACCCAGGTCACCGCCACCCTGACGGCACCACAGACCGGCGTTCCCGGCACGACGACCGTCCCCGCCCGACTCACCGCCACCGGCCAGGACTGCTACCCCTCAGCCACCGTGATCCACGACGCCGCCGCCACCCTCGCCCCCATCCGGACCAGCTACGGCGACACCTGGAAGTGGGCACTCCCCGGCGCGGGCACGACCCCCGACGCCAATGACATCTGCGCACCGCTGTCCGCGGCCCTGGTCACCATCCAAGGCGCCACCGCCAGCTCCCCCATGCAGGCCCTCCTCTTCCACAACGGCACCTACGTGGGCCCCGCCACGCCGAAATGGAACGCCTTCATCTCGGTGGACAAATCCCGCACCACCGCCGACACCGTGGGACTGCGCTACAAGATTCCGGGGAAGTGCGACGCCTGCTCCGAGGGCGCCACCTACTACTGCGTCCAATTCCACTGGGACGGACAGCAAGTCATCACCATCGGCAAACCCCCGGAGCTCAACGCCGACGGCACCGCCCCCGGCACCCAGCCCTGCTCGGCGGAGCAGTAACGAACGATCCACGCCTGTGGCACCTGTCACCCCACCCCGCTAGATTCTCTCGTGACCGGCACTCCGGTCCGATATCCGAATCATGGGGGAACCATGCGCACTCGCTCGACACCCGTTGCGGCCCTGGCATTTTCCGTGCCGTTCATCATCGCGGGCGCGGCCCTCACCGTACCCGCGGGTGCGACGCCACCGGAGGACGCGCGGCTGGCGTCCTGCAATTTCGCCCGCTCCTTCGCCACCTCCGACTACCGCACCGCGGACGCCGATCTGGCCGCCACCCTCGCCCTGACCACGGGCGACCTCCACGACACGCTCCAGCGCGATTCGAACACACTGCGCACGGTATGGACCAAGGTGCAACTCCACGCTGTAGCCACCAACGTGACCTGCACACTCCAATCCGGCGACGATACTCACACCGAGGCCACCACCGACTTCGACCAGATCCTGACCTACGGCGAAACCGGCAACCAACCCCGCACCACCCACATGCGAATGGCACTGGGCCTCGACAATGTCGGCGGCACTTGGCTGGTCAGCCGCGCGGACACCGCGAACTGAGCGACTGCACACCGAGGCGACGACCTCAGCTCTTGGTGTGCTGCTCCAGGATTCGGGTGAGGAGGAGGACGAAGTTGGCGCGTTCGGCCGTGGAGAAGCCGGGGAGGAATTCGCGCTGGGCGGCTTCCAGCCGGTCGTCGAGGTCACGGAGGTGGGCGGAGCCGGTCGGGGTGAGGGTGATGATGTTGCGGCGGCGGTCGGCGGGATCGGGGTTGCGGCGGACCAGGTTTCGGTCGGCGAGCTCGTTGAGGGCGGCTACCACGTCGCTGCGGTCGATGCCGGTGCGGCGGCCGAGGTCGGCTTGGCTGGCGGGGCCGATTTCATCGAGGGTGACCAGTAGGGCGTAGTGGTAGCGGCGGGAGCCGGTTTCCTCGAGGGCCTTGTCGGTGGCGCGGTTGGCGATGAGGGCGACCTGGTTCACCAGGCGGGTGGGCAGGGCGCGGAGCCTGCCGGACGCGCCCTCGTGCGCAATCTCCATGCCGGCACCTTAGCAATACCGTTGGCGTAACCTACAATTCGATCGGCGTCCTGTTCCGGTCTCACCGAGGGCGGTATGCCGTGCCGCGATGCCTGACAGTCGCAATCTCGACGACAATACGATCCTCATGGATCGCGTAGATCACCCGATACTCGCCGCGCCGAGCCGAATAGAGGCCGGCAAGACCGCCGATCAAGGGCTTTCCTACCCGCTGCGGGTCCTCAGCGAGCGGACCCGAGCAGAACTCCAGCACCGCCCAGGCAATGCGCTCCGGGACGCGCGCCGTCACCACTCAGGCGGGTGCCAGGGTTGATCATTATGGTTGATCTCGCCTGGGTGACCGGGCGGGATACCGAACAGCTCCTGGAGGACACCATCGTGACGAAACCTGCCATCGCGATGACATTGGCGATTTCGGCGATCGGTGCCGCGGGCATCGCGTTCGCCGGGCCGGCGGCCGCGGACTCCGGCGAAGTGCGCAGTGCCATCTGCGATTTCGCGCGGAATATGGGGAATTACACCTATCGGGATGCCGACGGGTATTGGCAGCGGGTGGTGGATCGGAGTACAGGCGACTTCCAGAGCTGGTTCAAGCAGTTGTGGAAGGACTCACTGCGGGACAACATCATTTCCACGCATGCGCGCGGGGAGATCGGGACGCCGGACTGCACCGTCACCTCGGTGGATCACGGGCATGCCGAGGGGAGTTACGACTCCTACGAGACCATCACCTCCGACAGCGGCACGCAGACCAAGCATGTCGTGATGTCGGTCGGCCTCGACTACGAGCACGGGAATTGGCTGGTCAGCCGGGGCACCCCGGTGAGCGGCAACAGCTGACCGCTCGCACCGGGGTACGCGGCGAATTACAGAGCGGCGACCCAGTTCCGGAGCAGGTGGGCGCCGGCGTCGCCGGACTTCTCCGGGTGGAATTGGGTGGCTGACAGCGGGCCGTTCTCGACTGCCGCCAGGAAGGGGCCGCCGTGGTCGGACCAGGTCAGCTTGGCCGGATTCAGGTGGCTGCCGGTGTTGTCGTCCCACTCCCATTTGCGGGCCGCGTAGGAGTGGACGAAGTAGAAGCGGGTGTCGGCGTCCATGCCGGCGAAGAGGATCGAGTCCTCGGGCGCCTGCACGGTGTTCCAGCCCATGTGCGGGAGAACCGGAGCGTCGAGACGTTCCACCACGCCCGGCCATTCGGCGCAGCCCTCGGTTTCGATGCCGAATTCGACACCGCGCTCGAACAGGATCTGCATGCCTACGCAGATGCCGAGAACGGGGCGGGAACCGGCCAGGCGTTTGCCGATGATGCGTTCACCGCGGACGGCGCGCAGACCCGCCATGCAGGCCGCGTAGGCGCCGACACCCGGGACCACGAGACCGTCCGCGTTCAACGCGATTTCGGCGTCGGCGGTGACCGTCACCTCGGCGCCGGTGCGCGCCAGGGCGCGGGCGGCGGAGTGCAGGTTGCCGGAACCGTAGTCCAGCAGCGCGAGTTTCTTGGTCACAGTGTCCCCTTGGTGGAAGGGATGCCGGTGACGCGCGGGTCGTATTCGACGGCGGCACGCAAAGCCCTTGCCACCGCCTTGAATTCGGCCTCGGTGATGTGGTGCTGGTCGCGGCCGTACAGCACGCGGACATGCAGGGCGATGCGGGCGTTCAGCGCGATCGACTCGAAGACATGGCGATTCAGGACCGTCGAGTAGGAGGCCCCGGGGCCCGCGCTCGGAATCACGGTGGACAGCAGGCGTTCCGGCTCACCGTCGTGCACGCAGTACGGGCGGCCGGAGACATCCACCACCGCGTGCGCGAGGGTCTCGTCCATGGGGATGTAGCAGTCGCCGAAGCGGCGGATGCCCTTCTTGTCGCCGAGCGCCTGCGCCAGCGCCTGGCCGATCACGATGGCGGTGTCCTCGACCGTGTGGTGCGCCTCGATCTCGATGTCGCCCTTGGCCTGCACGGTCAGGTCGAAGCTGCCGTGCTGGCCGAAGGCGGTCAGCATGTGGTCGTAGAACGGGACACCGGTGGAGATGTCGGTCTTCCCGGACCCGTCGAGGTTCAACTCCACCACGATGCTGGATTCGCGGGTGGTGCGTTCGACGCGGGCGATACGGTCCGTGCTCACGGGCAGGCTCGCTTCCGTGCTCATGGGGCGACCAGCTCGGTCGCGACCAGTGTGGCGCTCACGCGCAGGAATTCGTCGTTCTCGGCGGCCAGGCCGATGGTGGTGCGCAGATAGCCGGGGATGCCGACATCGCGGATGAGCACACCCTCGTCGAGGTAACGCTGCCAGGCGCGGGGCGCGTCGGTGAAGCGGCCGAAGAGCACGAAGTTGGCGTCCGAGGGGATGACGTCGTACCCCTGCTCGCGCAATGCGGCCATCACGCGGTCCCGCTGCGCCGCCAGTTCCGCGACACTGCCGAGGGTTTCGTCGGCATGCCGCAGCGCCGCACGCGCGGCCGCCTGCGTCACCACGGACAGGTGGTAGGGCAGGCGCACCAGCAGCATGGCGTCGATGACCGCGGGCGCGGCCACCAGGTAGCCGAGCCGTCCGCCCGCGAAGGCGAACGCCTTGCTCATGGTGCGGCTCACCACCAGTTTGGCGGGATACCGGTCGATGAGCTCGATGGCGCTGGGGGCGCTGGAGAATTCGCCGTACGCCTCGTCGACCACCACGATGCCGGTGGCGGCCTCCAGGATCCGTACCAGGTCGTCCTGCGGAATGCTGTGCCCCGTCGGGTTATTGGGGCTGGTCACGAACACCACATCGGGGCGGCGCTCACCGAGCACCATGACCGCGTAGTCGATGTCGAGGGAAAAGTCGCCATTGCGCTTGGCCTCCACCCACTCGGTGTCGATGCCCTCGGAGATGATCGGGTGCATCGAGTACGAGGGCACGAAACCCAGTGCGCTGCGGCCCGGTCCGCCGAACGCCTGCAGCAGTTGCTGCAGGATCTCGTTGGAGCCGTTGGCCGCCCACACGTTCGCGGTATCCACGGGGACACCGGTCTGCCGGGTCAGGTACGCGGCCAGATCACCGCGCAGCCCGACCGCATCGCGGTCCGGGTAGCGGTGCAGGTCCGCGGCCGCGGCGCGCACGGACTCGGCGACATCGTCGACGAGTGCCTTGCTCGGCGGGTGCGGGTTCTCGTTGGTGTTGAGCTGTACCGGCACCGTCAATTGCGGTGCGCCGTAAGGACTCTTGCCGCGCAGGTTCTCCCGCAGCGGCAGATCGTCCAGTGAAATGCTGGATCCGGGCACTGTCACAGCGCCTTCTTCGAGGCCCGCCTCGATACTCACCGCAGCTCCCCGAAACGCGCCTGCACGGCCTGACCGTGCGCGGGCAGATCCTCCGCATTCGCCAGCGCCACCACATGTCCGGCGACATCCTTCAGCGCGGCCTCGGAGTACTCGACCACGTGGATCCCGCGCAGGAAGGTCTGCACGCTCAAACCCGAAGAGTGCCGGGCACATCCGGCGGTGGGCAGCACGTGGTTGGAGCCCGCGCAGTAGTCGCCCAGCGACACCGGCGCCCAGGCGCCCACGAAAATCGCTCCGGCACTGCGCACCCGAGCCGCGACGGCGGCGGCATCGGCCGTCTGGATCTCCAGGTGCTCGGCCGCGTAGGCGTTGACCACGCGCAGCCCCTGGGTGATGTCGTCGACGAGCACGGTGCCGGACTGCTTGCCCGACAGGGCTTCCGTGACCCGATCGTGGTGCTTGACGACCGCCATCTGCGCGGTCAGCGCCGCGTCCACGGCATCGGCCAGCTCCACGCTGTCGGTGACGAGCACGCTGGCCGCCAGCACATCGTGCTCGGCCTGCGAGATCAGATCCGCCGCAACGTGTACCGGATCGGCGGTGGCGTCGGCCAGGATCGCGATCTCGGTCGGCCCGGCCTCGGCGTCGATGCCGACCAGTCCGCGGCACAGCCGCTTGGCGGCGGTCACGTAGATATTGCCCGGACCGGTGATCAGGTCGACCGGCTCCAGCTGCGCGCCATCGGTGTCGACACCGCCGTAGGACAGCAGCGCCACGGCCTGCGCGCCGCCGACCGCCCACACCTCGGTGACGCCGAGCAGCTTGGCCGCGGCCAGGATGGTCGGGTGCGGCAGGCCCGCGAACTGCGCCTGCGGCGGCGAGGCCACCACCAGCGACTCCACGCCCGCGGCCTGCGCCGGCACCACGTTCATGACCACCGACGACGGGTAGACGGCATTACCGCCCGGCACATACAGGCCGACCCGCTCGACCGGCACCCAGCGTTCGGTGACGGTGCCGCCGGGCACCACCCGGGTGGTCTTGTCGGTGCGGCGCTGATCGTTGTGCACCTTGCGGGTGCGTTCGATCGCGACCTCGAGGGCGGCGCGCACGGCCGGATCCAGTTCGGCGAGCGCCTTGTCCAGTTCGGCGGCGGGCACGCGCACACTCGCGGGCCGCACGCCGTCGAACTTCTCGCTGAATTCCAGCGCGGCCTCGACGCCCCGATCGCGGATGGCCTCCACGACCGGCCGCACATGATGCAGCACCGAGTCCACGTCGACGCCCCCACGCGGCAGAGCCGCGCGCAGTTCGGCAGCAGTGGGAGTACGTCCGCGGAGATCCACGCGGGCGAGCTCGATGCGGCTGGTCATAGCGCTGTGCAGTCCTTTGTCTGTGCTGAATCGAAAAGGTCCGGCAGGCAGCCGAAACTGCTTGCGACCAGCTATCAGCCTACTTGCCCGCCGATCGCGCCCGGTCGATGGCCGCGCGCAGGCCGTCGGGGGTGAGGTTCTCGACCACCTGATCACCCACCTTGACCACCGGAACATGGGTCAGACCGGCATCGATCGCATGCTGCGCGTGCGACTTGACGAAGCCGCCGTACCGGTCGTCGCGAATGCAGGACGCCACGTCGGGACCGCTCACGCCGGCCTGTCCGGCCAGCTCGATGAGCTTGTCGGCGCCGAGTCCGGCGCCGCCCTCGGCGGGCTGGGCGGCGAACAGCTTCTGGTCGAAGTCGAGCCAGGCGTTCTTGTTCGCCACGGCGACGCAGGTGCCGGCATTGGCCGCGCGGGAGGAGTAGTTGTCTTTGGACGCACGGTCGAGGACGGCGACGGTGTCGTATTCGACGGCGACCGCGCCGGCCTTGACCATGTCGTTCAGCGTGGGCTCGGTGGTGGCGGTGAACTGCCTGCACACCGGGCACTGGAAGTCGGTGATGACGGTGACGGTGATGGGTGCGTCGCCGAAGCGCAACCGGCCGTCGGCGGTGAAGACCGCGGGTGGGGCTACCGCGGCGGCGGCCTGGTCCTTATCTTTCTGCCGGTGCACGACCATCGTGGTGATCACCGCGATGAGCGCGACGAGCACCACGACCCCGGCCGCGCGGGCGGGCGTGATCAGGCGTCGCTGGTTCGCGGCACTCGCGACTTTCCGGCCACTTCGATTCATCATCACGGTTTGCCATGATATTGCTAGTCAACTGATCAGGATCTGGTGACACCAAGGGCGTCAATATCTCCTGTCGTTAAAAGCCCGTAATAAGAATCCGCTGCGGACAAGCTGTATCAGGTACTTCAGCAGGGAAAACCCAGGTCATGTAACCCGGCCCACATTGACCCCTCCACCCGCAGCTTCGGACCCTTAGCCCATGAACTCCATCGGCAAACTCGTGGCATTCGCTGCGATGGCGGTGCTGGCCCTCACGGGCATTGCGTTCGGCAAGCCGGTAACTCCCATGGCCTCGGCCGACCCGGCTCCCGACGGGTGCGTCATCGATACGACGGTGCCCAACCAGGCCACCCTCACCTGCCCGCCCGGCGCGGGACACGGACAACACGCCTTCATCAGCTGCCGCGATATCGGCGGACTACTGCACACCCGCATCGGGCCCACCCTGGGCGCCGACGGCGGCGTCTCCCAGGCCAACTGCGCATACGGCGAGACCGGCCCGGCCTGAGCGTTCCACGGGAGCTCTGCGCGAGCTCGGCAAGGTCCGGCCGCGGCCGGATTCCGCGTCGATCGAAAGGTTCCTCCCATGACCGCATCACTCACCCGTGCTCACACGACCAAACAGGCCGCCAAGCACCGCAAGGAATGCAAACGCAACCGCCGCGGCCTCTACGCGGCCGCCGCCTTCGCCTCGCTGGCCACCGCCATGGTGTCGACCGGCCACGCCGAGGCCCAGTTGCCCGCCCTGCCGCAACTGCCACCGACCGCGCCGCTGGTACCCGGGCTCGGCACGCAGCAGGCGGTCGGCAACCCGCAGACTCCGGATCTCGGCCTCCCGATCCCGGATCTGCCGATTCCGGACATGGGTAATGTGCTCGGCCCCGATCTGGGGTCCACCGCGCAGAACGTGATCGATCAGGCCGTGAACGCCTTCGGTAATCAAGCGGCCCCCGGGTACGGGCTGGCACCGCAGAATGCCGCGCCCGCGCCGGGGATGCCGGCGCCCACCCGGACCGTCGGCGCGGCGCCGACCGCCGGTGATTCTTCCGCGCCCGGCGGCGACTTCTCCGGACTGCTCGGGCCGGTAGGCGCACCGGTCAATGAAATCGCTTCCGTCGCAGCGCAAGTGGTGGGATCCGGACTGGATCTGTCCAAGCTGGCGGGCTGGGTCGACACCGCATTCCCGTCGGGACCGCTGCGGCAGCCGGTCGAGGACCTGCTGAGCTTCGTCAATCAGGCGGTCGAGGCGGCGGGCACCCGGCGCGACGGGTCCGGCGATCCGATCGCCGAACTGATCAACCGCGGCCGCGCGCTCTTCGGCTTCCCCGTGGACGGCACCGAGGGGTCGCAGGGGCTGCGTGAGGTGCTGCAACCGTTGCTGGGCAATACGATCGGCGACGGCGATCCGCTGCAGCATCTCGCCGAAACCCTGCGCAACCTCACCTCGAACCCGGCTTCCGGGCTGGATGCGCTGGGTGCGGCCGTGATGGGCTTCGCCGCACCGGCGCTGGGCGGGCTCGCGCCCATGCTCGGCTTCCTGACCCCGGTGCTCGGGTTCATGCAGGATCCGGCGGCCGCTTTCGCGCCGATGCTGCACGACCTGCGAGACCTGATCACCGGCAACGGTGTTCGCCGGGATGCGGCGCTGCCGTTGCTGGCCCTGCCCATCGTGGGTCTGTTCGCGATCGTGCCGCTGTTGTTCGCAGGTGCGCTGGCGATCGGCGCGATCGGTATAGGCGCGATCGTGGTATTGGCGGCAATCGTGTTGGCGCCCTTCATTATCGGTGCGCTGATCATCGGCGGGCTCATCCTGGCGGTGCTCGCGATTCCGGTGCTCATCGTGCTCGCCATCATCGCTATTCCGGTGCTGCTCATCGCGCTGCCGGTGCTGTTCGTGGCCTTCCAGGTGCTGGCGCCGGTACTGCTGGTGGCGGGGATCGTCACCCTTGCGCTCATCGTGGCCGGTGGGGTCGCGCTGGCGGCCGTGCTGCTGGGCGTCGGAATCACCGGTGTCGCGGGCATTTTCGTCGCGTTGCTCGCGGCGGGGCTGGTGGGGTCGATCCTGGTGCCGTTCCTGGGCTTCTTCATCGCGCCGGTCGTATTCACGGCGGCGCTGGGCTTCCTGGTGTTCGGCTTGCTGACCGTGGCCGCGGCCGTATTCGGCACGCTGGGCGTCGCCGGGCTGGTTGCGCTGGCGTTGTTCGCGGCCATGGTGGTGGCGTCGTTCTTCACGCCGTTCGGGCTGATCAGCCTGCCCATTCTGGCGGTGCTGGGGTTGGCCGGCGTGATCGTGCTCGGTGCGATGGCGCTGGGGTCCGGGATCGCGCTCGGCGCGGTGCTGCTGGCCGGGCTGATCTCGCTGTCCGTGGTCGCCTCGGCGGCCGTGATCGGGCTGCTGGCACTGTCCCTGGCGGCGCTCGCCATCAAACTCGCTGCCGCCGTGGTGCTCTGGTTCGGCGCGGCCGCGGCCACGCTGATTCTGGCCGCGGCCGGCGTCATCGCCACCGTCGTGGCCGCGGGCATGGGGCTGATCGCCACCGCCGCACTGGTTTTCGCGATTCCGATCCTCGGCCCGCTGCTGGCGCCCGTGCTGCTGGCGGTGCTCGTCGGACTGCCCGTCGCGCTCGGGCTGCTGTTCCTGTTCACCGCGGTGGGCGCGTCCGGATTCCTGGTCGCCCTCTGCACCACCCTGATCCTGGTACTCGGCGTCACCTGGGCCTCGGGCACCGTGATCGCGGGCGGCCTGCTGATGTTGTTGATGCCGTACACGATTCCGTTCGTGCTGCCCGCGCTCATCGCGTTCGCCGCGATCGCGGCAGCGGCCGTCATGGGTCTGGTCGCGCTGAACTTCACCTTCACCCTGCTGCCGTTCATCGTGCTCATGGCGGGCATGATCGCGCTGGCGGTCGCCGCGGTCGCAGTGGTGGCCGTGGGCGGGCTGGCGATCAATGTGCTCAGCTTCGCCATGCTGACCGTGACACTGCTCGGGCTGATTCTCATCAACCCGCCGCTCGCCTTGCTGGCCTTGCCTTTGCTGCTCGCGGCACAGTTGTTCATCGTGCTGGGCGGCATCGCGGGCACGGGCATTGTCGCCGGTCTGCTCGGCGGGCTGGTCGCCGTGCTGACCGTGGCCAGCGGTATTCCGGTGGCGCTCGCGGCGCTGCTCATCATCGGCTCGTTCGTCTACGCGGCCAGCCTGTTCCCGCCGTTCCTGCTGGTCGCCATCCCGATCGCGATCGTCGCCACCCTCGCGGTGTTCCCGGTGATCGGCGCCGTGATCCTCGCCGGACTCGCACTGCTCGGGGCGGTGGGCATGGCGGGCACGGTGATCGCGCTGGCCGTGGCCCTCGCGGCGGTGGTGGCCATGCTGCCGGTCGGCGTCGCCGCGCTGGCGGTGGCCATCGTGTTCAGCCTGCCGTTCCTGATCGTGGGTCCCTTCGCCCCGATCCTGTCGACCGCACTGTCGCCGATCATCGCCCTGGCGCTGGCGGCGATCTGGGCACCGTTCGCGGTGGCCGGACTGACCGTAGCGGGCGCCGCGCTGGCCGTAATGGCCTTGGGCCTCTTCGGAATTCCGCTCTTCGCCCTGGTGCTCGCCGGTGGCCTGTGGTTCGCCGTCAAGGGCATCGTGATCGCCGCGTGGCTGGTGTCCATGGTCATCGACTTCTCCGCCCCGGTGATCCTGGGCGTACTGGCGGCCCTGGCCCTCGCCCTCATCGCGGCCGCACTGGCGGCCCTTGCCGCAGCGGTCATTCCGATCCTGGCCCTGGCCGCTCTCGGTGCGCTCGCCGCGGCGGCCGCCCCGGTGGTCGCCATCGGCGCAGCAATCGTGGCGGTCTTCGGCCTGCCGCTGCTGGCGCTCGGCGTCCCGCTGGCCATCGTGGGCCTGATCGCCCTGGCGCTGCTCCCCCTCATCCTGCTGGCAATTCCGGTGGGGCTCTTCGCCGCCGCGATCGGCCTGCCGGTCCTGGCGGCTCTTGCCGCCGGCGCCGGACTGGCCGTGGGCATCGTGGGCACCCTCGCGGCCGTGGCCGGTATCGCCGCCGTGGTCGTGGGTGGCGCAATCGCACTGGGCGTCGCCGGAGTGGTAGCGGCCGGCATTGCCGTGGCCGCGGGCCTGGCGATCGCGGCGGCGGTAGCGGTTGCCGCAGCAATAGCCGTCGCGGTAGCGATCGCAGGCGCAATCGCACTCGGCGTAGCGGCCCTGGCCGCCGCAGCAGTGGCAGCGGGCGTCGCGCTCGCGATCGCAGCCGGCATAGCAGTGGCTGCCACCGTAGTTGTCGGTGGCGCAATCGCATTGGGCCTTGCTGCCGTAGTTGCCGCGGGTATCGCCGTTGCCGTCGGACTCGCGATCGCGGCCGCAGTGGCGGTAGCCGCCGCGGTGGCCGTGGCCGGGGCAATCGCGCTGGGCGTCGCGGCGCTCGCGACTGCGGTGGCTGTTGGTGGCGCGGTCGCTGTCGGGGTGCCGTTGCTGTTCGGTGGGGTGGCGTTGAGTGTGGGGCTGCCCTTGGCGGCGTTGGCGCTGCTGGCCCTGGTGGCGTTGGTGCTGTTGCCGTTGCTGGTGTTGCTGGATCCGGGTTTCCGGTCGTATTTGATCTCCGCTATTCGCTCGGCGATGAGTGGGGCGACCGGGGGTGGGGCGGCGGCTACCGGAACGCAGTTCCTGGACAACATCACCGATACGGCGAGCCTGGATCAGGTGCTCGCCTCGCTGGCGGGGCTCATGGGTCCCGTGGCGTCGAATACCCCGGCCGCCGCGGCCGTGGCGCATGCCGACATTCCGTTGGTGGGCGCCGATGCCGCGGATGGCCTGCGGGACAGCGATACTCGCCAGTTGGTCGAGGTCGGTGTCTGAGCAGTATCGAAATCCCTTCCCATCCAATCCCTTTCATTTCGAGGGTGAACATCCAGTGAAGGAGCTCGTCATGAACACCGAACCGACCGACCAGACCATCCCGTTCGACCCCTTCGACCCGTCCCTGCACCTGGAATACCTGTACGGCCCGCAGTGGCGGACCGTGGTGTCCATCGTGGAACGCGCCGCGCAGCTCACCGCCGAGGAGCGGGAAAAGATGAACGCCGAGGCGGGCAAGCAGATGCAGGCCGGGATGGCCGCCTTCACCGGCGGCGGTGGCGGGCTCGCGGGCCTGCTGTCGAGCCTGGGCCAGCAGCAGCAGACCGATCCGCAGCCACTGCAGATCGCGACCGAGACGGCCAAGGAATTCGGCCGCACCCGCAATGTGCAGACCGCCGGAATGGTGGCGGGCCAGGCGGTCTCGGCCACCCCGGCGGCGACCGGCGCCGATGTCACCGCACTGCTGCAGTCGCTGGGCTCGATCGGCACGCTGACCGTGGTGAGCCAGGCCGTCACCGCGGCGGTGCTGAGCGATCTGGTCGGCCGCGGCCGCTTCACCCAGGACGTCTACGACGCCCTGCTGCGGCCCTGGACCGACGTCATCTCCTGATCCGCTCCGGCACCAGATCCGTTCCGACGCAGAGGAGTTCGCCATGAAGGAAACACAATTCATGACTGGCGGCACCGGTGCGAGCACCGTGGATCCGATCGGCGGCCTGCTCGATACCCGTTCCGCCCCAGTGGCTTTCGGATACTACGAGGAGAACGCCGCCGACGCCGCGACCATCGCGCACAACCATCGCCGCATCCGCGGCCGGGTGGGCTGGTGGAACCGGCATCGGCGGATCCGGCTCGGTGTCGGGATGGCGCTGGTGGCGAATCTGGGATTCCTGCCCGCGGTGCAGGATGCCGTGCTGACGGGGCTGGCCCATGTCGCGTAGCACGGGACGGCAGGTGGCGGCGGTCATCGTAGGTTGCGCGATGACCGTCGCCGCCCTGGCCGGTTGCACGAAGCAACCGGACGCCGCCGCCCCGCCCGACCCGGACACCGCCGATTGCAGCACCGGCGGCCGCGCCGCCGGCGGCCTGCAGGACACCTTCAAGTCGCTGTCCGATCAGCTGAACGGCATCGGCCCCGCCTCCGACCGCGGCGATACCGCCGAGGTGGAACGCCGGGTGCAGGAGGCGGCACGCCTGTCGGCGACCATCGACACCCGGTTCGGCGCCGCGACGGATACGATGACATCGCCGCTGTCCCGCCGGGCATTCACGGCCGTCGCCGACGCCGGCACCGCACTGCACGACGCATTGACGCACCTCGCGCAGGCCATCGACGGCACCGCCCCCACCGCGGACACCGTCGAATCGGTCCAGCGGTCCTTGCACGCACTCGACACATCGGTGGAGGGAATGCGGTTGTCCTGCTCAACGGTTTTCGCTGATTCGACCGTCTCGCCGCGGCCCGGCACGGGACCCGGCCCGGCCTTCGGGCCGCCGAGCCGGGCCGGTGCGCATCCGGCTCCGGCGAGCGCGCCACTATCCGGCACGGACGGCCGGTAGGGACGGACAGTTGCCGGAGTCCGAACTGGATCGGCTTCCCCGCCAGGCGGATTCGCCCGGCGGAGTGGAAGCGGGCGGCCCGGACGCCCGCGCCGTCTTCGCGGCGCGGCTGACGGCCCTGTTCGCGGCGGCCCGCGAAGCCACGGTGAAATCCGTGATCCGCGCGGCCAATACCCGGCTGCGGCCCGGCTGCACGCCGATCACGGCGCAGCGGATCAGCGACTGGCGCCGCGGTAATCGCACGCCCGCCGCCTTCGAATCGGTGCTGCCGGTGCTGGAGGTGCTGATCCGGGAGGTGAGCGCCCGGCCGCCGGATGCGCGGCTGGACGCCAGCCTGCTGGATCTCAAACGCTGGCGGGCGGATTGGCAGGCGGCCCGGACGACCACCGAGTCCCCGGTGAACCGCGGGCGCACGCCCTACCACGGCCTGGGGTCCTGCCGGCCGGAAGAAGCCGACCTGTTCTTCGGCCGGAAGGATGCGCTGCAGCGACTGTGGGATCTGATCATCGCCGCGGAGTCCGGACCGGATCCGGCGCTGGTGGTGCTGTGCGGCGCACGGGGACTCGGCAAGTCGTCGCTGCTGTCGGCGGGACTGCTCGGGAATCCGGGTCCGCGCGCACCGATCCGGGTGACGCCGCACGATGATCTGGAGGCGGCGCTGGAGGCGGCGCCGCACGGACATCGGCTCCTGGTGGTGGACCGGGTCGAGCGGTTGTTCAGCAAGGGCACCCCCGAGGAGACCCAGCGTTTCCTGGAACGGCTGACGGAATTGGCCGCGCCGCGGGCCGAACCGCGCACCACCGTCGTCATCTCCTGCGACAGTGCGTATCTCACCGAACTCACCCGGCAGCCGGCGCTGGCCGCGACCCTGCGCAAGCCGACCATGCTGCTGGAGCCCATGACGGCGGCCGAACTGCGCGAGGTGATCACGCGCCCGGCGGCGGCGGTCGGCCTGAAGGTGGAGGACAGCTTGGTCGAGGTGCTGCTGCACGATCTGGCCGTCTTCGATCCGCACAGCCCGATCCGGCTGCCGATGCTGTCGTATGTGCTCTCCCAGACCTGGGTGCACCGCACCGGCAGCACCCTCACCCTGGACGCCTACCGCGAATCCGGCGGGGTCGAGGGCGCTTTCGCCAAGGGCTGCGAGTTGATCTGGGATCGGCTCGACGAGCGGGACCGGGTGGCGACCCGGCACGTGTTGGTGGCGCTCACCTTCATCGGGCCGACCGCCGCACAGCGCGACCGTATCTCCCCCGATCTGCTGATCCAGGAGTCCGAGGATCCGGCGGCCACCGCCGCCGTGATCGCCTGGCTCACCCGCGCGCAGTTCCTGGTGCGGCGCAAGGACCGGATCGAGCTGGTGCACGATCTCATGCTCACCGCCTGGCCGCGCATGACCGAATGGCTCAGCGAGGAACGGGAATTCGCCGCGCTGCGCCCGCGCATCGAGGCCGATGCGCGGGAGTGGTCGCGGCAGGGCCGCCCGCCGCGGCTGCTGTATCGGCGGGCCCGGCTCGACGATGCCATGGCCTGGTTGCGGCGCACCGGTACGCCGAACCGGCCGGCGCGCGAATTCCTGTCCGAGGCCATGGCCCGGCACCGCCGCCGCCTGCTACGCCGCCGCCTGCTCCAGGTGGTGATCGCGGTGCTGGTGGCGATCGCGGTGGTGCTGGCCGTGGCGCTGTTCGTGGCGCGCGCCTCGACCACTGAGGAGCGGCGCGGCGCCTCGGTGAGCGAGCAGACGGCCTCGGGTGATCAGCTTTCGATGCCGGTCGCCCGGACCGCGACCCCGGCCTTGTCCTCGCGCCCGTAGATCAGGTGCTGCTGCGCGAAGGTCCACGCGTTCTGGGTGACGAAGTACAGCAGGATGGCGACCGGCATGACCGGCCCGAAGACCAGCACACCCAGCGGAAACACCCACTGCGACAGCATGTTCATGATCCTCGTCTGCTGGGCCGCCGCGTCGTTCGCGGGCTTCGGCTGCCGCGCCACCGAGGCCCGCGCGGTGAAATGGGTGGCCACGGCGGCAATGATCATGAGCGGAATCGCCACCACCGCAACCGATCCCAGTGAGCCACCCGCCGTGGCGAGGGTCGCGCTCAAGTGCACCCCGAACAACTTGGCGTCGAGGAACGACTGCACCTGCGTGGTCGAGAACACGTAGTTGGCGACGTGCGGGTTCTTGAACGAACGCAGCACGTGGTAGAGCCCGATGAACACCAGCGACTGCCCCACCAGCGGCAGGCAGCCGAGCAGGACATTGAACCCCTTCTCCTGCTGGAGTTTCTGTATCTCGGCGGCCTGCTTCTCCCGGTCACCGGCATGCTTGCGCTGGATCTCCTTGATCTCGGGCTGTATTTCGGCCATGGTCCGCTGGAAGCGCAACTGCGCCATGAACGGCCGGATGAGCAGGGCGCGCAAGGTCATGACGAGGAACACGATGGCGAGCACCCAGGCGAGCCCGCTGCCCGCCCCGAGTACCGAGGAGAAGGCCGTGTGCCACAACCACAGCACGGCGGACACGGGGTAATAGATGAAATCGAGCATGGCAGGACACCTCACTGCGAGGCACCCGCGTGCCCTTGCGGCGACCGTCAGGTGTGGTCGCGGCTGACGAAGGCATTACCGCGGGTGGTGCGAACGGGAACAGTCGTCTGCCCGGCCGATGCCGCAGAGGGCACGGTCAGGCGAGGACTGCTCCCGGCGCGCGCGGGCGCGGACGGCCCGCAGTGTCGGGATTGCTCTGCCGCAGGAAGGCGCCGCGCCGGCGGCGGCTCGCCGATTCGGGCGGCCCGTAAGTCGCGGTGACCGGCGGCACCGCCCGCGCGGTGACCAGGGTCGCGGCGAGCGTGGCGATCAGCACGGCCGCACCGAGCACCAGTAGTGAGTTGGGTTGCGCGGCAGCCAGATACAGCACCGCCCACGCGGACACCACGAGCGCGCACAGCAGCAGCGCCGTCGATCGAATCCGCGTCATCACGGATCCGAGCGTACCGGTGCGCTCGACCGCACGCGAACGGCGTGTTACTCGGTCACCAGGCGGCGAATGATCATGGGCTCGCCGAGAATCCCGTCGAGGACGCCGGCGACGTGCTCGAAGTGCGGGGTGCGGAAGTGTTCCTCGAGCGCCTCGGCGCTGGTCCACTCCTCCACGATGACCATGTGCGCCGGATCGTTCGGGTTGGCGAAGGGCTGGTAGGCGAGGCAGCCCGGTTCGGTGAGGGACGGCTCGATCATCGATTCCAGTGCGGTCCGCAGCCGGTCCTCGTGCCCTTCGGCGGCGCGGAGTTCGGCGACGACGTGCAGCGACATGAGTGCTCCTGATTTCTCTCCGGATGCCGGATCCGTTCCGGCCTCGTTCACCACTGTCGTGTGTCGCGCAGCCGGTAAACAGAGCCGGGCGATCCTGGGCACGCCGCGACCAGGCTCCGGACCGGCCCGGACCGGATACTGGTCACATGACCTTGGACCGGCGTGCCGAACTCGGCGAATTCCTGCGCTCCCGCCGCGCCCGGCTGCGACCCGAGGAGGTGGGCCTGATCGATCACGGCGCCCGCCGCCGCGTACCGGGTCTGCGCCGCGAGGAGCTGGCCCTGCTGGCCGGGGTCAGCGTCGACCACTACGTACGCCTGGAACAGGGCCGCACCCTGCACTTCTCCGAGTCCGTACTGGATGCCGTGGCGCGCGCACTGCGACTGAACCCGATCGAACGCGATCACCTCTACCGCCTGGCCCGCCCCTGGTCCGGTGCGGAACCCGCCGCCGCGCAACAGGTCCGGCCCGGCCTGAAACGGCTGCTCGACGCCGCCACCGAGGTCCCCGCCTACATCGTCGGGCGCGGCACGAATGTGCTCGCGTGGAACCGCCTGGCGGCCGCCCTCATCACCGATTTCGGCGCGCTGCCGCCCGCGGAACGCAATAAGGCCCGCCTGGTCTTCCTGGACGAGGGCATGCGCGAACTCTACGAGGACTGGCCCGCCAAGGCCGCCGACGTGGTCGCCTACCTCCGCCTGGACGCCGCCCGCAACCCCGCTGACACCGCGATCGCCACCCTCATCGACGACCTGCACCGAACCAGCCCGGAATTCCGCGCCCTGTGGGAACAGCACGAACTCAAGGACAAAACCCACGGCCGCTACGCCTACCTGCACCCGGTGGTCGGCCGCATCGACCTGGGTTTCGAAACCCTCCGCCTCCCGGACGACCCGGACCAGGCCCTCATCGCCTACACGGTCGAACCGGACTCGGCGAGCGCGAACGCACTGCGATTGCTCGCCAATTGGGCCGCGCAGTCCGAGGTCACCCCCTGCGTCGACCGCAGCCCGATCTGACCTCCCGATCCTGGGCCCTGCCGAACGTGTCGAGGCTCATGCCTCCAGCTTGTCGAGCTGTAACAGGTCATCGGGGGACGCGACGCGAACCGAAATCATGGGATCGAGGGAGATGCCCCGCGGCAGTCCCGGACCGAGTTCGATCACGTAGCGAATGCCCAGGCGGGCCAGCTGTGTGACCAACGGAGCCACGGCTATCGGAGTTATCTCGTTGTATAGGAACGAATCCCGTACCTCCTCGACAGTGGACACCAAGCCGGTGCGCTCGGCAGAGCAGAGCGGCAGTTTCGGGGGATGAAAGGTCATTGCAGTGACATACGGGCGTATGAAGTCGACAACATGTTGTTGCAAGGGTGTGTGGAAGGCGCCGGAATAGCCGGGCAGGATTCGAACAGCCTCGGGTGGCGCTTCGGCCGCGAGTTGTTCCAGCGCGTCCAGGTATCCAGCCAGCACCAACACCTGGCGAGTTCCGTCGAAGACAGGACCGTGATCGACAGACAGATAGACACCGGGCCGATTCTCGTAGTACTCAGCACGGTTCGCTCTGCCGTCCAGAACCGCCACGGCCATCCCCTGCGTCGGAGCAGTCGGCGGGAGAGGCGGAGCGAGCCGTTGATGGTGGACCAACTCGAATAGTTCGCGGCGTTCGGCTGCGCCCGCCAGACAGGCTGCGATCATGGCTCCAAGGCTTGCTCCACCGACTGCGTCCGGCTGGCGGCCGCGTGCCGCCAGGCTGTCGTGAATGCCGAACACCAGCGCTGCCTGCGTGACCCTACCGACGGTGCCCTGGCCGTGCGATAGACGGGTGTCATTGCCGCCCGCGAGCTTTCCTTCGTAGAGCTCGGGGATGGACAGACCGGTCCAAGTGGCGGCCTGCGCGAACGAAGCGGCCACATAAGAGTCGCGCGAACAGAACTCCTCGACCATGGTGGGGTTCAGGACGACGAGGCCGCCTATCAGAAATCCAAGGGTCACAACATCTCCTCGGTGATCGTCGATGCACCCATCACATGTGGGCGCCGCCATCGACACGGATCTCGGTTCCGGTTATGAAGGCGCTGTCCGGCGAGGCGAGCGTGACGATGATGCGGGCGACAGCGGCGGGCGCGCCGAGCGCGCCACCACCCAGCACCGGGCGCAGCCTGGTCAGCAATGTCCGATCGATATCGGCCGGAAACGGCGGGGCTACAGTCATTTTCGCATCGATGCCACCAGGTAGGACGCAGACCGCACGCAGGCCGCGGTTGGCGTATTCGAGAGCTATGGTGCGGGTGAAAGCCTGCACTCCACCTTTACTCGCCGCATACGCCGCCATATACGGGCTTGCAGCGGACGCGGCGGTAGAGCCGATGTTCACAACTACCGGCTCCCGGCCTCCCAGCAAAGCAGGTAACGCGGCACGGGTGGTCAGAAACGTCCCGGTGAGATTAGTGGCGATGGTCTCGTGCCAGGATTCCAGGCTGGCCTCGTGAGTGTGCGCGCCGAAAAACACGCCCGCGGAGTTCACCAGCACATCGAGGCCACCCATTCCCGAAATCGCCTCCGCGAAAACCGCTTGCACCGCACGCGGGTCCGACACGTCGAGGACCATGGTGCGAAGTCTCGCATCGTTGCCGGAGTGTTCCGCGAGGGCCGCGGTCTCCTTCAAACCCTCGGCGCCGCGGCCTGCAGCCACCACGTCGGCCCCCTCTGCGAGCAGATGCAAGGTGGTAGCGCGACCGATGCCCGCACCGGCGCCGGTCACTACCACTCGCCGGCCGTCGAATCCGATCACGACGCGAGCTCCTCCACTCGGCTCAGACGCACCGGCAACTCGGCCAATTCCCACACCGCCGAGCCATCGCGCCAGGCGACATCCTCCGGCGTGATGGCGAGTTCGGTCCGCGGGCACATCCGGAGGAGCGCGCTCAGCCCCACCTCAAGTTCCATCCGGGCGATCTGCGATCCGATGCAGAAATGTGCTGCATGCCCGAACGTCAAGTGAGTCTTTCCAGTTCGGTCCAAGCGAATTTCTTCCGGCTCCGGGAAGATGGCTGGATCGAAATTGGCCGCGCCGACGGCGGGCAGCACGTATTCCCCCGGCACCATGGCGACGCCGGCGAGGGTGACAGGTTCGCACACCTGCCAAGGAATCGCCTCGCCACCCGCAATCGCAGTGGTGCGCAACAGCTCCTCGGTCGCAGAGGAGAGCAGCTCAGGATGCTCTACCAGCGTGTGCCACAAGTCCTTGCGCGACAGCAGACGCAACACCAGCTTGCTCAGCATGTGGGCCGTGGTTTCGAAACCGCCCATGACGAGGGCGAATACAATGGTCGCGATCTCGCGCGTATCGAGCTCGTCGGAGCGGGCAGCGAAGGCCGAGACCAGATCCTGGCCGGGCTCACGACGGCGCCGCCGGATCAAAGCGACGATGTACTTCCCTGCGTCCTTCGCGGCCACTCCGATGGACTCGGGATCGGAGCCCTCGGCGGCGCCGGTGAGCAGTGCCGTCACCCAGGCGACCAGTGTGTCCCGGTCCTCGACAGGTATCCCGAGCAGTTCACACAGCACTTGTACCGCAAAGGGTTTCGCCACCAGAGACACGTAATCACCGCCGCCGGTGCGGATCATGGAGTTCAGAAGCTCGGTCATGATGGCCTCCGCGCGAATCTGCAGAGCAGCCATGCGATCCGGGCCGAGTTCCCGTTGGATGGCCCGGCGTAGCTTCAGGTGCACTTCGTCGTCTTGGCCACCTATGGCGCCGGCCAGCAGCAGTCCGGCGGTGAGCCGGGGCGCGGCCTCGTCGGACATGCCCGCGCGGGTGAACGCCTTACTCGAATACACAGTGCGGGCGTCGGCCCATCCGGTGACCACCCAGCACGGAGCACCGTGCGGTAGTTGTAGTTTCGCAATGCCACCGGACGCCTCGACCAGCGCGAGCACCGGGTCGAGATCAAGGCTGCGGGGAGTGTCGGAGGGGTAGTGGAAGATCGGGCATTCGGACATGTCGGCTCCTATCCCCGCGCCCAGGTGACGGGTAGCGTCATGACTCCGCCGGAGAGCTGGTGTCTCCGTGGTTCCAGAGCTTCCGGGTCGCCATCGATACGCAGCTCGGGCAGAAGTCCGAAGATATTCCCGAACACAGCCTTCAGTTCGAGCCGGGCCAATGCCGCACCGACACAGTAGTGCGGGCCGTACCCGAAGGACATATGCGGGTTCTCGCTGCGAGCCGGGCAGAAGGATTCCGGGTCGGCGAAAACACTCGGGTCCACGTTCGCGTCGTCGAGATCCAGAATGACGAGATCACCCTCGCGAATGACGACGTCCCCCAGATATATATCGGCGCGGGCATAACGGGGCACCCCCGCAATTCGGCGCTGCACCGGGTGCGGGAACCGGAGGATCTCCTCTACGGCGTGTTCCAGGACCTTCGGGTCGGTCAGTCTCAACCGGTCGATGGGATGAGTGAGCAGCAGATACAGACCCCGGTCGATCAGGGTGACGGTATTGATCTGGCCCGCGAAGCGCAGTCCAGCGGCCATACCGATCACAAGATCACGGCCGCACAGTTCCGGCTCCTGATCACTGAATCGGAGCATGTCGGTGAGGATATCCTCGCCCGGATGCTTCGACTTCTCCTCGACCAGGTCGTTCATCAATGCTTTGAGCTCGTAATCGGCCGCAGCGGAACGCGCCGGATTCGTGAGATCCACAGAGGCGTCGGACCATTCGCGCACCGCTGCCCGGGCATCGGCTGGAATGCCGAGCAGTTCGCTGATCACATGGGCGGACAGAGGTTCTGCGAGTGCACTCCGGATTTCGGCCGGCGGTCCGGCCCGGCGCATGTCCTGGATGAGTTCGCGGACGATGGCATTCACTTGGGGCTCCATGCCTCGCATACGACGCGGCGAGAACGAGGTCGCGACCATGCGGCGGATCAGATCGTCAGGCGGCGGAGGTCCTCCTTGGTTCACCTGTTTGAACTGGAGAATCTCGGCAGTGGTGAAGCGAGGCGGGTCGAGGACATCCGGGTGTGGGAAGCGGTTGATCCGTTCGTCGGTCAGCAGCTTCTTGACTGTCGCATAGTCACGAATGATCCACGCCGGGGCACCGGCGGGCGAGGTGCCAAGCTCGATGAGCGGGCCGACGATATCGGTCTGCGGTCCCATATCAGACTCCGATGTGGCGTCGGTCGCGGTTATAGATGTTGAGATCGAAATCCACTCCGACGGTGACAGATTCGGCACGGCCCGTGGCAGCGCGGACGAAAGTTACAGGATCGGCAATGATTACAGGGCCACCGCCATTGATCACATACCGCGGCAACCCGGTCAGTTCCAGGGTGAGCGGCTCGAACTCGAGCCGCTCGAGCTCGACTGCCAGCCACTGCGCGGCAAGCTCCCATTGCCGCTGCCCGAGCGAAGCGCGGCCGAGGGCGGTGTCGATATCATCGGTGTGCACGCACAGTTCGTGGGCGAGAGTGAGGACACCGGTCGAGAAGGCTTGCCCCGGAACACCTTCCACCGGAGCTGTCCACACTGTGTCCGGAAGCGAACGCAGGTGGGTACCCATCCGATCCGCCGCATCGGACAGAGCTTTCGCCGACGCGGCGGCACTCCACTCCAGGTAAGCCGCCGCCTGCTCGTCGGGGGTTCGACTGCCGATGGTGAAGGCCAGGATATCGTCGGCAGT
Source organism: Nocardia sp. NPDC088792 (assembly GCF_044750615.1). Taxonomy (NCBI): domain Bacteria; kingdom Bacillati; phylum Actinomycetota; class Actinomycetes; order Mycobacteriales; family Nocardiaceae; genus Nocardia; species Nocardia sp. NPDC088792. The sequence goes on from NZ_JBIVKC010000007.1 coordinate 227,477, forward strand.
TCCGACGACGTGACCGACGACGTGACGCACTGCCCACCCATCGCAGGCAGTGGTCGCACTGAGATCGGCTTCAGACAGGCCGTGCACCATGGTGGCGAAGGTCTTGAACTCCTCGACTACCGTTGCGATGACGCGCTCTCGAGTCCAGAGGTGGATGTCGGTCATTTCACTGCCTCATGTCTGTCACTGGAACCGGAAAGGGAATTCGCACTGCCACGGTGGGTATCGGCCCAGTTGTCCTTTGCCGCGGAAACATCGAGGGCGGCCGCTCCACGAGCGACCGCGCTGACTACACAGACGCCGAAGCTGCCGTCGCGGTCGTACATGGTGGCGGCGCCGGCCGCCAAACCGCCCACGGACGAGTGGTTGTCGGCCTCGATGCCGATCTCGGCACTCGATGGGTTGCGGGACAACACCATCGTGAAATCGTGGTTGATGAATCCGATGCCCTTATCGCCCCAACTGGTCAGGGTGTTGGCCAGTTCGCCGACGCTGGCCGCGCGTACGAAGGGCGAGGACGGCTCACCGGCGAACAGGTCGGCCTGATAAATCCACAGCCGTTTGCGGCTGGCGTTCTGGTGTTCGGACATCACAGTGCTCCACCCCTCGGGATGCGCGTCGCTGCCCCAGTGAATTGCGGGCTCTGATGGTGTCGAAATATCCTGTGGTCGTGGATATTCCGGTGACGCCCGTGGTTGCCACCGAGTACCGGCTGGTTGCGCGGTAAGGCGAACCAGCACCGCGGTGGCGCGAGCCACCGGCACGCCGCCCTGCTCGACCCACGCATCGGCGATGCGCACGGTGCGGCCATCGCGCACCTGCCGTGTGCGTACGGAGAGGGGACCGAACTTCGGCTGCCGGAACAGGTCGATGGTGAACCGTGCCGGTACGAGACCGGGTCCGCCATGCTCGGATTCGATGCCGTACGCACCCAGACCAGCGACCGCCGCCCCGTTTATCGCGTGTGCCGACCATTGGCTGGCAGCGTGTGGAAGAGGCGCGAAACCCTCGATGGTTCGTTCGAAGAATGCCATACTCGTTTTCCGATAGATGTTGCACAACAGTCGTCCGTCATGAATTCGACGTGATCTCCGACAGGAGAAATATGCGTAATTCTCGCTCACCCGCGCGCTCGGCATTCACCGCGCGGTCGGGCCAGTCCTCGAGCAACTCGCGCCAAACGGTTTCTCGTTCATCACCGGTCAGATGTCGGGCATGAACTTCAGCGGTTCGGCCGCCCTCCATGATATGGGCCCGAGGATTGGCGAGGAGATTGGCCGACCACGCCGGCCGGGTCGGTTGACCCCAGTTGGAATCGATGATCACGTAATCGGTACCGCGAGGTACATAGGCCAGGCATGTGGAACGCAATAGGCCGGTCTTGCACCCGGTAGTGGTCAGTACAATATTGGGGAGACCGGCAAGTGTAAGAAGACCCAGACGACCCTGCGATCTAGTCTGAAGGAATAGATCGACCATCGCCAACTTCTTCCCCACATCAATGAACCAGTTACGATCACCGAACAGCCTGAAAACCATGGATTTTGATTCCGTGACCATCGATCCTCCGATCAGACACCACAGTTGGAATCCGTATAGAACTGCCGCGACCAGTTCCGGAATTGTACGATTCCGCCCTCGCCGTCACACAACACGCTCGGCTGTTCCCCTCGATTGAATTCCACTCGGCTCGGCAGTGCCCGGTAGATTTTCTTCTCCCAGATGGGGATGTCGCGCTCGAAATCTTCCCAGGTGGCCTGGACAATCTTGGCGTTCATCGCAGCATCGGCATGAGCATCACCAAAGCCCCTGGTCCGCTGGGCGACGGTGGCCTCAACCAGATCGCCGTCGACCGGCGTGCGGCAGATCTGAAGCTGGCGTTTCAGCTCGACACCGTTGTTCTGATCAACCAGTTGAATGTTGGTCAACCCCATACCGATATTCTCGAAGTGTCCAGTCACATGCACACCGCCGGACGGGCCACCTGGAAAGTCGTAGGTGCCGGTCGTGACGCCGACTATCCGATGGCCAGCGATATCGAATTCAAAAGTCGGGATATCGACAGCATTGTGAAAGACGGGCTGATGCGCCACATCGGGCGCGTTCTCCACGATATCCTGAATATGAGTGCGGATCTGCCAGCCCTTTCGCACAAATGGCGTCCAGCGATCGTTGTCACCTACATCGAAGCCTGTCACCTCCCATTCCGGCTGACGACCGGATTCATCCCAGTAGATCAAGATCACACCGTCGAATTCACGGACCGGATAGGTGCGCAGGCTCGCAGCAGATGGAATCTTGGCCGAATATGGAATATGCACACAGTGACCGGATTCCCCGAAACGCCATGCATGGAACGGACATATGAGGTAACCGCCTTCCAGCCTGCCGTCAGCAAGATCGGCACCCAGGTGCGGACAATAAGCGTCGGCAACAATTACATGTCCCGCGGTCGCCCGATAGGCGATGAGATCCTTACCCAAGTAATGTAGACGGCTTATCTTTCCCGGCATCACATCGATCGAGTCAGCAACTCGATACCAGCTCGCCGGATAAGGCTGCATAGGGAATCTGATAATTGAAATGTTCCCCTCCTCCCAATGGATCCGACTCTAGAACCAGTTCCAGAATGGAATCAAGATCTCGGCGCGGTCAGTAGTTGCCAGGTTCGGTGCCGAGTGAGTCCGGTTGCTGCCAACCCGTTGTACTCGTTGGGGAGAGGGGCTAGCTTGCGGCAATGGCATTGAATGTCGCAGACCTGTTCGAGCATGCCGTGGACGCTGTTCCGGAGCGTACGGCTCTTATCTGCGGAGACCGCGAGGTCACCTATCGGGAGTTGGAGGAGCGTGCCAACCGGCTCGCACATCACTTGGCGGCCAACGGGATCGAGCCTGGTGATCATGTCGGGATCTATGCGCGGAATGTGATCGAGACCGTCGAAACGATGCTGGCGGTCTACAAGTTGCGGGCGGTGTCCGTCGCGGTCAACTACCGCTACGTCGTCGACGAATTGCGGTACCTGTTCGATAATGCGGATCTGGTCGCGCTGGTGCACGAGCGCCAATACAGCAACAAGGTCGCCGCCGCCGTGGACGCGGTACCCAAGCTGCGGCACACGGTAGCGATCGAGGACGGCAGCGATATCGCCTACAGCGGAGTCGAATACGAACAGGCCCTCATAGATCAGCCGCCGGTGCGGGATTTCGCGCCGCGCAGCCCCGACGATGTCTACATCGTCTATACCGGCGGCACCACCGGGTTCCCCAAGGGCGTAATGTGGCGCCACGAGGACGTCTGGCGCGTCTTCGGCGGCGGAATCGACTTCGTCACAGGCGAATACGCCGCCGGCGAATGGCAACAGTCACAACAAGCCGCAGCCGGCACCGGCGTAGTCCGTCTCACCATCTCCCCACTGATCCACGGCGCAGCCCAGTGGGCGGTGCTCGGCGCCCTGTTCGTCGGAAACACCGTCGTCCTGGTCCCGACCTTCGACTCCGAACAGATCTGGAATCTGGTGCAGCAGCACCGAATCGTCGCCATGGCCATCACCGGCGACGCCATGGGCCGCCCCCTGCTCGACGCCTACCGCCGCGGCGATCACGACGCCAGTTCCCTGCGCACCATGAACAGTCACGCCGCCTTGTTCTCGCAGTCGGTGAAACAGGAATTCCTGTCGATATTCCCCGAGCTGCTCATCACCGACGCCATCGGCTCGTCCGAAAGTGGATTCACCGGACTGGGCAGGGTCACAACAGATTCCGATCATTCTCAAGGCCCGCGGGTCAACTTCAGTACCCAGGCAATCCTCATCGACGACAACGGCAAACCGCTCTCTCCCGCCCCCGGTGTAGTCGGGCGAGTCGCACGAACAGGCCACCTACCCCTCGGGTACTACAACGACCCTGTCAAGAGCGCCTCCATCTTCCACGAAATCGACGGCACCCGCTATGTCCTCGCGGGCGACTACGCACGCTACGAAGAGGACGGCACCGTAACCTTGCTGGGGCGAGGCTCGGAATGCATCAACACCGGTGGTGAGAAGGTATTTCCGGAGGAAGTCGAGACCGCCCTCAAGGCCCATCCCGACGTCTTCGACGCCTTGGTGATCGGCCTGCCCGATGACCGCTACGGACAGCGAGTCGGCGCGATCATCCAGCCCCGCACCGATGCCGCAGTCGACATCGCAGTCCTCGACGCACATCTGCGCAATCGCCTCGCCGGCTACAAGACTCCGCGCAGCTATTGGATCGTGGCCGAAATCCAGCGACAGACAACGGGAAAGGCGAACTATCCCTGGGCCAAGCGGTTCGCTGCCGAGCACCCCGACGCAGTACTGATCCCGCGCTGAGCTCAGCGTCGCAGTGGCCGGCATCGGTGTCAGCTTTTTGCCAATTGTCGGCCGCGACTTCCGTTGGCATGAGCGATAACCGGTTCTAGTTTGAGCACATGGCTTTCAATGTTGCAGACCTCTTCGAACATGCGGTGGACGCCGTGCCCGACCGCACCGCCGTCATCTGCAGAGATCGCCGGGTGACCTACCGTGAACTCGACGAGCGAGCCAACCAGCTGGCCCACCACCTGGCGTCACGGGGGATCGGTAAGGGCGATCACGTGGGCGTGTACTCACGCAACTCCATCGAGGCCCTCGAAGCGATGATCGCCACCTACAAACTGCGCGCGGTCTCGGTCAGCGTGAACTACCGATACGTGGCCGAGGAAGTCCGCTACATCGCGGACAATGCCGACCTGAAAGCCCTTGTACACGAACGCGCCTACAGCGATATCGTGGCCGAGGTCGCACCGTCCACCCCGCAGTTGACCGACATCATCGTGGTCGAGGACGGCACCGATGGCGACTACTCACGCTACAAGGGCGTCTCTTATGACCAGGCACGCGCCGGACAGTCCACCGCACGCGACTTCGAGGAACGACGCTCCGACGACCTCTACATCCTCTACACCGGCGGAACCACAGGGTTCCCGAAGGGCGTCATGTGGACGCACGAGGACGTGTGGCGCACCTTGGGCGGCGGCATCAACCACGTCACCGGCGAATACGTCGCCGATGAATGGGAGTTGGCCAACAACGCCAAGGCCGCACCCAACGGCATTGTGATGGCCCCGCTTTCACCGCTCATCCACGGCGCAGCCCAGTGGGCGGCGTTCCTCACCTTGAACTCGGGCGGCACCGTCGTATTCGTGCCCCAGTTCGACGCCGACGAGGTGTGGCGGACCGTCGAACGCGAGCAGGTCAATGTACTCACCGTCGTCGGTGACGCCATGGCCAAGCCCCTGCTGGACGCCTACCGCAAGCACACCTACGACGTGTCCTCGCTGTGGGCATTCAGCAGCCACGCCGCACTGTTCTCCCAGGCGCTCAAACAGCAATACCTCGAACTGTTCCCGAACCTGTTCATCACCGACGTGATCGGATCCTCGGAAAGCGGCAGCACCGGACTGGCCGTGGTCAGCAAGGATTCCGATCACTCCCAAGGCCCGCGAGTCAAATACAACGCACAGGCCGCACTCATCGACGACGACGGAAAACTGGTGGAGCCCAAGCCCGGTGCGGTCGGCCGGATGGCGCGCAGAGGGCACGTGCCGCTCGGGTACTACAAGGACCCGGCGAAGACCCGGACCATTTTCGTCGAGGTCGACGGCGTGCGGTACGTGGTGCCCGGCGACTATGCACGTTACGAGGACGATGGCACGGTCACCCTGCTCGGGCGTGGATCGGAATGCATCAATACCGGTGGCGAGAAAGTCTTCCCCGAAGAGGTCGAGGGCGCACTGAAATCGCATCCGGATGTGTTCGACGCCTTGGTCATCGGCATAAAGGATGAGCGATTCGGGAATTCCGTTGCGGCACTGGTGCAGCCGCGCGACAACGGCAAACTCGACCTCTCCGCCCTCGACCTGCATGTGCGCACCAAGATCGCCGGATACAAAGCGCCGCGCAACTATTGGATCGTCGAGCAGATGATGCGCCAGCCCAGCGGTAAGGCCAACTACCCCGCTGCGAAGAAGCACGCCGCCGAGAACGCCGACATGATGCGCTCGCCGCGGTGACGGGTTCGCGCGGATGCCTGGCCAGTAGCTCACAACCACTTTCAGGTATCCGCGCGATCTCCCTCCCTCAGCAGACCGAGTTCGGCGGCGCGTGCACCGAGCTGGAAGCGGGTCGTGACATTCAGCCGGACCATGGCGTCGGCAACATAGCGGCGATACGTGCGTGTGGAAATCGAAAGCCGACGTGCCGCAACCTCATCGGTGACGCCGGCATTGAGGAAACGCAGGGCCGCGACGGCCATCTCGTCGAATCCATGGTCACGCAACGCGATATGGTCGCGCAACGGGAGCGCGGTCTCCCACGTCTGCATGGCGAATTGATGAATTGCGCCGAGGAGGGTTGATTCGGTGGCAAAGTACGCTCTCGGCTGCCCGTTCACGCGCGTCCACACCACAGCGAGACGGTTGTCGATGACCAGAGTGTTGTGAAACTCGCTGCCAGTGACACGGATTCGATCGCTGAACGATTCGTCATTCAGCAGTTCCTCCAGATCGTGGTGGTCGGCATAATGCGACGACGCCAAGACCTGGACCTGCTTCCCCTCTCCGATCAACTCCCGCACGAGGGCATCCCCAGCTAGATACTCCCGGCGTGCCCGGATCGGGTCCGAAATCGCAATCACAACCCCCTCACGCACCCCACGCAGACGCTGCTGCAGCGTCTCACCCCAGTCCTCCTCGGGTGTCACCCGCGTGACATCGCCGGCCTCGCCGATCCCGCTGCCGGGATGATCAATCCGGGACAGAGCCGAGTCCAGCAATTCTCTCGACCGAACCAGCAACGCTGCAACGTCCTCGACCACAGCACCCCTCCAAAACAAGGTATCCACTCCCCCGAAGAGCTCAATACCTAAGGTACACAACAGATTCCGACAGAACAAGAACGTGTTCTATCCAAACGATTCCGTCGGTGCCGTATCACCGTGAATCGATAACCGCAGGGAGTCCACATATGACCACTTTTCGGCGCCGATTGACCGCGGGAGAGTCAGCGACCGTCCGATCCGGGACCAGCCCCATCTTCGCCGTACTCGGTGGACGAGGCACTGCCGAGCCCGCGCTGCTGGCGCGAGCGTGGGAGTTGCTCGCTCTGGAACATCCCATCCTTCGCAGTCGAATCGTCGAAGACGACAGCGAATACGTCGTCACGATCGACGACGCGGCCCCGCCGCTTACCGAACCTCCCTCCGATGACGGCAGGCTCGACAAGATCATTCACCGCCGATGGAATGTCGGCGACCCGGTTGCGCAGGCGATCCTCGTGCAGGACGGCAACACCTGCATGATCATCGTCGCGCTCCATCACGCACTGGCCGATGGCCGCTTGACGGTCACGCTGCTGCACAAACTCGCGCGCTACTACACACTCATGACCGAGGGCAATCCGCCTCGGCCGATCCCGAGGCAGTTCTTCGAATTGCCATTGGAACAGCGACTGGCGCAATTTCGCAACTCTGCCTGGGCTGAGCAACCAAGCCCCGCAATCGGCGTCAGGCGCCTGCCCCGCCCAGAAGCAAGTGCTCGGGAGTCAGCTGAGTTCGAGATTCAGAACCTGAGATTCAGCCAAGCGGAAACCACCCGGGTCGAAGCGATCGCGAGAAAATGGCGAATCTCGGTCAACAGCCTGCTGAGCGCGAGTGCGCTTGCTGCTTTGCGGAGCTTGTTCGATCCTCCGCACCAGATTCCGCTCGGCATCGGTTACCCGATCGACCTGCGCAACAGAATCCATCCGCCACTGCCTCCTGAAGCCGAACTCTGCTGTGTCGCCGCTTGGAGTGTCATCCTCCCGCTGGCCGCCCAGTTCGACGTCATCGAATGCTCCGGAACGATCCAGGAGGTGCTGGACAAAGCCATCGCCACAGAGGCACCACAGAGTGCGATGGCACACGGTGTCTCCGATACCTGGCGTACGAACTCGATCAGCATGTCGAACCTGGGGCGTCTCGAACTCCCACCGGCTCCCACCGGCCTCACATTCGAGAACACTCGGTTCATGGTGGCCAGTCCGGTGCCACACCCGGCAATCTTTGTGACCACTACAGCGGGGCGGCTGAACCTGGATGTGATCCACAACCGAGACATCGTCTCGGACCAAGACGGGAAGTGCCTGGTCGAGCGCATCGACCGAACAATTCGGACGCTGCCGAGTCTCTGACCTCCAGAACCTCTATTCAGTCGACCCGGCCACGCCGTCGGCGACCCCGTTGCGGTACTCACGGGTTGCGCCACTGACATCGCGTTCGGCGGCTCCTGCCTGCAAGTCAATGCGCGGCTGAACTACGACTGGGCGCGGGCGAACTTCCTTGACCTCGGCACGGTCGTGGCTCACAACGCACCGCTGCGCACGCTCACGGTCGATTTCGCTGGTCTGCTCCCGGCCGCGCCGTTCCGTCAGGGCTGCTGACGGCGTCAGGCGTCCACGCGCGTCCGCAGGACCGGTACGCCGTCGCCTTCGAGGTCGGCCAGTGCGGCGGGGCGGCCGACCATGGCCAGTGCCAAGGCTTCTCCGGGTCCGCGGACCAGCGGCCCGGTGCCGGTGGACCAGTCGGCGTCGGTGGCCTCCCAGCGCAGGCCTTTCAGGTATTTGCGGGGGTTGGCGTAGGGGTCGGGTTTCTCGAGTACGGCGACCAGTCGTTCGGCGGGGACCTTGCGCGGGTGGCCGAGGGGACGGCGAATGTCCTGCTGGTGCACGAACATATCGGACAGGGCCAGGCGCGGCAGGTAGTGCGAGAACCAGCCGCCGGGCCGGTCCAGCCGGTCCACCAGTTCGGCGGTCGGTAGTGCCCGGAATCGGTCGACGAGGGCCTGGTTGATCCGGTTCACGGATGGATTACGCAGGCCCAGCAGCACATACGAGCCGAGCGACACACTGTCGGCTTGCAGGTGGCCGATAACGTCGCGCACCTGCCAGCCTGTACACAGCGATGGTGTTTCCCATTCCGCTTCGGTGAGTGAGCGCAGCAGCTCTACCAGTTCACTGCGCTCGTCGTCGAGCATCCCCCGCACAGTCATACCGAAAGGCTAACCACTGCAGGACGATCCGGCCAGAGCCCGGTGCGGCGCCTGTGCGCCGCACCGGATCTAGCGGGTGTCGCTGTCGATCTTCGGGCCCTGCCCGGAGTCGACGACGCGGAGGGTGAAGCCCTTGCTCTTGCTGCCGTAGGTCAGGTTGGCGAGCGACATGTCCACGGAGCCATCGGTATTGACGCTGTCGTTGCCGCGGGCGCCGGAGATGCTGGAGTAGCGGGTGACGCGGTTCTCGGTCCAGTACTGCTGGAAGGCCTGCTGGCTGCCGTACACCTGCTGGGCGGCGGGGGTGAGCAGCGAATAGGCGTCCGAGAAGCTCAGATTGACGAGGTCGCCGTAGAACTTGTCGATGATGTCCGCGGCGGTGCCGACGTCGACCTGCCCGGCGCTCTTGGTCTGTCCGAGACCACCGGTCGACGGCTGTCCGGCCGTGGCCGAGGTGGAGGTCTTGGCCGCGGAGGTGCCGCCGGTCTGATTGCCGGAGTCGCTGGAGCCGGAGCTCAGGATGCCGAACACCACGCCGCCGATGACCACGATGGCGGCGACGAGTGCGATCCAGATCAGCTTCTTCTTGGATCCACCCTCGGGTTCGTAATCGGGCAGCGGGGTGGACCGCGTGGGCGGACCGGACGGTCGCTGCGGCGGCGGGGTCTCCAGCAGGGCGGCGGCGCTCATGGCGCCGGTGGGGATGTCGGCGTTCTGCGCGGGCCGCCGATCCATCTGCCGGGTGGCCTGCCGTTGCTGGGCCGGGCGCGCGGGGGCGCTGGGCGGCGGCGTGGCATTGCCGGAGCGCCGGGCGGCCATGACGCGGGTGGCTTCCGCGTCGGGGCCGATCTCGGCGAATTCCGCCATGATGTCGCGCACCTCGAGCATGCTGGGCCGGTCTTCCGGCTCGAAGCTCAGCAGTGCGAGCAGCAGGTCGCTCAGCGGGCCGGCATTGCGCGGTTCGCTGATCTGCCCGTTGGCGGCCGCGTAGAGCAGGGCCAGCGGGTTCGGGTTGGTGCCGTAGGGCGGTTCACCTTCGAGGGCGTGGAAAAGCGTTGCGCCCAAGGCGAAGACGTCGGCGGCCGGGGTCGGTTCGGCGCCGCGCGCGACCTCGGGGGCGAGGTAGGCGGCGGTGCCGGAGATGAGTCCGGTCGCGGTGAGGGTCACGTCGCCCTTGGACTTGGCGATGCCGAAGTCGGTGATCTTCACCGCTCCGTTGTCGCCGAGCAGGATGTTGCCCGGCTTGACGTCGCGGTGCACGATGCCGGCGCGGTGCGCGGCGATCAGTGCGGAGGCGACGGCCTCACCGATGCGGGCTACCTGCGGCAGTGGCAGCGTGCCCTGCGCGGACAGCACCACGGCGAGGCTCTGCGAGGGCAGATATTCCATGACCAGGCACGGGTCGCCCTCGTGCTCGGTGATGTCGAATACGACGATCGCATTGGGGTGCTGGAATCTGGCGGCATTGCGGGCCTCTCGGGCCGCGCGCTGGCGCACGATGTCCTTATCGGCCTGCGACAGGCTCGGCTGGGTGAGGATCTGTTTGACCGCCACCGAACGTTCCAGCCGCTCGTCGACGGCACGCCAGACGACACCTGTGCCGCCGCTACCAATCCGTTCGACCAGGCGGTAATGCCCTGCGATCTTTTGGCCGGTTTCGATGGCACTACTCCGTGGTTCTCCGAGACGACTGATAAATCGCGGTTGCCCGCGTGTTTCCCCGCACGAGTGTAGCGGGCCGCGAGCGTCCCGCCGACGTCAGCGTGAGATATGAGCGAGATCTCGGTGAGATCTACGCCGCAGCGGGGTGATCGATGTGTGACCCGCTACGTGAAATCGCTGTTCAGAGCACTGTCGAGAGTAAAAACAAACCCTTCGGTTCTATTGGTTGCTGTTCCGGCCGCTTTCGCTCCCAGCTATCACCGCGCCCGCTTCGCCACCGCGGCCGGCCACTCGGCCCGGACCAGGCGGGCCGAATCGGCCGCATCCAGCTCGATGTCGAACACCTCCGCGAGCACCTTCGGCAATTCGGCCACCTCCAGCTCCCGCACCTCCTCGGTCCCGTCGGGGTAGGCGGTGGTCCAGGTGGTGTCGTCGAGCACGTGATGCGCCGCCGGCAGGAACCGCTGCACGAACGGGCGCTGGTTGAACGGCGACCGCGGCGCGGTGGCCACGTAGTGACTCCCGACCACGTAGTCGATGCGGTACTGCGGATTCACCGTGAAGGTGTACCGGTCGATCCAGCCGTCCCGGCCGAACTGCCGCAGCGTCCACTCCTCCTCCCCCACCGGGCCGTACGCCAGGTCCAGTTCGAACCGCCATGCGCCGAGCGCGAATTCGCCGCGACCGGCGGTGAGCGCCACCGGTTCCAGCGGGCCCGCGCCGAAACCCACATCGACCAGCCAGGCGTGTGGGTCGTCGGCGGTCCGCACGCGCAGCAGGGCGTGGGTGGCGGGCAGCAGTCCGTGCGCGCCCATGACGACCCGGCCGGAGATACCGGTGAATTCGAAGCCGAGGCGTTCCAGCGCCGCCGCGAACACGCCGACCTGCTCGTAGCAGTAGCCGCCGCGCGGGCGGCGGATCAGCTTGTCCTGCAGGGATTCCATATCGAGGGGTACGCCGCGGCCGAGGATGATCTCGAGATTCTCGAACGGGATGGTGGTGGTGTGCGCGTAGACGAGCCCGCGCAGGGTGGCGAGGGTGGGCGTGCGTTCACCGTCGTATCCGATCCGGGCCAGATAGGCGTCCAGATCCAGTTCCGCGCCGTTCCACCGGTAGGACGGATCCACCGCGTCGCTCATTGCTGTCCTCTCGCCGTCCGCGCATCCCGACATTCAAGATCCTGTCGTGCACAACCCCGTTCGGGGCGAGCCTGTTCCGGTTCGAGGGCGCGGGTTTCGGGGTCGGCGCGTCAGTGCACCGCGTTCGCGATGGTGGGGAGGCCTTCCCGATAGGTCGGGTACGTGGGCTTCCAACCGAGTTCGCTCTTCGCCTTGGCATTGGCGGGCCGGATCGAGAGATCGAGCATCTGCGCGGCCGCCAGCGGTGATCCCAGGCGCAGCAGGCGGCCGGGCATGCGCAGCGGCGGGCGCGCACCCACGGTGGCGGCCATGGCATCGAACATGGTGTCCCAGGTGACGGGCTCGTCGTCGACGATGTTGTAGGCCTGCCCGCCGCGGCCGTGTTCGAGCGCGGCGACGGTGGCCGCGGCGGCGTCCTCCACCTGCGTCCAGCCGATGTATCCGATGCCGGACGACGCCACCGGGAGCAGCCGCGCCTTCAGCGCGCGCACGAAGGTATCCGAGGCGCCGGGACCGTAGAACAGCCCGTAGCGCAGCGCGATTCCGTCGATGCCGGACGCGCGCCAGGCGTGCGACTCGGCCTCGTGCAGGGATCCGATGACGGTGTCGTTGACGTCGCCGGGAATCCGCCCGAACGGCGCCGCCTCGGTGACCGGTCCCGGCCCGTGGTCGCGGATGCCGTAGCCGAGAATCAGGGATTGGGTGACATACCGTGTGGCCCCGGCTCTTTCGGCGAGTTCCACCAGGTTCCGGCTCCCGGTGGCGCGCAAGGCGTTGGTGCGCAGCAGTCCCGGGCTGTGATAGTGGGTGGGCGGTGAGTGCCGGTAGGCGGTGAGCTGATGGATCACCGCGTCGGCGGTGAGTCGTTCGGTGGCGTGCATGAGGTCCTTGCGGTCCATCACATCGGCGACCAGCGGGGTACCGCCCAGGGCGCGGATGACCTCCGCGCCGCGCCCGCCGCGGGTGAGGCCGTACACCTGATGCCCGGACTGCTGCAGGGCTGTCACCAGTGGTCGCCCGATTGCTCCGGTTGCTCCTGCCACCACGACTTTCATCACGTACCAGCCCTGTCTCGCCTGTCCCCGTCCACTACCGAGATTAGCGTCGGAGACGCCACCGTGACCTTTGCGGACAGCAAGGCGCCGGTACATGGACAGTGGAAGCACAGGCCCCTAGCCTCGAATCCATGATCGCGCTGCTGGACCGGCTGCGGCTGTTCAATATTCGCGAGTTCACCACGCACTGGGGACGGACGGCGGCGTCACTTCTGGTCATGGCGGTGTCCTCGGCCCTGCTGGTCGCGGTGTCCGGCATCTCGGGATCGCTCACCGGGTCGGTGGCGCGCCTGTCGGCGGGGCTGTCGGGCGATGCGGCGCTGGAGGTTTCGGGGGTCACCGATGCGGGATTCGCGGCCTCGGTGCGGGATTCGGTCGCGGCGGTGCCCGGGGTCGCGGCGGCGGTGCCCATGCTGCAGGCGAGTATCGGACCGGATTCGAATCGGCTGCTGGTGCTGGGGGTGGATGCGTCCGGCGCCGCCCTGCACAGTGACCTGAACAGCGCGGTGCAGCCGGATCAGCTCGGCGCACTGCTCGATGTGGCGAACGGGGTCCTGGCGGGACCGGCGGCCGGGTTCACGAAAAACCAAGCGGTGCAATTGGGTCCGGTCCGGGTCACCATTGCCGCGGTGCTGTCGGGGAAGCAGTTGTCGCAGTTGAACGGCGGGCACTACCTGGTCGCGCCATTGCCGCTGGCGCAGCGGATCACCGATCGGGTCGGGCAGCTGGATTCGGTGCTGGTGGTGGCGGCCCCGAATACCGATGCGGCGCAGCTGACTTCGGCGGTGACGGCGGCGGTGGCCGGGCGGGCCCTGGTGGCGGCGCCGAGCGCGAAGGCGGCGCAGACCGGGAGCGGCGTCACCATGGTCCGTTTCATCTCGTCCATGGGTGCGGGTATGGCGTTCGTGGTGGCCGCCTTCCTCATCTACAACACCATGAGCATGGCGCTGGCCGGGCGGCGGCCGGTGATCTCCCTGTTGCGCGCCATCGGCGGCCGTAAGCAGACCATCGTGCGGGATGTGCTGGCGGAGGCGACCGTGCTGGGCCTGATCGGCGGAGCCATCGGCGCGGGCCTCGGGGTGCTGGCGGGGCGGTGGGCGATCGGGATGCTGCCGGGCGCGTTCACCCAGGTGGTGCAGGCGCGGCTGCAATACATCCTGCCCTGGTACGCGATTCCGGTGGCGATCGCGGCGGCCACGCTGACCAATATCGCGGCGTCGGCGGTGGCGGCGCGGCAGGTGTACCGGGTGGCGCCGGTGGAGGCGCTGGCGCCCGTCGGGGCCTCGCGGGTGGATACGGTGTCGCGGCGGCTGCGCGTGCTCGCGGCCGGGGCGGGCGTGGCGCTGATCGCGGCGGCGATCCTGATTCAGCGGGCGCATCTCGGACTGTTCGCGACGGTCGCGCTGGGCTGCGCGTTCGGTGCGGACATCACCCTGGCGTTCGCGTTCGCGGGACCGATCGTGCGAGTCGCCTCGGCCATCGCGCGACGGCTCGGGCCGGCCGGAGTGCTCGCGGGCGTGAATATCGACCGTGCGCCGCGACGGGTGTGGGCGACGCTGATGACGGTCACCATCGCCGTGGGTCTCACGGTGACCATTACCGGTGCGAATGCCGATGCGGTGCGGGCCGCGCGGGACAGTCTCGCCTCCATCGGGGACGCCGATGCCTGGGTGAGCGCCTCCGCCGAGGATATGACGCCCACCGATCTGCTGCCCGCGGGCCTGGCCGATCGGGTGGCCGCGGTGCCCGGGGTGGGCAAGCTGACGCAGGGGCAGATGGCCTTCGCCACCTTGGGCGGCACGAAAGCCCTTGTCTACGGCGTGGATCCGGATACCGACTACTCCATGTACCGCCAGCTCGACGTCGGCATCCAGCAGCGGCTGCTGCACGGCGACGGCGTGGTGCTGTCCCGCGATCTGGCTCGCACACTGCATGTTTCGACCGGTGACGAGCTGACCGTGCAGACGCCCAGCGGTGAAAAGCGCACGCGGGTATTGCAAACGGTGTCCTACTTCTCGGCCCTGGCCGGAACGGCGGCCGTCAGCCTGACTCTCATGCGCGAGTGGTTCGCCCGGCCCGGCGCCACCACCCTCCAGATCGATGCCGCGCCAGGTGTGGATCGGCAGCAGTTGATCGAGGCGATCCGGGCTGTCGTGCCGCCGGGCGTGTTCGTCTTCTCGGGTGCGGCGGCGCTGGACGGCGTGAGTAAGTCGATGCAGCAGGGCCTGGCACTGTCGCAGGTGATGCTGGTCATCGTGGCGGTGATTTCGGGTATGGCACTGCTCAATACGCTCACCCTGGCGCTGCTGGAACGCCGGCGTGAGCTCGGCATTCTGCGGGCCGTGGGTTCCAGCCGCCGCTTCGCCTTGCGCATGGTGCTGGCCGAGGCGGCCGCGATCGGGGTGGTCGGTGCGGGGCTCGGTGTTGTGTTCGGCCTGACCGACCAATACTTCTATTCGCTACTGGCCGCCGATGTGCTGGGCATCGACGTGGCCTTCCGGCCGGGACCGCTGCTGGCCGTATTCACGGTCGGCGCCTTGGCTTTGAGTCTGCTCGGCTCGATTCCGCCCGCCGTGCGCGCGGCCCGGTTGAATATCGTCGACGCGGTCAGCGCCGACTAGCGGGCGGCCGGATCAGGCCGCGCACTTGGCATTCGGCGGTGCGGGCGGCGCGGTGTCGATGCCCTTGCCGATGTCGATGAGGTAGTCGTGGCCGCCGAGGGGTTCGGTGCCCTGCAGCAATCGCTGGACGGCACAACCGGATTCGAAGAAGACGGGGTTGATGCCGTGGTCGCCGGGCACGATATTGCCGTCGAGGTCACGCCCGCTGACGACCGTGTACATGGAGACGGGTTTGCCGGTGAGGGTGAGCGCGGCCCGCATCTCCAGGGACTGGGGATACGGCACCAGCGGGTCGGCGGTGCCGTGCAGTAGGACGGCCTGGCGGACGCCGATTCGATTGGCCAGGAAGGCCGGTGAGCGGTCGAGGTAGGCCTGCGGGCAGGTCAGTGGATTGCAGCCGCCGGCGTCGCGTTCGATCTGCGGGCGCAGGCCGGGTCCGGCGAGCGGGGCCTCCAGCCAGGCGGTGATGTCGTCGGCGTGCCCGAAGGTGTCGACCCAGTAGTCGTAGGTGCCGGGTGGTGCGTAGGCGGCGGCGAGTCCGCTGGTGACGCCGCCCTGACTCCAGCCCCACAGCACGGTCGGCCCGATGCCCGGGTGTTCGGCGCGGTACCACTGGGTGGCGGCGAGGGTGTCGCGCCAGCCCGCCCACACGTTCCATTCGCCGGTGCGCCATCGGCCGGTATCGGAGCGCTGATCCATGGTGACCAGTGCGGCGCCGGTCTCCCGCACGATCGAACTCATGTAATCGGGGAAATCCGAGGCGCTTCCGTCGTGTCCGTGCACGGCCACGATGAGCGCTCGCGGCCCGCCGTCGGGTTCGTAGACCCGTCCGGTCGCGGTCTCGCCGTCCACGGTCAGTTCGACCGGTCGCACCGACACCCCCGATGCGGCCGAAACTTCCGGCGCCGCACCGGTAGTCGTCGCGAGCCAGCCCAGGATCACGCCCAGTGCCGCCAGCAGAGTCCGACTTCGCACGCCCGAATCATCCCATGTGGTGGCGGCCGAATCGGGCACCCCCGGGCCTGCCGCGTGGCGGCGAGCGGCGAATATGCGGGCCTTGCGGCAGCGAGTGGCGGCGGGCCTCAGCCGTGCGGCCGGCCCGGGGCGCGGAGGCTGTCGAGGAAGAAGCGGGTACGCCGGTCGTAGTCCGCGCGCGAGGGGGTGGGCAGGTTGCGGAGTGCGAGCCCGTTGGCGATATCGGCGTAGTAGAGGTCGCCGGAGGTGAGGTCCGGGCGCAATACTCCGGCATCGCGGCCCCGGCGGACCAGTTCCTCGGTGGCGTCGGTGGCCGCGTTGGCGAGGGCGACCAGGTGCCGGGATTCCGGGTAGGTCATGAGCAGGGCATCGGTGAACGAGGGTTCCCGGAATTGCAGGTCGCGCCGGTCGGTGATGTAGGTGGCGATGCTCTCCCACGGGTCCGGTACGCGCCGGGCCTTTTCCATGATCGCGTACATCTCCGTGGCGACGAGTTCGCCGATGACGGCGTCGATCAAGCCTTGCCGCCCGCCGAACCGGTTGTAGATGGTCGCCTTGCTGACTCCGGCGGCCGCGGCGATCTCCTCCAGGGGCGTGCTCAGCCCGCGGCCGTGGAAGGCGGAGATGGCGGCGGATCGGATCTGGGCGACATTGCGCGCGGCATCGGCGCGCAGGGCGCTGCTCTGCGGCGTGGGGGCGCTGCTCGCCGGGTCGGTCGCATCGGTGGTGGGGCTCATCGGATCCGACCTTAACAACTTGACGGTGCCGTAAAGTTGACGATACCGTCAACTTAGTTCGTGATCGATCATTGGAGGCGTTATGTCGAAGTCCATAGCCGTTTTCGGAGCAGGTCCCGCCCTCGGCCGAGCCGTCGCCGAGCGCTACGCCGAGGAGGGGTACGAGGTCGTGCTCGTGGCCCGCAGCAAGGAGTCGCTCGACGCGCTGGCGGAGGAATTGCGCGGCAACGGGGCGACCACGCATGTGATCACCGCCGACCTGTCCGATATCGAGGCCATACCGCGGGTCGCCGAACAGATCCGAGCGGTCGTGGGCGATCCCGACGTGTTGTATTACGGCGCGGCGGCCAACGGTTTCATCCCCACGCTCGAGCTGACCCTGGAACGCGCCCAGGCCATGCTGCCCCTCGGCCTGTACGCGCTGCTGGAGTTGGTGCGGGAGTTCTTGCCGGCCATGCTCGTTCGCGGTGACGGCGCGATCCTCAGCGCGCAGGGCGCCAGCGCGCTGCAGGGCATGCCACATATCGCGGGCGGGTTCGCGCTGGCCGCGCAGCGCAACTACCTGCAGTCGCTGCACGCCGCGGTGCGCGATAAGGGCGTCTATGTCGGCGGGCTCTACATCGGTGCGGCCATCGAGCACAGTCCCTTCCATGCCGCACGGGAGGCCGCCAAGGCCTCGGGTGCGAGCGTTCCGGACATGCCGTCGGTGGATCCGCGCCATCTCGCCGATCTGCTCTGGACGATGCAGCAGGCCGAGGGCGGCCCCGAAGCGACCTTCCCCGAACGACCCGCCAACCCCTGAGCAGCGATCGAGGGCCGACCGCACCCGTGCCCGACCTGAGATGCACCGGCACAGGCTAAGATTCGATCATGCGTTCGATGGATGTCGCGGAGCGGCGGGCACGGGTGGCAGTGCGGCATCGGCTGGCGCCGGGGCTGCGGTCGGATGATGTGAACGATGTGGTGCGGTCGATGGTGGTGCTGCACGCGACCGATCCGGCGACGGTGTACCTGTCGGTGGCGGCGCGCGGGCGCGGGATCGAGCCCGCGCATGTGGAGAAGGCGCTGTACGAGGATCGGACGCTGCTGCGCATGCTGGCCATGCGGCGCACCATGTTCGTCGCGCCGCTGGAATTGGTTCCGGCGCTGCAGGGTTCGTGCGCGGATCAGCTGGCGGCCAAGCAGCGCCGGACCTATGGGCGCTATCTCGAGCAGTCGGGGGCGGTCGAGGGCCGGATCGCGCACTGGTGGAGCGAGGTCGAGGAGGAGACGCATGCCGCCCTGCTCGCGCGGGGCAGCGCCACCGGGGTGCAGTTGAGCAAGGATGTGCCGCGGTTGCGCACGCAGGTGAACACCGCGCCGGACAAGCCGTATGCGAAGCCGACCAATATCACCACCTGGGTGCTGGTGACGCTGGGTTGCGAGGGGCGGATCGTGCGCGGGCGGCCGAACGGTTCCTGGTCGAGTAGTCAGTATTCCTGGTCGCCCGTCGAATCCTGGCTGCCGCAGGGTATTCCGGCGCTGGCCGCCGAGCAGGCCCGGGTCGAGCTGGTGCGGGCCTGGTTGCGGACGTTCGGTCCGGCGCCGTTGAACGATCTCAAATGGTGGACGGGCTGGACCGTCGCGGAGGTGCGGAAGGCGTTGGCGCACTTGGATATCGCCGAGGTCGATCTGGACGGCGTCACCGGCCTGGTGCTGGCCGACGATCTCGAGCCGACTCCGGCGCCGGAACCGTGGGCGGCCCTGCTGCCCGCGCTGGATCCGACCCCGATGGGCTGGCAGTCCCGGGACTGGTTCCTCGGCCCGCATGCGGCGGCCCTGTTCGATCGCAGCGGCAATATCGGGCCGTCGATCTGGTGGGACGGCCGGATCGTCGGCGGTTGGGCGCAGCGGCCCGATGGTGAAATCGCCTGGCGGCTCCTGGAGGATGCGGGTTCGGACGCGCGGGCGGCGATCGAGGCGGAGGCGACCCGGCTGGGCGAGTGGTACGGCGAGGTGCGGCCGGTCCCCCGTTTCCGCACGCCGCTGGAGCGGGAACTCAGCGCTTAGGCAGAGCGGGAACTCAGCGCTCAGGTAGCTTCCGGCTTGCCGGAGGATATCGCCCGGCCTGTCGGTTGGCAGACTGTTAATGTCGGGTTCGTACCTTTGCACAGTCCGGGCTCGGCCACGGGGGTCTGTCGGTCCGGGAGTCTTTCGGAGTGTGTGTCATGGCCTTCTCGCACCGTCTCGTCACCGATGCCGCCGCGTCCGGGCCGCCGCCCGATCCCGCGCCGCACCGGCGGGAAGAGTTGCTCGCGCATCGAAACGAATTGCGCGGTGAATCATTTCGGGATGCGACCGTGGGGTTGTGCGCCCTGGTGGCGAGCGCGGCGGGGACCGCGGATCCGGCGGCGCGCATGCGGGTGGCGCAGCGGCTGGGGGCCGAGACGCTGTTGCAGCATTTTCCCGGTGAGGTGCTGCGGAATCTGTTCGAGGACAACTGCTCCCGGATCGCCATGGATCCGGCGTTCGGGCGGGCCTATGTGATGCAGGAAATCGCGGGCGTGACGGGGAATCCGGTGCAGGGTCGGGCAGTTGTCCAGCTGGCGCTGTTGATCGGCAGCGCCGGTAGCGAATTCACAGCGAACGAGGTCCTTGCCGTCAAGGAGGCTTGCCAGATCCTGCATCTGGACCCACAGGAGTTCGGTCTCTAGCCCTTGACAGGCTAATTCGGGACCTAATGGACAAACCTCCGCGAACTCCGCGGGCAAACCGTAAAGACCGCTGGATTCCGCTGGACAACGGCGGGCAAACACCGCACGCTAGGTGCGTTTGAGTCCGAGCGAGAGGTGCGTTCCGGCATGGCGATCCAAGGCTTCGTGAATATCCTGCTCGACACCGTGCACCCCAACCGCGGCTGGCGGTACTGCGGAATGTGCATCGGTTCCGGCCGCTGCGGGCCGGACTTCTGCTCCGTCTGCGGCGGTACCGGCTGGCTGGCCGAAACCCCGCCGAACAGCCGCTGATCGGAGCATCCGCCCGATTCGTCCGGGACGTCTCACATGTCCAGACCGAGGTCCAGCACCTTGATGGAATGGGTGAGCGCGCCGACGGCGAGATAGTCCACCCCGGTGCGGGCGTAATCGCCGGCAGCGGCGAGCGAAAGCCCGCCCGAGGACTCGAGTTTCGTCTCCGGTGACCGGTTCTTGCGGCGCTGCACCGCCGCCTGGGTGGCCCACAGCGGGAAGTTGTCCAGCAAGACCAGCTGCGGCTTTTCGGCCAGCACCTCATCGAGCTGTTCGAGGCTGTCCACCTCGACCTCGCAATCGATATCGGGCCGCAGCTCCCGCACCGCCCGCAGCGCCGCGACCACCGAACCGGCCGCCACCACATGGTTGTCCTTGATGAGCGCCGCATCGCCGAGGCCCATGCGGTGATTCATGCCGCCGCCGACGCGCACCGCGTACTTCTGCAAGGCGCGCAGCCCCGGAAGTGTCTTGCGGCTGTCGCGAATCCGGCAATTCGTGCCCTCGACGGCGTCCACCCACGCCGAGGTCGTGGTGGCGATGCCCGATAGATGGCACACCAGATTCAGCATGGTCCGCTCCGCCGTCAGCAGCCCCCGCGTCGGTGCCTCGAGCACCAGCACGGTATCCCCCGGCCGCACCCGCGTGCCGTCCGGAACCTGCTCGGTCACCTGGTAATTCCCGGCCCCGATCACCTCGTCCAGCACCAGCAGTCCCACATCCAGCCCGGCCACCGTCCCCGGCTGCCGGGACACCATGGCCGCCTTCGCCACCGCGTCCGCGGGCACCGTGGCCTGCGTGGTGATATCGGGCCCGAACCGCAGATCCTCATCGAGGGCGGTCCGGATGAGCGCGACGACCTGGTCGCGATCCATTCCGGCGTCGAGAGTCATTGCTGCACTCCTCTTTCGATCACAAAACTGGCGGTGACAAGGTGAACCCCGGCCGGGCCCAGGGTCTTTCGGTCCTGCGGCGGCCTCATGACGCGGACCTCAGGGCCGCGGCGTGCGCCGGGGCGAGTCCCTCGGCGACCAGCTGGGGGCGGCCGCCGGGGCTCAGGCGCACCACCGTGCTGCGGTGGAGTTCTTCTCGCGGGTCCGGGTAGTCGGAGCGGGTGTGGCAGCCGCGGCTCTCGGTGCGGGCCGCGGCGGCGATGAGGAGGGCGCGAGCGGTGAGCGTGAGGGCCGAATCCTCCAGGGCCCGAATCACTCCCGCTGCCGCGGAGGTGCCGCTCACGACGGCATCCTGCACAGCGGCCGCGGTGGACTGCCCCGCATCGGTTCGCATCCCGGCCTCCCCATGGCGGCTGTCCTCGACGCTTGCCGCGAGTTGCCGGCCGGGCGTGACGACCGAATTGTGTTCGCCGAGGGTGAGATTGGCGTCGGCGTCCGCGAGGAGTTGCATGACGCGGAGGACGGCGGCGCGCAGGCCGTTACCGTCACGGACCACGTCGGCGTGCTGGGTCATGAGCTCCTGCAGGAGCTTTCGGTCCGCCTTGAGGAGGTGGACGGGCGCGATATCGGTGACGCCGGTGGGTTCGCCGAGGCGTTCGGCGGCGGCGTGACCGGCGCGTTCGCCGACCACCAGACCTTCGAGGAGGCTGTTGGAGGCGAGGCGGTTGGCGCCGTGCAGGCCGGTGCGCGCCACTTCGCCGGCGGCGTAGAGGCCGCGGACGGTGGTGCGGCCGTGCGGGTCGGTGACGATGCCGCCGCATTGGAAATGGGCGGCGGGCGCGACGGGGATGAGGCCGGTTTGCGGGTCGATGCCGGCGGCCAGGCAGGAAGCGGTGATGGTCGGGAAGCGTTGCGGGAAGCCGGCTATCGAGCGTGCGTCGAGGTAGACGTGATCGTCCTCGAGTTCCTTCAGGCGGGCGGCGATGGCGCGGGAGACCACATCGCGGGGCGCCAGGTCACCGCGCGGGTGTACGCCCGCGGTCACCGAATTGCCCTCGGAGTCGACGAGAATCGCGCCTTCGCCGCGCACGGCCTCGCTGATGAGCGGTCGCCGTCCGAGCCCGCCGGGGGTGAACAGCACGGTCGGGTGGAACTGCACGAATTCCAGGTCGGCGACCGCCGCTCCGGCGCGCAATGCCAGCGCGATCCCGTCGGCGGTGGCGCCGGGCGGGTTGGTGCTGCACGCGTACAACTGTCCGAGCCCGCCGGTGGCGAGCAGTACGGCGGGCGTGTGCACCACGCCGAATCCCTTGTCCGACACCGCGACCACCCCGCGCACGCCGGTCGGCCCGGTGATGATCTCCACCACCGCGGCCCCGAACAGCACCGGCAGCCCGGCCGCGTTCAGGGCGCGCTGCACCTCGGCCCCGGTGGCGTCGCCGCCGGCGTGAATGATGCGCCGCGTGCTGTGCCCGCCTTCCCGGGTGCGGGAAACCTCGCCGTCCCGGCCGAGATCGAATACCGCACCGAGGTCGGTGAGCGCCGCGACGGCATGCACTCCGCCCTCGACCACGGATCGCACGGCGTCGGCGTCGCACAGCCCGGCGCCCGCCACCACCGTGTCCTGCACATGCGATTCCACCGAATCCCCGTGTGGCGCAACCACGGCGATCCCGCCCTGCGCGTACTGCGTGGACGTATCGGTGGGCCCGCCTTTGCTGAGGGTCAGCACGCGCAGTCCGCGCAGCGAGGCGGTTCTGGCCGCGGTCAGGCCGGCGACACCGCCGCCGACCACGACCAGGTCGGCCTCGGCCTCCCACTGAATCGATAAGGACGTACTCATCGTTGGTCACCTCTCCCGGACGGGTCACCGCCGGATGCCATGCTCGACGCATGGCGAATGGAGTCGTGAAGTTCTTCGAGACCGAAAAGGGCTGGGGCGCGATCGCTTCCCCGGACCTGCCCGGCGGGCACGATGCCTGGGTGCACTTCAGCGCGATCGAAGGCACCGGATTCCGGGCCCTGGAAGCGGGTGATCGCGTCACCTTCGAGTACGAAGCCGTCCGCCAGGACAGCTTCCACTACCGCGCCACGTGGGTACGCAAGCTCTGACGCTGCGCCCGCCGGTGTCTTCGCGCCGTCCAGCGCGGCCGTACCTTCCAGCGCGGCCGTGCCCTCCAGCGCGGCGGCCCTTGCCGATGCCGCTGTGCCGCGGCGTCGGCCGGCTCGGGCGGGCGGGATGCCCGTCCGGTCCCCGGCGGCTCGGCTTGCCGCCGGGTGTCCCGGCGTCATGGGATTACTCCCCGCCGCCCGGGTTGCCGATTTCGATCATGCGCTGGACCGAGTTGCGGGCCAGGGCGGCGGTTTCCGGGTCGACGTGCACCTCGTCGCGGTTCTCCAGCAGGCAGCGGAGCAGAGCGGCGGGGGTGATCATCTTCATGTACTTGCAGGACGCGCGGTCGTTGACGGCCTGGAAGTCGATGCCGGGGGCGGCCTTCCGCAGCTGGTGCAGCATGCCGACCTCGGTAGCGACCAGCACCTGATTGGACTTCGCCGCCTTGGCGGCGTCGATCATGCCGCCGGTGGACAGGATGTGCACGCGATCGGCGGGGAACTCGCCGGCGCCCGCGAGGTACAGCGCCGAAGTGGCGCAACCGCATTCGGGGTGCACGAAGAGCTCGGCATCCGGGTGGGTGCGGGCCTGTTCGTTGAGTTCGTCGCCGTTGATGCCGGCGTGCACGTGGCATTCGCCCATCCAGATGTGGATGTTCTCGCGTCCGGTGACGCGCTTGACGTGCGCGCCGAGGAACTGGTCGGGCAGGAACAGCACCTCGCGGTCCGGGTCGATGGAGGCGACCACGTCGACGGCATTGGAGGACGTGCAGCAGATATCGGTGAGCGCCTTCACCGCGGCGGTGGTGTTCACGTAGGACACCACCAGCGCGTCCGGGTGCTCGGCCTTCCATTCGCGGAGCTGGTCCGCGGTGATGGAGTCGGCCAGGGAGCAGCCGGCCCGCTGGTCGGGGATGAGGACCGTCTTCTCCGGGCTGAGGATCTTGGCGGTCTCGGCCATGAAGTGCACGCCGCAGAACACGATGGTGTCCTCGGGTGCTTCGGCGGCGATTCTGGAGAGTGCGAGGGAGTCGCCGACGTGATCAGCGATGTCCTGGATCTCGGGAAGCTGGTAGTTGTGCGCGAGGATCGTGGCATTGCGCTCGCGGGCGAGCCGCTTGATCTCCTGCGCCCACTCGGGGGTGGCGTCTACGCCGGTGAATCCCGAGGGCCCCTCCGCGATGTGCTCGGCGAGCGTCATCGTGGCACCTGGTGCAGCCATGGCATGGCTCCTTCTCTCATGCGTTCGGCAACCTCCGCCGATTCGCATACAACCGGTTTTCGACTTACAATCGAAAACGTGGCCCATAGTAGCACTATCCACGAAACGCTCACCGCCGTGTTCCAGGTTCGTCGCTTCCCGGCAACCATCAGTGCAGGTGAGAGCGCTAAGGCCAGCGCGCAGCGCTGTCCGTCCGATCAGCGGACCGAACTCGCGGTGTTGTTGTGGGAACGCGCCCTGGACCCGGCGAAGGGCACCTGGTCACTCCCCGGGGGCCGCCTGCGCGACGACGAGGACCTCGATACCTCCGCGGCCCGGCAGCTCGCGGAGAAGGTCGATGTGCGGGAGCTGACCCATCTGGAGCAGCTCTCGGTCTTCAGCGATCCCCGTCGCGTGCCCGGCGATCGCCGGATCGCCTCGGCCTATCTGGGCCTGGTCCCGTTGACCGCGGAACCGGAACTCCCGTCCGACACCCGCTGGCATCCGGTGTCGACCCTCCCGCACATGTCCTTCGATCACGGCATAGTCGTGCAGCACGCGCGAAACCGCCTGGCGGGCAAGCTGTCCTACACGAATATCGCCTTCGGCCTGGCGCCCGCCACCTTCACCCTGTCCACGCTGCGCGAAATCTATTGCGCGGCACTCGGATACGACGTGGATACCACCAACCTGCAGCGCGTCCTGACCCGCCGCAAGGTGATCACCCCCACCGGCGCCACCGCCTCCCCCGGTCGCGCCGGCGGCCGTCCGGCCGCGGTCTACCGCTTCACCGACTCCGAGATCCGGGTCACCGACGAGTTCGCCGCTCTGCGTCCGCCCAGCTGAGTTCACCGCCCGGGTGGCGCACCGATCCGGCCGCGACCGTGCCGAGCACGCTCATCAGGCACACGCCCGCAACCAGATTGATGACGGCCGTGGCGATCTGCTCGTCCTGCGCGGCGGACACGGTGAACGGCAGGATCACCGCCGCCGCGGTGGCGAGCGACGTGATCCAGTAGAAGAAGGTGAGCGGGGTGGGCATGAACTCCAGCAGACCGTGCAGAATACCGGTGGCCAGCAGGGTGATTCCGGCCGCGCCGAGGGCATAGGTGGTGGTGTTCGCGGTCCCGTACACGCCCTCGTGCTCGGGCGCGAGGACGGGGATGCCGAAGACGCCACGCACCAGCAGGATGGCCACCAGGATGAGTAGCGCCATCACCACCGCCGTGCCGATCCCGCCCGCCCACAACCGTCCCGAGTGAATCCTCGGCAACGGCTCGGGCACGGGCTCACGGGACCTGGCGTCGTAGTGGGACTTCGGGGCGTACAGGGGTTCCGTCAACGGTTCAGACGACCTACCGCGACCGGACCGGTCGTAGTCGCTCATGGCACGGAAGGTACCCCGCCGCACTCGTGCGCATCGCTCGATTGGGCCGAGTCGGGGCTTCCCGGATCGGTGGATCGGGCATTCCGGTCGACATATTGTGAAACCTGTTGTTTCAGAACCAATCTGCCGCTCGTGCCGGAGGCAGAGAACGCACATTCGCCACCCGGTCGGCCTTCCGGTAAACCTGAATGATGTACCGCTCCCCCGCGCTCTCCATCGGCATCCATCCCCGCGACCTGGACTACAGCCGCCACCCCGACATCGACGAGGCCCGCCTGACGGCCCTCGTCGAAGCCGGTAACGCCGCCCTGCGCGAGGCAGGCTTCGATGTCGTCTCATGCCTGGTCCCCACGGATCCCGATGCCGCGGAAGCGAAACTCCGCGAAACCCTTGCGTCCGGTTCCTTCCGGGTCGCCATGATCGGCGGCGGTGTTCGCCTGTCCCCCGAGAACACCTTGCTCTTCGAGCGCGTGATCAACGTGCTCATCACCGTGGTCCCGGGAATCCACCTCTGCTTCAACACTTCCCCGACCACCACGATCGACGCACTACGCCGCTGGATCCAACCCACTACCCACTGAACTACAAGCCCTCAGTGGGTGAGGTGGATGGCGATAGTGGCGTCGGGGAGTTGTTCTATGCGGAGGTGGGTCAGGTCGGGGATGTGGGCGGTGGGGGTGAAGGCGGCGGCGCGGGGGCCTATGCCGAGTACGGGCATGCCGGCGGATTTGGCGGCGGTGATGCCGGCTTCGGAGTCTTCGAAGACGAGGCAGTCTTCGGGTGGGATGCCCAGTTCGGCTGCGGCTTTCAGGAAACCCTCGGGGTCGGGCTTGCTGGCGGTGACCAATTCGGAGGTGATGCGGAGGGTCGGGAGGGGGAGAGCGGCTGCGGCCATGCGGGATTCGGCGAGGGCGTGGCTGGCGGAGGTCACCAAGGCGTGCGGGAGGTGGGCGATGGCCGCCATGAACTCGGGGGCGCCGGGGACCGCGACTACGCCGTCCACATTGGTGACTTCCTCGGCCAGCATGCGATCGTTCTCGGCCTGATTCAGTTCGATGGGGCGTTCGGGCAGGAGTTCGGCCATGGTGGCCCAGCCCTGACGGCCGTGGGCCACTGCCAGGACATCGTCGGCGGGCAGGTTGTTTTCGGCGGCCCAGCGGCGCCACAGGCGTTCCACAACGGCGTCGGAGTTCACGAGGGTGCCGTCCATATCGAGGAGTAGGCCGCGGGCGGTGAGCGTCGAGTTAACCGTCATGTACCGGTTATAACCACTGAACCCGGTGCAATGCAATGGGCAGGGTTCAGGGCGTTGTGGGACAGAACATTTGACATGTTGCGGGCGGTGTCGGCGGAGGCGCCGGCGGCGCATCGAATCGAGCCGAACTGACCAGCACCATGAGTGCCACCGCGCCGGCGAGTATTGCGACGAGGGCGCCGAAGACGATCGCCCAATTGAGGCGTGGAAAAGTGATTATGTTGGTGCCGTCGTCGAGGACGAGAAAGGCTACCGCTGCGCTTGCTCGCGAGCGGGCCATTTGTAACAGAATGGCGTCGCGCCACCAATTTACGGCCATCGGAGATCCCGCGCCTTATTCCGATTACCTACCTGACAGTGCCGTGAACACGACACTGTCAGGTTACGCCCGACCTGCGGCGACGGCTACTACTGCGGGGTCACGGAACACATCACCATGGCGTACTCACCGTTGGCTGTTTGCTCGTCCTTGACGATGCCGTCGACGGTGATGCGGCACGAGATGGAGCCGGTTGTTCCGGCGTTCTGCGCGTTCATGTTCCAGATCGGAATTGAATTCGAGGTTACCGTTTTGGACCACGGCAATGACACATTGGTGTCCTGTAGAGCATCGCTGTTATCACCGATATAGGCGATCGCGTGTGCCGTGTTGGTGCCGGTCCCCCACGCCTCGTACAGCACCGTGTGTGAATCATCCGCGCTCGAGATACCCGCGCCCGCGCTCAGCAGGGTTGCGGCCACACCGACGGTAGCGGCGGCACAACGAAGCATTGTCATCGAATTTCCTTGTCTCGCAACGGCGAGCGGTTCTCCCCCGCCCAGCAAGAACATTAATCGACGCCACCGACATAAAACGCGAGTGACCGATCAACCATCCGATTCACGTTTACGATGTTTGGTCGAACGACGGTAGGTCCGGGCACTCGGGATCGGGCGCGCGGCATTGGAACGCCGTAGCTCGTGGCGCTGCCGCCACGCCGCCAGGTCCGGTCGCTCCGCCGGATCGTTCGCCGCCGGATTATCGGCCGGCGCGGCTGCTTTCATGATCTCCCCCTGGAAAACGGTGTCGTCGAACTCGACCCGCAGGGAGGCCGATGCTCCGCCAGGGTAGGCCGACCCCGCGGCCGCATCCACCGAATTTCCCACGGCGCGCAACCGTCAGCGCGCGGTACCCGGCTCCGGCGCCGAACCCGGCGCCTCGAACGGCACCATCGGATCGCGCGGCGCACCGGGCTGCGGCGCGCCACCCGCACCGTAATACGGCCCGTACGTGATGGCGGACCCGAACTGGTTGGGCGCCAGCACATCCGGCTCGGGCGGGCTGCCGCCGAACGGGAGCAGTTCACCGGTCCCGAGATCGTCACGTGTGCTCAGGGCCGCCAGGATCAGAATCACCAGCGCCGCCGCCAGCGGCTGCACGATGATCACGGCCCAGCTCTCCACGGACGGCGCGAATTCCACGATGGTGTGCAGCGCCGGATTCGCGGGCCGCGTATGCACCTGCTCGGCCACCGCCTCACCCACGAACTTCATGAGCACCGCCCCGCCCACCGAGCCGAGCAATATGCCGAGCAGCCCCAGCGGCCCGCGCGCACAGCGCCACCGCCAGGCCGCACTCGCGGTGACCACCGCCGTGACGAACCCGATGAGCACGAAGATGGCGAGCCCATCGAACCGGTGCACGCTCTCCCCGGTGAGCGCCACCCCTTGATTCTTGTCGACCACCGCAAGCTGTTCGGCCGGTGCGAGATACGCCCAGACCACCCCGCCCAGCGCGCTCGCCGCGCCGATCACCGCGGCCACCACCGTGGCGGCACGAACCTCACGAATCAGGATGCCCGTGTCCAGCCCGCCCGGTTCGGTGGCGGTGAATGCGGTTGCCACTAGCGGTGTTCCAGGTGCGTGGAGTCGAGAACACCGTGCCGGGAGCACTTCGCCCACCAGCCGTCCGGGCTCACCTGCACGATCATGCGGCGGCCACACTGTTCGCAGTAGCGCGGCGGCTCCAATCCCAGTGCGGCGGCGGCCGGCACCGGATCCTCCAGACCCGGCACGATCCGCTTACCCGTGAACGGGTTGTAGCGCTCCTCTATCTCCACGATCACCTCGATGGATCCTTCGTGTCTCGATGTGGAACAGCCTGGTCGAGCTGCGCCGAAGCCGGTACCGCTTCACGGTACCGGCTCCGGATGGTCCACCGGCGTCAGAGGGCTACCGCCCCGCTGCTGTCAGAAAGTTTCGTTGAGCGCCTTGATCGGCATCTCGAGCTCGCCCAGCAGATCCAGGTCGGCTTCGGCGGGCCGGCCCAGCGTGGTCAGGTAGTTGCCGACGATGACGGCATTGATGCCGCCGAGGATGCCCTGCTTGGCGCCGAGGTCGCCGAGCGTGATCTCGCGGCCGCCGGCGAAGCGCAGAATGGTGCGCGGCAACGCGAGCCGGAAGGCGGCGACGGCTCGCAGCGCGTCGGCCGCGGGCAGCACCTCGAGGTCACCGAACGGCGTGCCGGGGCGCGGGTTGAGGAAGTTCAGCGGCACCTCGTCGGGCTCCAGCGTGGCCAGGTCCGCGGCGAATTCCGCACGCTGCTCCAGGGTTTCGCCCATGCCGAGGATGCCGCCGCAGCAGACCTCCATACCGGCCTCGCGCACCATGCGCAGGGTTTCCCAGCGCTCGTCGTAGGTGTGCGTGGTGACCACGTTCGGGAAGTGCGAACGCGCGGTCTCGAGATTGTGGTTGTAGCGGTGCACGCCCATGGCGGCGAGCTGGTTCACCTGTTCCTGGTTCAGCATGCCGAGCGAGCAGGCGACCTGGATGTCGACCTCGTTGCGGATGGCCTCGACGCCGGCGGCGACCTGCGCCATCAGCCGCTCGTCCGGTCCGCGCACGGCGGCCACGATGCAGAATTCGGTGGCGCCGGTCTTGGCGGTCTGCTTGGCGGCCTCGACCAGCGACGGGATATCGAGCCACGCGGCGCGCACGGGGGACTGGAAAAGGCCGGACTGCGAACAGAAGTGGCAGTCCTCGGGGCAGCCGCCGGTCTTGAGCGAGATGATGCCCTCGACCTCGACCTCCGGTCCGCACCATTTCATGCGCACGTCGTGCGCGAGGCTCAGTAGTTCTTCGAGCCGGTCGTCGCCCAGGCGCAGTACCTCGAGGGTCTGGTCCTGGGTGAGTCCGACGCCGCGTTCGAGCACCTGCTCGCGGGCGATGGCGAGAATGTCGTCGCCGGCAGTGCTTCCGGCCTCGGTGGTGACGGCTGCCTGGGTCATGCCTACGAGTCCCTTCGTCCGGCCGGTCGGGCCGGGCATCGCAACGTGCCCGGCTCGTGTAGCCGAACAACTTGAACGGTGTTCAGGGTAGGCTAGCAGCCGGGAACGTGAGCCGGAACACGAGAGGGTCGGATTCTGCAGTGCAACTTCATCGCACGGACGTGGTCGACGGGGCCATCGCCATTCTCGACCAGTACGGGCTCGCCGACCTGACCATGCGGCGCCTGGCGAGCTCGCTGCATGTGCAGCCGGGCGCGCTGTACTGGCACTTCCCCAATAAGCAGGCCCTGCTCGGCGCGGTCGCCGACCGCATTCTCGCACCCATGGACGAACCGGTCGGTGCGGGCGAATGGTCCGGCCAGCTGACCGAATTGGCGCATCGGCTGCGCTCCTGCCTGCTCGCCTACCGCGACGGAGCCGAATTGGTCTCGGCCACTTACGCTTCCCGGCTGACCACCAGCAAGGGGCGGGAACGGCTGGCCAGCGCCGCCATTCGCGCGGGCATGACACGGGAGGAAGCCGATCTCGCGGCCTACACGCTGCTGTACTACGTACTCGGCCAGACCGTCGACGAGCAATCGCGCATCCAGATGGATTCCGCGGGCGCCCTCGCCGAGGAACACTCTCCTCTCTACGACACCACCGACGCCACCGCCCGCTTCGATTTCGGGCTGCAATTGTTCGTGAGCGGTGTGCGTCACCTGCTGGGCACCCGCATCCGTTGAGCAATACTTCCGGACGGTAGAGTCCGTCCCGTCATCCCCGGTGGGTGCGGGAATCCGGTGCAAACCCGGAACGGTCGCGCCACTGTGAGCAACCTTCGGGCTGCGAGTCAGACCTCCCCCACCGGACCGAACTCGGGAGAGGCCGCGATTTGCCCAGAGAGCTCCGTCGATGAGCCGTGCCCGGGCGGCGATCACGCTGCCGGTACTGGTGGCGCTATTGCTCGCCGCCATGATCGTGGCGACCGGATTCGGCGCCGAAACCATCCCGCTGCACGACGTACTGGACGTACTGCACCGGCGCGCAACCGGACTCGCACCCGCGAACCTCGGCGCCGACACCATCGTCTGGCAGCTCCGAGTGCCGCGCACCCTGCTGGCGGCGATCGTCGGGGCCGGGCTGGCGGTCGCGGGCGCGGCCATGCAGACCCTGGTGCGCAACCCACTGGCCGATCCCTATTTGCTGGGCGTCTCCTCCGGTGCGGGCGTCGGCGCGGCAGCCGTCATCACCACGGGAAGCTTTGCGGCAGCCGGACTCTGGGCACTGTCGGCGGGCGCGCTGGCCGGCGCTCTGGCCGCCGCGGCGGCGGTATTTCTGGTCGCGGTGGCCCAAGGCGGCCTCACCCCGCTGCGCCTGGTCCTGACCGGCACCGTCCTCGGCTCGGCCTTCAGCGCCCTGAGCAGCTACATCGTCTTCCGTAGCGGCGATCCCGCCGCCGCAAAATCGGTCCTCTTCTGGCTGCTCGGCAGCCTGGCAGGCGCCGACTGGACTCGAATCCTGCTCCCCGCCACCGTGGTAGCCGCCTGCACCCTCGTCCTACTGCTCTCCGCCAACTGGCTCGATGTGCTGAACCTGGGCGCGGACACCGCAGCCTCGGTCGGAGTGCCGGTGCGGCAGTTGCGGATCGCGCTCTTCATCCTGCTGGCGATCCTGGTGGGTGTCCTGGTCGCGGTCTCCGGCGGTATCGGCTTCGTCGGCCTCGTGGTGCCGCACGCGGCCCGCCTCATAGTTGGTCCGCGTCACCGCATCCTGCTCCCGGCCTCGGCCCTCTGCGGCGCCCTCTTCCTGGTCGTCGCCGACGCCGCCACCCGAGTCCTGGTCCGCCCCACCGAAATCCCCGTCGGCGTCCTCACCGGCCTGATCGGCGCCCCCGCCTTCCTCCTCCTCATGGGCCGGCGGACATATCGATTCGGTGCCGCATGACGAACGCGGAACGAGATCGCGCGCCCGGCCCACGCGACGCCGCCGGTGCGGCGAAGCCGACATGGCCGCGGCGCCGAGCGTCCCGAGCCGCCGATCGGCAGCGCGCCACCGCGCCATCCGATTCCGTTGCGGCGGTGGCAGGCACACGTGGCGGCGGATCTGTGGCGGTGCGGGGTCTGGCTTGCGCCGCCGGGCGGCGAGCCGTCGTTTCCGGCGTGGAGTTCGAGGTGGGCGCCGGGGAGATGGTCGGCATCGTCGGGCCCAACGGGGCAGGTAAGACGACGCTGCTGCGGACGATCGCGGGGCTCGTTGCGCCCGCGGCGGGCAATGTTCTTGTCGATGAGGTCGCGGTGCATCGGCTTTCGGTGCGGCGGCGAGCGCGGTTGCTCGCCATGGTGGCGCAGGATGAGCTGCCGCAGGCGGATCTGCTGGTGGGTGAGTTGGTTGCGATGGGGCGGACGCCTTATCTGCTGCCGTGGGGTACCGGGGGCGACGGGGACCGGATGGTGGTCGACGAGGCCTTGCGGGCGGTGGATCTCGCCGGGTTCGAGGGGCGGGCAGTGCATCGGCTTTCGGGTGGGGAGCGGCAGCGGGTCTTGCTGGCGCGGGCGCTGGTGCAGGAGACGCCGGTGCTGCTGCTGGATGAGCCGACCAATCATCTGGACATTACGCATCAGCTCGAATTGCTGGCGCTGGCACGGTCATTGGATCGGACGGTGATCATGAGCCTGCACGATCTGGCGCTCGCCGATCGGTACTGCGATCGGGTGCTGGTGTTGCACGACGGGCGGGCGCATCCGCTCGAAACGCCCGATATCGCTTTGCGTCCGGAGGTCCTCGACACCGTGTTCGGGGTGCGCGCCCTGCGTGTGCCGGATCCCGAGACCGGTTCCTCCCATCTGCTCATCACCGCGCGAAAGGCACAGTCTTGAGAACTGGCATGCTCCTGGGAAAGCTCTCCCTGATCCTGACCGTCACCGCCGTGGCGGGCACCCTGGCGGCCTGCGGGCAGTCGAAGACCGTCGCGGGCGACCTGACCGTGCGCAATTGCGGTGTGGACCAGCAATTCCCGTCACCCGCGAAACGCATGTTCGTCAATGACGGCAACCTGATCTCGATGGTGCTGGCGCTGGGCGCCCAGGACGAGGTGACCGCCGTATCGAGCCTCAAACGCGATGCGGGCACGCTGCGCAAGCATTACGGGGATGCGGTCGACAAGCTGAATTCCGTTGCACCCGACTATCCTTCGCGCGAGACGGTGCTGGCGCAGCGACCGGATGTGATGGTCGCGGGCTGGAACTACGGCTACTCCGAGGCCGCCAACCTGACGCCGGATTCCCTGCGCGCCTCCGGTGTCGCACCCTACGTGCTCACCGAGAGCTGCCGTCGCCCCGACGGTGAGCGCGGCATCGTCGAACCGTGGACGGCCTTGCGCACCGATCTCACCGATCTGGGGCGCATCACCGCGCGTACGGATCGCGCCACCGCGCTCACCGATGACCTGGACCGGCGGCTGGCCGCGCTGCGGGCCGCCCCGCAACCTGCGAAACCGCCGACGCTGTTCCTGTTCGACAGTGCCTCCGACACCATCATGTCCAGCGGTAAATTCGGTGCGCCACAAGCGATCCTGACGGCGGCCGGGGCGCGCAACGCCCTCGACGATGTCGCCGATACCTGGACCTCCGTCTCATGGGAGCGCCTGGCCGCCGCCGATCCGGATGCCATCGTCTTCGTCGACTATCCGCCGCAGACCTTCCAGCAGAAGGTGGACCTGCTGCGCGCCAAGCCCGGCATCCAGAATCTGCGCGCCGTCACCGAGGGGAAGTTCCTGAATCTCCCCTACGCGCTGTGGACCAGCGGGCCGTTGAACATCGATGCCGCCGAACAGGTCCGTACTCAACTGGAACGCTGGAACATGGTGCCGCCCTCGGGAATCCGGTCCGCCTACGATGACGTCGTGAGGTGATCAGCGCCCGGTGATCGCCGATAAAGCCGCATCGCTCTGCACTTCACGGATGAACGGCACCACCTGCTGGGCGATCAGCTCGTTGTACTCCTCCGGATGCTGAATCGGGTTGGCGTGCCCCGCATGCCGCGTGAAGGCCACCAGCAGGGTGCCGTCCACCCCGCCGACCTGCTCGATCAGCACCCGATGCGAATACTCGACATCCACGATCGGATCCCGGTACGGATCGTGCGGGCGGATGAAAACGATTGCGGGCCGCGGCTTTCCGTCCACCGGTTTGGCCAGCGCCCGCAGATCCTCCACCGCGCCACCCGCCACGATGGCCTTGAACTGGTCCTCGATGAGCCCATTGCTGGCGGCGTCGGTGTTCAGGATCTTCTCGTGCAGCACGTCGAGCACGGCATCCCGGAACTTGCCCGGCCGGAAACCGTAGCGGCCGCCCGAGAAACTCTGGTGGCGGGCATAGACTTCCGCGGCCATCCGCAGCAGGCGGCTCTCGCGGGCGCCGGGGAACCAGCCGACCCAGCGCAGCAGTTCCTCACCCTGATCGCGCGCCTGCGGGCGGACCGCGTACAGGTCGAGGGGCGTGCAGTCGAGGATCACGGCGAGCACCTTGCGATCGCTGCCGGTATGCAGGTGATCGGCGATCTCGAGCGCGATCACCCCACCCATGCTGTGCCCGGCGAGCACCACCTTCTTCACCTTCGCCGCCTTGGTGACCTTCACGATGAGGTCGGCGATGACCTTGGTGTCGATACCGGTGTTGTCATAGCGCACCGCCCACACCGACCCCAGTTTCGTCAGCGACGGCAGCGCGCGAGCGGTCTCCGAGGCATCGAGCACACCGAGACCCACCAGATCGAAGACGGCGGTATCGCTCGCCAGCGGATCGGATGGCCCGGCGATCGGCAGCACGGCGGGCTGGGTCTGCGCCAGCCGCGCCCGTTCGGGCATCACATCCAATGCCAGATACTGCGCGAATAGCGTGAGCACCACCACCGGAATCATGCTCAGCCGCAACAGGATGAACCGCGCCGACCGCCACCGCACCCAATCGTGCCCCAGCCTCCCGGCACGCAGCAGCGCCACCCGTCGCCGATCGTCGTAATCGGCGATTCCGGACGGATTCGGAAAATCCGGCAGCGCCATAACAATCCACTGTGACATCCCCGGCCGTGAAATGCTCGTACTCCTGCCGTTAACCTTCATCGGCTAAGGCACTGCGGGGTTCGTTTCAGCCGTGCCGCCGGCGTTCCTCCTGCTCGGCCAGCGTGGCCAGTTTCGCCAGGGACATGCGGAAGCCGACTTCGTTGTCCTGCTGGGAGAGGCCGGGCGGCAGATTGTCGTGGTGGGCGGCCACGCGGGTGCCGCCGGGGGCGTCGTCGAGGGTGTAGCTGATGGTCATCTCGCCGCGGAGGGCGGGATCCTCGGTCTCGAACTCGACGGTCTGCACGACCGTGCGATCGGGGACCACGCGGGTGAAGACGCCGTGGAAGGTGTCGGTGTGCGCGGAGGTCTTACCGGCGCCGGTCGGCACGTCGTAGCTGAGCGAGATGCGGAAGCGTCCGCCCACCCGCGGGTCGAATTCGTGGATGCGGCTGGTCATGCCGTCGGGAACCATCCACGTTCGCACCGAACGCGCATCCAGTAGCGCCCGAAAGACATTCGGCCGCGGAGCACTCACGAACCATTCGATATGGGTGGAGGCCACGCCGTCACAGTACGCCCGGCGGCGCGGTTCTTACGCCGTCTTCGTGAGGTCTGTTCACCGCGGATCCGCGAGGTCTGTTCGCCGGCTCGGCGGGGTCTATTGCGGCGGGTCCGTAGGCGCGAGCGGGAGGGTCAGGGTGGCGATGGCGCCGCCGTCCTCGGCGGATCGTATTGCCACAGAGCCGGAATGGGCTTGTGCCACCCATTGCACGATCGACAGGCCGATGCCGTGGTGTCCGCTCGGACCGGCCGCGCCGCGCTGGAACGGGTCCGACAGCGCGGGATCCAGGCCGGGTCCGTGATCGCGCACGGTCACGGTGCCCGCCGCCACCGTCACTTCGACCTCGGTACCGCCGCCGTGGACGATCGCATTGTCGATGAGGTTACGCACGGCCAGCGACAGCAGATCCGGATCTGCTTGCACCACAGTAGGTTCCGTGTGCAATATCACCTCGCCACCGGACTCGGCGACCACGCCCTCGACCAATTGGTCGAGGGCCAGTCGCTGCAGATCCAGTTCACCCAGCCCGGTTTCGGTGCGGGTGCGCGCGAGCAGGCCGGTGACGAGGCGGCCCATGCGATCGGTGAGTGAGCGGGCATCGGTCACCGCGCGGCGGGTGTCGTCCGGATCGCGTAGTGCCGCATCGAGATACAGCCGCAGGGTGGCCAGCGGGGTGCGCAGTTCGTGAGAGGCTTCGGACAGGAAGCGTTCCTGCTCGTCCAGCATGCGCACGGCGGGCCGCATGCTCACGCCGGAGAGCAGATGTCCCGCGAGCGCGGCCAGCGCCACCAGCGCCGCACCACCGAGCTCCAATGCGAGCACCAGCCGGCGGTGATCGGCCATCCAAGGCCCGGGATCCGCGCCTGCGACGACCACCGCCCCGACATCACCCTTGTTGTCCCACACGGGTTCCGCCGCCAGCCGCACCGCGGTGCCGCCGCGATCGGTGGTGGTGCGCCACACGGTATCCGTACTGTCGGCCACTTCACCGGCCACTCCGCTCAGATCGGCGGGCAGCCCATTCCGCTTGTGCGTGAACCCTTCCCGCCAGCCGCCACCCACAGCCCGCACCAGCACCACCACCGACCGCGACCCCTGCGCGAGATCATCATCCGTGCGCACGGTTTCGAGATCGGCCACCCCGTCCTCGTCCCAATAGACTTCCCGCGCCAGCCCGGTCACCACCCGATCGATGCGACCATCGAGCGCCGTATCCCGCGAATGCGCATCGATCGTCGCCGCCACCGTCCCCAGCACGATCAGGCAAACCGCCGTGATAGCGGTGAACAACGCCGTCAGCAACCACCGCGTACGCCGCAACCGCTCGGGCGTGGCCGGCCGCGCCACCCGCGAACGCGCATCTCCCCTGCGAAATCGACGAAGCGCCGCGCGCACAGCCGACTTCCCGCTGCTCGGCTGCGGTCCGGATCCGCCCTCAGCGCCTCCAGCTTCCGACTGCGGACCTGTCATAACGCACCGCCGGGTGATTTCGGCGGAATCGGGATCCCGCGGCACTTCTGTCGCCGGCGGGGAAATTCGCTGCCACGCGATTCGACTGTCCGCCTGGTGAATCCGGCCGCACGCGGGCGGCGGGCTCGGGGCGGATGAGTGGGTAGCGGGTGGGTGCAGGTCATGTCGGGGTCAGGGGTTGATGGTGAAGCCGATGCCGCGGATGGTGTCGATGAGGGGTGGGTTGCCGAGTTTGCGGCGTAGTTGGGCGATGACGACGTCGACGACGTTGGAGGCGGGTTCGGCCATTTCGTCCCAGCAGCATTCGATGAGTTCGGTGCGGGAGACGACGGTGCCGGCGCGGGCGGCGAGCAGTTCCAGGACGCTGAATTCTTTGGGGGTCAGGGTGAGCAGGGTGCCGGCGCGGTGTACGCGGCGGCGGGGGCGGTCCACTACGAGGGTGCCGAGGACGGTGCGGGTGGGTGCGGGGAGTTCCTGGCGGCGGCACAGGGCGTTGACGCGGGCGGCGAGTTCGTCCATGGCGAAGGGTTTGACGACGTAGTCGTCGGCGCCGTGGGCGAAGCCGTCGAGGCGGTCGGTGAGGGCGTCGCGGGCGGTGAGGATGAGTGCGGGGGTGCGTTGGCCGGATTCGCGGTGGGCGCGGACGAGGTCGAGGCCGTCGCCGTCGGGGAGGCCGCGGTCGATGACGAGGCAGTCGTAGCTGTTGACTGTGATTTTGAGGTCGGCGGCGGCGTAGTCGCGGGCCAGGTCGACGGCGAACCCGGCGGCTCGCAACCCGGCGGCGATCTCGTCGCCGAGGTTCGTGTCGTCCTCACATACCAGCACCCGCACCCGCGCAATTACAGCATCCCGGGTGGTCATGCGGCCACGACCCCCGGAATCGGGCGGGGTCGGCCGGGCAATACCTCGTTCGCGGGGATGCCGAACCAGCTCTCGGCGAGCGTCGCGTAAAACTCGGACATATCGACCGTGGCCCGGAGATTGTCGTCCGGATCGAGGTTGCGCAGCGACGGCAGATCCCCGAATACGCCCGGATTGGTCGGGCCGAGCAGCAGGGCGGTTCCGGCCGCGCCGTGATCGAGACCGTCGGAACCGTTGTCGGGCACCCGGCGGCCGAACTCGCTGTAGGCGGCGATGAGGACCCGGTCGGCGATGCCGCGCGCGGCCAGGTCCGTGCGCAATGCCGCCAGCGCGGCGTCCAGATCGGTCATGAGCGCGCCGTAACGGGTCGGATGCCTGCTGTGGGTATCGAAATCGGCGCCCATGGGCACGTGCACGATCCGCAGTCCGTGCTGATCATCGGCGAGCAGGCGCGCGGCCAGCCGCAATTGCACACCCAGATCACTGTCCGGATAGCCGTCGGCGGCGGGCGTCAGTTTCGCCGCCACATCCGAGAAACGCAGCGCCGCAGCGGTTCCCGACCGCGCCATGGCGAAAGGCGCGGTATCGGCCCGATCCGGATGCGCCATGGCGCGTTGCGCCGCCGGCCAGGCGTCGCGAATGTTCTCATCCTCGAAGGCCGGGAACAGGCCGCCCATATCGTGATCGACCGACAGCGTGGTGACATGCGCGCAGGCCAGCGCCGGACTCGAACCGGCCCCCAGCGCCACACCGACCGCGGGCGCGCCGGGATCGCCGAGATGGTCGCACAGGCGGCCCAGGAATCCGGTGTCCGGCCGGACGGCGCCCTCGGGATCGCCGGCCTGCCAGCGGTGCAGCATCTCGAAATGCGAGAGATCCGGTTTCGCGGTGCCGACCCCCGGAACCACCGAGACGCCCTGCGCCGCCAGCTGCCGCAAGGCCGGATGCAGTCCGAGATCGCCGTCGAGGCGATGCACCTTCTCCGCGGCGATCGCGGTGGCGCGCCGCAGATCTCGATAACGCGAATCCGCGTACGGGACCGCCATCGACAATCCGTCACTGCCACCGGCCATTTCGATGACGAGCAACCGCCGCTTGTCCAGCGTGGCCGCGCGTACGGTGGCGGGCGGATGCGTGCCGTCCGAGGGCCCGAACACCCCGCACCCCGCCAGGCCGCCGACCGCGGCCACCGCGCCCGCGCCGAGACCGGCACGCAGCACTGTTCTTCTGTCCACCATGAGAAATCCTGTTCAACTCAGGCAAGGATGAATTCGGGTGCGGTGAGGACGAAGCCCAGCAGCGCCGTCGCCGCCGACTTCGGGTCCCGCCGGAGGGTGAAGGCGAGATCCCTTGCCGCAGTGAGCGTTGCGGGTGTCGGATCGTGGATGCCCGCCCGCGCGAAGACCGCCGCGACGGGATCGGTCGCACCCGCGATATCCGGGAGCACGGGTGCGCCCACCGCCAGCTGGGCCCGGGCGACGGCCGCCCCGGGATCCAGCCACCGCATGCCCGGCGGCCAGCCCGCCACATTCGGCGGATAGAACGGCGACTGCCCGAGGGCCGTCATGGTCTCGAAAGCCTTTGCGGTATCACTGATTCCACAGACGCCCAGCGCGGCCGTCACCCATTCGACCGGGTATCGCGGCCGAGCGTAGACCGCCCGCGCGAACTCCGGGCCCCGCAGGATCGCCTCGACCAGCGGCCGGATCTCCAGCCGCGCACCGGTGAACACCGCCGCCAACTCGCCCGCCCGTTGCTCCGAAGCGGGCTGCCCGACCAGGAACAGATGCAGCTTCGCCGCGATGAACCGGGCGCATTCCGGCCGATCGCACACCACATCGACCACATCGTGCACGCCCGTCACCGATCGCCCGAGCAGTGTCACCGGCGCGGTATTCCCGCTCGCCGCATCGAAGGCGACCTGCCCGCCCTCCCCCACACTCCACCCCGACATGGCCACCGCCGCCGCCCGGACATCCGCCTGGCTGTACGGCCCCCGCCCGATGGTGAACAACTCCATGAGCTCCCGCCCATGATTCTCATTGGGCGCCGCCGCCTTGGACCCGTCCCCGTCCAGCCACTGCAACATCGCACCGTCCACGGTGACCGCGTGCGCGAGGTCCCGGAAGTTCCCCAGCGCATGCTCCCGCAGGATCACATGCTGCCGCCACATGAGCTCCCACGTATCGACCTTGTCGTGACTGGACGTGAAATGCCCGTGCCAGAACCACACCAACTTCTCGTGCACCCCCGCCGCCGGATCCCCCATGAGCCGCAACCACCGCCCCACCGGCCCCTCCGCCCCGGCGTCCGAGTCCTCATCGAACACAGGTTGTTCCGGCACCAACGCCGCCGCCCCCAGCACCGCATCGACGGCACCCCCGGCCAGCGCCTCGACCTGCCCAGGAAACGGCCCGAAGGTAGTACGCCGCAAAACATGCGCCACCGCCGCCAATTCCTCCATGACACAACAATCCCAAACCCCTCATGAGGAATTCATGAGCCGACCGCCCGGTCCCCCACCCCACCGCCACTCCCCCGCCCCTCCACCGCCACCCACCGAGTTGGGCAGTGCCCCAACAACTTCCCGGCCCCCTACCCTGAAAGCCACCCCCAGGCGGTGCCCGAATGAAGCGACTCCTCTTCCTGCTCCTCGCGATCCTCGTCATGGCCTCCAGCTACGACTACGCCCACTCCCCGAGCCACTACCCCCTCGTCGTAGTAGCAGGAGTAATAGCCGCCCTCCTCCTACTGGAGCGCTCGATCAGATAGGGTCCCGCGACGCAGACCACGGCGGCCCGGGAGGCCGCGATTCGCTGAATGCTTCCGGCGGCGGCGGTATCGGGGTGCGGAAACATGGCATATCACCTAAATTTTGGGGTTCGCCGGCCTGTCACGCCAGGCTGATCGATGCGTTCGGCACCGAGGCAATAGATTTCGACGCTCCCGCCGATACCGTTGTGTTCCGTACCGCCGATCTCGAGCTGCCGTTCGTCACCGCCGACGCACGACTGGCCGCCATCCTGCATCGGTATGCGGCCACCATGCCCGCCTCGCCCGCGCAGGCGACCACGTGGCTCGACCGGCTGGGCGCGGTGCTGGCCGATGCGCTGGACGCGCGGTCGGCGACGCTCGAGGCGGTGGCTCATGGTCTGGCGCTCAGTCCGCGATCGTTGCAGCGGCGATTGGCCGAACACGACACCACGTGGCGGGCCGAGCTGGATCGTGCGCGGCGGAGTCGTTTCGA
Organism: Nocardia sp. NPDC088792; assembly: GCF_044750615.1. NCBI lineage: Bacteria > Bacillati > Actinomycetota > Actinomycetes > Mycobacteriales > Nocardiaceae > Nocardia > Nocardia sp. NPDC088792. Next base: position 269,047 of record NZ_JBIVKC010000007.1, read on the forward strand.
AAAGGCCACGGCCGGAACCACACTCACCCGATCCGAGCAGGCCAGGCTGCTCGGCTACAACGATGAGCGATCGGCCCGGCGCGCCACGCGGCGCTGGGCCTGACACTTTCTCACCCGAATCCCTTGCGGCACTGAGCCCCAACCTATAAATACAACAAACTGTTGCGTTTGTTTCCCTCCGCATGCCACACTCCCTAACGCAACGAACTGTTGCGACAAGAGCTCCAGGAGTGTCACCTTGACCGTTCAATTCCCCGTCGGCTACTACGACCTGCACCCGGACGTCAGCGTCAACTACCAGATGAATCGCTTCTACAACTGGGTAGGCGACCACTCCATGCTGTCGGAGATGCGCGAGGCCGTCGCCGGCGTGCGCGACTATCCGACCTTCGCGCGGATCTTCCTGACACTCGGCGACAAGTACCTGGACGCGGGGGCAGCCCTCAAAGGCGCTGCCTACGTGCGGATCGCGGAGTTCTTCCTGCCCACCGGCGACGACCGGAAGCTGCCGACCCGGACCCGGTTCGTGCAGACCGTGCTCGAGCACTACCGGGTGCCCGCCGAGAGCCACAGCCGTGTTCCGTTCGGTGAAAGCTGGCTGTCGGCCTACCGATTCACCCCGGCCGAGCCGATCGGCACCATTGTCGTATTCGGCGGCTTCGACTCCTACATCGAGGAATGGCTGCTCGCCGGAATTACGCTGCGCGACGCGGGCTACGACGTCGTCATGTTCGAGGGCCCGGGCCAGGGCGCCACCCTCGAGGAAGCGCACATACCGTTCCGCGCCGATTGGGACCGGCCCGTCGCGGCCGTGCTCGATTTCTACCACCTCGACGATGTCACGCTGATGGGCTTCTCCATGGGCGGCGGCCTCGTATTGCGCGCCGCCGCACACGAACCGCGGGTCGGCCGCGTCATCAGCTACGGCGTGATGACCTCCTTCCTCGACGTGAACCTGCGCATGTTCCCGGAAACCACACGCACCCAACTGATGTCGTGGCTCGACAACGGCGACGCCGCCGCACTCGACGACTTCATCGCACAGGCCTCCGCGCAGAGCCTGCTGCTGGAATGGGCCTTCGAACAGGGCAAGCACACCACCGGCACGCCCACCGTCTTCGAGATGTTCCAGGCCTACCGCGACTACGAGACCGCGTCCGTCTCGCCGCTGGTCACGCAGGACGTGCTGCTGCTGCACGGCAACGAGGACCACTACATCCCCAACGACCAACTCGTCGACCAGATCGCCCTGCTCACCGCCACCCACTCGCTGACGGCCCGGGAATTCACCCGCCACGAGTACGCCCAGAACCATTGCCAGGTAGGCAATTTCGGCCTCGCCCTGCACACCATCCTCGACTGGCTCGACGGACTGCGCCGGCGCGACAACGCTATTCGGGAGGCGTCGCGGTGACAGGACGGTCCCAATCGATGGTGTGACAATGGGTGTGGCGGAACATGTCTTCCGGAGCCGGCAGGGCAGGTTGCCCGGCTGATTTGCCTTCGGCCTTGGCCTTGTTCGCGCCACGGGCACCCTCGGCGATCGCATCGGCTTCCGCCGAGGTGAGCGGTTCGGTGCGCGGCAGACTCGCGAACCAGGCGATATGTGTGCCGGTGGGATCCTCGCCCCGCCCACCGCGGCCGACACCGACATTCGCATCCGCGGGCACCCGGTAATAGCCGAGGAAGGTGCGCCCGAAGGCGAAATACATCATCCCTTCCTTCGCCTCCACCGCACTGCCGCGAGCGATACCGCCGAAGCTCAGCACCCCGCCGTACTCGGGCCCGGGCGCGTTCTCGTCGATGAGAGTGCGCACGGTGGAACGGATTCCGTCCGCACCGATGAGCACGTCGGCGGTGGCGGTGCTGCCGTCCGCGAAGGTCGCGGTCACCGCGTCCGCGGTTTCGGCGGCCGAGCCAATGCCGTTGCCGCCTTGCTCATTTCGCACTCCCGTCCGTGGCGCCGAAGAAGCGGCGCAGTTCGGGCGCCACGGCCGCCGGATTGCCGCGCTCGTTGGTCTGGCTGCGATCGGCGGGCGAGCCATGGTCGAGCCCCGGGAGCACCACGCTGCGATGGTGCGGAAGCGTCCGGTCCAAGGCATCCATGGCCGGCCGGATGAATCCCGGCCCCTTCTTGGTCCCCCGCAAGAGCAGCGTCTCGGTCGGCAGGTTCGCGAAATCCGCCAGCCTGCCTGCCTTCTCGGCGAGAATGATGTTCTCGTAGCGCAGCGTCGGAGTCATCCGGCGCATGGTGATCACATCCGGCGCGGCGATGAGATCCTCCTTCGCGACCGCCTTGTCGATGAAGCTCTCCAGCACGCGGCGCGGAATGATCTTCATGGCCGCCGGCGCCAGGTCGAAGCCGAACATGCAGGTGACGAGGGCGGCGCCGATGCGCCCGGCGGCCAGCTCGGTGTCGAAACGCGGCAGCCAGTCGAGGTATCGGCCGGAGGTGTCCAGCATCAGGCCCGGCTCGTAGACCGCGATCTGCTCGAGGCCCGGCAGCGTCCGCGCGGCCTCGAGCACGATCACGCCGCTCGAGCTGATCCCGAACACCTGTGTCGCACCGGATTCGGCCAGTATCGCCGCCAGATCCTCGACCTCGGTATGCAGGGAATGGTCCGGCCGATGCGGACCGGACGTGCCCCTCGGCGGATGTGGCACACTGACAGATCAAACGCAACCCCAGGTTGTATTTATCGATCTCAGGAGCACCAGTGCAAGCTGCCGGCGCAGCGCCGGGCACCATCCGCACCGGCGGCCGTACCGCCCGCGTACGAGCGGCCGTCCTGGACGCCGCGCTCCGGGAACTCGCCGAACACGGGTACGCCACCCTCTGCGTCGAGCACATCGCGGAACGATCCGGCGTGCACAAGACCACCATCTACCGGCGCTGGCAATCCAAGGACGCGGTACTCGCCGAAGCCATCGCCGATCTGGTGGAGACGCTGTTCCCGATACCCGTCACCGATTCCATCGACGCGGACCTGCGCGCCTTCGCCCGCGCCCTGGTCGACCTGCTGACCAGCGCCGACCCGCTGGTGGTCGGCACCATCCGCGCACTGTTCTCCGACGCCGCCGCCGATCCGCGCATCGCCGAACTCAAGCGCGATCTGTATGCCCGCCGCTACGAAGAGGCCCGGGCCATGATCCACGCCGCGATCACCCAGGGGCAGCTACCCGCCGACACCGACGTCCGCGAACTCGTGGGCCTGGTCACCGCACCCGTCTACTACCGGTTGCTGGTCACCGAGGAACCCCTGAACCGAGCCGTCGCCGACCGCGCCGCGGCCACCGCCCTGACCGCGGTCCGCGCCGGCGCCTGCCGCCGCCCCACGGAATAACCAGGCTCGACAAGACAACTCGGGCGGGGATTACGGATGAAGGTATTCGGCGATCCAGTCGGGAGTGAACCAACCCGAGGCGGAGGCCGTGAAATCGGCTGGGGCCCAAGCGCCCGCGCCGGCAGGCAGAGTACCGACGATCTCGGTGCCGGTGACGGCAGGGAGATCGATGCGGTTGCATTCGGCGGCGAGATCGGGGGTACCGGGCCAGGAGCCGATGACCAGACCGGCACACCGGACGCCCGCGGCGTACAGCGCGCGCGTGGTCAGCTCGGTGTGGTTGAGAGTGCCCAGACCCGGTGCGGTGACGAGAAGAACCGGGGCATCGAGCTTCTGCGCCAGGTCGAGAAGGGTGAACTCGCCCATACGAACCAGCAGCCCGCCCGCACCCTCCACCAGCGTGAGGTCGGCATCGGCACAGGATTCGATGGCGGCGGCGGTTTCGGCGAGCGTGAGCAGCGGGTGGCCGGAGCGGCGGGCCGCCGTATCGGGGGCCAGCGGGTCGGGGTAGCGAGCCAGCTCCAGCGTGCGGGTGACACCGGAGAGGCGCTCGATCACCGCCAGGTCCCCGGGTTCGCCCGGGGCCACGCCGGTTTGGGCCGGTTTGCAGACGGCCACCTCGCTGCCCGCGGCACGGGCCGTGGCGGCGAGGGCGGCGGTCACTATGGTCTTGCCGACATCGGTGGAGGTGCCGGTGACGAACAGGATGCTCACTGGGTTGCCACTTCCTGGTCGAGCGGATGGACGGTGATTACGCCGAAACCCGCCGGCGGGCGCGCGCTTCGGCGAGCACCTCACCGAGAACGGTTGCGATGGTGGCCAGTTCGGCCTCGGTGAGATTGGCCCGCGCGGTCAGGCGCAGGCGGGAGGTGCCCTCGGGCACCGACGGCGGCCGGAAGCAGCCGACGCTCAGACCGCGGGCGACACAAGCCTGGGCCGCGTCGTAGGCGATCTGGGCCTCGCCGAGCACCACCGAGACGACCGCCGAATCCGGTTCCGGCACACCGGCGATCCGAGCCAGAGCGGCGGCTCGGTCCAGCACCCGCGCAGCCATGCCCGGATCGTTGCGGAGGATACGCAGGGCAGCCAGGGCCGCGCCGACGGCCGCGGGCGCCAAGCCCGTATCGAAGATGAAGGTGCGCGCCGAATCGATGAGGTGCGCCCGGATACGCGCACTGGCCAGCACCGCACCACCCTGCGCGGCAAGCGCTTTGGACAGCGTCGCGGTGATCACCAGATCGGGTTCGCCGGCCAGGCCCACCTCGTACACCAGGCCGCGCCCGCCCGCACCGCGAACGCCGATGCCGTGCGCCTCGTCCACGAGCAGCACCGCGCCGTTGGCCCGCGTCACCCGATGCAGTTCGGCCAGCGGCGCCAGGTCGCCGTCCGCGCTGAACACCGAATCCGTGATCACCAGCGCCCGTTCCTCGATGCGCCGCGACAGCAGCCGATCCACGGCGACCGGATCCTGATGCGGCGCGATCTCGACCCGGGCGCGCGAGAGCCGGCAGGCGTCCACCAGTGACGCGTGACTGCCCGCGTCCGAAACCACCAGTGCCCCACGCCCGGCCAGCGCCGTGACGGCCCCGAGGTTGGCGGCGTATCCGGAGGCGAAGACCAAACCGGCTTCCGCGCCGACGAATTCGGCGAGTTCGGTCTCCAGTTGCTCATGCTCGGTGGTGGTGCCGGTGACCAAACGCGAACCGGTCGCGCCCGCACCCCATTTGCGGACCGCTTCGACAGCCCCCTCGACAACCTCGGGGTGGCGTACCAGTCCGAGGTAATCGTTGGACGCCAGGTCGATGGTCGCCGCCTCGGGGGCGCGCGCCCGCAGTTCGCGGCGCAGGCCGGCGTCCACGCGCTCGGCGGCCCGCTCGTCCAGCCAGCTCAACGGATCGACAGTCACAGCTCGTGAGCATACTTGAACGCCGTTCAGGTGACCATGGCCGGACTATGCTGGATGTTGCGAAGGAGGCTGCACGATGCCACGTTGGGCAATAGTGGTCGAGCAGACGACCGGCTTCGGCGACAGCAAGACCTGGTCCCCGAAGGTCCTCACCGAGGTCGTGGGCACCCGCGAACAAGCCCTCGCCAAGGTGCCCGCCCTAGTCTCGAAGTTCATTCCCGATCATCCGAAGTTGATCAGCCGCCGCACCATCCTGCGCGACGGCGACACCTACATGTTGATCGCGCGCGGCTGGTCGGACAGTTATCACTGTGTTTTCAAGGTCTGGGAGATCCTCTCCGACAGCGACAATCCGGACAAAGTCCGCGAAAAACGGGTCAGTCACTGAGCACTGCGCGCGCTGCGATTCTCCGCGAACCAGGATTCAGCGCACCAGCCGGCCCAGCAGCGCGGACGCGGTGGCGACGCCGAGCGCCGCCGCGCCCGTCAGCACCCCGAAATCGAGCCAGAGATTCGCGGGCGTCCCGATCATCAGGCCGCGCAGCGCATCCACCTCGTAGCTGAGCGGATTCACATGGCTGACCACCTGCAGCCAGCCCGGCATCAGACTCACCGGGTACAGCGCGTTCGACGCGAAGAACAACGGCATGGTGATGGCCTGACCGATACCCATCAGCCGATCGCGCGCCTGCACCAGCCCGGCAATGGTCATCGACAGGCAGGCGAAGAACGCGGTCCCGAGGAACACCGCGGGCACGGTCAACAGGATGCGCAGCGGATTGTCGGTCAGCCCGACACCCATCAGCAGCGCCACGATGAAGATCACCACGATCTGCGCGATCGCGCGCACCCCCGCCGCGAAACACTTCCCGGCGATCAAGGCCGCCCGCGGCGTCGGCGTCACCAGCAGTTTGGTCAGAATGCCCGCATCGCGATCCCAGATGATCTGAATGCCATAGAAGATCGCGATGAACAACGCCGACTGCGCGATGATGCCCGGCGCCAGGAAATCCAGATACTTGACATTCCCGGTGGGCAGCGCGCGAATCCGGGAGAACGTGGTCCCGAAGATCACCATCCACAACACGGGTTGTATTGCGCGAGTGAGGACCTCGGTCTGATCGTGGCGCAGCTTCTGGATCTCCACCAGCGCGAAGGTCCCGACCCGCGAGAACAACCGGGGCAACCGCGCCCAGCCGCGCGGGGCCAGGACCGGCGTGAACTCGGTATCAGCCCATGCGCCGGGCCGACCGGCGAGTGCTTCGGACATTGCGGAGATTCCCTTCGGTCGAATCTTCGAGCTCACCGCCCGCGAGATGCCGGAACACATCCTCGAGGGTGGCGGAGGGGCCGATGCCCGCCTTCAATTCGGCGGGCGATCCGGTAGCACGCAGCACGCCCTTGTGCAGCAACGCGATCCGATCGCACAACGCATCGGCCTCCTCCATGTAGTGCGTCGTCAGCAGCACCGTGGTGCCGTACTCCGCACGCAGATCGGCGACCCGCTCCCAGACGCTGTCGCGCGCAATGGGATCCAGGCCCACCGTGGGCTCGTCGAGCACGAGCAGCGCGGGCCGATTGACCAGGGCCTGCGCCAGTTCGAGGCGGCGGATCATGCCGCCGGAGTAACCACCCGCCAGCCGGTCGGCCACCTCGAGCAGGTTCATGGCGGCCATCGCCTCGTCCACCCGCTCGTCGCGTTCCCGCCGCGGCACATCGAACAGCCGCGCGAACCAGGCCACATTCTGCCGGCCGGTCAGTCCCGCCTCGATCGAAAGCTGTTGCGGCACATAGCCGAGGTTGTAACGGACATCGACGGCGCGCGTGGTCACGTTCAGGCCGAACACGGTGACCGAACCCTGTTGGATCGGCGCGAGGGTGGTGATCAGCTTGATGGTGGTCGATTTGCCCGCGCCGTTCGGGCCGAGGAGGCCGAACACTTCACCGCGCTCGATGCTCAGGGTGAGGTCGTCGACGACGACATTGTCGCCGTAGCGGTGCGTGAGGCCGACGCATTCGACCGCGTAATGAGGCGCGGTCTGGAAGGCCGGTTGTGCATTGCTCATCGGGCGGCTCCGCTGTGCTCGTCTTCGTGTAGCAGGTCGGTCAGCCGCGCCATGACCCGCAGGCCCGCACGCAGATCCGCGCGTTCGGCGTCGGTGAGCTGATCGAAGGCGCCGGCGACCAGCGCGATCCGCTGCCGGCGGGTCTCGTCGGCAATACGCTGGGCATCGGGGGTCAGCGAGAGCCGCATGGTGCGGCGATCCTGCGGATCGGGTTCGCGCAGCACCAGACCGGTCTTCACCAGCTCGGTGACCAGGGTGGAGACGCTGTTGGCGGCCGAACCCAGTTCGGCCGCGGCCTCTTTCACCGAGATCCCGGGCCGTCGCCCGATCAGCCGGAGGAACTCCGACTGCGCCCCCGACAGCCCCGGCTCGTCGAACGAACGTCCGGCCAGCCGCGCCACCTGCCGCCGCAATCGGCCCATCGAGCTGAACAACAGGGTGAACAGTTCTGCATGAGCCTCATCGAATGCGGCCGGGCGGCGTGGATCTCGCACGTGCTCCACAATACCTCTGATTCAGAGGTATTTCGAGAGGGTTCCACTCCGGCCGAGCGGAACAGGCAGCAGCCGCGGCGGACCGAGACCGGTGGTGTCAGACCGACGCCGCGGCAACCATCGCCGCGGTAATGCCGCGCACATCGGCGCCGGTGCTGATGAAGGGCGGCATGGCATAGATCAGATTCCGGAAGGGTCGCAGCCACACACCGGATTCCACCGCGGCATGGGTGGTCTTGCGCATATCCACCGGATGATCCAGTTCGATGACACCGATCGCACCGAACACACGGACATCGGCCACCCCCGGAATCGCACGCGCGGGCGCGAGACCCTCGTTCAGCTCGAACTCGATGCGGCGCACTTCCCCCTGCCAATCCCGCGACAGCAGCAGCTCGATCGACGCCACCGCCACCGCGCAGGCGAGCGGATTACCCATGAAGGTCGGCCCGTGCATGAGGCCGCCGTGCTCGCGGCTGATGGTCTCCGCGATCTCCGGCGTGCACAGCGCCGCGGCCAGGGTCATATAGCCACCGGTCAACGCCTTGCCCACACACATGACATCCGGTCGCACGCCCGCGTGCTCGGCCGCGAAAAGCCTTCCGGTGCGGCCGAATCCGGTGGCGATCTCGTCGAATACCAGCAGCACGTCATGTTCGTCGCAGAGTCGGCGCAGCTCGGCCAGGTAGCGCGGATCGTGGAAACGCATGCCGCCCGCGCCCTGCACCACGGGCTCCACGATGACCGCCGCGAGTTCGGCCGCGTGCCGGGCGATCAACCGCTCGAGCTCCGAAACATAGTCGGGCTCGTAGTCTTTCGGCGGTTCGGGCGCGAAGAGCTGCTCGGCGAGGATGTCGGTCCACAGCGCGTGCATCCCGCCCTCGGGATCGCACACGCTCATCGGTGTGAAGGTGTCCCCGTGGTATCCGCCGCGCCAGGTAAGCAGCCGATGCTTCTGCGGCCGGCCCAGCGCGCGCTGATATTGCAGGCACATCTTCACCGCGACCTCCACCGATACCGATCCGGAGTCGCAGAGGAAGACCTTGTCCAGCCCGGCGGGCGTCAGCTCGACCAGCAATTGCGACAGCCGCACCGCGGGTTCGTGGGTGAGCCCGCCGAACATCACGTGACTCATCCGCTGCGATTGCGCGAGCAACGCGGCGTCCAGCACGGGGTTCCGGTACCCGTGCACCGCCGCCCACCACGAGCTCATCCCGTCGATCAGCTCCCGCCCGTCGGCCAGCGTGAGCCGGGTGCCGGAGGCCGAGGCGACCACCAGCGGTTCGGTGGTCGCCGGGAATCCGCCGTAGGGATGCCACACATGCGCCGCGTCGAGGGCGGTGATCTCATCCGGTGTCAGTGCCACGATTCGTCCTTCGAACGGCAGGCTTGAACGGCGTTCAAGTTACCACGAACACGACCCCGGCCGACCGCTCCCAGCGTATCCTTTGACTCAGTCAAAGGATTGGAGTCATGGTGACGATGAACCTGGCCGCCGTCGACGATCGGCAGATCTCCGCTGTACGAGCCTTCAACCGGCACTACACCCGCATCATCGGTGTTCTCGGCGAGGGACTGGTGGGCACCGAGTACTCACTCACCGAGGCCCGGATCCTGTTCGAACTGGCCAACTTCGGAGCGGCCGAGGTCGTCTCGCTGCGCCGCACGCTCGACCTGGACGCGGGGTACCTCAGCCGCATCCTGACCCGCTTCGAGGACAAGGGACTCGTCGCCCGCAAGCGCTCCGAGACCGACGGGCGGCGGCAGGTCGTCGAACTGACCGATACCGGCCGGACCACCTTCGGCGAACTCGACGGGCTGTCCCAGCGCGATATCGAGAGCCTCCTGGAACCCCACTCCCCCGCCACCCGCAGCCGACTGCTCGAGGCCATGGCCACCATCGAACGCATCCTGGACACCCCCGCCGATCCACCGGCCGTGACCCTGCGCGAACCCCGCCCCGGCGATCACGGCTGGATCATCCAGCGCAACGCCGTCCTCTACCACCAGGAATTCGGATGGAACGGCGAATACGAACAACTGGTGGCCCGCATCGTCGCCGACTTCCTGAATTCCCATGACCCGCAACGGGAACGCACCTGGATCGCCGAATCCGGCGGCATCCCCGTGGGCAGCGTCATGTGTGTCGCCGAGAACGACACCACCGCCCGGCTGCGCCTGCTGCTGGTCGAACCCGCGGCCCGCGGACTCGGCGTCGGCAGCGCACTCGTCGGCGAATGCCTGCGATTCGCCGAGGCCGCCGGATACACCGAGATGGTGCTGTGGACCAATGACGTCCTGGCCTCCGCCCGGCACATCTACCAGCGCGCGGGATTCACACTGGCCGAATCGAATCCGCACCACAGCTTCGGCGCCGACCTGGTCGGTCAGACCTGGCGGCGGGCACTCTGATCGAGCGACATTCCGGACCGATAGGGTCTGGACATGGCTCCCGCGAACCCGACCACCACACCACCGGGTGTATGGCCGGGAACGGCGTACCCGCTGGGCGCCACCTACGACGGAGCCGGCACCAACTTCTCGCTGTTCTCCGAGGTGGCCCGGCGCGTGGAACTGTGCCTGCTGGACGACGACGACCGCGAGACCCGCATTCCGCTCGACGAGGTCGACGGCTACGTGTGGCACGCCTACCTGCCCGGCATCGAACCCGGACAGCGGTACGGATTCCGGGTGCACGGCAAATTCCAGCCGGAACTGGGCCTGCGCTGCGATCCGAGCAAACTGCTGCTCGATCCGTACGGCAAAGCCTTCGTGGGTGATTACGGGGCGTCGGCGGCGCCCTACAACTACGGGCAGAACACGCTCGGGCACACCATGGCCGGCGTGGTCATCAATCCGTTCTTCGACTGGGCCGACGACCGCGCGCCGCGGCAGCCGTATCACCGGACCGTCATCTACGAGGCACACGTCAAAGGCATGACCATCACGCATCCGGAGGTGCCGCCGGAACTGCGCGGCACCTTCGCGGGCATGGCGCATCCGGCCATCGTGGAACACCTGCTGCGGCTCGGGATCACGGCGGTCGAACTCATGCCCGTGCACCAATTCCTGCACGATCGGATGCTGCTCGATCGGGGACTGCGGAACTATTGGGGCTACAACAGCTTCGGCTACTTCGCACCGCACCGGGAATACGCCTCCAGCAATGCACCGGGCGCGGCGGTCACCGAATTCAAGGCCATGGTGCGCGCCTTTCACGCGGCGGGCATCGAGGTGATCCTGGATGTGGTCTACAACCACACCGCCGAGGGCAATGAATTCGGGCCCACACTCTCGTTCCGGGGCATCGACAATGCCGCGTATTACCGTCTCGTGGACGATGATCCGCAGCATTACATGGACTACACCGGCACCGGCAACAGCTTCAACATGCGGCATCCGCACGCGCTGCAACTGATCATGGATTCACTGCGCTACTGGGTGCTGGACATGCACGTGGACGGCTTCCGCTTCGATCTGGCCGCCACCCTCGCCCGCGAACTGCACGATGTCGACCGGCTGTCCACCTTCTTCGATCTGGTGCACCAGGATCCGGTGGTGAGCCAGGTGAAACTCATCGCCGAGCCGTGGGATGTCGGCGAAGGCGGCTATCAGGTCGGCAATTTCCCCGCCGCCTGGACCGAATGGAACGGCAAATACCGTGACACCGTGCGGGATTACTGGCGCGGGCAACCCGCGACCCTGGGCGAATTCGCATCCCGGCTCACCGGCTCCTCCGATCTGTACGAAGTCACCGGCCGCCGCCCCAGCGCCAGCATCAACTTCGTGACCGCACACGACGGATTCACGCTCGCGGACCTGGTCTCCTACAACGACAAACACAACGACGCCAACGGCGAGGGCAATCACGACGGCGAAACCTACAATCGCTCCTGGAACTGCGGGGTCGAAGGCCCGACCGAGGATCCGGAGATACTCGCCCTGCGCGCCAGGCAATCCCGCAATCTGCTCGCCACCCTCATGCTGTCGCAGGGCACCCCCATGCTGCTGCACGGCGACGAAATCGGCCGCACCCAGCACGGCAACAACAATGCCTACTGTCAGGATTCCGCCCTGGCGTGGATGGACTGGTCGGGTATGCACACCCACGCCGATCTGCTCGAATTCACCCGCCGCGCAGTCGCTCTGCGCACCGCGCACCCGGTCTTCCGGCGGCGCCGATTCTTCGACGGCCGCCCCGCGCCCGGGCAGGACCATCCCCTCGACATCGCCTGGTTCACCCCCGACGGCGCGGCCATGACCGACACCGACTGGGAAACCGGGTTCGGCCGTTCCCTCGCGGTGTTCCTGAACGGCGACGGCATCCGCGAACCCGGCCCGCGCGGTGAGCACATCGGCGACGACTCGTTCCTGCTGTGCTTCAACGCACACGACCGAACACTGCCGTTCATCCTCCCCGATTCCGGGTACGGGAATGCCTGGTCGGTGGAGCTCGACTGCTCCACACCGACCGGCGCGCCCGCCGACACCGCCGCCCGCCCCGCCGCCGCGCGCGTGGATGTCGCCGCACGCTGCCTACTCGTGCTCCGTCGTACGGCATGATCGATACCGCCATGACCGTCTCGATCGAACACCACACCGGCCCCATTGCCCGGCAGACGCCCGTGCGCAGCACCTACCGACTGCAGCTGCGACCCGACGCGCTCACCTTCGCCGACGCCCGCGCCATCGCGGAATACCTGCAGCAACTGGGGATTTCGCACCTGTACCTGTCACCGGTGCTGACCGCCGCCCGCGGCTCCACGCACGGCTACGACATCATCGACCCGACCACCGTGTCGGCGGCCCTCGGCGGGCCCGCCGGGCTCAAGGCCCTCTCCGATGAAGTGCGCAGCCGCGGCATGGGACTCATCGTGGACATCGTCCCCAACCATGTGAGCGTCGCCGACCCGCGACAGAACCCGTGGTGGTGGGATGTGCTGCGCAACGGCAAGGAATCGCAGTACGCCAAGTTCTTCGACCTCGACTGGAGTCCCGGCAACGGCGCGGGCGGGCGCATCGCGCTGCCGGTGCTCGCCGGCGAGAACGATCCGGCCGCACTCAGCGTGGACCGCACCGGCCCCGAACCCATGCTGGCACTGCACGATCTGCGCTTCCCCATCGCACCCGGCACCGAGGGCGACAACGCGCTGCGCATCCACGACAAACAGCACTACCGGCTGGTCAACTGGAAATCCGGGCTGTGCGGCTACCGGCGCTACTTCACCGTCGGCGGCCTCGCCGCGCTCCGGCAGGAGGATCCGGCGGTCTTCGAGGCCACCCACCGCGAACTCGCCGCCTGGTGCGAACACGACCTCATCGACGGTGTGCGCGTGGACCATCCGGACGGGCTCACCCGGCCCGCCGACTACCTGCAGCGACTGCGCAAGCTCATCGGGCCGCGGCGCCTGCTGCTGGTGGAGAAGGTGCTGTCCGACCGCGAACCCCTCGACGCCACCCTGCCCATCGACGGCACCACCGGCTACGACGCGCTCGCCGACCTCGGCGGCGTCCTCATCGACCCCGACGGCGAGAAACAGCTCACCGAACTCTCGCGCCAGTTCACCGGGCACGGCAGCGACCGCGCCTGGTTCACCGAGAACGAGCACCGCATCAAACGGGCCGTCGCCGAAACCATGCTGGTGCCCGAGGTGCGGCGGCTGGTGGCCGCGGTGAAACGCGATGCCCGCGCCGACGCCTTCGACACCATGGCCCTCACCAACGCCACCATCGAAGTGCTGTCCTTCATGCCGGTGTACCGCACCGACTACGCACCCCTCGCCGGCATGATCGGCGCGGTCGTCGCCGAAGTGGCAAGGCGCAACAGCGAACTCACCGCACCGCTCCAGGTGCTGGTCACCGCCCTGTCGGTGAACGGCGAGGCCACCACGCGCTTCCACCAGGTGGGCGGGGCCATTACCGCGAAGGCCGTGGAGGACACCATGTTCTACCGCGCCGCGCGGCTGGTGTCGCTGCAGGAGATGGGCGCGGACCCGATGCGCTTCGGGCGCTCGCTCATCGAATTCCATCTCGCCAATGCCGCCCGCGCGACGCGCTGGCCGGCCACCATGACCACCCTGTCCACCCACGACACCAAACGCGGCGAGGATGTGCGCGCCCGCATCGGCATGCTCTCGCAGGTGCCGGACATCTGGGCGCGCGGGGTCAGCGCGTGGAACGAGATCGCACCCGGACCCGACGGCTCGACCACACTGTTCCTGCTGCAGAACATGTTCGGCGTCTGGCCCGCCGACGGGCGCACCGCCGCGACCGTACCCGGCTTCCGGGAACGCATCCATCGGTTCGCGGAGAAGGCGGTTCGCGAGGCCGGCACCCAATCCTCCTGGGAAGAACCGGATACCGAGTTCGAGACGGCCGTGCACCGCTGGATCGACGCGGTGATCGACGGACCGGTCGGCGCGGAGCTCGGCGAATTCGTCACCGACCTGGCCTCGCACGCCTGGTCGGATTCGCTCGCCCAGAAACTGCTGCAACTCTGCGGGCCCGGCGTGCCGGACATCTACCAGGGGTGCGAGCTGTGGGAGGACGCCCTCGTCGACCCGGACAACCGGCGGCCCGTCGACTTCACCCACCGCACGCTGCTGCTGCAATCACTCACCGGCACACCGGAGCTCGACCCGACCGGCGCGGTGAAGATGTGGATCGTGGCCTATGCGCTGTGGCTGCGGCGGGAACGCCCGGACTGCTTCGTGGGCGGCACCTATACGCCGCTCTTCGCGTCCGGCGACCACGCCAACCACCTCATCTCCTACGCGCGCGGGCGAGTCGGCGAGAATCCGGAAGTGATCGTCGCCGCCACCCGCCACAGCATCCGGCTCGACGAGGCCGGCGGCTGGGCGGACACGGTTCTCGATCTGCCGCAGGGACATTGGACCGACCGGCTCACCGGGCACACCTTCTCGGGACGGGCCCGGCTGGAGAAGCTGTTCGCCCGGCTGCCCGTCGCGCTACTGGTGCGCTGACATTCCTGCCAGGTGGGTGTCGGGCCGCGACGTGCCGGGCGGCGCGGGGTTCGGCACGGTCACCGGTTCCTGCGTGGGCACGATGAGCTCGGCGGGGACCGGGCCCGGGTGGTCCGCCTCCCACCGGCGCAGGTTGGCCGGACGGTAGCCCACGCGATTCTGGACCGTGGCTGCCAGATAGCTGTCCTGATCCTGGGGTTGCAGTATCTTGCGCCACGAATCCCAGTAGAACCGCATGCTGCGCGGACTGCGGAGCATGCGCAGGAAGTTCAGGACGCGGTAGGCCGTGCTCAATGAGTTGTGCAGATCCACCGAATCGCGCGGGCAGGTACTGAGCAGGGCGGCCAGGCGATCGTGGTCGAAGGCCAGCCCCTCGGCTTCGGCCTCGGCGATCATCCAGCGCAGGGTGATATCGGACAGGCCGCAATCGGCGTAGCCGCCGCCGACATCGCTGTGCACGCCCTCGAACCAGACCTGCTTCACCCGATCGGGGCGGTCATAGAGTTCCTGTTCGCCGGCGGGAACCTCCCACAGGCAGGGGGCGAAGACGCGGCGGCGTTCATCCATGGCCAGCGCCTGGCGGGCGCACAGCACGATGCGGGACAGGTTCACATCGTGGAAGCGGTGCCGGCGGGCGGTGAGGCCCGGGACACCCATGGCGCCCACGGTGTCGAAGACGCCGAGGAAATTGATGGTCACCGGATCGGGATAGCTGTGCTGCCTGCGGAATTCGGCCCATTCCGGCGGATCGGGGGCATCCGGATCGGGTTTCGGGGTGCGGTAGATCCGCAGCGCGTCCGGATATTTGCCGTCGATCATGGCCCGGTAGGTCAGGATGCCGAGGCGGTTGATCATCCCGGACAGGCTGCGGGCGGTGTACGCGCCGCGGCTGAAACCGAAGATGTAGATCTCGTCGCCGGGTTCCCAGTTCAGGGCCAGCTGCCAGTAGGCCGCCGCCAGATTGGCTTCCAGGCCGAGACCGAAGGCCCCGCCCAGCACCCGGTCCGCGGTGAACCCCAGGGTGCCGGGACCCGAGACATAGTAGATGCGCTGCCCGACCGAGTTCCCCGCCCTGTCCGCCCCGGTCAGGCAGACCGTCTGCGCGATCTTCACGATGTTCGACACTGTCGTGCTGGATTCGGCCTTCCAAGTGCCGTCGCAGCACACCACCAGCCTTTTCATGAACGTCACCCTCCCATTAATGACCGTTCGGTTTCATGGGTAGCGGACTACTCGAATTGTCCCCCTTCGCCACCCACTACGCGTCTCATCGCCCGCCACACGCATGTCCGTTAACCGTCGGGCCGCCCCCGTACATTTTTCGCACGAAGTGTTAACGCGGAGCGGTCGCTCCGCGATCGCTCACGATTCGTTCACGATCGCTGTGGCACGGTGGAGGCATGCCCGACGACGACAGCAGCTCCCGCGACATCTGGGTCCTGGTGTGCGAGGACGACGAGGCGCTGGGCAAGCGGGTGGCGGCCGGGCTGCGCGACGCCGGATTCACCGTGCATCTCACCCGCAACCTCGCGCAGGCGCGCGAGCAGACCGGCGCCCACGAATACGACTGCCTCGTCCTCGACCGCGGCCTGCCCGACGGCGACGGACTGGAACTGGTACGGCGGCAACGGGAATCGGGGCAGTCCACCCCGGTGCTCATCATGACCGCACGCGACAATCCCCGTGATCGCGCGGAGGGCTACGCCGGCGGCGTGAACGACTATCTGACCAAACCGTTCTCGCTGCGCGAACTGGCCACCCGCGTCCGGTCGCTCTGCGGATCGCGGGCACGCGCACACGGCCCGGTCATCACCATCGGCGATCTCGTGGTGGACCGCCTGCGCCGCCGGGTGCAGCGCGGCGGCATCCTGCTCACGCTGACCGGTCGCGAATTCTGCGCCCTGGAACTGCTCGCCGCGCATGCGGGCACGGTAGTCACGCCCGTCGAATTCGCCACCTACTGCGACGATTCCGGCGGCCTCGACGACGTCATCACCCGCGTGGACCGGAAACTCGGACACCCCAGCATGATCCACGCCGCACCGGCGGGCTACCTGCTGCACACGGGAGAACTCAGCGGCTCGCGTGCCGGATGAGGCCCCCGGCTATTTATCCACCTGAGTCACGTAGAAGCGATTGCCGTCCGGATCCGCGAAGCTGAACATCAACGGCGCGGTCTCCCAATCCAGCAGCTCCCCGACCGTGCAGCCGAGTTCGCCGATCGCGGCGTGCGCGGCCCGGGCATCGGTGGTGGCCAGCCGAATTCCGGTATCGATACCGGCCGGCAGGTCGGGCCGCGCCTGCACCAGTGACAAGGTCGTCTCCGCCCCCGCCATCCCCAGTTCGAGCCACCGGAACCCCGGCTGCAACTCGGCATCGAAGCGCGTCTCCAGGCCGAGCTGCTCCAAGAGCGCCTTGCTGCGATCCTGATCGGTCACCGGCACAGCAACAGTGATCACGGCAGTACAAATCGTCTTCGTCATAAGAGAGCAGACGCCGCAGCCCCCGGGAACTCATCGGCGCCGCGGCTTATCGAATAGCGAATCACGTTCGTCGAATGCAAACTAAGTTCCAATCATCGAACTATGTTCTAGTCCAGGTATGCTCGACCGCATGCCAGTGGATCCGAAACAACGCCGCGCTGCCCGGCACGCTCAACCAGCCGATTCTGCAGCGCAGCAGACCCGCCGGAAAGCCCCGATCACCGTCGACCGGATCACCGACGCGGCGCTCGAGGTCGTCGCCACCCAGGGCTACGACGCCCTGACCATGCGCAGTGTCGCCGGCATGCTCGACACCGGACCCGCCTCGCTCTACGCGCACGTCGTCAACAAGGCCGATATCGACGAACTGATCATCGGCCGGCTCTGCGCGCAACTGGTACTGCCGCAACCCGATCCGGCGGCCTGGCGCGAGCAGATCCTCGACGTCTGCGCCCAGATCCGCGACCAGTACCTGCAGTACCCCGGCATCTCCCGCGCCGCACTGGCCATGGTCTCCACCAACCTCGACGTCATGCGCGTCAGCGAAGGCATGCTCGGCATCTTGCTCGCCGGCGGCATCGAACCGCAGACGGCCGCCTGGGCGATCGACGCCCTCTCGCTCTACGTCAGCGCCTACGCACTGGAGCATTCCCTCGTCACACAGCGCCAGAGCAAAGCCGGCGACGACTGGGTCCTCAGCCGCGACGAACTCGTGAGCCGGTTCACCGCGCTACCCGAAGACCAGTTCCCCCAGACCCGGCGCTACGCCAACGAATTGACATCCGGCACCGGACACGAACGCTTCGACTTCACCCTCGGCCTGATCGTCGACAACCTCACCCGCACCCGGCCACCGGCCTGACAGTCCATTGCCTGGAGCACGGGACCGGCCGGCCTGGCCCTGCACGCCGTCAGTCACGCGGGGTGAGGCGGATGAGGGGGTATTCGCGGGTGGTCTTGCGCTGGAACTTCTCATAGCGGGGCTGGGCCGCGACGATGAGTTGCCAGGCTCGATCACGGTCGGCGCCCGCGAGGAGATGGGGAGCCACCGGGACTGTTTCGTTGGTGGACAGTTCAATTGACGCGTCGCCGGGATGGGCCATGAGGTTGAGGTACCACTCGGGATGGGCTTGCTGGTCGAAGCCGAAGGCGCCGGAGGCGACTATCAGGCGGGCGTCGCCGTCGGCGAACCAGGTGATCGGGGATTGGCGGGGTTCGCCGGAGCGGCGGCCCACCGTGTGCAGGATCAGCTGGTTCATGCCCATATTGGTGCCGAGGCCGCGACGGATGCGGGAGCTGGTGCGGGCGTTCATCTTTCGCATGAACCATCGCGAAATACCCTTGGGCTTGGCGGTTCCGCGGGATTTCCGGTCGCTCATCTGCCGGTTCGAAGTCATGTACTTACGGTAGGCGCGAGGCACTGACCTGCGCTTCTCGATTCCTGATCGGTTCGCGGAGGCCGGAGCGCGGGGGCGAGGGTGTCGATGAGCCGATCCGCGTAGGCGGGGTCCATCGGCTCGCCGCTGATGAGCAGGCGGTAGTAGAGGGCGCCGTAGATCAGGTCGATCAGGAGGTCCGGCGTCAGGGTGGCGGGGAGCTCGCCCTTGTCGATTCCGGTGGTACTTCGGCGCGGTGGAGGAGATCCCGGACAGCGAGGTGCGGGCGATCTTCGAGACGAACGTCTTCGGATCGCTGAATGTGGTGCGGGCGGCGCTGCCGGTGCTGCGGGCGCAGCGGCGCGGGCACATCGTGCAGATCTCCTCGGTGGCCGGGGTGGCGGGCGCTTCACCCGGACTGGGCGTCTACGCGGCCACCAAGTTCGCGGTCGAGGGGCTGAACGACGGGCTGGCCCGCGAGGTCGCGCATCTCGGCATCGATGTCACCATCGTGGAGCCGGGCATGTTCGGGACGAGTTTCGCTGCGACACTGGGGATCACACCGGTCGAGCACCCCGATTACCACGCCAGCGTCGAGGCGACCCGGGAACGGCTGGCCGGGCTCGACCCGAGCGCGTACGGCGACCCGGACGAGGCGGCCCGGCAGATCATCGCCGCCGCCGAATCCGCCACCCCGCCCCTGCGCCTGCCGCTGGGCCTCGACGCCGTCACCGCGATCCGCGCCAAGCTGACCGATCAACTTGCGGCCCTTCCTGATTGCGAACCCGTCGCCGCCGGATAGGTTAGGGGTGTGGATCTCTTCGCACGGTCTTGGGCAGCATTGCGGTCGGCGGTCGCCGAACTTCCGAACGAGGACTTCGCACTGCCGTCCGGATGTACCGGCTGGCTGGTGCGGGATCTCGTGTGCCACTTGATCATCGACGCGCAAGATGTGCTGATCACACTGGTCACACCGGTCGAGAAGGAACCGACCCGGGACGCGGTGACCTACTGGAATGTCACCGAGACGGCGCCCACCGGGGGCGATCAGCTCGATGCGCTGATCGTGCGGCTGGCCACCGCGTACCGCGATCCGCAATTGCTGAAGTTCCATCTCGACGATGTCGGGTCGGCGGCCGGGCGGGCGGCGGTACTCGCCGATCCCGAGATGCGGGTCGGGACGCGGGACGAAATCCTCACCGTGGGTGACTATCTCGGCGCCTACGTGCTGGAGTGGACGCTGCATCATCTGGATCTGATCGCGCAGCTGCCGGAGGCGGAGGATCCGCCCGCGGAGACCATGGCCCGCACCCGGGAAATGCTGGAAGAGATTGTCGGGCAGCGGTTTCCGGATTCGTTCTCGGACAAGGACGTGCTGCTGGTCGCCACCGGCCGGCGCGCGCCCACCGCGGCGGAGCAGACCGTACTCGACGGCCTGCCCGCGCCGTTCCCGCTCTACCTCGGCTGACCGCCTACCTCGAGGCCGATGGCTATGTGCGAGCGAGCCATTGGCGTTCCACCTCCGGGTAGATGAGTTCGAGGTCGTCGGGCAGGGCGGCCTTCATCGCGCGGGTGGCCTCGTCGTAGAGGACTTCTTCGCGACCGGTTTCAACGGCATCGAGGATGGCGGCGGCGACCGCGTGCGGATCGTGTTTGGGGCCGTCGAAACCGGCGGCCAGGTCGGTGTCGATGAAGCCCGAATGGGCCGAGACGACCAGCGTCCGCTGCGGGCGGAGTTCCACTCGCAGACCATTCGTCATGGACCACAGTGCGGCCTTGGTCGAGCAGAAGGAACCCATGGCGCCATTGTTGAAGAAGGACACGATGGAGCCCATATTGACCACTGCCCCACCACCATTGCGGGCCAGCACGGGCGCGAAGGCCCGGCACATGGACAGGGTGCCGAAGTAGTTGGTCTCCATCTCGAGTCGCGCGGCGTCCAGGGTGGGTGTCGCGATCAGCGGGCTCTGGGTCGCGTAGGCGGCATTGTTGATCAGCAGCGCGACCTCCCCGCAGCGGGCCGCCGCGGCGGCGACCTGATCGGGATCGGTGATATCGAGGCGGACCGGAATCACGCCCGGCTCGGTGACTGTTTCCGGGTTGCGGGCGCCGGCGTACACGGTGGCGCCCCGCTCCAGGAGGACGCGGGTGAAGGCGCGGCCCAGTCCCCGGTTGGCGCCGGTGACCAGCGCCGTGACACCCTCGATTCGCATGGGTTTCTCCTTCGTGAGTGGTGTTGACGCTCTTCAGCTTCGATGCGGCCGGATTACCGTGGGGAGAGCCCGATGACACTGGTACTACGAACACCAGGAGCGCCGGACCTACCAGGAGCGCCGGATCTATCAGGAGCGCAATGACACGGACAGCACGCCGCTCGGAGCTGGCGGACTTCCTGCGCAGCAGGCGCGAACGGGTCACCCCCGCGCAGGCGGGACTGCCGCCGGGCCCGAACCGCCGCACGCCGGGCCTACGCCGCGAGGAGGTCGCACTGCTGTCCGGTGTCGGCATCACCTGGTACACGTGGCTGGAGCAGGGCCGGCCGATCAATGTGAGCGGCCAGGTTCTCGACGCGGTCGCCCGCACACTGCGACTGGACGATATCGAGCGAGCCCACCTGTACCGGCTGGCCGATGTCCCGCAACCGGTCGAGACTCCGGCGGTCACGGACGCCCCGGCCGTCGAGCCGGAGGTGCAGCGCGTGCTGGATCAGCTGGCGCCCTACCCGGCCTGCGTGCTCAATACCCGCTACGACGTACTGGCCTGGAACGCCCCCTACGCCGTCATGTGGAGTCGCACCCTCGACACCCCCGTCGCCGAGCGGAACGTACTGTGGCAGGCTTTCCTGATTCCCTTGTGCTGCACGCCTTTCGGCGCCGACCGGGAGGCCGAGCTGGCCGATATGGTGGCGACCTTCCGTGCCGGGTATGCCCGGCATCTACAGGATCCGGAATGGGCGGCCCTGATCGATCGGCTGTCCGCGGCCAGCCCGGAATTCGCCGCCATGTGGTCGGTCCACGATGTGGCGGCCCCGGTCAATCGGATCAAGGTGTACCGGCATGCCTCGGCGGGCGATATCGCGGTCTCGGTCACCGCGTTCGCGCTACTCGGGGCCCCGGAAACCCGGATGGTCGTCTACACACCTGCGACGGACGAGGACCTGAAGCGCGTGGAGTGGCTCATCGCCCACCCCGACGCGCATCAGGCCGACCATATCCACTGATCAGGCTGGTCGCGCTGATGCGCCGACCAGCCCGCCTGCTCGCACCCTGCGCCGACGGGTCGATCAGCAATCCGCCGACCGATCAGGTGAGGTAGCGGTACGCCGTCGAGCCCGGGTCCAGCCGCTCGCCCTGGATCGGGGATTCGTCCATCCGCTTCATCAGGGCTTCCAGATCGTCCGGTGAGCCGAGTTCGATACCGACCAGCGCGGCGCCGGTTTCCCGGTTGTTGCGCTTGACGTACTCGAACAGGGTGATGTCGTCATCGGGGCCGAGCACCTCGTCCAGGAAGCGGCGCAGCGCGCCGGGCTCCTGCGGGAAGTCCACCAGGAAGTAGTGTTTCAGCCCCTGATGCACCAGCGACCGCTCGATGACCTCGCCGTAGCGGGAGACATCGTTATTGCCGCCGGAGAGCAGGCACACCACGGTCATGCCGGGCTCGATGTTCACCTCACGCAGCGCGGTCACCGACAGGGCGCCCGCGGGTTCCGCCACGATACCCTCGTTCTGGTAGAGCTCGAGCATGGCGGTGCAGATGGCGCCCTCGTCCACCGTGATCATGCGGAAAGACGCTGTGCCCGTGGCGGATTCGGTCGAGGCCAGCAGCGGCAGCGAGGCATGCGAACGCACGTGCCCGCCGAACCGCGACGTGGCCTGATAGGGCACCGCGCCGATGCGCCGCACGGCGGCGCCGTCCACGAACGGATCGATCTCCGGCAGCGTGACCGGTCCCCCGGCCACCAGCGCCGCGGTCATGGAGGCCGCGCCCGCCGGCTCGACCCCGAGGATGGCGGTGCGCGGCGACCGGGCGCGCAGGTAGGTGCCGACGCCGGCGAGGCAACCGCCGCCGCCGACCGGCACGATCACCAGATCCGGCTCGCGGCCGAGCTGTTCGAGGAATTCGGCGGCAATGGTGCCCTGCCCGGCCGCGGTGCGCGGATCGTCGAACGGCGGCACCATGGTGGCGCCGGTCTGTGCCACATCGTCGGCGGCGGCCGCGGCGGCCGCGTCGTAGGTGTCGCCGATGGCGATGAGCTCCACGAATTCGCCGCCGTGCACGCGGATTCGGTCGCGTTTCTGCTTGGGGGTGGTGCGCGGGACGTAGATGCGGCCCTTGATGCCCATGGCCTTGCAGGCGAAAGCCACGCCCTGCGCGTGGTTTCCGGCGCTGGCGGTGACCACGCCGGCGGCGCGTTCGGCCGCGGTCAGCTGGACGATGAGGTTGTAGGCGCCGCGCAGCTTGTAGGAGCGGACAGCGGTGAGATCCTCGCGCTTGAGGTAGATCTCGGCCCCGGTCAGCGCCGACAGCCGCGGAATCCGTTGCAGCGGCGTCGGCTCGATAATGTCGGAAATTCGCTTGGCGGCAGCATCGATCTCGTCCGCCGTCAATTCGGGCAGCGGACCGGACACTTTCTCTGCAACTACAAGCGGATCAGACACCCGGATCATGCTAGCCGGGAGCTCGCGGCCGCCTCGCGGCAGCGCCCGTAACCGGGCGAATCATCCGTTTGGCACCGCGCGGCCGTTGTGGCGGGTCTCACCGGCACGCCGGGGGCGCGCAGCGAAAACGCCCCGGCCACAAGGTGACCGGGGCATTTCCCGTGCCGTCCGCCGTGACTCCCGGTCGCGCGGCGGGCGACGCCTTCTTTCAGTGGCAGCGCCTGCTCACGGGCACATGCCTGCTCACGGGCACAGCTCAGGGGCGAGGCGTGAGCACGAAAACCGGGATCTGG
Source organism: Nocardia sp. NPDC088792 (assembly GCF_044750615.1). Lineage (NCBI taxonomy): Bacteria > Bacillati > Actinomycetota > Actinomycetes > Mycobacteriales > Nocardiaceae > Nocardia > Nocardia sp. NPDC088792. Next base: position 292,650 of record NZ_JBIVKC010000007.1, read on the forward strand.
CGGTTGGTCTTGGTCTGGTAGTTCGCGTAATCCGGCCAGACCGCGACCGCGCGGTCCCACCAGAGCGCCTTCTCGTCGCCGAAGACCTCGCGCGCGTCGTAATCCTTCACGACGTCGCTGTCACGCAGTTCGACGTGCGGGTTCGCGACGAGATTGTGGTACCAGACCGGGTGCTGGGGAGCGCCGCCCCGCGAAGCGACGACGGCATATTCGCCTTCGTGCTCGACTCGCATCAGCGGGGTCTTGCGCAGCTTCCCGGTCTTCGCGCCGACGGTGGTCAACAGGATGATGGGCACCCCTTCGTGGGTGCCACCCTCGGCGCCATTGGATGCCTCGAGCTGTTCGGCCTGCTCTCGAGCCCAGCCGCTGGGACTGGGTGCGTACTCTCCGGTTAGTGGCATGAACGGGTCAACAGCCCGAAATCTTGTAATGTTCCCGACAGAAAAGTTCGCTTGCCCGAACTTTCTTTGCCCGGGTACCCTGTGATCATGGCAGTGGTTCACCCTACGCAGGAGCAGCGCACCCGGTCGCGAGTCGCGACCGTGGATATCGCCGGTACCGCGTGGCCGGTGTACAAGCTCGAAGCCCTGGCTGCCGCTCTGGTCACCACTCTGCTGGTGGCACTGATCGTCGGTTCGGTACAGACCGCGGTGCTGGCCGGGGCAACCGTCGCGGCCCTGCGCTGGATCCTCGCCCTCGTGCGCCGCTGACCCTCTCGCCAGGGTTTCCACTCAGTTAAGACCGACCGGTCAGCCCGTGTCTTGCAGGGGATTCATGCGATTCTTCTATTAGTTTTAACCGCATGCGGCAGTCCTACCTCGGCATTCTCCTGTTGTCCATCGGTGCCGTGCTGTGCCGCGTGCTCCCCGCGCACGCCGACGTCATCAATCTCGCTCCGCATGAGCGAACCTTTCAGTCGGCATTCGGCTCCTTCACCGTCGGCAACCGGAACGAGACCCTCAACCGGATCGCGCCACTGAACATGGTGGGCACCTCGCGGGAAGCCCTGGTCAGCAATGTCGCCTACGGAAAGGTCGACGGCATCGCCGGCGGCAGCCTGAAGACCGGCTATCACGTGGGCTGCTCGGTGAACCTCAACAACGGAACCGGCGGCCTCGCGGGACAGGCGTTCGTCTCACCGCCGTGGGGCGTGGGCATTCCGCCCAATCCTCAGACCTTCGGCGGTGGCAACGCCTGGAACATCACCCCCAGCATCAACCTCAATCTCGCGCCCGGCGAGATCAAGGAAGTCCCGGTCGCCGACAAGGATCTACTCCCCGGCAACACGGTCTCCATCGTGGTGCGGGACTTCCATATCACCGTCAACGGGTGTGCCGGGCCGGTCGCCATCCGCCAGTACACCTACGTCTATGCCAAATCCGCGACCGTCGACGACAGCGGCGCTGTCTTCGGCGACCCCAGCTGGCTATAGCGCCGTCCCGCAGCCGCGACTTCGTTCGAGAGGACCTACCCATGATCCTGCGTACGTTCTGCGCCGCGGCCCGCGGGCGATCCGGGCGACGGGTCACCGCCGCCACCTTCACCGTCGCCTTCGCCGCACTGTCGGCCACGGCTGGGTTGCTGCCCTTGGGCACGCCCATCGCCGGAACACCCGCGGCGAACGCGGCGCCCGCGGATAACCCGATCCCGCTGCAGAGCCTGGGACTGGGTAAGTCGCTGCTCTTCCCGGGCCGGGAACACGAGGTGACCCTGACGCTTCCGCTGCTGCCCGGCCTCGCGCCCGCGGCGATCACCGGGACCGTGCAGCTGCCGCCCACCCTCGCGCACGGCACGCTGGAAGCGCGGTCCGCGCAGTGGCTGCTGGATCGGGTGAACCTGCCGCTGGATCCGCGTGCGCCCGTGCGGATCTCGCTGGCCGGGGCCGAGGTGACCGGCAATGCGGTGAGCGTGTCACTGACTTCGTCACTGCTGCCCGAGCCCGGTATTTGCCCAGACGACTGGCTGGGGCAGCCGCTGACCCTCACCGACGCGTCGGTCGTCTACTTCGGCGAGGAGACGCAACCGACCACGGTCGCGGAATTCCTGCCGCCGGTGCTGAACCGCCTCACCATGTACCTGCCCGCGAACCCGTCCGATACCGAGAGCGCCGCGGTGCTGGCCCTGAGCGCGGCGGCTACCGCCCGCTACGCGAATCAGCCTGTCGCGGTGGACATTCGCCGAATCGAGTCCGGCGCGACGCCGCCCGATCATCCGCCCGCCTTCCTGGAGCGGCAGGTGGTGATCCAGGAAGGTTCCGATACCGGGCTGCGCGTCACCGGTGGACCGGCCCCGTCTCTCATTGTCTCCGGTGACAAGGATTCGCTGCCCACCCAGATCCGTTTGCTCACCAGCGATCTCTCGCGCGCGGCCATGGCCGGATCAGCCACCGCCAAGGGCCTGCCGGTGGCCCCGCAGCTCGCGCCCGAGACGACCACCCTGCAGGAGCTCGGGCAGAGCCGGTTGAGCGCGACCGCCATCGGCTATGTGAAGGTCGACTTCGCCATCGACATGACCCGGCTGGGCCGCCCTTCGAAGAATGTGCGAATCAATCTGCACGGCAACCACACTCCGCTGCCCGACACTTTGAACGGGCAGGTGGCCGTGACGGTGGGCGACCGGCAGATCGCCGCCTGGCCGGTCACCCCGTCGGGGCAGTTCGACCAGTGGGTCACCATTCCCAATGAGCTGCTCACCCGTTTCACCACCGTCTCGGTGACCCTGCAACAGGCGGGCCTCACGCATGGCTGCGGGCTGGAACAGCCGGTCACGCTGACCATCGATCCCAGTGGCGAAGTGCAGGGCCAGCTTTCGAAGCCGCCGGTGCCGGGCGGGCTCGGCGCCGTACCGCAAGCGCTGATGCCGCAGGTGCAAGTAGGTCTGCAGACGCCGGGCTTCGCCGATACCGTCCGGGCCGCGCAGATTCTGGTCGCCGTGCAGCGGCTGACCGCGGTGCCGCTGCGACCGCAGCTGGTGTCCTTCGATACGGCGGTGCGCGGTGATCAGCCCGCGGTGCTGGTGGCGGCGAACGGCGGGCTGCCGAACTCGATCACGCTGCCGCTGGATCGCAGCGGCGACACCCTCATCGTCTACGGCGACGACGCCGATCTGGAGACGAAGATCGATCTGAAGCCGCCGCTCTCGTTCGGTTCCTTGCAGGCCACCTGGACCGGTAAGCGCATGGTGGTGGTCGGCACCTCCACGCAGGCGCCGGAACATCTGGACCGCCTGCTGAATTGGCTGCTCGCCGATCCGGATCGCTCCTTCCGGCTGGCGGGCCCGGTGCTGCTGCAGGCGGGTGATCGGGATCCGGAGTTCTTCGACCCGGCCGCCGACCTCGCGCAGCAGGTGAGCGCGGCCGGCGCCGGGGACTCCCCCATTCCGCTGGCGCGGCGGCTCGCGCTCGGCGGCGGGGTGGCGCTGGCGGCCGGAATCGTGGTGGCGGCCGGAATCCTGTTGCAGCGACGACGTAATCGCTGACCCGGGCCGATGACCGCCAGCACCCGATCCCGCGCCCCGGGGCGGACCGTGCCGTGGCTGACGCTGACGCGCTTCGTCATCGTCATCGCCAGCCTGGTGGTCGCGTTCTGGCACCTGCGGGCAGAACTGATCGAGGATGTGCAGCAGGGCTCGGATATCGGCTATGTGTTCGCGATACCGGTGCTGGGCATTCTCGCCGCGGTCGGCATGGCCCTGCGCCGCGGCGCGGAACTGCCGATCTACGACCGGCAGACCGACATCATCGTGGGCCTGCTCGGGCTGCTGTCGACGGCCGCGCTGCTGGGCCTGCTGGTGCAGCGCTACCGCTACGAATACGAGGTGCTGCACCTGGATATCGTTGCGGCGCCGCTGTTCCTGCTGAGCATGTCCATCCTGCTGTTCGGGCTGCGGCCGGTATTGCGGTTCTGGCCGGTGTGGCTGCTCGTGATGCTCATGTGCCTACCGGTGCTGTATCGCTATGCGGTCATCACGCTGGGCGGCAGCCGGCCCGCGCACGGGGTGGCCATGCTGGTGCCGGCGGCGGTGGCCGCGGCCATCGCGACCGGCCGCACCCGGCGGCGGGCGCTGGCCGGCGGCATCCTCGCGCTGATCGCGGGCGGGGTGGCGGTGTTCGTGATGCGGACCTGGTTCCGGGATGCGCCGCTGCTCACCTACGAATTGATACCGCCGATCGCGGGGACCTATACGGCGACCACCATTATGTATTTCAATCAGCGCGGCTGGACCTCGGTGAAACCTCTCGACCGGGCGGTGCTGCCGCATACCGCGAAGCGATCGTGGAGTGCGGCCGCGGCGGTGGTCTTCTCGACGGGGCTGCTGATGCTCATCTCGGTACCGCACGAGTACCTCATTTCGTCGCCCGAGATGCCGCGGCTGGTGGTGGCGCGGTCCCCCGAAGTCGTGCCGGGCTGGCAGCAGCTCTCGGCCCGGGAGTACCCGTGGGCCAAACGCTTCTTCGGGTCGCGGACCACCTGGGTGCGGCAGCAGTGGCAGGCGCAGCGCGGTAATCCGGCATGGGACAAGGAATCCCGGCGTCGCCGCATCATGGTGGATATCGTCCGGTCGGACAGCGCGCACACCATCGAGCGGTATCCGGAGTTCATGCTGTACCGGCTGAACCAGCCGCGGGTCAGCCCGCCCATTCGCATCGACCTCGGGCACGGCATCACCGCCCGGCTCAATACCGTGCTCGACGATCGGCGACTGCTCAGCTGGACCTGGCTGAGCTGGTACTGGCAGGGACCCGGCGGCGCGCAGCGGATCAGCCTGATCTCGGCCGACAATCACCTGCCGGACGCGGCCTTCCCGCAACCCGAACCCTCGGTACTCGCGACCTTCGAGAACCTGATGAACCAGATTCTGCGCGGCAATGCGGTGGTGCTGGACCCGGAATCCGATGCGGGCGACCCGGAATCCGAGCACAAGGACCGCGACATGCTCACCGGCATAGCGCGCGAGATCGTACGGACGGGAGCGGGCCAAGATGAGTGAACTCCCCGGCCTCGCGACCCCGGACGAGCGCGCCGCGGCCCTGCACGCCGCCGTCAACGGGCTGCGCGAGAACGATCCCATGGCCTCCGCCTCGGTGGCTTTCCTGCCGTGGCAGCGCAATTCGGCGCTGGCCGTGGTGGCGGTGGCCGTCGTGTGCGCGGTGTTCTTTCCCATGCCCACGCTGATCGCGGTGATGGCGGTGTGCACGCTGGGCTACGCCGCGGTCATGGTGGACCGGGTCATGATCTTCGCGCGCGGCATGTCGCGGGACGCCATCCTCACCGTCGACGACGAAACCGCCCGCGCCGTACCGGAATCCGCGCTACCGCCCTACACCATCCTGGTCCCCGCCTACGGCGAGCCCGAGGTGGTCGGGGATCTGATCGCGGCGCTCAACGGCATCGACTATCCGCGGGCGAAGATGCAGGCGCTGCTGCTGCTCGAAGAGGACGACGACCCGACCATCGAGGCGGCGCGCAGGGCCGGCATCGGCACCGCGGGCAGCGAGCACATCACCATCGTGCTGGTGCCGGCCGCGGACCCGCGCACCAAACCCAAGGCCTGCAACTACGGATTGCACGCCGCCACCGGCGATATCGTCACCATCTACGACGCCGAGGACATTCCGGATCCGCTGCAACTGCGCCGCGTGGTGGCGGCGTTCCGGACGCTGCCGCGGTCGGTGGTGTGCATCCAGGCCAAGCTGGCCTTCCACAATCCGCGACAGAATCTGCTGACCGCCTGGTTCACCATGGATTACGGATTGTGGTTCAGCTTCCTGCTGCCGGGGCTCATGCGCAGCAGTGCGCCGATTCCGCTGGGCGGCACCTCGAATCACTTCCGGCGCAATGTACTGACGGCCATCGGGGCGTGGGATCCCTACAACGTCACCGAGGACGCCGACCTCGGGGTGCGGATCGCGGCGCGCGGATACTCCACGGCCGTCATCGATTCCATCACCCTCGAAGAGGCGAACCCGGACGCCATCAACTGGATCCGGCAACGCTCCCGCTGGTACAAGGGGTATCTGCAGAGCTGGCTGGTGCACGCGCGGCGGCCCCTGGCCTTGTGGCGCAAGATCGGCCCGGCGAGTTTCCTGCGGTTCACGCTGATCCTGGCCGGGACGCCGATCATCGCCTGCCTGAATCTGGTGTTCTGGTTCGTCACGCTGTCGTGGGTGCTCGGGCAGCCGGGGGTGATCGAGCGCATGTTCCCGGCCGTGGTGTACTTCCCGGCGCTCATCGCGCTCGTGCTCGGGAACGCGGCGACCGTGTACATGAATCTGGTGGCCTGCCGGGAGAACGGGCGGCCCGATCTGCTGGTGGCCTGCCTGACCTCACCGCTGTACTGGCTGCTCATGGCCATTGCCGCCACCAAGGGCTGCTGGCAGTTGATCCGGAACCCGTCCTACTGGGAGAAGACGTTCCACGGGCTGGGCACCTCGACGGAGACGAACGACGAACCGCAGCCGGAGGCAGCCCAGTGACCACCGCCGCGCACCAGCGGACCAGCGCCGCACACCAGGTGACCGGTTCCGGGCACCCGAGGCCCGACGATGCGGGCGGCCCGGTGATCCCGGCGGGCGGCGCGCCGGTGTCCGCGGCCGGGGGCGGCCGGGCCCGCGCCGTGCGCCTCCCGCGCTGGATCTTCGCCGGGTCCGCGCTGCTGTATCTGGTCACCGGAACCTTCCTCACGGCGGGGCGCGGGTATCTGATGGGCGATGCGCTCAGCCGGGTGTCGGCCACCGAATCGGCGTTGTTCAGCCGGGATCCGCATCTGTCCGCCATCGGATTCGTGTTCACGCCGCTGACCTCGCTGGCGCAGTTGCCGTTCGTGGCGTTCGCGCCGTGGCTGCCGGGCGTCACCCGCTGGGGACTGTCCGGGGTGCTGATGACCGCGCTATTCATGGCGGGCGCGGTGGTCATGATCTGGGGTATCGGCACCGATCGCGGTGCGCCGCCGTGGTTGTGCGGGATCGTCACCGCGGTGTTCGCACTGAATCCGATGGTGGTGTTCTACGGCGGGAACGGCATGAGCGAGGCGCTGTTCCTGTTCTGCCTGTGCTGGGCGGTGCGGCGGCTCATGCGCTGGGTGCGGACCGATGGGGTACACGATCTGGTGGCGTGCGGGATTGCGCTCGGGCTCGGATATCTGACGCGCTACGACGCATTGGCGCCGGCGGCCGCGGCGGGGGTGTTCGTGTTCGTGCTCAGCTATTACCGGCGGCGCCGCGACGAGCATCGGTTCACCGGGGCGGCAATGGATCTGGTGCTGGTGGGCGCGCCGGTGGCGCTGGCGTTCCTCGTGTGGGCGGCGACCAGCTGGCTCATTACCGGGCAGGCGTTCCAGCAGTTCACCTCGCAGTACGGCAATTCCGCGATCCTGGCGCAATCGGGTGCGGAGGCGCCGGGTCGTGCTCTTGCGGCGCTGCAGTATTCGATCGGGGCCATGCTGATCCTGGCGCCCGCGGTGCCGCTGCTGCTGCCCATCACCGGCGCGCTGGCCATCCGGCGCCGCGATCTGCAGGTGGTGGTGCCGCTGCTGCTGTGCGGGGCGGTGCTGGCCTTCCAGATGCTCAGTTACGCAAGCGGTTCCACCTTCGCCTTCCTGCGGTTCTATATCGCGGTGATCCCGTTGGTCGCCATGCTGGTGCTGCTGATCCCGGCGGCACACGAGATGCCGCCGAGCCTGCGGCTGGGCCGGTACGCGGAGCGAACTACCGCGCCCAACGCTCGAAACGTGCGGCCCGCCATGATGTCTGACGAGCGGACCGGCACAGTACGCAACGAGCGGTCGGCTGGGGACGCAGACGAACAACCCCCAGCCGGACCGAACAACCCGCACATCGGACCGGGCGACTCGCACATCGCAGGGCAAGGCGAGCAGACCGAGGCGGGGCAGTCCCGCCCGATGGGACGAGCTTCGGGGCGGCAGGCGGCGCCGATGGCCGGGGCGGCGCTGGCCGCGCTGCTGCTCGTCGCGTCGCTGCCGGTGACGGCGCGCGGGATGAACAGTCAGTTGATGGCGGTGCAGGAGTATGCGCTCGGTGCGGTGTTGTTCCCGAACCCGAACGATGTGTCGGCCAAGTATTCCGACGAGGCGCGGATCGCAGCCACCTTCTCCACCGAGCGGCGGCTGGCCGACTACCTGGACGCACACAATCTGGCGCGCGGGTCCATTGTCATGGATACCGTGTACGGGTTCGCGGTGCTGGTGGCCTCACAGCATCCGGACCGTTTCGTTATTCCGTCCGACCGCGATTTCGTGCGGACGCTGAATCAGCCGCTGCAGCGCGGTGTGAAATACCTACTGGCGGTGCCGAATACCGGCCGCGGCACCTCCGACGCGATCAATCGCCGCTACCCCACCATGTACGAGAACGGCGCGCAGATCGCCACCTTGGAGCTGGAGATCCCGAATGACGGTGCGGGCCAGCCGAACTGGCGGCTGTACCGGGTGATCGGCAGCTGATTCGCCCGATGGCCGGTGTGGTTCAGCCGACCGTCGTCTGTGCCGCGACCACACCCCAGAGCGGGTCGTCGGGGCCGACGTCGTAGGTGCACTGGTCGGGGCGCGGGTCCGGAACGAAGGCCCAGATCAGTGCGCCCGCACTGCCGGCGGCGCGCTGGCCGGTGATGCGTTTGTCCATGATGTCGCGCCGATTGTCCAGGCTGTCGCAGGATCCGGCGTATTCGCCGATCTCCGCCACCAGCAGAGGTTTTCCGAGTTCGCCCGCCTGCTGCAGCCGGCGGGCCAGGCCATTATTGGGGCCGCCGGGCAGGGGGTTGCCGTCCTCGGTGTAGTCGTGGAATTCGACCACGTCGATATTGCGGGACTGGCTGACGAAGGTGAAAGCGTCGCCGGCGATGCCGCATTGGCTGCCGCCGACGTAGCCGGCGTAGATCAGCCGCTTCGGATCCAGGGCGCGGACGATCTCCCCCGCCTGATCCATGAAGGTGCGCAATACCTGCGCGGCGTCGCTGGGACAGGTGCGGTTCTTGAGGTCGCAGTTGCGGCCGCAGTTGCTGGTCTCGGGTTCGCCGACCAGTTCCCAGCCGGCCACCACCGGTGAACTGCGCCAGCGATCGACGGCGGTGTGCACCCAGTCCTCGAAACTCATGATCGAGCGGCCCGCCACCGGCGTCGACTGCTTCCAGCCGTCCACGTACCACTGCCGCTGCTTGAAGATCTCGTCGCTGCATTCGCCGGTCTGCGCCGCCAGCACCGGCAGGATGACGCGGCCGTACTTCTCGGCGGCCGCGAATACCGCGTCCACGGCGGTGAAGTCGAGCTTGCCGGTGTTCTTGTCCACCGCGAAGGCCTGGAAGAGCGAGAAGCGGGTGAGCGCATTGTCCGGCAGCCGGCGGAAGAAGGCGTCCAGGTCCACCTCGGCGCCGCAGCCGAAGTTGATGGAATATCGGGTCGCCAGCTGTGGGCCGTTGAAGCCCGCGGGCCACCACGGCTTTCCGTGCAGCAGCAACCCGCCGGGCGCGGCCGAGACCATCGCCTCGGCGGCGGGCGCGCTCACCACCGCCGAGGGTGTGGGCGTCTTGACGACGTGGTGCGGCCCGCTGTCACAGGCGCCGACCGCGGTGAGCAGGCCGATGCACAGCAACACGCCGAGCTTGCTGGATAAAACCCCGGATTTGCTGGGCGGCATCCCGAATTTGCCTGGCAACACGCGAAATTTGCGCGGCAGCACCCGGGATCGGCGAATACTCGGCACACCCACCATGCCCGGCACCCTACCTGCGCAGGGCGCCGAGTCCGGGGAGGCTAGCTGGCGAGACAGCCCGGGCCGAGCAGGGCCTTCAGGTCGCCCATGAGGGCCGAGGACGGTGACACGCGTAGGTTGTCGGCGACCTTGAGCATGGTGGTCCGGTCCCGCGAACCGACGTGGCGGATGTGGACATTCGCCGTGCCGGGGTGGCTGCTCAGCACCCGCTTGAGCGCGCCGATCTTGTCCGGCGTGCAGAGGCGGGTCGGAATGATCACCGAGAGCGGCTTTTCCACGCCGATGGACGAAAGATCCGGCACCACCAGGTCATTGGCGATGAGTGAGATGCGGTCGTCACGGGCGGAGACGCGCGCCTTCACCAGCACGATGGCGTCCTCGGTGACGTCCATGCCGTAGACCGAATAGGACTGCGGGAAGAACAGCACCTCGATGCCACCGGTGAGGTCCTCCAATTGCGCGGAGGCCCAGGGCATGCCGTTCTTGTTCACGCGACGGGTGACATTGGCGAAGATGCCGCCGATGGTGACCTGCGTGCCGTCCTTGATATCGCCTTCCAGAATGGCCGGGATATGGGTGTCGGACTGCGCCGCGAGCACATGCTCGACGCCGTTGAGCGGGTGGCCGGACACGTACAGGCCCAGCATTTCCCGTTCCAGCGCCAGCTTGTGCTTGGTCTCCCATTCCTCCTCGGGGACCTTCACATTGAAGACGCTGGCCACCGAGTCGTCGGCGTCGAGTCCGCCGAAGAGGTCGAACTGGCCCATGGCCTCGGCCTTCTTGGTGGACATGCAGGCGTCGATGGCATCCGAGTGGATGAGCAGCAGGCCCTTGCGCGGGTGGTCGAGCGAGTCGAAAGCGCCTGCCTTGATGAGGGATTCGGTGACCTTCTTGGTACAGGCGATGGCGTCGATCTTGTTCAGATAGTCGGAGAAGTCGGTGAACTTCGACTTCTCCTTGCGCGCCGCGATGATCGAGGCCACCACGTTCGCGCCGACATTGCGCACCGCGCCCATGCCGAAGCGAATGTCCTTGCCCACCGAGGCGAATTCGAGTTCGGACTCGTTGACGTCGGGCGGCAGCACCTGGATGCCCAGACGGCGGCAGTCGGCCAGGTAGACGGCGGCCTTGTCCTTGTCGTCACCGACGGAGGTGAGCAGGCCGGCCATGTACTCGGCTTGATAGTTGGCCTTGAGGTAGGCGGTCCAGAAGGACACCAGGCCGTACCCGGCGGCGTGCGATTTGTTGAACGCGTAACCGGCGAACGGGAGGATGGTGTCCCACAGCGCCTTGACAGCGGGCTTGGAGAAACCGTTCTCCACCATGCCCTGCTCGAAGCCCTCGTATTCGGCTTCCAGGATCGAGGCCTTCTTCTTACCCATGGCGCGGCGCAGAATATCGGCTCGGCCCAGGGAGTACCCGGCCACCTTCTGCGCGATCTGCATGATCTGCTCCTGATACACGATCAGGCCGTAGGTATCACGCAGGATGTCCTTCAGGGGCTCCTCGAGCTCCGGATGGATGGGTTTGACCTCTTGCCGCCCGTTCTTGCGGTCGGCGTAATCGTTGTGGGCGTTCATGCCCATGGGGCCGGGGCGGTACAGCGCGAGCACGGCCACGATGTCCTCGAAGCCGGTGGGGATCATGCGGCGCAGCAGGTCTCGCATGGCGCCACCGTCGAGCTGGAACACGCCGAGAGTGTCACCGCGCGCGAGCAATTCGTAGGTGGCCGCGTCTTCCAGCGGCAGCGTGTCGAGGTCGAGTTCGATGCCGCGGTTGGCCTTGATATTGATCAGCGCGTCGCCGATGACGGTGAGGTTGCGCAGACCCAGGAAGTCCATCTTCAACAGGCCGATGGCCTCACACGACGGGTAGTCCCAGCCGGTGATGACCGCGCCGTCCTGCGCGCGCTTCCACACCGGAATCGCGTCCGTCAGCGGCTCACTGGACATGATGACCGCGCAGGCGTGCACGCCGGCATTGCGGATCAGGCCCTCGAGACCGCGGGCGGTCTCGTAGATCTTGTTGACATCCGGGTTGGTATTGATGAGCTCCCGGACCTCGGCGGCCTCCTTGTACCGCTCGTGCTCGGGATCCATGATGCCCGAGAGCGGAATGTCCTTGGCCATGATCGGCGGCGGCAGCGCCTTGGAGATCTGATCGGCGATGGCGAAGCCCGGCTGGCCGAACTGCACGCGGGCCGAGTCCTTCAGCGCCGCTTTGGTTTTAATCGTACCGAAGGTGATCACCTGCGCGACCCGGTCACTGCCCCACTTCTCGGTGGCGTAGCGGACCATCTCACCGCGGCGGCGATCGTCGAAGTCGATATCGATATCGGGCATGGACACGCGCTCGGGATTGAGGAAGCGCTCGAACAGCAGACCGTGCGGAATCGGGTCGATATTCGTAATGCCCATCGAGTAGGCGACCAGCGAACCGGCCGCCGAACCACGGCCCGGTCCGACATTGATACCGACCGAGCGGGCGTAGGTGATGAGGTCGGCGACGATGAGGAAGTAGGCGGGGAAGCCCATTTCGTTGATGACGCCGATCTCGTAATCGGCACGCGTGATGTAGTCGCCCGGAACACCCTGCGGGAAGCGCCTATCCAGGCCGCGCATGACCTCTTTGCGCAGCCAGCTGGCCTGTGTCTCGCCCTCGGGCACCGGGAAGATCGGCATGCGGTCGCGGTGCGACCAGACGTCGTCGTAGGACTGGACGCGCTCACCGATCAGGACCGTGTTGTCGCAGGCGCCGGGGACTTCCGCGTCCCAGAGGGCGCGCATCTCCTCGGCCGACTTCAGGTAGTAGCCCGAGCCGTCGAACTTGAAGCGAGTCGGGTCCGAGAGCGTCTTGCCGGTCTGAATACACAGCAGCGCTTCGTGATTGGCCGAGTCCGATTCGTGGACATAGTGGCAGTCGTTGGTGGCCAGCGGCGGAATGCCCAGCTTCTTGCCGACATCCAGCAGGCCCTCGCGGACGCGGCGCTCGATGGACAGGCCGTGGTCCATGATCTCGAGGAAGAAGTTCTCCGGCCCGAAGATCTCCTGCCATTTGGCAGCGGCCTCCAGGGCCTCGCGCTCGTGACCCAGGCGCAGGCGGGTCTGCACCTCACCGGAGGGGCAGCCGGTGGTGGCGATGATGCCCTCGGCGTATTCGGCGATGATCTCCGCGTCCATCCGCGACCACTTGCCGAGCTGACCTTCCAGAGAGGCCAGCGAGGACAGCTTGAACAGGTTCCGCAGACCGGTCGCGTTCTCCGCGACCATGGTCATGTGCGTGTACGAACCCGAACCGGAGACGTCGTCGCCCTTCTGCGACGGATCGCCCCAGAGCACGCGTTTGGTGTTGAACCGGGACTCCGGCGCGATGTAGGCCTCGATGCCGATGATCGGCTTGATGCCCTCTTTCTTGGCCGAGTTGTAGAACTCGGAGGCGCCGAACATATTGCCGTGGTCGGACATGCCGACGGCCGTCATTCCGAGCCGCGTGGCCTCTTTGAACAAGGGCGTGATCTTCGCCGCGCCGTCGAGCATCGAGTACTCGGTGTGGTTGTGGAGATGGACGAATGATCCCGGCGAGGCTGACACGCAGACATACTATGCGGCCCCACGGACAGGTTTCGAAGGCACGCGGGGGCGGTGTCACTGAACGGCGTGGCGGCCTCCGCGTGTCGTGCTCGAGGTCACGCGGAGACCCAGGAACCTATGCTGCGACGGACTCGGCGGGGGTAGCGGTGCGACGCGCTGCACGAGCGCCTCGCACCGCCAGCGGCAGCACCCACGCCGACGCCATCTGATCGGAAGTCAGCGCACCCAGCGAGAGCCGGTTGTGCACGAATCCGACGGATAGTCCGGACCGCGGATCGGCCCACCCGAAGGAGCCGCCCAGTCCGATATGACCGAAGCCCGAATACGCGCCGGGCACCGGAAGCGAGTGATACCCCATGTGCCACATCATCGGGATATAGAACAGCGCATGGTCGAGCCGGTAGCTCTCCACATGCCGCATCGCCTTGATTGTCTCCGCCGAGAGGAACCGCCGACCGTTGTGCATGCCGCCATTGGCCAGCGCGCCATAGAGGGTGGCCAGACCGGTGGCGGTGCAGACGCCGTTGCCCGCAGGCAGTTCGGTGTCCAGGATCGGCGGCTCGTCACCGTCGAGGAACGCCTCCAGCCCCGGCAGGAACAACGCCCGCGACGCCGCCCCGAGCGATCCGGGCAGACCGTAGGCGCGGCCGAGGAACAGCGAGATGTACGTGGAGCCCACGAAGTCCAGGCGGTTGCCGTGGAAGCCGGCGGCGGTGATCGGCGAGCCCGCGGCCGGGCGGCCCAGGTGGATGCCGTCGGTGCCGAGCGGTTCGGCGATCTCGGTGCGGAACAGCTCGGCCATGCCGCGCCCGGTGACCGCGCGCGCCAGCCCGGCCAGCAGCCAGCCGAAGGTCAGCGCGTGATAGGTCGGAACGCCCAGCAGATGATCGGGTTTCGCCGCCGCCAGCCGCTCTTCCATGAGCCGGTGGTCGAGCACCTCGTCGAGACCGTTCGCGATCTCGGGCAGCCCGTACAGCCCGGCGCGATGGGACAGCACCTGCCGCACCGTGATTCGCTCCTTGCCATTGGCCGCGAACTCCGGCCAGTAGTAGGCGACAGGCGCGTCGTAGTCGAGGAGTCCACGGTCGGCGAGCCGGTGGATGACGGTCGCGGCAATGCCTTTGGTGGCGGAGAAGATGACGGCCCCGGTATCGGGCCCCCAGGCGCCGGCCCGCCCGGCCTCGCCGGTCCAGATCTCCACCAGCGGTTCCCCGTGGCGGTGCACCGTGAGCGCGCCGCCGGCGCCGGAACGCCCGCCCATCAGCCGTGCGAAAGTGCGTACCAGCGGACCGAATTCGGGAGCGGCGATCCCGCCCACACCCGTGGGTAGTGCCGCGATCTCCGGGGCCGAAGCGACGTTGCTCACGTTATACACGGTACGAGTTGCGGGTCGCCCGCGGCAATGACGTAACTTGGAGAGTTATTCCCGTTGGCCCAGTAGTTATTTCGAGTGTCCGAACGGTGACGGGGGCGTGACCCCCATACGCTGTGCCTATGCGTACGCCGCGGTCTCTGGTACTGGCATCGTTCGCCGTGGTCGTGCTGGCGGCCGCGGCCTGCTCGTCCGCGCAGCAGCCCGCGCCGCCGGTGCGGGTGAGCGGGGACTGGCACGGCAATGTCGAGGTCCCGAACGATCCGATCGCGGTGGGGGTCACCTTCGCCGAAGACGGGACCGCGACCATCGATATTCCGCTGCAGGGTATTGCGGCCGCACCGCTGTCCGAGGTGAAGGCGGATCAGGACAATGTGTCCTTCGCCCTGCCGAAAGTCGCGGGCAACCCGACCTACCAGGGCAAATACGATAAGGGCTCGGACAGCATCCTGGGGCAGCTCACCCAGAGCGGGAAGACGTTCCCGCTCAACCTGACCCACGGCCGGGTGGCCCTGCCGCCGCGCCCGCAACAGCCGGAGCCGCCGTTCCCGTACAAATCCGAGGATGTCACCTACCGCAGCGGCGATATCACCGTCGCCGGCACGCTGACCGAACCGAACACGCCCGGCACGCATCCCGCGGTCCTGCTGATTCCCGGCAGCGGCGCCGCCGACCGCGATGAGGAGATCCTGGGCCACAAGCCGTTCCTGCTGCTGGCCGACACCCTGACGCGCGCCGGATACGTGGTGCTGCGCACCGATAAACGCGGGGTCGGCGGCACCGGCGGGGATCTGCAGGATTCCGACTACGACGACCTGGCCGACGATATCGGCGCGGGCGTCGCGTTCCTGCACGGCCTGCCCGAAATCGACGGCAAGCGAATCGGTCTGCTCGGGCACAGCGAGGGCGGATATCTCGCACCGCTGTACGCCTCGCGACCCGGCAGCGGGGTGGCCTTCGCCATTCTGATGGCCGGGCCCGCGGTGCCCGGCTCGGCGGTGATCCAGGAACAGACCCAGCTCATTCTGACCGCGCAGGGCGCGCAGCCCGACGCGATCGGCAAGCAGATCGGCTACGAGTCCGCGCTCGCGAACGTCTTCCGCATCGGCGATCTGGATGCCGCCAAAACGCTTGCGCACCAGTACAACGACGGCCTCCCGGCCGATGAGCGGAAGTCGGACGAGGCGGTGGACGCATCGGTGTCGATCTACATGCAGTCGCTGTCCAATTACGATCCGGCCCCGGCGCTTTCGGCCTTGCGGATGCCGGTGCTGGCGTTCTACGGGAGCAAGGATCTGCAGGTGCCGCCGGCTCAGAGCGAGGGGCCCATGCGGGCGCTGCTGGCCCAGGATCCCGACGCCACCGTGCATGTCTTCGGCGGGCTGAATCACTTGATGCAGCCCGCCGACAAGGGCACGCCCGACGAGTACGCGAAGATTCAGATCACCATCGATCCGCAGGTCCTCGCCTACATCACCGCCTGGCTGACCCAGCGTTTCCCGCCGAACGGTTAGCGCTTCCCACCGAACGTCAGAACAGCCGGTCAGCGCACCGGGTCGCCGGGGGCGACGTCCACGACGACCTGGTAGGGCATCGGGCGGGCGGTGAAGGTCAGTCCCGGGTCCTCGTTCATCGCCCGGACCGACTCCAGCCATTCGGGGCTGCGCCGGGCCTCGTCCAGTGCGAGGCCGGATTCCCATTCGGCCACATTGATATAGGTGAGTTCGGCCTGTTCGCTGACCGCCCGGTGCATGCGGGCGCGCAGGAAGCCCGGTGCGCCGGACATGCAGCGGGCATTGGCTTTCCAGTGTTCCAGGAAGAGTGCCTCCTGACTCATGGGCACGGAGAACGCGTTGATGAGGGTGACCGGCGTTTCGAGGCCGCTCATCGTGTGCTGAATCGGTTTCGCCATGCTTCGACGGTAGCTGCACGGGATCGTGATTGTCACTAGAGGAGACAATATTCTTATATGACAATCTTCGATGATTGCTAACCTGATCTCCATGCAGCTCGACGACCGCAATGTGTTCCTGATGTCCCAGATCGGACAGCACGTGGCCGATCGGCTCGCGCTCGCCCTCACGCCCTTGGGACTGCATCTCGCCCACTTCGGCGTGCTGTCCCACCTGCGCGCCTCCCCCGGAGTCAGCCAGCAGGAACTGGCCAACCGGCTCAATGTGCACCGCAATGCCATGGTCGGGCTCATCGACGACCTCGAGGCCCGCGGGCTCGTACAGCGCAGCCGGCATCCGGCGGATCGGCGCGCCTACGCGGTACAGCTGACCGATACCGCGCGCACGATCCTGCGGCAGGCCGAGGAACAGGCCGACCTGCTCGAGGCCGACACCATGGCGCCGCTCTCCGGCGCGGAACGCGAACAGCTCGCGGCACTGCTGCTGCGGATCGCCCGGCATGCCGAACTGCCTTCGGGAGTCCATCCCGGACTGTATTCACGCCACGGCGGACTGCGCGGATCGCCGGGAGCGCAAACCGCTTCCGGCACCTAGGCCGCCCGACTCATCGGGCCCGCGTTCCGCTATGTGGGCACTGGCGCACAACCGATCCGATTGCGAGAGTGGAGCCGTGGGAATCTACGAAGACCGGGTACTGCCGCGGCTCGTCGACCTGACCTGCGGGTCGAATCGCATGAACGACACCCGGGAGCGAACATGCGCGCAACTGCACGGGCGAGTGCTCGAGATCGGCTTCGGCTCGGGACGCAATGTGCCCTTCTACCCCGCGACCGTGAAATCCGTCAGCGCCGTGGAACCGGCCGACCTCGGCTGGCGCCTGGCCGGTGAACGCATCGCGGCGAGCACCATCCCCATCGAACGCGCGGGCCTGGACGGGCAGTCACTCCCGTTCGCGGACAACAGCTTCGATTCGGCGCTGTCCACCTGGACACTGTGCACCATCCCGGATGCGGGGGCGGCACTGGCCGAGGTGCGGCGAGTGCTGGTGCCCGGCGGCACTTTTCACTTCGTCGAGCACGGCCTGGCCCCGGACGCCGGCATCCGGACCTGGCAGCACCGGCTGAACCCGATCCAGCACGCGCTGGCCGGCGGCTGCAACCTGGACCGCGAGATCCGAAGTTCGGTCGAGGCCGCCGGCTTCGAGCTCCGCGAGGTGGACAGCTTCTACCACCCGGCCACACCGAAGGTTTTCGGCGCGCTGACACTGGGCGTCGCGGTCGCGCCTTGAGCCCGGGCTACGACCTCGGGTTGCACACCGCCAGGGGGCTCGGTCGTTCGCCGGTCAGGCGGCCGGCTTCAGCTCGAACGGATTGCCGTCCACGGGACAGGTCGCATCGGCGGGTGGCAGCGTCGCGGCGATGAGGTATTCGCGCTTGGCCGTCTCGGCGCAGGTGCTGTGCACGTACATGCTGCTGTGGCCGGCTCCTTCGATGACCAGTAGATGTGCGTCCGCGAGCTCGGCAGCGCCCGCGGCGGCGCCTGCCAGGGGTGTCGCCGGATCGTTGCGGCCGTTGATGACGAGGATCGGTGCGGCGGTACGCCGATCCCAGGGACCGGAGTACGGCTGCACCGCGGTCTGCGGCCAGTAGGCGCAGGTCATGGCGCCGAGGACACCGAGTCGCCCGAAGTAGGGAACGCGCTGGTCTTCGCTGACGGCCAGTGCGCTGTAGACAGATTCGTCGCGGGGCACCCGGCTGTCCGCGCATTGGATGGCGTCGAAGGCCTCGGTGTAGTTGTCGTCGTAGGCGTTCGTATTGCCGGCGCTGCCGCTGCCGGTGCCGATCTCCGCGGCGCGGCCGACGAGCGAGAATGCCTCGGCGAGAGCGTCTTCCGGACGGTACGGGCTGTCACGCAGGTCGTAGAGATGTTGCAGGGTGTCGGCGAGTTGCGGCCAAGCGGCCGGATTCGACAGCGCGCCCGCGGCGGTGATCACGGCGCTGTAGTCGTAGCGGGTGCCGTCCCAGGCGATCGGTTCCCGGCGTACGCGCTCGATGATCCGCTGCCATTTGTCCACCGGGTTGCCCTCGGAGAACGCGCATTTGGCCCCCGCCTCCGTGCAGGACCTCAGCATGGCATCGAAGGTGCCGGATATGCCGGTGGCAACGTCTTGGCGGGTATCGATCGGCTGATCCGGACCATCGATGCCCGTATTGCCCCGGAAGTCCAGCGAACCGTCCAGCGCCATGGCCCGGACGCGGCCCGGGAACATGTTGGCATACAGGGCGCCGAGGTAGGTGCCATAGGAAATGCCGTGATACGTGAGCTTCTCGTCGCCTACCGCACGGCGCAGCAGATCCAGATCGCGGGCGGTGTCCACCGTCGAGACATGCGGGAGCAGGTCGCCGGCATTCGCCTGGCATTGCTCGGCCAGGCTCCTGGAGGCGGCGAAGAACGGGCGTTCATCGGCGGCGGTGCCGGGCAGTGGCGGATAGGCGGTGAGGAACAACTGCTGTGTCGTCGCATCCGGAAAGCAGTGCACCGGTGCGCTGTTCGCGACGGCGCGGGTATCCCAGGACACCAGGTCGAAGCGGGCGCGCAGCGCCTCGGAGAACAACCACGGCCAGCGCGCTCGTTCCCGGAGTCGCTGCACGCCGGAGCGACCGGGACCGCCGAAGTTGACGAACAGGGTGCCGATGCGCCGGGACGGATCACCGGCGGGGAGCTTGATCAGGGACAAGTCGATGGTGCGCGATTCGGGATGCGCGTAGTCGAGCGGTACTCGCGCAGTCGCGCAGGCGAATCCGGCCTCGCAATCGGACCATTGCAAGGCCGGTGTCGGCGCCGCGTCGGCGAGCCCGTCCACGTAGGAATCCGTTGTGGTCTCGGCGGCTGCCGGGGCTGCTGGGAGCGCCAGCAGCAGGCAGATCACTATGCCCCAGAGGGCGTTTCGTCGAGGACCTGGTGACGTGTGGGGCGATGGCACCACTGAATTCCTAGCAAATCAACACATTTCGTGTCGAGCCATGGATAGTGGGGGCTCGGTGCCGCCGACGAGACGGTCGGCGGCGACGGAGCTATGCCGTGGGCACCGCGATCAGCCAGTGCGTCGCCCGGCGTGGCCGCAGGTAGAGCAGCCAGTACAGGGCGCCCACGGCCGTGATCGAGGCGGTGATGACCAGATCCCGGCCGACCTGCTGGGTCAGCACGTAGGCGAGAGCGGCGAGCAGCAGCACCGGCAGCAAGGGCCACAATGGCATTCGCCAGGCGGCCGCCTTGCCGTGCGCCGCCCGGCGCGCGAAAAGCGCACCCACCGCGACGGATCCGTACAGCGTGACCACGGCGACGCCGGTCACCCCGCTGAGCGTGGCCACGGGCACGTAGCACAGCACCGCGCCCGGGATGCCGACCGCCAGCGTGGCCAGCCAGGGCGCGCCGAAGCGTTTGCTGGTGCCGGCCAGCAGCCGGTTCATCGGACCGGGCCAGGTGTTGTCCCGCGCCGAGGCGAACAGGACGCGAGAGTTCTGGATCACCATGACGATCGCGGCATTCACGATAGCCAGCGCGATACAGAGGCTCACGAAGGTGCCGACCCCCTTGTCGCTCCACTGCTGCACCATGGCGGCGATGTCCCCGCCGGTGAGCGCGTCGAGACTGGGCGCGCCGAGCGTGATGGCGACCACCGGGATCAGGATCACCGCCACGCCGATCCCCAGCGTGGCCAGCACCGTGCGCGAGACATTGCGCCGCGGATTCTCCATATCCTCGGCCAGGTAGACCGCCGTCGAAAAGCCTTGAGTGACAAACAAGGCCGCGGCCAGGCCCGCGATGAGGGTGCCCGCCGACACCGCGGCCGCCGTGCCGGAACCGCCGACGATCGGGTGGAGCAGCACCGACGCGGATCGTTGGGTGTGGCCGAAGCCCAGCGCGGCAACGACACCCGCCGCCACCACCTCCAATGTCAGGAAGAATCCGGTGATCCAGGCATTGGCGCGCAGATCCAGCAGGCCCATCACCGTGGACAGCAGCATCACCGCGGCGCCCAGCAGTTTGGGATCGACGGTCACGATCGGCGAAAGGTATTGGGCGGTACCGATGGCCATGATCGGCGGCACGATCATCACCACGACGAGCGCCTGGAGGAAGGCGAGCCAGCCGCCGAACCGGCCGACCAGCGTCCCGACCATGGCGTATTCGCCGCCCGCACTGGGGATCAGGGTGCCCAGCTCGGAGTAGCAGAAGGCCACCGCGACGCAGAGCAGGGTCGCGATCACCAGCGCGAGGGCGGTGCCGGTGCCCAGGGTCGCGAACGATCCGGGCACGATCACGAACAGCGAGGAGGCGGGGGTCAGGCAGCTCAGCGTCAGCAAGGTGCCGCCGACCGGACCGATCGTGCGTTTCAGGGCCGTCGGGTGGGGCGGTGTGGCGGCAGGTGGAGCGGTGCCCGAGGCGGGATCCCGAAGGTCTGTCATGGATTGATCCGATCAGCGGCGGGTTTGTGAGGTAGGTAACAAATACACTTCGATAACCGTCGCTGCAATGGCGGATTGCCTTCGGATTTAGTTGTGTAAACGCCCCTTCACCACGCCCCTGGCGCGAAATCCCCAGCAGGCCAGATGCGGTCGCCACTGCGGATCACGCAGTGGCGCCGCTCAGAAAATTCAGACGTTTTCACGCCCGTAACAGCTGTATCTCCACGGTGGCCGGCCGCTGCGCCGGACCGCCGATCAGATGCCGCGCGCCGGGGCGGGGGCCGAGTACTCCTGTTCGGGGCGGCCGGTGCTGCCGTAGCGGAGTTGCATACGGAGGCTGCCGGTGCCGACCAAGGCGGCGAGGTAACGCTGCGCGGTGGCGCGTGAAATACCGATGGCGGCGGCCACCTGGGCAGCCGACATGGGTTCCAGCGCGCCTTGAACCGCTTGCAGCACCAGGTCTTTGGTCGGCGAAAGCGCGGCCGAGGTGGCCGTCGCGGCGGAGCCGCCGACGGGATTTCCACTGGGCCGCAACGCCCCCAGCGCGGCATCCACCATGCTGGAGGACACCTCCTCCTCGGAGAGGATGCGGCGGTATCGCGCATACGCCGCGAGCCGCGCCGCCAGCGTCGAATGGTCGAAGGGTTTCACCAGATACACCAGCGCACCCGAGGACAGTGCGGCGCGCACCGTATCGGATTCGATGGCGGCGGTGAGCATCATGGCGTCGAAGCGGAGCTCACGCACCAGTTCGACACCGCAGCCGTCGGGCAGATAGACATCGACCAGTGCCAGGTCGAATTCGTGCTCGTCGATGGCGGCGCGCGCGGCCGCCACGGTGGTCACCGTCGCTCCGACGGTGAATCCAGGTAGTGCCGAGACAATCCCGGCATGCAGGTTGGCGACCCGGAAGTCGTCATCGACGACCAGGACGTTCAGATCTCCTCGGCCCACGCCGGTTCTCCCTCACTCAGTACGCCCGGCAACCGGGCGATGAATTCCGCGCCCTGCAACGTCCTTCCATCGTCGTTCAGACCGGCGCTGGGCGCGCGCCGGCCGGGGTCCGTGAGGCGCACGTCTCCCCCGCGCGCCCGTGCCACATGTTGTGACAACGCCAATCCGATGCCGCGCCCGCCCGCGATGCCCTCCCCGGACCGCGTCGACACCCCTTCGACGAACACCGAATCCACCAGGTCGGCGGGTACGCCGTCGCCGCTGTCGGCCACCGTGATGTGGAGGGTTCCGCCTTCCTGCACCAGTTCGGCCTCGACGATCTTCTCGGGCGATTGCCCGATCTTGGCGGACTCGATGGCGTTGTCCAGGAGATTGCCGAGCACCGTGGTGATGTCCACGGGGGCGGAAACGGCGGCCTCGACCCAGGTATTGGGTCCCAGGCGGAGCTGCACGCCCTGTTCGCGGGCGTGCGCCGCCTTGGCCGAGAGGAACGCCTGGAGGTAGGGGTCGCGCAGCGTCTCCATACCGGGCAGCAGCGCGCCGAGCGGGCCGGAGCCGAGCAGCTCGTCGAGATAGGTCGCCGCATCGCGCGGGCGGCCGGTGTGCAGCAGACCGCTGAGCAGGTGCAGGCGATTCGCGAATTCGTGGCGCTGGGCGCGCAGCACGGTGCTCATGGAGCGGACCGCGTCCAGTTGGCGGGTAAGGGATTCCACGTCGGTGCGGTCGCGGACACTGAGGACCGCACCGAGGGGGCGGCCGTAGCGCGCGACCTTGCGGGCGGTGAGCACCACGATGCGCTCGCCCACCGCCGCCTGCACGGGCCGGCCGTCGGCGGCACGGAATGCCTCCAGAACCCTTGGGGTGAGCCCGATCTCGTCGATATCGGCGCCCGGCGCCGGATCGATGCCGAGCAGGCGGCGGCCCTCGTCGTTGACGACGGTGACGCGCCATTCGGCGTCCGTCGCGACCACGCCTTCGCCGATGCCGTGCAGCACCGCGTCCTGTTCGCGCACGAGTTCGGCCAGTTCGGCGGGTTCCAGGCCGAGGGTCAGGCCGTGCCAGCGCCGGGAGAGCAATACCGAGCCCGCGATGCCGGCCGCCAGTGCGCCGACGATGAGCAGTCCGGCCCGGATCAGATCGCGGAGCAGTTGCGCGTGCACGGCCTCGGTGGAGATGCCGACGCTCACCTCACCGACCACGCGGCTACCGGAATCGGGTTGCAGGACGGGTACTTTCGCGCGGACGGAGTCGCCGAGCGTGCCGTGTTCGCGAATGGTGATCTCGGAGCCGGCCAGGGCGCGGGAAGGGTCGGTGCTCACCTTCTCGCCGAGGCGGGCCGTATCGGGGTGCGCGAGGCGGACGCCGACCTCGTCGGTGATGACCACGAAGAGTGCGTCGGTGCGCTGCCGCGCCGCGTTCGCCATGGTTTCGAGTGCGCCGGCGGCGAGTTCCTGCCGCAGTTCGGGCCCGGGCTTCAATTGCATATCCGCATAACGGGTTACGTCGGTGCGCACCTGCGGATCGGAGGCGACGGTGCGGGCGATGGATAGTGCGCGTTGTGCGTATTCGTCCGACAGCCGCTGCCAGCTCACGTAGGCGAAGACCCCGAAGACCAGCCCAACGGTCAGCCCGACCACTGCTACCTGCAGTAGCAGGATCTGCGTCCGCAGCCGGACGGATCGGGGACCGAGCAAGAACACGACCGTAAGTCTAGATAACCCCCCGCAAACCGGACGATCAGAATGCGCAAAACGTCCTTATTGCTACTTGTGCGACTAACTCACACAACACCCCTCGATGTGACGGGGGACACGTAGCTTCGGTCCAACGCCGGATGAACGGCGCGGAAACAGGAGTTAGCAATGACGCACCCACTCACCGAACGCCATGGTGAGCCGCTGATCGAACTCAGAGGCGCAACGAAGCGTTTTCCCGGCACCGGCGGTGGCATCCACACCGCCGTGCGCGACCTCAACTTCACGGTCGCCGCAGGGGAGTTCGTCGCCGTGGTCGGCCCCACAGGCTGCGGCAAATCCACGACCCTGTCACTGGTTTCGGGACTGGAACCCGCATCGGCCGGGCGCACCCTGGTACGCGGCGACGATGTGCGCGGCATTCCGGACGGGGTGGGCTACATGTTCCAGCAGGACGCCGTACTGCCGTGGAAGTCGGTGCTCGACAATGTGGCGCTCGGACCGGAATTCCGGGGCATCCCGCGGCGGCAGGCCCGCGACCGCGCGGCGCAGTGGGTGGCCAAGGTCGGGTTGGCCGGATTCGAGAGCTACTACCCGCATCAGCTGTCGGGCGGCATGCGCAAGCGCGTGGCCTTGGCGCAGACGCTGGTCAACGATCCGGAGATCATTCTCATGGACGAGCCGTTCAGCGCGCTCGACGTACAGACCCGGCAGCTCATGCAGGACGAACTGCTGCGCGTGTGGGCCGGCACGAACGCCGCGGTGATCTTCGTGACCCACGATCTGGAAGAGGCCATCGCCCTGGCCGATCGGGTCGTCGTCATGACCGCGAGCCCCGCCACCGTCTGCGGCGACTTCCGGGTCACCCTGGAGCGGCCACGCAATGTGGAGGAGGTCCGGCTCACCGACGAGTTCCGCGAACTGTACAAGGAGATCTGGGAAACGCTGCGCGATGAGGTCGAGGCCGCGCGCGCGAAGGGTGCCGCCCGTGTCGCTTGAGCTGGCGCGGGAGAACGACTCCGCCACAACTGAAATCGTCACCGAGACCGAGCAGCAGATCCTCGACCGGGTACGGACGCAAGCACGGAAGACCAAGGCCCGCACCTGGGGGCTGCGCGCCCTGATCGTGGTGTTGTGGCTGGGCTCGTGGGAACTCACCGCCTCCTATTGGATCGATCCGTTCTTCTATTCGAAGCCCTCGCTCATCTGGGATCGGCTGGTCGAATGGTTCACGCAGGGCACGCAATTCGGCTCCATCTGGCTGCAGCTGTTCACCACCGTCGAGGAGGCGGTGCTGGGCTTCGCCATCGGCACCGTGGCCGGTGTGGTGCTGGGTGTGCTGCTGGGACGCTCCCGCTACTGGGCGGATGTGCTGGCGCCGTTCATCAAGGCGCTCAATGCGGTTCCGCGCATCGTGCTGGCCTCGCTGTTCATCATCTGGTTCGGCCTGGGGCTGCAGTCCAAGGTGGCGACCGTGGTGGTGCTGGTGTTCTTCGCGGTGTTCTTCAATGCCTTCACGGGGGCGCGGGAGGTGGACGGCAATGTCATCAACAATGCCCGCATCCTCGGCGCGAGCCGCATGAAGGTGCTGACGTCGATCGTGCTGCCCAGCGCCACCACCTGGATCCTGTCCTCGCTGCACACCGCCTTCGGGTTCGCGCTCATCGGCGCGGTGGTCGGCGAATACGCCGGGGCGAGCATGGGTTTGGGGCTGCTGATCAGCAATGCGCAGGGCACCTTCGACGCGGCGGGCATCTACGCGGGCATGATCGTCATCACCGTGGTGGCGCTGGTGGCCGAATGGCTGATCGGGCTGGCCGAGAACCGGTTGCTGAAATGGCGTCCGTCGCAGGTCGCTTCGGGTCACGGGGTGTGAGACGTGAAGTATCGCAAACACATTGCCGTTGTGCTGCTCGCTGTTTCGGCGCTGCTGGTGGTGACCGGGTGCCGGGACTCGCGGCGCATTCCGGTGGCGAACGGGCGGCCGCAGGTCACCATCATGGTGGGCGGGCTGGAGAAGGTCATCTATCTGCCCGCCATGCTGACCCAGCGGCTCGGGTACTTCACGGACAGCGATATCGATGTGACGCTGCTGGGCGAACAGTCCGGCGCGACCGCCGAGACCGCGCTGCTCACCGGGGATGTGCAGGCGGTGGTGGGGTTCTACGACCACACCATCGATCTGCAGGCCAAGGATCAATGCTTGAAGACCGTGGTGCAGCTGGCCGACGTGCCGGGTGAGGTGGAGCTGGTGTCCAAGGCGGATGCCGCGGCGATCACCTCCCCCAAGGATTTCCGGGGGCGCAATCTCGGTGTGACATCGCTGGGTTCGTCCACGGACTTCCTGACCCAGGCCCTCGCGGGTCAGGCGGGGCTGAAGACGTCGGATTACACGCGGGTGAAGGTCGGCGCCGGCCAGACCTTCATCGCGGGTATGAACCACAACGGGATCGACGCGGGCATGACCACCGATCCGACCGTCGCCAAGATGGTCGACTCCGGTGGCGCGAAGGTGCTGGTGGACATGCGCAATGAGCAGGGCACCCGGGACGCGCTCGGCGGGCTCTACCCGGCGGCCTCGCTCTACATGCGCTGCGACACCGTCGCGAGCCATCCGGATATCGTGCAGAAACTCGCGAATTCCTTTGTGCGGACACTGCAGTGGATGAAGTCGCACAGTCCGGAGGAGATCGCCGCGCGGATGCCGGCGCAATACGCGGGCGGCGACCCGAAGCTCTACGTCAAGTCGATCCGGGACTCCATCACGATGTTCAACGGTGACGGCCTGATGAAACGTGAGGGGGCCGAGAACGTGCTCCGCATTCTCGGCCAGTATTCGCGCAATGTGCAGCCCGTCCGGGATCGCATCGAGCTGGATGCGACCTACACCAACGAGTTCGCGCAGCGGGCGCAGATTCCGCGTCAGTGACGATTCTGCCCGGCGCGGCGAGCACGCCGTAGCGCGTCGCCGGTGAACACGGCCAATGCCAGCCAGATGAGGGCGAACCCCGCCCATCGCGAGGCCGGCATCGGTTCGTGTCCCACCGCCACACCCCACGTCAATTGCAGTGCGGGCGTGAGATATTGGAGCAGTCCCATGGTGGACAACGGAACCCGGGGCGCCGCCAGCGCGAAGCACAGCAGCGGCACCAGGGTCACCGGTCCGGTCACCATGAGCAGCGCGGTGTGGCCCACGCTGGAACCGAAGGTCGCGTGCCCGGTCAGGCCCATGACGAGCACGGCGATCAGCGCGAACGGCGCGGCGGTCAGGCCCTCGGCGGCCAGGCCCGGCAGCGCATCCAATCGGATCACCTTCTTGACCAGCCCGTAAGTGGCGAACGAGCAAGCCAGAATCAGCGCGATCCAGGGCGGCCGCCCGTAATCGACGGTGAGCACCACCACCGCCAATGCGCCGAGAGCCAGTGCCACCCACTGTGTCCGGCGCAGTCGCTCCCGAAAGATGATGACGCCGAACGCCACCGTCACCAGTGGATTGATGAAGTACCCCAGCGCACACTCGACCACCTGCTTCGAGATGACGCCGTACACATAGGTACCCCAGTTCAACGACAGCGCCGCCGAGGCGATGGCCGCCAATCCCCAGGTGCGCCGGTCGATACCGCGCAGTTCCCGGAACCGCCCCGCGAGCAACAGCAGGATGAGCGCGACGACCAGCGTCCAGAGAATCCGCTCGGCCAGTACCTCCCCCGCACTCGCGAACGACAGCAGTCCGAAGAAGGCCGGGAACAACCCCCAGAGGAAATACGCGCCCGTCCCGAACGCGATCCCCGCCTCCCGCCCACTTGCCCGGCGACGGGTACCGGCGCTCACCTCGGTCGGGATCGTTCGTCCATCGCCCACCGGACAACGTTAGCCCGCGAAAGTATCCCGGTGCATACATCTCCGGTTCGCGCAGGTAGCTATCGATCGGGGAACAGACGGCTATCTTCCGGGAAAGCAGCGACGCGGCCGGCAGCCGATTTCGTGCCGGGCCGGCTTGGCAACGCATTCATAGCAAATTGGCAGAACAAGACAATGCGGACACGGGATTCGACCAGGCCCGGACCGCGCCCGCGGCGGGCCGCTCACCTGCATAAACCGGCAATTCAACAGCTACCATCTAGGCTGTCTGGCATGTCGATCACCGCGCAGGCAGAGACACACCCACCCGCGCCCGCGACCGGACTGACCTCGGCCGAGGTCGAACAACGGCGACGGGACGGCTTGGCCAATGACGTTCCCGAACGGGCGAGCCGCTCGGTCCGCGATATCGTGCGGGCGAACGTGTTCACGCGGATCAACGCGATCCTGGGTGTGCTGTTCATTCTGGTGCTGGCCACCGGATCGATCATCGACGGAATGTTCGGGCTGCTGATCATCGCCAACAGTGCGGTCGGCATCATCCAGGAGATCCGCGCCAAGAACACCCTCGACAAGCTGGCCATCGTCGGGCAGGCCAAGCCGGTGGTGCGGCGCGAGGGCAAGGCGCAGTCGGTCGCACCGCAGGACGTGGTGCTGGACGACATCATCGAACTCGGGCCCGGCGATCAGATCGTGGTGGACGGCGAGGTGGTGGAGTCCGAACTGCTGGAGGTCGACGAATCGCTGCTCACCGGTGAGGCCGACCCCATCGACAAACTCCTTGGCGCGCAGATCATGTCGGGCAGCTTCGTGGTGTCCGGCTCGGGCGCCTACCGGGCCACCAAGGTCGGCAAGGACGCCTACGCGGCCAAACTGGCCGACGAGGCCAGCAAGTTCACCCTGGTGAAATCGGAACTGCGCAGCGGCATCGACACCATCCTGAAAGTCATTACCTACCTGCTGATTCCGGCGGGGCTGCTGTCTATTTACAACCAGCTGGTGTCCTCCAAGGAGTCGTGGCGGCCCGCCGTCAGCGGCATGGTGGCCGCGCTGGTGCCGATGGTGCCCGAGGGTCTGGTGCTGATGACCTCGGTCGCGTTCGCGGTGGGCGTGGTCCGGCTGGGCGCACGCAAATGCCTGGTGCAGGAGCTGCCCGCCATCGAGGGACTGGCGCGGGTGGATGTGGTGTGCGCGGACAAGACCGGCACGCTCACCGAGAACGGCATGCGGCTCGCCGAGATCCGGCCGGTCAGCGAAGGCCGTCTGACGACCCCCGAAGACGGCGAAAAACCCAGCTACCGCAAGGAATTGAGTCAAGTACTGGCCGCCCTGGCCGCCGACGATCCACGGCCCAATGCCAGCGTGCTCGCCATCAAGGAGGCCCTGCCGGACGCTCCGGGCTGGAAGGCGACCGGTCTCGCGCCGTTCTCCTCCGCCAAGAAGTGGAGCGGCATGTCCTACGGCGAACACGGGAACTGGCTGATGGGCGCGCCCGACGTGCTGCTGGATCCCGACTCCGAGATTGCCGCCACCGCGCAGGAGATCGGCGCGAAGGGGCTGCGCGTGCTGCTGCTGGCGAGTAGTGACCGGCCGGTCGACGCGCCCGACGCACCCGGCCGGGTCACCCCGGCGGCACTGGTGGTGCTGGAGCAGAAGGTGCGGCCGGACGCCAAGGAGACGCTGGATTACTTTGCCTCCCAGAATGTCTCGGCGAAGGTGATCTCCGGCGACAATGCCGTGTCGGTGGGGGCGGTGGCGTCGTCGCTCGGCCTGGCCGGCGGGGACAATCCGGTCGACGCCCGCTCCCTGCCCAGCGATCAGCAGGAACTGGCCGATGTGCTGGAGGAGCGCACCGTGTTCGGCCGCGTGCGCCCGGATCAGAAGCGCGCCATGGTCAGCGCCTTGCAGTCGCGCGGCCACACCGTCGCCATGACCGGTGACGGTGTCAACGACGTACTCGCCCTGAAGGACGCCGATATCGGCGTCGCCATGGGTTCGGGCAGCCCGGCCACCCGGTCGGTGGCGCAGATCGTGCTGCTGGACAACAGGTTCGCGACGCTGCCCTATGTGGTGGCCGAGGGCCGGCGGGTCATCGGCAATATCGAGCGGGTCTCCAACCTGTTCCTCACCAAGACCGTGTACTCGGTGGTGCTGGCGTTCCTGGTGGGTATCGCGGGCATCGGGTCGCAGATCTTCCACTACGAGTCGATCGGGTATCCGTTCCTGCCGCGCCACGTGACGATCGCGGCCTGGTTCACCATCGGCATTCCGGCGTTCATCCTGTCGCTGGCGCCGAACAATGAACGCGCGCGCAGCGGATTCGTCGGTCGCGTCATGCGTTTGGCGATTCCCTCGGGTCTGGTGATCGGCGTGATGACGTTCATCTCGTACCTCATCGCTTATAAGGGACCGCATGCCGGGGAGACCGCGAAGGTGCAGGCGGGCACCACGGCGCTGATCACGCTGCTGGTCATCGCGGTGTGGGTGCTGGCCATCGTGGCGCGGCCGTGGAACTGGTGGAAACTGATCCTGATCGCGGGTTCGGTTGCCGGCTACCTGATTCTGTTCGCGGTGCCGTTCACCCGGCATTTCTTCAAGCTGGATCCGAGCAATGCGGCCTTGACGACGTCCGCGGTGGTGTGCGGCGCGATCGGCGTGGTGCTGGTCGAGGTGGCGTGGTGGGTGAGCGCCAAGCTCACGGGCCAGTCGCCGCAGCTGCTGCCGCCCGCGGCCGAAAAGGTCTGACACCAGCGGTATTCGAATTCGTGAGACGGCAGCGCATCGGGCGGATGCGCTGCCGTTTTACATTCCAACTGGTCGCATGGTTTGGCTCGCCGTGATTTGTCTTGTCCTGGGCAGTCTTTGAAAACGCAGGTACCTTGAGCCACATGGAGGTCCTGTTGCATCAGATCGACGCGTTCGCCGATGCACCGTTCTCGGGCAATCCGGCAGCAGTCATGCCACTGCTGACCTGGCTGCCGGACGAGCTGCTGCAACAACTCGCCGAGGAGAACAATCTCGCCGAGACGGGCTTCTACACCTCGGCCCTACCGCCGGAAGCGGGTGCGCCGCCGGACAACTCGCCCGCCTTCCACCTGCGCTGGTTCACGCCCGCCGTCGAGGTCGACCTGTGCGGGCACGCCACCCTCGCCACCGCGGCACAGATTCTCGACGATATGCATCCCGGCGCGGACCGCGTGCACTTCTACACCCGCAGCGGCTGGCTACGAGTGGACCGCGACCGCGACGAACTGGTGCTGGACCTGCCGTCGGTGTCCTCGGTGGAAATCGATGTGCACGACGAGGTTCCGCGCGCACTGGCGGCGGCCCTCGGCGTGCGGCCCTTACGCGCGTTCGACGGCACCGATCTGGTGCTGGTCGTCAGCGCCGAACACGAAGTGCGCGAAGCGCACCCGAACTTCTCGGCCTTCCCGGACATGAACCGCGGCGCCATCCTCACCGCCGAAGGCACCGACGCCGACTTCGTCTCCCGGTTCTTCGCACCCGCCCAGGGCATTCCCGAGGACCCCGTAACCGGTTCCGCCCACGCGCAACTCACACCGCTATGGGCCAAGGAGCTCGGGCGCACCACATTCGTCGCCCGTCAGCTGTCGCGTCGCGGCGGCACACTGCGCTGCACCCTCGCCGGTGAGCGCGTACGCCTGTCGGGCCGCTGCCGGCGTTATCTCGACGGCGTGGTCCGGCTGCCGGACTGACGACCGGCTGTCCATCCGCGCTCCCGGATACACCGGCCGGACCGGCGGTTTCGCGCGGCAGTCCGGCTGCGGCACGGCCCCGACCGAGCTGTAGCGCAATCCGGCCACAGCGCGGTTCAGCCGGGATCAGCGGTCGACGATGCGGTTGGTCAGTTCCACCAGGTCGTCGGCGCGACAGCCGGGGTAGCCGTGCAGGAGTTCGCGCCACTCCGGCGGCACCGCCGAGGCGCCCCAGCGGGCGCCGAGCAGGCCGCCCGCAATGGCCGCGGTGGTATCGGTGTCACCGCCCGCGCGCACCGCGAGTTCCAGTGCGGCGGGCAGGGTGTCGGTGTGGGTGATGGCCCACCACGCGGTCTGCAGGGCATGCACCACCCAGCCGTTCTTCGGGAAGTCCGCGGGTGAGCCGGTTTCGGCCTTGTCCAGCAGGGGTTCCCAGAAGCCCGCGTCCACCATCGAAAGCGCTTCGCGCACACCGTCATAGGTGCCGTGCAGCACGGCGTGCCGGATGCCGAGCGTCCAGAGTTTGCACGCCTGCATGGCCTGCATGTCGTAGTGGGTGAGCGAGCTGACCACCTTGGCGGCCTTACCGCAGTTCTCCGGATCGTCCAGGTAGGCCAGGGCCACCGGCGCGGTGCGCATGAGCGACCCGTTGCCGGCGGTCAGACCGGTCAGATCGTGGGCGCGCATCTGCATCTCGCGGCCGGTCGGACTGCGCCACTGCAGGACTTCGCGGGTCTGATTGCCGATATCCTTCGGGCCCGAATCGAACCAGGCCACGAACTCCGCGGCCACCGCGTTCAGTCCGGACTCCTCGTGCAGGTTGCCCGCCGAAGCGGCCGCGCGCGCCACCGCGATCGCCATGGAGGTGTCATCGGTCCACTCGCCGAGTTCCCAGTCGAAGCCGCCGCCCCCGATCATGCCGATGGCTGCGTCCGGACCCGGGTAGGTGAACTCGTAGCCGGCGCCCAGAGCGTCTCCCGCCGCCGTCCCGAGCAATACACCCGCGGCGCGATCCCGCTGTTCCGCCGTCAACTCCATCGACTCGGGGCCCCTTCTCATCGTTGATCGCGGATCTTCTTATCGTGGATCGTGGATCGTGGATCACTCTCGCTTATCGATTCTCCGCAATTCTCCCATTGATGATCGATGCACCCCGGTGAATGCTCGATCGGTGAGTAGCGTTCAGCGTTTGGTGGTCGGGATCAGCGGTGCCACCGGCATCGCTTATGGGGTGCGGGTACTGGAATTGGCGCGCAAGGCCGGCGTGGAGACACATCTGGTGGTCACCCCGGCCGGACAGCAGACCCGGGCCTACGAAACCGAACTCAGCGCACGCGATCTCGCGGCCATGGCCGATGTCTCCTACCGGCCCGCCGATATCGGCGCCGCCATCGCCTCCGGATCCTTCCGCACCGCCGGAATGATCGTGTCCCCCTGCTCGATTCGCACTCTCTCGGCGATCGCCTACGCCAATAACGACAATCTGCTGACGCGGGCCGCGGATGTCACGCTGAAGGAACGCCGCCGGCTGGTGCTGATGGTTCGTGAAACCCCGCTCACCATGGCGCATCTGCGCGCCATGACCGCGGTCACCGAGATGGGCGGCATCATCATGCCGCCGGTGCCGGCCTTCTATCTGAATCCGGGATCGGTCGAAGAGATCGTCGATCACTCCGCCGGGCGGGCCCTCGATCTGCTCGGGGTGGACGTCCCGGACCTGCCGCGCTGGGGCGAATAACCGGAGGTCCGGACCCCGTGCACTACGCTCGGGAACGGTTTGCGCGCATCCCCGTTCTCGTCCGTAGCATGGAAGATCCGGAGGCTTGCCCGATGATGAATCAGCTGGTGGATCCACCCGGATCGGTCACGAACACACCCGATCCCCTGGCTCGGGCACTGGCGCCGGTACCCGGCAGCGGCCACATCTTCGATGTCACCCACCGGCTCGGCACCGTGGACATGGACGAGAACCAGAATCTGCGCATCGACGGCATCGCACGGCAGATCCAGGACGCGGGCGTGGACCACCTCGTGCACTGCGAGGCGCTGGAATCGCATCCGCACTGGATCGCGCGGCGCACCGTGATCGATGTGGTGCGGCCCATCGCCTGGCCGGCGCAACTACGACTACGCCGCTGGTGTTCGGGCATTTCGCCGCGCTGGTGCAATATGCGCGTCCGCATCGACTCGGACGGCGGCGGGCTGGTGGAGACCGAAGGCTTCTGGATCCACATGAACAAGGAGACGATGAGCCCGTCCCGCGTGGACGACAAGTTCTTCGATCTGCTGTCGACCACCACCGACGAGCGACGGCTGCGCTGGCAGCAGTGGCTCACCGCGCCGCTGCCCGAGGCGCAGGGGACTCGATTCCCCTTGCGGCGCACCGATGTCGACCATTTCCAGCACGTCACCAACACGTCGTACTGGCATGCGGTGCATGAATTCTCCTCCGAGGCAGGCGATCTCACTCGCGGTCCGCATCGGTTCGTACTCGAGTACAACAAGCCGATCCGCTACGGCGAATCGCTCGACCTCCATACCAGCCGTACCGCGGATGCCCTCACGCTGTGGTTCGCGGTCGAGGGTGAAGTGCGGGCCATCGCACAGCTGCGCGGCGCGGCGGCGGAGTAGTCAAGCGGGACTGCCGGGGCTGCCGGCTCGATCCACCATGACCGTCAGGTAGCGGCGGCGATAGAACCGCTGCGCGACCAGCAGGAGCCGGAACAACCAGCGCCACGGCCCTTTCGGCGCCGGCCGGGTGAGCGAGCGCAGGGTCAGGAAGACCGTTCCTTCGTCATCGCGGTGCACGATGAACGCTTCCTCACCCGACACCGGGTGACCGGGTAGGGTGCCGTAGGCGAAGCCGCAGCGGTCGACGGCCTCGACGACGGCGACCACCCGCGCGGGCTCGTGCACGGCGAACGGGCCCCAGCTGGCGGTGATGCGATAGTCCGCGCCGGGACGGACTCGCAACTGGGCGCCATTGCGCGGGGAGACCTCGGCGCCGCCACACAGCGCGACACGGAATCCGCTACGGCGCTTCACACCCCAGCGCAGGACCTCCTCGGCCGTGCGGTTCCAGAACTCGTCGCCGTGGCCGATGATCACCGTCTGCTCGAAGCGGAGGAATCCGGGCAGCACCGGCCAGCTCGCGTCGCCGGGATAGGTCACACCGGCCGGTGCGTAGGTGAGATCAGTCGTCATCGAGTGCGCTTTCCGCGGCGCGGCGGTGCTGCCGCACCTTCCAATAGACGAGACCGAGAGCGGCGATGATCGG
Source organism: Nocardia sp. NPDC088792 (assembly GCF_044750615.1). Taxonomy (NCBI): domain Bacteria; kingdom Bacillati; phylum Actinomycetota; class Actinomycetes; order Mycobacteriales; family Nocardiaceae; genus Nocardia; species Nocardia sp. NPDC088792. The sequence goes on from NZ_JBIVKC010000007.1 coordinate 327,220, forward strand.
AATGACGATTATCGCATCGGTATCTATGCGTTTGGCTATGGCGGTGAAGGATTGGCCCACCAGGTATCCGGCCAGCACCAGCGCCGAACCCCAGATGATCGCACCCGCCGAACTGGCGATCAGGAAGCGGCCGTACGACATCGGCGACATGCCGACCAACTGCGGCAGCATGGTGCGGAAGAAGGTACTGAAACGGCCGAACAGCACCGCCCAGCCACCCCGGCGCTGCAGGAAATCACCCGCTTGATCGAACTGCTTGCTGTAGCGCTCGAAGATCTTCCAGCGCAGGATGCGGGAGCCGTACCAGCGGCCCGTCCAATAGCCGACGCTCGCACCGACAATGGCCGAGGCCACCACCAGGATCAGTGTCGTGACAATGCCGAGGTGGCCTCGACTCGCGGCCACGCCCGCCAGGATCGCGGCGGTATCGCCGGGCACCAGCAGGCCCAGGACCATGGCCTCCTCGCCGATGACGAGCAGGCCCACGACGACGTACGTCCAGATCGCAGGAAAGCTCAGTATTCGCTGTACCAGCGAGTCCATTTCCCGACGCTAACCGCCGCCACGGCACGACCTCGGCAGACACACCCGAAGACGATCAGCGGCGGTCCGGCCGGAGCAAGGTCATGACGGCCGCACCGAGCGCAGCCCCCAGCAGCTGAGCGGCAATGAAGCCCAGCCCGGAAAGCGGAGCGATACCGGCAAACGAATCGGAGAACATGCGGCCGACCGTGGCGGCCGGGTTCGCGAAGGAACCCGAACTGGTGAACCAGCAGGCCGAGCCGATATACGCGGCAACCGTCGCCGCGACCAGCGATCGATTACGCCCGGCCAGCCCGGAGACCACCGCGATCAGCCCTGCCGTGGCGACCATCTCGCCGATCAGATGCCCGCCGGTGACGCGGTCCCGAGTCGAGATCTGCCAGGGCGCCTGATCGAACATGCTGTTGGCCAGCATCGCCCCCGCCACGCCACCCAGCACCTGACCACTGACGTATCCGGTCAGCTCGAACCCGCTCGGCCCGCTGCCGCGCCGCCGCCCCTCGAACCAATCGGCCACCGACACAACCGGATTCAAATGCGCGCCCGAGATCGGCCCGAACACCAGAATGATCACCGCCAGCCCGAACACGGTAGCGGTCGTATTCTCGAAGAACTGCAACCCGACATCGGCGGGCGAAAGCTGTTGCGCCGCAATCCCCGACCCCACCACCACGGTCACCAGCAGCGCAGTCCCGAGAAATTCGGCCAGCACCCGCCGCCCCAGCGGCAGCCCACCCCCACGTTCCACCGGCGTCTGCACCCCAGCGAACCCGAACATCGCAAGCTCCTGATCAGACACCCACCAACAGTGCCAGACCCCCACCCCTCGCTCGACACCTCGCTCGAACATATATGAGATATCAATCCCCAGCTCAAGGCCCGGAACCGAAGTACCGCCAGCCCCCCGCACCCTACTCCGAGGCCCTCACCCCAACCTCCCGCTCCCCCACAGCATCAGCCCAAACTCACCGACACCCCACTGCCGCCCGAACCATCGACCCAACCCCTCGACTCGATCCCACCCGAACCCTCGACCGCCGAAACAGCCGCCGCCCCTACCACTTCGGCGCCGTGCCCACGCTAAGCCGAAGCAGCAGAATGGTTCCCGGTCTCGGCGGTAGCGATCCGAGGCTCACCAGCGGCCGGAGTCTCCACCCCATAGGCAGCCGGAAACTCCGATCCATAAGCGGACTGTGCCACGAACTCGGCAACAACCGAAGGCGCGAGATCAGCAGAGCTGGACCTCTCCACCGCAACGAGCCCCTCGACCCCCGCAGGCTGCTCAACCGCGACAGGCTGATCAACCGCGACAGGCTGATCAACTTCGACGGGCCGCCCAACCTCGAAAGGCTGCTCAACAGCGGCGGCCTGCTCAACGGCGGCGGGCAAATCATCTACCGCGATCAGATTGTTTGTCGCGATCACATCGTCTGCCGCGGCCGGATCTGCCGCCGCGATCACATCGCGTGCTGCGATCGGATCGTCTGCTGCGATCGGATCGTCTGCTGCGATCGGATCTGCTGCTGCGATCGGATCGTCTGCCGCGGCCGGATCTGCCGCGGCCGACTCGTCTACGACAGTCGAGTCCTCAACTGCGGGAGGCTCGTCCGCGTCGATCAGCCCTTCGACCACCACCGATTGCTGGGTGGCAGCAGCCGGATCGTCGACCATCACGGATTCCCCGGCAACGGCCGCCACCTCGACCTCGGTGGTGGCCACGGACCCGGTCGGCTGCTCAGCGGCGGCCGCACTTTCGACCACGGTGGACTTCTCGACAGCGGCTGCAGGCTTGAACTCGGCGAATTCATCGACCGCCGTCGCCGGATCTCCCAGCGCGGCAGGTTCTTCGGCTGCAATGAGGTTTTCGGGGGCGGGTGAGTCGTCTGCGGTGTGCCAGATGTCGTGCAGGGCTCCGAGGGCGCCGGCGAAGTGGTCGGCGGTGTCTTCGTGCTCGGCTGATCGGCCGGTGGGCCGGGTAGCGTCCGCGCCGGTGGTGAGGGCTACGAGTTCGGCTCGGAGGTCGGCTATTTCGCCGGCCAGGTCCTCGCGGAGTTGCTCGCGTTCGCGGAGGCTGGCGCGGAGGCTTTCGATGGTGTCGTCCATGGCACTGAGGGAACGGTCGGCGCCGACCAGTCGCCATTGGATGACGGCGGGGCGACCGACGGCCTGGCTGGCCGAGCTGACCCAGTCCAGGACGTAATCGAGCCAGGCGTTCTGCTTGGGCAGCTTATGGTTCTCGTCGAAACCGCGCCGGAGGGCCGCCTTCGAGGACAGGATGCGCTCGCCGCCGCGCCGCCGGGGCGCGGTCATGTGCACGTGATTGAGCTTCCCGGCACTGCTCACCACCGCGGTGAGCCGATACTGGCCCGCGAGATGCATCCGCAGTTCGGCGGTGCCGCGGCCATCGGCATCCATGGCGCCCAGCCACGGCCCGTCGGCCACTTCCAGGATCGACTCCAGTATCCCGAGCTGACTGACACCGCAGCGCAGCCGCGTGGTCCGCGTCCGCAGGTCATCGGGCGTGGCGGTCATCTGGTCCCAGTGCATCACACCTCATTCCACAGACCGGCATACCAACAGCAACCCGATGAACATTAGCCGTTCCACACTCGTGCGAGTGTCAGGCGGGCGCCCAGAGGTGACCGGCGTCTCCCGCTGCCAGCCGCTCCCGATAGACATCGATCTTGTGATCTATGAGTCCGAGGTTGTCCTCCAACGCCGCGATCTTCGCGATCACCCCGGCTCGATGCTCTTCCAGCAGCGCCAGCCGCTCCTTCTCGTTTCCCCGGCCGGCCGCCACCAGCTCCGCATACCGGCGAATGTCCTTGATAGACATCCCGGTAGCTCGCAGCCGAGTGCAAACCCGAATCCAGTCCAGATCCAGCTGCTGGTATCGGCGCCGACCGGTGTCGGTCCGATCGATGTCCGTCACCACCAGGCCGGCTCGCTCGTAGTACCGGAGCGTATGCACGCTGACCCCGCTGCGCCGAGCCGCCTCGGCGATGCTCATACCGTTCCGATCGACGTCGGAAGAGGAGTTTTCTGCAACTTCGAGCATGGTCTGGATGCTACCGGCGGGTTCAAAGACAAAAGATAAAAGATTAAGAGCCGGAGGTGTGGTTGCGTCGTCTGCCCTGCCGGACCGGGGCTGACGCCGAGTTAGGGAGCCGTAACTCGCTATCCCAGCCCACGGGCTGCACGCATCACCTTCTCGAGACACAAACCCGAAAACCGAAGGCACGAAAACCCCGGAACCCGAAGGAAACCGAAACAGGCACGACCGGTACACCAGTGCGGGGATATGTCTCATTCCCCCACGCTGGTGTACTGGTCGCGCCTCTTTCACACTCTCTAGACCTCTAGCCCGGCCCCTAGCCCACCCTCCGGCCCGCCTTGCCGCCCGGCTTGCGGTCCGGCTTGCGGTCCGGCTTGCGGTCCGGCTTGCGGTCCGGCCGCTGGCACGGTGGCCGATCCAGTCGATGTCCCGGCATCCGGCCCATCGCTTTGCGCCCCACCCGAACACGTCCGGCGCGCCAGCCATTCACGATGGCGGCGAGATTCCCGCTCGGTGCGTGCCCGAATCCGCGCCGCCGACTCCGCCAACGCTTCCTTCTCGTGGTGGCGGTGGTTGACCTGCGCGATCCCACTCGGGTCGATGTGGGCGGGTGCGATCCAGCCGGTGCGACCCGCATACTTCGAATCTTGGTCCAGTTTCACTGTTTTCCAGCCACCGGGCCCGTCGTGGACTCGGGCGTGGCAGGCGTCGCAGGCCAGGGTGAGGTTGTCGATATCGGTCGGGCCACCCTTGGCCCACTCGGTGACGTGGTGCACCTGGCACATGGTGGCGGGGGCATCACAACCCGGACGGGTGCAGCCGCGCTCGGCGGCGATCAGCGCTATCCGTTGCGCCGAGTTCGCCATACGAGGCACCTTGCCCGTCATTCGTTTGCCCTTACCCAGATACAAGGGCATACCTGTGTGGTTGAGTACCGCCAGCCACGGAATCGACTTCTGCGCCAGCTTCAACGCCTCCTCGATCGACACCCGCCCACCCGACGCCGTCACAGCGACCCCGGCCGCGGTCTCGAGTTCGGCGACGGTCATGGTCACCACGGTGCTGACCGGCATCCCCCGATGCTGGCCCAGGTGGGCCGGGCCCATTTCCGGGCGCAGCAACGCCAACACCGCATCATGATTACGCTGCCCGGCACTGCGCAGGTCGCGTTTCACGCACCCCTGCAATACTTCCGGGTCGATCCCGTCACCGACGGAATCACCGGTGGTCCAGGGGCTTTGCGCGTCCTCGGGGTTACACATGCCTGGGCGCGCCAGTTTCGCCAGCACCGGATCGAGCAGGGCCCGCAGTTCGGGGGTGATCTCCCCGCGGATCGCCGACATGCCGTCGACACGTTGTTTGCCGATGATCAGTTCGCGCATGCGTTGGCGATCCTTGTCCTGCACCAGGATCCCGTCGGGATCGAGGAACGCCAGGATGCGGTCACCGATCTTGGGCAGGTCATCGGGCCAGCCGGTGCGCGCGTAGTCGGCGAGTTGTTGTTCGACCGCTTCGGCTTGTATCGCATCCACATGCATCGGCAGCCGCTTCAGGATCTTCGCGATCCGCCACGCATGATCGACCGAGATCTCACCGGCGGCTTGCGCGGCAGCAGTATGGGCCAGCAGGGGTTCGAGTTCCTCCCCACCGATCAGACGCGGACCCAACAGCTTCGCGGCATTCACGCGCGCGGCAGCCTCGGCATGGGACAGACGCAGCACCGTGCCAAGGAATTGGGCGGTGCTCTTGGCTCCCACTCGTTCGGGGATATGGCGTTCGTCGACCTCGGCCAGCAGTCGGTGTTCCACGGCGACCAGGCGCCTTTTGCTGGTTTCGATTTCGCGCAGGATCTCGGTGATCTGGTCGTCGGTGAACGGTGTCGGGTTCAACTCGGTCAGCGCGTCGACCGCGGCAGCGAAAGCTGCTGTGGCGTCTGCGGTGAACTGGTTCCCCCCGGTGTCCATACCACCATCATATCTCGAACGAGTGTTCGAATCCAGCCTAAATCCAGTGTGATACAAAGCTTTTCAGAATTGTCAGAGTCGGACGAGGGCGATGCTGTTGGCGATGATCCAGGTGGCCCAGCCGAGCCATCCGATGCCGCCGAGGAAGGCGAGGCGGGAGGTGGCGGTGGCGTTGTAGGGGGCAGCAGACGAGGAGAGGAAGAGTAGTGCCGCGCTCAGATAGCCGACGGTGGTTTGCCAGGGTGAGGTGAGGACTCCTGTGGCGGTGAAGCCCAGTAGGGCGGTGGCGAGGAAGAGTTGGTTGAAGCCGAAGAGGACGTTGCTCAGGGTCCATAAGGCGGGCATGGACTCTCGGTGCTGTGCGGCGGCGGTGGCCAGGCCGAAACGTAGCGCTTCGACGCAGGCGAAGGTGACGTTCTGCATGAGTACCCCGGCGAAACCCACGAGGGCCCAGGCTTGCGGGCCGGAACCCCCGTGCCAGGAGACGGCGAGCAGTCCGGCGGCGAAGATCGTGAGGAAGAGCCAGCCGGCGGGGGCGGCCACCGACGGCCGGCGTAGGGCGGTACCGACTTCGGCGTAGTTGGCGGCGACCGCTTCGAAGCCGTTGCCTGCCACGGGCATCGGTAGTCGGCCTCGTATATAGACGGCATTGATGACGATGGCGAGCACTACGAATCCGATGCCGGACAGACCCGCGCAGACGGTGAAGCCAGACCTCATGGGAATCCCTCCCCTAATTGGTTTTACGGCAGCTATATTGAATATAGGATCGGAAAACCTTAGAGGGCAAGGGTGGAGCCACAGACCGGGCGACGGCCTTACGACTCGCTACGCCGCGTCGCACAGGCCAAGCAGACGCATGCCGAAATCGCCTCGGCCGCACGGGAACTGTTCGTGACCCAAGGATGGGCGGCGACCACCATTCGCGATGCGGCCCGGGCGGCGGGGGTCTCCGTACCGACCGTCTACGCGGCGTACGAGAACAAGAAGGGACTGGTGCGGGCGCTCGTCGACGCGGCGGATCTGGCCGCCGATCCGCCGCGCATGATCGGGCAATTGGAGGCGTCGGCCGATCCGGTGCGGCATCTCGGGGCCATGGCGGGCTATGACCGCCGATTGTTCGAGCGGGCAGGCGATCTCATCGTGCTGCTGCGCGAGGCGGCGCGCACCGAACCGGAGCTGGCGGCGGTGTACGAGGAGGCCCGGCACGGAGCCGATGATGCACACCGGCAGGTCTTCTCGGCGTGGCCCGGGGGGACGTTGCGCCCCGGGCTGGATCTGCCTGCCGCGCTCGATATCTATGCCGTGATCTGCAATATCGACGCCTACCTCGTGCTCACCGGTGAGCGCGGCTGGTCGCCCGAGCGCGTCGAAAGCTGGTGGGCCGGGGCGCTTTCCCGTGAGCTGCTCGGGCGCGATCCTGTCGCTACCGGGTAGGCAATGTTCCGCTACTGGCGGTAGGTGGCCAGGAAGCGGCCGATGCGTTCGATGATGGCTTCGAGGTCGTCGGCGTGCGGCAGGGTGACAATCCGGAAGTGGTCGGGGCGGGGCCAGTTGAAGCCGGTGCCTTGGACTATGTGGAGCTTCTCTTGCAGGAGGAGGTCCAGGACGAACTGCTCGTCGTTGTGGATCGGGTAGACGGACAGGTCGATTCGGGGGAAGGCGTAGAGGGCGCCCTTCGGCTTTACGCAACTGATGCCGGGGATGGCGTTGAGTGCCTCCCAGGCGCGATCGCGTTGGTCGCCGAGGCGGCCGGTCGGCAACGTCAGGTCGTGGATGCTCTGGTGGCCGCCCAAGGCGGCTTGGATCGCTTGCTGGGCCGGGACATTCGCGCAGAGGCGGAGGCCGGCCAGCATGGTGAGGCCCTCCAGATAGTTCTCCGCGTGCTGGGTGGGGCCGGTGACGACGAGCCAGCCGGAGCGGAAACCGGCGCAGCGGTACGCCTTCGACAGGCCCGAGAAGGTCAGGACGAGCAGGTCGGGGGCCAGGGAGGCGGTGGAGGTGTGGGTGATGCCATCGTAGGTGATCTTGTCGTAGATCTCGTCGGAGAAGACGACGAGGTGATGACGGCGGGCCACCTCGAGGATCTGGCGCAGGACCTCGGGCGGGTAGACGGCGCCGGTGGGATTGTTCGGGTTGATGAGGACGATGGCGCGGGTGCGGTCGGTGATCTTGGATTCGATATCGGCGATATCGGGGTACCAGTCGGATTCCTCATCGCAGATGTAATGCACGGGGCGGCCGCCGTTGAGGGCGGTCGCAGCGGTCCAGAGCGGGAAATCCGGTGCGGGAACGAGGACTTCGTCGCCGTTCTCCAGCAGGGCGGTCATGGCCATCATGATCAGTTCCGAGACGCCGTTGCCGAGGAAGACGTCCTCGACGTCGACCTCGGTGAGGCCGAGCGTCTGGTAGTACTGCACCACCGCGCGCCGCGCCGACAGCAGGCCCTTCGACGAGGAGTAGCCGCTGGAAGCCGGCAGGTTGCGGACGATGTCCTGGAGGATCTCCGCGGGCGCCTCGAATCCGAACGGCAGCGGGTTGCCGGTATTGAGCTTCACCACGTGGTGGCCCTCGGCCTCCAGGCGCGCGGCGTGATCGGCTACCGGGCCACGGATCTCGTACGAGACTCCCGCCAACTTGCTCGACTGCTTGACCTGCATGGACATCCCCTTCTCGGAACGGTTGCCGACCACTCTACTTGGAACTTCCAAGTTTGCACTTGGATATTCCAAGTTGTTGGTTACAGTGGAGAGCGTGCCACGCCGAAGCTACGACCACTACTGCGCCGTCAGCCGCGCCCTCGACCTCGTCGGCGACCGCTGGAGTTTGCTGGTCGTCCGCGAATTGTGTTCGGGTCCACGCCGATACAGCGACCTGTTCGCCGATCTCCCGGGCATCAGCACCGATATGCTCGCCGCCCGCCTCAAGGATCTGGAACGTGACGGGATTCTCATCCGCCGCAAAACCGGGCCCCGCGCCGGGACCGCGCTCTACGAACTCACCCCCGACGGGCGCGCGCTGCGGCCCGTCCTCGACGCGCTCTCCCTATGGGGCACAGCGCAACTCGGCGAACGCCGCGCCACCGACGCGGTACGCGCACACTGGTTCGCCCTCCCCCTCGGCCGGGCCATCGCCCGCCTGATCCCGGCCGGAATCGTGACCGTGCACATCGGCGACACCGTACTGCACTATGTCATCACCGCCGACGGCATCACCCACCACGACGGCCCCGCCACGGCCGCCGGCACCGAACTCCACTTCGACCTCGCCACGGCGACCGAAATAGCCACGGGCGCACGCGAACTCACCGTGGAAGATCAGTTGTCGGGCACCGGAGCCCCGTCCGTACCGGGACCGACGTGATCCTGCTGCTCCGGCAGCAGCGGCGCCACAGCGAACGTCGAAGCGTCCGCCGGTAGCGCCTCGACCGCACGAACCCCACTGTGCGCGGCCAGGTTTCGCAGCTGATCCAGCGGGGTGCGAACCACGAGGCCCACCACGCACGCGCAGTCGGCCCGCAGGCGAGAGGTGACGACCTTCTTGACGGCGCTGCTGCGATCGTCATAAGCCGTCAGCGAATCCACCTGGTAGGCAGCAGCTTTCTCCGAGTCCACCGCGGCCGCGTCACCGGCGGGCACATCGACCGTCACGATCGGGGTGGCGACGCCCGGAATGTAGATGTGAAAGACAACCTCGGACACGCGCACGCCGGAAGTGAACCCCGGAATCTGCTCGGCCGTAATGCCAGCGGTGAACGAGACCAGCGCCCAGCGCTGGTCCTTATCGTTCCCCTGCAACGTCGTCTTCGCGTGCGCGACGTAATCCGTCACCGCCACACCGTCTTCCGGCCCGAGCCGATCGGTGGCGATCACGCCATTGTTGGGCGGCACCGCCCACCCAGCGACCACGATCAGCACCGCAACCAGGACGGCAGCGACCGCGAATCCGGCATTGCGGACCGCCGGATGCCGAACCAGCGCCAGCGCTCTCGCCACCCCGGAAGCGCTTGCGCCGCTGGAATCCTCCGTGTCATCGGCACCTGCGCCGCTCATCCGGTCTCGCTCACATCCACGGTCCGCAGCCTATGCCCCGCGCAGGACATCCAGTGCGTGTTCCAGATCCGCCGGGTATTCGCTGGTGATCTCGATCCAGCGGCCGTCGGCCGGATGGTTGAAACCCAACTGCCGGGCGTGCAACCACTGGCGCTCCAGGCCGAGGCGCTCCGCCAGGCGCGGGTCCGCGCCGTAGGTGAGGTCACCGCAGCAGGGGTGGCGGACGGCCGAGAAGTGCACTCGGATCTGGTGTGTGCGACCGGTTTCCAGGTGGATGTCGAGCAGGCTCGCCGCCTGGAACGCCTCGATGGTGTCGTAGTGCGTGACCGACGGGCGGCCGTCCGCGATGACCGCGAACTTCCAGTCGTTGCCGCGCGCCCGGCCGATCGGGGCGTCGATGGTGCCGCTGCTCGGATCCGGATGCCCCTGCACCAGAGCGTGATACCGCTTGTCCACGGTCCGGTACTTGAACGCCCGCTTGAGCTGCGTGTACGCATGCTCGGACTGCGCCACCACCATGACACCCGACGTGCCGACATCCAATCGGTGCACGATGCCCTGGCGTTCGTGCGCGCCCGAGGTGGAGATGCGGTAGCCCATGGCCGCCAGCCCGCCGACCACGGTCGGCCCGGTCCAGCCGACGCCGGTATGCGCCGCCACCCCGACCGGCTTGTCCACCGCGACGATGTCATCGTCGGCGTAGAGGATCTTCATGCCGTCCACCGGCGTGGCCTCGACGGTGAGTTCCCGCTTGGGCTCGGGGAATTCGACCTCCAGCCAGGCGCCCGCGGTCAGGCGATCGGACTTGCCGGCGGCGACGCCGTCCAGCTGTACCGAGCCCTCCTCGGCCATGGCCGCCACCGCGGTGCGCGAAAGACCCAGCAGCCGTGACAATCCGGCATCGACCCGCATGCCGTCCAGCCCGTCCGGCACGGGCATGCTCCGAGTTTCCCTCATGCGGTCTGCTCCTCGGTGCTGTCGTCCGCCGATGAGCGGTGCATGCGCGAACCATCCGGCTCGAAACCGAAGACCGTCAACGCCACCAGCAGAATCGCGCCGCACACGATCGACGAGTCCGCGACATTGAACACCGGCCACCAGCCGATCGCCACGAAATCCACCACATGCCCCTGCAACGGACCCGGCGCCCGGAAGAGCCGATCGATGAGATTGCCGAGCGCACCACCCAGCACCATGCCCAGGCCGAACGCCCACGGCAGCGACCGCAGCGTGCGGCCGATCCGGATCACGCCGACCACCACCGCCACCGCGATCAGGGTCAGCAGCCAGGTCATGCCGGTGGCCATGGAGAAGGCGGCGCCGGGATTGCGGGTCAGCATCAGCCGCGCCCAATCGCCGATCAAGTAGATCGGCCGGCCGGGCGTCATGTTCGCGACCACCAGGGTCTTGGTCAGCAGATCGAGTCCGAGGATCACGGCCGCGACCACCAGCAGATTCCGCAGCCGCTTCGGACGGCGCGAGCTGCCGGGCTCATCGGACTCATCGGACGCGCCGGTCTCGTCGGTCTCCTGCGACTTCGCATCCGCCGATTCCGAACCCGCCCGGCCGGTCACGGCGGCATCCGCATCGTGCTCGGCCTCGGCGGCGGGGGTGCCGATGGGTGCGCTGTCGCCGGGCGACTTCTCTGATTCCTCTGCGCCGGGATCGCGCTGCCGGTCGGTACTCACTCCTGACATCATTCCCTATTGCCATGGCACGGCTGTCGCTCGCCCGAGACAGCACCCGACAGCACACCGGGGACGGCTCCGGCCGATGCGGTGTCAGCCGCCGATTTTCGTTCGGCGTGACGCGAACGTGATCCCAGCTGATTATCAGGATCGAGCCGTAACCTGTTCGACGTGACGGTGTTGTCTTCATCCCCCAGCTCGGCGAACGCCACCGCACGCTGTACCGGCTCCCCTCGACGCCCACGAGTACGCACTGCCCGATCGGGGGTGCTGCTCCTGGTACTGGCGGTCACGCTGTCCGCCTTCGGAGTCGGCTGCAGCGACCGATCGGAAACGACCACCGAAGTCGACGGCGCCGAGCCCGCGGGCATCGGCAAAGAGGTGACCATGCCCATCCCGGCGGTCACCACCACCGTCGTGGAAGCCGGCGCCGAACCCAAGTCGGCCCTGCGGCCCGCACTGGAGTCCGGCACCACCCAACAGGTCACGCTGCGCACCGAGCACCACTTCGAGCAGCAGATCGATCAGCAGGCGGTGCACGATGTCTCACCGCCGTCGATCACCATTCCGCTCAGCGCGGAAGCCGGCACCGACGGCGTCGAATTGACCCTCGGCAATGTCACCTCCCCCGATCCGAACCTGGCCAAGGCCCTGCTGCCCGCCGACGGATCGCGGGCCGGATTCGACATCACCGAACTCGGCGCCATCACCGCCCTGCGCATGGCGCCCAAACCCGCCACCTCCGACGCCGCGCGCGCCGCGCTGGAACAGGCCTTCTATCAAGCGGTGTACCAGTCCATCGCCTTCCCCGACGCCGCCATCGGCGAGGGCGCGGTATGGACGGTGCGCCAGCAGGTCTCGGGCACCGTGCCATTGGAGCAGGTGACCACCGCGACCCTCACCCACCGCGAAGGCAACCAGTGCACCATCCAGCTGGATGTGGTGCAGACCCCGAAAGTCAATGTCTGGCAGCTGCCCAACCAGGCCGGGCAACTCGAGATCGTCGACTACCTGATGCACGGCACCGGCACCATCAACGTGGATCTCGGTCTGCCGCTGCCGGTTTCCGGCACCGTCACCATAGGCGGCAATCAGACCTACCGCGACCCGCACACCGCGGTCACGGTGCGCCAGACCCAGCGCACGGAGGTGGCGTGGGGGGACTGACCCGGCCCGCGCTGCTGGCCGCCGCACTCGCACTCACGCTGACAGCCTGCGGCTCCAAAGGTTCCGCGCCGCTGCCGACCTTCCAGCCCACCGTGGCCCCGCCGAGCGGGCAGGCCGCGGCGGCACTCGACGAGATCACCCTGCGCGGTGACCTGATCGACGTGTCCGCGCTGCCCAGCGGATTCACCGCGCTGCCCGATCCACCGCCCGGCAGCACTTCCGGGGCGGGCTCGACCACCAATCCGTCGCAGTGCGCGAAAGTCCTTGCCGCCATCGCCGATCAGGTACCCGGCGCGACCGGGCAGGCCGCCGCGCAGTTCGGTGGGAACGATTTCGCCAGCGTGGACGTGGATGCCGCCTCGTACCCGAACGGTATGGCGGCACAGGCGTTCTCGACGGTGCAGTCCCTCGTACGGGAATGCGCGAAGTACTCCGGCAAGGACGCCGACGGCACCAATGTGGAATTCCGTGCGGGCGGATTGGACCAGCCGCAGGCCGGCAATGCGTCCACGGCGTTCCAGCTGAACACGACCAGTCAAGGGCTCACGCTGCACACCGTCGTGAACGTGGTGCTGGTCGGGTCGACGGTCGTGCAGATCGCCTGGTCCGACTCCAAACAGCCGGACCTGAAACAACTCACCACGATCACCACCGCGCAGGTGCGCAAACTGCAAGGCGCAGCAGGGCCGTAACACGGTAATTCTGTAGTCCTGCGGCAGCACCTCGACCGCAGCCGGAGTCATCGAAGAAGGGCCGGTGTCCCACCCCGCAGAGGGTGCGACACCGGCCCTTCTCGTTTCAGCTAGCGCCAGCCGTCCACATTGATCGGCCCCGGAGTCCACAGGCCCGAATGGGTTTCGGGCGTGACCACCGGCTGCGCCGTCACCGCCGACTCGTCGATCGGATCCAGGCGCTGCAGCTCGCCCCAGTCATTACGCCAATCGTCCTGCAGGTAGGTGGCCATGGTGTGCGGGCGCAGCAGCATATTGCTCCAGCCCAGCGCGCCGCCGCCGTCATGGCTCTGCCACAGCGTGGTCATGCCCGCACCGCCGCGATCCGGCAGGATGCGGTAGTCCGGCACCTCGGCGATGCCGTCCTTGTGATCGAAGGGGCGCTGGCACGGGAACTGCAGGCCCACTTCCCAATCCAGCAGCACCGGGCGCTGCGAACCGACGAAATCCTGCAGCGTGCGAGTCTGCGGAATACGCGGCGGCGTCAACGCCACCCACTGCTTCGGATCCCGATCATGCGCACTCGCCACCACCCGGACGGCCGTGGCCTGCGCCGGAATCTCGGTCAGCGGCACCCGCAGGTTGCGCCAGGCCGGGGCCGGGCCGAGATCGATCGGCGTGACGCGGCCCAGCGGCTGCGGCGCACCGTCGGAACCCGCTACGCCGTACTCGATCTCGACCGACTGACCGGGCGTCACCACGCCGTCGTGGTTCACCGAACGGATCCGGCCCGCCGCCGCCAGCGCGATGATGCCGGCCCGATCCTTCGGCAGGCCGTACCAGCCGGTGGTCAGGGTGGAGACCGCCTCCGTGCTGCCGGAGCTGCCCAGCACCGGCGTGCCGGCCGAATCCAGGCCGAACGGCAGTGGGGCCGTGCTGGTTCCGTCCACACCGGTCTTGGCGCGGTTGCTGATCGCGCTCGCGACACCGCCACCGGTATCCAGCTCGTCGTCGGTGCGCAGATCACCCACACCGGTCGGCGTGAAACCGACGGCGCTCGCGCCGAACGCGGTGAAGGCATCGCCCGCAAGCGGTTTCAGCAAACCCGCATTGGGATCCGGCTCCACCAGCACATCCCGCGCCAGGCCACACTGCATGCCCAGCACCGCATCCACATTCGAGCGGGCCAGCGAATACGCCGGATACTGGACGACCGCGCCCTTCGCCAGCGAGGCGATCTCGAACAACACCATGAACGCCGCCGCCACCGTCAGCGGCGGAATCGTCACCAGCTTCCAGCCACGCCGCGAAATACGGTGCGGGGCAGACGGTTCCGGGGCTCGCACATGCCAGAACGCGGCCAGCGCCAGGGCTGCCACCGTCAGCAGCAGGAAGACCTTGCTCGCATCGATACCCGCCAGCACCACCGGCTTGTCGTTCCACGGGATCGCGTAATTCGAGACGTACCAGTAGCCGTTGATGCTGGAGAACGCCAGCGCCATGGCGAAACACACCACCGCCGCGAACAGTGCGCGGTTACGCGGGGACTTCATCACGCGCGGGCCCACCGACGCCGCGGCGAGCACCGCCACCACACCGGCCAGACCGGCATAGATGCCATTGTGATGCGTCCACTTGGTGGGGGTCAGCATCATGAGCAGAGTCGCGCCGACCGTGCTGCCCAGCACGCGCCGCACCGGACCGGGCGCGGTGAACGGAATGCGACCACCCTTGCGCAGCAACACCAATGCGCATGCCGCCAAGCCGATCCACAGCATGAACATGCCGAAACGGCGCGCCAGCGAACCATCGATGGTGGGCATGAACAGGTACTGGTAGCGGATGTACTCGTCGTACCACTTCACATCCGGGCCGACCAGATGATGTACGCGCTGCATCTCGAACATGGAACTCAGCGGCTGCACCGCGAACATGATCGACAGCACCACCGCACCCGCCGCGGCGATCGGCATGAGCAAGGTCAGGTACGCCAGGCCCCGGATACGCAGGACGGTAAGGAATCCCGCGCCCTCGGGGGCCGGGCGGCTCAGTTCCCGGGCGCGGCGATCCAGCAGCCGCCACATCGGGCGGATACCGGCCAGCAGCGGCGCCACACAGATGAGACCCGACGGGCCGACCGTGCACGCGAACGCACCGATCAAACAGGCGATGGCATAAGGCAGCAGACGACGGGTCGCGATCGCGCGCTCCACCGAAACCCAGGTCAGCAGGACGCCCGCGGCCACGATCGGCTCCGGGCGCAGGCCGTTGTTGTACGGCAGCCAGATCGCCAGGAAACCGAGCGCACCCGTCCACACCGCGACCCGATCCCGCCGAATCCGCACGCCCAGCCGCGGAATCACCTCGCGGCTGATCACCAGCCAGCACACGATTCCGGCCAGCAGCGCGGGCAGCCGCATCCACGGGCTCGCCACGCTGAGCTGCGCCATCCGGCCCAGAATGTCGTAATACGGTGTGCCGACCGGGTTTTCGGGGACACCGAAATAGCCGAAGTAGTTGGCCATGTAGCCCGCCTTGATGGAGGTGCGGGCCATACCGAACTGATAGCCGTCATCGGAGGTCGTCGCGCCGATGAAATGCCACAGCACCAGCGTGCCCAGCACCACGGCATCCACCGGCTTGAACGTCCACCAGCGCTGCGGCAGGAAACGGCGCGCACGGCGGCCGTCCAGGCGATCCAGCCGGAACAGCGCGAACAAGGCGATCAAGGTGCCGACGATCGCGGTCCAGATGGCCAGGCGCTTCAACAGGCTCGGATGCGCGGAGAAGCGGCTGTCCACCTGCGCGGTCACCTTCGCGCCCTGCACGGCGGTCAGATCACTGAAGACGCCGACCAGCTGCGGGCGATTGTCACCGGCCAGGGTGACCGGGGCCGAACCGGTGAGGGACGCGGTGGTCGAGGTCAGGTCCGAGTGCACCGTCAGCGTGCAGTCCGCGGGGAGCTGATCCACCGGGACGCTGAACAGCGTCTGGTTGCGCAGCACCGCCTCCAGCTTGCCCGGAGTGGACTCACTCTCGGCGACCGTGGGCGCGGTCACACGCGCGGCAAACCCGTATCGATCGAGGTCGGGCGCGCCGTTCGGAGCCGTAGCTACCAGCGTGCCACCATGCGAAGTGAGCTGCGCCACATTCGAACACGGAACGGTCACGTCGAAAGTCAAAGGCGCATAGGACACCAGCGGCGCTTGAATGCTCTTGCTCGAGTCACCTTGCGGCCAGGACAGCGTCGTCGCATCCACCTGCACCGGCAACAGCGGAACCGCCAATGCCGCAAGCACCGCAAGGAGACCCGCGATCAGGGCGAGCGGTCGTTCCCATCCCCCGGGAGACCGATTCACGGTCTCGGCACCAGCTCTCCCGGCGGAATTCTGCCCCGCCCTCTCCATCACGTCGGTCACGATCGGAGATCCTAAAGGGCAACCCGTTTCCATCGCTCACGGTCACCACACACAAGTGACCCTCACCGCCCCGAACCCCCGAACAACCGCCCCCGCCGCACCGCACTCGCCAGCACATCCCGCACGAACAACCCGATATCCCCCTCCGCCGGCAAACCCGGATACCGCAGGTCGAGCACCTGCCCCCACCCATCAGTCACCGTGAACCGCGACAGCCCCGCACCCGACTCCCACTCAACAGTTGCGCCCGGCTGATCCAGATGCACGACCTGCTCCCCAACCCGCAACATCAACTGCCCTCGATCCCGGTAGAACACCACCGGCTCCCCCTGCAGCTCCCCATACACACCGCCGACGTCCGCCACCGCAGGCGCCGCCCGCAGAATCCCCGTCGGCTGATTCAACTCCGCGAACTCCCCGAAATCCGCCAACGACCGCACGGTAACCCCAGGCCCACCAACCCACCCACGCCCATCCCCGACAAGAGCATGCGACCTCACCCCAGACGATGGTTCCCGCACAGGCGAATACGCGGGTTCAGGCGCCTGCTCATGATGCGACTCATGCACGGGCGAACGCCCGGGTTCGGGCGTCCATTCATTAAGCCGCTCATGGCCCGGTTCATCCGGAGGCCGATGAGGCGGTTCGTATGGGGGCCGATGGTGCGGCTCACGCCCCGGCTCATGCTTCGGGCGATGGTGTGTCCCATGCCCGGGTGAATGCCCTGGCTCATGCGGCGGCAAGTGCTTCGGCTCGTGCGGCGGCAAGTGCCTGGGTTCATGCGGCGGCTGGTGGGTGGGCGGATGCTTCGGCTCCCACACACTGTCGTCAGGTGCCGTCGGCGCGCTGTATTGCGGGAACTCCAGAGGGCCGAAATACCTTGGCGTATAAGGGATCTTCGAGGACGTATCCGGCGGATGCGGCTTGTGCCCACCCGGTGCGGGCTGCTCACCCTCGCGACCGGGCTGTCCCTCGACGCGCGCGGCTCCTTCGCCTCCGGCAGCATGCCCCTCGCCTCCGCCGGCCTCCCCCACCCGCGGCTGCTCCTCCCCTGCGGCAGGTTCGACACGCACGGTCGGCTCACTATCCGGAGAACGCCCCAGCCACACCGTGGGCTCACTATCCGGGGAACGCCCCAGCCACACCGTGGACTCGCTATCCGGGGAACGCTCGACCGGGACCGTCGGCTCATGGTCGGCCGAATGCCCGAGCCGCATCGTCGGCTCATCGGGAGAACGCCCGAGCCGCATTGTCGGCTCATCATCCGAAGAACGCCCCAGCCGCATCGTCGGCTCATCATCCGAAGAACGGCCCAGCCGTATCGTCCGCTCATCATTCGTAGCAGGCTCGTGCCGGACCGTCGGCTCGATATCGGGGGAACGTTCGACCGGAACCGTGGATTCACTGTCCGGGGAACGCTCGGCTGGGACCGTGGGCTCGCTGTCCGGGGAGCGCCCGAGCTCGACCGTGGACTCGTCCTCTGGAGCACGCCCGAGCTGGACCGTCGGCTCATCCTCCGGAGCACGCCCGAGCCGGAGCGTCGGTTCACTGTCCGGGGAAGACCCCAACCGGATAGTGGGTTCGCTGTCCGTGGAAGCCTCGAGATCCTGCGATTTCGCTGGGCCTGAAGGCTTCTCGCTCTCGAGCTTCGGGGTCGGTTCGGTGGGGTGGTTCGGGGTTCGTTCGGGCGCTTCGTGTTTCGTGGCGGGCCGCTCGGGCTGCGGATTGGAGGGCGGGGGTGGGGGCGCTGGGACGGCGGCTTCTGCGGCCAGGGCATCGCGGTAGCGGTCGAGGTCGGCGCCGAGCTGCTTGCGTAGATTCCGCACCTCGCTCATCTGCTCGTTGATGCGGTTGCGGGCATCGAAGTACTCGGCGGGATTGCCCTGGTGCGTATTGTTCAACTGCTCGATTTGGCTTGACAGCTCGGCGGTCCGGCGCATGACGGCATCTGCGCCCGCGCGCTGCATCTGCGCCGCGGTCATCCCCTCCGGATCCACGCCGAGCTCGCGCAGGTGCCCGCGCATCGCATCGAGAGCCTGGGCTGATTCCCTCGGGACCGCCGCGCTCTCGGGACCTCGTGCCGGCTGCGCCGATGACTCGGGTTCAACTGGCGACCCATGCTCTGCTGCGGACTTCGCGGGTTCGGGCGCGCCGCGAGGTGGAACCTCAGCCGAGCCGTCGTGCACACCTCGACCATCGCCTGTCTCGGCCGACGGTTCGGGTGGCCGGTGAGGCTGGGGGTTCGGTTGCGCTGCGGCCTCCGGGCGAGTTTCGGCGTTGGGCACCGTGTTGCCGCGGGACTTCAATTCAGCCCCGGACGCGTGCGCGGACGATTCCGGTTCGGGCTCAGGCGTATTCGCGGGTGACTTCGGTTCAGGCTCAGGCGAACTCGCGGGGGACTTCGGTTCGGACCCAAGCGTACTCGCGGGAGACTTCAGTTCGGGCCCAGGCGTACTCGCGGGGGACTTCGGTTCGGACCCAGGCGTACTCGCGGGCACGGGCCGGGTGGATGGTTCCGGGGGTGGGGCGGCGGCGGGTTTGGGGCCTGCTTCAGGGGCTCCTTGCGGCTTCGACTGTGGCGCTGGGGCAGCCTGTGGTTTGGTGCTGGGCTCTGGGCCGGGCTGCGGTTTTGCGGCGGGCTCGGAAGGTGGTTGCTGTTTTGCTGAGGGGGCTGGAGTCGCGTTGGGGGCGTTGGGGTCTCGGACTGTCGGAGCCGAGCTCGCGCTGGTGGGTTCGGGGGCGGCGGCGCGAGGTTCGGAGAGGCGGACCGTCGGGGTTGATTCGGTGGGAATGAGCGATGTCGGGGACGGCGGGGTTTCGACTCGGGTGGGCTGGGTTGAGGTGGAGGGGGTAGCGGAAGGGTCCGCTGAGGAAGGGGCGGATTGAGGGTGCAGGGTGGCGGAAGTCGGTTGGGGGGCTGTGGGATCGGAGGAGTGGGGGGTACTGCCGTCGCCGGTGGTGGGGGTTCCGGTGCGGGCGCCGGTGGGGGCTTCGTAGGTGGATGCGGCGGTGGCCGGGGTTGCCGCGGCGGGGTGGCGGAAGCCTTTGATGCCGCCGGTGAGGACGCCGTAGGAGGTGGCGCTGGTCAGGAGGCGGGGGTCCCAGGTCCAGCCGTTGGCTATGCCGCCTACACCCCAGGAGGCGAGGGCGCCGGCCACGCCGGAGCCGGTGCCTACCGCGGCGCCGGTGACCGCGCTGGCGAAAGGGGTTGCGGTGAACGGGAGTTTGGCGGCGGCCTTGCCGAAGAGGTCGCCGACGGGGCCGCCGACTGCGCCTGCCGCGGCGGCCGTGTAGGCGGTGGTGCCGACCCGGTTCCAGTCGATGGATTTGCGATGGCCGGCGAGTACTTGCCCCTCCTGGATCGCCAGATCCTGGCCCGCGCCGAGGGCCGTACTGATCAGAACATGTTTGGCGAGGAACTTGGCGGTGGCGGCGAGAGCCATTTTCAGGACTTCGCGTGCGATCGCGCTCAGGGCGCGGCCCGCCAGTTCACGGATGGCGATGCGGGTGGCGGCGACGGCGGCCGCCTCCTCGGCGGGCGCGGTGGGCGGAAAGATCCAGGCCGCAGCCATTTCCACGGCAAGCATCGCCAGGGAGCTGATGATGAGGACCTTGGTGTACTCGATCTCGGTACCGAGCGAGTCGGCGCCGTCGGCGACCTTCTCCAAGATGGTCGCGAACTCCTCGATCGACTGGGGGCCGTGATCGAGCTTGTCGAGCGCCGTGATCATGGCCTCGATACCGTCACCCCAGGGGTAGGCGGCGATGGTGGCGTTCTTGGCGGTGGCGAGGTCGGGCAGCAGGTCGCGCAATTCCTGTGCGGCCGTGCGCCAGTCGCCGGCAATGGCCCACATGCGGTCTTCATCGCCCTCGGGCCAATCCGAACCGGCGACCCAGCCCAGCACCTCGGGCAGATCGAAACCCAACGTCGCTACGCCCCGCCGAATCCGGCGCTGTTGCGGTGCTCCATGCCCGCCAGCGTCCCGGCCGCCTGCACCTGGCCGTCCGCATACGACTGCAGAGTCGTTGCCAGATTGCGGAATCCGGCCTGGAGATTCGTGTGCGCGGCCGTATAGCCTTGCGGCCCGTCGGTGAAGGCGCTGCCGTAACTGTCGTCGCCCCACGCCGCGCCCTGCGCCGACAGCGCGGACTCGAGCCGGTTCACGATGCCGGTCATCCGGGTGGACAGCTCGTGCATCCGCCCTGCGGCGGACAGCAGTTGCTCAGGAGTCGCACCCACCCGCGTTGCCATGTCGTCCTCTCAACCGGAAAACCGGCTTCCGACGATGACAGAAGGTGAACGGCGCCCGACAGTTCCGTGACGCCGAATTAACGGCTCCCTGACATGTCCTGCGGCACACCGCATCCCATCTTGACGCGATCTTGATGCCGCCCGTACGGAAAGCGAACGGGCCCGGCACCCCCACTGCTGGGTGCCGGGCCCGTCACGGATCCATCAGCCGCAGGCCGGAATCTGCCGCGGGCCGGGAGATCCGGTCGGCCCGCCGCAAGCCGGGATCAGCTGCAGGCCGGGGAGGTCTGGTTGGCCAGCTGCAGGCTGTTGCAGATCCACTCCTTCTGGACCTTCCACTTGCCGTCCTCGACCACCAGCGGAACCACCATCTGGTTCGGGGCGCCGCCATTGATGGTCGCCGTCGCGTCGGCGGTGGCGCTGCCATTGCCGAGGTCGGTCACATTGTTGACGGTGATGGAGGCGTTGTTCTGCTTGAAGGCGGCGGCCAGGCGCGACGGCAGCGAAGGATCGGCCGACACGCCCTGCATCAGATCCAGCTTCTGATCATCCGGGACGTTCGGGTCCAGCGCCTTCTGCAGTTCCGCGTTCAGGTCCGCCGTGGTCGGGGCCGGCGGGAAGTTGGAGTTCTGGGCCGCCGCGGAGGCGGAGGTGGTGGCAGCCGGCTTGGTGGTCCCCTTGTCACCGCTACCGCACGCCGTCAATCCGAGTGCGGCCACGAGGGCCAGAGTGGCAACCGCAATGCGTCCAGTGTTCTGAAGCTTCAACTGCTCGTCCTTTACGTTCCAGTAGGTCCGTTCGACACGTGACAGCTGCACCCGACCGGCGACGCTGCACGGGGCCCGACACTACCAACGGGTAGTCCGGAAAGCCGACTCCAGAAGCGGGCATATCGCTTTTTCAGACTGAATCCTCATAATTGGCGCAAACAACCCTTGAACCGGGTAGGCGCAGCTCCGGTCGGCGCATCAGCGCAGGCTGCCCAGGGGATCCGCCCGGGCCAACTCCGGATCGTCCGCGCCGAACGTGCGCGTGGGACCCGGCCCGGTACTGCGGGTTTCGAAACGCACGGTCACCCGGCCGTGGCCCGCGCCCTGCACCCAGCCGTGCCCGTGCTCCGGATGCTCGACATCCAGCCCGGGATACCAGATCCCGGTCGCATAGGAACGAGTCGCGGGCGGCACCAGCGGTTCCGAATCGAGGGCCACACCCAGCGTCGGCTCCTCCGACACCGCCTCGGCATTGTCGACCGTCTGATCCAGCTCCGGGAACAACGACTCCTGCCGGATCTCCGACAGCCCCGCAAAACCCACACCCACCAGGCGAATCGGACCCAGCTCGGCGGGATCGATGGCGGAACGCTGGGCCGCCGCGGTCAAGGTGGCGAGATCCTCTGTGGCATAAGGCAGCGTGGACGAGCGCGTCACGATGCTCATATCCGATTTCTTCAGCTTCAGCACCACCGTGCGGGCCGCGCGGCCGTCGGCGGTCAGCCGTCGATGCGCGGAGACGGCCATGGCGTCGATGGCGGGTCGTAGCTGGGCCAGATTGAGAATGTCGCTCTCATAGGTGGTTTCGGCGCTGATCTGCTTGGCCTGCGTATTCTCCGCGACCGGCCGGTCATCGATACCGCGCGCCAGCCGATGCAGGGCCACGCCCATGGCGCTGCCCAGGATCGAGGTCACCTCGGACTCCGGTAGCGCCGCGAACGCGCCGACGGTCTCGATGCCCAGCGAGCGCAGACGATGCTCGGCCACCGGGCCGACACCCCACAGTTTGCGAACCGGCAGCGCGGACAGGAAATCCCGCTGCTCGGCGGGTGAAATCACCCGCACCCCATCGGGTTTGGCCAATCCCGACGCGATCTTGGCGAGCTGCTTCCCGCTGCCCGCACCCACGGACGCCACCAGCCCGGTGCGTGCACGCACCACCGCGCGCAGTTCCTCACAGAAGTCGAGCACCCGCGCCGCCGTGGCCCCGGCCAGTTCCGCCGGTTCGGCGAAGGCCTCGTCGAAAGACAGTGTCTCCAGCACCGGTATCCGCGACCGCAAGGTCTCGAACACCTGCCCGCTCAACTCCGAATACACCGCGCCGCGCGGCGGCACCACCACCGCCGTCACCCCCACCAGCCGCCGCGCCTGATGCATGGGCATGGCCGAACGCGCCCCGAACACCCGCGCCTCATAACTGGCCCCCGCCACCACCCCGCGCCCACCCATCCCGCCGACCAGCACCGGCCGCCCCCGCAATGTCGGCCGCGTGAGCTGCTCGACCGACGCGAAGAACGCGTCCATATCTATATGCAGCACCCACCGCCGCCCGACGGTGGTATCTCCGCCGCGCCCGGCAGTGACATCCCCACCACGCCCGGCAGTGGTATCCGCAGTGCGCACGAGCAAAGCATCGCCGGTGCGCGCGGACGCAGCAGCATCGACGCCACGCCCATGCGGACTCATGCCGCCGCGCCCGAGCGGAGTCTTGCCGCCGTGCCCGGCAACACGATCCGCGCCGGTCGCAGTCGGAGTATCCGCGCGAAACTCGCTCACAGACTTGCCGGTAGCTGGGAACCGGCTGCCGGTTTGCTGCGTATCCGCAGCCGCCACGCCCGCGTTCGCGGCGGCCGGATGCGGGCCGTCCGCGGCGCTTCGACCAGGACGGACGTCCCGGTCCGCGGGGTGGGCAGCCGTGTTCACACCGGGAAATCTACAAGCGGCTACCGACAAGTCCGCCGCAGCCTGTGTGTGATGATCGACCCATGACGATTCGCAAGGCCGTGATCCCCGCCGCCGGCATCGGTTCCCGGCTGCTGCCACTGACCAAGGCGATTCCGAAGGAGATGCTCGCGGTCGGCGACAAGCCGGTTATCGAACACACGGTGCGTGAACTGGTGGCTTCCGGCATCACGGACATCACCATCGTGGTGAGCGGCGGAAAGTCATTGATCCAGGACCACTTCCGGCCCAACCCGGCCCTCGTCGCGCAGCTGCGCGCGGACGGTAAGACCGCGTACGCCGACGCCGTCGAAGAGGTCGGCGAGCTCAGCCGCCGCGGCCACATCACCTACCTCGACCAGCACGGCCCTTACGGCAACGGCACCCCCGTCCTGAACGCCGCCCGCCACCTGGGCGACGAGCCCATGCTGGTGCTGTGGCCCGACGACGTCTTCGTCGCCGAGGTGCCGCGCGCCCAGCAGCTCATCGACGCCTACGAGAAGACCGGCGCACCGGTCCTCGCCCTCATGCCCATGGACCCGTCGGAATCGCAGCGCTACGGCGTGCCCGTGGTGGAGGAGACCGTCGGCGAAGGCCTCATGCGCATCAGCGGATTGAAGGAGAAGCCCAAGCCGACCGACGCGCCCTCCTCGTTCGCGGCCATCGGCGGCTACGTGGTCACGCCCGGCATCATCGCGGAACTGCGCCGCCAGGTGGACAACTGGTACACGCACCGCACCGGCGAGGTGTACCTGACCGACGCCATCAACCTCTTCGCCATCGAGAATCCGGTGTACGGCCAGGTGATTCGCGGCAACTGGTACGACACCGGCAACCCGGCCGACTATCTGGTGGCCCAATTCGCCTCGGCCCTGGCCCATCCCGAGTACGGCCCGCGCCTGCGCCAGCTGGTCGCCGACACCACACGCTGACGCTGCCCCTCGGCAGGCGCTGAGCACCAAGGGAATTCACCCCCGATAGCCGCCGCTGTGGGCGCCGAGCAACCGGTCCGCTCGGCAGCCCTCCGGCTCAACAGCCGCTCGACTCGTGAGCGACTGCGCTCGGTGGCCTGGCTTACTCGCCATCGGTGCGTTGGGGGTGCACAAGGCATGGCGTGCGACAGAGGCACTCAGCGCCAGGAAATTCGGCGGCCGCCGTCCCGGGCCTACCCGGCGGCCACACCGCTCAGCGGGCGCTCGACACCGCAGCGGCCGGTCCACTCGCTATCGGCGCTGTGTATGCGGTCGGCCGTTTCGCCCAGCGAGGGGGCCTATTCATCAGCGGCGTTGTAGCGGACCAGGTATTCAGCGAGGCGCGCGACATCGTCGTCGTCCCAGTCGAGGAAGCGCAGGGTGAACGCCTCGGTGCGGCTGCGGGCAGCTTCCCGGGCGACTCGGCGGCCCAGCGGGGTCGCCCGCAGGACGTGGTTGCGGCGATTGGTTGGATCCGCCTCGCGGTCGAGGTAGCCGAGTTGTTCGAGGGCGGCCACCTGGCGGCTGACGGTGGATTTGTCGAGGTGGAAGTGGCCGGCCAGGTCCGCTGCCAGGCAGCCGTCGCGTTCGATGACCAGGTCCAGGATGCTCGACGCCACCAGGGACAGCTCGGGGTGCAGTTCGGCCGCCTTGCCGCGGGCGCGGCGGGCGAAGGCGGTGAGTTCGCGCTGTATGACGTCGATCGCATCCGTGCGGGCGGGGAATGCCGGATCCTTCTCCATAGTTGTAGACTACAACCTCGCTTGGTTGTATTTACCAACTATTGGAGAAGAAAGCCCATGGCCACCCAGCAGATCCGGCACGTAGTCACCCACCTACTCACCCCGCTACTCATGTGCCTGGGCATGGGCCTGGCCTACCTCGGCGCCTTCCACCAGCCCGAACCCAACCACCTCGGCCTCGCCGTGGTCGGCGACAGCGCGCAGGTGAAGGTACTCGCGCAGACCCTGAAGGACAACGGCGGCAACGCCCTCGACATCATCACCCTGCCCACCCGCGACGACGCCGTCGGCCAACTGCGGCACCGCGACCTGGCCGGGGCCTTCGTACCCGATGCCCAGCATCCCGAACTGCTGGTCGCCAAGGCCGGATCCGACACCACCGCCATGGCCGCCGAAGCGGTCTTCGACCGCGTCACCGCGCAGCAGGGTGTGCCGCTGACCATCACCGATATCACCACGCCCGCCTCGGGCGACCCCACCGCGCAGGGCATCTTCTTCCTGCTGGTGGCCTTGAGCATCGGCTCCTACGGCAGCGTCGCGGCCATCGGCGCGGCGGGCGCGGGCCTGTCGATCTGGGTGCGCGGACTGATCGGCCTGGTCACCTCACTGCTGGTGAGCCTCATCGGAGTCGCGTTGTCCGGCCCCATCTTCCATGTGGTCGACCATGACAATGCCGCCATCTGGGCCATGTCCTGGCTGTACTCGGCGGGCATCCTGACCATCGGCATCGGGCTGCACACCTTCCTGCAGCGGTGGACCACCCTGGCCCTGATGGTGCTGTTCGTCATGCTGAACTTCACCAGTTCGGGCGGCGTCTACACCCCGTGGCTGCAGAACGGATTCTTCGGATCGCTGCATTCCTTCTGGAACGG
Organism: Nocardia sp. NPDC088792; assembly: GCF_044750615.1. NCBI lineage: Bacteria > Bacillati > Actinomycetota > Actinomycetes > Mycobacteriales > Nocardiaceae > Nocardia > Nocardia sp. NPDC088792. The sequence goes on from NZ_JBIVKC010000007.1 coordinate 353,328, forward strand.
TGCGGGATTCGTGGAGGGCGCGCGCAGCCTGCTCTACTTCGACAGCAACGGTTTCGGCTCGCGGCTGAGCAGCCTGTTCGCGTGGCTGGCCGTCGGCATCGTGCTCATGATCGCGGCGGGATTCGCCGAGAAGCGCCGGGCGGCAACGGCTTCGGCCGGGCCGCGCCACGCCGCACCCATCGAGCCCGCACCGATCGAGCCCGCGCCGGCCGCGACCGCTGCGCCCATCGAAACCGAGGAGCAGGCCGAAGCGGAGATGGAAGAAACCGTCGGCGTCTGATCAGCCTTCGACGCCCGGCAACTCAGTTCCGCAGGCCCGACAGGGCGACCTGGATGCCGACCCGGACCGTCTCGATGTCGTTCAAGCCGCCGCTGACCGCCACCCCGTCGCGGGTCAGCAGCAGGGCGCGGGCGGCATCGCCGGTCGCCTCGTAGCCGGCGGTGCGCAAGCGATCCGCCATGAGGTCGCGGAACCAGCCGCGATAGTCGTCGACCACCTTGCGGACCGCGTGCTCCGGATCCGGGAACTCGACGGCCGCATTGAGGAACGGGCAACCCCGGAAGCCGGGCCCGCAGCTGAGTTCACCGAGGCGCTCGAAGATGCCGGCGATGGATTCGGCGCCACTGCCGGGCACGGATTCCAGTACCTCGCGCTGGCGGCCGTATTCGCGGACCAGGTAGGCGACGACGAGGTCGTCCTTGGTCTTGAAGTGCCGGTAGAAGGTGGCCTTGGCGATCCCCGCCTCGGCGATGATGCGGTCGATGCCCACGGTGTGGATGCCTTCGGCGTAGAACAGCCGGGTGGCGGTATCGAGTAGACGCTCACGCGCTTCGCTCATCTCCGACCAGCACTCCTTCCGGGCTCGAAACTCACCCTTGACGATAGCAGACAGACCTGTCTACTCTGAAGCTCGACCGCGAACAGACAAGTCTGTCTAGGAGGAACGAAATGACCACGCTCTTCACCTCATCCGCCACCTCGGTCGGCCGCGAAGGCCGCTCGGTCAGCTCGGACGGCTACCTCGACCTGAAGCTGGCCCAGCCCAAGTCGGTCGGCGGCACCGGTGACGGCACCAACCCGGAACAGCTGTTCGCCGTCGGCTACTCGGCGTGCTTCGCCGGCGCGCTGCAGGCCGTCGCGCGCAACCAGAAGGTCGACCTGGGTGACACCACCGTCACCGCCGACGTCAGCCTGCACAAGGACGACGAGACCGGCTTCGGCATCTCCGTCGTGCTGCACGTCGAGCTGCCCGAGCACCTGCAGAACGACGAGGGCAAGGCGCTCGTCGAGGCCGCTCACCAGGTCTGCCCGTACTCGAAGGCCACCCGCGGCAACATCCCCGTGGAACTGGTTGTCGAGTAAGCAGTTTCGGCGATACCCGAGCAGTAGCTCGGTAGTTCAGTAGCTCAGCAGCTCAATAGAAACGGCGAATGGAGTAGATGGCGAACTGGCTCAGCGGAGTCAGGCCGACCGGCACACCCCAGTCGTACGCGTTCAACACGTTGCCGCCTCCCGCGTAGATGCCTACGTGGGAGGCGTCGTCGTTGAGGACGACCACATCACCGGGTTGCATTGCGCCGACGGGGACTTCGAGCCCGGCCTCGGCCTGCTGCCAAGTGGTGCGCGGCATATCGATGCCGACACTGCGGAAGGCCCACTGCACGAGGCCCGAGCAATCCCAGTCGTCGGGGCCGACGCCGCCCCAGCGATAGGGCTTACCGGTCTGCGTGGTGGCCAGGTTGAGCGCGACCAGGGCGCGCGGGCTGGTGAACGGGAGTTGGGCGGAGCCACTCGCACTTCCGGAGGCCGAGCCCGAACCGCTACCGGACGAGGATCCCGAGGCGGAACCGGTGTCGGCGTGGGCGGCAGTGGCGAGGACGGTCGCGGTGAGCAGGAAAGTGGCCGCGATGCTGAGTAATCGAGCGAATCGGCGTAGCAGTGTTCGGGTCATGCACTTGCCCTCTCGGAACAGCATGCGAACTCGAATTAGCTATCTGATCGCTCATTTATCTCATAGATCACAATCTTCACCTGAAATCCCAGCCTGGCGTGTCCGGAGATCCACGTCACCCCCGATAGCTGTCACAGACTCCGGTTCAGCGGTCAGACCTCCGACAGGTCCCGATGCCGCGTCTCGGGCAAGGCCAGGATCGACAGCAGCGAGATCACCGCCATGGCCGCCATGAACAGGCCCACCGCCGTCGTACCGCTGGTCTCCCCCAGCCGCGCCACGATCAGCGGCGCCGCACCGCCACCCAGCACCCCGCCGATGTTGTAGGCGATACCCGCACCGGAGTAGCGCACATCGGTGCCGAACAACTCGGGGAGGAACGCACCCAGCGGACCCCACACGATGCCCATGCACAGCAGCGCACCGGACAGGCCCACCACGATCGCCAACGGGCTCTTCGTGTTCAGCAGTGGGAACAGCACCAGACTCCACACCAGCGCGAACGCCGAACCCGCGAGCATGAGCCGGCGCCGGCCCACCAGATCCGACCACCGCGCCACGGTGAAGGTGGCGATGCCCAGCACCACCACCGCGATCAAGGTCAGGCCGAGCACCGTATTACGTGGCACTCCCAGGTTTTTCGTCGTGTAGCTCAGGCAGTAGGTGGACGCGGTGTAGAACATCACGTACACGACCACGATGCTGCCCGCACCCAGCAGCAGCTGCTTCGGGTAGCGCCGGATCACCTCCAGGGTCGGCACCTTGGCCGCGGACTCCTTCGCCATGAAATCCGCGAACGCCGGAGTCTCCGCCACCCGCAACCGGATTCGCAGCCCGACGATCACCAGCACGAACGACAGCAGGAACGGTATCCGCCAGCCCCACGAATCGAACGCGCTCTTCGGCAGCCACTCCGACAGCGCCCAGAACACCCCGGTCGCCACGAAAAAGCCCACCGGCGAACCCATCTGGGGCGCGGAGGCATACAGCCCTCGCTTCCCCTGCGGCGCGTACTCGGTCGAAAGCAATGCAGCCCCGCCCCATTCGCCGCCCAGCCCGATGCCCTGCAACACCCGCAGCAGCACCAGCAGGATCGGCGCGGCCACCCCGATCGACGAATAACCCGGCAGCAGACCGACACACGCGGTGGACAGCCCCATCAGCAGCAGCGACACCACCAGCGTCGCCTTACGCCCGATCCGATCCCCGAAGTGCCCGAACACCACCGCGCCCACCGGCCGGGCAATGAACCCGATGGCGAAGGTGGCCAGCGAGGCCAGCGTCCCCGCCACCGACGACAAGGTCGGGAAGAACAGCTTGTTCAACACCAGCGCCGCCGCCGTGCCATAGATGTAGTAGTCGTAGAACTCGATCGCCGTGCCGATGAAACTGGCCGCGGCGATGCGCCGGCCGCTGTTCACCGCACTGCTCGCCGCGGCCACACCCGCGGCCGCCGTCGCCTGCTGGTCCATGCACTTCCCCATCCACAACAAAGGTGTAGGGATAGTACGCCGAGGAGTGCAGACCGGGCGCGCCGGACCTACCAGTACACGGGAATCGTCTCCCACGATATGGGAAATACATGATTTCCCCGCAGGCTGGACGGCCGTCGAGCCCGCGCGGCGCGGCCGAACCCGTTCAGCGCCGACCACTCGCCCGGCCGAACTACCCTCGCCTGGGCGAGGTGGCGGCCCTTCACTCGAACTGAATCCACTCCCCTACCCTCGCGAGCCGCGACCGGACCGGCGCCCGGAAAGCCCTGCCGCACGGCCGGACCGGCGCCCGGACCCCGCGGTTGCGCCTCTCTTCGAAACAGCGAAGGGACGGAGCGCGATTGCGCTCCGCCCCTTCATATCTCACTCTCCCGCTGCCCGCGGGAAAGACAGCTCAGGCCTTGGTGATCGAGACCTTGACGCCGCCCACGACCTCACTGGCGTCCGCGCCGGCCGCACCGAAAGTCAGTGTGGTGGCGAGGATTTCACCGGCGATGAGCGCGCGGTGGGTTTCGGCCCAGGGCAGGCGGTCGGCCGGGACCTCGAGGGTCACGGTGATGCGGTCGGAGACGTCCAGGCCCAGGGACTTGCGGGTCTCCTGGAGGTCGCGGATGAGGTCGCGGGCCCAGCCCTCGGCCTCCAGCTCCTCGGTCACCAGCGAATTCAGCACCACCAGACCGGAATTGCCGGGCAGGGCGGCGGTGGACTCGGGTTCGGCGGCGACCAGGCGCTGGGTGTACTCCTCCGGGAGCAGCGCGATGCCCGCGGCGGTGACGGTGCCGTCGTCGGCCTCGCTCCACTCGCCGGCCTTGACCGCCTTGATGACCGTCTGGACTTCCTTGCCGAGACGCGGGCCCGCGGCGCGCGCGTTCACCACGAGTTCGAAGCGGCCGTGCGCGGCCACATCGGTGGTGAGGTCGACGCGCTTGACGTTCACCTCGTCGGCGATCAGATCCACGAAGGGACGCAGGCGATCCGCGTCCGCGGCCGCCACCGTGACCTCCGAGAGCGGCAGCCGCACCCGCAGGTTCTGGGCCTTGCGCAGGCTCAGCACGGTCGAGCACGCGGTGCGCACCTCGTCCATGGCCGCCACCAGTTCCGGATCGGCGGGCAGTTCGGACGCGGCCGGCCAATCGGCCAGATGCACCGAACGGCCACCGGTCAGGCCCCGCCAGATCACCTCGGTGAGCAGCGGCAGCAGCGGCGCGGCGAGCCGCGTGGTCACCTCGAGCACCGTGTGCAGGGTGTCGATGGCGTCGCGATCCTCTTCCCAGAAGCGCGAACGCGACCGGCGCACATACCAATTGGTGAGCGCGTCGGCGAACGAGCGCAACTCGTCGCAGGCCGTGGCGATGTCGTACACCTCGAGCGCATCGGTCATGACGTCGCGGGTCTGCGCCAGCTTCGCCAGGATGTACCGATCCAGCACGTTCTCGGAGTCCGTCCGCCACTCACCCGGCTGGGAGGCGTAGAGCTGCAGGAAGGTCCACGCGTTCCACAGCGGGCGCAACGCATGGCTGACACCCTCGCGGATGCCGCGCTCGGTGACGATCAGGTTGCCGCCGCGCAGCACCGGGGACGCCATGAGGAACCAGCGCATGGCATCCGAGCCGTCGCGGTCGAAGACCTCGTTGACATCCGGGTAGTTGCCCTTGGACTTGGACATCTTCAGGCCGTCGTCGCCGAGCACGATGCCGTGCGCGACAACGGACTTGAACGCCGGGCGATCGAAGAGCGCGGTCGACAGGATGTGCAGGTTGTAGAACCAGCCACGAGTCTGACCGTTGTACTCGACGATGAAGTCGCCGGGGCTGTGCGGCGCTACGTCCGTGGTGCCCTCGAACCACTCCTTGTTCTCGAACGGGTAGTGCACCTGCGCATACGGCATGGAACCCGACTCGAACCAGCAGTCGAGCACCTCGGGCGTACGCCGCATCATCGACTTCCCGGTCGGGTCATCGGGATTCGGGCGCACCAGCTCGTCGATGGCCGGCCGGTGCAGATCGGTCGGCCGCACGCCGAAGTCGTGCTCCAGCTGGTCCAGCGAGCCGTACACATCCACGCGCGGGTACTCGGGATCGTCCGACACCCACACCGGGATGGGCGCACCCCAGTAGCGGTTGCGGCTGATGTTCCAGTCGTGCGCGTTCTGCAGCCACTTGCCGAACTGGCCGTCGCGGATGTGCTCGGGGACCCAGGTGATCTCCTTGTTGAGCTCCACCATGCGATCCCGGAAGGTGGTGACCGCCACGAACCAGGACGGCACCGCCATGTAGATCAGCGGCTGCCCGGAACGCCAGCTGTGCGGGTACGAGTGCTCGATGGTCTCGTGCCGCAGCAGCTTTCCGGCCGCCTTCAGGTCCTTGATGATGACCGGGTTGGCGTCGAAGACCATGAGGCCCTCGTACGGCGGCACCATCGAGGTGAACTTGCCGCCCGCATCGAGGGGCTGCACCACCTCGATGCCGTAGGAGGTGGCGACATCCATGTCCTCCTCACCGAACGCGGGCGCGAGATGCACCACGCCGGTACCGGAGTCGGTGGTCACGTAGTCGGCGTTCAGCACCCGGTGCGCGTTCGGGTGACCGCGGAAGAAGTCGAACGGCGGCAGGTAGTGCAGGCCCTCCAGCGCGGCGCCCGAGTGCTCGGACAGCACCGTCGGCTCCTCGCCGAGTTCCCGTGCGTAGTGCGAGACCCGTTCGGCGGACAGCACATAGCGCTTGCCGTCCTTGCCCTCGACGTGCACGTAGGTGAGATCCGGGTGCACGGCGACAGCCAGGTTGGACGGCAAGGTCCACGGCGTGGTGGTCCAGATCAGCGCGTTGGCGCCGTGCAGCGCGTGCAGCGGGTGGTCCGCGGGGACCTGCAGCAGCATGTCCACGGTGACCGCCGGATCCTGGCGCATCCGGTAGGCGTCGTCGAGGCGCGCCTCCTGATTCGACAGCGGCGTCTGCTCGTACCAGCTGTAGGGCAGAACCCGGAAACCTTGGTAGATCAACCCCTTGTCGTACAACGACTTGAACGCCCACATGACCGACTCCATAAAGTCGAGGTCGAGGGTTTTGTAGTCGTTGTCGAAGTCGACCCAGCGTGCCTGGCGTGTCACATAGTTACGCCACTCGTTCGTGTAGCGCAGTACCGAAGATTTGCATGCGGCATTGAATTCCGCGAGCCCCATGGCATCGATCTGTGATTTGTCCGTGATACCGAGCTGCTTCTCAGCTTCGATTTCCGCGGGCAAGCCGTGAGTATCCCAACCGAATCGTCGCTCGACCTTCTTCCCGCGCATGGTTTGAAAGCGCGGGATCAAATCCTTGACATATCCGGTCAGCAGATGCCCGTAGTGCGGCAACCCATTGGCGAAGGGCGGGCCGTCGTAGAAGACGAATTCCGGTGCATCGGAACGGTTCTCGATGCTCGCGCGGAAGGTGTCATCGGCCGCCCAGTAGTCGAGTACCCGCTGTTCCAGCTCGGGGAACGACACCTGGCCGGACGTGCGGCTCAGGTCAACGCGGGGATACGCGGAACGCGCCGTCGAATCGGTGGTTCGGGTGGTGGTGTCCTCCGCCATGGCGGCCTCTCAGTCTCCTCGTGCCATCAATCATGGGCACGGGGACGATCTCGGCGCCTGTGCGCCGGTACCGCGGTACCACCCCGCTTGCTCGGCCCAGGATCGAGAACCCTTGTGCGACCGAACCTCTCGTGACGAGCTGTGACGGGCTCACCCGTTCGGTTCTACTGAGCGCCGACGCGCCGTTCTTCCGAAGACTCCCCGGTGATGGCCGGATCGACGCCGTATTGCTACTGCTGATTCTAGCCGGACGGGTCCAGGGAATATTCCCCGGACCCGTGTCCTGCAGATCTTGCCCAAGATCTACCTAGTGTTTCGCATGCCGGCCGCCGGGCCTGGCCTGCGCCTCCTCATCGTTGTTCTCCTGACGCAACGACAACGCACTGACGAGCAGCAGCACCGCGCCGATCACGCACACGATGATGCAGCCCCAAGCCCAGATCACCGAACCGGTGGTCAGTGCGGTTACCAACAGGCCGAAGCCTATTGCGGCCAGGACGAGCGTTATCACGAGCAAGAGCACCACCCCCTCGCGCTGAGTCGATAGCGGCGTTCGCGGAGCTCCGCATGGTGCGGAAAGCCCCTCGGGCCCGTCGCTACCGCCGTGACGGCGGTGGCGGCGTCACCACCAGGATCGGAACCCCGGGAGCGGCGCCTTGGCCTCGGTATCGAGTTTACTTGCTGCCCTTCAGAAGTGCCCCGTTGCCGGCCGCGCCTTCGTTGAACTCGCCGCCGTCGACCGGAACGGCCGATCCACGGTTCTCCAGCTCCTCGAGCTGCGACTCCAGGTAGGACTTCAGCCGCACCCGGTACTCGCGCTCGAAGGTCTTGAGCTGCTCGATACGGCTCTCCAGCACGCTGCGCTGCTGAGTGATGGTGGCCATGATCTCGGTGTGCTTGCGCTCGGCATCGGCCTGCAGCGAGTCGGCCTTCTCCTTGGCCTGGCGCAGCTGCGAATCCGAGCGGTTCTGCGCGTCGGACAGCATGGCCTCCGCCTTCTGGCGGGCGTCGGCGATCATGGCCTCGGAGCGGCTGCGCGCATCGCTGACCAGGCGTTCCGAATTGGCTCTGGCATTGGCCAGCAGCTGCTCGGCCTCGGTCTTCGCGTCCGAGGTGAGGCGGTCGGCCATCTCCTGAGCGAGCGAAAGGACCTTGGCGGCCTGCAGATTCGCGTCCGCGCTGGGGGCCGCGTCCTGCTTGACGGCCGCGACCGGCGCGGGGGCGGGCATGGGCGGCGGGGGCGCGACCGGCGGCGCCGCCTTCACCGGCTCCGGGACCGGAGGCTGCTTGGCAACCTGCACCGGACCCCGGTTCTTCTTGGCGTCAGCGAGTTCGGCATCCAGCTCGGCAACACGCTGACGCAGATCCGCGTTTTCTTCGATGAGGCGGGAGAGCTCCTGCTCGACCAGGTCGAGGAAGGCGTCGACTTCATCCTCGTTGTAGCCGCGCTTCCCGATCGGTGGTTTGCTGAACGCGACGTTATGAACATCGGCGGGGGTCAGCGGCATGGAACGATCCCTTCGCGCTTCGTATGGAGATCTAGCGGTAGATCTGGGCAAGCTTTCTTTCGGCCCATTCTGTCACACCTGAGCTATCGACTGCCCTGCCTGGCCCGTGATCGTCATCAAGATGAAGACGATGAAAAGCAGGACCATTATCGACAGATCGAGCCGAATTCCCCCAAGATTCACTGGGGGTATCAAACGCCTCAGAAGTTTCACCGGCGGGTCCGTGATCGTGAAGATCACCTCCAGGATGATCACGACGAAGCCCGTCGGCCGCCAGTCCCGCGCGAAGCTGCGGATGAACTCGACGATGACACGGCTGATCAGCAGCAGCCAGAAGAGGAACAGCAGTAGGTTCAACACCTGGAACAAGGCCACCCTGCCACTCTGCCCGAGATTCACTGGGTTGCAAAATAAGAAACGCCATCGCCCCGGTCACAGCGCGGTTCATGCAACTCGGGCATGTCGGACACGACACACGACAACCCGGACACTCGAGACTCCCCCAGCGCGCCCGCCGCGCGCGCAACTGCGCTTCAGCGGCGGCGACACATTTTGTGCTACCCCCATGGACGCGGCCGAATTACGCTGCCGCCGTTCACTTCTCGCCCCCGGCACGGCAACCGCCTGCCCGCGGCCACCTCTCGGGAAACGCTACTTCTGGTTGTAGAAACCGTTCTCGGCGATGCGGCGGCGCTCCTCGGCGGAGACGTCGACATCGGCGGGCGACAGCAGGAACACCTTGGTGGCGACCTTATCGAAGGAACCACGCAGCGCGAATGCCAGACCGGCGGCGAAGTCCACGAGACGACGCGCGTCGGAGTTGCTCATCTCCACCAGGTCCATGATCACCGGGGTGCCGTCCCGGAAGCGCTCACCGATGATGGCGGCTTCCGCATAGGTGCGCGGGCGCAGCGTGGTGATCTTGGACAAGGGCCCTCCGTCCGCGAAGATCTCGGAGCGGTTGCGGGCGGATTCGATCCGGCGCTCCTCGATCCGCATCTCCTCGATTCGGCGCTCGGCCTCGGGATCCACGGCGAGCGCGCCCCGCGTGGTGCCGCGCACCATGGGCGCGCTGCCGCCCACCGAACGCGTGCGGCTGGACGGCGCGGTGTCGATGCGGGTGGGGCGGCGCGGCGGCTCGTACCGGTCGTCCTCGTAGCGGTCCCGCTCGTCGTAGTCGTCACGGCGGGACGCGCTGTAGGCAGGCTTGTACGGCGGCTTGTACGCCGGTTCGTAGGCGGGCTCGTCGTCGTAGCGATCCCGCTCGTCGTAACGGTCGTACTCACGTTCGGCATACGGCCGGGGGCGGCGCTGGGCCCGCTCGTCGGCACTCCGGGCTCCCCCACCCACACCACGGTCATCGACGTAGTCGTCTTCGTAGTCCTCGAGCGGAACCATCCCGAAGTACGCCTTGAACTTGTGCAGCGTGCTCATCTGGTCGACCTTCCTTCGGCCCCGGTTGGCCTGAGGTGTTGTCCTGCTCAGTCCTCGTCCGCCACCAAGCATATGTTTCATATGTGACTGATGAGGTTTGTTTGCTACGCCGAGGTTATCGGTCGCGCGCCCATCAGTGCCGTACCGACACGCACGCAGGTCGAGCCGTGGCGGATGGCGGCCTCGAGATCCCCCGACATGCCCGCCGACAGCTCCGTGGCCTCGGGATGTGTGCGCAACAAGGAGGCGTGGACCCGCTCCAGTTCGGCGAACGCGGCATCGGGATCGGCGTCCACCGGCGGAATCGCCATCAAGCCCGCTAGCTGCAGTGATGCCGAAGCGGCGACCTGATCGGCGAGCGCGAGCAAGGTTGCTCCGCGTACGCCACCGCGCTCCGGATCGTCGTCCAGGCTCACCTGGAGGAGCACTCGCAAGGGGCTGTGCCGCTCCCCGGCTTCCAGGGCCGCTTCGGTACCGGCGTCAAGGGCTGTTGCCAGCCTGTCGCTATCGACCGAATAGACCGTATCTGCCCAGCGTGCAACGTGTTTCGCCTTGTTGCGCTGGAGGCGGCCGATGAATTCCCAGCGTACTTGCGACAGGTGGCGCAGCTGCGCCACCTTGCCGGAAGCCTCCTGCTCACGCGATTCACCGAACTCGCGGCGGCCGAGGCCATAGAGGATCTCGATATCCGAGGCGGGGAAGAACTTCGTCACCGGCAGCAGCCGGACCTCGGCGGACGTCCGGCCCGCGGCCCGGCACGCTGCGTCGATGCGCGCGGTGAGGGCCGTCAGGCTCGCCGACAACTCTGTCGCCCGGGCAGTGACGAGGCTCTCGTCGGCGGGCGCCGCGGTCGGTCCGGAACCGGTTGCGGCAGCGATATTCTCGGTCATTCTGCGATTCCCTCCGATGACATCCAAATCACACCGGCGAGTCGTCCGGTCGGCGCGCCGCGCCGATGTGAGAAGAGCGTCTTGTCCTCGATGGTGCATCGCGGGTCCACCGCGACCCCGGGCACGCCCGCCGCTTCCAGCTGCCGGCGGATGCCCGCGCGCAGATCCAGTCCGGGGGTGCCCTTGGCGGTGGTGGTCGCGCTGCCCGGCAGATGCCTGTCGACATCCGCGCGCATGGCGGCGGGCACCTCGTACTGGCGACCGCTGGCCGCCGGTCCGAGGAACGCGCCGATGCGCTCGGGCTTCGCGCCCACCGAGATCATGGCCTCCAGCACCCGCGGCACGATGCCGATGCGCGCCCCGACCCGACCCGCGTGCACGGCCGCGATCACCCCGGCCTCGTCATCGGACAGCAGAATCGGCACACAGTCGGCGGTCAGCACCACCAGCGCCAGCTCGCGCCGTGTCGTCACCAGCGCATCCGTGGCGGGCACCGGCTCACCGCGCGGCCCGTCCACGATCTCCACATTCCGCCCGTGGATCTGTTCCATCCATACCAGCCGGTCCGGCGACAGCCCGATGTTCTCCGCGAGCCGAACCCGATTGCGCCGCACGGCCTCCGGATCGTCCCCCACATGATCACCGAGGTTGAACGAGTCGTAGGGCGCCTGGGAGAACCCGCCCGCACGCGTGGTCACCACGCGCCTGGTCCGGAAAGCCTGTGCAGCAGAAGTCATACCTTCGAGGGTAGTGGCCACCACGCGGCAACCCCGACTGCGCGCACGTGGCGAATCTCGCCCCGCCGATGCGGCGGAACTCGTCCGGGTAAGGCCGGGACTAGCTCGACCCGAAGGAACCGGTGCCGGTGGAGCTGCCTGCCGAGCCGCTGGCCGAGCCGGTGCCGGCGGTGCGGCCGGTGGGGGTGACGCTGAAGTCGGTGCAGGTGCCGCCGGGGCCGGCGGTGGCCTGGCAGGCGATGTAGACCTTGGCCCCCTGGGCGGTGAAGGTCTGCGAAATCGCGGTGGGGGCAGTGGAATTCACGGTCTGACTGACGTAGGCGTTGTTGGAGACCGAGTCGAGGGCGAGCGCGAGGACGCCACCGCCGTCGGCCGCCGAGACCTGGACCGAGAAGGTGTATTCGGCGCCCTTGGTGACCGGGACGTCCTGGCCCACGTAGCCGCTGTCGTGGACGGAGGCGCTGCCGTTGTTCAGGTCGGCGTTGTAGAGGTGCACGCCCCAGCCGTTGCCGCCGTCGGCGAAGGCGGGGTTGACGACCAGGTTCTGGGCGGCGGTGAGCCGCAGGACGGGGGTGGCCGCGGACTCGGCGCTCGGAGTGGTCACGAGTTCGGCGCCGGGGGCGGCGTGTGCGACGCCTGCCGCGGTCAGGCCGGTGGCGGCGAGCAGCGCGATTCCGCTGCCGATCGTGCGTCGTATCGTCATGATTCCTCCTGGTCAAACCCGTCATAGGCGAACAGCTACCCTCTAGCAATCAACGATCGAGCACGCTAGCACCCGGTCGAATGAGCGCTGCGTCACATCAGAGGCTGCGTCACTTCAGAAGAGGTATGTCACCGGCGGAAAGCACGGCGCACCGGGTTCCGCGGAGCGGATGACCGGTGCGCCGGAGGAGATCATGACCGCGTCAGCGGCGCATGAAGGACGGGACGTCGACATCGTCGTCGTCCGCGTCCGGGGGCTGAATGTGGCTGCGCGGATTGGTGGTAACCGTCGGGTCGACCGCGGGCCGCGGCGCGCCGTAGGACGGGACCGGGCCGCGCTCGGACACCGGCGCCGGGGGCGGGGCCGCGGGGGCCGGCTCCTGGCGGGGCGCCGGCTCCGGAGCCCGCGCCGAGCTGTATTCGCTGGTGCGGCTGACGGTTCCGGCCGAGGCGCTGGCGGTACTGGCGGCATTCGTCGAGCTGAAGTTGCGGGCCACGGCGGGTTCGATCCGGCGCGCCGGGCCGTTGCCGTCGAAACCGGCCGCGATCACGGTGACGCGGACCTCATCGCCGAGCGAATCGTCGATGACCGTTCCGAAGATGATGTTGGCCTCGATGTGCGCGGCCTCCTGCACCAGCGAAGCGGCCTCGTTGATCTCGAAGAGCCCGAGGTCCGAACCGCCGGCGATGGAGAGCAGCACACCGTGGGCGCCGTCCATGGACGCCTCCAGCAGCGGCGAATTGATCGCGGCCTCGGCGGCTTTCACCGACCGGCCCTCACCGCGCGCCGAGCCGATGCCCATGAGGGCCGAGCCCGCACCGGACATGACGGACTTGACGTCCGCGAAGTCGACATTGATGAGGCCCGGGGTGGTGATCAGGTCGGTGATGCCCTGAACACCGTTGAGCAGCACCTCATCCGCCGAACGGAAGGCGTCCATCAGGCTGACGGCCGCGTCGCCGAGCTGCAGCAGCCGGTCGTTGGGGATGACGATGAGGGTGTCGCAGGATTCGCGCAGCTGCTGGATGCCGGCCTCGGCCTGGCCGCTGCGCCGCTTGCCCTCGAACGAGAAGGGCCGCGTGACAACACCTATGGTGAGGGCGCCGAGCTTGCGGGCGATCTGCGCGACGACCGGGGCGCCGCCGGTACCCGTACCACCGCCTTCGCCGGCGGTCACGAAGACCATGTCGGCGCCCTTGAGCACCTCTTCGATCTCGTCCTTATGGTCCTCGGCGGCCTTGCGGCCCACCTCGGGATCGGCGCCGGCGCCGAGACCACGGGTGAGTTCACGGCCGACATCGAGCTTGACGTCGGCATCGGACATGAGCAGAGCCTGCGCGTCGGTGTTGACCGCGATGAACTCGACTCCCTTGAGTCCCTGTTCGATCATCCGGTTGACGGCGTTCACGCCGCCGCCGCCGATACCGACGACCTTGATCACAGCAAGGTAGTTGTGCGGGGGCGTCATGGGCTCTCGCCTTCCTTCGATCTGAAACAGCTTGTCGTCTTCGGATGCTCGCCGTATGCCGACGCTCATGGTCTCGGTCCGATAAACCCTCAACCATAGCTTCAGCGTTATGTCAAGTACCCGACTGGTGCGGAACGTTATTCGCGGCCACCGCGTTACCAGCGCAGGCGCGCCGACACGAGTGTCAGAATCTTGTGTGATTCAGCCCGTTCGGCCCACCCAGGCATCGTATCGTGGACGGTTGCCCTCCGGTGCCGAGATGGAACCGACGGTGACATTCCGGCAAGCCGCCGAAAAATTCGGCGGCTCAATGGGTATCGCTCACTTTACCGTTACCAGATTCGGACTCGAAATGTCGAAGACCTTGCCGTCCTGGGTGAGCAGCGGCAAGACGACCGCCGCCTTGCGCGGGGAATCGTTCGCCCCGCCCCACAACACGGTACGACCGTCGCGCAACTCGAGGGCTATGTCCGAAACCGAGCGGGCCACAACCTGTCCCACCTGATCACGCAGGCCCTGCGGGGCCGACGAGATCACCGCGACGGCCGCCTTGGTGACCGGATCCGAACCGCCCGGATGGTCCGTGACGAGTTTGGGCACACCCGGTCCCGGCGGTTCGATGGCGAATTCCACGCTGTCGCAATCGAGCAGGTGGGTGCCGTCGGGACTGTCGAAGTAGAGGACCGCGGTGCGTTCGACCACGGTCACCACCACGCTGGACGGAAACTTGCGCTGTACCCGGACGGTCCGGATCTTGGGTAGCTTGGCGGCCCGGTCGGCCATGGCGGTGGTGTCCAGGCGCAGCATGGACAGACCATCCGGTACTTGCAGGGCATCGCGCACCTGCTGCTCCGGAACCGCTGCCAGACCGTCGATTCGGACGGTACGCACGGCCAGGATCGGCGAAAACCATGCCACCAGCGCGAGCACCAGGACCGCCACCAGTCCGGCGGCGACACCGATGCGCGTCTTGCGCGACCGCCAGGCCGTCACCACCCGCGATTCGCCGCGGTCCCGCCCGCGCTCGCGCCGCAATCGGGCCCGCCGGGTCGCGGCACCCTCCTGCCGGTCGGAATCCGCTGCCGCGGCGGCAGAACCGGCGGCCCCGGCCGCGAAAGCGGCTGCGTCATCCTCGAAACCGGCCGCGTCTCCCTCGAAACCGTCGTCGCCGGGCTCGTACTCGTCGTCCTCGTAGTCGAAACCGTCGTCCTCGTAGTCGAGGTCGTCGTCCGCGCCATCGGCGTCGTCATAGCCGTAAGCGGCGTCCGGGCCACCCGCTTCGGTGTCGTACCCGTCCTCGTCGTCCCAGACTTCGTCGGCGTGGCCGACTTCCGGCGCGGCGCGGCCGTGCTCGGATTCGGCTCGGCCCGACCCATCGCGGCCGCGGTCCGGCTCAGTGCTGCCGTTGTCCGGCTCAGTGCTGCCGTTGTCCGGCCGATCCGCTCCCCCACCCGAGCCCATGCCCGCTCACCGCCCGTGTGAAGGTCGTGCCCGCAGCCCGTCGAGAATCTGGCTGCCCAGCATGGTGACATCGCCGGCGCCCATGGTGATGACCACGTCGCCGGGCCGCGCCAGCGCGCCGACCTGCTTGCCGACCCGCGACATATCCGGTTGGTAGTGCACGGGTTTGGTGACCGCATTGGCCACCAGCGCACCGTTCACTCCGGGCAGCGGTTCCTCGCGCGCACCGTAGACATCGAGCACCACGACCTCGTCGGCCAGCGACAGGGCCGCGCCGAACTCGGTCGCGAAAGTGGCGGTGCGACTGTACAAGTGCGGCTGGAAGACCACAATGACCCGGCCCGGCCGCGAGCGGGCGCCGTCCCGCGCCTCCTGCGCCACCAGTTCCGCGGCGGCACTGAGCACCGCGCGTACTTCGGTCGGGTGGTGGGCGTAATCGTCGAAGACGCGCACGCCGTTCTCCCGCCCGGTGAGCTGGAAGCGACGGTGTACTCCGCCGAAACCCTCCAGGCCCTGGATGATTTCGCCCATATCGGCGCCGGCGGCGCGGGCGGCCAGCAGCGCGCCCAGCGCATTGAGCGCCATGTGCCGGCCGGGTACCGAGAGCCGCAGGGTGCGCGGCGCGGGCTCGTCCGCGAGCTGGAAAACAGCCACGCCGCCCACATCCCGGGGCTCCCAGGACAGCAGCCGCGCGCCGATCGGCACCTCCACGGCGGCCGACCGTGCGGCACTATCCCGCTCGGCAGCTCCGTCCGGGCGCGAGGCACCGTCTGCGGGCTTGCTCGCCACTGCGCCCGAATCGCCGGTCACAGCCGCGTTATCGAGCACAGCCGCATCGCTGAACGCAGCCGCGTCATCGAGCACAGCCGCGTTATCGAGCGCAACCGCATCGTTGCCCGCAGCCGCGAAATCGGCTGAGCCGTAACCCATCACCTCGATGTGGCGCGGATCGCCGGCCAGTCGCGCCACGGAACGCCGGGCCAGTCCGAGCGAGCCCGGATCGTCCAGGCATACGACGAGCCGCCCGCCGGGCTGCAGCCGGTCGACGAAGTCGTCGAACACCTGGATGTAGGCCTCGTCGGTGCCGAAGTAATCCAGGTGGTCGGATTCGATATTGGTGACCACGGCGACGTCCGGCGCGTACTGCAGCAGTGAGCCGTCGCTCTCGTCGGCCTCCGCCACGAAGATGCCGCCGGTGCCGTGGTGGGCATTGGTGCCCGCCTCGTTGAGCTCGCCACCGACCGCGAAGGACGGATCGAAGCCGCAGTGTTGCAGGGCGACCACCAGCATGGAGGTCGTGGAGGTCTTGCCGTGGGTGCCCGACACCAGCAGGGTCTTGTGGCCCTGCATGAGTTCGGCGAGCACGGTCGGGCGCAGCAGTACCGGGACGCCGCGTTCGCGTGCCTCCACCAGTTCGGGATTGGTCTTGGGGATCGCGGCATAGGTGGTGACCACGGCGGTCGGCCCGCCGGGCAGCAGATCCAGTGCGCTGCCGTCGTGCCCGATGCGGACCTGGGCGCCGCGGGCGCGCAGGGCGAGGACGCCGCGGCTCTCCTTGGCGTCCGAGCCGGACACCATGCCGCCGCGCGACAACAGGATTCGCGCGATACCGGACATGCCCGCGCCGCCGATGCCGATCATGTGCACCCGCTGCAGCAGTTCCGGCAGATCGGTGTGCTGCCCGGCCGAGGTCACCTGCTCCGCCGACGTCGCCTGCTCCGCCGTAGTGCCCACCGACCCGGTTTCGGCACTCTTCGACTGCTCGGACGTCACCTCGAATTACCTCGTTCCCTCGAATGTCGCATCGGATAGCTGGGTTCCCAGGCCCGGGTGCTACGCCACGATTCGGTGGAGCGGCTGGTGGTGCGCCGGGCCGAATCCGAATCTATCGATCTGCGCGGGACGCGGTCGGAGCCGCCCTGGCTCTTGACGCCTTTCCCACTCTTCGCGCCCTTGCCGGAGGGCAGGGCCCGCCGCTGCGGACCCGGTTTGACGCCGGCCTTCGCTTTCGCGGCGGCCTTCGCTTTCGCCTTGGCCTTCGACTTGGCGCGGGCCGCCTGTGCCCGTGCGGGCGAATACATTTCGGGTTTGGGCAGCCGCAGCATCCTGGAGAAACGGCCGTCCTGGCCGTCATGCAGGGCGGCCACCGCCTCGGGTTCGTGCCGGGCGGCACTGGCGATGATGCCGAACATGAGCAGGGTGATGGCGAGCGAGGAACCGCCCGCGGACACCAGCGGCAACTGTAGACCGGTCACCGGCAGCAGACCCACCACATAGCCCACATTGATCAGCGCCTGGCCGGTGATCCAGCAGGTGGCCGAGGCGGTCAGCAGCCGCAGGAACGGGTCCACCGAGCGGCTGGCGATGCGCAGGCCGGTGTACACGAACAGCGCGAAAAGCCCCAGTACCAGCGCACATCCGAGAAATCCGAGTTCCTCGCCGATGATGGCGAAGATGAAGTCGTTGTGGGCGTTGGGCAGGTAACTCCACTTGGCGCGGGACTGCCCGAGCCCGCGACCCCAGATACCGCCGTCGGCCAGCGAATACTTGGCCTGCCGCGCCTGATAGCCGATGCCCTGCGGATCCGAGCCCGGACTGAAGAAGGCGCGCATGCGGTCCGAGCGGTAGCCCGCCGACAGAGCCAGGATGCCCGCGGCCGCCGCGCCCGAGATGGCGATGGTGACGAACATGCGCAGCGGCAGCCCGCCGAACCACAGCAGCGCGGTCAGCACGATGCCGAGCGCGATGGTGGTGGACAGGTTGGGTTCCAGCACCACCAGGAAACACACCAGCAGGCCCGCGGGGACCAGCGGCATGAGAATGTCCTTGTAGCTCGCCTTTTCGGCCTGCCGGGAGGCGAGCAGGTGTGAACCCCACACCACCAGCGTGACTTTCACGATCTCGGACGGCTGCACCGAGACGAAACCCAGGTCGAACCAGCGCCGCGAGCCCTGCACCTCGGTGCCGATGCCGGGAATCAGCACCAGGACCAGCAGCACCACCGAGATCGCGAACACCGGGAACGACAGCTGCCGCAGCACCCGGATGGGCACGCGCAGGGCGATATAGAACAGCAGCCCGCCGAACAGGGCCATCAGCGCCTGCTGGATGAACAGCGAGTACGGCGACGAGCCATTGGCGTACGCCTCGACATTGGACGCCGAGAGCACCATGACCAGGCCCAGCACGGTGAGCAGCACCGCGATGGCCACCACCAGGTGGAAGGAGGCGAGCGGGCGGGCCAGCCAGGCCCCGAACCAGTTCATCGGCAGCCGTCGTACCGCTGTCTGCTTCCCGGCCCGATTCGCGGCCCGTCCCGGCGCCGCCGTCATTCCGATCTCCCGATGTCCTTCTCGTCCAAGGCCTGCACCGCCGCGGCGAAACTGCGGCCGCGATGCGTGTAGTCGGCGAACATGTCCAGGGATGCCGCCGCCGGAGCCAGCAGCACGGTATCGCCGCGATGGGCGTATCCCGCGGCCACCCGCACCGCACGAGCCATCACCGCGTCAGGTTCGATCTCGGTGAAGGCTTCACCCATACCGGCATCGTCCCTCGAATTCAGCTCCACGACCGGGACATCCGGGGCGTGTCGCGCAAGTGCGGCGGCGATCACCGGCGCGTCGACACCGAACAGCACGGCGGCGACGAGGTGATCACGGGTCTCCTCGACGAGATCCTCGACGCCCGCGCCCTTGAGCTGACCGCCCGCCACCCACACCACATTCGGGTGCGCGAGGATCGAGGACCGCGCGGCATGCGGATTGGTCGCCTTCGAATCGTCGACGAACTCCACACCCGACAGTTCGCGGACGAACGCGGCGCGATGCGGGCCCACCTTGTGTTCCTGCAGGCCTTCCTTCACGAACTGCGGGGCCACATCGATGGAGCGGGTGAGCGCGGCCGCCGCGAGGGCATCGGCCACGCCGGCCGGGCCCTGCGGGCTGATATCGCTCACCTCGGCCAGGATGGCGGCCTTGGTGAAGGCGCGGTCCAGCAGTTTGCCGTCCACCACGCCGAGTTCACCGTCGGCGGGGACGCCGATGCGGAAGCCGACGGTGCGGCGCGCCTTGGACTTTCGCGCCAGCGCGGCCGCCACCTGATCGTCCAGGCCGACCACGCCGACGCGGCCGGTGAGGGCGCGCGCCTTGGCGGCGGCGTAGGCGTCGAGCCCGCCGTGCCAATCCAGGTGATCCTCGGCCACATTCAGCACCACACCGGCCTCGGGCCGCACCGACGGCGCCCAATGCAGCTGGAACGACGAGAGTTCCACCGCCAGCACCTGCGGTCCCGGGCTGCGGCGCAGCGCGTCCAGGATGGGCAGGCCGATATTGCCGCAGGCCACCGACGGAATGCCGGCGGCACGCAGGATGGCGTGCGTCATCTGGGTGGTGGTGGTCTTGCCGTTGGTACCGGTGATCACCAGCCACTTGCGGACCGGACCGTAAATGCGCGCCTGATCCACCCACCACGCGAACTCGACGTCACCCCACACGGGGATGCCCTCGGTCACGGCGGAGACCAGGACCGGGGAATCCGGCCGCCAGCCCGGGCTGGTGATGACCAGCGCGAACCGTTGCAGCGCATCGGGTTCCAATAGGTCCGCGCCGGTGGCGGTGGCCAGGCCCAGTTCGGCGGCCTCGGCCAGGGCTTTCTCGCCGCCGTCCGTCACCACCGGGCGGGCGCCGATGTCCTGCAGCGGCTCGATCAGCGAGCGCCCGGACACCCCCCATCCGGCGACGAGAACGTCACGGCCACGCAGGAATTCGAGCATGGGTCCCGGAGAACGCAGGACCCTCGGAGAATGTTCGACCATCGACCTATCACCCGACCGCGGACAGATATTCGCTGTAGAACAAGCCAAGGCCGACGGCCGAAGCCATCCCGGCCAATAGCCAGAACCGTATGATCACCGTGGTTTCCGCCCAGCCACTCAACTCGAAGTGGTGATGGAACGGCGCCATCTTGAACAATCGATTGCGCGTGGTGCGGAACACCGCCACCTGCAGCACCACCGACGCGGTCTCGGCCACGAACAGCGCGCCCAGCACGACCATCAGCAGCTCGGTGCGGGTGGTGATGGACAGGCCCGCCAGCAGCCCGCCCAACGCCAGCGAACCGGTGTCGCCCATGAAGATCTTCGCCGGAGACGCGTTCCACCAGAGGAATCCGATACACGCCGCGCCGCCCGCCGCGCACACCAATGCCAGATCGAGTGGATCGCGGACGTTGTAGCAGCCCGCCTCCGGATGCGTGGAGCAGGCATTGCGCCACTGCCAGAAGGTGATGATCATGTACGCGCCCAGCACCAGGCTCATGGAACCGGCCGCGAGACCGTCCAGGCCGTCGGTCAGGTTCACCGCGTTCGACCAGGCCACGACCAGCAGGCAGACCCAGGCCAGGAAGATCACCACACCCATGGACACCGTGGTGATGTCGCGGGTGTACGAGAGATGCTTGCTGGCCGGGGTGAGACCGTTGACATTACGGAATTGCAGTGCCAGCACACCGAACACGATGGCCGCCGACAACTGGCCGATGTACTTACCGGCCGCGGTCAGACCCAGATTGCGGCCCTTGCGCAGCTTGATCAGATCGTCCAGGAAGCCGACCATGCCGAGCGCGGTGGCCAGGCCCATCACCAGCAGACCGGACGCGGACGGGCCCGGCTCGCCGTAGGTCATCGAAATCAGGTGCGAGCCCAGGTAACCGGCCCACATGCCGATCAGGATGGCGACGCCACCCATGGTCGGGGTGCCGCGCTTGGCCTTGTGGCTCTCCGGGCCGTCGACCCGGATCTCCTGGCCGAAGCCCTGCCGGGCGAAGTAGCGGATGACGACGGGCGTCAACAGGATCGAGACGGCCAGCGCGATCGCGGCCGACAATAGAATCTGGGTCATCGCGCGGCCTCCTGCGCTGTGGCGGTGTCATTCGGCCCCGCGGCCGCACCGGCAGCCGGCGCGGTCTCGCTCGACGGCTGCGCGGCGACGCCCGCAGGCAGCCCGGTCTCGTCCACCGGCACCGCGGACTGGAGGAGGCGTTCGGCGACCGCCCACAGTCCCACGGACTTGGACGCCTTCACCAGCACCACATCGCCCGGCGCCAATTCGGTCTCCAGCAGTTCGATGGCGGCGGCGATGTCCGGCACGTGAATCGCCTCCTCGCCCCAGGAGCCCTCCTGCACCGCACCCTGGAACAGGGCGCGCACCGGACGGCCCGCGCCGACCACGATGAGCTGATCCACATCCAGGCGCACCACCAGGCGGCCGATCTTGTCGTGTTCGAGCACGGATTCTTCACCCAGCTCGCCCATTTCGCCCAGCACCGCCCAGCTGCGGCGCGGCGTGTCACCGGACTTGGCCATGGTGACCAGCGCCTTCAGCGCGGCACGCACGGAATCCGGGTTGGCGTTGTAGGAGTCGTTGACGACGGTGACACCGTCGGCGCGGGTCTGCACATCCATGCGGCGTGCGGAGGCCGCGTGCGCGCCGGACAGCGCCTGCGCGACGGTCGCGAGATCCGCGCCCTGGTGCAGGGCCACCGCGGCCGCGGAGAGCGCATTGCCGACCTGGTGCTCACCGTGCACGGCCAACCGCACCTCGATGCTGTCGCCGTTGGCGTGCAAGGTGAATCGCGCACGAGCCTGCTCGTCGAGCGTCACATCCGTGGCGCGCACGTCGGCATCGGCGGCCTGACCGACCGTCACCACGCGGGCATGCGTGCGGTGCGCCATGCCGGCGACCAGGTGATCGTCGAGATTGAGCACCGCCAGCCCCGTGGCCGGAAGCGCTTCCACCAGTTCACCTTTGGTCTGCGCGATGACCTCGCGGCTACCGAACTCGCCCAGGTGCGCGGTGCCCACGTTCAGCACCACGCCGACACTCGGCGGGGCGATCTCGGTGAGCGCCTTGATATGTCCCGGTCCGCGCGCGGACAGCTCCAGCACCAGGAAACGGGTCGAGGCGTCGGCGCGCAGCGCGGTCCAGGGGTGACCGAGCTCGTTGTTGAACGAACCCGGCGGGGCCACAACGGATCCCAGCGGCGCCAGCACGGCGGCCAGCAGATCCTTGGTGGAGGTCTTGCCCGAGGAACCGGTCACGCCGACCACGGTGAGCCCGCCGGCCGCCACCAGGCGGTCCACACTGGCCCGGGCCAGCTTGGCGAGCGCATCGAGGACCGCGGCCCCGGATCCGTCGGCATCGTGTGCCAGTGCGATGGCGCGGGTATTGCCGGGACGCGGCGCCACCACGACGGCGGGCACACCCACCGGCCGGGCGGCCAGTACCGCCGTCGCGCCCTGAGCGACCGCGCGGGCGGCGAAATCGTGGCCGTCCACGCGCTCACCCGGCAAGGCCAGGAACAGGTCACCGGAACCGATACGGCGCGAATCGAATTCGGCCGTCCCGGTGACCTTCGCTTCGGGGTCCGGGACATCGTGCAGCGTGCCGCCCACGATGTCCGCGATCTCCCGCAGTGTCATCTCGATCATGAATGCGTCAGGTCCCTCGTCTTTCGGGACAGCGCTGCCGCCAGCACCTCTCGGTCGTCGAACGGATGCTTCACGCCAGCGATCTCCTGCCCTGTCTCATGTCCCTTGCCCGCCACCAGGACCACGTCGCCGGGTTGTGCCCAGTCGACTGCGGCTCCGATCGCGGCCGCCCGGTCCCCGATCTCCCGGACCGTCCCGCGCTCACTCGCCGGCACCGCTTCGGCGCCGGCCCGGACCGCGGCGCGAATGGCCGCCGGATCCTCGCTGCGCGGATTGTCATCGGTGATGATCAGCAGATCGGCCCCGCGTGCCCCGGCCGCGCCCATCAGGGGACGCTTCCCGGCATCACGGTCACCGCCCGCACCGACCACCACCGCCAAACGTCCTTCCGGCGCACTGTGCGGCAAACCTTGCCAGGCGCCACCCGGCGTGCCTTGCCCGGCACTGTGCGGCGTGCTCTGCCCGGCACCGCCTTGCGCGCCGAGCTCGGCAGTTTCGTGCAGCCCCTGCTCGGCGAGCAGCGTGCGCAGCGTCGCGACCACCGATTCGATGGCCGCGGGCTTGTGCGCGTAGTCCACCACGGCCAGGAACTTCTGCCCCGCGTCGACCCGCTGCATCCGGCCCGGCACATCCACCTCGGCCAGCGCCGCCGCCGCGACCGCGGCCTCCGCGCCCGCCGCCGCGCACACCGCGACCGCCAGCAGTCCGTTGGCGATGTTGTACGCACCCGGAAGCCGCAGCCGGACATCCAGATTCACACCGGCCCCCGACGCGGTGAACTCTTGGATCGCGATACCGGCCATCACGGAAGTGGCGGTCCAGTCCGCCGGGGTGCCGGCCGCCGTGGACACCGTCACCAGCCTGGCAGCTCGCGATGCGAGTGGATCGGAAACCGCGGCAGCCGCCGGCGCACCCGGCTCCGGGGCCGGTTCGGCGGTGAAATCAGCTGTGGCGCTTGTGAACAGCGCCGTGCTACCGGGTCCCGACGGCCGCGCCACAGCGGGTCCCGCGGCAATCGTGCGCGCATCGTCCGCGAGCGAGGCGGCGATCTCGGCGGCCAGCCGGCGGCCCCACTGGTCGTCCACGCAGACGACCGCGGTGTCCGCGGCCACCGACGGGCGGGGCGAGGCGGCGCTGTCCGGGCCATCGGGGATGAACAGCCGGCGCTTGGCGGCGTAGTAGTCCTCGAAATCGCTGTGGAAGTCGAGGTGGTCCTGGGAGAGATTCGTGAACGCGCCCACCGTGAAATGGACGCCGTCGACGCGGCCCAGCGCGAGTGCGTGGCTGGACACCTCCATGACCACGGCCTGCACACCCTGCTCGACCATGAGCGCGAACATGGCGTGCAGCTGCGGAGCCTCGGGCGTGGTCAGTGCGGACGGCACGCGGTGGCCGCCGATGCGGGTCTCGATGGTGCCGATCAGCGCGGTGCGGAAACCGCCCGCGGCCAGACCGGTCTCGACCAGGTACGAGGTGGTGGTTTTGCCCGAAGTGCCGGTGATGCCGATGATGCGCAGCTTGCGGGACGGATCACCGTAGAGCGCCGACGACAGCTCACCGAGCACCGAACGCGGCGCATCGTGCACCAGCACCGGCACGCCGATCTCGTCCAGCAATTCGAGCCCGGCCGGATCGGTCAGCACCGCCACCGCGCCACGCGCCACCGCATCGGCGGCGAAACGCGCACCGTGCGCATGCGCACCGGCCAGACCGACGAACAGATCACCCGGCCGCACCGCGTTGGACCGCTGCTCGATACCGGTGACGAACACCTCGTCGAGCAGGCCGGCAACGCCGGATTCGACTCCCGCCGGGGCGAGGCGCGCGCCCGTGAGCTCTGCCACCGTGCGCAGGGCGGTCGCCGGGGGGTGGGCGGGCCGAAGCACCTGGGGCTCTGTCGTATCTCCGCTTCGCGAAGGCGACTGCGCGGGCACGAAGCTCCTCTCCGGAATGTGGTCGGGTTGTGGTCGGTATGTGGAATCCGGTCTGGAGGACTCGGATCGACGAGTCAGGTTACCTGTGTTCGATCGCCGCGCTCGCGGCACGGCGGCGTTCGGTCAGTCGCCGGTGCGCGCGCCGGGCGCGGTGTACGTCACGTCCACTCGTTCCTTGCTCTGACTCGCCTGCAGAATCGGTCTAACTCGCCTGCAGAATCAATGGTTTGGCGGGCGGCGACGGCGGCACCCGATCCCGCTGTAAAGCCCAGGAAGCGATGCTGTGGAACAGCGGCGCGGCCGACCCGCCACCACTGCCGTCGGAGCTGCGCACCGGCGCGTCCAGCATCAGGCCGATCACATAGCGCGGATTGTCGGCGGGCGCCATGCCCGCGAAGGTGATCCAGTAACGGTCACTCGAATAGCAGTGACACGCCTGATCGATCTGCTGCGCGGTACCGGTCTTACCGGCGATCTGATAGCCGTCGATGGCCGCGGGAGTACCGGTGCCGGACTGGATGCCGCGCGGATCCTTCTGCACGATCGCCTCGAACATCTGCCGCAGCGTCTGCGCGGTCTGCGGGCTCACCACCCGGATGCCGTCCGGCTGATCCTCCGTGCTGCGGGTGCCGTCCGGGGCGACCTTCGCCTTCACGATGCGCGGCGGAATCCGCACCCCGTCATTGGCGATGGCCTGATAGATGGACGTCATCTGCAGGGTCGTCATCGAGAGACCCTGACCGATCGGCAGGTTCGCGAAGGTGGAACCCGACCACTGGTCACGAGCCGGCAGCACGCCCGCGCTCTCACCCGGCAGACCCACCCCGGTGCGCTGGCCGATACCGAACTTCTTGGCCAGATCGAACCAGCGGTCCTCACCGACGCGCTGCGCCAGCATCAGGGTGCCGACATTGGAGGACTTACCGAAGATACCGGTCGTGGTGTACGGCGCGACGCCGTGATCCCAGGCGTCGTGCACGGTCACGCCACCCATATAGATGCTGCCCGGAACCTGGTGCACCTCATCGGGAGTGGTGAGGCCGTACTCGATGGAGGCGGCCGCCGTCACGATCTTGTTGACCGAACCGGGCTCGAACACCTCCTGCACCGACGGGTTGCCCAGATCCGACGACGACCAATACTGCGGTCCCAGTTGCGGATTGAAGGTCGAATTGTTGGCCATGGCGAGTACCTGACCGGTCTTCGCGTCCAGCACCACCGCGGAGGCGGCCTGCGCGCCGGACAGGTCCTTGGCCTGCTGCACCTGCTGCTGCACGTAGTACTGCAGATCCGAATCCAGCGTCAGTTCCACGCCATTGCCGTTCACGGCGGGCTGGCGGTCCCGCCACGAACCCGGGATGACCGCGCCGTCCGAGCCGCGGTCGTAGGTCATGGAACCGTCCGAACCGGCCAGCAGGGCGTCCATCGAGGATTCCAGGCCGATCTGACCGTGCCCGTCCCAGCCGGTCGCGCCGATCACATTGGCGGCCAGCGCTCCACCCGGGTATTCCCGCATGTCCTTGCGCTCGACACCGACCTCGGGGAACTGCAGATTGATGTCGTCGGCCACCCGCGGATCCACATTGCGCGCCAGATACACGAACGGCTCATCACTCTTCAACTTGGTGAGCACGTCTTTCTCGGCCGCGTCCTTGCCGAGCTTCTCGTGAATGTATTTGGCAATCGCCGACAACCGATCATCCACCGTCGGCGCGGTCGGCTTCTTCTCATGCGCGTCCGACAGGTCTTTACGCACCTTGATCGGCTGAAACGTCAACTCTTCAGCCGCGATCGTGAATGCCAGCGACCGACCGTACCGATCCGTAATAGGCCCCCGCGTCGCCTGATCCGTCAACTTCACGGTCCGCTGATCCGCCGCCTGCGCCGACAACTTGGGCGCGGCCACACTCTGAATCCACAACAACTGCGCGCCGGCAACAAGCAACGCCACCAACATCACAAACCGCCCGGCCCCGAACCGGAACCGAGTAGACCAATCCATCCCCGAGGCCGCCCGAGCCCGAGCCCGCCTCCCCGGCCCCGACCCGGCCCGCCCGGACCCCGACCGCGCAGCACTCGCCCGCCCCCGCCCGGCAGTAGCCCGAGCCCGAGCAGACTCGTTCCGAGCCCGCCCCACATCCCGCCCGCGCCCCGCGCGGGAAGGACTCATCGCAAGCCTCCATTCAAAAGCCGCGAATCCCACACCACCACAGCTGGATTCACCCACACAGCGGATGCTGCGCGGTGAGCGCGGTGAGTTGTGGTGGCGGGTGGCGGCATACGCAGGATCATCGAGGGGTCCCGTTCGCTTGGACCTGCGGATTCTGCGGCTGTGCCGGATTCTGCGGATCTTGGGGCGGATTCGCTGGGGCGGGGGCCGGGCTCACCGGGGCCTGGGGCGGATTCTGCTGCGCTTGCGCCGGATCCGGCTGCGGCGGGTTCACGGGGGCCTGTACCGGGTTTACCGGCGGCTGGACCGGGTTCTGCTGCGGCGGAACGGTATTCGCCGGGGGCGAATCCGCGGCGGGTTGAGCCGGATTGGCTGGCGGCTGACCATTGGCGGCAGGAGGGGCCGCAGGCGGCTGACCATTCGCTGCGGGTTGGGCCGGGTTCGCGGGCGGCTGACCATTCGCGGGGGGCTGGGCCGGGTTTGCGGCGGGCTGGGCCAGGTTTGCGGCCGGTGGGGCCGGGTTCGCCGGGGGCGGAACCGGATTCGCGACGGTGGTCGGCGGGGGGTTGGGGGTGGTGGGTACGGGGACCACGCGTTCGCCCTGGGCCGGGATGTGCGGCTGGGTCGTGGGGAGGGGCGGGGTGGTGTTGAGGGGCGGGGCGGGGGCGCCCTGGGCGGGCTGCGGATTGCCGACCACGGTGACCTGGCCGTCCGGGCCCACCAGGAGGCGGGCCGGATCCTTGGCCGGGATCATGCCGAGTTCGGCTGCGCGCTTGGCCAGTTCGGGGGCGGAGTCGGCCGAGGCGACCTCACGCTGGAGGGCGTCCCGCTCATCGGAGAGCTGCTGGTTGGCGCGACGCGCGTCACCCAGCTGGTAGCTGTCCTCGGTGGCGCGGGTGGTGAGCAACAAGGTGAGGGCCAGGCCGCAGCCCAGCAACGCGATAATGGTGGCCACGAACGACATCCGGCCGCGCGGCACCGACTGACTGCGCCGGCCGCGACGCACGCCGGGCAGCTCGCTCCGCCCCTCCCGATTCCGCCGCCGCGCATACGCACGTTGCGCCGCACCGGTTTTCACCCGTTCCGCGGCCTGCACCCGGCGCGCCCCCCGGTTCGCCACCTGTGTCCGAATCGTCATAGGGCGGCCCCGCTCGGGCGGATCCCCGCCCACCGCGCACCCACCCCGGCCCTTCGAGCCTCCAGCACCGCTGCTCCTCCCCTACGATCAACTCTCCCGGCAACCCGCCCCAGGTCACCGCCGCCGGCTGCCGCCCCGTCAGAATCGGCCCGAATTCGTCCTGCGCCACAGGCTCCGACGCCGGCCGGGGTTCCAGCGCGACAGACCGGGATCGGCTTCGGGTCATCGCCCCGGGCGAGGGTTCTCGCGCGGGGGGCCGAGGCCGGCCTCATGGCGTGGTCTCCTCGGAGATCCGTTCGGCGGCGCGCATGCGGACGGGGGCGGCGCGCGGGTTGTCTTCGATCTCTTGGTCGGTCGCCTTTTCGGCGCCGCGGGTCAGGATCTTGAATTCCGGGCCCATGCCGGGGAGTTCGACCGGCAGGTCCAGCGGAGTGCGGGAGGCTGTGCGCTTGGCGAGTTCGGCCTTGACCACGCGGTCCTCGAGGGACTGGTAGCTCATGACCACGATGCGGCCGCCGGGGGCGAGCGCGTCCAGGGCCGCGGGCATGGCGGCTTCCAGGGATTCCAGTTCGCGGTTCACTTCGACGCGCAGCGCCTGGAAGGTGCGCTTGGCAGGATGGCCGCCGGTGCGGCGGGCGGCGGCGGGGATGGTGGCGTAGAGCAGTTCCACCAGCTGGGCGCTGGTGGCGAACGGCGTTTTCTGGCGCCGGCGCAGCACTTCGGAGGCGATCTTGCCCGCGAAACGCTCCTCGCCGTAGACCTTCAGCACCCGGGCGAGATCACCGTGGCTGTAGGTATTGAGGACATCGGCGGCGGTGGGACCGGTACTCGGATCCATGCGCATATCGAGCGGAGCGTCCACGGAGTAGGCGAAGCCGCGGTCGGCCTCGTCGAGCTGCATGGAGGACACGCCCAGGTCCATGAGAATGGCGCTGACCGAACCCTTCTCGGGTAATCCGGCCTGCTCGAGCGCGGCGGGAATGCCGTCATACCTGGTGTGCACCAGGGTGATCCGGTCCGCGAAAGGGCTTAGTCGCTCACCCGCCAGTCGCAGCGCGTTGGTGTCGCGATCCAGCCCGACCAGGCGGATGTTCGGATAGGTCCGCAGGAAGTATTCGGCATGACCGCCGAGACCGAGTGTGCAGTCGAGATAGACCGCGCCGTCGGAATGCAGTGCGGGGCCGAGGATTTCGTCTGCTCGATGGAGGAGGACCGGAACATGGCGGGGACCGTCACTGTTACGGTGCACCTCGACCTCCCGTATCCTGCCTTCACATTCGTTCGCACGGCCGCATACGGGTCGCTTGCGATTCGGACTCCAAATCGGTGGCGAATGCCCCGTGGTCTCTGACCGAAGCACCGCACCTGGCGTTGGGGAAGTACGTCAGGGTCGGTGTCGGGCAGAGGCCGCAGGGCACTCGCCTCGCTGCGGGCTAGAAGATCCCGCCCAGCGACTCGTCTCGGGCCTGCGAGTAATCCTCCTCGTGCTCGGCGAGGTAGGAATCCCACGCCGTCTTGTCCCATATTTCGAGGAAGTCGACCGATCCGATCACCACGCAGTCCTTCGTCAGGTCCGCGTAGCGGCGGTGCTCGGCCGACAAGACGATCCGGCCTTGGGCGTCCGGACGCTGTTCATCGGTGGAAGCCGCCAAGGCCCGGACGAATGCGCGGGCCTGCGGGTTGCTCCTGGACGCGGCCGCAGCTCTCCGCGCTAACGCGGTGAACTCATCCTTCGGATATACGGCAAGGCTATGGTCCTGACCTTTCGTGACCATCAACCCTCCCGCCAGCTCGTCTCGGAACTTCGCAGGCAACGTGAGTCGCCCTTTGTCGTCCAACCGAGGGGTATAGGTACCGAGAAACAAGCCCCGACACCTCCTACCGGATCACCCTCTCGACTGTTCGGCCTCCTGTAGTGCGCGCTCCACATTACCCCACTTTCCCCCACTTTCAATCGAAAGCAGCGGTGATCTCGGTCCCCGCTTGGCGAACTTCGCAGGTCACACCAGCTATCACCAGGGTGGGGACAATTTCTCGCAGTTCCCCGACACGCGCGGCGCGCGGCGGAGAGCATCCGGAAACAGCCAGCAAACCCGCAGATAGCGCCCATTTCAGGCGTTCGTGGGTGGTTGTGGGGGTTCCGGGTGGGGCGCGGTGGGGAAAGTGGGTGAACTCCGACACGCCGTACACACACCAACCAGAAACGCCGTGGCGCCACACCCGAATTCGGTGTGGCGCCACGGCGTGTCGCGTTCGTTCAGTTAGTTCTTCATGATCGGCCGTCGTGCGCCGCCCGGCGAACCGGACTGCACGGCCGCGCCGCTCAACTCCCGTCTTCGAACCGCTTACGGAAGCGGTCCTCCATTCGGGCGGAGAACCCGCCGGTCTTGCGCTGCTTCCCGCGATGAGGAGCAGGGCCGCTGCCGGGCGCCGCAGAGCCTTCGGCGCTGCGAGCAGCACCCGAACGCATCTTGGGGCCACCCATCAGCAACAGCAGACCGGCGCCGAACATCACCAAGAATCCAATCAGACTGATGATCGGAAAACCGCCCGGCTTCAAAACCGGCGCGGCAATGCCGGCCACCAGCAGGAACAGACCGAGGACGAACATGGCCGCCGCTTGGAGTCTGCGTCGGCCGGTAGCAGAACGTAACCGCCCGCCCCGAACCGTCGAGGCGAACTTCGGATCCTCAGCATAGAGCGCGCTCTCGATCTGTTCGAGCATGCGCTGCTCGTGCTCGGAGAGTGGCACGGTACCTCCCCCGGCACTAGGTAGTGGCGGTCGTCTCCGGGTAGACGACGGATAGCCGGCCTTGGCGGCTGTCTGCCACCAATAATACGAGTTCGATCAGAGCGCTACCACCTACTCGCCGATACTCAGGCCAGCATTCCAGCAACCCACCCTGTACTGGGCTTGACTCGTGATGCCGCTGTGAGCAAATCCTCCACGTCGTGCAGGAATGCGCCTACCCGCGAAGCGAACTCGTCGGCGCGCCGATCATCGATCGGCCGCGGCAATCCGGCCTCCAGTGCCGCGCGGGTCTCCGACTGCCCGGTGAAGTAGTCCGCCCACATCACGAATTCCGGTGCCGCACGCTGCATCAGGACCCAGGCATTGCGGGACCGCGCCCTGGCCGCGCGATCCGCGCCGGTGAGCGCGAGCACCGCGCCCGCACCGCGTAGCGCGGCCAGATAGGCCGTGCGGAAGCGCTCCGACGGGTCCTTCTCCCCTGCGGACTGCATGAGCAGACCGTCGGCGCGGCGCAGTAATTCTCCTGCCCGGCCGGGATGGCTCGGGCGTTCAGTTGTACCGGACATCGGGTACCTCCCCACTCTCACACCCGAATCGGCTGTAGCGGTGGCGCCGGGACCGTCCCGGAGTGTGAGGCCGGGCTCTTGTACCGCGGCGCCCCACGAATCGCATCCACCAGGCATTTCGCCCGTCACAGTGATCGAACAGGTATTCGAAGGATTCTCTTGGGTTTGAATATAAGGAGACCCACCGACAAGTTCGGCCCGCCCGCGGGCATTACTGTCGAATTCATCCGCCCGTGCCAAGGAGAGCTGCGCCCAACCGATGACCGCCGTCACTCCGAACACCACGCCCGCGCCCGTCGTGGTCGACTTCTCGGCCGCCACCCTGCGCGCCCGGCTGCACGACGCCCTCGCGGTCTACGTCGCGGCCATGGACTACCCGCGCGGCACCGAACACCAGCGCGCGCCCATGTGGACCGAACACACCACCCGCCCCGGGTGGCAGTCCGTGGCCGCCGTCCTACCCGATGACGACGGGCAGCTCGACCTGCGCACCGCACCCATCGTCGCCATCGCCTACGGGTATCACGGCGCACCTCACCAGTGGTGGCATCAACAGGTGTACAGCGGCATGCGGCGCACCGGATGGCCCGAATACGCTGCGCGCGACCTGCTCTCGGACTACTTCGAACTCACCGAATTACACGTGCACCCGTCCGCGCAGGGACGCGGCATCGGCGAGATATTACTCACCCGGCTGCTGCAGAACCGGCCCGAGAAGACCGTGCTGCTGTCCACCCCCGAGGTCGACCACGAGGCCAATCGCGCCTGGAAGCTGTACCGGCGGCAGGGGTTCGGCGACGTGGTGCGGCATTTCATCTTCTCCGGCGACACCCGCCGCTTCGCGGTGCTCGGGCGGCGGCTGCCGCTGTGACCGTCGCGATCCTCGGCTCCGGCCACAATGCGCTGGTCGCCGCCTGCTATCTGGCCCGCGCCGGGCACGAAGTCGAAGTACTGGAACGGGATACGGTGCTGGGCGGGGCGGTATCCACCGTCGAACGGTTCCCCGGGCACAAGGTCGACCGCGGCTCGTCCGCGCACATCATGATCCGGCACACCGGGATCATCGAGGAACTCGAACTCGAACGCTTCGGGCTGCGCTATATCGACTGTGACCCTTGGGGTTTCGCACCCGCGCCGCCCGGCACCCACCTACCGCCGATTGTCTTCCACCGGGACGTGGACCGCACCTGCGCCTCCATCGCCGACGCCTGCGGGACCCGCGACGCCGACGCCTACCGGCGATTCGTGCAGGTATGGGGGCCGCGCACGGCCCGCGTCATGCGGTCCTTCGCCGGGCCGCCCGCGCCCGGCCGGCTCATCCGCTCGTTCTGGGGGATGGACGCCGACGGCGGGCCGAGCGCGCTCTCCCGCGAAATGATGCAGAGCGGAGACGCCCTGCTGGACAGCTATTTCGACGACGAACGCCTGAAAGCGGCCCTGGCCTGGTGGGGAGCGCAATCCGGGCCGCCCATGTCCGAACCCGGGTCCGCACCCATGGTCGGCTTCGCGGCGCTCATGCACACGCTGCCGCCCGGACGGGCGGTCGGCGGCAGCGGGGCGCTCACCACCGCGTTACTCGCCCGGCTGGCTTCGGACGGCGGGACCGTCAGCGCCGGGGACGCAGTGGTTTCCGTCGCCGCGGCCGGGAAGGGCTGGCAGGTACGCACCGCGAGCGGGCGAAACCTGTACGCGGACACCGTGATCTCCGGCACCCACATTCTCACCACCCTGAACCTGCTGGAAGCGGGCGGATTCGACGCGGCACGGCTGGCGGACTGGCGGCGGCGCATCCGCGTCGGGCCCGGGATCGGCATGGTGGTGCGCGCCGCCACCAGCGCGCTGCCGCAGTATCCGGGCGCGCCCGCAACGGAATCCGCGAACGGCCTCCAACTGCTGGTCACCGACCGCAGGCAATTGCGGCAGGCGCACGGCGCGGCACTCGCCGGCGAACTGCCGCCACGACCGGTGGTGCTGGCCATGAGCTTCAGCGCCCTGGACCCGAGCATCGCGCCCGCCGGTGAACACCAGCTCTCGCTCTGGGCGCAGTGGCATCCCTACGCACTGGCCGACGGCAGCTCCTGGTCCGGCCACGCCGAACGCGAAGGCGACCGCATCATCGCCGAAGTCGACACCCACGCACCGGGTTTCGCCGACACGATCCTGCACCGCCACGTGCAGACCCCCGCCGACCTGGAACGCGAGATGGGCCTGCTCGGTGGCAATGTCATGCAC
This sequence comes from Nocardia sp. NPDC088792, assembly GCF_044750615.1. Classification (NCBI taxonomy): domain Bacteria; kingdom Bacillati; phylum Actinomycetota; class Actinomycetes; order Mycobacteriales; family Nocardiaceae; genus Nocardia; species Nocardia sp. NPDC088792. Next base: position 386,823 of record NZ_JBIVKC010000007.1, read on the forward strand.
GTCGAAATGTCCATCGACCAGATGTTCATGTGGCGGCCCCTCCCCGAACTGTCCGGCCAGCGTGTCCCGGGCGCCCCCGGCCTCTACCTCACCGGCGCCTCCACCCACCCGGGCGGCGGCGTCTCCGGCGCCAGCGGGCGCACCGCCGCCCACCTCGTCACCCACGACCTCCGCCGGCGCCGCCTCCCCCTGCTCCGACGTGGCTGACACCGAGCGGCATCCGCCCGCACCGGCCGGAACCGGCAGCGGCGGATGGACGTTCGAGCGCGACAGGTGGCGGGCGGTAGCCGGAACAGGGGCTGCGATGACTCGGACCTGGATCGCGGCGATTCCCGCGGTGCTGCTGATCGCCGTGCAGATCACGTATCCGCTGGCGCACGGGGTGGCGCGGGATCGGGTGACGGTGGCGGTAGTGCTGTTGTCGGCGGGTACGGCGCTGGTGCATGCGGCGGTGACGCGTGGGGGGCGGTGGGCTGCGGGGTTTTTGGTGATCGTGTCGGGGATCGGGTTGGCGGCCGAGGTGGTCGGGACCCGGACGGGGGTGCCGTTCGGTAGCTACGACTATGCGGTCGGGCGGCTGGGGGCGGAGATTTCGGGGGTGCCGGTGGTGGTGCCGCTGGCGTGGACCGGCGGGCTGTATCCGGTGTGGATTGTGGCCGGGCTGTTGAGTTCCAGGGTGGGAGGGCGGGTTCTGCTGACCGCCGTCGGCACGGTCGGGTGGGATCTGTTCCTGGATTCGCAGATGGTGGCGGATGGGCAGTGGACGTGGCGCTCGGGGGTTGCGGGGCTGCCGGGGATCTCGGAGATTCCGGTGACCAACTATGTGGGGTGGTTCGGGGTGTCGGCGGTGATGGCGGCAGCGCTTGCGGTGTGGGATCGGACGGCGGTCGATAACCGGGAGGCGTTGGTGGTGCCGGTGGCGGTGTTCTTGTGGACCTGGCTCGGGTCGGCGCTCGCGCATGCGGTGTTCCTCGGGCTGCCGGTATCGGCGGGGTACGGGTTCGCGGGGCTGGGAGTGCTGGGGATTCCGCTGGTTCTGGGCTTGCGAGCCCGTCGAATCACGCTGCGGCCCGGAGGCCATGGCAACATGTGACGCGTGCAGCCGAGTCCGAGCCTCTCCCCCGCAGCTGAAACGGTCGAATCTCCGCCGGTACGGCGGTTACCGCGCCGATGGGTACGGGTCGTCGCGGCCCTGCTGTTCGCGGGACTCGCCGTCATGCTGACGGGCTGCCTGCGCGTGCAGGTATCTATGGGCGTCTCGTCCAACGACCGGGTGTCGGGGCGCATCATCGCCGCGGCCGTCCCGGCGAACGACAAGGACAAGGGACCGGAACTCAAGGTGCCCGAGCAGCTCTCCGGCAAGGTGCGGGTCGAGCCGTACACGCAGGACGGGTACGTGGGCAGCCAGGTCTACTTCGACGACCTCACCTTCGGCGAGGTACAGCAGCTCGGCGGACTCTCCGACCAAACCGCGGGCCTGTTCAACCTGCAGTTCAACCGATCCGGCGACCTGGTCACGCTGAGCGGGCGCGTCGACCTGAAGAGCCTGCCCGTGCAGGGTTCCGACGTGCAGTTCACCGTCGCCTTCCCGGCGCGCGTGGCCACCACCAACGGCACCCGCGACGGCGACTCCGTGGTCACCTGGAAACTGCCCGCCGGCGACGTCAGCACCCTGCACGCGGAATGCGGCTACTCCGACCCGAATACCCGGTCCTTCGCCGGCTGGGCCGGCATCGTCGGCGGCATCACCCTCGCGGTCGCGGCCGTGGTCGCGGTGCTCGCCTACATGACCCGCAACCCCGATCCGCCGGCCTACGTCCGCGCCGCCCGCTGGATCCGCCCCAAACAAGACACCCGCAGGTGACCCGGGCCCGCATCCGCGACACCGCGGTGCGGGCCGGCACCGCCCTCGCAGTCCTCGGAGCCGCTGTGGCACTGGCCAATCGGCTCGGCCTGCGGCAACTGCGGGCCGGGACGCACGCCGTGACCGAACCCGTCACGATCTGCCTCCCCGCCCGCAACGAAGCCGAACGACTCCCCGACCTCATCGCCGATCTCCGCGCCCAACAGGGCATTCCGCGGCTGCGCGTCGTCATCCTCGACGACGCCTCCACCGACGAAACACCCACCGCCGCGCGCACCGCCATAGCCGGCGACCCGCGATTCACCCTGGCGCGCAACGACATCGACCCGCCACCCGGCTGGACCGGCAAGACCGCCGCCTGCGCCCGGCTCGCGGAACTGACTTTCGGGCCGGACGACACAGCGCGGGGCGCGACAGCCGGCAAAAGTTCGATGGCCGGCGACGGTCCGACGGCCGACGACTGCCCGACGGCCGGTGACAGTCCGACAGCCAGCGACAACCCGACAACCGCCGACAGCCAGACAGCGGGCGACAACCCGACAGCCGGCGACAGTCCCGAGATCATCGTGTTCTTGGATGCGGACATCCGACTGTGCCCCGAGGCCATTGCCGCAGCGGTCGACGAACTGCGGCGCGAGCACGCAGGACTCGTCTGTCCATGGCCGGCCCAACTGGCGGCGACTGTCTCTGAGGCGCTGGTGCAGCCGTTGCTGGCCTGGTCGTGGGCGTCGAGTCTGCCGCTGGCGGTGGGAAATCGGAGTGGACGGCCCTCGATGGCGGTGGCGTGCGGTCAGTTCCTGGTCTTCGACGCGGCCGTCTACCGAGCGATCGGGGGGCACGCGGCGGTGGCCGATCAAGTAGCGGAGGACCTGGCCATCGCGCGGGTACTGCGCCGCGCCGGACACCGAACCCTGCTGGTGGGCAGCGGAAAGCTCGCTCGCACCCGGATGTACCGAAACTCCCGTGAACTGGACGAGGGCTACAGCCGCTGGCTCTGGTCGGCCTACGGCGGCGTCCCGGGCAGCCTGGCGGTTGGCGCGGTCACCGCACTCGCATTCTGGGCGCCACCGGCAGCAATGCTCTTGGGCCGAGGCCGGATTCGACGGCTCGGAGCGGCCGGATACGCCGCAGCGGTGGCGGGACGACTGCTGGCACGGTCGACCGAGACCGGCGGCCGCGTCAGCAGCGCGGATGTGCTTGCGGCGCTCGCACATCCGGTCTCTATCGCGGCCTACCTGCGGCTGTCGGTGCGCTCGCATCGCGCGCACCGCGCCGGCGACCTGACGTGGAAAGGCCGGGCAATCGGCGCGGTTTGCTGACCACACCCGGCACGAAACGCACCTGTGAGCGGTCCCGACCGCCGGAGGCCAACTACCCGGCCGCCGGAAGTGGCGCCCGCAGACCGATTTCGAGCTGTCGACAGCGGCCGCGCCGCCCGCAGCGGCGGCGCGCGCGGCGGGCGGGCCGCCGCTGCGGCGAACGGGTGCGGCAACCAGCGGCGGTTGCCGCGACCGTCAGGCGACGGGGGTGATGCCGACCGTCGGGAAGAAGAAGCAGTTGTTGGCGCCGTTGCGGACTACGCCGAACATGGCGGCGAGGACCGTGCCGGAACCGGTGTCGACGGGGACCGCGCGGACGCCGCCCTTCGGGAGGGCGCCGGCGAAGAATTCGTTGACGGCGGTTTCGACCACCGGGCGGATGGCCGGGGGTACGCCGGGCGGGATCATATTGCTGAGGACCTGGGAGAGGGAGCCCATGGGGGTGAAACCGCTACGGCCGTTGCGGAGATTGACCCAGGCCACCTGCATGCCGCTGGTGTCGGCGCCGTCCGGGTTGAGGCCGTAGGGGACGAAGGCGAACAGGACCTGACCGGCTTTGACGGCCGAAAGGTCAAGGCCGGGAATGGAAACCGCGTAACGCGGCCAGGGGCCGGGGACCGTGCCGGCCACGGCGGGCGCCAGGCCGAAGGAGGTGCCGCCGAGGCAGAAGGGGGCCGCCGTCGGATACAGGAAGGGTTCGACGCCCAAGCGCTGCAAGCCGTCCAAGGTCGCGTTGTAGGCGGCGAACCAGTCCGGGGCGGCGGCATCGGCCGCGCCCATGACGGCCGCCAGGGCGGAGCTCGCATCGGTGCCGAGCGCGGGCGCTGACTGCATGGGTGCGCCAGGAGTCGTGGTCGCCGGAACCGCCGGGGCGGGAACGGCCGGAACCGGAACGGCATTCGCCGGCGCGGCAGTAGCCGGGCCCGCGGTCGCGGTCAGCGCCGCGCAGGCACCGAGCACGCCTGCGACACGGACGAGGTGGTGGAACACGGGCATGAGCGTCTCCCCTCGGGGTCACGGTGAGGGGGACGCTACCCGCTCTACCAGCGGTTACCGGACATTTGCCCCGGCAAGCCGGGGTGAACATCAGGGATGTGGAGAACCAACTTCCGGGCGCTCGGCGCCTGCCACTCAGGGCGCTTCCTGCCTGTTCAGGCGTGGGAGGGGGCAGGCGACATCGTGTAGCCGAGGTTTGCCAATACTTCGCCGGTGGCCTTGGCGAAGTTCAGGGTGATGAAGTGCAGGCACGGCACGCCCTCGTCGATGAGGCGCTGCGCCATCTCGGTCGCGATCTCGATACCCGCCGCGCGGACGGCGGCCCGGTTCTCCTCGGGGCCGTCGCCCGCGGCCTTGCGCAGGCGTTCCAGGACTTTCACGGGCAGTTCCCGGCCCGACAGTTCGACCGCGCGCTCCACCGTGCGCAGCGAGGTGATCGGCATGAGCTCGGGGATGATCGGCTTCGCGCCCTCGACCGGATCGCATTCGAGGACCCGATCCCGCAGGCGCAGGTAGTGCTCCGGATCGAAGAACATCTGGGTGATCGAATACTCCGCGCCCGCACGCAGTTTCGCCACCAGGTGCCGGGTGTCCTGTTCCAGGTCCGTGGACCGCGGATGCCCCTGCGGGAACGAGGCCACGCCCACATGGAAATCGCCCAGATCGCGCACCATGCGCACCAGTTCCTCGGCGTACTCCACACCCTCGGGATGCCTGACCCAGTCCCCCAGCGGATCGCCCGGCGGATCTCCGCGCAGCACCAGCAGATTCCGGATACCCGAATCCGCGTACGCGCCGACGATCGAACGCAGTTCGGCGACACTGTGATCCACGGCCGTCAGATGCGCGACCGTCAGCAGCGTGGTCTCCCGCGCCAGCTGACCCGTCACGCGAATGGTGCGATCGCGGGTGGAACCGCCCGCACCGTAGGTCATGGAGATGAATGCCGGGTGCAACCGCTCGAACTCGCGCGCCGCCCGCCACAGACGCGCCTCACCGGCGGCGTCCCGCGGCGGATTGAACTCCACCGAGAACGGCACCGAACCGTCGGGCCGCGGGCCCAGCTGTTGCGCGATGGACCGAGTTCCGGACACCGGCGATGTGCGGGAAACTCGGCCAGGGGTCGAATATCCCCGTACATTCTCGAAACTCACCGGCTCATTTTAAGGGGCGAGCAGGGCGTTCCGGCCGACACCCTGCGATTCCCCGCCGAGCCCCGGAAAACATCGGCGGGCCGTGCCTGCCCGGCACCCCGCCGACAGCCGCCGCGGCACCGCACGACCGGGCGGGCCGGGGCGCGTCGCGGCTGAGTAGAGTCGGCAGCGAACCCCGCCGCGGCCATTGCGGCTCGCGGTCGGCCGGGTTCGGGACCAGCATGCTCGGCACGTTCTGGACCAGCACGCCTCGCGCATTCTGGACCGGCAGCCGGGCGCGTTCCCGACGCGGCCGCGGCGCGCGGACACGCGAACCCGGTTGCCGAACGCCGATTCCGGGGACACCGACGCGTTGAACGGCGCTGCCGGCGCCGCGCCGGCAGCGCGGCACACACCACAGGAGGCTCCTCTGTCCGCCGGACCCGGTACCCCGACCCGCCCTGCGGCCGGCGCGGGATCGATTGTCGCCGCCGTGGAGGAACGCCTCACCGGATTCTTCGAGACCCGGCGCACGCTGGTCGAACCGCTCGGGCCGGTGTTCGTGGACGCCGCGCGGGCGCTCGAGGACTTCGTCATTCGCGGGGGGAAGCGCACGCGGCCCTCCTTCGCCTGGACCGGATGGCTCGGCGCGGGACGCAGCCCCGAGGATCCGGACGCCGACGCGGTGCTGACCGCGTGCTCGGCGCTGGAACTCGTGCAGGCCTGCGCGCTGGTGCACGACGACATCATCGACTCCTCCCGCACGCGGCGCGGGTTCCCGACCGTGCACGTGGATTTCGAAGGGCGGCACCGGGATCAGCGCTGTTGGGCCGGTGACGCCGGCCACTACGGGATCAGCGTCGCCATCCTCATCGGCGACCTCGCACTGGCCTGGGCCGACGATATGACCCGCGACACCGGGCTACCCGCCGACGCGGCCGCCCGGTTCGCACCCGTGTGGGCGGCCATGCGCACCGAGGTGCTGGGCGGGCAACTGCTCGACATCCACGGCGAATCCGCCGGCGACGAAACCGTCGCGGCCGCACTGCGCATCAACCGGTACAAGACCGCGGCCTACACCATCGAACGTCCCCTGCACATGGGTGCGGCACTGGCCGGCGCGGATCCGCAGCTGATCGCCGCCTACCGCGAATTCGGCACCGATATCGGCATCGCCTTCCAGCTCCGCGACGACCTGCTCGGCGTCTTCGGCGATCCGGCCATCACCGGCAAACCCTCCGGCGACGACCTGCGCGAAGGCAAACGCACCGTCCTCATCGCCGAGGCCCTGCAGCGCGCGGACATCATCGACCCCGCCGCGGCCGCCCTCATCCGCACCAGCCTCGGCACCGACATCACGCCCGCCCGGGTCGCCGAATTGCGGGCCGTCCTCACCGAACTCGGCGCCGTGGACGCCGTCGAACAGCGCATTACCCGCCTCACCGAACAGGCCATGACCGCCCTCGACGCCAGCACCACCACCCCCGACGCCAAACGCCGCCTCCGCTCCATGGCCCTGGCCGCCACCGCCCGCGCCTACTGACCACGGCGCCGGACGAGCTGAAGCTGGAGGATGTTGGCATGAAAACGGTTGCGGGGCCCACTGATCGGGTCGTGGTGGTGGGGGCTGGGCTGTCGGGGCTGGCTGCGGCGCTTCATTTGCGGGGTGCTGGGCGGGAGGTCACGCTGGTCGAGCGGGCCGATCATCCCGGGGGGCGGGTCGGGACTTATCGCGGGGACGATTACGAGATCGATTCCGGGGCAACGATTTTGACGGTGCCGGAGCTCATCGACGAGGCGCTGGCCGCGGTCGGGCAGACGCGGGAGTCCGTCGGGTTGCGAATTCTGGCTATGATGCCGGCTTATCGGGCGCGGTTCGCGGATGAGTCCGTGGTGGATGTCTACTCGGATGCCGAGGAGATGGCGGCGGAGGTCGCGCGGGTGCGGGGTGCCGGTGCGGCGCAACGGTATCGGCGGCTGCGCGGGTGGCTGCGGGGCGTGTACGAGGCCGAGTTCGGGCATTTCATGGACACCAACTTCGATTCGCCACTGGATATGGTGCGGGTTCCGGAGAAGCGCGGCGCGCTCACGAAACTGGTGCGGCTGGGGGCGTTCGGGCGACTCGGGCCCAAGGTGGCGCGGCTCGTGCGGGATGAGCAACTGGCGCGGCTGTTCAGTTTCCAGGCGTTGTTCGCGGGCATGGCTCCGAATCAGGCGCTCGGCGTCTACGGGGCCATCCCTTATATGGACACCTGCCTGGGCGTCTACTACCCCGAGGGCGGTATGCGGGCCATCGCCGAGGCGCTCGCTCGCGCCTTCACCGCGGCAGGCGGGGTGCTGCAGTTGAACACCGAGGTCACCGGGATCGAGTACGCGGGCCGGCGGGCGACCGCCGTGCGCACCTCGGACGGCCGGAGCCTGCCGTGCGATGCGGTCGTGGTGACCGCCGATCTCGGCTCGCTGCCGCGTTTCGGCCTGCGCCGGCGTCGCGGCCTGCGGGCCTCGCCGTCGGCGGTGGTCGCGCACGGCACCGTGCCCGCCGAGGTGGCCGCGACCTGGCCGGTGCAGGCGCATCACACCATCGATTTCGGGCGGGAATGGGACGGCACCTTCCGGGAGATCGCCGCCCGGCGCGGCCGTGGCGCGCTCATGACGGATCCGTCGCTGCTGCTGACGCGGCCCGCGCTCACGGATCCGGCGCTGTACATCGACCGTCCGGAACAGCACATCGATATCGCCGGGCATCTGCACGAGACGCGGCGCTACGAGCCGTTGTCCCTGCTCGCGCCCTGCCCCAATCTGGATGCGGCAGCCTTCGACTGGGACCGTTTGGGCCCCTATTACCTGCGGGAACTGCTGCAGACCTTGGAAGCGCGCGGCTATCAAGGGATTTCGCGGTACTTCCGCGTCGATCACCTGGATACGCCGGGAACCTGGCTCGGCAGGGGCATGCTCGCGGGTACACCGTTCTCGGCCGCGCATCTGTTCCGGCAGACCGGGCCGTTCCGTACCCGGAACCTGGTGCGCGCCCGCGACAATGTCGTTCTCGCAGGTTCGGGCACCGTCCCCGGTGTCGGCGTGCCGACCGTCCTGATTTCGGGAAAACTGGCGGCCACACGGATCACCGGTGATCTACGACATGCCCGAGCCCGCGGCTCCGATACCGGAGCGGTAGCAGCGGCACGCAAGCACTAGACTGACCGGCGTCCTAATCAGACGCGGCAGCCGCCGCCGACTTTCCGGGGGGAACGACCGCCTATGCCGACCCCCGACACGGACGCAGCCACAGCCACGGACGCCCGAGCCACCGCGGACGTCCCATCGAACGACCAGAAGGCCATGCCGAGTCAGAAGGCCATGCCGAGCGACCAGCAGGCGCCGAGTGACCGCAAGGCCACACCGAGCGCCCGCGGACACGCATACGAACGCACCCGCCACATCGTCTCCGGCGGCACGCCGGACCACAGCCGGTGGCGCAACTGGACCGACTTCGCGCGCAGCCCCGAGGGGCATGCCGCGCTGCTCGGGTTCTTCGGTGCACTCCTGATCACCTTCGGCGGCTTCGGCGCCGGCAGCGTGCGCATCAACGATCCGCTGCTGGAGTCTGCGCACCTGTCCTGGCTGCGGTTCGGGCACGGCTACGTGCTGTCCACCGTGTTCGTGTGGATCGGCGTGATCGCCATGATCACCGCGTGGGTGCGGCTCGGGCGCATTGTCATCGGCACCCAGCGGGGCACCTCGGTGACCTTGAACGAACTGCGTGCCATCGTCGGCATCTGGATCTTCCCGCTGTTGTTCGCGGTGCCCATGTTCAGTCGCGACGCCTACTCGTATCTGGCGCAGGGCGCGCTGCTGCGCGACGGCTTCAATCCGTATTCGGTCGGGCCGGTCGTGAATCCCGGTGTGCTGCTGGACAATGTGAGTCCCGTCTGGACCACCACCACCGCGCCCTACGGGCCCATCTTCCTGCTGATGGCGCGCGGTATCACCGCCGTCACCGGCGACAATGTGGTGGCCGGGACCATCGCGCTGCGCTTCGTGATGTTGCCGGGGCTGGCGCTGATGATGTGGGCGGTACCGCATCTGACCAAGCATCTCGGCGGTAAGCCGACCACCGCGTTGTGGCTGGCGGTGCTGAATCCGCTGGTGCTCATCCATCTCATCGGCGGCGTGCACAACGAGATGCTGATGGTCGGACTGATGGCCGCGGGTATCGCGCTGGTGCTCGAGCATCATCATGTGGCGGGCATCATGGTCGTCGCCGTCGGTGTCGGCGTGAAGGCGACCGCGGGGGTGGCGCTGCCATTCCTGGTGTGGATCTGGATGATTCACGAACGGGAACGCCGTGCGGCGCGCAACGAGGGCGCGCTGCCGCATCCGGTGTGGACCTTCGCCAAGATCGCCGGGCTGGGTGTGAGCGTGTTCGCGGCCGTGTTCGTGGTGGCCACCGAGGCGACCGGGCTCGGGCTGCGGCACGGGATCGGCTGGCTGACCGCGCTGTCCGGCTCGAACAAGATCATCAACTGGCTGTCGCTGCCGACCATCATGGCGCACATGACCACCTGGGTAACCCCGCTGCGCCTGGAATCGGTGCTGTCGGTGACCCGCAAACTGTGCGAGATCACGCTGGTGGCGCTGCTGGTGTGGATGTGGTGGCGGTTCAAGAACAGCGAGAAGGAAGCCGTGTTCGGCATTCTCATCGCGTTCGTGGCCATCGTGATCCTGTCGCCGGCCGCGCTGCCCTGGTACTACTCGTGGCCGCTGGCCCTGGCGGCCGGGTTCGCGCTGTCCATCACCACGCTGCAATGGCTGGTGGGGTTGTGTACGTGGCTGATGCTGGTGTTCCAGCCGGACGGGTCGATCGGGTTGTACAGCTTCCCGCATGTGGCGCTGGCGACCTTCGCGGCGATCGTGGCGGCGGTGTCGCTGCGCACCATCGATCCACTCAAGTTGCGCGCCACCCACACTCACCCGCTGACCGGCGGGCCCGCGCAGCCGCTCGACGGCACCACCGCATACGGCGACCCCGCCGGCCCCACGACGGCATGACGTCCCCGCACCTGGAACACGCCTACCGGGACTGCCGCCGCATCGCCGCCGAGCACGGGCGCACCTACTTCCTGGCGACCCGGCTGCTGGAACCGGAACGAAGACCCGCCGTGCACGCGCTGTACGCGTTCGCCCGCATGGTCGACGACATCGTGGACGGGGCCGGGGCCGCCGTGCACGCGGAAGCCTCCGCCACGCAACTGGATCGGATCGAACACGACCTACGCGGCTACCTGGCCGACGCGCCCACCACCTTCTCCACCGCGGCCGAAGAGCGCATCCTGATCGCCCTCGCCGACACCATCCACCGGTATTCCATTGCCCCCGAACACTTCTGGGTGTTCCTGGACTCCATGCGCATGGATATCCCCGGCAGCCCGAACTACCGCGACCGCTACCCCACCATGACCGCCCTCCGCGAGTACATGCGTGGCTCGGCGGCGGCCATCGGCCTGCAACTACTCCCGGTCCTCGGCGCGGTTGTGCCCATCGAAGAGGCCGAACCCGCCGCGGCTGCACTCGGGGAAGCCTTCCAGCTCACCAACTTCCTCCGCGATATCGCCGAGGATCTCGACCGCGGCCGCGTCTACCTGCCGCAGGAGGAACTCGCCGCCTTCGGCGTGAACGACGAACTGCTCACGCACTGCCGCGAATCCGGTCGCACCGACCAGCGGGTCCGGCGCGCCCTCGCCCACCTGATCGCGGTCAACCGCGGCGTATACCGGCTCGCCACACCCGGAATCGACCTGCTCACCCCACGCGTGCGTCCGGCCATCCAGACGGCGGCCACCCTCTACAGCGGCATCCTCGATGAGATCGAACGCACCGACTACGCGGTCTTCACCCGCCGCGCCGTAGTCCCGCAGCACCGCCGGCTCCGCGTCGCCGCCAAGGAATTCGCGCTCTCCCGCCCGATCCGCTGACACCCCGCCGGATCTCGCGCCGCTGCGCGCAATAGAGCGGAACGCGCGGCAGGACAATTACCGAAACTGCCGCTGGGCAGGCCGAATCCGTACCTGAGATCGACGTCGCCAGAAGTGGTGTTGCAAAGGCCCCACCGCGATCAGTGCCGCACCCGGTGCGACGCCGAGTCGATACCCGCGTCGGACGCGGCGGCAACTACTGCGCCGGCGGTGATGGCAACAGCCACGGTGGCCGCGCGTTCTTCCGCCCCGACAGGGTCGATGCCGGGACGGAAGGGTGGCCGATTTCAGAAGGGGTCTGCGGCGGCGCGGCGGATGACCTCGCGGGCCAGGGGGCCGTGGAGGGCGTCGATGGGGCGGCCGGGGAGGGATTCGTCCTCGGTGTAGATCCACTCGAGGATTTCTTCGTCGGTGTATTTGGCGTCGCGCATGACGGTGATCAATCCGGTGACGTGCTTGGCGACCTCACCGGTGGAGTCGAAGAACTCCTTGGGGATTCCGGCGACACCGTCCCGGCGGACGGCGAGGATCTGGTGGTCGCGCAGCATCTGATGCACCCGCGTGACCACCATGCCGAGCTGATCGGCCACGTCGGGCAGCGGGATCAGGGTCACCGAGGCCGGTAGGACGTCTTCGCTGCAAGGAAAGGCACTCACCCGGATAACGGTAGTACGTCGTGGCGCTCCGGTCGCATCACACCCCGGCGCGACTACCATCGGGTGAGCCGCACCGGGCGGTCGCACGAAAATCGGAAGGGTAGCAGTTGATCGGCCAGATGCTGGAAGGGCGCTACCGCATCGACGCGCCGATCGCGCGTGGCGGTATGTCCATGGTGTTCCGGGGAGTTGACACCCGCCTGGACCGACCGGTCGCCATCAAGGTGATGGATCCGAAATTCGCTTCCGATCCACAGTTCCTCACCCGCTTCGAACTCGAGGCCCGCGCCGTCGCCAAGCTGAAACACCCGTCGCTGGTCGCGGTGTACGACCAGGGCGTCGACGGTGAGCATCCGTTCCTCATCATGGAACTCGTCGAGGGCGGCACCCTGCGCGAACTACTGCGCGAACGCGGGCCCATGCCCCCGCACGCCGTGCGCGCCGTCGCCGAACCCGTGCTCTACGCCATCGGCGTGGCGCACGCGAACGGACTCGTGCACCGCGACATCAAACCGGAGAACGTCCTCATCTCCGACAGCGGCGATGTGAAGATCGCCGACTTCGGCCTGGTCCGCGCCGTCGCCGAGGCGAAGATCACCTCCGACAGCGTGATTCTCGGCACCGCCGCCTACCTCTCCCCCGAGCAGGTCACCAGCGGCCACGCCGACGCGCGCAGCGACGTGTACTCCGCGGGCGTGCTCATCTTCGAGATGCTCACCGGCCGCACCCCCTTCACCGGCGACAATTCGCTCTCCATCGCCTTGCAGCGCGTCGAGAAGGACGTGCCCAGCCCGAGCCGGCTGATCAACGGCGTGCCACCGGAATTCGACGAACTCGTCGCGCACGCCACCGCCCGCGAACCCGCGCACCGGTACGCCGACGCCACCCAGATGGCCGGCGACTTGCGGCGCATCGCACGGGAACTGCAGCTACCCGAGTACCGCGTGCCCGCCCCGAAGGAATCGGCCGAACACCTCAGCGCCAAATTCCGGGTCACCCCCGCACCACCCGCCCCGCAGCGGCACGCCGCCCGCCCGGTCCCCGTCGGCGCCACCGACCTCACCACCCGGCTACCCGCCGACGCGCCGACCGTGCATGTGCCGCAGCACAACACCAGAGTCATGACCGCGGCCCGCGAACTACCCACCGAGTACGTGCCCGAATACGCGCCGCCGCCGGGACCACCGGGGACGCCGCCCCACCGCGACGACCTCATCGAGGACCGCGGCAGATCCCGCCGCAAGGTCGCCATCTGGCTCGGCATCGTGCTGATACTGGCCATCCTGCTCGGCATCGGCGGCTGGTGGCTAGGCGTCGGGCGCTATTCCTCGGTCCCGTCCATCGCCGGGCTCGATACCCAGAAAGCCATTGCGACACTGCAGGATTCGGGCTTCAAGACGCAGACCAGAAACAAGGCCTCCGATATGATCCCGGTCGGGAGCGTGGTCGGCACCGATCCGGCCGCGGGCACCAGAGTCGTGAAAGGTTCGACGGTCGCGGTACTCGTCTCCAGCGGCAAACCCACGGTTCCCAACATCACGCCCGGACAGGACGTGAAGACCGTCGAACAGGCCATCAGAGACGCCGGACTGACCCCCAGTGAGGCCGGGGAAGTCAGCAGTACCGCCCCGAAAGGCACTGTCGCCAAGGTGGATCCGGCGCCCGGCACCATCCTCCCCGCCAATGCCATGGTGCAGGTGTACAAGAGCAAGGGCTCGCAGCCGGTGAAGATCCCGGACGTACGCGGCAAGACCGAGGACGAGGCCCGCGCCATCCTGCAACGCGCCGGCCTCACCGTCAGCTCCACCAGAGCCGAATTCAACGACAGGGTCAAAGGCGGCACGGTCATCGGCACCGACCCGGCCGCCGGAAGTTCCGCCCAATCCGGTGACGGGGTCGTCCTGATCACCAACAGCGGAGTCGAGATGCCGAATGTGCTCGGCGCGACAGTCGCCAATGCCCGCGCCAAACTCGAGGCCCTCGGATTACAGGTGAACGTCCGCCAGCTGGTCTCCAATGACGGTTCCGTGGTCGTCTCGCAGAGCACCGCGCCCGGCGGGACAGTCGAAACCGGTTCCACCATCACGATCGTCGCACTGCCCTAACATTCATAGCGCACAGGAAAGCTACGAGCCCGGCCGCCGACGCGGTCCGGGCTCTTTGCACGATGCCAAAGGCGACAACTGATTTCGCGCCGCCCGGGGTAACTCCCCGCGCACGCCGAAATCGGTTCGGCAGCTACCGCCGGCACGGGTGCGAACCGGCTACGGCTCCCGGGCCCGCCCGCTGAAGTCGCGGGGAGGCGGTCAGCGCAGCATCTCCGCGACGAGGAAGGCCAGCTCCAGCGACTGCTGGGTGTTCAGGCGGGGGTCGCAGGCGGTTTCGTAGCGCTCCTCGAGGTTCAGGTCCGAGATGTCCTGCGCGCCACCGAGGCATTCGGTGACGTTCTCACCGGTGAGCTCGATGTGCAGGCCACCCGGGTGGGTGCCCAGCGCGTGATGCACCTCGAAGAAGCCCTGCACCTCGTCGACGATGCGGTCGAAGTGGCGGGTCTTGTAGCCGGTGGACGCCTCGTGCGTGTTGCCGTGCATGGGATCGCACTGCCAGATCACCTGATGGCCGGTGGCCTGCACCTTCTCGATGATCGGGGGCAGCACGTCGCGGACCTTCTGATTGCCCATGCGGGCGACCAGGGTCAAGCGGCCGGGCTCATTGTTCGGGTCGAGCCGCTCGACGTATTCGACCGCCTGGTCCGGCGTGGTGCCGGGGCCGATCTTCAGGCCGATCGGGTTGGCGATCAGCTCGGCCAGCGCGATGTGGGCGCCGTCCAGCTGGCGGGTGCGCTCACCGATCCAGAGGAAATGCGCCGAAAGGTCGTACAGCACCGGGTCACCCGTGACCGGATGCGCGCTCAGGCGCAGCATGGCGCGCTCGTAGTCGAGGACCAGCGCCTCGTGCGAGGCGTACAGGCGGGCGGTGGACAGGTTCGGATCGTTGACGCGGCACGCCTTCATGAACGCCAGCGCGCGATCGATCTCGGCGGCCAGCTGCTCGTAGCGGGCGCCGGCCGGGGACTGCGCGACGAACTCGCGGTTCCAGTCGTGCACCTTGTGCAGATCCGCCATCCCGGCGGAGGTGAGCGCACGCACCAGGTTCATGGCCGCCGACGCGTTCGCGTACGCGCGGACCAGGCGGGACGGATCGTGCTCGCGCAGACCGGCATCCGCGACCAGCGAGTTCACCATGTCACCGCGGTAAGACCTGAGGCCCAGCGAATCGACATCGGCGGAACGCGGTTTCGCGTACTGACCGGCAATGCGCGCCACCTTCACCACGGGCAGGCTCGCACCGTAGGTGAGCACCACCGCCATCTGCAGCAGGGTGCGGATATTGCCGCGGATATGCGGCTCGGTGTTGTCGGCGAATGTCTCCGCGCAGTCACCGCCCTGCATCAGGAAGGCCTCGCCGCGCGCCACCTCCGCCAGACGTAAGCGCAGCTCTTCGACTTCGGCGGGGACACAGATAGGGGGCACGGATTCCAGCACCGTGCGCATATTGGCGGCCTGTTCGGGATCCCAGGACGGCTGCTGCAGCGCGGGGCGCGACAGGGCTTCGTCGAGGCGCCGACGCAGTTCGGCGGGCAGCGGAGGAAGTTCCGGCAGGCGATCGATCGGTACGTCGACGGTCCAGTTCACCCGTTCAGAATACGGATCACCCCACGTGAGTTGGACCACCCCCAGGGCTGGAATCGGTCACACCGGCGACGGCGCCCGCGATCACCGGCCGACCCCGGTCACGGCCGCCGACTCACGCCGGATCGGCGGCACCTAGGCTGGAAGACCGGATGATCTGCCCGGATCGTCCCGCGCCCCGGCGCCGGGGACCAGTGACCGGCGACCGCGAACAAGGAGTGGACCGATCTCGCTCAGGTACTTTTACGACTCGGAATTCATCGAGGACGGGGTCGTCATCGACCTCGTCTCCATCGCCGTAGTGTGCGAGGACGGACGCGAATACTACGCCGTCTCAACCGAATTCGATCCGGAGAAGGCCGGGCCGTTCGTGCGCCGCAATGTGCTGCCCAAGCTACCGCCGCCGTCCTCACCACTATGGCGCAGCCGCGAGAAGATCCGCGACGACCTGTACCGGTTCCTGGTGCCGCGGCCCGGGGTCGAACCCGAACTGTGGGCCTGGGTGGGCGCTTACGATCACGTCGCGCTCTGCCAGCTGTGGGGATCCATGGTCGATCTGCCCAATGCTTTGCCGCGCTACACCAATGAGCTGCGCCAGCACTGGGAGCAGGCCGGGCGGCCGCCGCTGCCACCCATCCCCAAGGACGCGCACGACGCACTCGCCGATGCCCGCCACAACTTCGCGAAGTTCGAGGCCATCGAGGCGTACCGGCGCCGCCACGCCTCCTGACCCGAAAACGGAACGGGCCCTGCGAGACTCGGTCTCGCAGGGCCCGTTTCGTACGGGGAAGGTCAGCCCGCCATGGTCTGCGGGATACGGTCCGCATCGGGGCGGCTGCCCGAGGGCACGCCCTTCTTCAGGCTGGCGGCGTACACGTCGACGTATTCCTGGCCCGACATGTTCATGAGCTCGTACATGATCTCGTCGGTGACGGCGCGCTCCACGAAACGGTTCCCGCCCATGCCCTCGTAGCGGGAGAAGTCGATGGGCTCACCGAACTTGACGGTCACCTGACGCGGGCGCCAGCGGAACGGTCCGGGCGGGCACACCTCGTCGGTACCGATCAGAGCCACCGGGATCACCGGGACACCGGTCTCCAGGGCGAGGCGTGCCACACCGGTCTTGCCCTTGTACAAGCGGCCGTCCGGAGAGCGGGTGCCCTCCGGGTACAGACCGACCATGCGACCGTCCTCCAGCAGCTTGCGCGCGGTATTGAGGGCGGACTCGGCGGCGTCGGCGCCGGAACGGTCGATCGGGTACTGGCCGGTGCCGGAGAAGAAGAACTTCTGCAGCCGGCCCTTCAGACCAGGGGTGGTGAAGTATTCGGCCTTGGCCAGATAGGTGATGCGCCGCGGGCTCAGCAGCGGAGTGAAGAGCCAATCGGTGAACGACAAGTGGTTGCCGGCCAGAATGACTGCACCCTTCGGGGGTATGTTCTCGACGCCTTCAACCTTGGGTCGGTTGATGAGGTGCATGAGCGGCCCCACGAGCACGAACTTCAGCAGCCAGTAGAACATCGTGTCCTTTCCCCTGTTTTCGATACCCGGGACCGGCCTCGTTGCGGGCACCACACTCAGTTGCCTACCCTACCGCCGAGACCAGCCGGTGACCAACCATCGGGTGCCTGATCCGGCCGTTTCACGAAGCTTTAACCGGGGGAAATCATGCGGTCCGCCGGGCGGCCGTCCGGGCGGCCGATCCACGGGCCGGAAAATCTCACATATCGGGCCGGAAACCGATAGCCATCCCACATGGCAGGATCGGGACCCGGCCGGCGCGGCGACCGTCCACTCAGCGATGCGCCGGAGCCGGCAGACCGTTGGTCGAGCCGACCAGCGCCGCGCGAGCGAGTTCCGCCGCGCCGATCATGCCCGCCGCCTCACCCAGCTGAGCGACCCGGATGCGCGGCAGCCGGCGATGCCGGGCCCCGGTGATCGAGGCCGCGTAATGGTCGCGGGCATCGTCGAGGAACAGCGGCGCCGAACTGCTCACGCCACCGGCCACCACGATCAGGTCCGGGTCGAAGATATCGCTCACGAACGCCAGGCCCAGGCCCAGCCAGCGCGCGAATTCCGCCATCACCTCGATGGCCAGCGGATCACCGTCCTGCGCGGCGCCGGCGATGCGGCGGCCGGTCAGTGAACCGGGATCGCGGCGGGCCTCCCGCGCCAGCACGGTCGAACGGCCCGGATCGGTGGCCAGCAGCTCCAACGCCGTATCCACCAGAGCCGTTCCGCTGCAATACCTTTCCCAGCAGCCACGCTTACCGCAGGCGCAGGCGCGGCCCTGCGGCACCACCTGCAGATGACCGAGTTCCGGTGCCACACCGTAACTTCCGCGATACAGCTGACCGCCGATGAGCAGCGCGGCCCCGATACCGGTCCCGATCGCCACCAGCACCACATTGTGGCCGCCGGCCGCGGCGCCGAACCGGTACTCGGCCCAGAGCGCCGCATTCGCATCGTGTTCCAGGATGACCGGCAGTTCCAGGCGATCCGTGAGCCGTTGCGCGACCGGCGCATCCTCCCACGGCAGGTGCGGCGCGAACCGCACCGTCGCCCGGTCCTCGTCCACGAATCCGGCGACCGCCAGCCCGACCGCGCCGATGGCGTGCCGCTGGCACAGCTCCCGCACCGCCCGCGCCAACCCGTCCTCGAGGGCCCGCGCGGAATGCGGAGTCGGCGCGGTCACGGTATCGAGCACCTCGCCCGCACCGTCGACCACCGACGCACGAATATTCGTGCCGCCCACATCGATTCCCACTGTCAGCGGCACTCCATCACCGCCCGTCATGCCTTGATCGTCACATTGATCGGCACGTACCCGGGCTTCCTCCGCCCGCTCTCGGGCCGGCGGGCAGCACCCGGGCCGTTTCCCAGCGGATCCTCCGCAGGCGGCGCATCCTCCGCACCGGCCGAAGCGGCGGGCGCGGCAGGCGCCGCATGATGCCCGGATGACGTGTGGCCCTGTGCACCGGACGAATGCCCTTGCGCGCCCGCGAGGAATCGCGCGAACACACCACTGAGACCCGCACCGCCGGCCCGAGCCCCGGAATCAGCGAACCTGCGTCCACCCGAGGACGATTCGGCATCACCCGCACGGTGACCCGCACCGGCAGCGGGGCGACCCGCGGCGGAATCGTGGTGGCCTGCAGCGGAATCGCGAGGCGCCGCGGCATTCGCGCCATGTTCGCCCGCCCCGGTTTCATCGCTCCGGCCCGCGGCAGCGGCATCGCGTCGTCCCGCACCAGCGGC
The DNA here is from genome assembly GCF_044750615.1 of Nocardia sp. NPDC088792. NCBI lineage: Bacteria > Bacillati > Actinomycetota > Actinomycetes > Mycobacteriales > Nocardiaceae > Nocardia > Nocardia sp. NPDC088792. Next base: position 405,710 of record NZ_JBIVKC010000007.1, read on the forward strand.
GGCACGCCCGCCGGCAGCGGTGTGATCACCTCGACCGGCAGCGTCGGCATCACCTCGACCGGCAGCGGTGTGATCACCTCGGCCTGCAGCGGTGCGATCGCCCCGGCTCGCAGCTCCGGCGCCCTGACCTGAGGCGCCGGCGCCGCGACGGCCGGTGGCGTCACTCTGGGATGTGCCAGCGCCGCCGCGGGCGTTCGCGTAGGCGTCGGCCAGGTCTTCGGCGAGCCGGCTGTGTGAATGCTGTTGCCAGGCTTGGTATTCGGCGGAGTCCGGGTCGAGGTCCGGGGGGATTACCGGTTCGACGGGGACGCCGGCGAGGGCCTCGCGGAGGACGGTGACTATGGCGGTGCCGTGGTCGGCGATAGCGGCTACCACGTCATGGTGTTCGCCGCGGACGATGGCCGCGGCGGCGCAGACGGGGCACCAGCTGCAGCTGTCCCAATCGGAGCGGCCGTCGGCGGCGGTGCGGCGCAGCACCGGTTCGACGCGTTCGAGGACGGCTTCCGCGAGCAGCTTGAGTTCCTCGGCGAACTCGCCGAGGTTGTCGTCGGGGTGGCCCAGGCGGGGCTCACCGTGGGTGCTGGTCACTGCGGCCAGACCTGCGGGTCGGGCCGGAAACGGATCACCAGCTGGTCGCCGTCGAGTTCGGCGGCGTCGACCGTGCACCGCCGCAATACCGGCGCCAGCCGCAGGCGGCGCCGAACCCCGTCCGCTCCCACGATCAAATCGTCCTCCACTCGTCCCAGCCGCAGGGTCGACGGGTCGACCACGGGCAGATGCATGCGCATAGCGAACACCGACTGCACGCCCGCCCCCGACTCGAGCCGCACCACCGGCCCGGGAGCGGTGTACAGCACGCCGTCCGCATCTGTGCCAAGCATAGGGACAGGAGCCGATCCCACCCAGTTACCACTCGCGTCCACCGCGTACGACAGCGCCGAAATCGAGCTCAACCCCACCGGCTCCGCCCCCGCATGCCCCACGACCAGCACCGGAACCCCCCGAAGAGACTTCCGCAACTGAGCGACCACCTCCAGCTGCTCGGCCCGCCGATTCCGATACCACTGCACCGCCGGATGCTCGGCCGGCTCACCTGTCGCCGCGAAGCCGTCGGGCCCGGGCCCGAAACCGCGCCACCGGGAGCGATCGTGCAGGAGATCCGCACCGTGCGGCAGATCGCCGCTACGCGGACCGGCGGCAGTGCTACCGCGCGAGCCGTCCGGCCCGGCAGGGTGACCGGACGGCGCGGGCGAACTGCCTGATCCCGGCGGATAGCCCGCCGGTCCATAGGAACTGCCCGGCGCAGCAGAGTAGCCCGCGGGTGCTGATGTGTCCGGCGCCGAACCGTGGGCGTCCGACGCGGAGCCGAAAGCAGCGGGCGCGCGGCCTGATTCATCCGGCGCAATGCCGGACTCTCGCGGCCCCGAGGCGAAATCGCTTGGTGCGGAGCCGGGTTCGGCCGAGCCGGTCAGGTCCGGCAGGACCTTGTTGACCAGGACCGTGTCGAGGCGGAGGCCGAGGAGGGCGGCGGCGGAGACTACGCGGGAGGATTCGGCTACGGCTACGTGTTCGGGGGCGGTGACGAGGCGGGCGCCGGTGCGGGTGCGGTCGGCGAGGAGGTCGCGGGCGCCGGAGATGGCGTGCACGATCTGTTCGACGGCTACCGCGAGGACGGCGCGGCGGAGGTCGCCGCCGACGGTGATCATGGTGCGGGAGTGTTCGGGCCAGACGCGTTCCAGATAGCCGAGCAGGGTGTCGGGGGTGGTGAGGATGCGGAGCATGTCGGCGGTGGGCGGGCAGTCGACGATGATGACGTCCCAGCGCTTTTCGGCGGCGTAGCGGGTCAGTTCCAGCAATGCCAGCAGTTCCTGCACGCCGGGGAGGCCGGTGACTTCGGCGGGATCCAGTGCGCCCAGGTCGAGTCCGTGTTCGTGGCCGACGCCGGACAGCATGAGCAGCACCTGCCGGAACCGATCCTCCAGCAGCGCAAGGGAATCCACCTCGATCACGTCGAGGCCGGAGGCGACCGAGGCCACGCTGCCGGGTTCGTGCCGGAACCGGAAGCCGAGGGCGTCACCGAGCGAATGAGCCTGGTCCAGGGAGGCGAGCAGCACGCGTTGCCCGCAGCGCGCGTACGCCATGGCGGTCGCGCAGGCCAGCGTCGTCTTGCCCACGCCGCCCTTACCGATGAACAGCTCCACCCGGGTGGCGGAGCGTTCGGTGCCGCTGGTCAGTCTTCGACCCGTTTCTTGAGTTCCTTGAGCGCCGTATCGGTGATGACCTTCTCGGCCTTGCGTTTGAACATGCCGATCATGGGGATGTTCAGGTCCACGGTCAGCTCGTACACGACCTGGGTGGTGCCGTCGGGCAGGGCGATGCACTCGTAGGTGCCGTCCTGCGCCTTCTGCAGTTCACCGCTGACCAGCTGCCAGCTGACGGCCTTGCCGTCCGGGCGCCAGGTGTAGGACAGCGTGTAGGTGTCCTTGACGACGCCGGCATCCAGCACGAAGCGTGCCGTGTGGGCGCGGCCGTCGGGGTATTTGTCCAGGACTTCGACCGAGCGGGCCGCGGAGACCCATTCCGGATACGACTCCAGGTCCGCGATGACGCCCATCACTCGATCCGAGGGGGCGTCGATCACGATCGACCGTTGAGTGCGATCGGCCATGGGTGACAACGCTTCCTTTCCAGGCTCTGAAGCCGGTGCGAGGGTGGAGGATACGAGATCGTGCGGTGCGGAGCCTACTGTGCGTGAGCGGGTGCGACGCCGGCCTTGCGCCCGGCTTCGAGGCGCGCCTTGATCTCGAAGGACATCTTCTTGCCCGCGACGCGGCGTTCCCGGTTGGCGGCCAGCAGGTCACGTCCGGACAGGCCGTCGATACCGCCGCGCGGTTCGGCGTGCAGGAAGTAGTGCAGGATGACGCCGTCCAGCATGGGTTCCAGCCAGGCTTCCATGGTGCCGTCCAGGCCACCGGTGATCGTCCAGCGAATTCCCTTGTCGCCCCGGTCTTCCCGGACCTGTAGCTGCAGATCGGGCCACCAGCCGCGCCACCTGGACCGATCCGCCAAGACCTCGCCCACAGCCGACCCGGGCGCGGCGATGAACGTCTGGTCGGCAACCTGGATACTGCTCACAGCGCTGAGCCTATAACAGCGCTGCGCAAGGCAGTGATTCAGTGAACACGACCGCCGACGGCGAGCTCCGGATCGAGGAGTTCGCGTAGTCGGTTGCCCATCAGGTCCCAGCGCCACTGTTGCTGGACCCAGGCGCGGCCGGCGTGGCCCATGCGGGTGGCGGCGTCGCGGTCGGCGAGGATGTCGACGATCGCGTCGGTGACGGCGGCGACGGAGCGGCCGCTGACGACCTTGCCGGTCTCGCCCTCGCGCACGGTTTCCGGGGCGCCGCCGGAATCGCCCGCGACCACGGGTACTCCGGTGGCGGAGGCTTCCAGGAAGACGATGCCCAGGCCCTCCACGTCCAGGCCGAAACCGCGGGTGCGGCAGGGCATGGCGAAGACGTCGGCGATGGTGTGGTGGGCGGCCAGCTCTTTCGAGGGCACGCGGCCGGTGAAGACCACATGGTCCGCGACGCCGAGCGCCTGGGCCATGGCGCGCAGCTTCTGCTCGTAGGGCCCGCCGCCCGCGATCACCAGGACCGCGCCGTCGACGCGCTCGCGAATCCCCTTGATGGCGGCGATGAGCACGTCCTGTCCCTTGCGCGGCACCAGCCGCGACAGGCACAGCACGGTCGGCCGATCCCCCAGCCCGTAGCGGGCGCGCAGTTCCTCGCGCGCGGCCGGATCGGGTTTGAAGGTCTCGGAATCGACGGCGGGCGGCAGGTATTCGAGCGCGGACTCCGCCCCGAACGCCGCCGCGAACCGCCGGCGCGTGTATTTGCTGACGTAGGTGATGACATCGGTGTTGTCGCCGATGGCTCGCAGCGCCTGCCGCGCGCCGGGCAGCATGGACCAGCCCACCTCGTGCCCGTGGGTGGAGGCGATGATGCGTTCGGCGCCGGCCTTGCGCAGGAACGGCGACATGAGCGCGAGCGGCGCGGCGGCCCCGAACCACACGCGATCGCACTGCTCGTCGCGCAGCAGTTTCGCGGCGCGGCGCAGCACCAGCGGGGTGGGCAGCATCAGCGTGGTGGGGTGGCGGACCACCTGGAACGGCTGGGCCGCATCGAACTTCCAGTGGCTGTCGCCGCGCCACCGTGGCGCGTAGACCACCAGCTCATCGGGGGGCAGCTGCATGGTCAGCGCATGCAGATAGGACTGGATACCTCCCGGTCGTGGCGGGAAATCATTGGTAACCAGCAGAGTTCGCCCCATGGCACAAACCTACTGCACCCGTGATAGCCGGGAATCCTGGGCGCCGGAGGTCGGTTGGCGGCGCGGCCGAGGATTCCCGGCTATGGGGCCGGAGGCGATGGTCAGGCGCCTGCGGCGGTGCGGGTCTTGATCCAGGTCTGCCAGTGGCCGAGGAAGTCGGCATAGTTCAGGCCCAGGGTCTGCTGGAAGATCGTGTCGCTGGCGGCGCGGTCCTTCTTGCCGGTGGCGATCCGGTGGTAAAGGTCCACAAGTTTGGCGTCGCCGAAGCGGTCGGCGATGAAAGCGCATGCGGACCAGCCTTGTTCGTAGGCCAGGACGGCCTGCCCGCCGGCGGGCCCGAACATGGCGTCGGCGGGGAGATCCGCGGGGATGTCGCCGGTGCGGGCGCGGGTGGTCAGGGTGGGTGCGACTTCGCTGATGGGCCGGTTTTTTCCGCGGTGGGCGGTGTATTCGGCGGCGCCTTCGAGCATCCACAGCGGTGAGCCGTCGGCGGTGATGGCGCGGGTCGCGTAGTGGGTGAGTTCGTGGCGCAGCACCGAGCGCAGTCCGTCCGCGCCGAGGATGTGGCCGGAGGTGGAGCCGAAGACGACGCGTTGCCCGCTGGGCTGGGTGCCGGGCCGGAACGGATCGGCGACGGTTGCGGCCGCGACTTCGGTGGGCAGGTCACCGGTTTCGTTGGTGAGGGCCGCGAATTCGGCGGGGCTGGAGGCGACCACCACGACGGGGGCCTGTGACCAGGCGGTCCCCCAGAGTCCGGTGACCGCGTCGGTGGAGGCGGCGAGTTCGCCTGCCAGCACCTCGATATCGCTCTGGTGTGCGGGATGTCCGAGGACGATGCCGACGTGACCGGATCCGGTGGCGACGGTTTCGGCGACGATCTTCCCGTAGGAGGTCATGATCTGCCGGACCGCGGGCAGTTCGGGATCGGTGGCGACCGGCGCGTCCGAGGCGTGCAGGCCGGGCAGTACCGATTTCGGCAGCAGGAGCAGTGCGCCGCAGGCGGCGGTCAGTGCGCCCACCATGACCACCGTGGCGACGAACTGGAAGCGCCGGCGAGCCGCCAGCCAGCCGCGCACCTGCCGCAGAGCGGTCATCGCCACCTCGTGGTCATGGGCGCGGGCCCTCGATCAGAACCGTCGCGCCGAGTGGAAGGGGGTGGATCCCATCGGCGCGACCTGAACCGGGACGCCGAAGGTGGAGGCGTGCAACATCAGTCCGTTGCCAGCGTAGATACCCACGTGCGAAATGTCCGAATAGAAGAAGACGATATCGCCGGGCTGCAGGTCCTTCTCGTCCACCGGCGTGCCGTAGGTGGACTGCTGCTGGCTGGTGCGCGGCACATCCTTGCCGACCTGATGGAATGCCCATTGCACGAGGCCGGAGCAGTCGAACTGGTCGGGTCCGGTGGCGCCCCACACGTACGGGTCGCCGACGCGGGTGAGCCCGGCGGCGAGCGCGCTGGTGCCGCTGCCGGGGACCAGGCCCTTGAGCAGGGAGTCGCGGTCGAATCCGGGCGGGAACATGGATCCGGCGAGCGCGGACTTGTCGCCCGCGGAGAGCTGTCCCCAGGCGGCGATGACGCCGGCCATGGAGCCTTGCAGCGCGGCGCGTTTGCTCTCCAGGTCGACGCGGACCGCATCCGCCTGGTCGCTGGCAGCCTTGGCGGCGTCGGCGGCGGCGCGGGCGGTGGTTTCGGCGGCGGTGGCCGCCTGGGTGGCCTTGAGATACTGGCTCAGTTGATCATTCGTGCGCGCCCCGACCAGGTCCACGATGGACATCTGGTCCAGCAGCTGCTGCGGTGAGCTGCTCACGAGCAGCGAGGTGAGCCGGTTGGTGCGGCTGCCGAGCAGGGCCGAACTGGCGGCGCGGTCGACGACCGGCTGGTAGCGCTTGACCTCCGCCTTGGCCGCGTCGAGGACGCCGGCGGCGTCGACCGCCTTCTGTTCGGCGTCCTGCGCGGCGGTGACCTTGGTGTCCAGGTCGGATTGGGCGTTGAGGGCCTGCTGGTTGAGCTGTTCGGATTGCCGCGACAGGTCGATGAGCCGCTGCACTGCTTCCCCGGCGTTGGCCGGTGCAGCGGCCGGATCGGCTGCCGCGGGCACGATTCCGTAGGTGCCGCCGACTATGACGAGGGCGCCTGCCGTGAGTGCACCACCTAGCAGTTGTTTCGTGCGATGAGTCCGCGCTACCACCGTCTGCACAGTCCCGTTCTCTTACCCCGAGCTGGAAAGGAAGGTCTCGATAAGATTACGAAACGGCGACCGGTTGTGTCCAGCAGGGCACAAGATAATCACGGTCGCCGCTTCAGCCGCAGGTCACAGGCCCGCGTTGGTGTCTCAGATGCGCCGTGCACCCGCAAAAGGCATGGACGAGACAGCCGCGATCGCCACCGGCTGGCCCGCGGTGGAGGCGTGCACGACATTGCCGTCGCCGACGTAGATGCCGGAGTGGCTGCCGCCGTAGAACGACACCACGTCGCCGGGCTGCAGGTCGTCGTAGGACACCGGGGCGCCGGTGTCGAGCTGCTCGTAGCTGGTGCGCGGCAGGCTGATGCCGGCCTGCGCGTAGGCCCACTGCACGAGGCCGGAGCAGTCGAAGGCGTCCGGGCCGGCGGCGCCGTACACGTAGGGGTCGCCGAGGCGGCTCATGGCGGCGTCGACGGCGGCCTGGTGAATGCCGTTCTGCGGGGCGGGCGCCGGGGCCGCGGGGCCCACCTGGATGCCGGGGATCGGCGGGATCTGCACCGGGATGGACGCGGGCAGGCCGGGGATGCCGGGCGGCAGCTGGATGGCGTCCGGGACGTCGAAGTTGCCGACACCGGGGATCGAGACGGGCTGGGCGGAGGCGGGCGTTGCGGGCAGCAGCAGCGCGCTCAGCGTGGCAGCGCCGACGGCGCCGGCTACGGCAATGCGACGCGCATTGCGCTGCATGCCGCGAACCTGACGCTTGACGGTGGGGGTCGCCATGGTGAGGAACTTCCAATCTGCCCCGCGACGCTGCACCCGGGTTGGTGCGTCGGACTCCGCGAGGTCTCAGGAAGATTACGAGGACATAACGGTGCCTTGTAAAGCCGAGACCAACGTCCGGGGGTCGGAATTTGTTACGGCGTGTCATTTCACTGCGATAAATGTCACAGCAATCACGAAACGATAACAGCGGCAATGTTCAGAGGAGCGTCCCGCTGGCTACCCATGGGTAGGAAAAGCGCCTCGAAGACCCTCCCAGCCTGGGCCGATCCAGCATAACAGCAGGTCAAAGCATCACGCTCCGACCTGGGCGGACTCGAGGCACTCGATCGACACGCCCGACCGCGCGACAGCGCGTCGCCGGGTCCCGGTAACCGTCGTAAACCGATCGGCCTCTCCAGCCGGATTGATGTGATATCCGAATCAATGTGACCCTGACCACAATCGCGCATAATTCGACATTTCGGAGATCTCATCTCGAGAATCTCGATGTTATATACGGACATTTCTCCAGGTCGATATTCCACATCGCCATATCGCCCGAGACTGTCGTACCCCCCGCCTAGGCTTCCAGACCGTGTCCGGACAGCTGGCCTTCGACGAGCTCGAATCACCGCTCTATGACACAACGTTCGTGGTCGTGGACCTGGAGACCACCGGAACCAGCCCCGACGGCGACATGATCACCGAGATCGGCGCGGTGAAGGTGCGCGGCGGCGAAGTGCTCGGCGAGTTCGCCACCCTGGTGAACCCCGGCCGCGCGATCCCGCCGCAGATCGTGCAGATCACCGGCATCACCACCGCCATGCTGATCGACGCACCGAACATCGAATCGGTGCTGCCCGGCTTCCTGGAGTTCGCCGAGGGCGCGGTACTGGTCGCCCACAATGCCCGCTTCGACACCGGCTTCCTGCGCGCCGCCGCGGCCCGCACCGAAACCCCGTGGCCCGCCTTCCAAGTCCTGTGCACCGTGCAGCTGGCGCGGCGCGTGCTGGGCCGCGACGAGGCACCCTCGGTGAAACTGTCCATGCTGGCGCAGATCCTGGGCGCGCAGACCCGGCCCACCCACCGCGCACTGGACGATGCCCGCGCGACGGTGGACGTGCTGCACGCGCTCATCGAGCGGGTCGGCAATCAGGGCGTGCACAGCCTCACCGAGCTACTGGATTACCTGCCCGAGGTGACGCGGCGGCAGCGCGCGAAACGCGTACTGGCCTCCGACCTTCCGGCGGCTCCGGGCGTGTACCTCTTCCGGGGCCCTTCGGATGAAGTCCTGTATATAGGGACAGCGGTGAATCTGCGCCGCCGCGTACGCAACTACTTCACCGGTTCCGACACCCGCGCCCGCATGCGCGAGATGGTGCAACTGGCCACGCGCGTCGATCACGTCGAATGCGCGCACGGCCTGGAAGCCGGTGTGCGCGAGCTCCGCCTGCTCCTCGCGCACACGCCGCCTTACAACCGTCGTTCCAAGTTCCCGCAGCGCGCGTGGTGGCTGGCACTCACCGAGGAGCCCTTCCCTCGGTTCACGGTGTCCCGCAGTCCGGCCCGGGACGCGCTGGGCCCGTTCGGTTCCCGGGCCGACGCGCTCGAGGTGGCCGCCACCGTGGCCGAGCATGCCGGTCTGCGCACCTGCACCACCCGCATCCCGAAGACGGGCCGCCACGATTGCCCGCCGGCCGTGGTCGGCGGTTGCCCCGCGAGCGCCCAAAACAGCCCCCTATATATAAAGGAATACGAACGAGCTCCCGAAGCCGTCCGCGCCCTCTTCTCCGGCCGCGACGACGCGCTCCTGCATTCCATGCACCAGAAGATCGAAACCTGTTCGACCGCAGAGCATTTCGAAGCCGCAGCCCGCCTGCGAGACCGCACCGTCACAGTGATCCGCGCCCTGCGCCGCACGCAGCGCCTGGCCGCGCTCGCCGCCATCCCCGAACTGATAGCTGCCCACCCCGACGGCGCCGGTGGCTGGGAGTTCGCGATCATCCGCCACGCCCGCCTGGCCGCCGCCGGCTGCGCCCGCCGCGGCATCTCCCCCATGCTCGTAGTCGACCGCCTCGTCGCCTCGGCCGAAACCGTTATCCCGGCCCGCCTCGACACCCCACGCCGCACCACCGACGCGCGGCTGGACAGCACTGCGGGAGACCCGGCCGACGGGGGCAAGCCGGACGCCATCGCCGGGGACGGGTTGGACGGTGGCTACGCGGGAGTGGAAGTGCCCGGCGCGGCATTCGATTTCACCGGGGCGGATCTCACACCCGCCTATCCCCCGCTGCGTGGCGCGCTCGCGGAGGAGGCGGGCCTGCTCGTCCGGTGGCTGGAGCAGCCGGGGACGCGGATCGTCCGGACTACCGACGGCTACGGTGAGCCGCGGCTCGGCGCGGGGGCTTGGCTGTCGTGGCTGGAGCGCGCCGAAGCAGCCGCGCGAGCCGACGTCACCTCCCCTCTCGATGCGAGCTGAGGCCTCCCGGCGTATTGCGGCATTCGGATGCGTGAATAGCTCTTGCCCGGGATCGATTGGGCGCTCACCATTCCCATACGAGTAAGGTGACCCTAAGTACCGAGCTGCCGATCCCCGCCGAAGCGGCCTCCACACTCGCCCGCACACCCGAGATGTTCGAATACGTAGTGCGGCCGTACCTCTCGACCCCCGGCATCGCCATCGCCGCTGGCGGGAGTTGGCGCGTGTGCCGGCGGGTACGGACCGGCTGGAACTTCGGGGCCCGATCGCGCGACCATAGGGGTTATGAGGTGCGAAACGGTTCGCGAGGCGCTGTCCGCGCGCATCGACGGGGAGCAGGAACCGATTCCCGGGGAGGCGGTGGATCGGCATGTGGAGAGTTGTCCCACCTGCCGGTCCTGGTTGCGTAGTGCGGAAGACCTGCGGCGCACCATGATTCTGCAGCCTGCGCCCGAGATACCCGATCTCGCCGGGGCGATCATGGAGCCCCGTGCTGCTCGGTGTGGCGCTGCTGTATCTGGTGTATCGCCGGCATCGCGATGACGATCGGCCGCAGCGCGCCGCCGCCCTGCCCTGGACCGAATCCGGGCGACCGATGTTCGAGGAGCATCCGGATATGCCCGGGTCCCAGCGTGATTCGGGGCGGAAGCAGCGGCCCGCGAGCCGGCATCGGGCGGCTTGACGGCGACGCCGGGCCGTCGCAGGGACGACCCGGCGCGGCTACGTCAGACGACGCTGAAGTTTCCGCTCGAGTCCAGCGCCTGCTGTACCTCACCGGCGTCCAGCTGGTGGTCGGCGTCGACGACGACCGTCGACACTCCCTTGATGTTCAGATCCACCGATACCGAGTGGACGTCGGGAATGTGCGAGATGGCCTTCTCGACCGTGTCGACGCAGCCCTGACAGTGCAAACCATCTACCGAAAACGTGGCCTTGGACATGGTCCGTCCCTTCTTCCGTGGGTTTCGCGCACCCGATCCTACTTCGGTCGATATCAGGTCGCTATTGCCACCCGGCGCTACCGCCGACCGGGTGGATGCCCGTGCCAGCGCCGGTAGGCGTGGCTGAATGCGGCGGTATCGCAGTAGCCGAGCCGCCGGCCGACCGCTTCGATGGTCAGGCCCTGGCCGAGGAGTTCTTCGGCGAGGAGTTGGCGGACCTGGTCGAGTACTGCCCGGAAGGTGAGGTGCTCGTCGGCGAGCCGCCGGTGCAGGGTGCGTTCGGAGAAACCCAGTTCGCGGGCGACCACGGTGAGGGAGGGCATGGCGGCGGGATCTCGCAACAGCAGATGCCGGACCTGGGCCGCGACGCCGGTGAAGCGGCAGTGCTCGTCGAGTAGTTCCTCGCACTGCTGGATGCAGAGCGCCGCGGTATGCGGGTCCGGCGCCGGGGTCGGCTGGTCGAGGAAGGTGCGCGGAATGGTGAAAGCATTGCGGGGAGCATCGAATTCGATGGTGAGCGAAATGCCGAACGGCTCCACCAGCGCTCGCCCGACCAGGAGGTATTCGGGCAGTTCGGCGGCGGCGAGTTCGAGCCGGACCGGACGGTCGAGGGTCTCGATCAGCGCCCGGATGCCCGGCGACAACAGCATCGAGGCCATCCGGAATCCTGCCGTCAGATCGCGGATCAGCAGGAACGGCCGCACGTCGGCGGGCACGTCACCGTCGCCGACCACGATCAGCATCCCGGCGACCGTCTCGGTATATGTGACCTCGAAGAAGTCGGAGGTGAGTTCGGTGAACCGCTGCAGTAGCCGGATCGCCTCCCGCACGGTGGCGCTGGACAGCATGGCGTATCCGAGGATGCCGGCGCTGGTCAGCGAGTACCGCATCCCGGTCTCCAGGCCGAGCACCCGCGCATCCTCGCCGCAGGCCAGCAGATTCCGGATGACCCGTAATTCCTGCTCGGGCAGCACGACGGCCCGCAGTTGATCGAGATCCGCTGCACGCAAGCCGGTTCCGGCCAGGCAGTCCCCGGCCGACAGCCCATGCGCCTGCCCGGTGTCGACCAGTAGCCGGGTCGACACCGCCGGTCTCGCGACCTGCCAGCGAGTCGGGCGCACCCCCATATGGCGGAAGCTAACAAAAGCCGGTCGGATTGTCACCTACCTGGGCGAATTCACAATTCCTACTGTCGAATTCAGGACTTCGACCAGAGGGGAAGCTCATGACCACGGTGACCGTGCCCGCGATTCCGTTCGACGCCGCACGCGTGGAGCGCATCCAGAAGGCTCGGCGGTACGCGCCGGACCATGCCGTGGATCGCGTGGTGCGGGGCATGTTCCGGACGGATACCGTCATCGACCGGGTCGTGGCAGATTTCGCAGCCCTCGACCGCGGAACCGGTTGGCAGCTACTGGGTACGGCATTGCGGACGCAGGATCCCGCCCCGCCCGGCGCCCCGGAGTCACTGACGGAACTCCTTACGCCCCTGCTGAATCCGCCGGACTGGCTGGATCCCGCCCGAATCCGGCGCGGCGCGGAACTCTGGTGGCGCTTCGCGCCCGCGGTCATCGTCGGCCTGGGCGGCACCTTGCTGACCGCCTACGCCTTCGGCGATCTCAACAAGCCGCAGGCCATGAACTCCCGCTCGGAGACCATGGCAGCCCGCCGCTACGAGGAGACCTCGCGCTGGGTGCTGGCCGCCACCGACCCGGGCACCCTGATCCCCGGCGGCACGGGTTTCGACGCGACCATCCGAATCCGCTTCGTGCACGCCATGGTTCGCCGTCACCTGCGTACCTGCGGCCGCTGGGACACCCGAGCCTGGGGCGAACCCATTCACACGACCGGTATGGCGGTCACCGCGCAGGCCTTCCTGCTCACGCCGCTGACCATGTACGAGCTGCTGGACATGCCGATAACCGCGGACGAGGCGGAGTCCATGCGCCAACTGTGGTATTGGATCGCCTTTCTCATGGGCATCCCCGACGAACTGCTCCCCCATTCGATCGAGGACGCCGCCGACCTCAACCGCGCCGCGACCATCATCTTCGCCCCGCCCGACGAGGACACCGCGGTCCTGACCACCGCCCTGCTGAAGGGCGGGCTGCGCGCCGAACGTGTACTGCCGCAACCACTGCACCCGTACCTGGCGCCGGTCCTGCGTCCCGTGATCTCCAGTCTGGTCTGGGGCACGACGGGCCGGATCGTGGCCACCATCGTCGATCCCGAGGCCGAACTCCCGCGCAATCACCCGGTGATCCGCGTCCTGCGGCAGCACGCGAAACTACGAGAGCTCTTGCGCCGCAACGGCCGTCTCGGCGCCGACGCACACATCGCCGTGACCCAGCGCCGTGTCCTCTCCGGCGCGCTCGACCTCATGAAGGCCGCTCCCGCCCCGGTCGATCCGCGCACGGCGGTCACTCCCCGCCCCTGACTCCCGGGAAAACGGGGAAGGCCCCGAGTCGAATTCGACTCGGGGCCTTCCCTTTCGAGCTGATCAGTGCTCGGTGTGCTTGTCGCCGATGGCGGCGTCCTGGTGGCTTTCCAGGGCGCGGAGCATGTTGTGCTCCTCCTCGTGGGCGAGGGCCACGTTCGCTTCCTGCTCCGACGCGGGGTCGGGGAACATGAAGGAACCGGTGCCGGGCTTGCCGGCGGAGCCCAGCTTGACCATCTTCTTGGGCACCGGGGCGCCCTGGTACTCCAGCGGGATCGGGTGGCCGTGCGAGTCGACCGGGCCGAGGGGCTGGTGCACCTCGATGTACTCACCGTGCGGCAGCCGCTTGATGACACCGGTCTCGATGCCGTGCTCGAGCACCGCGCGGTCGGAGCGCTGCAGGCCGATGCAGAACCGGTACGCCGCGAAGTAGGCGATCGGCGGGAGCAGCAGCAGGGCGATGCGGAAGAACCAGGTCGTCGCGTTCAGCGAGATGCTGAACTTGAGCGAGATGATGTCGTTCACGCAGGCCAGGGTCAGCACCAGGTAGAAGGCGATGGCCATGGCGCCGATCGCGGTCCGGACCGGCACGTCGCGCGGACGCTGCAGCAGGTTGTGGCGGGCGGTGTCGCCGGTGAGGCGCTTCTCGATCCACGGGTAGGCGATCAGCACGGTGAACACCAGGCCCATGATCAGCGCGACCCAGAACGGCGCCGGGATCGTGTAGCGGCCCAGGTACAGCTCCCACGGCGGCATGAGTCGAGCCATACCGTCGGTCCACATCATGTAGAAGTCCGGCTGCGAACCCGCGGAGACCTGGGACGGGTTGTAGGGACCCAGGTTCCAGATCGGGTTGATCTGCAGGACGCCACCCATGATGGCGACGATGCCGAGGGTGAAGGCGAAGAACGCACCCTGGTCGGCGGCGAACACCGGGATGATGCGGGCGCCGACGACGTTCTTCTCGGTGCGGCCCGGTCCGGGGAACTGCGTGTGCTTCTGGTACCAGACCAGCGCGACGTGCGCGCCGATCAAGGCCAGGATGATGCCCGGCAAGAGCAGCACGTGCGCGATGTACAGGCGCGGGATGATGATCTCGCCGGGGAAGTCGCCGCCGAAGATCAGCCAGTGCATCCAGGTGCCGATGACCGGGATACCGATGGTGATGCCCGAGAAGGCCGCGCGCAGACCGGTACCCGAGAGCAGGTCGTCCGGGAGCGAGTAGCCGAAGAAGCCCTCGAACATGGCCAGGATCAGCAGCAGCGAGCCGATCACCCAGTTCGCCTCACGCGGCTTGCGGAAAGCGCCGGTGAAGAAGATGCGGAACAGGTGGATGATGATCGACGACGCGAACAGCAGGGCCGCCCAGTGGTGGACCTGACGCACGAACAGACCGCCGCGCACCTCGAAGGAGATGTTCAGCGCGGTCTCGTAGGCCCGCGACATGGTGACACCGCGCAGCGGCTGGTAGGCGCCGTTGTAGACGGTCTCCGACATGGAGGGGTCGAAGTACAGCGTCAGGTAGATACCCGACAGCAGCAGGATGATGAACGCGTACAGCGCGATCTCACCGAGCAGGAACGACCAGTGGGTCGGGAAGACCTTGTTGATCGATCGCTTGAGGAACGCAGCACCGCGGTAGCGCTCGTCCAGTTCGTTGGCCTGCACGGCCGCTTTGCTAGGACTCATGAACGACGCTCCCAGTAAGCCGGGCCGAGGGGCTCGATGAAGTCGTGCTGGGCGACCATGTAGCCCTCGGCGTTGACGGTGATCGGCAGCTGCGGCAGCGCGCGAGCGGCGGGACCGAAGATCGGCTTACCCCATTCGGTCGCGAGGAACTGCGACTGGTGGCAGGGGCACAGGATCCGGTTGGTCTGCTGCTCGAAAAGCGAAGTGGGGCAGCCGAGGTGGGTGCAGATCTTCGAGTAGGCGAAGTAGTCGCCGTAGTTGAAGCTCTCCTGGCCCTTGCGCTTGATGGCCTTCTCCGCGTCGGCGGTGCGCAGGCGAATCAGCATGACCGCGTTACGGATTCCGCGCAGCGACTGCAGGGTCTCCTCTTCGTTCCCGCGCCATTCTTCCTTCCAGGGGAAGACGGTCTCCATCGCGCCGGCGTCCATGTCCTCCGGGCGCACCAGGACGATGTCCTCGGGGCGGCCGGTGTCACGGCGCAGGTAGATGGTCTGGCCCGGGTAGTCCGGGGTCCAGCCGGAGACCCACAGCGGGGACTTCATGCCCTTGGACCACGGGTTCTTGATCATGCCGCCGACGAAGACGAACAGTGCGCCCACGCCGAGCAGACCGGCGCCCAGGCCCGCGGTGCGGGTGATGAGCTTGCGGCGGCCCAGGGTGGAGGTGTCGAGCGCGTCGGACAGCTCGGCGACCAGGGTGCGGCGGTTGACCTCCGAGGACCGGCCGTCGTGGCGGTCCTGGATGGAGATCTCGGCAGGGACGAAGTGCTTGCGGATGAGCACGACCGCGATGCCGACGGCCAGTACGGCGATGCCGAGCGTCAGGCCGACCAGCGGGGTGTACAGCGAGTACGCGGCGTTGCCGGACTCGTGGCGGCCCTTGTAGGTCCAGGGCCAGAACAGGTACACGCCGATGAGCGCGGCGCCCATGACGGCGGAGATGGCGAACCACAGCGCCACGCGGCGCTCGGCGCGCTTCTCGGCCCGGGTGCCCGGGACCGGCCAGCGCGGTGCGCGGTAGGCGACGTCGACGCCGTCGAGTTCGGTACCGAGCTTGACCAGCTCGTCCCGCGACATGGCCTCGAGCTGCTCTTCGGTGGGCTCTGCGGGGCTCACCCCGGTGGGTTCGGTGGGGTTGTCCCCCATGCTGTTTCGCTCCTGTTCACTCATGACCGGGAACCGATCCACATGGCGGAACCGACCAGGACGACGATGCCGACGACCCAGATGGCCAGGCCTTCGGTAGCCGGACCGAGGCCGCCGAGGCCGTAGCCGCCCTCGGACTTGGTCTCCATGCGGTCCTTGATGTAGGCGAGGATGTCGCGCTTCTCTTCCGGCGTCAGCTGCCGGTCGGAGAACTTCGGCATGTTCTGCGGGCCGGTGAGCATCGCGGCGTAGATCTGCGCGTCCGTGGCTTCTTCCAGCGGGGGCGCGAACTTGCCGGAGGACAGCGCGCCGCCCTTACCGGTGAAGTTGTGGCAGGAGGCGCAGTTCATGCGGAACAGTTCGCCGCCGCGGCCGAGGTCGGTGCCCTGCTCGAGGGATTCCTGCGCGATCTCGCCGTTGGCGTCACGCGGCATGGTGGGGCCGCCACCGTTGGCCTGCACGAAGGCGCTCAGCGCGTCGGTCTGGTGCGCGTCGAACTTCGGGGGCTTGCGCTCGATCTGCGCCTCGTTGCGGGCGGCCGGCATGCGGCCGGAGGAGACCTGGAAGTAGACGGCGGCCTCGCCGACGCCGATCAGGCTGGGGCCGCGATCCTGGACGCCCTGCAGGTTGGCACCGTGGCAGGTGACGCAGGAGGTGTCGTAGATCTGCTTGCCCTCGCGGATCAGCGCGGACTGGTCCTCGTTAGCGGTCGCGACCTGAGCCGTCGGCGTCAGGGCCGACGCCGCGAAGCCGGCTCCGACGAGGCCCATCAGCAGCACCAGACCGCCGACAAGTTTCCGCCGCAGGCGGCGCTGCTTCCGGGTCTTGGTGGCCTCGCCGACCCCCTTGGGGTCTGGCACTGACGGGGGAGATGAACTCATCTGTGTCCCTTTGGAGTAGACGGAACCGACTTGTACAAGTTTGGGGGTGCCGGCGGCTGGGGCTGGTTGCCGCGCTGGCGGTCCGGCTAGCGGACGAAGTAGATGGTGGCGAAGAGCCCGATCCAGACGATGTCGACGAAGTGCCAGTAGTACGAGACGACGATCGCCGCCGTGGCCTGCGCCGGGGTGAACTTACTGATCTTGGTGCGGATCAGCAGGAAGATGAACGCGATCAGACCACCGATGACGTGCAGACCGTGGAAACCGGTGGTGATGAAGAACACCGAGCCGTACACGCTGCTGGAGATCGAGGTGCCCTCGGAGTACAGGCCGTGGTACTCGGTGGCCTGACCGGCGACGAAGAAGGCGCCCATGATGAACGTGAGCAGGTACCAGCGCCGCAGGCCGAAGACGTCACCGCGCTCCGCCGAGAAGACGCCCATCTGGCAGGTGAAGGAGGACGCGACCAGCACGCAGGTCACCGGCACGGCCAGCTTCATGTTCAGCTCGGTCGGCTCCGGCGGCCAGTTTCCGTGCGCCTGCGCGCGCGCAACGAAGTACATGGCGAACAGGCCGGCAAAGAACATCAGCTCGCTCGACAGCCAGATGATGGTACCGACGCTGACCATGTTGGGCCGGTTCAGCGAATGCACACGCTGGGTAATGGCCGATCCTGGGGTCCCTACTGCGGTCGTCACGCCGGTAAGTATGACTTGTCGTAGTACGACAGGAGTAGGCGGGTACGAAACTTTGTCGTACGTGTCGGAAAGCCCAGGGCGAGCGGCCGTCTCGCGGGGCTCTCGGCGTGTCTCGGCAGAGCCTAGATTGTGCAGGTAAGAGGAAGCTGAGGTGCAGATGGACGGGAAAAAGTGGTGGCAGCGGCTATTGGGACGGAACGGTCCGGCGGTGCTGGATCCGGAGCGTCCGGATCTGGTGGTGGTGGCGTCGAGTTTCGATGACGCCGAGGCATGTTCGGCGGCGCTGGGCAAGGCTTTGGACTGGACGGTTGATGAACCAGTAGTCCTCCGGCACCACCTCAGAGTTCCAGCGGGACAGGTGAATGCGGTGCAGATCATTGCCGCGCAGGATGGCTATAACACCGGCTCGGTCAATGATGCGGACCCGGCGAAGCTGGTTTTGCAGCGGGTTCAGGTGCTGGACGCACTGCACTGCTCCCAGGAGCGTTCCCGGATGGCCGGTCTCGCCCAGCGGCACGATGGCGACGTGCTGGGCTGGGATGCACTGCAACCGGCGTCGAGGGAAAACAAATAGGCCCGGCCCACTAGGCTTGCCCCCATGAGCGCGCGCAGCTGGCGGGACATTCTGGGCCTCCTCACCGATCGGAAGGATCTGTCGGAGGACGAGGCCGCGTGGGCCATGAACGAGATCTTCACCGATAACGCCACCACCGCGCAGATCGCGGCCTTCGGCGTGGCGCTGAAGATGAAGGGCCCCACCCCTGTCGAGCTGGGCGGACTGGCGCAGGGCATGCTCTCGCACGCGCGGCGGGTGCCGATCGACATGCCGGCGGTGGACATCGTGGGCACGGGCGGTGATCGTTCCGGCACCGTGAACATTTCCACCATGTCCTCGATCGTGGTGGCGGCCAGTGGAATTCCGGTGGTGAAGCACGGTAACCGGGCGGCGTCGTCGAAGAGCGGCGGGGCGGATGTGCTGGAGGCGCTGGGGGTGCGGATCGCGCTGGGCCCGGAGTCGGTGGCCGAGTGTGTGCGGGAGCTGGGTATCGGTTTCTGTTTCGCGCCGGTGTTCCATCCGTCGCTGCGGTATTCGAGTCAGGCGCGCGGTGAGATCGGCATTCCGACGGTCTTCAATATTCTCGGTCCGCTGACCAATCCGGCGCAGCCCTCGGCGGGGCTGATCGGTTGCGCGTTCGCGGAGCTGGTGCCGGTGATCGCGGGCGCGTTCGCGGATCGTGGCGCGTCGGCGCTGGTGGTGCGCGGTAATGACGGCCTGGACGAGATCACCACGGCGGATACCACCGATGTCTGGGTGGTGGCGGGCCGGCGCTTGGCCGAAACCACCATCGACCCAACGAAACTCGGTATTCCGCGGGTGTCGCCGGAGGCGTTGAAGGGCGGGGACGCCGCCATGAACGCGGTGATCGCCCGCAATATGCTGGCTGGTGAGCCGGGCCCGGTGCGCGATGCGGTGCTGTTGAATTCGGCGGCCGCGGTGGTGGCCTTCGAGCTCACCGCCGACGAGGTCGAGTCGGATCTGCACGGCAAGCTCGCGGTGGCGCTGGAACGCGTGTCGGCGGCAATCGATTCGGGGGCTGCCGGAGCGTTGCTGGAACGCTGGGCGGAGCTCACCAACAAGCTCGATTCGCACTGAGAAATCAAACGAACCGGCACGAACCACACCGGGGCGTGTTGTTTGCGGCCGCGGTGCCACCTGCGGCGTTAGAGTTTCCCCGATGCGAAAAGCACTGGTGCTCTCCGGCCGCCCGTGGTGGCGCGGCCTGCTCGTGACGAGCGGTTTGCTGCTCGGCATGGCGTTGCTGGGTGTCGGCCTGCCGCAGAGTGCGGCGCATACGACGACGGCGATGCGGGCCGAGGCGGCGTCCGGCACGGTATCGGTGGACGGTCGCGGTTACGGCGATCCGGCGGGGTGTGTCACGATCCGGAAGGTGCCGCGCCGGATCTCGGTGAGCAACAGTCTCGATCGATCGGTGCGGATCTACCTGTTCCCCGGTTGCAAGGGCGGCGTCACGCATGTGGTCGATGCGGGCCGCGACGGCAGGGGGCTGGGCGCCTCGATCCTGCCGCGCTGACCGATCGATCGATCCGGCTATTCGCCGATGGAGAATCCGGCTTCCACGTCGAACCGCGAGTACGACTTGAAGGCGATGTGCGTGGCGGTGCGAACCACGCCCGGCGACTTGTTGATCCGCCCGGTGACCACCTCGGCGATCTCCTCGTGGTCGCGCACCCGCACGATCGAGATCAGGTCGACGTCGCCCGCGCACGAGTACACCTCGGTCACGCCCTCGATATCGGCCAGCTCCTGCGCGGTCTCAGGAATCCGGTCGGCCTCGGCCCAGACCATCACGATCGCGGTAATCATGCGCCCAAGCCTAGGCGATCCTGCCCTTTCCCCACCCGTCCCCCGCCTTTCCCACCCCACCCCGTCGGCGCGCCGCGCCTTCGGTCGCAACCGGCGGTGCGGGAGGTGCGTTTCGTGTTGTTCGGCTCGGATGCTTACGACATCTTTACCGCGGCAATCTGATTGGGCGCTGTCAGACAATTTCGGTAGGTGTTGTGCCGCGTCGCCACCAGGCCAGGAACTGGGTGAGGGCGGGGGCGTCCGATCCGCGTAGCCAGGCGAGTTGGATGGCTATTTTCGGTGGGTTTTCGCGGAATGGGATGACGGCGATGTTTTCGTGTGCGATTCGGGTTGCGCGCCTTCGGTCCAGCACGCTGATTCCGACGCCACTGGAGACCGAGTCGAGGACTTGTTCGGCGTCGGATTCGACCGCGACCAGATTCGGGGCGCCGTCGCCCCAGATATGGCAGACGAGTTCGTCGTAGTATTCCGGGCCGGATTCGCGCGCCCAGAGGACTATCGGCTCGTCGATGATGTCGGTGAAGTCGACGGTGCTGCGTTCCGCGAGGGGGTGTTCCCGGGGAACGGTGACCGCGGCTTCCTCGCGTCCTATGAGCTGGGTCTGGATCTTCGGGTATTCGATGTTTCCGCGTATGAGTGCGATATCGATTGCGCCCGATTCGAGAAGTTCCAGATTCCAGGAGGTCCAACCGGTAATCGTCGACACGGCGACGTCCGGGAATTCCTGCCGAAATGCGCGCAGTCGCCGGGATATTGCGCTGTCCGAACCCGATCTGGTGAGAGCGACCTTCAGTTCGCCCGACCGGCCGGCGGCGCGGGCCCGGACCACACGCTCGAGTTCCGCGGCGGCCGTGAGCATCTGCTGCCCGCCTTCGTGCAGCGCGATACCGGCGGGTGTCAGGGCGAAGGTGCGCCCGTTGCGGGTCAGGAGTTCGACCCCGAGTTCCCGTTCGAGGGCTTTGATCTGCTGGGAGAGCGCCGGCTGGGTGATGTGCAGGGCGTCGGCGGCCCGCCCGAAGTGCTTGTGCTCGGCGACGGCCAGGAAATAACGCACACGACGTAGGTCGTCCACGCGCTCAGCCTAGCCGGATAAGCGATCCTTATCAACGGCAAGCAAATACGTATTGGACCTGTGGCTCTTCCGCGCCAGAGACTGAACCCATCGAACAGTCCGCTACCGCGAGAAGGTATTCCGATGCCTACCACAGTCGCCGCCGCTATTGCCGAAAGCCTCAGGGCCAGGGGAATTTCGGAGTTCTTCGGTCAAAGTCTGCCGTCCCGCCTGGTGCTGGCCGCCGAGGATCTGGGCCTGCGCCAGATCGTTTATCGCACCGAGAATGCGGGTGGCACCATGGCCGACGGTTTCGCCCGGATTGCGCGCCGGTGTTCGGTGGTGGTGGCCCAGAACGGTCCCGCGGCAACGCTATTGGTGCCGCCATTGACCGAGGCCGCGAAGGTTTCCATTCCGGTGGTGGCACTGGTGCAGGATGTGCCGCGCCCGTTCCGGAACAAGAATGCGTTCCAGGAAATAGACCATCGCAGCCTGTTTTCCGGATGCGCCAAATGGTTCGATCGCCTCGACGATCCGGATCGGTGGCACGACTACCTGGATGCGGCATTTCGGGCGGCGACCAGCGGCCGGCCGGGTCCCGCGGTGCTGATGCTGCCCAAGGATGTGCTGGAACTGACCGCGCCCGCGCCACCGCAGGGCCGACGTCCCGGTGCCGCCGCATTCCCGCTCGATCGGATCCGCCCGCCCGAGGCCGCCGTCCGCACCGCCGCGGAACTGCTGGCCGGTGCGCGCCGCCCGATCATCGTCGCGGGCGGCGGCGCCGTCTCCTCCGCTGCCGGGGCCGCGCTGGCCCGCCTGAGCGAGCTGGCGTCGATACCGGTCGCGACCACACC
This sequence comes from Nocardia sp. NPDC088792, assembly GCF_044750615.1. Taxonomy (NCBI): domain Bacteria; kingdom Bacillati; phylum Actinomycetota; class Actinomycetes; order Mycobacteriales; family Nocardiaceae; genus Nocardia; species Nocardia sp. NPDC088792. The sequence continues at coordinate 427,550 of NZ_JBIVKC010000007.1, forward strand.
GATGGGAAAGGGGGTCGTCCTCGACACCGCCGAGCTGAGTATCGGGGTCGTCGGCAATTACATGGGTCCGCGCGGCGTCGCGCACGGCATGCGGGACTGGATCGCGGGGGCGGACACGGTGTTGCTCGCCGGGACGCGCACCAATGAGAACGGCACCGATGGCTGGAATCTGTTCGCACCCGACGCGACCTTCATCCACCTCGATATCGATCCCATCGAAATCGGGCGCAACTACTCCTCGCTGCGGCTGCCCGGGGACGTGCGGAGCGGGATAACGGATCTGACGGCCGCACTCACGGGGCTCGACCTGACCCGCCGCCACGTCGACCGCCTCGACACCGTCGCGCAGATCGCCCGCTCACGCGCCGAATTCGAGAGCGCCACAGCCACTGTCCGGGCCTCCACACAACAACCGCTGCGTCCGGAGCGGGTAGCCGACGAGATCAGCGCCTGCCTCCCCGGCGATGCGATCGTCGTCGCGGATGCCTCCTACTCCTCGATCTGGGCGGCCAACTACATCCGTGCGACCAGCGATCGTCAGCGTTTCCTGCTGCCGCGCGGGATGGCCGGGCTCGGCTGGGGACTGCCGCTGGCGCTGGGGGCGAAGGCGGCGCGGCCGTCGGCCCCGGTGATCTGCCTGGTCGGTGACGGCGGTTTCGCCCATTGCTGGGCCGAAATCGAAACCGCCGTCCGGGAGCGCCTCGCCGTTGTCGTCGTGGTGCTCAACAACTCGATTCTCGGATATCAGAAGCACGCCGAGATCGTTCAATTCGGCCGGCCGACGTCGGCGGTCGAACTCGGTTCCGTCGATCATGCGCAGATCGCGATCGCGTGCGGTGCACACGGTCGCACCGTCCACACCGATGTGGAACTGCGTGAAGCGCTGGCGAAGGCGATTGTCGAACCGATGACGACCGTCCTGGACGTCATCACCGACCCCGACGCCTATCCACCCATTACGGGCTGGGATACCGCCGGCGAGCTGACCTCTCATCTTGCCCACCATTAGCTCGACATCGGAGATTTCCATGGCTTTCGATTTCACGGCCTTTTTCGAGAAGAAGATCGACGATATCCGCGCTTCGGGCCAGTACCGGACATTCGTGGAGATCGAACGGCTCGCCGGCCGATTCCCCCAGGCGGTGCATCACCACAGCGCCGGTCTGCGCGAGATCACCGTGTGGTGCAGCAATGATCACCTCGGCATGGGGCAGTTTCCCGCGGTGGTCGACGCGATGCACCGCTCGGTCAATCGCTCGGGTGTCGCGGCAGGCGGATCACGCAATATCTCCGGCAACAATCACACCCACATCCTGCTGGAACGTGAAGTGGCACAACTACATCGGAAAGAAGCGGGCCTGACGTTCATTACCGGCTACGCGGTGAACGATGCCGTACTCGGGGTGCTCGGTAAGCAACTGCCCGGGGCCGTGTTCTTTTCCGATGAGCAGAACCATGCCTCGATGATCCTGGGCATGCGGGCCTCCCGCGCCGAGCGGCAGATCTTCCGCCACAACGATTTTGCCCATCTCGACGAACTCCTGTCCGCCACCGCGCCCGATCGCCCGAAGATCGTCGCGTTCGAGTCGATCTACTCGATGGACGGTGATATCGCGCCGATGCCCGAACTGTGCGCCGTAGCGAAGAAGCATGGCGCGCTGGTCTATGTCGACGAGGCGCATTCGGTGGGCATGTACGGCCCGGAGGGATCCGGGATGGCCGCCGAACTAGGTTGCGCGGACCAGGTGGATCTGCTGATGGGCACCTTCGCCAAGGGCTACGGCACGCTGGGCGGCTATCTGACCGGACCCGCGCCGATCCTCGACGCCGTGCGTAGTTTCGCGCCCGCGTTCATCTTCACCCTGGCCATGCCGCCGGCCCTCGCGGCGGCGGCGCTGGCGAGTGTGCGGCATCTGCGGGAGTCCGACAATGAGCGAATCCTGTTGCACCACCGTGCGGGACTGCTGCAGGGTCTGCTGGCCGACGCCGAGATTCCCATGGTGTCCACCGAGAGTCATATCGTCCCGGTGCTGGTGGGGGACGCGCACAAATGCAAGCAGCTGGCCGATATCCTGCTCGAGGAGCACCTGCAGTACGCGCAGCCGATCAACTTCCCGTCCGTCGCGCGGGGCACCGAGCGGCTCCGGATCAACCCGTCACCGGTCCACAGTCCCACGGCCGTACACAGATTCGCCGAGATCATCGATTCCGTGTGGTCCCGGCTGAGTCTGCCGCGGCGTCCGGCGGTCTCGCTCGCCGCGCAGGCGGATCTGGAGAAGGTCTCGGTATGAGTGCGATCGAGACGGAGCGCACTCCCTCGGGGACCCTGGCTCCGGCGGGTGCCGAGCCCACAGTGCCGTGGGCTCAGCACATTCTGCTCTACGCCGTGTTCTTCCTCATGGGCGCCGAAATGTATCTCGTCGCACCGATGTTGCCAGAAATCGCGCTTTCGCTCCATGCCTCGGCGACCACCACCGCCACCATCGTCACCGCGTATGTGCTCGTCTATGCCGTTGCCGGGCCGCCGTTCGGGATCATCGCCGACCGTTATCCACGACGGTGGTCGATCCTGGTGGGCTCCATCGTGTTCCTGCTCGGCAATATGGCGTGCGCGGCGGCGAGCACCCTGACCTTGCTGGTGGCGGCGCGCGGCCTCACCGGTCTCGGTGCGGCGATCGCGGCCCCCGCGATCTGGGCCTATCTGGCCGAGCGCACTCCGCAGCAGCAGCGCGGGCGGGTGATCTCGCTCGGCGCGAGTATCTATTCGCTGGGACAGGTGCTGGGCGTGCCGCTCGGTGCGGCGCTGGCGTCGCTGACCAGTTGGCGCTGGCCGTTTCTCGCGGTGGGCGTGCTGATGGTGGTGACCTCGGGGGTGTTGTACGCGCGCCTGGATCATCTTGCGGTGACCGGTACCTCGCGCGGCCTGCGTGCCTTGCTCGCGCCGTGGCGGCAACCGCGAATCAGCCTGGGGCTCATAGCGACACTGTTCCTGCAGGCGGGCCGGCTCGGCGCCTACACCTTCATCGGCGTGCTCTTCTCCCAGCGCTTCGGTTTCGGTCTCGGCACGCTCGGGCTGGTCGGACTGCTGGTGGGCGCCGGATCGCTGATCGGTTCGCTGAGCACCGGGGCCATCCTGGATCGCCTGAATCGGCGAAACATCAAGGGCGTCTGGGTTTCCGTCGTTTCCGCGACGGCGTTCGCACCCTGTGCCGCAGTAGCTCTGAGCACCCACAATATGGTCGTCGCGCTGACGGCCTTGGCATTGTGGTGTGTTTTCGGCGGCTCGTTCTATTCGAGCCAGCAGGCCTATCTGTCCTCTGCCGACCCGACCCAGCGCGCCTCGGTGGTCGCGTGGAACAACTCGATGATGAACGCGGGCATCGCCGTCGGCACCACCGTGCTCGGCGCGGCTGTCGTGGGCAGCGCCGCCTTCACGGGTCTGACCTTCACGCTGGGCATCGTGGCCGCCGTGGCGTCGGCGGCGCTGCTCGCACTCCTCCGAAAGGATTCTCAGCCGGCATGACCATCGTTCCGCCCGCCGTGGCCCACAGCCGAACCGCACTCCCCATTGCCGCGCGGGCCACCGGGCCCTACATCTATGACGACGACGGAAACGATTATCTGGACGGCTCCTCCGGCGTCCTCAATGTGAATGTCGGGCATTCGCACCCGGCGGTGCTGCGGGCTGTCGAAAAGCAGCTCAGGCAGTTGACTTTCGTGCATCGCAGCCAATTCCGTAACCAGCAGGCAGTGGAGTTGACGTCGCGGCTGCTCCGGATCGTGCCGGGCGCCGCCGCTGTCGAGTACACCAATTCCGGATCGGAGGCCAACGAGTGCGCGCTGCGGCTGGCTTTCGCCTGCCAGCACCGTCGCGGGGCTGCCCGGCGTACGGTCATCCTGTCCGAACAGCCGAGCTACCACGGTATGACCGCGGCGGCGCTGTCGATCACCGGCAGTCCCGGTAAGCGTGATCCCTCCGTCGAACCGTTGTTGGGGCCGACCGGTGAGCGAGTGCTGGTGCGCCCCAAGCCCGGCCGGCGCCGCGCCACCCATGAGGAATGGGCCACGGCACTGCTCGCGGCGGGCCCGTCGAAGGTGGCGGCGGTAGTCGTCGAACCCCTCGGCGGGGCGTCGTCGGGCGCGTCGCCGATCGATGCCGAGACGATGCAGTGGCTGCGGCGTGAGACCCGGAACCACGGCATCGTGCTGATCGCCGACGAGGTCATGTCCGGTTTCGGGCGCACCGGAAAGTGGTGGGCCGGTGACCATTCCAATATCGCCCCCGACATCCTGACCTCGGGCAAGGGACTGACGGGCGGCTATACCAGCCTCGCGGTCACCGTGGTCGCCGAATCGATCGCCGCGGCCATCGGCGAACCGCTGGGCCCGATCGCGCTGGGCCACACCATGTCCGCGAACCCCCTGGCCTGTGCCACCGCCAACGCGGTACTGGACGTCATCGAGGGCGAACAGCTGCTGGGCAACGCCGCCACAGCGGGTGAACGCCTCGCGGCCGCACTGACCACATTGTGCGAACGATTCCCGGACCTGCTGTCGGACCAGTCCGGTATCGGCCTGATGCGCGCCCTGCACATCGATCCGGGGCAGCCCGCCGACACCAACAAACGAATCCTGGCCGCCGCCAAGGTGAACGGCCTGGTCCTCTGCGCCTCCGGGATCGACCCGACCACTCAGTCGGTGCTGGTGGCGCCGCCGCTCAACAGCACCCCGGAAGTGATCGACGAACTCGCCGTCCGGCTCGCCAGGACGCTCACGGCGATCACCGAATCCCGGGCCTGACCGGCGACGACACCCTCACTGCCGCAACGTGACCGTCCTACAACGTGATCACGATCTTGCCGTGGACGTGGCGGCCTGCCTGTAATGCCACGGCGTCGCGGATCTGCTCGATCGGGAAGGTCGCCGCGATGGGGACGGTGATATCGCCGGTGCGGATTCCGGTGGTGAGGCGCTCCAGATCGGCCGGTGTGCCATCGGCTCCGCCTCGGGTGGCGCGGACGCCGCGGGGTGGGTTGGGGCCGACGGCGATCGTGGTGATGCGATCGGGTGGTACGCCGAGTGCGAGTGCGGCCTGGGCTGTTTCGGTGCCGAACAGGTCTGCCGCCGCGTGCACGCCGCCGATCGCCAGCGCTTTCACCCGGTCTTCGAGTCCCGGCCCGTAGGTCACGGGTTCGGCGCCCAGCTGCCGCAGGAAGCCGAAGGTGCCTTCCGAAGCGGTCCCGATGACGGTGGCCCCGGCAAGTCGCGCGAGCTGCACGGCGAACACGCCCACGCCGCCGGCGGCGCCGCCGATCAGGACGGTGTCACCGGACCGCAGCCCGATCGCCGCCAGGGCGGCCGCGGCAGTGCGGCCGGCTACCGGAAGGGTGCTCGCCACCTCGTCGCCGATGCCCTCCGGCGTATGCCAGAGCGTCTCGGCGGGCGTGTCGATCACCACGAAATCGGCTACGGCCCTTGCCATTGCGCCGCCGTAGACCCGGTCGCCCACGGCGAAGCCGGTGGCGCCGGTCCCGGCCTCGTCGACGACGCCGGCGAAGTCGTATCCGAAACCGGATGGCACGGTGAGGCCGAATCGTGCGGCGAACTCGGGCTGCGAGGAGAACACTCCGTCCATCGGATTCAGCCCCGCCGCCCGTACCCGAATGCGGACCTGTCCCGGCCCGGCGTGCGGTTCGGGTACCTCCCGTACTTCCAGCACTTCGGGACCTCCATAGGTCTCGTACACAACAGCTCGGCTCATGCGCGGACTCCCAACCAGAGTGGTGACGGAACTTGGTTCCATCAATAATCGTACCCAATGACGGAACCAAGTTCCATCAAATGAAGGAACCGAGTTCCATCACTGCATCGATGATGGAACCGAGTGCCCTAAACTGCGTCCATGCCCCGCTGGGAGCCCAATGCCCGAGAACGACTCATGCGCGCCGCGCTCACCCTCTTCGTCGAGCGCGGATACGAGAACACCACCGTCATCGACATCGTGGAGCGCGCCGGCCTGGGCAAGACCACCTTCTTCCGCTACTTCCGCGACAAACGCGAAGTTCTCTTCGGCGGCGACTCGAGGCCCGACCTACTGGCCACCGAAATAGCCTCGGCGCCTCCCTCGGCAACCCCGCTCGAAGCGATAGCCGCCGCCCTGACCGCGGCCGGCCGCGAGCGGTTCACTCCGGAACGCCGCGAAATCCTCGCCCTCCGGCAATCCGTCATCGACGCCAATCCCGAACTCCGGGAGCGCGAGGCGTTGAAGAACCTCACTCTCATCACGTCCATGACCGAGGCACTCGAAGCGCGCGGCGTCCCCGGGCTGACCTCCGCCGTGACCGCCCAGTTGGGCGGGCTCACAATCGAGATCGCCTTCAAGCGCTGGATCGCCGCCACCGATACCGAGGACTTCGCCGACCTCGTCGGGCGAACCCTCACGGAGGTGCAAGTCGCCGCCGTGCAGTAACACGACCTCAGCCGTCGGCAGACTCGCCGAGGAGGTCGGTGGCGGCTCGGTGGATCTTTTCGAGGGCGGTCATGAGATGGCGCCGTTCGGTGGGGGTCAGGTCGGCGGTGACGTTGTCCGACAGGGCTTTTCGATCCGCTTCGATGGGTTCGCGGAGTTCGCGGCCGCGGTCGGTGAGCCAGAGGCGGACGAGGCGGTTGTCGTGGTCGTCGCGTTTGCGGACGAGGAGGCCGGCGGTGGTCATGCGGGTGGCCATCTTGACGACGGTGGGGGTGGTCACCGAGAGGACAGCGGCCATCTCGCCGGGGGTGCGGCCGTCTCGTTCCCACAGCACGGCCAGCACATGATTCTGGCCCAGATGCAGACCGTACTTGCGCATGTCGCGATCGGCCAAGGCGCGCAAGGCTTTCGAGGTACTGCCGTGTAGGTCGAGGAAGTCGGGCATGGCGTCTCCAGCGTCGGCGGACAGGTCTTGACGGGCGATCGTTAGCCGTCTAGCGTTTTTCGATAGACGGCTAACGAACTGGAGTTGCCATGCTACTTCTCACCGGATCCACCGGGAACATCGGCCGGGAGCTCACCCGTGCCCTGATCGCTTCCGGGACCGAATTCCGTGTTCTGGTACGGGATCCCGCCCGCGCCACCGCACTGCCCGCCCATATCGAACGCCGGGTGGGTGACCTGGAGGATCCCGATGCGGTGGCGCGCGCTCTCGACGGTGTCACCGCATTGTTCCTGCTGGTCCCCGGCACCGGCGTGGATCACACCCGCCATGCGGTGAAGGCCGCGCAGGAGGCCGGGTTACGCCGCATCGTCCTGCTTTCCTCGGCTTACGCCGTCGGCGATCCCGTCCCGGCCATGGGCCGCTGGCACCACGCCCGCGAGGAGTTGCTCGCGGAAAGCGGTGTCCCCCATACGATCCTGCGCCCGGGCGCGCTCATGTCCAATGTGCTGGAGTGGGCCCCGGCCGTCCGCGCCGGACTCCCGCTGATGGACCCCACCGGTCCCGGCCGCGCGTTCCCTGTCGACCCGGCCGATATCGCCGCGGTGGCCGCCCAGGCCCTCACCACCACGAGCTCCGAGTCCGCCGGCTATACCCTCACCGGCGCCGAATCCTTCACCTTCGCCGGCCAGGTAGCGGCCCTGGGCCGAGAACTGGGCCGCGACATAGCAATCCGCACCGCCGCCACCCCCGAGGAAGCGATCAGCGCCCGCTTCCCCAATGGCGCCCCGCCCGCCTTGGCGGCGGCCATTCTGGAGTCCTTCATCGCCCTGCGCTCGGACACGGAGGGCCTCCACACCGATACTGTCGCAACGCTTCTCGGCCGCCCGCCCCGCACGTTCGCGGAGTGGTGCGATGCCCACCGGGCGGCCTTCGAGTGAACCGTCACCAGGCTCCGGGGACGTAGTCGCCGCCGAGCTGGCCGGTGAGGACGTTGATCCGGTTGTAGGTGTTGATGACGGCGATCAGGCCGATGAGGATGGCGGCCTGGTCGTCGTCGTAGTGCTTGGTGACTTCGGCCCAGGTGGCGTCGGAGATGGGGTGGCTCCGGTCGGCGATGCGGGTGCCTTCCTCGGTGAGGGCGAGGGCGGCGCGTTCGGCGTCGGTGAAGACGTTGGTGTCGCGCCAGGCTGCGATCAGTGCGAGGCGGACGGGGGTTTCGCCGGCGGCCGCGGCGTCCTTGACGTGGGCGTCGAGGCAGACGCCGCAGCCGTTGATCTGGGAGGCGCGGATCTTGACGAGTTCCTGGGTGGTCTCGGCCAGGCCGCCGTCCTCGAGGGCGCGGCTGGCGGTGACGAAGCGCTTCATGAACTTGCCGGCGGTCTCGCTCTGGGTGATGTCGATGCGTGCCATCGTCTTCTCGCTTTCCGTGTGTTGTTCGTTGGCTACATCAGGTCGACGAACCGGCGCCCCGGACTGTGACACGGCATGAGATGTGATCGCAGTCACATGATCGAAGATTTCGCGAAACCCCCTACCGCAGACCGGATTAGGGGTGATCATGGATCGCAGAGTCTGAACCGACCAGTAGTCACCGATCGGCTATTCAGGGGGTGGCGATGTTCACTGTCCGCAGACATCGGAAAATCTCGGTCCCGACAAATCTCCGCACCAAGGTGATCCGCGCCTTACTGCCCAGCGTGACGGTGGTGGCCATCGCGGTGGCTGTTGCTCCGGCCCACGCCGCCCCACCGCCGCCGGTTCCGGGGCTGCCGAGCGATCTGCTCGCCGTGGTCGACGGGCTGACCACTTTCCGGCTACCAGGTTTGAACCTGCCCGCGATCTTCAACCCGAATACCGCAATCGTGGTGCTCGGCTACGGCCTGCAACCGGACGGGTCGATGCGGCCGGAGCTCATGGCGCGGCTGTACACCGGTTATGTCTCGGCCCTACTGTCCCCCGCTTCGCCGATCATCGTGACGGGCGGTAATCCGCAGAACGGCGTGACCGAGGCGCAGGCCATGGCGGATTGGCTGATCGCGCGCGGGATCGATCCGGCGCGCATTCACACTGAGACGCAAGCGGATTCGACGGTGCAGAACGCGTTGTTCTCGGCGCAGCTCATGCAGGCCATCGGCGTGAACGCGGTCATTCTGGTCACCTCGGACGACCATATTCAACGCGCGCTCAGTAACTTTCAGGCCGCGGGGATCGCCGTGGTGGCGACCATGACCCCGGACGCGGCGCCGATGGGTGCGGAACCGTTCGGTCCGGGGCGGTGGGCCGGTTAGACAGCTCAGGCGAGGTAGCGCGCGATGCTCTGCGCGACGCAGGCCGGTTTCGCGACGCCGTCGATCTCGACGGTGACGGTGCGCTCGGCCTGCACGCCGCCGGCGATATCGGTGACGGTGTCGAGGGTGATGCGCCCGCGAATCCGGCTGTCGACCGGCACGGGGTTGATGAAGCGAACCTTATTGAGCCCGTAATTGATTGCCATTCCGGCCGCGCTGACCGTCATGATCTGCGCGGTCATCGGCACCACCAGCGACAGGGTGAGAAACCCGTGCGCGATGGTGCTGCCGTAGGGTCCGGCGGCCGCGCGTTCGGCGTCCACGTGGATCCACTGGTAGTCCTCGGTGGCCTCCGCGAACTTGTCGATGCGCGCCTGGTCGATGGTGATCCAGTCGCTCACCCCGATCTCCGTGCCGACTGCCGAACGCAACTTCTCGAAGTCATCGAAATCGATCACGCGAAACGCTCCTTCAATTCTCGCTTGAGGATCTTGTGCGTGGGCCCGAGCGGCAGTTCGGTGAGGAACTCGACGCGGCGCGGGTACTTGTACCGTGCCACATGTGCTTTGGCGTAGTCGATGACTTCGTCGGCGGTGAGCGGCCCGTCGGGCACGACCACGGCGAGGATCTCTTCCCCGTAGGTCTCGTCGGGCACGCCGATGATCGCCACCTGCGCGATCTTGGGGTGCCGCAGCAACGCGGCCTCGACCTCGGTCGGGTACACATTGAACCCGCCGCGAATGATCATCTCCTTGATGCGGTCGACGATGCGCAGGTACCCGTCGGCGTCCTTGGTGCCGAGGTCGCCGGTGCGGAACCAGCCGTCGCACATGACTTCCGCGGTGGCGTCGGGCCGTCCGGTGTAGCCGCCGAACACATTGTGCCCGCGCACCACGACCTCGCCGACGGTGTCCGCGGACAGCAGCCGGATGCTGTCGCGTGCGTCCGGGTCGGCGATCTCCACGTCGACGCCCCACACCGGATGCCCGACCGTCCCGGCCCTGGGACCGAGCTCCGGCTGATTCACCGTTGCGGTGGGCGAGGTTTCGGACAGTCCGTAGCCCTCGAGGATGTAGCTCCCGTACACGCGCTCGAAGTCCTCGATGACGACCGGCGGCAGGGCGGCGCCGCCGCTGATGCACAGCCGCAGTCGCGGTAGCTCCGCCGCATCACCGGCGGCCGCGAGCAGCCCGTGATACATGGTCGGCACCCCGTGGAAGGTGTTGACGCCCTCGCGCACCATGAGGTCGATGGCCGCGGCCGCATCGAATCTGGGCAGTAGCACCAGCGTCGCCCCGACCCGCCAGTGCGAGTTCATGGACACCGTCTGCCCGAACACATGGAACAGCGGCAACGCGCCCAGTGCGATGTCGTCACGGTGAACCTCGTTGGCGTCGAACGCATTCACCGTCGCGCACATGACCATATTGAGGTGGCTGAGTTCGGCGCCCTTGGGCCGCCCGGTGGTCCCGCTGGTGTAGAACACGACCGCGATATCGAGCGGACCGCGCGTCACGAAGGTGGCGATGGGCTCCCCGGTGAGTTCCTGCGGTGCGACACAGTCGATTCCGGCCCGCGCCGCCGCCGCTTTGCCGACGGCCTGCACCATGTCATGGCAGACCAGCAGCTTGGCCCCACTGTCCCGCAGCACGTACTCGGCCTCGTCGGCGGTGAGCAGCAGATGCACCGGCACCACGGTCGCCCCCGCCGCCAGGATCGCGAAGTAGGCGCGCGGGAAGTCGGTCGTATTGGGCCCCATGAGCGCGACGCGGTCCCCCGGCCGCACCCCGAGTTCGATGAGTGCGGCGGCCTGTTCGCGGGCCTGCCGCCACAATTCGGCGAAGGTGACGCGTTGTTCGCCTTCGATGAGGGCGATATGGCCGGGCCGCCGCCGCGCCGGTTCGGCGAGAATGCTGGCGAGGGAGAGAGTCGCGTTCATTGGGACCTCGTGGTGTCGAGCGGGGATGTGGCTACAGGCCCATGTCCTTGGCGATGATCATCTTCATGACCTCGGACGTGCCGCCGTAGATGCGGTTCACGCGGTTGTCCGCGTACAAACGGGCGATCGGATATTCGTTGATGAACCCGTACCCGCCGTGCAGTTGCAGGCAGCGGTCGATGACGCGGGCCGCGACCTCGGTACAGAAGAGCTTGGCGGAGGCAGCGTCGGCGGCGGTCAGGGTGCCGGCGTCGAGGGCTTCCAGCCCGCGGTCGACGACGGCTTCGGCGGCGTCGACTTCGGCCTGGCAGGCGGCGAGTTCGAACTTGGTGTTCTGGAATCCGGCGACCGGCCGGCCGAAGACATTGCGCTGCTGCGTGTATTCCTTGGCGAAGCGGATGGCGGCCGTCGCCTGGGCGTAGGCGCCGATGGCGATGGACAGGCGCTCCTGCGGCAGGTTCTGGCCGAGGTAATGGAAGCCCTTGTGCTCCGCGCCGAGCAGGTCTTCGACCGGTACCCGCACATCGGTGAAGTTGAGTTCGGCGGTGTCGGAAACCTTGAGCCCCAGCTTGTCCAGCTTGCGGCCGACCGCGTAGCCGGTTGACTCGGTGTCGACCACGAACAGCGAGATGCCGAATCGGCGGTCCTCGTCCTTCGGCGGGGCCGTGCGGGCGCACACGATGACGCGGTCGGCGTGCACGCCGCCGGTGATGAAGGTCTTGGACCCGTTCAGCACGTAATGGGTGCCGTCCTCGGAAAGCTTTGCGGTGGTGCGCATTCCGGCGAGGTCGGAGCCGGTGCCGGGTTCGGTCATGGCGATGGCGAACATGAGCTCGGCGGTGACGAAGCCGGGCAGCCAGCGCCGCCGCTGCTCCGCGGTGGCCAGTTTCTTCAGGTACGGCAGGCACAGTCCGACGTGCACGCTGGATCCGCCGAACGAGACCGCGGCGCGGGCGGTTTCCTCGATGAGGATGGTCTGGAACTTGAAGGATTCGATGCCCGCACCGCCGAACTCCTCGGGTACTTCGATGCCGAAGACGCCGAGATCGGCCAGCTTGTAATAGAACTCGCGCGGGACGATGCCGGCCTGGTACCACTCGTCGTAGACGGGTGCGACCTCGGACTCGATGAACGCGCGCACCGTCTTGCGGAAGGCGTCGTGGTCTGCGTCGAAAACTGTTCTCTGCATGGTGATTCTGCTTCTCTCGATTAGAGCTTGCGGCCGCCGTCGACGTAGATGGTCTGACCGGTGACGAAGGAGGCGTTCTCGGAAACGAGGAACGACACCACGTTCGCGATATCGGCGGGCTCGCCGACCCGGCGCAGCGGGGTGATATCCGCGGCGGCCTTCCGGAAGTCCTCGGGGCTGACGCCGACGCGGGCGGCGGTGGCATCGGTCATCTCGGTGACGATGAAGCCCGGCGCGACAGCATTGACATTGATGCCGTACGGCCCGAGTTCGATGGCGAGCGTGCGGGTGAAGCCCTGGATGCCCATCTTGGCGGCGGAGTAGTTGGCCTGCCCGCGTGCGCCGAGCGCGGACACGCTGGAGGTGTTCACGATCTTGCCGGACTTCTGCTTCACCATGTACCGCTGCGCGGCCCGGCTGCACAGGAAGGCGCCGCGCAGGTGCACCGACATGACGGTGTCCCAGTCCTCCACCGACATCTTGAACAACAGGTTGTCGCGCAGCACGCCGGCATTGTTGACCAGTATGTCGACCGAACCCAGTTCCGCGGCAACGCGTTCGAAGGCGGCGTCCACCGAGGCTTCGTCGGCGACATTGCAGGCGACGGCGATGGCCTTGCCGCCCGCGGCCACGATGGCGTCGACGGTGTCCTTGCCCGCCGCTTCGTCGAGGTCGGCGACGACCACGGTAAAGCCGTCGGCGGCCAGTCGCCGGGCGGTGGCCGCGCCGATGCCCCGGGCCGCACCCGTGACGACAGCTACTTTCGGCATTCGAATCTCCTTGTGGGTCAGGTGCGTCAGAGGAAGGCGTTCACGCCGGTGAGGGCGCGCCCGATGAGCAGTTTCTGAATCTGGCTGGTGCCCTCGTAGAGGGTGAGTACGCGCGCGTCGCGCAGGTATTTGGAGACCGGGTACTCGTCGATGTAGCCGTAGCCGCCGAAGACCTGGATGGCATTGTCGGCGGCCTTCACCGCGGCCTCGCTGGCGAACAGTTTGGCGACCGAAGCCTCGGTGCCGAACGGCTTTCCGTGCTCGATCAGATGCGCGACCCGCCAGGTGAGCAGCCGCGCCGCTTCGACATCGACGGCGATATCGGCGAGGAGTTCCTGAACCAGCTGGTAGGAGGCGATCGGCTTACCGAATTGCTCGCGTTCCCCGGCGTACTTCACCGCGGCTTCCAGGCAGCCGCGCGCGACGCCGACGCAACCGGCGGCCACACCCATGCGTCCCTTGTCGAGGGCGCCCATGGCGATCTTGAAACCCTGGCCGAGTTCGCCGAGCCGATTGGCGTCGGGCACCCGGACCTGGTCGAGTACGAATTCCGCGGTGGCCTGCCCGCGCAGCCCGAGCTTGCCCTTGATCTCGGTGCGGGTGAATCCGGGCGCGTCGGTGGGCACCAGGAAGGCGGTGACGCCCTTGGGCCCGGGCCCGCCGGTGCGGGCGAAGATAATGGCCACCTCGGCCCAGGTGCCGTTGGTGATGAACATCTTGGTACCGGACAGCAGCCAATCCTCGCCGTCCGCAACGGCTTTGGTGGTGAGGTTGCCCGCGTCGGAGCCGGTGCCGGGTTCGGTGAGCCCGAAGCAGCCCAGGGCCTGGCCGGAACACAAGCGCGGCAGCCATTCCCGCCGCTGCGCCTCGGTGCCGTAGGTCTTGATGGATTTGCCCACCAGTCCCAGTGACACCGAGACGATGCCGCGCACCGAACTGTCGCCGCGCCCGAGTTCCTCGAGCAGCAGGCAGTAGTCGAGGGCGGTGCCGCCGGATCCGCCGTATTCCTCGGGGATTTCGATGCCGAGGAAGCCCATATCGCCGAGTTTGCCGACGATGGCGGTGTCGACCGCTTCGGCGCGATCCCAGGCCGCGGCGTGCGGGATGACCTCCTTGTCGACCCAGGCGCGGGCGAGGTCGCGCAGTTCGCGCTGCGCCTCGCCGAGTTCGAAGTCCATGGTGCGGATCACTCCTAACCAAACGCTGTTAGGTTTACTCTCGCCACGGTATCCTAACGGCGTTCGGTTTTTCAAGGGAGGTGTGGCAATGCTTCCAGGAAGGCGATTAGATGCCCAGGCCACGAGTGCCGCTACTGAGCCGGGAACGCATCCGCGAGGCCGCGCTGGCCATCGTCGACCGCGCCGGCCTGTCCGACCTGTCCATGCGGAAATTGGCCGCTGAACTGGGCGTTCAAGCCCCTTCGCTATACGGGCACTACCCCACCAAGGACGATCTGCTGGACGATATCGCGAGCGGCATCATGGCCCGCGTCGACGCGTCGGCCTTCGAACGGCTCGGCTGGCGGGACGGCCTGGTCTCCTGGGCGCGTTCGTATCGCGCGGCCCTGATCGCGCACCCCAACTTCGTGCCGTACCTGGCGTCGGGCCCGGGTAAGCGGGACGAGAATCTGCGGGCCGCCGACGCGGTACACGGCGGTCTGGTCGGCGCGGGCTGGCCGCCGCGGGACGCGACCATGATCGGCGCCGCGACCCGCTATCTGGTGATGGGCGCGACCCTCGGCTCGTTCTCCCGCGGTTTCGCCGATGACGTCCAGGTCTATCGGGACCGCTACCCGCATCTGGAGCAGGCGCACCTGTTACGCGCGAAGGCCGATGAAATCGATTCGGAGAGTTTCGAATTGGCTTTGAGCGCGTTCACCGACGGACTGCAGCTCCGTTACGAGCTCCTCGGCGAACGCGCTCAGCGCGGTCGGTAGTTCTGTTGTGCGGTTACTGCGCGTCCTGGTCCAGATGCGCGCGTGCCTCGTCGTACCCGGCCGCGGCGGGCGGCTCGGACGGCCCGTAGACCAGGTGCACGACACCGGTCTCGAACGGCGTGGCGGACAACAGCTTCAGCGGGATCGGCTCCCCCTCGCCGAACAGGCGCAGCCCGCTGTTGCGGACGACCGGGTGCACCAGCAGATGCAATTCGTCGATGAGCCCCGCCGCCAGCAACTGCCGGATGATCGACGGTGACCCGCTCATGGCGATATCGGTCGCGCCCGCCTCCTCCTTCAGCGCCTTGACCCCCTCGACCAGCTCCCCCTTCAACTGCTCGGAGTTCCGCCAGGTGAGCTCGAGATCCTGATGCGAGACGACGATCTTGCGAGCATCCCCGAGCCCCTTGGCCATGGGCTCATCCGGACCACCCGCGGTCTCCCGCTCCGGCCACGCGCCGGCGAAGCCCTCATAGGTGACGCGCCCGATCAGCAACGTGTCGGCAGTGCCGAGCTGGGCGGACACAGCCGCACCCATCTCATCGTTGAAGTAGGGGAAATGCCATTCCTGCGGTTCCCCGATAACGCCGTCGAGCGAGATGAACAGTCCTGCGGTGATCTTGCGCATCGAATTTCTCCTGTGAGTGTGGGGCTGTGGAAACCGCGGTTGCTCATGTGGACGACGCGACAGCCCCAAAGTAATCGATCCATCGAACGCGCACTATCGGTTGGTTCGAGGGATTTCGATGCTGAGGGGCATGCGGAGTTCGGCTAGGTACCAGAGGGCGAATTGGCGGAGGAATTCGTCGAACATCCAGTAGGCGTTGTCGATCGGGGGGATGACGGATTCGACGCCCTCGCGGACGGCGACGAAGGGGCGCCAGGCGACGTCGAGGAGGGGGTTCCAGAGGGGTTCGCGCGGGATGGCGAGCCAGTCGGCGATCTTGTCGCCGAGGATGTAGCGGGTGAAGGCGCCGAGGATGCCGCGGCTGAGGAGGGTGAGGTCGAGATCCTCACCGAGATTCAGGAGCTGGTCGGCGAGGTCGTTGCCTTCGGGGGTGGGGGCGATGATGGGGTCGAGGACCTGGACCGCCTGGGCTTCGGCCTGATCCCAGGAGTTGGGGATGTATTCGTCACGGACACCGAGGAAGTGCGCGGCCAGCTGCCAACTGTGCAGGTAGCCATCGGATTCGGCGACTGGGATCTGCAGGTTCCAGGAGCGCAGGGTGCGCATGATGGTGGTGGCCAGGCTGTGCCAGGTGACCATGATGTCGTCCTGGCTGATGGGGATCACCCCGGCGGGCCACTGCGGCGAGGTCGGCAGCAGATGCCGCACGGCGGCGTGGATGATGCGGGTCTTGACGCAGGTGACGATCATTTCGCCGGTGTCGCCGTAGGCGTCGACGGTGCCGATGTCGTAGCCGAATTTGGCTGTCTTGGAGATGCGTTCCTTGAGATGGGAGCCGCCGCGGGAGTAGTACACCGCGCGGGCCTCGTGCGGGATGACGGTGGACATCATGCCGCTGTCGAAGGCGTAGAGCACGCCGAGGTACAGGCCGCGTTTCTTGTTGAATTCGAAGGCCTGGGCCAGTTTTCCCTGATCGGTCCAGGCGGGTAGCTGCCGGGCGGATTCGATGAAGTCGCTCAGCCCCTTCGGCAGTCCGGCGGGCAGGGGCTGGGTGTTCTTGACCCAGGTTGCCAGCAACCGGTTCACCGCGGGCACGTCCTCGTGGTCCATGACATCGGCGACGACTTGGTCGGCTTCGGGGTCGTAGACCGTCAATGGGTCTGCGCCGCTGCCGGTTCCGGCGATCGAGCCGTCGGCCTGCCAGGTCCACGGTTCGGCTCTGGCGGTGCGCGCGCCGAGTGCGAGCGTGCCGACCGCACCGAGCACGCCGCCCGCCGCGCGCAATGCGTCCCGCCGGGTGAGTCGATATGCGTCCATGCTTCGATTCCCTTCATCGAGGCCCTGATACAGAGATACAGCTCTCGTATCCATGTATCCTGAATCACAGCACGCGAAGACCGCCCCCACAGCCGAATGGAAAAAGTGAAGCCACCGCCCTCGCCGCCCGACCGGACCCCGGACACCGCCTCGCTGCTGGAACGCGTCTACGGCGCAGCAGGCGAAAGTGCCGGTGCCGGCGACGAACTCCGCTCCCGCATCCTGGATGCGGCCTGCGAGCAGTTCGCCACCCTGGGCGTGCGCCGCTCGACCATCGACGATGTGGCCCGCCGCGCGGGGGTCTCACGCATCACGGTCTATCGCCGCTTCGCGACCAAGGACGATCTGGTCGAGCAGGTGATCCTGCGCGAATTCCGGCGCTACTTCGATCAATTCCGCGCTGACGTGCATCCGGCCGATACGCCCGGTGCGCGGGTGGTGGCCGGTTTCGTGGGCTCGTTGCGCGCGATCCGCGGCAACCCGATCATCGGCGGGCTGCTGTCGGCCGAACCGGACATGTTCGTCGGTTCGATCATGGGCGATCAAGGCCGGACCGTCGCCGTCGTGCGGGAATTCACCGCGGCACAACTCCGCCGCGAGCAGCGCGCGGGCCTGATCGCGGCGGAGGTGGACGCCGACATGGTGGCGGAACTGATGGTCCGGCTCTGCGCGTCGTTCCTCGCGATCCCCAGTCAGATAGTCGATCTCGACGACGAGACGCAATTGGCGGCCCTGGCCGAGCGCTACCTGGTGCCGATGCTCGGACCCGCCCCGAAGAAGAAACAGCAGAAGGAGCAGTAGATGAACCCGTACGTCCTCATCCAGAACTTCCTGAACCAATTGGACCTGGGTTCTTCGGGTTTCGGATCGGCCGCGCCGGTCCACCTACCGCTCACTGCACGATAAATCGCCTCGGGTCAGGCGATCTCGAATTCCGCCCGCACCCGATCCTCGGTCAGCCCGTAGTCGGCCAGTGAGTACTTGTGCTGGGGTTTGCGGTCACCGGACTTGCTGTCCTCGTCGAGTGCCCGCATGGCCGCGCGACCGGTGTCGGTGGATTCCAGCCCGAAGGTCGAGTAGATCTTCTCGACCGTCCCGAACGGGTCGGCGCGCAGTTCGTCGAATTCGATGTCCAGGAACTGGTCCGGGTTGTATCGCTTTCGCGCGGAGGTGAATTCGCGCAGGCCGCGTGACCAGAGCTCCAGCTGCGTCGCACCGATCTTCTCGCCGACGAAGGTGGTGGACCAGCCCTTGGTCGCCTGTTCGGACAGGCTGCACGAGGACCCGACAATGGTCACCGGATCGCGGTGCGTCTGAATGATCAGCGCGTCCGGGTACACCTCCATGAGCGCGTCCAGCGCGAAGAGATGGCTCGGGTTCTTGAGCACCCAGCGCCGGGTATCACCCAAGCCGATGAGCTGCAGGTTCGCCTTGTGCCGCGCGTAGGCGTCGGTCCACTCCTGCTGTTGCAGCCACTGCGAATAGGTCGGCAGGTAGGCCAGCGACTCGTAGGCAATGGATTTGACCGTCTGCCGCAGTAGCTGCCAGCACTCCTCCACCTCGGCCGCGGTCATGTAGTGCACGCCCATGAATTCCGGATTCTCGATGCGATGCTGCGCGAATCCGGCGTCGAGCTGCTGGTAGATCGGATTGTCGGCCCAGGTCTCGCGCGGCGGGCGCGGCTGCGGGAAGTCCGCCAGCCACATTTCCAGGGCCTGATGCTGTGGGTCGGCGGCCAGCAACCGGTGTAGCGCGGTGGTGCCGGTGCGCGGCAGGCCGGTCACGAAAATCGGCCTGGCGACCGGGGTTTCGGCGTACTCCGGGTTCGCCTTCCAGGAGGCCTCGCTGAGCGCGCGGGCCACCAGCGCATTGCGCAGGAAGTACCGGCTCATCTTGCTGCCGAGCTCGGTGAGCCCGGCGTCGCGCTGGTAGGACTCCAGTAGGACGCCGAGCGCCTCCCGGTAGTCGTCGGACCCGAAATCGTCGAGCCCCACGACCTTCGTCGCCGAGGCGTGCAGATCCTCGAGGGTGCCGACGTTGGTGCGTCCGGTCATTGCTTGGTCACTCCTGAACACTCAGACATGGAATTCGCCGCAGTTGACATCGAGGGTCTGGCCGGTGATGGCATTGGCCCACGGTGAGGCGAGAAAGACGACGGCGCGAGCGATCTCGCCGGGCTCCGGCAGTCGCTTCAGATCGGAATTGGCGGCTGTCTGCTGGTACACCTGCTCCGGGGTGATGCCGTACTTCTCGGCGATCCCGGCGAAGTACTGCTTCAGCTGATCGGTCCAGATATAGCCCGGGGCAACCGAATTGACCCGGATCCCCTTCTCCCCCAGCTCGGTCGCCAGGGTCTGCGACATGGCCAGCAGCGCCGCCTTGGCCAGCTTGTAGCTGCCGTAGCGCGGCTGGGAGTGCCGCAGCACCATGGAGTTGATCATGACGACCGCGCCCTTGGACTCGGCGAGCGCCTCGGTGAACGCCTGCGTCATGCGCAATCCGCCCAGCACCGTGAGGTCGACGCTGTCGCGAATCTGCTGGAAGTCGGTGCGCGCCAGCGGCTTCATGGACGGCAGCGAGAACGCATTGTTCACCAGAGCATCCACCCGGCCGAACGTCTCGAGAGTGCGCGCCACCAAATTCTGCACGGCCGCGTCATCGGTGATATCCGTAGGCACCGAGAGCGTTTCGCCGCCCGCGGCCTCCACCTCGGCCGCGACTTCCTTCAGCCGTGACTCCGTCCGTGCGGCGAGCACCACCTTGGCTCCGGCCGCGGCCGACTCCAAGCAGATCGACCGGCCGAGGCCGGGTCCGACACCACTGACCACGACGACTTTGTCGGTGAGCAGTCCCGTCATCCGAGCATCCTTTCAGCGAAGGCCCGCTGCCGAGCGGCGATCCGCTCGCGCCAGCCGGCCTCATCGATGCGATTGTGTTCGTAGTGCGGGAGTTGTTCCGCCACTTTGTCGAAAGGCACCAGTTCGTAAGTGGGACCGTCGGCGGGGGTGATCACCCGGCCGACGCGCTGCCAGCGGAACTGGAGAATGCCCTGGGTACGGCCCGTAGTCTCGATCCAGTTGGCGACACCCGGATTCCGCTTGGAAACGACCATGCGGATGAACCCGTCCGGATCCACCTGCGCCTGCTGGTGATTCAGGCTCGTCTGATGGTTCACGTAATCCAGGGAGATGTACCAGCGGCTACCCAGCTGGAATCCCTGGTACGGCGCATCGGATTTCGGCACGGTGATGATCAGCGCCTGATCCTCGGTCAGATCGAAATGCCCCACCGACGAGTACTGCGTGCTCAATCCGCCCGGTGTGAGCCGCGGTTCGGTGAGCGTGTTCACCGGCAGATCCAGGTAGAACCACTTGGGGAAGTTGAACCAGGTGTGCACGCGGGTCAGCAGCATGCGCCCCGCCGCCCGGTACCGCTTCCGCAGTTGCGCCACATCGGGTTCGGCCGGCGTGGTGCCGATCGTATCCACGCGTTCGATGCGAATACTGCCCTTGCGTTCGGTGCTCCAGTCGCTGTAGACCTCGCGCACCGCCAGCATGGACGCGCCCTCGCCGAGCTGGAAGTAGTTCGGCTCCGGATTCTCCTTGGGCGGGCCGAAGCGGAGCTGGAAGCTGCCGTCGGCGGCGATGTCGAGCCGCCGATCGTCGAACGCGTCCTCGCCGCCGGGGACGTCGGTGGCGGTGTAATCGCCCTTGAGCACCTGGAAACTCAGGTCGGTGGTGCTGCCGCGCACGCCGGTCACCAGGTATTCCGCGCCGGGTTCGATATTGGCGTGGTAGTAGAGGGTGTCCGGGTTGTCCAGGCCCATCTTGGTGTACGGCCCCGTGGAGCTCACGAAGTACGGGTGCGAGGTGCCGTGCGCCCGCGACAGCTGCAGCACGGCGGCAATGCTGCCCTGCAGGTAGTCGTATCCTTCGGCGAGATCGTGCTCGTCCCGAACGAAATCAGCGGCGGCGATGAGCTTCTCGGCCTCGGCGACGGCCGCGAGGAACGGCTCCGTCAAAGGCAGTTCGGCCTTGTCGATATCGGGCTGGGTCATCGAATGTCTGCCATTCTCTCTAGTTCCTGCCTATTGCCCGGAGGATCCGGTGGGCGATCTCGGACGGCGTCCCGTCCGAGGGGGTGAAGGTCAGATCGGCGAATTCCGGCCGCTCGTAGGGCGAGCTGATACCGGTGAACTCGCGCAGTTCGCCCGCGCGGGCGCGCTTGTACAGGCCCTTGGCGTCGCGCAGTTCGCATTCCTCGAGCGGGGTGTCGACGAAGATCTCGCGGAACGGCAAATGCTTGTCCTCGTGCAGCTTCCGGGCCGCGCGGCGTTCGGCGCGGAACGGGCTGATGAGCGAGACGATCGCCACCACACCGGCGTCCGCGAACAGTGCGGCCACCTCGGCGACGCGGCGGATGTTCTCGCGCCGGTCCTCGTCGGTGAAGCCCAGATTGCGGTTCAGGCCGTGCCGCAGATTGTCGCCGTCGAGCAGGTAGGCGGGCTGCCCGGAGGCGATCAGCTGCCGTTCCAATTCGACTGCGATGGTGGACTTCCCGGAGCCGGAGAGCCCGGTCAGCCATACGGTGGCGCCGCCGCTGAGCCGCTGCTCGCGTTCCACGGCGGAGCTGTGCCACACCACGTTCGACGCCTTGTGCTCGACCCGCGGTGCGCCGGTGGAGCGTCCGGTGATCATGCCCGCGGCGACGGTCTGATCGGTGGCCTCGTCGATGAGGATGAAGCTGCCGGTGGTGCGGTTCTCCCGGTACGGGTCGAACAGCAGTGGCTGCCGGCTCTTCAGCGTGATGCGCCCGATGTCATTGAGCGCCAGGGCATCCGCGTCGGTCTGCCGGTGCAGGGTGTTGACGTCGAGCCGGTAGTCCAGTTCGGTCACCTCGACCTTGGCGGTCTGGGCGGCGGTGCGGATGGAGTACTCACTGCCGGGCCGCAACTGGGTCTCGTCGGAGAACCAGCACACCATGGCGTCGAGTTCGCGGTCCTGGTGTGGCTGATTGCCGGGGCGGG
This sequence comes from Nocardia sp. NPDC088792, assembly GCF_044750615.1. NCBI lineage: Bacteria > Bacillati > Actinomycetota > Actinomycetes > Mycobacteriales > Nocardiaceae > Nocardia > Nocardia sp. NPDC088792. The sequence goes on from NZ_JBIVKC010000007.1 coordinate 449,557, forward strand.
CGAGCATATCGCCGCGGCCGACGTCGATATCGTCATCGAGGGTGAGGGATACGGCCATTCCGGTGAAGGCCTCCTCCACCTTGCCGCCGCCGGGCGCCCAGATCTGCGCGACCTTGCTGGTGCGGCCGGACGGCAGCACCACCACCTCGTCGCCGGGCTTGAAGATGCCGCCCGCCACGGTTCCGGCGTAACTGCGCACGTTCTCGCCGTGCGGCCGGATGACGTACTGCACGGGCAGCCGGGTGTCGATGAGGTTGCGGTCGGAGGCGACGTGCACCTCCTCGAGGTGACGCAGCAGCGGCGGGCCCGGATACCAGCCCGCGGTGTGCTCGGACAGCTCCACCACATTGTCGCCGTGCAGGGCGGAGACCGGGATGAAACTCAGATCGCCGACATCGAGTTTCGTTGCGAAGTCCGCGAATTCGGCGCGGATCTCCTCGAACCGCTGCTCGGACCAGTCGACCAGGTCCATCTTGTTCACGCACAGCACCAGGTGCCCGACGCCCAGCAGCGAGGACAGGAAGGCGTGCCGCCGGGTCTGCTCGGAGACGCCCTTGCGGGCATCGACCAGCAGGAGTGCGAGGTCGGCGGTGGAGGCGCCGGTGACCATGTTCCGGGTGTACTGCACATGCCCCGGGGTGTCGGCGATGATGAATTTCCTTCGCGGCGTGGCGAAGTAGCGGTAGGCGACATCTATGGTGATGCCCTGCTCGCGTTCGGCGCGCAGGCCGTCGGTGACCAGGGACAGGTCGGGTCCGTCATTGCCGCGGGCGACGCTGGCGCGTTCGATGGCGTCGAGCTGATCGGTGAACAGGCTCTTGGAGTCGAAGAGCAGCCGCCCGATCAGGGTGGACTTGCCGTCGTCGACGCTGCCGGCGGTGGCCAGGCGCAACAGGTTTCGGCGCATCAGAAGTAGCCCTCTCGCTTGCGATCTTCCATGCCGGACTCGGAGATTCGGTCGTCGGCGCGGGTGGCGCCGCGTTCGGTGAGGCGGGTGACCGCGGTTTCGGCGATCACCTCGGCCGGATCGGTGGCGTCGGATTCCACGCAGCCGGTGCAGTCGGCGTCGCCGAGGGTGCGGAAGCGCACGTTCGCCTCGAACCGCTTTTCCTCGGGGCCGAAGGTCAGGAATCGGTTGTCCGCCAGCAGCATTCCGTCGCGTTCGACGACGGTGCGGCGGTGCGCGTAATACAGCGCGGGCAGTTCCACCTCGGCCTGCCCGATGTACTCCCAGATGTCGAGCTCGGTCCAGTTCGACAGCGGGAACACCCGGATGTGCTCACCCTTGCGGTGCCGCCCGTTGTAGAGATTCCACACCTCGGGCCGCTGTGCTCGCGGCTCCCACGCGCCGTATTCGTCGCGGAAGCTGAAGACGCGTTCCTTGGCGCGTGCCTTCTCCTCATCGCGGCGCGCACCGCCGAAGACCGCGTCGAAGCGGTGCTCGCGAATGGTGCGCAGCAGCGTGGTGGTCTGCAGCCGATTGCGGGTCTCGCCGGGTCGTTCGGTGACCCGGCCCGCGTCGATATCGTCCTGCACGCTGCCGACCAGCAACTGTGCGCCCAGCCGGGCGACGGTGCGATCCCGGAATTCGATGACCTCGTCGAAGTTCCGCCCGGTATCGATGTGCAGCAATGGGAACGGCAGTGGCGCGGGCCAGAAGGCCCGCCGCGCCAGTTCCAGCATGACCGCCGAATCCTTGCCGCCGGAGAACAGCAGCACGGGCCGCTCGAAGGTGGCGGCCACCTCCCTGATGATGTGCACCGATTCCGCCTCGAGGGCAGACAGATGCGACAACTCGTATCCCGCTCGCATGCTCGTACTCACTGCCCGCTTCACCCACTTGCCACGTCGCCCACAACTTGCGTTGTCGAATATTCGACGCTATTGTTCGATTATGTGACACCGACGATAGGTCGGGAGCGGCGTGACGGTCAATACCTCACGCCGATTTCATCGGCACGCCGCTAGCATGCATTCGCCGCACGATCCGACAGACGGGGAACGCCTTGGCCGAAACTCGCACCGCCCCAGCCGCATCCGAAGCCGACGCCGCCGTCTCCCCACCGACCCGGCGCGTCGTACAGACGATCGACCTCTTGTCCCGGCATTCCGGCGAACAGCTCTCCCTCGCACGAATCGTGCGCGCCACCGGCATGTCCCGCGCCACCGCCCACGCGGTCCTCACCCAGCTCACCGCCGACGGCTGGACCCTCCGCGACCAGGACGGCAACTACTGCCTCGGCCTCGGCCTGCTGACCGTGGCCCGCCGCGCCGAAGCGGCGTTCCCCCTACGCCGGCTGGCCCTGGATCGAATGCGCGATCTGGCCACGGCACACCGGGTTCCGGTCTTCCTCGCCGAACGCGAAGCGGACGCCATCGTCATCACCGAGGTGATCGGCACCCCCTCGGTCCCCTGGATCCGCACCGCCCGCCGCATGCCCTTCGCACCCCCGGTCTGCCGCGAATTCATCGCCTGGGCCCCGGATTTCGAACGCAGCGCCTGGCTGGAGGCCGCCGACCCGGCCCACCGCCCCCGCCTCACCGCGGTCCTGGACGCCATCCGAGACCGCGGCTACTCCGTAGAACGCCTCGCCGACGACTCCGCCCCCATGCTCGAAGCCCTGACGGCCCTCCGCCACTCCCCGGTGACGGACCCCCTCCGCCACCGCCTCAGCAGCATGATCACCGAACTCATCACCATCGACTACCTGCCCCACGAACTGGGCGGCCACAATGCCGTCGTCTCCATCGCGGCCCCGATCTTCACCCACGAGAGCACGGTGACGGCCTCCATAGTCACCTGCCCCGACACCAACCTCACCACCCCCGCCCTCCTCGAACTCGCTTCCGCCACAAAGCAAGCCGCCGAGGCGATCGCCTCGGCGCTGCACGCACGTTAAGAGCTGGGGTAGTTCACGACCCAGTGGAAGCCGCCGTTGCGGAGGGGGAAGTTGTTCTCGTCGAAGCGGTGGAGGGTAACCGTGACCGGGTGGCCGTTGAAGTCGCCGTCGAGTCGGAGTTGATCCGGGGCGGACTGCTGGAAGGTGAAGTCGCCCATCGATGCCGGTTGTTGCTGGGGTTGTGCGTTATGAAAGCTCAAGGGCGCGTCGGCGGTTTGCAGTTGCAGGTGGTGCGACCGGGGGTCGATCTGGAGTTTCGCGGGGACGAGGGTGCCGTCCATCTGCTGGTACTGCATGAAGCCGGGGTAGTCGAAGACTATGCGCTGCCAGCGGTTTTCGTCGGTCAGCAGGGGTGGCACGGATTGGCCGTCGCGGGTGAATTCTTCGACTGTCCAGATGCCGTAGAGGGGTGGCTTGGGGCGGCCGGAACCGACCTGTTGGTAGATGCCCCAGGAGGCGTGGGCCAGGCCGGCGGCTATCCAGATCGCGAGGGCGAGTTGGAGCAAGGTCGCGATTCGGCGGGAGCGGGGGGTGCGGAACGGGTAGGGGGTGGTCGACGGGCCGGGGCGGCGGTCCAGGATCAGCATTTCGGCCAGGCGCTTCGCCTCGGGGGCCAGTAGGAGCAGGGCCATGAGCATGAAGAAGCCGGAGCCGATCTTCACCGGCACATCGAAGTTCATATCCATGACGAACACCATCGCCATATCGACCAGGGCCAGCATGGCCCCGACTATCGCGGTCCGCGGGATGAAGAGCAGTAGGCCCGCCGTGACTTCCGCTGCGCCCAAAAGGATTTCGTAGCTCGGAGAGGAACCGACCTGGTTCCACAGCACCCCCATGCTGGTCATATTGCCGTAGGGCTCGAGCAGCGTGGACAGTGCGGGTTCGGGCATCTGCGACGGGATCAGTTTCGCGAAACCGTAGAGCAGCATCTGGCCGCCCAGGCACACGCGAATGAAGAGCAGAACCCAGCCGGCCAGGCGGCGGTAGTCGGGGCGGCGGCGATCCAGCGCGGTCCACACCAGCGTTGCGACCACCGCAACCATCAGCACACACCAGAGCTGTACCCAGTTGTAGGTCTGGTCTCCACTGCCACTGTGGTGATCCACGGCCTCGACGCCGAAGACGTGGTCGCCCACCCACTTCACGCTGGGGTCGAGCAACCGCGTCGGCCAGTCGACCGTATCGTGCGCCAGCCGCTCTGCCGACCAGCCCAGGAACACCGCCGTGATCTGCGCCTCGAGCAGGCACATCAGCCCGAAGGAGACGAAGACGAAGCGGAAGGCGAGACGGGTGAACGGATTCCAGCCCACCCGGTCGGAACGATCGATGTCCTGCGAAGTTTCCGGATCCACCCCGATGACTGCCATGGACAGGACGCTACGAGCACCACCCGCGTCACCGCTTCCAGGAACGCCCCCGATTTATCCCGCCCCTCCCCTACCCCGTAGGGCTGACCTGCTACCGCCGGCAGGCGTACTGATGCTGGCCCCACCTACGACCGCCGCACCCACCATGACCACGGCCGCCGCCGCGAAAACCCAGCCGAGACCGCAGCGCTCCAACAGCGCACCGACCGCCGCGCCGAGGGCAATACAGACCACCGCCGCCGATCGTCGATTCGCCAGCGCCGCCCAGCCACCGCGCGTACCGAGTTCAGCGGCGAACTTGGTGAGAGTTACCGTCACCACCACGGTCGTCAGGTCGGTCACGTCGAGCTTGCGGGCGGCGGCGGCCTGAATACCCATGGCGCACGCGGCAATCGCGGCCGTGGTCACGCCGATCCGATGCCGGGCCGGATCACCGAGCGCGACCAGCAGAGCGCACACGAGCAACAGCACCGCACCGAAACCCAGGCAGGCCAGGATCTCCCGAGCCCAGCGCCCCGAGTACCGGCGCAGGAAGGCCCCCGCCGCCGTAGCACCCGCGAGGAACCCCAGAAACGCCGCGATCGGCCCGGCGACAGGCATCCCCGCGCCACCCGCGGTCCCCATCCCGAGAATCAGCACATTGCCGGTCATATTGCCCGCGAACACATTGCCGAGCCCCAGAAACGCGGCCGCGTCGACCATCCCCGCCCCACCCGTCAGCAGCAGCACCAGAATCACGTCCAGCCGTTCCCCGCCGAACCGGCGAGGGTGCGGCACGCGCCGCCGGAACCTGTTCATGAACCGCCTCCTGGCAGGATCGAGGGCATGGATACCGTGCGCTCTCAGGAGATCTACTCCAATCCGTGGATCACGGTCCGCGAGGACATCGTCCGCCGGGCCGACGGCTCCGAGGCCGTCTACGCCGTCGTGGACAAATCGCACTACGCGGTGGTGGTTCCGCAGGACGGGGAGCGCTTCCAACTCGTCGAACAGTATCGGTATCCGCTGCGGCGGCGGTGCTGGGAGTTTCCCGGCGGGTCGGTGCCGGGCGGGGCGGACATGGATCCGCTGGAGGTGGCGCGCCAGGAACTGCGCGAGGAGACCGGATTGCGGGCGGGCCGGCTCACCTACCTGGGGCAGCTGGCGCCCGCGCCCGCCACTACCAGCCATCTCGGCCATATCGTGCTGGCCACCGAACTGACCGAGGGCGAGCCGGAACGGGAACTGTCCGAGCAGGATATGGAGGCCGCCTGGTTCACCCGTACCGAGCTGGAGGCCATGATCTCGGACGGCACCATCATCGACGCGGACACGATCGCCGCGTACACGCTGCTTGTGCTGCACGAACGCAACCGAGCGCAATAGCCGCAATAGCATCGATACCGCGATCGCCCGCCCTCACCACGACGCCCGTGGCCGCGGCGCGACCTCCACTCCCGTTCCGCGAGCACCGTTTCGCTCGCGCGGGGCGATCACCACTCGAGCTGCCCGTACTCCTCGTCGGCGCCCCAGCGGTAGCCCCACAGCACGCCCGACGGACCGTCCGCCGGCAGCGTGGCGAGGTGCACCGACGGCTCGGCGCCCTGTGCCGCGGTACGGAATCCGGAGTTGTGGTTCAGATCGGTGGCGGTGTAGCCGGGATTGGCGGCGTTCACCTTGATCGGGGTGTCCCAGAGTTCCTTGGCGTACTGGGCCGTCACCATGTTCAGCGCGGTCTTGGAGGTGGCGTACGGGATGGCCGCCATCCGGAACATCGGCCCGTCCGGGTCCATGGTGGCGGTGAGCGACCCGACCTCGCTGGATACGTTCACGATCCGCGCCGCCTCCGCCCGCCGCAGCAGCGGGAGCAGGGCGTTGGTCACCGCGACCACGCCGAACACATTGGTCTCGAAGAGGTTTCGCAGGCTGTTCAGTTCGGTGGACGAGGGCTTGCCGTCACCGTCGCGGACCCCGGCGATGGCCGCGTTGTTGACCAGGATGTCGAGCTTGCCGAACTCCTTGTCGATGAATTCCGCTGCGGCGGCGACGGATTCCGGATCCGTCACGTCGAGTGGTACGAACCGCGCGTCCGCGCCTTCCGCCTGCAGTTTCTCGGTGGCCGCGCGTCCCAGATCGGCGTCGCGCGCCCCCACCAGAACGGTGATGCCGCGGGCGGCGAGCTGCCGTGCGGTCTCGTAGCCGATGCCTTTGTTGGCGCCTGTGATAAGTGCTGTTGTCGTCATGTGAACAAGACTCGCACCACACGAAGTTCGCCGGGAGGACCAAGTTGTACCACCCGCGCGAAACCCGTCCCGGGCTCACACTTGATCCATGGCGGATAGAAGTGAACTCGCGGCCTTCCTGCGCAGCCGGCGCGAGCGGCTGACCCCGAGCGATGTCGGCCTGCCCGACGGAATCAACCGCCGCGCACCGGGTCTGCGCCGCCAGGAAGTGGCACAGCTGGCGGGCATCTCGGTCGACTACCTGGTCCGGCTGGAGCAGGCGCGCGGTTCGCATCCGTCGCGGCAGGTGCTGGCGGCGCTGGCGCGGGCGCTCATGCTCGGCGTCGACGAACGCGAATACCTCTACCGCATGGCCGGGGAGCATCCGCCCACCGTCAGCGGACCCAATCGGATTGTGCCGCAGTCGGTCCGGATCATTCTCGATACGATCGCCAGTCCCGCGTATGTCGCGGACGCCACCTTCGAGGTGCTGGCGTGGAATCGCGCCGCCGTCCCGTTCCTGGGCGATTTCGACGAGACGCCCGGCGCGGATCGCAATATGGTGCGCTGGATGTTCGGTCAGGCGGTCGACCATCCCAGCTGGTCGGACGAGTCGACCCGCGAGTTCGCGCGTTCCGTCGTGGCGGATCTGCGCGCCGCCTACGCCCGCTATCCCGGTAATCCGGCGCTGGCCGCGCTGCTCACCGAATTGCTCGGCGTCTCACCGCGTTTCGCGGATATGTGGGCCGCACACGATGTCGAGGTGCGGCGCACGCATCAGAAGCATGTGGATCATCCCGAACTCGGCCCGCTCGATTTCGAATGCCAGATCCTGCATATCTCCGATACCGATCAGCGGATCATCGTCTACTGCGCGGCGCCGGGCACCCGCACGGCCGCGATCTTCCACGCGCTCTCGGGCGCCGGCTCGAAGTAATCGTGCGGCGGCCGCCTCAGGTTTGCCAACGAATGTTGGCCAACAAGTGTTGACATGCCTGCGACCGGGGCTTACCTTTAAGTCAACAGCCGTTGGCCAACAAAGGTTGGCCGAACTGGAGGAGTCGTCATGAACGCCGTTCCCGCCACCGCATCGGTCGTCATCGTGGGCGCCGGCCCCGCCGGCCTGACCGCGGGCATCACCCTCGCCGACGCGGGCGTCGATGTGGTGCTGCTGGACAAGGTCGCCGAGGGCGCCAACACTTCTCGCGCCGTCGTCATCCACGCCCGCACCCTGGAAGTACTGGAAACCCTCGGCCTCGCCGACACCATTCACGATCAGGGCCTGGTGGTCCCGACCTTCGTCCTGTACGACGGCGACCGCGCCCTGACCCACATCTCCTTCGCCGGACTGCCGACCAAGTACCCCTACACCGTCATGATCGGCCAGCAGCACACCGAGGCCATCCTGCTGGCCCGCCTGGAGAAGGCGGGCGGAAAGGTGCTGCGCCCCTACGAGGTCACCGGCCTCACCCAGGACGACACCGCCGTCACCCTCGCCTACACCGCCGCCGACGGCACCGCGGGCAGCATCCGCGCCGACTATGTCATCGGCGCCGACGGCATGCACAGCAATATCCGCGAGGCCGCGGGCATCGGCTTCACCGGCGCCACCTACCCCGAATCCTTCGTCCTCGCCGACATCCGCATGAACTGGCCCGATCCGCGCGACAAGGTATCCCTGCACCTGTCCCCCGAGGGCGCCACCATCGTCGCGCCGCTGCCCGACGACCAGAACGCCCGCTACCGCGTGGTCGCCACCGTCGCCGAGGCCGCGGAGAAGCCCACCCTCGAAGACGTGCAGGCCATCCTCGACGCCCGCCGCCCCAACTCCGGCGCCACGGTCCGGGAAGTGTTGTGGTCCAGCCGCTTCCGCGTCCACCACCGCCTCGCCGACCACTACCGCGCGGGCCGCGTCTTCGTGGCCGGCGACGCCGCCCACGTACACAGCCCCGCCGGCGGCCAGGGCATGAACACCGGCATCCAGGACGCGGCCTTCCTCGGCGCCCTCCTGGCCCGCGTCCGGGCCGGCGAGCCGGACTCCATCCTCGACACCTACGAATCCGTCCGCCGCCCAGTGGCCCAGGGCGTCGTCTCCTTCACCGACCGCATGACCCGCATGGCCACCCTCTCCAACCCGATAGCCCGCGAGGCCCGAAACCTGCTGATCAGCACGATCACCCAGATCGGTGCGGTCAACCACAAACTGGCCTACGAGCTCTCCGAGCTCGCCAACCGCTGAGCCCCCGAGATCGAGCAGATCCGAAAGAAACGCGACCAGAACATCAGCGAGGGGAAACAGGCAAAATCCCCCGCTGATGTTCTGGTCGTGCGCTTTTCACTCTGCCTGTGGCGCCGGGGGCCGCTACAGGTGCCGGGCGGGGGCCAGCGCGGAGCGGGCGTCCATGAGGGCGAAGCCGAGTAGGTTCTCACCGCGCCAACGGGCGGGATCGGTGGCCGCCGGGTTTTCCGCGCCGAGGCCGATGCCCCAGATGGTGTCGCGGGGAGCGGCTTCCACCAGCACCTGGTCGGCGGTGGCCAGCAGGAAGTCTCGAAGCTCCTCGTGCTGGCCGAATTTCGCAATACTCCCGCGCATGACGATGTCGAAGCGATGCGCGACCCAGGTCTCCTGGTCGAACCCGCGCACCTCCCGGCCGAGCCGCTTGGCATCCGCCGGGGTCACGGTGGCGAGCACCCGCGCACGGATCTCCTCATCCCCGAACAGCCGCGCCTTCTCGCCCATCATGAAATGCTCTGCGCTGCCGTAGGTCTGGCCGTCCACCGTGAATTCCACCGGCCACCACTGGCTGAACACCCACTTCCCCACCGCCACCCCCGGCGTCGGGGTATGCCCCCAGAAGAAGAGGAACTCCGGCCTGTCCCCCGCCGCCATGTCCGCTGTCAATTGCGCCCTGTCCACGCGCCCGACCTTAACCCACCGATACGACACAATCGCGTCCAATATCCGCCGCGCCGCCCGACCCGCCGACACCCATCCCCACCAGGCCCGATCCCCCGAAACCTCGCACCCCAACTCCGCCGACGCGGACACGGCACCGGCACCGGCACCGGCGCACCGCCGTGCATGAGTATCGGCCCCTAGGCCCAATCGACGCGGGTGCTCGACCGCCGGTCAGGCAGCGGAGGGTCGATCACCGGCCAGGGGCGTTGCGAGAGCCGATCGTCGGCCGGGGCAGCGCGAGAGACAGCCGTCGACCAAGACAGCGCGGGGATCAGTCGTCGGTCAGGGCGGCCAGGGTGCGGAGGCGGGCCATTACGGCGTCGGCGGGATGGCCGGGGACCAGATACCGGGGCGGGTCGAAGCCCGGGGCCAAGGGCAGATCGACGTATTCGCCCACGTCTTCCCAAGCGAGCCGCAGGGTTTCGCCGTCATCGTTCACGAAGACGATGAAATCGGCCTTGGGCAGCAGGGCCGGGGCGCCCGCCGGCCACGGGGTCATGGTGTGTTCGATGCCGTTCGGCCCGCGGACGTGCAGCAGGGCGCTGGCCACCGCCTCGACTTCTGCGTCCGCGCGCAGCATCTCGGTCTGCGGGCCGTACACGGCCACCGCGAGTTTCGCCTCGGCATGCCGCAGCGCGGGCCATACCGGATGGTTTCTCGGCACTCGATACGGCACCAGCGCACCGTCGTCGTCCACCGTGTACGGCAGCGGCGACAGCGGCCGCAGCGCATCGTCGTAGCGCTGGTCCGCCACGGCCAGTAGCGAATTCACCAGCTCGTCGGTGGCCCCGATCGTGATGAACATCCCCAGATGACCGTTCAGGAAGACCAGGGCCTGCGCACCCGTACGGGCGCCCGCGCCCGCCAGCCAGCCCGGAATCAGCGGCAGCGATCCCACATAGGTATCGCCGTCATCGTCCGGATACTCCAGTACCTGCGTCCGCTCGGACGGTTCGAACACCGCCATGGTGTTCATGGCCAGTTCGGTGAGATTGCCGTGCGCCGTGGCGAATACCTGATCGACGTCCACTTCCCAGCGCCGCAGATCGAAGATGGTGACGAACCGGATGGTCGTCGGCATGTCCACCACGACCATCTCGTTCAGATACGGCACCGCCGGCCGCCCGAGCACCACATCCTGCCCCTGGAATTCGCCGAGACCGACCCGGGCCGGCCCCGCCTGCCGCAGCACCGGCCGCAGCCGGGGTTCCGCGTACTCCCAGCTGTCCGGGCTCAGCCCCGCCGCGACCGGCTCCAGTAGTTCGGAGACAGCCTGTTCCAGTTCCGGTCCGATCTCCCCGTCGAAGCGCCGGAAGAGGATGTCCAAGCTGAGTGTGGCCAGCGCACTGCCGCAGCGATAGGTGATTTCGTACGAATCCGGGTCGTACTCCGCGGCATCGACCCCCTCGAATGCCCGCACCCGCGCCAGAATGTGCCTGCCGAACCGATCCCGCGGCGAACCGAAGATCCTCCCCATGAAGCTCACTTTGCGGACTATACGGCCGAAAGAGTGGTAGTGGGACGGTCGTCCGAGTACGAGCACAACGGGCCCGACTGTGGAAAGCTGTAGCGCCATGAGCACGCCCGTCTCCACCCTGCCCGAAGAATTCCTCCCCCGCGATACCGCGGATGTGGTTCGGACCGTTCGGGATTCGCGAAGTTCGACGAAACCCCTGATCATCCGGGGTGGCGAGCGGCCGGAGGACGATCTCGGGCTGCCGGATCAGGGCGCGGTCCTCAGCATGCGGAAGATGAACCGGGTGCAGGTGGTCGACGCGGACGCGCGCACGGTGCGCGTGCAGGCGGGCGCGCGACTGTCGGATATCGACCGGACCCTCGGCGCGCACGGGCTCGGGCTGCCCATTGTCGGCGACCACCGGGAGATCACGGCGGGGGGATTCGCGGCAGTGGGCGGGCTGTCGGCAGCTTCGCACCGTTTCGGCATGTTCAGCGACAATGTGGTGGAGCTCGAATACGTCGATCAGGACGGACGTTTCGGGACCTGCGGGCGGCATCATCACACCGAGCGGTTCCGGCGGATCCTGGGCGGCGGCGGGCGGACCGGCATCATCACCGCGCTGACGCTCGAGGTGACCGATGTGGACAAGGACCGCACCTGGCTCACCACGGACGCGCATCGGTTCCTGGATTTCGATACCTGGGTGGAGCACTCCTACAAGGAGATTCAGTCGCCGGGTGACGCCATGCTGCAGGTGGGCCGCTGGGTGGATACCGCACCCCTGAAAGTCGCCCGACCGGTCGGTACGGGCACCGTGCAGCTCGGCACCGTCCGCTTCGGCCAATGGTCCAGCCTGCACCCCACCACCCCCAACCTCTCCCTGCGCGCCCGCCGCGAAGTCGGCGCCCGCGCCCGGAAATCGCTGGGCGCCATCGCCGCATCCGCGGGCGGCCGCGCCGGCATGCCCGTCCGCAATGCCGCCGCGGGCGCGCTGATGTTCGCTCCGAAGGTGCTGACACTGCGCGACGCGGAGTATCTGGCCGATACGGTCATCAGCTCGTCGGAGCGCGGACCGGCCTACCGCGTCTCGGTTTTCGCACCCCTGTCGAACTACGCACGGGTCTTCCACGGCCTGCACGACCTGTTCTCCGGGCACCGCGAACGCACCGGCTGCTTCACCGTCATGTCCGCCATGACCTACGGCGTGCGGTCGCGCTACCTGCGGGAACTCGATAGTGAGGACCACGGCTTCATCACCTTCACCTGCCGGCTGCGCCCGGCCGCGCTGCCCTCGGAACTGTTGCGCGACATCGTGTCCGGAATCGACGAGATCTGCGTCTCGGAACGCGCCCGGCGCTATGACCCGACCGATTAGAATGTGTTCCGCCGCACCTCCAGCAACCGGTTAGCAGCCGGGAAAGTGCGGCGGCTTCGGCACTGTCGGCGGGGTGCCGGTGCATGGTTCATGCTCAATCCTCAGATGAAGGTTGCTTGTCCCATGATCGAATTCCGTGCTGCCCGCCGTCCCCGCACCGCCGTGACCAGCGGCTCCACCCGAGCCGAGGCGCCCGAATCCCTTGCGGCCAAACGCGTCGTCGTCACCGACGCCTGCTCCGATATCGGCCGCGCCACCGTCCGGCTGCTCGCCCTGCACGGCGCCGAAGTGATTCTGGTGGCGCGCAACGGGAGTGAGCTCGTCGAGGAATGCGCCCAGATCATCGAGGCCGGGGGCCGCGCGCACTGGTTCCGGTGCGATCTGTCCGCGCTCGGCGATGTGGATCAACTGGTCGAGTATCTGCTCACCGATTTCGACAGCATCCACGTGCTGGTCAACAATGCCGGACGACCCTCCCGTCGGCCCGTGCTGCAATCCCTGGATCGCTTCCGCGACTACCAGCGCATGATGGCCACCAACTACTTCGGGCCACTGCGATTAACCTTGGGCCTGCTACCCGCGATGCTCGCCGGCGGATCCGGCCACGTCGTGAATGTCGGCCCTTGGAGCCCGACCACCGGTGCAGCCCCGAACTTCGCCTCCTACGCCAGTTCCCAAGCCGCCTGGACCACCTTCGGCCAATGCGCCGACGCCGAACTCGCTCCCCGCGGCATCCACGTCACCACCGTCCATTACCCGGCCTTCCGCATGGACGACACGGCCGACGCCGACTACTCCGAAAACCCGGTCCTCGACCCGGCCGAAGCCGCCCGCTGGATAGAAACCGCCATCCGCACCCGCCCCACCCACCTGCACCCCCGCATACCCCGCGCCCTCCTCGGCCTGACCGGCGTAAACCCCCGAATCCGCCTGAAACACGCCCTGGGCATCTAACCCGGTAACCCGCACCCCGACCCGACCGATGAGGGGAAAGCGGGGCCGCCCACCGGAGATGGGCGGCCCCGCTCTCTGACCTCTGCACCAGCAGCGGGCAAGGGGCAAAAGCAAAGCGCCCCACCCGAATTCGGGTGGGGCGCTTCGAGGTCCCAGCTCAGTGCTTTTCCGGGCCGAGGTGGTACTCGAACACCAGTCCGCCGGCGGCGAACAGGATGCAGACCACGCCGATGCCGATCAGCCAGAACTGGAAGAACGCCAGGCCGAGGGCGGTGATGGAACCCGCGCCGGCCAGCAGGATGGGCCAGAACGAACCGGGCGAGAAGAAGCCCAGATCGCCCGCGCCGTCCACGATCTCCGCCTCTTCGAAGTCCTCGGGACGCAGGTCCAGACGACGGGCGACGAAGCGGAAGTAGGTGGCCACGATCAGCGCCAGACCCGCCGAGAGCACGATGGCGGTGGTTCCCGCCCACTCGACGCCGGTCCGCGACTGGCCGGTGAAGTAGCCGTACACGACGGCCACGATCACGAAGAAGACCGTGATCAGTTCGAAGATGCGAGCTTCGACCTTCATGTCAGTTCATCCCTCACTTGACTTCGGAGGCGAGTTCGTTGCCGCGCGCATCACGCTTGGTGTTGAACGGGTGAGTGGTGGTGGCTACCGGCGACTGTCCGATGCTGGCCAGCGCGTCGGCGTTGGTCATGCCGCCCTGCCGCGCCTTCAGGTACTTCTCGAAGTCGGCCGGTGAAACCGCGCGGACCTCGAAGTTCATCATCGAGTGGAAAGTACCGCACATCTCCGCGCAGCGGCCGACGAAGGCGCCGGTCTTCTCGATCTTGGTGATCTGGAAGACGTTGTCCGAGTGGTTCTGCTTCGGGTTCGGCATGACGTCGCGCTTGAACAGGAACTCCGGCACCCAGAAGGAGTGGATGACGTCCGCGGCGGCCAGCTGGAACTCGATGTTCTTACCGGTCGGCAGCACCAGCACCGGGATCTCGGTGGAGGTACCGACGGTCTCGACCTTGTCGTAGTTCAGGTACGAGATGTCATTGGCGGGCAGACCGTTGTTCGGGCCCGGCTGCGGGTGCCCGTCCTTGGTGCGCTCCTTGTACTCATCCTGGATCTGGGTGTTCATGTCCTGGCGAGCGTGGTCGACGCCGTCGTAGACGGTGCCGTCGCTCAGCACGACGTGCTGGTACCCGAACTTCCAGTTCCACTGGAAGGCGGTCACGTCGACCGTGACATCCGGGTTGGACACCTTGTCCATCACGTAGTTCTGGACGACCACGGTGAAGTAGAACAGCACCGCGATGATCACGAACGGGATGGCCGTGTAGCTCAGCTCGAGCGGCACGTTGTAACCGGTCTGCCGCGGGAACTCCGGGGAGTTCGGCTTCTTGCGGTGGAAGATGATGGTCCAGAAGGTCAGACCCCAGACCAGCACGCCCATCGCGAGCGCGGCCAGGACGGACCACGTCCACAGCTCGCGCATCCGGGTGGCCTGCGGGGTGACGCCCGAGGGCCAACCGAACCGAAGCCACGGGTTGTCGATCGAGCAGCCGGAGACGAGCATCGCGGTCATCCCGAGGGACACCGCCAGCCCGGCCCGACGAAGGATGCGGCCCCGCCGACCCCGGGCGGGTCGTGCCCCTATCGCTTCGCTCGCCTTGTGCGCCACACTCAACGCCTTCCTGGTCGTCATTCCGACTCCGCGCCACCCGGACCCGCTTCTGCCGGATGACACATGTTCAGCACGTATCAGGGACCTCAGGGTGAGGCGCGCGAACGCGCCACAGCACCTGAGAGTTTCCCAAGTACTACGGAGCGTAGACCAAACCAGCCTCCACGTTGTGATCGGGTCGGGTTCGACACTCCGGAAACCTCATAACCCGTGGATAAGGGCTCCAGCGGCGCGATCAGCACGCGTGCGGCATACTCGGACAGGACGTTTCGTGCCCATCCCCGATTCCGGAAAGAGGATCTCGGCTCAGTGTGTGGACTGCTCGGTTTTCTGACAGCTGACACGGCTACTACCCCGGACGGGCGGACGGTCGAAGCGACCGCGGCACAGGTGTATGAAGCGCTGCACTGCCAGCGGCATCGCGGGCCCGATGAGAAGGGCACCTGGAACGACGAGCGGATGATCTTCGGATTCAACCGGTTGTCGATCATCGATATCGAGCATTCGCATCAGCCGCTGCGCTGGGGACCGCCGGAGAATCCCGAGCGGTACGCCATGACGTTCAACGGCGAGGTCTACAACTACCTCGAGTTGCGCGAGGAGCTGAAGACCGCGCACGCGGCCGAGTTCGGCGATCAGCCCATGTTCCGCACCGAGGGCGATACCGAGACCATCGCCGCCGCCTTCCACTACTGGGGCGCCAAGGCCGCGAGCCGGCTGCGCGGCATGTTCGCCATCGCCATCTGGGATACCGAGCTGAACAAACTGTTCATCGCGCGCGACCCGTTCGGCATCAAGCCGCTGTACCTGGCCACCGGCCCGGGCGGCACCGCCTTCTCCAGTGAGAAGAAAAGCCTGCTGGAACTGCTTCCTGCGCTGCGGCTCTCGGACGACCTGGACCCGCGCGCGCTGGAGCACTACACGGTGCTGCAGTACGTGCCCGAGGCCGAGACCCTGCACCGGGACATCCGCCGCCTCGAATCCGGTTGCTACGCCTGGATCGAGCCCGGCGAGGCGCCGCGCGTCACCCGCTACTTCAACCCGCAGTTCCGGGTGCGGCCGTTCACGGCGGGCTCGGAGCAGGCCCGGTACAAAGAGATCGCGGCGGCGCTGGAGGATTCGGTCGCCAAGCACATGCGCGCGGATGTGACCGTCGGCGCGTTCCTGTCCGGCGGCATCGACTCGACCGCGACGGCGGCGCTGGCCATCCGGCACAACCCGAACCTGCTCACCTTCACCTCCGCCTTCGAACGGCACGGCTACTCGGAGGCCGATGTGGCCGCCGAGACCGCGGCGGCCATCGGCGCCAAGCACATCGTGCGGATGGTGAGCCCGGAGGAGTACGCGGCCGCCATCCCCGAAATCGTCTGGTATCTGGACGAACCCGTGGCCGACCCGGCGCTGGTGCCGCTGTACTTCGTGGCCAAGGAGGCCCGCAAGCACGTCAAGGTGGTGCTCTCCGGTGAGGGCGCGGACGAGCTGTTCGGCGGCTACACCATCTACCGGGAGCCGTTGTCGCTCAAGCCCTTCGAATACCTGCCGCGGGGTGTGCGCAAGCTGGCGGGCCTGCTGTCGGACCGGATCCCGGAGGGCACTCGCGGTAAGAGCCTGCTGCACCGCGGCTCGCTCACCCTGGAGGAGCGCTACTACGGCAATGCGCGCAGCTTCAACGACGCCCAATTGCGTTCCGTGCTGCGCGATTTCCGCCCCGAGTGGACGCACCGGGACGTGACCGGACCCATCTACGCCATGCAGGGCCGCGACTGGGATCCGGTGGCGCGCATGCAGCACCTGGACCTGTTCACCTGGCTGCGCGGCGACATCCTGGTCAAGGCCGACAAGGTAACCATGGCCAACTCGCTGGAACTGCGCGTCCCGTTCCTGGATGCCGAGGTCTTCAAGGTCGCCGAGCAGATCCCGGTCGAGCAGAAGATCACCAAGGAGACCACCAAGTACGCGCTGCGCCGGGCGCTGGAGGACATCGTCCCCGCGCACGTCCTGCACCGCGCCAAGCTCGGTTTCCCGGTCCCCCTGCGGCATTGGCTGCGCGGCCCCGAACTCTACGACTGGGCCCGCGCCCAGATCACCGAATCCGGCACCGACCACCTCCTCAACAAGCCCGCCATCCTGGCCATGCTGGAGGAGCACCGCACCGGCCCGCTCGATCACAGCCGCCGCCTGTGGACGCTGCTGATCTTCATGATCTGGCACGGCATCTTCGTCGAGAACCGCATCAAGCCCGAAATCCAGGAACCGGTCTACCCGGTCAACCTGTAGCCCAGCGCTTCCGGCGGCCGCACTCTCCAATGAGGGTGCGGCCGTTCCCGTTCAGTTGGCCGGCCGGATCCCGTAGGCCTGAATCTTCCGGTACAACGAGGACCGCGCGATCCCGAGATGCCGCGCCGCCTCCCGCCGATTTCCGCCCGTCTGCACCAGCGCCCGCACGATAGCGGTCCTTTCGGCAGCCTCGATAGGCGTCAAACTCCGATTGGCCGACCCGAAACAGGTCTCCGGCAAATCACTCTCCCGCAGATCCCCCGCCGGCCGCCGGCCCAACGCCACCCGCAACGCATCCCGCAACTCCGCCACATTCCCCGGCCACTCATACCCCAGCAACACCCGCAGCACCGCCGGCGAACACTCCACCGTCCGCCGCGGCGCCAGCACCCGCAGCAAATGCGGCACCAACTGCCGCAGATCATCGATCCGATACCGCAACGCCGGCACACTCACCCCCGCCCCGAAATGCCGCAACACCGCGTCCAGGTCACCCTGCCGAGCACCCTCCCGGGCCGAAATCTCTACCCCGGCAACTCGATCGTCCTCGGCGGCGCCGGTCTCCGCCGCACCCACTGCCCCGACATGCGAGCCATCGACCGCGGCAGCGGTGTTCGCCACAGCCGCCATCGGCACGAGCCTCTCTCCGACGACAGCGCCGGCCGCCATCGTGGCGCGCTGATCGTCCACGCCGGCACCAGTTTTCGCGGCCGGTACCTGCACATCGTGTCGATCGTCCTGGGCGGTGCCGATATTCGCGGCGGCAGCGGCTCCGGCGCGCAGGTCGTCCACGGCGGTGACGGTGTTGGCGACGGTGGCGGCGAGCCAGCCGCCGGGTGGGCGGGATTCCAGCCAGTCGTCGAGGTCGTCGAGGCGGTTCGCGGGGAGTTCGTCGAGGTGGGTCAGGACGATGGTGGGTTGGCGGTCGGCGTCGGGGAGGTTGCGGAGGCGGGTCACGGTGTCCGGGGTGCGGCAGTCCATGACGACGAGGGGGCGGCCGGGGTGGGCGCGGCGGTGGGCGGCGGCGATGACGGACAGTTTGCCTACGCCGGGTTCGCCGGTGACCACGACCGCGGTGCCGGTGCGGGCGGCCGCCAGCACCTCGCCGCAGACCGCGCGCCAGACCGAGGATGCGCCGGGCACTTCCGGCATGCCGGTGGGGCGGGGGGTGGTCCGGGTGGCGGGCTCGCGGGCGCTGAGGTCGACGCGCAGGACCACGCCGACCACGTCGCCGCCGGCCAGGACCGGGTCGGGGCGGACGCGGGCGCGGCGGCCGGTGGGGAGTTCGACGTCGAGCATCATGCTTTCGCGGACGCCGGCCAGGCCGGTGGCGATCTCGCGGAGGAAGGCCTTCTCCTGCGGGCTCAGTTCCTCGTTGGCGCGGGTGTCGCTCATGAAGACGTCACCGGCCAGCGACAACACCGGTCCGCGAGCATTGCGGCTGACGCGCAGGAATCGGTCCAGCACCGCGCGCTGCCGCACCGAGCCGCTGGCCTGCAGCGCGGCCTCGATATTGCGGGCCGCCTGCTGGGCGAGCGAGTGCATGAAGGTGCTCGCGTCCTTGGCCAGGCAGCTGAGATCCAGTACGCCCTGCACGGATCCGGTCAGCGGATCGCGAACGGGCGCGCCGGCGCACGCGAAAATGGTGATGTTCTCGGCGAAATGCTCGGGCCCGCGGATGAAGATGGCCCGCCCGGAGGCCAGTGCGGTGCCGATTCCATTGGT
The DNA here is from genome assembly GCF_044750615.1 of Nocardia sp. NPDC088792. Taxonomy (NCBI): domain Bacteria; kingdom Bacillati; phylum Actinomycetota; class Actinomycetes; order Mycobacteriales; family Nocardiaceae; genus Nocardia; species Nocardia sp. NPDC088792. The sequence goes on from NZ_JBIVKC010000007.1 coordinate 468,459, forward strand.
GCCCACCGCTTCCTCGGCGTAGGAGAAGCCGGGCGCCAGGAACACATTGTCGAACCGCCCGCCCAGTCCGCGCTGATTGTCGCGGCGGATGAGCACCCGCGAATTCTGGTCGGTGAGCAGGATACTCACCGGAATATCGCTCAATTCCTGTGCCAGCCGGTCGATCACGGGCTGCGCGCAGTGCACGAACCTGGTCTGCAGGTCGATATCGCCGACATACCCGCGATCCAGCACATTGGCGACGTCATTGACCCCCGCGTCGCGGGACCGCCGCCAGGACGCCGACACCACGCCGGACACCGCGTCCACGGGCAGCTGCCCCACTGTCAGGAAATTCTCGCGTGCCAGTTCGACCCGGTCGATGTCATGGGTCCGGTTCACGAGCGCTCCTCTCCGTCCGGCTCCGATATCCGTCGAATATCGAGTGTCCCAAAGTGGGACATCGAGATCGAGCCGTTCTGGCCAGACTGAATGCACCAACGACCGCGACCATGGCCGCTGATGGATACGTGCCCCACGCCGTGGCGCTTGTTGGAAACGCCCACCCGCCCCGGCCTTCGGGCGACACCGTGGTCGCCCGAAAGCCACCGCCCAAGGCTGCTTCGGGCCGGGGCCGGTGGTGCATACCCCTTCCCACCCTCACAGTGTGGGCTTGGCGGACTCACAGCTTCGGATTAGTCTCGGGTCTGATCTGGGGTGGAGTACTGCGGCGGTCTGCCCCTGGGAGTGGAGGTCGCAGTGCACGGCAGGAGTTCGGGGTGAAGTGGCGCCGGTCACGGGGCGAGGACGGGCGTGGCGAAACGCCAGGCGCCAGTGGGTCTGCCGAATCGGATTCGAGCGGGACGGCCGCAACGGTTGCTCCGCAACCGCGCATCGCACCGATCGGTGCGGTGACATCGCCGGTGTGGGGGAAATTCCAGGAACGACTCGCCGTGGCCGACACTGCGGCGGATCCGGCCGAGCGCGCACAACTGATCGTCAAGGCGATACACGAGTTCCTCGCGCTCGGTGAGGATCACGAATTCCGCGCCGGGCGCACCGTATTGCAGGAGCGCACCGCACAGGTCGCCACCGTGGACCCGGATGCGGCCGTCCGCCTGGTAGGCCGACTGAACGGCTGGATCGGCGTCGACGAAACCACCACCCGATCCGCCTACGCCGCGTGGCTGCAACGGCCGAATCCCGCATCGTTCGCCGAAACCTGGTCCGCCACCGGCGAACTGCTCGACGCGGATCCGGAACTCGCGACCTGGCTGTGCAATACGGTCCGGGCAGGCGAGCCCTCACCGGAATTCACCCAGCTGGCCCGCACCCATCTCGTCGACCTCGTCGACAGCGATTTCACCCGCTACGAATTCTCCGGCGCCACCTCGCCGGTCTGGATGATGCTCTACGCCCTCGGCCCCGCCACCCGCCCGGACTGGTTCCTGCACTTCGGCGACCGAGCCGCCGCACGCGGCGACGACACCGAGGCCGCCCGCCGCTACGAATTCGCCGACCGCTTCGGCGGCGGCACCAAGGCCCGCGACCGCCTCCGCCACCTGCACGACCTCAGCGCGTACCACCGCCTCCGCCGCGGCCTCACGGCCCCCGCCGAACTGCAGAGCCCGGGCACCCCGAGCGCCTACCGCAACCTGGTCCTGGCCACCGCCGCCATAATCGACGGCCGACCCCCGACCGCGCCCCTGGCCGAGGTCACCCGGCACGGCGACACACCGATCCAGCCCTTCGCGAAGTTCCTCACCGCCCTCGCCCGCCTCCGCAGCGGCGACCGCGACACCGCGCAACGACAACTCCGCGACCTGCTGGACGCGCCCACGGACATCCGCCTGCCGGCGAGCGACACCGACCCGGCCGCCGGCAGCCCCGGCCCAGCGGCGAGCGAAAACGCCGCGGCGGCTACCGGTGCCGGCCCAGCGGCAACAGCCACCGAACCGGCGATCACCGCCACCAGCCCGGTCGAGAGTGCTACCGGCTCAGAGGCCGGCGGTATCGGCCTGTCGGATATCGGCCTCCAAGCCAATATTCGACTCATCCTCGGGACGTTGGACCATGACGATGCCCTCATCGCCGAGGGCGCGGGCATGCTGCTGCGCGGCTTTCGCGAACATTGGCCCAGCCATGCCATGGTCGACGCGGCGACGGTGCTGACCGCGGTATCCCGCGTCGATGCGACCTTGCTGCCCGCGCTGATCGGTGCGGCCGACTCCGAATTACACGGCGCTGGTGGTGAACTGGATGCGCTGCGCCTGAACACGGCCCGGACCTTTCTGTCCCGCGCGGCCCGGGCGGCGCTGTTCGCACGGTTCGAACAGACGCGAACGCTGCTGGAGCAGGCCGGCCAACTGCTCACCGGCGCGGATGGCGAGGCAGCGGATGAACTGCGGCAGACCGCGATTCGAATTGCCGACACCGCGCTCCGGCTGCGGACCACCTCGACCTCGGAGCGCCCGTTGGATCGGCTGGCGTTCGCCGCCCTCACCGAGGACGGCGCCGTCCAGCCCTGGACGCCGACCGCACTGCGACTCTGGCGGGACAACAACACCGGGGACGAGCCGGACCCGAACAGCCTGCATCATCTGGCCATTGCCGAGCACGCCCGCGCTTACCGGCTCGAAATCGACGGCGATGACGCGGCTTTCGAGCATTGGGGCCGCGCCCTCGCGGCCTGGGCTCGACTGCACGCCGACGACGCGTTCTGGGCCGGCCTGCGCACCCATCTCACCACGGTCAGTGCCGCCGCCACCCCGGACGAGGTGGCGATCGCGGTCGACGAGGCCCGCGGCGAATTGCCCGCACAGCTGCTGGAACTGCATATCGCCCGGATCTCCGAGCTGCGCCGCGAGCATTCGGGCAGGGCGAGAGCACATATGGAGCTCATCCGCGGCGCGCCGTTCGCCACGGCCGATATCGCACGGGCTCGTGCCCGGCTGGCGCGGGAAGCGGGCGGGCAGATCCGGCGACTGACCCGTGAGAACCACCTCGATCGCGCGCTGGCGGAGGTGCGGGCGTGGATCGAGATCGATCCCGACAATATTCCGCTCGCCGAGCAGGCACTCGATGTCGGCATCGAGTTCGTGGAGACCGCGCACCGGCAGCCCGAAGACGGCCGATGGGCCGAGCGCGCGCTGCCGGTCCTGGATCAGGTGGCGACGCTGGTGGAACCGATGCGCATCGCACTCGGCCTCACCGCCCGGCAGCTCACCACCGGTCACCGCCCGACCACCGATGAGCCGGACCGGCTGGCCTTCGCCGCCAAGCTGGCCCGCTACGAGTTCTGGCGCGGCAGCGCCGTGGTGTTGTCGACTTATCTGCGGGTGCGCCGCAACCCCTTCGAGGAGCGCACCGGATTCCGCACCGGCGCAGTCCATGTCAATACCGCGATCATGCTGGGGCTGCCCGGTCATGCCCCGTACGACCAGGCCCGGGTCCTGCTGGTGGACGCGGGGCGGCTGGAACGCCATATGCAGGGACAGTTCCTCGGATTCCTCTAGCCATTGGCCTCCTCTATCGAAATCGGAGCAGCAATGAACCTCTGGTCGTGGCGTGACCGTAATCCCTACTACGAGACGGCCTTCCAGGTCCTGGATGTCGACCCGACCGCCGACCGCGCCGCCACTCGCGCCCGCATCGCCGCCCGGCGCAAGCGGATCTCGTACGACGCCAAGCGTTTTCCGCTGTTCGGCGAGATCCTGACGGTCGCACAGGTGAACGAGGCCGAGGAGCAGCTCGCGACCCCGCGCGCCCGCATCGCGGCCGAGCTGATCACCCACCGCCCCGAACCGTCCGGCGACGATCTCGCGGACTTGAACAACCTGCTCGAATTGAGCCGAACCCTTTCCACCGCAACCGAAGCCCCCGCTCACGAGCCCGCGGCCGGCCTCGACTATCGGGTGCTGCTCGCCTTGCTGCCTGCCCCGACCGACCAGGAGCCCTCCGCATGAGCATCGTCGCCGGCATCGATCTGGGGACCACCAACTGCTGCATCGCCATTCCGGCCGATGCCGATATCCCGAACAAGCAGGAGCTCATCGACAGCCGTCGCCTGCGCCCGCTGGGCGGCGCGCTGCTGGTCGCCAATCCGGATCTCTCGCTGACCACTCCGTCGGCGGTGTGGATCGCCCCCGACGGCACGCCGCTGGTGGGCGCGCTCGCGAAACGTAAAGCGCGCCGGCCGGGTACGCCGCCGGCCATGTTCTTCAAACGGAATATGGGCACCGATCAGCCGGTCACGGCGGGCCATGCGACGCTGACCCCGCTGCAGGCGTCGGTGCATCTGCTGCGGCATCTCAAATCGGTGGCCGAGCAGGCGCTGGGCGTGCCGATCGACCGCGCCGTCATCACCGTCCCGGCCTACTTCGAGACCAGCGCCAAGACCCAGACCACGCAGGCGGGCGCGGCGGCCGGGCTGGAGGTGGCCGAAACCCTCATGGAACCGGTCGCGGCGGCGCTGGCGCATATGCACGAGAACGGCGGGTCCGCCGCGGAATCGCGCCGCTTCCTGGTCTACGACCTGGGCGGCGGCACCTTCGACACCTCGGTGGTGTCCTGGGATCCGGCGGACGGCTTCAGCAGCCGATCCTTCGACGGCGACCGCTATCTCGGCGGCTACGACTTCGACCAGGCCATCGTCGACTGGATGATCGCCCAGCTCCCCGCCTACGACCTGCGCGTGGAACCCGGCGACCCGGCCGACGCCGAACGACTGGCCCGCCTGCTGGCGCTGGCCGAGACCGCCAAACACGAACTGACCCGCGAGACCGAAACCGAGATCATCGATCAGGACCTCGAAGATCGCGCCGGCCTGCCCATGTCCGTCAACCTGCCGCTGAGCCGTCACGAGTTCAACCGGCTCATCGACGGTCATGTCCGCGGCACCCTGGACCGCTGCGCCGAGGCCCTGGGCAAGGCGCGGCTCGCCCTCGCGGATCTGGACGAGATCGTGCTGGTCGGCGGCTCGTCGCGGGTGCCGCTGGTGGCCGAGCTGCTGGCCGGACGCTTCGGGCTCACCCCGCGGCTGTTCCATCCGGAACTGGTGGTCGCGGTCGGCGCGGCCCTGAAGGCGGGCGGTCTGGCCACTCGCCGCAGCATCCTGGAGCTGGAAAACCTGGTGCCGGAAGGTGATTCGGTCGATATCGCGGGCCGGGTGCTGCGCGGGGAGATCGAGGCCGCGGAGCTGATGGTCGAGGTCCGGCCCGCCGGCGGGGAGGTGCTGCGCGAGCGCCTCGACGAGACCGGCACCTTCCTGTTCATCGAAGTGCCGCTGGGCGATACCGGCGAATGCACCGTCCGGGTGCTCGCCGACGGTGTGGAGATCGCCGCCGAACAGGTGGGGGTGCGCGTCGAATCCGGTCCGGCGGTACCGGATCTGGCCGGCGATATCCTCGCCCACGACTTCTCGGTGGAGCTGCTGGATCGGCAACTGTGCCGAGTCGTTAAGGCGGGCACCAAGATTCCGCACCGCGTCTTCCAGCGCCTGGAGACCGCGACCCGCGGCACCACCCTGGCCGTGCGCCTCTACGAGGGCTGGATCCCCATCGGCACCGTCCGCATCCGCGATCTGCCCGACGATCTGGAACCCGGCACCGCGGTCGAACTCACCCTCGAATTCGCGGTCGGCTGGACCATTCACGCCGCGGTCCGCATCCCGCACCTGGATCGCAGCGCCACCGCGGCCATCGAGATCCCGGTACGCGAGGTCGCCCCCTGGACCGAATTGCGTTCCCGCGCCGCCGCGGCCCGCACCGACTGGCGCCAAGCCGGCCGCGAAGTGCACCGCGCCGAGGCCGCCAAGGCCGAACCGGAAATCGAGACCCGCCTCGCCGCCCTCGACCCCCTGGTGGCCCGCACCCAGGACCAGGCCAAGGCCCACCACCTGCTGCTGGAGGTGGAAACCATCCTGCAGGGCCTGCTCAACAGCCGCGGCCCCGAAGACTACTTGGAACCCCCGCTCGCGGACTTCGAACGGAAGCTGGAATCCCTCGACGACCTCGTCCTGTACCTGCAACGCGTAGCGCCGGATCGCGCCCCCGCCTTCCGCATGCGCCGCGAGGCCCTCGAAACGGAAGGCCGCGACGCCTTCCAGGCCGGTGACTTCGTGGCTTGGCCCCGTGTCCACGAGAAACTCGAAGACCTCATCCAAGAGGCCATGGCCATCCCCGCCATCCGCGAAATCGTCATCATGCAACAGACGCCCAGCGCCCTCCGCGTCTGGCTCCGCGAGCGCATCGACGAGGTCGACGCCGCCATCCGCGCCAAATACGCCGACCTGCAATCGGATTCCCGCCTGGAACCCCAGGACCGCATCGGACTCCCCGCCCAGCGCGACGACTTCTTCGCCGAACTGGCCGCCATCTCCCTCGCGGTAGACGACGTGGACCCCCAGCGCCCCTCCGCCCCGGAACAGCTACGCAATATCTTCTACGACAAACTCCGCCCCCTGCAGCTCCGCATCGCCGGCTGGGGCCGCGAGGCCGGAATGCGCCGGTCCCCGTAGCGAATTCGGCCGCGGGGAGAGTGCAGCTGGGCCGAGCGAAGTTCGGTGGGCGCTGCGGCGGGTCAGCTCGTGCGGATCCGGAGTCCCGGGACAGCGGCGAGGACGGCGTCGATCGGCTGAGCGGTGATGGAACCGACGGGTGAGCAGGCGTCGGCGGAGGTGCTGGCGCTGACTATGCCGAGCGCCTTGGTGCCGGTCATGATCGAGCCGCCGCTGTCACCGTGCACGCCACAGGTGTTCACCCGGAAGAAGCCCTGGACGGTGACCTTGTCGGAGCGGCCCGGCAGGGTGCCGACCGAATAGGTGCGGCCGACCTCGAGGACCGTGCCGCAGGTGAATCCGGAGATGGAGCCGGATTTGCAGGCCGGTGCACCCAGCACGGGGGACGCGGTGCCGTCGATGTGCAGCGGTTCGGAGGCGGCGCCCAGCGGTACTCCCGGAGTCGCGGCCTCGGCCGCGGCCGCCTCACCACCGCTTCCGCTCGGCGCCAGATTCGTCTGGTCGTTGGAACCCACGCTGCCGCCGGCGGGTGCCGGTTTGCCGGAATCGCCACGAGTCTCGGTGGATACCAGGTTGTTCCGGAAGCGAGCCGCCTGCTCATCGCGTACGTGCACGATCGAGAAGTCGTGTGGCCCGAAGTTGGAGGTCTCGATGGTGCCGAGTTCTTCGCCTCGCTTGCCGTCGGAGTAGTCGTAGACCGGCTGCGGCCCCGAGCCTTTCAGGCTCGGGTCGAGGTTGGCCGGATCGCAGTGCCCGGCCGTGACGAACACCGTGCCCCCTTTGGCGTCGGTGCCGTTGAACGCCACCGAACAGCGCGCGGTCATACCGCGCACGTTGAACGCGAAGGCGCGGCCACCCAGGTAATCGCTGCCGGGCGCGCTGATCACCAGCGGCTGCACCCCGGTCGATTCCGGCGAGGGTCCCACCGACGGCTCCCCCGCGCTGACCACCCGCACCGGCCCCAGCTCCGGCGGCACGGGCGGCAGTTGCGGCGCGCCGGTGGCGTGCAGCACGACATCATTGTGTGCGACATCGATCCCGTCGCCGTAGACCGTCCTGGTGATATTCGCCGGCTGTCCACTGATCCAGCGCAGCACCGCATCCCGGCGCAGGTGCAGCGCCGTCTCACTGTAGGTCACGTCCTCGACGGTGAATCCGGCTCGCTCAGCGGCTTTTCCCGCATCGGCGCGGCTGCCGCCCTTCGCCAGGGCGACGATGGGGCGATCCCCGTCCATGCGGACGCCCGCGAACGAGTCGCGATACCCGACCCGCGCCACGGTTTCGAAATCCGCGAGGTGCGCGGCCTGCTCCGCGCGCGCCAGATAATGGGTCGCGTCGAGGCCGAGGTCACGAGAGATGGCGGCTGCCAGCGTCGCGGACAGATCCCCCTGCTGCGGTGCGGGATCCGCCGCCGCGACACCGCTACCGGCGGCCAGCAGCAGGCAGCACCCGTATGCGGTGTGACGAGCAGCCTTCGGGAATGCCATTCGCCGTCCTCCCAGGACACCGCACCAATGAGACCGATCGTTTTCCCGAAACGGACCTTAATCGCCCCGAGCCACTCCGATGACACCCCTCCAATTCCTGGGCGTGTCGGAAATGCGCTGGTCAACCGACCATTCACCGCCCACAGTGGCGATTTTCCCGATCTCAGGAGAGACTTCGGTCCGTGAACGCTTCCATCCGGAACTACATACAGCTGGAACGAGGAGCCGGTGACAACGCTCGCGCGCGGTGAAAACCGCCCCGCCCCGGGCGATCGAATGCTCATCACCGTGACTTCTGCTGCCCCACTCGACGTCTCGGCCCTCCTGCTGGGCCCCGACGGCAAGGTCCGCGCCGACGGCGACTTCATCTTCTTCAACCAACCCATCGGCCCCGGCGTCACCTACCGCAACGGTGCCGGCGGCCCCGACCTGGTCGACATCCGAACCAGCGCTCTCCCACCCGAAATCGACACGGTCATAGTCACCGCCAGCCTCGACGGCACCGGCCCCACCACCTTCGCCGCCGCCGGCCAGGTCACCGCCATCATCGAATCCGACACCGCCACACTGACTTTCCCCATGACCGGCCTGGCCACCGAAACAGCCGTCGTCGGCATAGAAATCTACCGCCGCGCCGACACCTGGAAAGTCCGCGCCGTAGGCCAGGGCTACGACGACGGCCTCACCGGCATCGCCACCGCCTTCGGCGTCAACATAGACGACGAACCCGAACCCATGGCATCCCGGACCGTCCCCGGAGCACACGAAACCTCGGCCACCCCGCCACCCCCGATCCATCCGCTGAACCCGCCGAATCCCAGTCCGGGGCAGGGCGACCCGCCCCCGGCGATCCCCGGCGCCCCGGTATATCCGCCGATGCCGCTTTCCAACCAGGTCGATCCGCCGGTCCCGCCGACTACGTTTACCCCGCAGCAAGGAGCCCAGCCGATGCAGAGCGACCTCTTCAGCCCAGCGCACGCCGAGGTCCGAGGCGCCGGGATCCAGAAGCAGAACGGCAAGATGATCCGGGTCGCGGTGAACGGTGAGGTCATGGCGCGCGCCGGATCGATGGTGGCGTACCAGGGCGACCTGAAGTTCCAGGCCCTGGGCGCGGGCGGGATCGGGCGGGCCATCCAGCAGCGGCTGACCGGCGAGGGCGTGCCACTCATGAAGGTGTCGGGGCGCGGAGACCTGTTCCTGGCCAACGGCGCCTCCGACGTGCACACCATCGACCTCGACGGAACCGACGGGCTGACCATCAACGGCGCGAACGTCCTCGCCTTCGACCCGAGCCTGCGCTACGACATCCGCCTCATGCAGGGCGCCGCCGGATACGCCTCCAATGCAGGGTTCTTCAACTGCGTGTTCGCCGGGCGCGGGCGCATCGCCATCATCACCCACGGACATCCGGTGGTGCTGAACGTCGATCAAGCCACCTATGCCGATCCGCAAGCGGCGGTGGCCTGGTCCTCCGGCTTGCAGACCGGCATCAAGCGCAATGATTCCTTCGGCTTCGGCCGCCTCATCGGCCGCAGCACCGGAGAGGGTCTGACCCTTGCCTTTTCGGGCCAGGGCTTCGTCGTAGTCCAGCCCTCGGAACAACCGCCGGGCGGCTTCCTCGGCGGCGAGGGCCGCGGGCAGCAAGCCGGCCAGAACGGCGGCATGCTCGGCGGCATCTTCGGCTAGGCAGGCATAGGGGCCGGACGCACCGGGCCCGACCGGAAATACGGCACGGGCCCGGAACCAGTGGTTCCGGGCCCGTCCCCTCAACGCCGCAATACCCTGCGGGCCAACCAGTTTCCGAGGAACTGGATGCCTTGTACCCCCGCGATGATGACCAGCGTCGCCACCAGGGTGACCTGCCAGTCGAATCGTTGATAGCCGTAGACCAGTGCGAAGTCGCCGAGACCGCCGCCGCCCACGGTGCCCGCCATGGCCGACATGTCGACGATGGCAATCACGACGAAGGTGTACCCGAGGACCAAGGGGCCCAGCGCTTCCGGGATCAGCAGGGTCAGAATGATGCGCAGCGGACCCGCGCCCATCGCGCGCGCCGCTTCGATCACACCCGGATCCACGGTCACCAGGTTCTGCTCGACAATGCGGGCAATGCCGAAGGAGGCGGCGACGATCATCACGAAGGCCGCCGCATCGGTGCCGATCGTGGTGCCGACGACCTTCAGCGTGACCGGCCCCAGCGCGGCCAGCAGGATGATGAACGGGATGGGGCGCACCACGTTCACCACCACGTTGAGCACCACATTGATCGGGGCATTGGCCAGTAGACCGCCCTTGCGGGTGGTGTACAGCGCGGTACCCAGCGCCAGGCCGATGATGCCGCCGACCACGAAGGTCAGGCCCACCAGGTAGATGGTGGTGCCGACGGCATCGCCCAGCACGGGCCGCAGCCGATCCCAGTCCGTGTGCACGGCCGCGTAATTCACCTCGGTTGCGCTCCACTTCACCTGTGCGGCCGTGTAATTCGTCTCGGCCGCAGACCAGCTCGCGTCAACGACGCTCATACGACCGCCCTCCGCTCCAGCTCGTCGACGACCTTGTTCACCGCGTCGTCCGGACCTTCGAGGGCCAGCGTCACGCTGCCGAAGGTCTTGTCCTGCAAGGCACTCACGCCGCCGTAGACCACCTCGAACCGCACACCGGCATGTGCGGCGGTGGCGAGCGCGTCCCCGATACCGCGCTCATCGTCGATGTCCACGGTGACGAGCCGCCCGGAGTGCCGCTCGCCCAGCCGCTTCAGCTCATCTGCGCTCGGCCGGTTGTGCAGCACCGTCTCGACGAACGAGCGCGTCGGCACGGCTTGTGGTGCGGCGAACACCTCGAAAGTGCTCGCCAATTCCACGATCCGGCCCTCGGCCAGCACCGCGACCCGGTCGGCCACCGCCCGGATCACATCCATCTCGTGGGTGATCACGACGATGGTGACGCCGAGCTCGCGATTGATCTTCTGCAGCAGCCGCAGCACCTCCTGCGTGGTCTCCGGATCCAGCGCCGAGGTCGCCTCGTCGGCCAGCAGCAGCGACGGCGAGGTGGCCAGCGCCCGCGCGATGCCCACCCGCTGCTTCTGCCCACCGGACAGCTGATCCGGGTAACTGCGCGCCTTCTCGGTGAGCCCCACGAACTCCAGCAGTTCCGCCACGCGCGCCTTGCGCCGCGCACGTGGCCAGCCCGCGACCTTCAGCGGGTATTCGATATTCCCGGCCGCGGTGCGCGAACGGAAAAGGTTGAACTGCTGGAACACCATGCCGATATCGCGCCGCAACTGCCGCACCCGCGACTCCGGGACCCCGGTGATGGGGTCGCCGGAGATGAGCACGGTGCCGCTGGTCGGCTTCTCCAGCGCGTTGATCAGGCGCACCAGGGTGCTCTTGCCCGCGCCGGAATAGCCGATCACACCGAAGATCTCGCCCCGTTCGATCCGCAGATCGATATCCGAGAGCGCGGTGTGACTCTGTTTGCCGGCCTCGAAAACCTTGGTGACCGAACGGAATTCGACTGCTGCGGCGGGATTCTCGCTCACTTGGTGTCGCGGATGGTCTGCTGCACCCGCTGCAGGATCTGTTCCAGCTCCGGTCCGTTCTTGGTGACCTCGACCGCGGTGCCCTTGGAGTTCTCGGCGACCGCCTTCTGCACCTCCGGGTCGTGCCAGATGTCCACGAGCTTCAGGTAAGTGGGGTTGCTCTTGTCCGCGGCGCGGGTGACGAAGGCGTTGATGTACGGCGCAGCGCCCGGGCTGTTCGGATCATCCTTGTACAGCGCGGAATTCGGGTCGATACCGGAACGCTCCAGGTAGGTGTTGTTGACCACGGACCCGTCCACGGAAGCCAGCGACAGCGCCGTCTGCGCGGCGTCGACTGGGGTGACCTTCACCTTGGACGCGCCCTTGTCGATATCGGCGGGCGTGGGCTGCGGGTTGCTGTCGGCGAGCTTCAACAGCCCGGCCGCCTGCAGCACGAACAGGGCACGCGCCTGATTGGTGGGATCGTTCGGCACCGCGATCTCGCCGCCCTGCGGAATGTCGGCCAGCGCCTTGTGCTTCTTGGAGTACAGGCCCAGCGGCACGATCTGGGTGGCCCCGATGGGCGTCAGATCCTGATTGTTGGCGACGTTGTACTGGCCGAGGAACTGCAGGTGCTGGAACAGATTCACGTCGATCTGCTTCTGCGACAACGCCTGATTGGGCTGCGAGTAGTCCGAGTAATGGACGATGTCGACATTGATGCCCTGCGCCTTGGCCTCGTCCTTGAAGACGTCCCACTGCGGGTCGGTCTCCGTGGTGCCGATGCGGACGGTATTGCCGTCGGAGGTATTGCTGCTGCACGCCGTTGCCGTGAGGGTGAGGCCCGCGACTGCCGCTACCAGGACCGGGATCGCCAGTACCCGATGGAATTTCACTCGTGCTCCCGCATGCTCGTGGTTCTTCATGAATGCTCGAAATCGAACCCGGCCATGCAACCGTGCGGGCAATCGACCGGCAATGATTGCGATCCGGGCGAGTGAAAGCCTCGCGCTGGTACGTACCAGTCGCCTAGCTTGCGTGAGATGCGAAAATTGCGCCGCTACCTGGTGTTTCCCCTGCTGTTGAGCCTGGCCTTGACCGCCGCCTGTGGCGGGGAACACCACGACAATGTGGTCCGCATCGGTGTGAACGATCTCGCACAACCGCATTGGGACGTCTTCAAGAAGAAGGCCGCCGACGCCGGCATCACGGTGAGCTTCACCAACTTCACCGACTACAACCAGCCCAATCCCGCGCTCTCCCAAGGGCAGATCGACCTCAACAAGTTCCAGCACGTCCGCTACCTGGCCAACTACGACGCCAGGAACAACGACACCCTGGTCCCGATCGGCGCCGCCGAGATCTATCCGCTGACGTTGTACTCGAAGAAGCACAAGTCGGTCACCGACATCCCCGCTGGTGGCGAAATCACCCTGAGCAACAACCCGGCGAACCAAGTGCGCCCGCTGCTCAGCCTCGCCGCCGCCGGATTGATCGTCCTGAAGAACGGCCCCAGCTGGGACTCCAAACTCGAGGACGTCGACAAACCCGCCTCGAAGGTGCGCCTCACCACCATCGACCCCACCCTCACCGCCCCGTCACTGGACAGCGTCGACGCCGCCTTCGTCGACGACACCTGGGCCCAGCAGGCCGGCCTCACCCCATCCCAGATCATCTACACCGACGACCCCAACCGCCCCGACCTGAAGCAATACATCAACATCTTCGCCGCCCGAGCCGCCGACAAGGACAACCCCACCTACCTGAAGCTCGTGCAGATCTACCACGACCCGGACGTCGAAGCCGCCATCAAGGCCGAAGCCGGCTTCCAAGGCATCTTCGAGAACACCCCCGCCACCGACTTGCAATCCACCGCAAAGGAACTCGAAACCAAGTTCCGCAACTGACTCCCGCTGATGTAGCGCCCGCGCCGCCGACAGCAGACAGCGGCGCGAGACGCTGTTACCGCGGGCGCGCAGCCTAGTAACGGCGACACATCTCGGCACGAGACGCCACCTCAGGCTCGCAGCCTAGAAGCAGCGCCATATCTTGGCGCGAGCTGCCGCCTCGGGCTCGCGGCCTAGAAGCGGCGACACATCTTGGCGCGAGACGCTGTTGCCGCGGGCGCGCAGCTTACAAGCGGCGACGCATCTTGGCGCGGGCGGCGGCGATGATGGCGATGATCATGACCGTCATCATCTGCAGGGTGGTCCAGCTCACGGGCGTGGGGACCGGGGTGGATGCCACGTACGCGGGCCGGGCGGGGGGTGGGGGTATTACGACGGGTGGCGGGGGGATCGGAGGTATGACCCGCGGCGGTGGTGGAGGCGGCGGCGGGATGATCGGGGCGGCGGCGGGGATCACGGGCGCCGGCGGTGACGGAATCTGCAGGGGGATGGCGGGTTCCTGCACCTGGACGGGGAGCAGGAGCAGGCAGGTCAGCAGGGCGCTGCCGGTGGCGGTACTGCCGATCGCCGCGCTACCCGCTCCGCTGGAGCCCGAACCCACCAGGCTGGAGCCGGGCCAGAGTCCCGGCCACAAGCCGGGGCCGACCAGACCGGACCCCAGCGAACTGCCGAGGGCGCTGCCGACGCCGGAGCCGAGCGAACTGCCGGTGAGAATGCCCAATCCGAGTGCGGCACTGCCGAGTACAGCACTACCTGCGCACGCGGTCGCCACACTGCCGGAGTCCAGCCCGGCCAGACCACCCAAGGTATTCGGGGCCGCCACCTGGCCGCCCAACGCGGTCGCGGCCTTCGGCGCGGCCAGCGCATGCCCATCCGAGAGTGCGAGATTCACGGGATTCGCACCGATGGCGCTACCGCTATTGCTCCCGGTGGCCGAACTTCCGTTCCCGAGGTAGGCGCCGCCACCCGCGACTCGGCCCACGCTCAGGCCGAGCCCGCTCCCCGTCGCGGAGCTGCCCGCCCCGGAACCTGTTGCACCGCTGCCGCTTCCGAGCGATAGCGCACTACCCGACGGCGCATCCACCGCCCCGGGACCGGCGCTGCCCGAGGGCCCGCCCGCACTGCCGCTGGCAATCTGATCGATCACATCGGGGAGACCCGGATCCGCCGCTGTGGGGCCTGCGAGCAGCACCGCCGCCACGGGCACCGCGGACACCGCCGCCAATCCTCTTGCGGCTCTGCCTGTTCTGGTCATTCGGCCCGCCTCGTCCAGGCGGGCAGCCGATTCCCGTTCATCGGTTCGGCACCCCACTCGACACCGGCATATTGGGTGCGGGAGCGCCGGAAGCCGAGCTGTCGGGCACCGGCATCTTTCCGAGCTGGTCGTACCGTTGCTGCGCCAGCGTGTAGGCGTCCCGTGGCACCACATTGCCGCCGGAGAACGGGCGATCGAGCTGGTAGATCGACAGCATCACGGTGCCGACCACGACGCCGAACAGCGCCGTCATCAGCAGATTTCGCTTGGTCACCACCACACCGGCGAGCACCGTGCCGAGCAGCAGCATGACCGTGCCGAACCACAGCGCGACATAGAGAATCGTCGGCATGCGGTACCCGGCATCCAGCCCACGGTCATAGCGTGCGTCGGAGGCCGCATCCAGTGCGGTGGACGCTTTGTCCTGGGTGTCCTTCACATTCGGGTCGGTCGTCGGCACGGAGTCGACCGCGGCACGCAGTTCATCGAAGGTGCCCTGCACCTTGTCGTCGAGCCGCTGGTGCCGGTCCATGGTCGACCATTCCTGAGTCACAACCTCTTTCGTGTACTCGCGGGTGAGCCCCTCGATATTGCTGCGATACGGCTCGGGCAGATCGTGCGCCGCCTGGTACACGCTCACCAGGCCCTTGGCCTCGGCCACGGTATGCGAATGCGCATCGTCATAGCTCTGCCAGCAGATCACCACGACAAAAGCGACAATGGCGGCAAAGAACATGTTCACCAGGTCCAGCACCATGGTGTGCGCGCCCTCTTCGTCCTCCTCCTTCCGCCAAGCCTTGGGCCGTACACGATCCCCGACCACGAACACGATCACGGCGATCACCGCGAACAAAACGGGCAGCAGGAATATCCACCGCATGGTGACTCCATCCTCGGCGAACACGGTGACGAGACAGCCGAACACGCTGTATTCGCCACCACTGGCCAGTCGGATTGCGAGCCGCAATAACTCCGTCACCCACCCCCGGCGCGTCCCTCGGAGTGTCGCCCAACACCCCCAGCCGAGTGTCACCCGACACCCGCTCAGCGAGTAGTGCGCGAGTCAGCGGAAGGACAGCACGCAGGCCGCCACGGTGACGCTGATTTCCAGTGCGGCGCCGAGCACATCACCGTTCAGCCCGCCGAACCTCCGCACACAATGGCGCACCAGCACCACGGACACCGCCAGCGCGAGCGCGACGGCAATCGGCCCCTGCCACCAATTCCCGCCCGCGAATCCTGCCGCCACCAGCGCGATCCCACCCCACACGGCCGCCGCGACCGGTCCTCGAGTCCCCGCCACCAGCGCACCGAACCCGGCCCCCGGCGCCGCCTCGATCCCCCGCCTACAGGCGAGCACCACCGCCACCCGCCCCACCGCGACAGCGACCACCACGGCGAGCCACCGCCCGCTTTCGGCCAGCCCGGCAAACGAAACCGCTTGAATCCCAATGACGAACACCAGCGCAGCCACCCCGAACGGCCCGGCCCCGCCACTCTTCATGATCTCCCGGGCCCGCTCCGGCGGCCCATAGCTTCCGAGCCCGTCCATGGTGTCGGCCAGCCCGTCGACATGCATCCCCCGTGTAACCAACGCCAGCCCCGCCACCGCCACGAGTCCCCCCAGCAGCCAACTTCCCCCCAAAGCCCCTATCCCCCAAAGCACCCCGGCCGCTCCTGCCCCGACCAATACCCCCACCACAGGCGCCCACCCAATAGCCCGCCCAGCGGCCTCCCGATCCACCTGCTCCGGCCCTCGCACCGGCAACACGGTCAACCACGAAACCGCCAACCGCAACCCATTCACCACCACACCTCGCGCACAACGATTCCCCGCAGACCAGCCACCCCAACCTCACCGGAAACGCCCGGCCACGTCGTGTCGCCCGGCCGAATCGCCTTGCCCAACCACACCGACTTGCGCGGCCGCATCGTCCTGCCCGGCGATGATCGAACAGCGGATGTCGCCCGCCCTCGCATTGCCGCCGAATACGGTTCGGCGGCAATGGTTCGGAGGCTGTTATGCACCGGCGGTTTCTGCGGCGTCGGCAGTGCTCACTCCGGCATCGGCGAAGGTCGCCATATCGGAGAGGGTGGCGACGGCCGCGCGGACGAGCGGGAGGGCGGTGAGCGCGCCAGAGCCCTCGCCCAGGCGCATGCTCATTTCGAGCAGCGGCTCCAGTTCCAGGCGGTCCAAGGCGATCTTGTGGGCGGGCTCGCTGGAACGGTGACCGGCGATCCACCAAGCGCGGGAGCCGGGCGCCAGTTGATCGGCCACCAGGGCGGCGGCGGTGACCACCACGCCGTCCAGGATCACCGGGGTGCGGCGGGCGGCCGCACGGGCCAGGAAGCCCGCCATGGCCGTCAGGTCCGCGCCGGATGCGGTGCGCAGCAAGGCAACCGGGTCCTTGACGACCGGCCGCGCCCGCCACATGGCGTCACGAATGGCCGCGGTCTTGCGAATCCAGCCCGCATCGTCGACGCCGGTGCCGCGCCCCACCGCGACCACCGGTTCGGTGTCGGTCACGGCGGCAATCAGCACGGTCGCGGGCGTGGTGTTGCCGATTCCCATTTCACCGGCGATGAGAAGGTCCGCGCCGGAATCGATCTCCTCGTCGGCAATGGTGGCGCCGGCGGCCAGCGCCGCCTGCACCTCGGCCTCGGTCAGCGCGTCTTCGCGATCGATCGACCCGCTGGACCGCCGCACCTTGTGCCGCGAAATCTCCGGCGCCGTATCCCCTTCGACGGCAATGTCTTCCACCCGCACGGTCGCATCGGCCAAGCGCGCCAGCACATTCACCGCCGCACCCCCGTGCAGGAAGTTGGCCACCATCTGCCCGGTCACTTCACTCGGGTAAGCCGACACCCCGTGCCGAGCCACCCCGTGATCCCCCGCGAAGATCACCACCCGAGCCCGCTCGAACTGCCGCGGCGGACACACCCCCTGACAAGCCGCCACCCAATTCCCGAGCTGCTCCAACCGCCCCAACGCCCCCGCCGGCTTGGTCAACTGCAACTGCCGCTCCTCCGCAGCAGCCCGCACCCCCGAATCCGGCCCCGCCACCGGCCCGAACGCAATCCGCACCCGAGGCTTGTTCAGATTCGGACTGTCAGCGTCAGCTTCGACCGCGATGTCCCCGACCGACTCGAGTGGCACGTCGACATCGAACAACTCGGCGTCCGCGGCAGTGATGGTCCCCGCCGTGCTCACCACATCCGGAACCGCCTGCGCCACAGCCGGGTTCGCGGCATCGCGCAGTGCGGCCGCGGACACATCACTGAGCTCGGTTACCGCATCGGTCACTACCGAGGCGCGATCGGGCTTGATCTGCAGGGCCTGACCGGCGACAACCAGGTAGACCTCGTCGCACACCTGGGCCAGCCGCTGATTGAGGATGCCGAGCTCGTCGCGGAAGAGTCGCCCGGAAGCAGTCCCGGGAATGACTCCCAGCCCCACCTCGGGACTCACGATGACCAGCCGATGCCGATATCCGGTAACCGCCGCAACCAGCGCCTCGATATCGGGCCCCACGCTCCCTCGCGGCAATTCCCACGCCCCGCGCGCATCGATGCGCGCGGTGAGCCAAGTCCCGAGATCGTCGATCAGCGTCGCCCCGTCGCCCGCGCCCAAGGCCCCGATCGGGTCGCCTTCCACGGTCGTCCACGCCGCAGGCCGCCGCGCCCGATGCGCCGCAATGCGTTCAGCGAAGTCCTGATCGTCGGGATCGGCTATGGCGGTGGCGACGTATCGCACCGCTTCCGACGCGACCAGCTGTTCCGCGAAGGCCGATTTCCCGGACCGGGCGCCACCGAGCACCAGCGTCCGCAGCGGCCGATCGGTTGTTTGAGCAGTGTGCGACACGACAGCACGGTATCAACCGCACGCACCCACCGCTCGCACCGGATTCACGGCGTCGTCTGGTTGTGCACGCACTGGAACTTTCTGACCGCGAATCGTAGCCTCCCCACCCGAACACGAATCCCCCGCCCGCGAGCGGGAAACTGTTGCGGCAAATCGCGATGAGCCCCCACCACAGGTTCCCACTCGCGGTTCAGGAAGCTCTGGCTCCGAAGCGGCGGCGGTATTCGACGGGGGCGATGCCGACCGAGCGTTGGAAGTGGTGGCGGAGGAGGGCGCCGGAGCCGAAGCCGCAGCGGCCGGCCAGGGATTCGAGGTCGAGGTCGGTGTCTTCGAGGAGTTGCTTGGCGAGCAGGATGCGCTGGCCGGTAAGCCATTTCACCGGAGTGGTGCCGGTTTCGGCGGCGAAGCGGCGGGCGAAGGTGCGGGTGGACATGGCGGTGCGGTCGGCGAGGGATTCCACGGTGTGCGGAAGGTCCAGATTCTCGCCCATCCAGTGCAGGGTCTCGCTGAGGCTGTCGGAGCTGCAGTCCACGACGGGCCGTTCGATGAACTGCCGCTGCCCGCCGTCGCGCTGCGGCGGCACCACCATGCGCCGGGCGATGGCATTGGCGACGCTGCTGCCGAGTTCGCGTCGCACCAGATGCAGGCAGGCGTCGATGCCGGCGGCGGTGCCGGCGCTGGTGATGAGATTGCCCTCGTCCACGAACAGCACATCGGGATCGACTGTGGCGAGCGGAAAGTCCCGGGCGAGCCGGTCGACGTAACGCCAGTGTGTGGTGCACTTGCGCCCGTCCAGCAGCCCGGCCTGGCCGGCCAGGAACGCCCCGGAGCACACGGTGAGGATGGTCGCCCCACGCTCCGACGCGGCGCGTACGGCGTCCACGACCCGCGGGTCGCAGCCATGGTCGATCGGGAACGCCGGAACGGCCACCAGATCCGCGCCGACCAGTTCCTCGAGCCCGTACTCAGGTGCCACGGTAATGCCGGGTGAGCTGGTGGTGAGCGGTTTACCCGGTTCGGCCCCGCAGACCCGGAAGTCGAAGAGCGGCAGTCCGTCGGCGCTGCGGTCGAGGCCGAAAACCTCGCAGACGACGCCGAATTCGAACATGGCGAGGTGGTCGTTCAGGACGACGGCGACCTTCTGCAACATGACCCGACCCTTCTGGCCGAATATTTGCGAACAATGACGTTACTGCCACTGTTGGCAGTAAGTTTTCTATAGAAAACTTACAGCCATGCAGCCCCTCACCGCAATCGTCACCGCCGGAACCGCCATCTGCGCGCTCGGCTACTTCACCTACGCCGGAATGGCCTGGGGCTCCACCGATTCCACAGAGGAAGGCGAAAACCTGTCATGACCACCATCACCCCCGCACCCGGAACCTTCCTGCACGTCACCGCCGCCGACCGCGGACACGTCTTCACCCGCGTCGTCGCCCTGTTGTCCGCGGCCGGCCGAGCCGTCCCCTTCCACCGCGATTCGCGCTGGAACCTGGCCGGCTCCACCAATTTCGACGACCGCGACGCCCCCCGCGCGGCCCACGACCTCCAGGCCATCGCGACCTACCGCGAACACGGATAACCGCTCGGGCTCGGCAATCGTTGAGTACCAGGGGCCGAGTCTCCGGACACCGCGCTCGAGCGCGCCGGCCATCGATAAGGCGGCCTAGCGGCGCGTCTGAACTCAGACCCGCTGCAGACCGGGTTCGAGCACCGGACCGTCGTGAACCGGACTCGAAACCAAGCGGCGCGCAGTCCGCGCGCCGCGAAACTCAGATGCTGTCGCCCGCGCTGACGCGCGGCTTCGGGGCGCGCATGCGGCGCACCTGCGAGGCGCGCACGAAGGCGTACCACCCGAGGGACATCGGACGCTCGGTCGTATCCGGGAAGCGCTCGCGCACGCGACGGTTCACGATGCGGCCGAGGATGAAGCCCTCGGTAATCATGAACACCATCATGATCAGCATGGCCAGCGTCACGAT
Source organism: Nocardia sp. NPDC088792 (assembly GCF_044750615.1). Lineage (NCBI taxonomy): Bacteria > Bacillati > Actinomycetota > Actinomycetes > Mycobacteriales > Nocardiaceae > Nocardia > Nocardia sp. NPDC088792. The sequence goes on from NZ_JBIVKC010000007.1 coordinate 488,965, forward strand.
GGCCTGCAGGCCGGGCGACAGGATCATGCTGAAGATCAACACCACGGCGAGGGGCATGAACAGGCCCAGCAGGTTCCGGCGCGCGTCGACGATGTCGCGCACGTACCCGCGCACCGGTCCCTTGTCGCGCGGCATCAGGAACTGCTCCTCACCGGCGAGCATGCGGGCGCGCCGGTCCTGGGCCTCCTTGCGGCGATCGGACGAGCTCGCCTTGCGTTCCTCCTTGGACCCGCGTAGCGACTTGCGGCGCGCGCGGGCCTCCTTGGAGGTCTTGGGCGCGGGTGCGACCGGGCCGCGACGGCGGCCTTCGGCCTCTCGTCGCTTCGGGGTCGGCCGGCCTTTGCTCAGGGTGACCGACTTGTCCTCGACCGTCGCCGTACCACCGGCTTCGACGCTGGAGGTATCGGTTGTGGGGTTGGACTCGCCACGGCGCAGGAACTTCACGCCGACCAGGCTATTCGATGACACGTCCGCCGGAAAATCCTGGTCTGCCTGTTTGTTGTGTCGCACACGCCCACAGCTACCTGCTGGCGACCATGATCGCCGGGTCACGGCGTGGGAAAGCCCGCGAACAGGACAAGTGACAGATGACCCGCAGTACGCGCAACCCCCTCCGCGTAGGATTGGGAATAGTCGCCCGCGAAGCGGCGTTGACAGGCGTCGAGCCGTACGCCTCTGACGGGTTGAAAACAGGTCCTTTAGGAGAGTTCATGACTGTGCAGAACGAGACCACCACTCACGGTGTGGCTCTGACCGATGCTGCCGCCTCCAAGGCAAAGGCACTGCTGGATCAGGAAGGCCGCGATGATCTGGCGCTGCGCATCGCCGTGCAGCCGGGTGGCTGCGCCGGCCTGCGCTACCAGCTCTTCTTCGATGACCGCACCCTCGATGGCGACCTGATCGTCGAGTTCGCGGGCGTCAAGCTGGCCGTCGACCGGATGAGCGCCCCCTACGTGCAGGGCGCCTCGATCGACTTCGTCGACACCATCGAGAAGCAGGGTTTCACCATCGACAACCCGAATGCCACCGGCTCCTGCGCCTGCGGCGACAGCTTCAACTGAGATAACGCGGGCCCAGCGCGGAACCTCCCAATAGGGGGTTCCGCGCTGTTTGCGTGTTTCGCCTCGTTCCAGACGTGGAATCATCCGTCTCGGACAGAGTAGTTTTGTTACTGCGGCGATTCCCGCCGTTCACCCCCACCGAAGGATTCCCCGTGACCATCGCCGTGTCCGCGTCCATCGCGACCGATCACCTCATGCGCTTTCCGGGAAAGTTCTCCGATGTGCTGCTGGCAGACCAACTTCAGCACGTATCGCTCAGCTTCCTCGTCGATGACCTGACCATCCGCAGGGGCGGGGTCGCGGGCAATATCTCGTACGCAATGGGCGTGCTCGGCCAGCGCCCGCTGCTGGTCGGCGCCGTCGGCAAGGACTGGGGCGAGTACCGGAAGTGGCTGGAGGACAACGGAGTCGACTGCTCCGCCGTCCGCGTCTCGAACGAGGCCCACACCGCCCGCTTCGTCTGCACCACCGACGAAACCATGGCCCAGATCGCCTCCTTCTACCCCGGCGCCATGAGCGAGGCCCGTGATATCGACATCACCCAGCTCGGCCGCGACCTCCAGCTGGTCCTGATCGGCGCCGACGACCCCGAGGCCATGCTGCGCCACACCGAACAGTGCCGCACCGCCGGAATCCCCTTCGCCGCCGACCCTTCGCAGCAGCTGGCGTACGTGGACGGCGACACCATCCTGAAGCTCATCGACGGCGCCACCTACCTGTTCACCAACGAGTACGAGTGGGGCATCCTGCTCCAGAAGACCGGCCTGTCCGAGGCGGAAGTCGGTGAGCGCGTAGGCATTCGCGTCACCACCCTCGGCTCCAAGGGCGCCAAGATCGTCGACCGCGACGGCACCGAACTCCACGTGGACGTAGTCCCCGACACCGCCAAGGTCGACCCGACCGGCGTAGGCGACGCCTTCCGCGCCGGCTTCCTCACCGGCCAGTCCGCCGGCTTCTCCCTGGAACGCTCCGCCCAGCTCGGCTCCCTGGTCGCCGTCCTCGTCCTGGAAACCGTTGGCCCCCAGGACTGGACCCTCGACCACGACGCAGCCATGAAGCGCCTCCGCGACGCCTACGGCCCCGAAGCCGCCGACGAAATCGAAGCCATCCTCGTCCGCGTGTAGCACCCGCGCACTCGAGCCACGAAGTCGCCCGCCGGACACATCCGGCGGGCGGCTTCGCATTTCAGACGCGACACACGCCAACACCTCCGCGAGGGGGAACTCACCAAAGCCTCCGACGGCGTGTCACTTTGGTGAGATCCCACTCGTGGGGCTGAGGGCGGGTGCGGGGTGGGGGCGGGTCCGGGTGGGGCGGATACATCGCGCGCAATAGGCTTAGGAGTATGGCCTCCGACCGTTTGTATTTCCGCCAGCTGCTGTCCGGCCGCGATTGGGCCGTGGGCGATCCGATCGCCACTCAGATGCGGAACTTCGCGTACCTGATCGGCGATCGTGAGAGCGGCGAATGTGTGGTCGTGGATCCTGCGTATGAGGCGGGGCAGCTGGTGGAGATCGCCGAGGGGGACGGGATGCGTCTCACCGGTGTGCTGGCTACGCACCACCATCCCGATCATGTCGGCGGGTCCATGCTCGGGTTCACGCTGCGGGGGGTGAAGGAGCTGCTGGAGAAGACCGATGTGGCGGTGCACGTCAATGCCGAGGAACTGCCGTGGGTCGCGAATGTCACCGGCATCGCGCCGAGTGAGCTGACCGGGCACGCGCACGGCGACAAGGTCGCGGTCGGCGGGTTCGAGATCGAACTCCTGCACACCCCCGGCCATACGCCCGGTAGTCAGTGCTTCCTGTTCGAGAACCGCCTGATCGCGGGCGACACGCTCTTCGTGGACGGCTGTGGCCGCACCGATTTCCCCGGCGGCGATTCCGATGCCATGTTCCGTAGCCTGCGGTATCTGGCTGGGCTGCAAGGCGATCCGGTCGTCTACCCCGGCCACTGGTACTCCGATGAGCCCAGCGCCTCGCTGTCCCACATCCGCGGCCACAATTACGTGATGCGGCCGCAGACGCTGGAAGAGTGGCAGATGTTCATGCCGGGCTGACCGGCGGCGTCACGATTCGAACCGGTTACACGCCAACCTGGTGCACGGTCATAGGCATCCGAGTTACGGCGTCCAGAGTGTCCCGTTCTCCGCGTCGTACAGCTGGTATCCCAGCCCGTCGACGAGCCGTTCCAGCACCGAGCGAATAGCGCCCGCGACACCGACGACGGCCGGCCCCCGCGGTCTCCACCGTTCGACGACGTCCGCGGGCGTGACCCGCAGCGCCATGCCCGCGGCTTCGACGTGCAACACCGCGCGTCGGGCCGAAACCGGCAGTTCCTCGTTCCACATCCGCAGCCCGGCAGCGAGCAGCCGTAACTGCTCGTCGACCGGAATTCCTTGCTGCGCGCGCAGATACCCCGCAACCTCCCCCGGTGATGCGACGGCCCCCACCGGCAGCACCACGAATTCGTACCTCACCCCATCAACCGTAGCCCGGAATGCGGTGTTCATGAGTACCTACGGGGTTGCTGATCGAGCTGGTATAACCCGGCCGCGGACCCGAATACGACGACGCCCGCCCCGATTCGGTTCGGAGCGGGCGGTTTTCGTAGTCGACGGTCAGGCGAGCTTGCGCATCCAGCCGTGCTGGTCAGCGAAGGTGCCGCGCTGAATTCCGGTGAGCGTGTCCCGCAACGCCATAGTGACCTCGCCCGGTGTCCCGTCCCCGATGGTGAAATCGCCGTCGTCCGAACGCACCGATCCGACCGGAATCACCACGGCCGCGGTCCCGCATCCGAAAACCTCGGTGATCTCACCGGATTGGACGCCCCGCCGCCACTCGTCGACGGAAATCTTCCGCTCCTCCACCTGGTACCCCGAGTCGGCGGCCAGCGTGATCAGCGAATCGCGGGTGATACCCGGCAGCAGCGATCCGGACAGCTCCGGCGTCACCAGCCGCGCCTGCGACCCGCTGCCGAACACGAAGAACAGATTGTTGGTGCCCATCTCCTCGACGTAGCGATGCTCGCAAGCATCCAGCCACACCACCTGATCGCACCCCTGCTCGGCCGCCTGCCGCTGCGCCAGCAGCGACGCCGCATAGTTGCCCGCCACCTTGGCCTCACCGGTGCCACCGGGCGCGGCCCGCGTGAACTCGGTCGACAGCCACACCTTGACCGGCTTCAACGCACCGGAGAAGTAGGCGCCGGCCGGGGAGCCCAGCAACAGGTACTTGTACCCCGAAGCAGGCTTCACACCCAGCCCGACCTCGGTCGAGAACATGAACGGCCGCAGATAAAGGGACTCTTCCCCACCCGCCGCCGGCACCCAATCGGCATCCACCTCGAGCAGCTGCCGCACCGACTCGACGAACAGCTCCTCGGGTAGCTCAGCCATAGCCATCCGAGCCGCCGACCGCCGGAACCGCGCCGCGTTCGCATCCACCCGGAAGGTGGCGATGCTGCCGTCGCCCTGCCGGTACGCCTTCAACCCCTCGAAGATCGCCTGCCCGTAGTGGAACACCATGGTCGCCGGATCCATGGTCATCGGCCCGTAGGGCTCGACCTTGCCGTTGGTCCACTGCCCGTCCACGTAGTCCAGCGACACCATGTGATCGGTAAAGAACCGCCCGAACCCGGGCTCCGCGAGAATCTCCTGCCGCCGCTGCGCCCCCAATGGCGCGGGATGCGGGACGCGAGCGAATTGTGCGGCAAGAGTCATGACGGGGAGTCTAATTCGCCCTCTCCGACGCGCCGGTGCCACCCTCCGCTGCCGTCAGCAAACCCCGGGGTACAGACCCGGTTCGACGGCGACGGCACAGCGGGGGCGGGCAGCGCGACTAGGAGGTCTTGACCTCGACGAAGGGCGGCTTGACTACCTCGCAGCGGAGGCGGCGGCCGCGGACGTCGACCTCGACCACATCACCGGGCACGATGCCGGAGGCGGTGTCGATGAGGGCCAGAGCGATACCGAGCTTGAGGGTGGGGGAGAAAGTGCCGGAGGTGGTTTCGCCGATCCGGTCGTCACCACGCAGCACGGTCTGACCCTGGCGGAGGACGCCGCGGTCGAGTCCCTTGAGGCCCAACAAGAGTCGGCGCGGGCCGGCCGCCTTCTCCTGCTCCAGTGCGGATTTGCCCCAGAACTCCGGCTTCTTCCAGCCGACGGCCCAGCCACAGCGGGCCTGCAACGGCGAAATCTCCAGGGACAGTTCATGTCCGTGCAGGGGGTAGCCCATTTCGGTGCGCAGCGTATCGCGGGCGCCGAGACCTGCGGCCTGACCACCCGCGGCTTCGACCTCCGCCAGCAGTGCGCGGAACAGGGGCTCGGCGTCGTCCCACTTGGGCAGGAGTTCGTAGCCGTGTTCGCCGGTGTAGCCCGTGCGGCAGACGCGGATCCGGCGGCCGTCCCACTCGGCGTCCGCGTAGGCCATGTATTCCATGTCGGTGGGGAAGCCCAGCTTGGCAAGCACTTCCGCCGACCGCGGTCCCTGCACGGCGAATACCGCGTAACCGCGATGTTCATCGGTCACAGTGATGCCCTCCGGCGCCACCTTCTGCAATTCCGCCACCACGGCAGCGGTATTGGCCGCATTGGGCACCAGGAACATCTCGTCATCGCTGACGTAGTAGGCGATCAGATCATCGATGACCCCGCCCTCGGGTGTGCAGCACAAGGTGTACTGCGCCTTCCCCGGCCGGATCCGATTCAGATCATTGGTCAACGCCGAGTTCACGAATGCCGCCGCGCCGGCCCCCTTGACGGTGGCCTTCCCCAGGTGGCTGACATCGAAGATGCCGACCGCGTTCCGCACCGCAGTGTGCTCACCAACGGTCCCCGCATACGAGACCGGCATCTCCCACCCCCCGAACGGAGCAAAAGTGGCGCCCAACTCGACATGGACGGCATGAATAGGGCCCTGCAGCAGCTGTTCGTCGGTCACCCGTGCGAGCTTATCGCTCGATGCGGTTGCGCGTAATTCGCCCGTTCCCCGCGATCACCCGGCGACGGATCGGCACTCAGATGCCCAGGCTGCGGGCCATGCCCGGCCAGGCTGCGTGGAAGTCGATCTGCCAGGAGGGCCAGTTGTGGCCGCCGTTGGGGAGGTAGGAGTAGGTGGCCGGAATGCCCAGTCGTTCGGTGGAGGCTTGGAGGGCTTGGGTGCAGCCGGCAACCGTGGACTCCAGGACATTGCTGGACATGGCGGGCTGACTGCTGCCCATATTGCCGGCGGGGCCGGAGGTGCCGTTGGGCCCCGAGCCGGCGGCGATATAGAGGTCGGTGCCGCGGAGTTTGACGAGGTTGGCATCGGTGGAGGGGTCATTGGCGGTCCAGGCGGGAGAGCCGTCGGGGCCCCAGATGTTCCAGGGGTTGGCGCCGCCGGAAAGAACCGTCACCTGGAGGTAGCGACGGCCGGGATCGGTGCTGGTCTGCGCGCAGCCGCTGAACGATCCGACACTCCGGTACAAGCCGGGGGCGTCTTCGGCCAGGGCCAGGACCGAGGTGGCCGACATCGATACGCCCGCAATGGCATTGGCGCCGGAGGTATTCAGCGCGGAGTCGATGATCGGCGGCAGTTCCTGGGTCAGGAAGGTGGTCCATTTGTTGCGGCCGATCACCGGGTCGTCGGTCTGCCAGTCGGTGTAATAGCTGTATCGCCCGTCGAGGATGTTGACGACATTGACGTTCTGATCGCCCATATAGCTGACCAGATCCGTCTTGGTCTCCCAGGAGGTCTCCTGCCCGTTCCCGTCGATCCCGTCCTCGGCGCCGTTCAGCAGATACAGGGTGGGCCGTGGTGCGCTGTTGTCCGCGGGCAGGATGACCTGCATAGCGATCACCCGGTTCATGGCGGCCGAGTAGACGTAGAAGGTGGCGCGCCGATCATCGTGCTGCACCACATGATCAAGATGTGAACCGTCCACATCAACCTGTGCACCGGAATAGGCCGGAGGCTCGGCCTGCGCGACACCCGCGCAGAAAACCCCCAGCACAGTCGCGGCCAGGATCGCCCCCGCGCCCTGACACAACCGACCCCGTGCACTTTTCATCTTGGCCTCGACATCTTCGTCCGAACGATCTTCCCCATCTTCTTTACCGACATCCCAGGACCCCCGCAATGAAGCAATTCCCACACTCCAGCATTCCGGCCGGTCGGGATTAGCTATTTCCCGGCAATAAGGAATCGGCTGTTGACTCGGCGGCCGGCCCGAACCGCGCAAGCAGTCCTTGTTCATCGAGCACCTCGATCCGGTGACCGCCCGCCCGCAACTGCACCACCCGCGCCGCCTTCGTCGTGGTGAACGCCGCCGGATCGCCTCCGGTGAACCCGTCCCCGATGACGAGGCACGTGGTCCGCCTGGTCACATTCCGCGCGGGCTGCGCCCCGCAAGCCGCGATCGCATCCCACGCCTGCTGCCGCGTGAGTTTCACGAGATCCCCGGTGAACACGACGATCTGGCCGTACAGCGGATGATCCGGATCCGTCCCGGTGACCTCCGGCATCACCAGTTCGGTACGGGGAAACCAGGATCCACGCTCCCGCCGCTCCCCCGACGGCCGCACAGTCTCACTCGAGCGACCAACCTCGCCCCGACGCCGGGCGGTCTCACCCGACGACGAACGGCCGGCTGCATCGCCCCACCGCGAACGCCGAGTACCGGCCCGCTCCGGCCGATCCCCCGGGCTACCTCGCCCGGCGCCCCAGCTGCGCGCCTGCCGGTCCGTTCCCGCCCGCTCCAACTCGGTCAGCGAACCGGCCCCGGTCCGCTCCGCCAGAGCGAGCACAATATCGGCCGCCGCAGCAGCATCCGCGGCCGCGTCGTGATGGCTGAACCGCGCAATCCCCAGCGCCTCCGCCACATTCGGCAGCCGATAACTCTCCAGATCCAGATGCCTCCGCGAAATGGCCAAGCTGCAAGCGAACTCCCACTCCGGAGCTCGAATCCCACTGTGCCCACACGCTTCCCGAATAGCCGAACTGTCGAACCCCGCATTATGCGCAATCACCGGAAGCTCATCCACCACCCGCAACACCTCCGGCCACCGCTCCCCAAAGGTCGGTTCCCCCGCCACCCGCACCGCCGAAATCCCATGCACCCGAATGTTGTGCCAGGAGAAGAAGTCCACCCCCTCCGGCGGCCGGCAAAGCCACGACTCCGTCACCACCCGCCTCCCGTCCCGCACGACCGCCACCCCCACCGCACAAACACTCCCCCGAGCCGAATTAGCCGTCTCGACATCGATAGCGGCAAACGACATTCCCCCCATACTCACCGCACCGTCAACGGCAGCGCCCGCACACCCACACCCCCGAGCTCCACTAAAAACGGCCGCACCACCCGCAACGACTCGAACGCCGCCCAAGCATCCGCCATCTCCCCCAGCCCCCGAGCCAACCCCAACGCCGGCCGCACCACCTCATCAACCTCATTCCGCAGCAACCCCGCCTCGGCAGGATGGGTGATCACCGGCCACTCCGGCCGAATGAGCTTGCTGGCCACCGTCTCCTGATGCGCCGAAAACGCATCATCAGCCGCATCGATCTCCCCCTGCACAGCGTCCACCGTGGCTTCCAGATCCACGACCCCCGCCACACCTTCAGGCGCCCCCACATCCGGACTGCACTGAATGACCCACCGCCCCACGGTCAACGAACCCAGCTCCACTGCTTCCTCCCCCAACACCCAGGCCCCCGACAGTCGCGAAAGCCCCAAAGCCGCCCCCACATTCACATGCCAGACCACCACCCGACCGCCCCGCCGATCGAGCACCGCCACCGGATGAAGCCCAGCCGAAGAAGTCATGACCCTCCGAAGTCGCACGGACAAATACACCGGCTACCGTAAAGCATCGGTCCGACAAGTCCCGCAGGCACCCAAATCCGAAATCAATAGCAGGACAAACAATTCCAACCAGTATGTCCCACCAGGTTCGGTATCGATCGAGAAGAGCAGACGAAGCACCGGTTCGAGCGGAAGGCAGGGATGGCATGGAGGTTCACATCTACACCGATGGCGCATGCAGTCCGAATCCGGGACCGGGCGGCTGGGGAGCCATATTGCGTTACGGCACTCGCGAACTCGAACTGTACGGCAGCGATTCCGGTCCCACGACCAACAACCGCATGGAGTTGACGGCACCCATCCAGGCGCTGCAACGGCTGGAGCGACCATCGCAGGTGCGGATCTTCACCGACAGCACCTACGTCCGTGACGGAATCACCTCATGGGTGAAGAAGTGGCAGGCCAACGGCTGGCTCACCGCGAAGAAGGAGCCGGTCAAGAACGCCGACCTGTGGCAACAACTACATGCCGCATGCTCCGTCCACCAGGTCGAATGGGAGTGGGTCAAGGGTCATGCCGGGCATCCCGATAACGAACGAGCAGACCGGTTGGCAGTGCAAGGTTCCGTCGAAGCCCGAGCCCTGCCCGCTGCCCCCGAGACCGCTGGGACTGGTCGATAGAATCCACACCGGTCTTCTGTCCTGACGCGTGAGGGGGTACGACCGGTGGCCGAAATCGCACCGGGAGCCGCACTGCGGATCACCGGTTTTCCGATGTCGAACGCGAATTCCAGTCCCGACCTGTGGTCCGGTGCCGAGGTTTCCGACGACCAGATCCGGGCGCTGGCGATCGGCGCGTACTACGGCCGCAGCTGGGGCGCCTACAACGACACCGTCGCATTCGAACCGGACCTGCCCGGCAGCACGGAAACCCGGCGCGAAGCCACCATCGAAGGTCTGCACGAGGCGTGGGGCGTCGACAATGCCGACGATGCCCGCGACACCATTCGCCGCCTGCTCGCGGGCATGCACGCACCGCTGTTCACCCTGATCCATCCGCTGGCGGTGATCGCTTCCGCGGAGTCCTACCGCCCCGATCGCACCAGCATCGCTGCGGGCCACCGCGAATTCCTGCACACCCTGTCGAATTTCCGCGGCTACGAGGGCGGGAGCGGACTCGACCGCGATTACGACGCCTGGCTGCAGACCATCAAACTCGGCATCGTCGACGGCCTGCCGCAACCACTGCACACCGACGCCACCGCATGGGATCTCGCCCGCGTGGTGTTCATCGCCCGATCCGCGTACACCGCCGGATATCTCCCCGAGGACGAGGCCTGGGAGCACATGCTCGCGGGTCTCGCGATAGCGCAGCAGCACTACCGCAATTGGCGACAACTCTCGGCGGGCTTCCTGACCGGCGCCATCTACTGGGCGGCAACCCAAGATCTCGCGGCCGCGAAGGAACAGGTCGGCGAGCGCCGGAAGATGTTGTACGGCTTGCACTCCCGCCCATCCAGCCCCTGGCGACGGATCGCCCTGCACCCCGGCACACCGGTACTGGGAGCACCGCAATAGCGAGGTAGGTCAGCCCGCCGTGGCCAGCATGATCCCGACGGCCTGCCGCTGAAACGGCTCATCCTCCACCATCCCGAGCCGCCGCCGCTCCACCAGCAACTGCCATTCGGCGAACAGATCCGTCGAGGCCGGCCGAGCCGGCGCGATCGATCCGTCGACATGCTGGATCTCGCACGCCAGCCGCAACGCCGTCGCGAGCCGCGCGAAATCCACCGGCACCCAATCGATGAACTCGAGCACTTCCGGGTAGGCATGAACCTTCAAGGTCGCCGACGTCCCCGGCGCCGGCGGATTCACCACCTCTGCCCGATCGAGCGCAGCGACAGGCACCTCGTAAACCGTCTCCGCACCGATGAACAAGAACCGCAACGTGGTGATCGCAACCAACCCCGGCACCCCGGAATAGGTGGCCTGCGCCAACTCCAGCACATACTCATCCGGCCGAGCGAGCGTCTGCAACGCATTGATCTGACGAACCGTATGCCCTGTAAACCGCATCCGCTGCGCCGCCCACGTCACATCCTGCCGCATCGGCCCGTGCGGCGAAGGCACCAACGCCGGCGGCGTGAAGTCCGGCCTCGTCGCGACAACCCGACGCCCCTCCAGCAACTCCCGCTGCACCGCCTCGACCAATTCCCGAGCCTGCCCCTTCAACTCCGGCTCCAAGAACACCGGCACCGGATGATGTTGAGTAGCAACCCCGTCCACCACGAACTCCGGCGACCGAAAGAACAACAACACCGCAATCCGCCCATCATCCGTGGACGCGACCACAGCCCGCCGCAACTCGGAAACCGGGACGTCGATCGCCACGTCATCATCGGCTCCGAACGGCTGCGTAACCAAACGACCGCCCCCGAACCGAATCGCAGTCCGCTTCCCCCACACCTCGAGCACTACCTGCCCTCCCTCTCGCCGACTCGGACCGAAATCCTACCGACCCATCGGACGCGCGGCGGGCTGGTGCACCAGTTCACCGCCGTTCCGAACGTCTGCGGAAATCGCCGTTCCAACCCGTGGTTCGAGCGGTGACACTCACCACTCAGCTGGATGATGCTGAATAGTTGCCGATAGGGTGTCCGATCGTGAGTGCTGAGTTCAAGGCCGATGCGGTCGAGTTGCAGGCCACCGCGGACGGCTTGGATCAGCTCACCGCCGAGCTCACAGATCAGCTCGACAAACACATGCGTGCAGTGCGCGGGTTCGTAGGCGTCGAGTGGACCGGCACCGCGGCGAACTCTCATGAGGATCCCTGGGCGAAATGGGAGAACGGCGCCCGGCAAATCCTCGGTTCGTTCCGTACCGACGCCGGTCTGCTGCGGCGCGTAGCCGACGAGATCACCGCGGTCGATCAATCGCGTGCGGCGGCTACCCAGCGGGCGGGCTCGAGTCTCGATCTACCGGACGTGGTGTGAGTGGCCGGATATCGAGTGGACCTGGTGGGATTGGGTCAATTGGTCGATGCGACCGTCGCACTGGAGTCAGCGATCGAAGAGACCGTGACCAAGATCGAACGGGACGTCGACAACCTGCACGTTTCCTGGACCGGGGCCGCCGCTACAGCACACCGTGAAGCACATGAGGCCCGCGTCCGCGCCGTCGGCCAGATGCGCACCGCGCTGACCGAGCTCCAGACCAAGCTGAACAACGCACAGCAGGCATACGGCAAGGTAGGCCCCACCAACGTGGAGATGTGGCCGTGAGCCCCACGCCGACCGTTCCGCTGATCCTGTGCCAGATCGACGATTATCACAGCGCCGCTGAGGTTTTCGCGTCCATCGGCACAGACGCCGCCAATACCCACATCGCTCTCCTGGGCGTACTCAACGCGAACGCCGGCATGGCCGGCAGCGACAGCATCGGCCAGGCGTGGGCCAAGCCATACGACGAGGCCGCCGGGCTCGCACTCCAAACCTCCGAGCGACTGATGACCGCGTGCGTCAGCACCGCAGACCTGGTAACCAGCGGAGCCCACAACCACGAACGCACCGAGGTCGGAGCCGACTACCGCGACGTCCCGGCACCGCCGCGCCCGCCGGCACGACCGATCCCATGCGTGGTGACTCAGGCGCTCTCGGCAGCAGGTGACGGCCTACCGGAACCGTTCGGCTGGTCGATCGTCAAGGATGCCGTCGGAGCCGCCTGGCCCAACGGACACCAGGACAAACTGCGCGCCGCCCAAACCGCCTGGACCACCGCCGCAACCGATTTCCGCGTCCTCGCATCCCGAGTGGGCGAGGCGAGCGCCCTGCTCACCAACCAGGAATCCCAGGAAATCCCCACCGCGCTAGCCGCATTCACCGACCGCAAGAACGACCTCTCCGCCCTCGCCGACATCTGCCAAACCCTCGGCGACGCCTGCGGCGAATACGCAGGCCACCTCGACGAAGCCCACTCCAAGATCCTCCACGAACTCGCCGAATTCGGGGCCGAGACCGTGTTGTGGGAGGTGGCTTTCGCCCTGCTGGCGCCAGTAACTGCTGGTATGTCCGAGGTAGTCGGCAACTCCGGCCTGGCTGTCCGGGCCGCAGCAAAGGCGCGACGGATTGCCGCCGCTATCAGCAGTTTGGCCGCCAAAGCCGCCAAGATCACCACCGAAACGGTCGGGCCGCTGGTAGAGCGCATCAAACCGCTGCTGGCGAAGATCAAGGCATGGGTCGAAGCTGCCCGCGCGAAGATCGTCGCCTTGGCCGAAGTTCCGAAGGTCTACCCTTCCGGGGAGAAGCTGACCGAGGCTGAATTCGCGGCCAAGTACGGGACAAAAGGCAGCTGGAGATATCCGAGCGAAGGAACAGGCGAGTACGCGGTCGCCGGCACCATAAGGATCGTCGACCTTCCACCTGGGACCCGGGTGGACCGATACGGCTACCCCGGCGGTGGATGGCTTGCACCGGAAGGCACGCCATACGCTCAGCGTGCGTTACCACCGGATACGCTGCACAACAAGAAGCCCTTGCTCGGATACGAAACCACCGGCAACCCGTTGCCATCTGGATGGCGAATCGAGCAATCCGATGTTGCACCATGGTTCGGTGAGCCCGGACGCGGAATCCAATACCGGATCCTCAATGAGGAAGGCGAAACCGGAACGGTTGATGAGCTGATCCAAGCAAAGTACCTGAAAGCCGTGCCGTGAGCCACCGTCAAGGAGAACCGATGGCAACCAAAGTTACTGTCGATCTGCAGTCATTCCCTCCCGAACTGCACCGACTCGTACTCGATTGGTACCGATGGCAGGAAGCGACGCTGCGGGGAATCCGCCAGAAGCCCGGCGGGACAGTGGTTCCCGACGCTACACCTGAATTCAGCTTCTGGCTGGCGAATCCGCCACGGGTCGCAGACAACGAGTTGCTCCTCGAGATCGGGGACATCAAGTACTACCTGTCCGTCGAAGCCGAACAATGGTCAATTACCAAGCGCGAGCGCAACAACCGCAGTCCCGTTGCACAGCTTCTGCGCCTGGATGACGCTGAGAAGTATCTACTCTGCGTGATGGGAGACGCTGCCTGGGCAACCGACCCGGCCAATTCGCCGAGCAGCCGATGGTACGACCAAGGTCTCGCGCCACGGACACGTCTGGTCCCCGTCGACCCCGACGCCGAATTCTCCCGCCAATTCCTGTTTGTCGACGACGAGCGTATGCCTCGCGCCACGATGCGAACGATGTCGGCGACGTGGTTCTCCCATCCCTTGCTGCTGACATACGAGCAAGTTGGCGCAACATACCGCGAAGGCCTGCCGCCTGACCGGTTTACGATCGAGATCGTTCCGACCTGAGTGTCAGGGGCACGATGGAATGAGATTCGACGACAGATTCTTCTCGCGTGAATATTGGTTCTCGCTCGGCAGGGAAGAGGGCACGGGCAAGTACTACTTGTCGATCCCCGTCAGCAGCGGCACTGTGGACTACGAGGAGTACTACGAGATCCCCAAGCTCACCTTCGATCGATTCATGCAGAATCCCAGTAGCGCAGTCGAATTCGCGGAGAAGTGTCGACGTCAGGAGATGGACCTCCTCCTCATCGTCCCCGCGCCTGCGACCGGTCGCGGCACAGCCGTGTAGCGGGGCGCCGAGGACCTCGAACACTAGGTCATGTCTCCCGTTTTGCTGGATCGACCGGCCCCGTCGTGGGGCCGATCGTGCATCATGTTCGCCGGGACTCAGGGTGCTCAGTGAGCTGCCACGGCTTCCTCTACAAGGCGACGGGTCACCTCGAATCGGATTCGGACGCGTTTGGGATCGGCGGTCGAAGCGGTGATGGCGCCGATGTATTCGGTGTTCTTCGCCATGGCTCGGCGGGCTTCGGTCACGATGGGGAGGCGGGCGCGTTCGAGTTGTTCCCGCGTGTACTCCGACAGGACCACGCCCCAGCTCTCGAGCAGGGCGCGGTTGATGGGTGAGCGGCGGTCGGAGCCTGCGGGCCAGCGCCGGAACGCATACTCGCCGAAGATGATTCGAGCGTTGACCATGCCGCGTTCGAAGGCCGCGTACCAGTCTTCGAGCTGGGTGTCGGAGAGTTGTCGCGGGTCGTCGATAAGTTCGGTGGTGGCGTCGAGCAGGTTTTCCAGTGACCCGTAGGCGTCGTACTGCTGGAGGTCGGGCAGGCTGCGGAAGGCGAGGAAGCGCAGTACCGCCTCCCGGTCGTTCATGCGGACGTGGTCACGCAGCACTCCGGCGGTGGCGGTGTGGAAGGCCTCTGTCGAGACACAGCGTTTGAGTAGATCTCGGCTGCGGGCGCTGCTCATGCAGTGCCGGATCTCCATGGCGTTCAATGGTTCTCCGCCGGTGTTGATCCGCTTGAAGATGTCGTATTTGACGCGGTTCGGAGTGGAGGGTTCGATGACGTGGACCACGATCTGGGCATTGTGCAGGCGGCGGCGCAGTGGATTCTCGAGTTCGGTGAAGGACTTTCCGCGTTCGGTATCGAGGTATTCGAGATCGTCGAGCGCGAATCCGCCTTGCACGTATTCGTGCACGGTGGACAAGCGCTGCAGACCGTCCACGACGCGGAACATGCCGCCCCGGTCTTCGGCGAAGTAGAAGGCCGGCAAGGGGATCTGCAGCAGCAGGCTCTCGATGAGGCGGGACTTCTGCCGGCCTTTCCATACCCGGTTGCGCTGAAAGTCGGGTGCGAGTTCCAGGTCGCCGTCGTCGATCATGTCGAGCACGTTCCGCAGTGAGAATGTGCGAGTGGATATCCGGATCTGCTCGGGATCCCAGGGTGTGACCGGTCGCTGCCCGTACTGTTCCTCGTCACGTTCGATCTCGACGCCTGTGGGCTCGCCGTAGAAGACTTCCTCGACTGCGGTCTCGGTGGCTTCGGCCGGGATCCGAGGTACCGGCTCGGTCACCGGAGCGACCGACTCCTGAACTGCCGGTGCGGGTTCAGCCGGTGAGCCTCCCGTGCGGAAGTAGTCGACCATCGCCTCGGTGCGCGATTCGTATTCGGCCGTATCGAGCCCGGCGAAGGCCGCGACATCGCGCATGGCGGGCAACCAGCGGTTCTCCATCAGCGTCCACAGTCGTTGTGCGAACTGCTGACGGCGACCGTCCTCGGTGAGGAACGGCGGTATGAAACATCCGAAGATCAACGGAAGCGACGAATTGCCCAGGAAATACAGCCAATACGGGAATTCACCGTCGAGCCGTCGCACGAAGTGCCGAACGGGTTCTACTTCGAACAGCTCGGTCGGAATGTGATCGTAGCCTTCGACGACGACCTCGACCTTGCCCATGGCGCTCCTGGCGCGCTCCGCGGAAGCGAAACAGGAGTTCAGCGACTCGAGGGCCGACTCGATGTCACCCCTTTCGATGTCGTCGCGCGCGATCGCAATGACCAATTGATCGGGAGAAAACACCTTGGCTTCCTTACGGTTCGAACTGTCCGCCGCTCACCCTACCGAGCCGATCCGTCCGGAGGATCGGTACGGGTAGTCAGCATTGCAAACCAACCGGTTCTTCTCCAATCGTCACCGACATTCGAATCGGTCACTGTATCTGTCGATTTCGCGCGCGCTAGGCTGTCCCGAGTTGTCCCGGGTGGAAAAGGTCCAGCATGGTCGGCGAAATCAAGTTGCGGCACGCAGCCGAGAACACACCCCGGGCAGCCCTGACCCGATCGATCGCCGTTACCCTGCTGCGGATCCCGTTCCAATCCGCACAGCAACTCAGCACCCGGCTCGGCACACGTGAGATAAGTCCCGCCGTCGTGAGCCAACTGCTCTACAGCGAGCCCCAGGTATTCGAGATCCTCGGACCCGAGCAGCCGGCCATCTGGGCGGTGCGGGAAGCGGCGACCACCCTCGTGGCTTCGTGGGCGCAGCCGGATTCGCAGGCAGACCCGCCACAATCGGATCCGGCCGCCGACGCGCCGGAACCGTCGGCGAGCTGCTATGCGGGACCACCCCTGCGCACCTGGCAATCGGAGGCGCTGGCCGCCTGGGAAGAGCGAGACCGCCGGGGCATCGTGGAGGCGGTGACCGGCTCGGGTAAGACCGCGGTGGGAACCCGCGCGGTGGCGCAGGCGCTGGACGACGGACGGCAGGCCGTCGTCTTGGTACCGGGTATCGACCTGCAGACCCAATGGTGGGAGCGGCTGCGGGCGGCCCTGCCCGGGTATCGGATCGATCGGATCGGCGGCAGAGGGTCCGCACGCCCGCCCGCGCACTGGGATGTCCTCGTCGCAACCGTTCAGACGGCATCGAGTACCCCGCCGGAGATCCCTCCCGGCTCGCTGCTCGTGGCCGACGAGGTGCACCGTTACGGTGCGGGCAGCTACGCGAAAGCACTGACCGCACACTATGATTGGCGCCTCGGTCTCACCGCCACTCTGGAACGCAACGACAATGCGGTGGAGGAAATTCTCCTGCCGTATTTCGGCAACCCGATCTCCGGCTGCGATTACACGCGCGCCCGTGCCGACGGCATTCTGGCACCCGTCCGACTCGCCCTCGTGGGCGTGCACTTCACGCCGCGCGAGCGCGCCAAATACGATCGTGCCGACGAAGCCGCACGCAAGGCGAAGTCGGTGCTGGTCGACGGCTATGGCGCCCCGGACGATTCGTTCGGCGAGTTGATGTCCTTCGCGCAGCGGCTGGCACAGCAGGAACAGGGAGAAGCCGCGCGCCAGGCGCAGCGATTCCTGAAGAACTTCGCCGAACGCCGCGAGGTACTGGCCGACTGTCAGGGCAAACTGGACCTGATTCGGGCCTTGCCGATTCCGGAACTCCATGCGACGCAATCGATCTTCTTCGCCGAGCGCACATCGACGGCGGGACAGGTCCAAACTGCACTACAGCAGCTCGATCTGTCCTGCGGCTGTATCGCTTCCGCGCTGAAGCCTGCCGAGCGCGAGGAGATCTTCGATGCGTTCCGGCGCGGTGAACTGCGGGCCCTCGCCGCACCCCGCGTCCTGGACGAAGGCATCGACCTGCCCGACGCCCAAGTGGGCATAGTGCTGGCGGCCAGCCGCACCAAACGGCAGATGATTCAGCGCATGGGCCGGGTGGTTCGCCCGAAATCCAATGGCAGCGCAGCTCTTTTCGCCATCGCGTACGTGTACTGCACACCGGAGGACCCAGCGCTCGGCGCACACGAAGGTTTTCTGTCAGAACTGGATTCCATTGCCGACGAGCGCATCACAACCGACGCCGCGGGGCTGCCCGAGGTGTTGCGCGCCTGGCTGAATCAGCCGATCGTGAACACGGTCAGGCCGGTCGAAATACTCACATCGACCGAGACCCACAGGGCGCCAGACGAATCCCCGTCGGCAGCCGACTCGATCGAACAGCAAGCTACGGCTGCGGAGGATCCGGTGCCCACGCAGTCATCGAAGGGCGTAGCCGAGGCTGACGTGGGTCGCGCCGTGCGGACGCCGACCCCGTTGGAGATGGTGGCACAGGTGCGGACGCGGCGGCTGCCGATTACCGCGCAGCCATTGCCGCCCGTGGCACTGCTGCCGAGTGCAGATATTGCACCCGACCGTATCGATGCCGATGCCGATGCCGATGCCGATGCCGATGCCACGGAATCACAACGCGAGCCGGACAATGAGCCGAGTAGCGTAAGTACCTCAGCCGTCGGAGATCTCGTCTCGAATGATGAGCCGGTGATGCAGACGGCCCCGCAGACCGATTCGGTCAATCACGAGTCGGCCGACGCCGCAGCTGTCGGCCGATCTGCTCGGCAGCAGGTCGAGGAGTTGCTGGGGATCGCCGATATCTCAGGTCTGTGGGCATCGGCGGCCGCCAAGTTCGGTTCGATGGAGTTCGGCGAACTCGTCGAATGGCAGGCCGACACCCTGTTCTACCTGTCGCGTCCGTGGGACGGCGATACCGAGACCTGGCGCCGGACCATGCGAACCATCGTGGATTGGGCTGCCGCGCCCGCAGATCCGATCGATTCGTTCCTCGATCTGGTGCGGGCCGTCAGCGAGGTGGGACCGAACCGCACCGAGTTGTTGCGGTTCGCGGCCACCATGCGCGGGAGCGAACTGCTCGACCTGGTGTAATCCCGGCAGCGGGCACATCGGATATGTCCCCGCGGCCGCGGGCCGAGCCGTTCAGACCCGTTGCCGCCGTTCATCGTCCGCGAGCTCCCATGCCAATGGCAGGACGAGCGCGAGCGCGGAGACGGCACTGTCGGTCAGCCGATACTGGCCGAGCGTGTCGGCAACCCTGTTGAACAGGGCGGCTCGATCGCTCCAGCCGTGCAGACGGGCTTGACACACCATGATCTCGGCAAGTTCGCGCGGCGGCATCTGCTCGATCCGGCGAGGCCCGAGATCCCGCCGGCGGGTGGCGGGCTGATCGGGCCGGCGATAGGTCAGTAGGGCCGGATCGTCGAGCCGTAGTGCATTGTCCGCCAGCAGTTTTCCGCTGGCGACCGCCGACCGCAGCGCGATGTCGAGCTTCTGGCGAACCTGATCACGATCCCGGGTGCCCGCCGCGGTGGCGTACGCGGCCCGCAGTCGTGCGGCGGTGACGGGGCCTTCCACCTCGACTATGCGCAGGAAGTCGCTCACGATGGTGCCGTGATCCGCGGTTGCCGGGGACTCGAGCTCATCGGCGAAGGTGACATACGGCGCGATCTCACTAACTGCCCGAAGATCCGCACCCGACGGTTCCGCCGGAACAACCTCCAGTGTCGCGGGTTCCATGTCAGGCACCGCAGCATCATCTTCTGCCGCAATGCTTTCGGCAGCTGCCGCAGATTCGTGGGGCACGACATCGTCTTGTGCTCCAGCAGTAGGTTCTTGCGCCACAGTATCTTCGGCCAGATCGCAGATCTCGGGGGCGGCAGCCATGGTCGGCGGATCGATGGCTACGGCCTCGCCGGGCAGCTCGTCATAGTCGGTTCGCGTACTGAGCCGCGAATCCGCGGATTCTTCCGCAGTCCATTCCGGTGCCAGCGGGATCCGCGAAACCCGTTCCTGCAAGTCCGTATCGGCGGGATCGACGACCGTGGGCCCGGCGTCCGCCAGCAGCCGGCTGAGCCGGCGCTGTTCTTCCTCGGCGATCGAATAGATCCCATGGCGGTCCAGCAGCTGCCAGACTTCTTCGAGGCAGCCATCCGGATCGACGATGAAGTCCGCCAGCCTGATTCGATGGAACGGCCACCCGCAGCGTTCCAGGTCGCGTTGCTTGGCGAGTTCGGCACGGTACTGGTCGGGACCGTCCCAGCGGTCGTCGTCGCAGTGGACGGCGACCTGTCCGCCGGCGCCGGTGATCACCATGTCGATCTCGTAGCCGGTCTCGGCGTGGTGCGGCACGATCCGGTATCCGCGGTCGACGATCCGGTTGTACACCTGCTGCTCGAAGAGCGATTCGAACGGCGTGACCGTTAGGTCGTCCGGGAACCGTTGTGGCGGCGTGTCCTCGACACCGGCGCGCTGCTCCACGCCGAGGCAGTAGTCCAGCAGCTGGAATCGCATATCGTTGCTGTTGGTGAGGTCGTCGACGGTCACCGAATGGAACAGCCACAGCTGATCCTTGGCGCGGGAGACCGCGACGTTGTAGCGCTGCACCGTGCTGTCGGTGGTCTGGGCCGGCAGCCGCCGGTCCGGTCCGTGCGCGGCCACCAGCGACAGGAAGATCACATCTCGTTCCGCGCCTTGGAAGTCGGCCGCGTCACCGCAGTGCAGCTCGCGTCGCTGCATTTCCTCGGGCCCGATCCGGGCGACCAGTTTCTGCGCGATGTGTTTCGCCTGCGCGGCACCGAGCAACGAGATCACACCGAATGTCTTGTCCGCGTAGCGCGGATCGCCGAGGCATTCCTCGATCTGGGCCACGATCCGGTCGGCCTCGGCGGGATTGACCTTGCTCGACTCCTCCCGGCCGTGCGGCACGTGCACGGTGCGGATCGGCGGGAGCCGATCGCTGCCGTAGCGGCGCACCGGCACCAGCCGCACACCCTCCGGCTCGTAGGCGATCTTGTTCGAGAACCCGATGATCTCGGGCACGCACCGGCGGTGCTCCACGAGTGTCAGACGGGTCGGATAGCGCATGACGGCATCGTCGAACAGGCTGCGCTTGGGATTTCGCCACGACGAGACGTAACGATCGTCGTAGAGGTATTGCCCGGCCAGCCGCTCCACCTCGGATTCGACGGTGCCGACCGCGGAGGGCGATACCTGCTTGTCGTCGCCGATCACCACGATCCGCGGCGCGAGATACTGCAGGAACACGGCCTCGACGCCGGCCTGGGAGGCTTCGTCGACGACCACGACATCGAACATGTCCGGAGTGATCGCGAACTGTTCGACCACTCGGTAGATCGGCATGATCCAGACCGGCACCGACAGTCGGCAGTTGCCCAGCGCCTGTTGGATTTCGGCGCGCTTGCGGTCGGCGTATTGGCCCGTGCCGCGGCCCAGGCTCTTCACCAACTGTGCGTACTGCCGCAGGTCTGCCTGCGCGCGGTTGGTGAGTCGGCCGACGGCCAGATCCCAGGCCGTGGTGGCCGCGCGGGTGGCCGCAGCCGCACGGAGATCCGCTTCGACAGCGTCGAGCGCCCGGCACAGGTCGTTGACACCGCCGACATTGTGGGTGGCCAGCCACTGCTCGACCATTGCCCAGTTCCACGCCGCGTCGAAGTGTGCGAGGCGTGAATTCCATGCCGGATCGGCCAGATCGGCCGCCATGGCATTGCGCAGCCGCGGGACCGCCGCCAGCTCCAGGGTGATGTCGTGCCTGCGCGCCAGGCTGCGGCGCAGGCGATTCAGCTCGGTCAGGCGCTGATGCGAAGCACGGTAGCCGGCTACGTCACGGTCCCGGGCCGCCTGGGCGAGCTGCGACATGTTTGCGGTAGCACGAGGATCGTTCTGCAACGTCGTGAGCCGCCGGATCAGTTCGGCGATCGGCGCCGCGGCACGGTCGAACGCTTCTCGCGCCTGCACCGCGTCGAACGCCTCGCGCGCGCTCTGCACGCCGACGGCATCGCCCCAGTTCGGTACCGGAAGACCGAGTTCGCGTAGGCAGACGGCGCCATGACCGAGCCGGTCCGCGTAGTCGAGCAGCTGACCGAGCAGTGCGAACGCGGCATGGTGACGGGCTACGCGATCACGCAGGGAACCGGTGCCGGGAGTGTGTCCGGGATCCGCCCAGGCGAGGTCGAGCTGATCGACGATGCGTTGTCCGCGTTGCACATCGAGGAAGTGGGTGAGCTGCGCGACGGTCGTCGGGATCAGTCCGTCCACTCGCACATGCTCGAAGAGCGGCTCCGCGTCCTTGATCACCCGTGGCGTGGTCAGGCCGGTCTTCGGTCGGCCATCCGGACGGACCTTGATCTCGCCGTGGATTTCGATGTGTGCCTTGAGATTTCCGGCGAGAGCCAGCAGAGTCGCCGGATCGTCGAGGGTGACCTGGACCGTCGTGTATCCGAGCGCGGCAATCACGTCGTCCGCCTGTCCGAGGAGGTCGGCGATGGCCGCCGCCCGGGAACGCCACCCGAAGACCTCTCCGGCTCGAATGTCGCCGAGTGCCGCGGCGATCCACGGTTCGGGCCGCCGGCTCAGTTCCCGGGTGCGGTCGGCGATCTCGGCGAGCAGCGTCCGGGCCCGCTGGCGGTCATCGCCGCCGAGCTGGGTGATGCGGGCGGCGGCCGGATCACTGTCGTACTGCGTGTAACCCTTCCGGCGTTGCGCCGCATCGTGTTCGGCGGCGCACCACTGCGCGAACAGCTCGGCGGGAGGTAGCGCGGTGGCCGCCACCAGCTCCGGTGCGGCGACCTCAGGATCGTCGAGAGCGCTGTCCAGCAGTAGTTCTCGCCATTCGGCGATCAGCTCCCCCGTGACCGGGCTGCTCTGATTCGTGCCCGCGTCGACCAAGCCGGTGATCCACTCGAAGTCAGGACGCGCGCTACGCCAATGGATCGCGATATCGGCGATGGTGCCGGTATAGCCGCCGACGGTATGCCGGGTGACATCTCGCTCTCGCAGATCCAGTAGTTCCCGCTGAATGCCGCCCCGCCGCTCGCTCAGCTCGGCAATGCCGCGGTCTATCGCCGCGACGGCCGCGCGGCTCACGGCTGGATTGTGCTCAGCCGCGGCATGCGAGATGCGGTTGACCGAGGCTTTGAGATCCTCGAGCTCCTGTCGCGAATCGCCCACGACGGCAACGCTCAGCGGTTTGATGTCCTCGGGCAGCTTGGCGCGTACCTCGTGCAGCGCGCGGTCGGTGTGCGCGGTGATCAGGACCCGTTTGCCCTGCGCCAGCAGGTGCGTGATGAGCGCCGCGGCGGTGTGGGTCTTGCCGGTGCCGGGCGGGCCCTGCACCAAGGTGTGCGCGTTATGGTCGACATGTTCGAGAATCGTCAGCTGAACTTCGTTGAGCGGCAACGGCAGGAACTGATCACCACCGTCGCGGACGATCGCACCGCTGTTCTCGGGCGGGGCCGGAATCGGCTCGTGGTCCGGGTCGACCAGGTTGCGAATGCCGGCCGGCAGTTCGCCGGTCTCGCGGATGGTGTCTGCGATGGTGCGCAGTGCCGACACCATGCCGCGATTGCCGCGCCGCCGGAGGATGACGGCCGGGGCATAGTGCGCCGCCGGATTCCGCCCGGGATTTCCCGGCCGTACGTCGTCGGCATAGGCCGCGTCGGGATTGATGCAGTTGATGAACATGCGCACCAGCGCACCGACGTTCTCGCGGTCGAAGGGGTCGATCTGGCCCTCGCGGGCCTCGCTCTCCGCCCGCTGCAGGTCGCTCGCCGCCGACATCTGCGAGGGATCGAGAATCTCCTGCAGTTCGGCGGTATAGCCGGTGACGGCAGGATCGATCGAGACCGAGATCGCGCCGTAGTCCGAGTCGAATCCGAGCACGACCGGCATGGTGAGCACATGCCGGCGAACCGGGCCGAGATCCTCCTGTTTCCAGGTGAGGAGTCCCAAAGCGAAGACGGCTTCGAGGGTTTCGGTCGCGCCGTCGTAGCGCGTGTACATCTCGTACATGGTCTGGTACAGGCGCCGGACTTCCTGTTTCGGTCGCGCCTGTACCGCCCACTTCCGCCATTCGGGCAGCCATTCGTCGAAGGCGGTGCGGACTTCGGATTCGCTGTCGAGCCGAATTTCCTGTCCGGCCTGGTCGATTCGAGTCTCGCGGAGTGTCGGCTCGGGATCCGTTTTGTCCCAGCCCTTGTGAAGCCACGAGCGCAGCGCCGATTCCGGCTCCGGCACGGGTTCGATGGTCACCTTCTGAACCATGAGGAAGGGTTTGCCAGGATCGGCCTGCTGGTAGGTCACCGCCGAATGTCCGGGCAGGTCGGCGATCCAGATCACTTCTCCGTCACGCTGATACGTGGCGATGTCCTGGATTCGGGACATGCGGAGCGTCTGCGTCTTCGCCAGGTACTCGAACAATCGTGCGCCACGATCGGCGAGATCGCTCATCACCAGCGTTCGGTCCGCACCGTTGCTCGCCACCCCAGCCTCCATTGTTCTTTCCGGTGCTGCGGCCCCGGAACGCTATCGGGCGGCAGCGGATTGCCTGTCAGTTCGGTTTGATGTGATTGATCTGCGCCGCGAGTTCGATGACCCGCCGGTCCTGTTCGCCGTAGCGGACGGCCATCTGGCTGCGTAGCCGCTTGAGCCGGGTCAAGGCGGTGCGAACGTCGCCCGCGTGCACATCGCAGGTGGCCAGCTGCCGCTGGCAGTACATGACCTGATCGTCGTAGGGTCCACGTTCGGCGGTGAGGTCGTCGATCAGGTTGCGGTAGAGCTCCGCCGCGCCCGGGTAATCGGCGTGTTCGAATCGCAGGTCCGCCAATCGCATGCGGGCCTCGACCACATCCGCGTCGCGCGAGCCCAGCAGCGGCAGGGCAGCTTCCACCACGGTCTGCAGCTGATGGATGGCCGGTTCATAGCGCGAGTCGTTCGCCAGGTCGCGGGCTCGGTGCACGGCCCGCTGCAGATCACTGCGGCTGAATCCGGCGGTGGCGGACGAATCCGGTTGGCGTGCTGCGGGTGTGGTCAGTAGCCGAGTCGCCGCCGCCAGGGTCGGGGCGGTGCGAGCCGATACGGTTGACCCGACGGCTTGTGCGTACATACGTGCGGGGCTGTGGTTGTCATTGACCTCGGGTAGCTCGCTGAGATCGGTCGCATGACGTAGCAGCACCGCATGTACCGCGGCGGCGCTGTCGGGTCGCTGATCCGGAGACTTGGCCAGCATGCTCATGATGAGCCGGGCCATCTCGACCGGAACCTCGGGCCGCTCATGGCGGATGTCCATGGGCTGGAAATGGATCTGGTTCTGCCACACCGTGAAGACCGAGCCGCCTGTCATCACGCGATCGCCGGTGAGCATCTCGTGCAGGATCAGCCCCAGGGAGTAGAGGTCGGTCTGCGGCACGACGTCGTGCTGCTCGACTTGTTCGGGAGCCATGTACGCCGGAGTGCCGAGGGTGTGACCGGTCGCGGTGTAGCGGGTCCGATTCGATTCCGGTTCCACCGCAAGACCGAAATCCAGCAGTTTCACGGTGCCATCCGAGCACAGCATCACGTTGGCGGGCTTGAGGTCTCGGTGATAGACGCGGTTGCGGTGTGCGATGGCCAGCACCGCCGCGGTTTGCGCGCCGATGCTCGCTACCACCCCGATCGGCAGGGCGCCGCGTTCCAAGAGCTTCTCCAGGGTGACACCGGCGATGAACTCCATGACGATGTAGGGCCGGTCGGGCTCCCCGGGGCCCGGCGTCCCGGTGCCCATGTCGTAGATGACCGGCAGTCCGGGGTGGGTGAGCCCGGCCATGAACAGTCCCTCGCGGACGAAGCGCTTGTCCCAGTCCGGATCCGAGTCCAGGCCCGGATGCGTGAATTTCACGGCAACCTGGCGCTCGAGGTGGTGATCGAAGGCCTCGTAGACCCGCCCCATGCCGCCCTCGCCGATCTTCTTGATCAGCCGGTACCGGCCGCCGACGGCATGCCCCTCCAATGCCCCTACCTCCGAAAAACGTACAAAGCGGACATATCAACCTACCTGTCACCGGTGATCGGGCGCAGCCGCCCCTGCGACAGCCCGGCAAATCCACTGCGCACCAGCTGCTCGATCGTGACTCGTTGCCGCTGGACGGCATCCTCGAGCGCCGTCAGCTGCTCGAAAGCGGCACCGTAAGAACGCTGTTCAGGCAGCGATATACGAGGAAGGCACACATCATAGATATCGATCGGCAATCCACCGGAGGCTTCGACGGCCGCCCGCAACACCCCGGCAAGGAAGCGAGGATCGACGTGGGCAGGTTCGGCGCGCACCAGCCGGATACCTGGACCGAGCAGAACACCGTCGAAAGCGCATACCCGGACGGAGGTCTCGGCGCTGATCGCCACCAGCACATCGCCGGATCGGACGGTCACCGCCCCCGTCACGTCGGCATCGCCACGACGAGATGGTGCGCGCCCGAGGCGAACATCCTTGGCGGACAACATGGGCGCCTCGCCACCGACCGCCGGGATGGTGGATGGCGCCTCGTGGACGGCGACGGCGCCGGCCTCGACCAGATCCACGAGCGGAATCGACGGACGTGAACCGGAACCGGCCCCCAGCACGGGCGGCGGGGGCAGGGGCTGTGCGTACAAGTCCGCGCAAAGGGCCTCGTACTCCGTGGATCTGTCCGGGAGCACCGGCTGTTGCGAAACGGCTGGCTCGCCGTTGGATTCGCGCGCGGCGGCGTCGGGTCGTTCGGCCGCGGCGCCAGACGCCATATCGGATGCCTCCCCCGTACCTTCGACCTGTCCACCGCGGCGGCCGGCAGCCACCGTAACAGCGCCACGGCCCGAAAGCGGGCCGGAGGCCCGCATGTTGGCACTCATTGTCCGTTCCGAGGTGCGGTGTCGTCAGCAGTCTCCGGAATCAGCGCCCCCGCCGTGAGGCCGGTGGTGACCAGTTCGGCGACGTGTTCGGCCGTGGCCGTCGCGCGGCGCGCGGCGATGCGCAGCGTGAACAACAGCCGGAACATGTCGCCGTAACGTCGCTGATCGGCGATGCCCAGAACCGGGATGCGCAGCCGGGACGGATCGAAGCGGATCGTGGCTGTCCTTGTCGCCGCCACATTGTCGGCTCCGGTCAGGAATCCGGCGAGGAACCACGGATCGAGCCGGTCCGCATCGACGCGCAAGGTGTGAATGTGCGGGCCGCGGATCGCTCCGGCGTCCTCGGATCCTGCGATACGAGCACTGCGCCCACCGGTTCGGTCGCTACGCACGGCCGGAATGAGAATATCGCCGGCCTCGACGATAACTGTCGTCGCAGCCGCCGCCATCGCCATCGAGCCCGAGGCGGGGCCGCCCGAACCGATGTCCTGGGCGGTGAGCACCGGCCGCATGTCCGCCGCCGCCGCGGCTTCGGAGCTCGGCGGTTCGGATCGAATCCATTCCAGCTGATCATGATTCGACAGGTCGGCTACGGTCACGAAACGCCAAGATCGCCCCGGGGCGGTCGCCCAACCACCCAAATCGCCGGTCGTCGACACCAATTCCACTGCGGCGCGGTCGAGTTGCCGAATGGCCTGCTCGACTTGGTCGGAGACGGTGTCCGAATCGACCGCGGAGCGCACATATCGCGCCGGGGTGAGGTCGACGTCTTCGGTGAGCACGTCGGCCAGCCGGACCACGACGGCCAGCCCCGACTCGGTGGCCGCGTCCTGATCGACGCCATCGAACGCCCGCCATACCCGCAGCACCGGATCCGTGATGACGCGATCTTCACCATCCGAATTGCCCTGCAGTCCGGTGGTATCGACGAACAGGATGGAATCGGCGACCGGGGCAGCGGGCTGCGGACGACGCAGCACCCAGATCTGCAGGCCGACGTGCCACGGCTGCGCGACGCCGGGAGCGAGCCCGATCACCGCGCGCAGGGCTCCGGTCCGCACCAGGTTGCCGCGAATCTTGCGGCCGGAACCACGGGTCGCGACCGCGGGCGGGAGTAGCAGTACCGCGGTGCCGCCCGGACGCAGATGCGCGATCGCGTGCTGCACCCAGGCCAATTCCGATTCCACCCGCGGTGGCAAGCCGTAATCCCAGCGCGGGTCGAAGGCCAGTTCACCCGAACCCCAATCACGTTGCCCATAGGGAGGATTGGTCAGCACGGCATCGACACGCAGGTCCGGGAAGGCATCGGCGAGCAGACTGTCGCCGCTACGCGTCACGGCGTCCGGACCCGGCACGGACTCGAGCAGCAGGCGGGTGCGCTGTGCCTGTACCGGCAGCACATCCTGCCCGTAGAGCTCGACCGCGCCGGCCTCGGCGGCCGCCAGCAGCAGCGACCCGCTGCCGCACGCCGGATCCAGCACACTGCGCAGCTGTGCCGGGGCATCGGGATTGGGCAGGGACGCCATCAGCTCGGCAACCCAGGGCGGGGTGATGTACACGCCGGTCGCCGCGGTGTCCTCGAGCGCGCGCTCGCCCAGGATATCGATGGCCGCGCGGACATCCACCTCGCTCGCTATCCGCTCGACCAGGGGCAGCACCTCGCGGGTCAGCGCGGCATCGAAACCGGGCGCGGTCCACCGCGCACCGGATCGCCGCAACGAATCCAGCAGGTGCGCAGCCTGCTCCGACGTCGCCTGGGACCGGACGACCGTACGCAATTCAGTGGTCGTCGACTTCTCGGCCGCCATCCCGTGCTCGGCCAGCCACGCCTGTACTTCTCGCAGATCGAAGAGCGGACGCGCCTCGCTGCCGCCGATGGACTTGGGAAAGTCGGCATGCCGCCGCCGCCAGTTGCTGACGGTGGCGCGAGTGACACCGGCCAGCCGGGAGATCTCGGCGGCGCTCACCGTTGACGTGGGATTCGACATGTCCCTCCTCTCGTTTACGTCCCCCCACCCTGATCGATGGGTGAGCAAAATGCAATCTCGGAAACTGTATTGACAATGCTTTCACGTACTCCTAACGTTTTGCATCGCCAGGGGAGCAAGCCCGGATAACCAACCGCTCGACGATCAGGGGGCAGACATGACGCAGCACCATCGACTCCAGGACCACGGCCGTCACCGTCTGCGCCCGGCGTTCCGCATCATCACCCGGTGCGCCTGCGGCAAGATCCGCTACGCCACCCGGCATCACGCCGATCTCGTACTCGCCACCATGGATCGCACCGATCCGGCTCGGGGAGAAGACCATTCGTATCGGTGCGCCACCTGCTCGGGCTGGCATCTGACCAGCTGGACGCCGGCGGAATACAAGGCATATCGCACCGCCATCACGGCCCCGCCGCCCACGCGCGAGGATCCGCGCGGGCGGCTGGACCTGAGCAGCATCCATGCCGACCTCGCCGCCGTGCCCACACCTGCCGAGGTGGCGGCGCGGACCGGGTTTACCTGGATCACCTCACCATCGCCGGACGGAGCGATCGAGACTGCGCCGCAAAACATCCCATCGCCGGTCAAGACGGGCGCGACCGCCGGTCCAGTAGTGGTCGACGTAATCCCACAGCGGGTTTGCACTCCGGAAGCACCTGTGACTCCTCGGCGTGCCGTCCCCACACCGGCGGAAGTGGCGGCACGAACCGTGCCGATCAAACGCGCCGAAGCAGCCCGCCGCCGGGCCGAGCTGACGGCGAATTCCCTTGCTGCACAGTCCAGAACGGCGAGGTCCACCGCGACCATCGGAACCCGCCTGCGCGCCTTGCTGAACCGCCTCATGCGGCGAATCCACCGCAGCTGATCTCGATCCCCACTCACCGCGGCCGAGTGTTCCCAGCCGCGGCGACCTCACACGCCCCGCCCCGCTATCCACCCCGTTTCACGAAGGAATCATGCGCACCATCACCCGCACCGTCTCGACCCTGCTCGCCGCGAGCGCAACCGCCGCTGCCCTCTCCACCGTGGCGCCCGCCGCACTGGCCGCCCCCGACACCGGTTCCGCGAGCGGCTCTTCCAGCCCGGGTTGCGGCCCCCGCAGCGCCGCCGACCGCCGGTTCCTGCACGCGTCCTATGAGGACGAGCACAGCTGCTCCGTCCAGGACGCGGCCATCCATCTCGCCAAGTCCCAGTGCCAATGGCTCGACGCCTACGGCAATTCCGCCCACAACCAGATCGTGCTCGCCGAAAAGGGCCGCGACACCTTGGATTACCCGTACACCTTCCTCGACGCTGCGATCAGGGCGTACTGCCCGCAGTACACGCTCTGAGCAAGGCGATCACCTCATGGAGCTCACCTGCTCGTAATCCAGGGCGTCCTCGCGTTTCTACGGCTCGCCTTCATGTGGGGGCCGCTCCCCCGCCGGTTCAGCCGGAAAGCCACCACCGCAATCCTCATCGTGAATCTGGCGATCTGCACGGTGCTGTGGATGATTCACCGCCACTCCTGGTGGATCGCCTTGCTCGGCATCGCCGGCTGGGTACTGATATCCGCCTTCCTCGTCTACCAATATCGCCGCTCGGCAAACCCTGAAAGGCACTGACAATGCACCGCACCCTCATCACCGCCCTGGCCGGCGCCGCACTCGCCCTGGTCGTCGCCACCGGCACGGCAACCGCACAGCCCGCCAACCGCCTGCACGAGGGCATGCAGGTCGTCGGCCAGGACGTCCAGGCCGGCACCTACTCCACCTCAGGCCCCCGCTCCAGCGACTACGGCGTCTGCTACATCTTCTGGCTCCCTTACAAGGGCGCAAAAACCAGCGACGCGACCGACGCCGAGGTCTACACGGGCACCTCGTACGTACAGCTCAAGGCGGGCGACGTGATCACCGTGACCGGCTGCACCTGGACCCTCGAATAACACTCCACCCCAATCGATTCCACCCGCCGGGGCGACGTCGGCCGTTACCCCGGCGGCTTCTCACCATCGAATACGAGGCGCCCTCATGACCTACCAGCCCCCACAGCAGCCCTGCCCGCAGGGCTACTACCCACCGCATTACCCCATGCGGCCCGCCCCACCCCCGAGGAAGTCGAACACCCTCAAGATCATCCTGCTGATCATTGCGGGCCTCGTCCTCCTCTGCGGCATCGGTGGTGTCCTCGGAGGCAAGAGCAACAAGTCCGCCTCCACTCCTTCCCCGACCACGAACACTCCGGTAGGCGCCGCACCGGCCCCCGGCGGCTCCGCCGCCACCACCGAAAAGCCCCCCGCCCCGGGTCTCAACACCCCCGTCCGCGACGGCAAATTCGAGTTCACCGTCACCGACATCCAAACCGGCATAAAGCAAGTCGGCACCAACCCCTACCTGGAGAAGACAGCCCAGGGCGCCTACACCATCGTCTCCCTCACCGTCCGCAACATCGTCAACGTCCCCTACGCCTTCTCCCCCGGCAACCAGTACGTCTACGACGCCCAGAACCGCAAGTTCACCAACGACCCCGCAGCCGCCATCAACCTCCAGGCCGACACCAGCCTCTACGCAAACATCAACCCTGGCAACGCCATTACCGCCCAGGTCGTCTTCGACCTGCCGGCAGATTCCACCCCGGACCACATCGTCCTACACGACTCGATGTTCTCCGGCGGCACGACAGTGTCGCTGCGGTAACACGAACGATCGGAGAAGCAACAAATGGACACCATCGGGTTCTACACCGAAACCATCAACGTCACACCGCAACTGGCAAGCGAGTGGCTCGACCGGAACACGTGCAACCGCCCCATGAGCAAGATGATGGTCACTCAACTCGCGGAGGCGATGAAACGCGGCGAGTGGCTGCACACCCATCAGGGCATCGCCTTCGACACGAACGGCGTGCTCGTCGACGGTCAGCATCGGCTTGCCGCCGTAGTGAAAAGTGGCTGCACCGTACGGATGCTGGTCTCGCACGGCGTCGAACCGGGCACATTTGCCGTTCTGGATACCGGCCGCAAACGCAGCGCACGAGATGTGCTGAGCCTCCAGGGCGAGGACAATGCCGCACCCCTGGCATCGGCCCTCCGCGTCTATCACCTCTACACCACAGCACCGAATTCCGCATGGACCGGAGCGAATTCCCAGGTCACCAACGAACAGATAGTCGAGTTCCTGGCATCCCATCCGGCCATGCGGGCCTCGGTGGAGCTGGCGAAATCCCTGAACCGAGCCTTTCGAATCCTGGTGCCCGCCGCCGCCGTCGGCCACTACCTGACGTGCTCCGCACGACCGGACATCGACCAGCATGCATGGATCGAGGGCTTGGAAACCGGAGCCAATCTCACCGAACACGATCCACGCCTGATGCTGAGAAACATCATCCTCCGCTTGGCCGCGGGCAAGTCCGCCGCAAAGGCCGACGGATCACGCAACCAACTCCACCTCTACCTCAAGGCGTGGAACGCATGGGTGGTAGGCACCGACTTCCGGCAACTGAACATCAAGGCCGGCGAGTCGATGCCGACGGTGACAATGCGCCCTTGGAACGATGTACGGCCCGAGGCCTGACCGACGCCGTACCGGCCGAACAGATCACGATTGCCTGTCCAGCGTCCGCTTCCGGCTCTCCCGGACGACGACCTGGCCGCTGCCGCCGTATTCGACACGCTCGAAGGTGTCAAAGCCCAACTCGCTGAGCGCTTTCAAAGCAGTGTGGGAGTTGAAGTTAGCCACAGAGTTCACTTTTCCCGCGGTACCGGTGGCGAGGGTAATGAGCTGAATGGGCGGCCACAGAGTGCCGTTGACCAAAACTGCGTAGGTCTGAATCCGCTCTGGCTGCTGCGCCCGAGTCGCGAGAAAGACCTGATCGTCCGTGAGCGGAACCTGAGCGCCACTGATCGTGATGAGTGTCGAGCGGGACATGATCGGGCATCATGCCATACCGACAACTAGACCACTAGCCGTTGAGCGTTTAACCCCTTGCCGCACTGAGCAATTCGCCCGGGGCTACCTTCCCCGACGAATACACACGACCGCCCCAACCACGCATACCGATAAGGACACCCGATGACGATCCCTTGGACCGACCACCCATTGACCGGCCTCGACCTCGAGACCACCGGCCCGGACCCGATGACCGCTCGAATTGTCTCCGCCTGCATCGTGAGCCGCGCCGTGGACGGCCACGAAGCGACGAATTGGCTACTCGACCCCGGTATCGAAATTCCGCTGGAAGCCACCGCAATCCACGGCATCACGACGGCAGCCGCACAGCTGAACGGATTGGACTATGCGCTGGGCTACGCCGACCTGCGTAACCGGCTCGAACGAGCATGGGCCCTCGGTCATATCGTGGTCGCCTACAACGCCAGCTACGACATGACCGTCATCGATCAGCAAGGCCGGCGGCTCGGCTACCGGACCCTGGTCTGCGGCCCGATCGCCGACCCCTACGTCATCGACCGGGAGCTGGACCGATACCGCCGCGGGAAGCGCACACTCACGGTGACCTGCGACCACTACGGTGTAATCCTCGGCGCCGCACACAACGCCGCACACGATGCCTCCGCCGCGGTCGAACTCACTCGGATACTCGCGCAGTACTACCCCGCCGAACTCGCACGCCTCACGGCACCCCAGCTGATGACCGCGCAATCCGCCTGGCACCACGACCGGCAAACCGATTTCGCCGCGTGGCTGCGCCGCTCCGGTAAGGACGCGAGCGACGTCAACGGTGAGTGGCCACTGCGCACGGCCTGACGATTCGAGCTCGCGCGGCCGCACACCCACTTTTCGATCTGAATCAGGTTGGATTCCAACGACTCTCGCAGGATTGCGAGAGTCGCCTCATCGAAACAGCTCCCACGCGGCCATACGGCGTGAGTCCGTTTTGCGGGCGACATCCATCTGAAGTTCTGTCCGGCGCAACATCCGGCGTAAGTGTTGTTCTGGATCTCGCCCCGCCTCAGGACCGCAATCCAGCAGCAGCGCGGTGATCGAATCATCGTTCCAATCGATCCTGATGTCGGCACGATGGCCCGAGACAGTAGCGCAACGAGCCTACTCGTACACGAACCAACGGAACTCATAGCCCGATGCTTGCATCGAGCGAAGCTCCTCGCCCGGATCCAATAGCGTCAATTGTGTCCGCCAGGTTGTCAGTAGATCTGCGATCGGACCAGGCAACCGAGCGTCAGGATGCTGACTGGCCCGCCCCCATTGAGGAGACACCGTGGGCACTCCGAGCCTTCCCGGGGGCCCGAACACCGACCTGTACGGCCGCGATGTCAGCAGATGCACGTCGAAGGTCGCCTCAACAGTGACCAATGAATCCGGGTGATCGCCTGGACCCACCAGCGAGGCGCGGAGGTCACACTCCTCCCACAAAACCACGATCTGCGTCACACACAGCGCCGCTGCCGCACGGCCCAGCCCTGCGATCGCCGTATGCGCGTCTGTCCCTCTGTAGTAAGGCCGCGTCAGTGCGTAACCGACATGAGGCTCGGATTGATCTTCGAGAATGAAATGCACCTGCGGACGAGGCGCCATCCCATCGAGCAGGCCATCGATAGCGCGCTCAACGATGCGATCCTCGATGTTCTCGATATAGCCCCGATCCATCGGCATGTTCGGCGTCCCTCGTGTGAGCTCGCGGTGGTCTTGCGGACGACATCTCAACTGCCAAATCCTACGCAAAATATGTTTCCGTACAACAGATTTGAGCAATTCACCTCAATACGAGAAGGTACGACATAGGTTCGAGGCGGTCACCACACGGTGAACAGCCAGGCGACAGGGAGGATGCCCTTGTTGGATCAAGCGAGGTACTTCATGCACCGGCCGGGGGACGAGTTCACAGCCGCGGTCTGGCTGGATGGATGGGAACACCAGAGCCTCTGGGGCTGGGAGCTCGGCTACTACTTTCTCCAGCTGTGGCGCAACGACGCGCGGACCGACAAGCCCTTCCTTTGGCTCACCCCTGCCGACCGTCCGCTGCTGACCTCGTCCGGGAGCGTCGCCCTCGCCATAGCGCGCACCACAGGCGCCGATCCACTGGATATTTCACGCGCGCTCCAGATCCTGCCGCCGCCGGCCCTTCGATCGCCGATTCCCACCATCGAGGGAGAACTGGCGAGTCTTGGCAAATCGCCGAACGACGACTATTGCGCCGGCCAGATCGCCGCGTACGAATGGGCTCTCGGGCGTAGAGACATCCGACCCGGCTCCGGATCGCCGTGGCGAGGTGGGGCACCGTCCCTGGACGAAGTCACAGCCGAGTGGAACATGAACACGGGATACCTCAACGATCCCCTTCTCCAGAACCGACCGCATGCGTCCGGAGTCGACGAAGCTCTGGGCACCATTGTGTTCGACGCAACCGATGGGTAGGGACGGGCGGCTCCGCTGATAGACAGGTGCAATGACCGTCGAACACCTCCGGCAGCTGGTTGCCGACTCTGCTGCACGGCGGGAGCGCTTCCATGCGCCGTAGAACGTGGTGATGGCGTTGACGGGCGAGTGAGTGAAAGCCGCGAACGCTAGGCGCGCTTGCGACTTTCGCGAACATCCACCCTGCCGAGGATGTTGTATTCGACCCGTTCGAGGGTGTCGAAACCAAGTTCGTCGAGCGCCTTCAATGCAGTATGCGAGTTGTAGTTGTTGACCGACCCGGACGTCCCCGGAATCCCGGTCGCGAGTGTGATCAGCTGAATCGGCGGCCAGAGCCGGTCGTTGACGAGGACCGCGTAAGTCTGGATCTTGTCCGGGACCTGGTCACGGGTAGCGAGGAAGATCTGATCATCGGCGATCGGGGTTGAGCTGCCGTTGATCGTGATAGTGGTGGAGCGGGTCACAGTCGAACATCCTGCCAGAAATCCCTTCCGCCGCATCGATATTCGCACCGAACGCACCCACAACGCCGGGTCAACCGAACTCGGGGCAGTCCCGTTCGATCAGATCGGGAATAGTTCGAGAGCCTGATGAGCGAGGCGCGCAGTCCGTGCTTTGATCTCGACATCGGTCCACCGGTCTGCCTTTACGACATCTTCGTTCAGCCGCAGACCGTTGCGGAAGCCGATGTAGTTGCCGTTGCCATCGAGACGGTCCTTCTTGTAGTCGAACGACTTGTTGCTCAGCGAGCTGTTATATCCGGTCAGAGTCAGATTTCCGAGCGTATGCACGTAAATCTGCTGAACATGGCGGGCGTTTGTCGCGTCGCCCAACATCTCGACCCACTCGGGCGGCAAGTTCTCGCCTTGCGGCAGGATGTGCTCGATGGTCCATTTGTAGTGGTTGGACTCGCGTTCCCAGAAATCAGGCCGGTTCTCACGGGTAGTCCCCTGTTCCGCAATCGAGACAAGGATGAACCGGGCAACATCTGCGTTCTCGTCGTATATCGGCCCGGACAGCTTCTCCAAGAACTGCTCATCGGAGGCAGACACACGCCGAAGGCTCTCTCGCACAACCTCTTCGACCTCGGCTCCTCGCACATCACCGATGCGGTCGATGATGTCCATGAACAGTGCGGTCAAGGAATAGGTCTGTGGGATTCCGGTCAGATTGCGGCGAACGAAGAAACTGGCCAGTCGGCGGGTAATCCGTTCCAGGTCAGCCTCGGCTAAACACAATTCGGCACGGCGGCGCATCAGAAACAGCAACAAGATGTGCGAGGGAGATCCCTGAGCGCGCGATAGCGCGGCTATGGCATCGTCGAGGCTGGTGCGCACATCCTCATCGTCGAGGTTTCCGAGAATGCGCTTGTAGTAGGAACCAGCCTCGGTAATAGTTTCGAGGAACTCGACCAAACCTGCTGCGATCAGCGTTTCGTAAATTCGGATCAAGCGCGAGCGAGTAGCAACCGGAGCATTTGCAACCACGGGGAGGGAGGTCTTGAAAGCGTTGTAGTACTGCCGGAAGAATCGCTCTTGGTTGGTGTAGTCGTCCCCCAGCTCGACAAGCAGCGCGTTCCAGCGAGCGAATGCCTCGTCAAGGCCGAGATCCGGACGACCATCGGCGGTCTTCAGCAAGTTGTTCTTGATCAAATCGATTGGAGTGAGCGGCATTCCACGATTGTTGAGTGACTCGAACAGAACAAATGCATCAGAATGACTCTTGACCTCGAGCTTGACCAGCACCGCCTGTTTCACCCGCTTGAGCATTTCCAGTGCGACATCCACACGGGAGGTACTCGACTGCTCGGCATGCTCGGTGATCCGGTTGCCGAAGTGCCTGAATGCCTTCATAATCCGCCGGTTACCGAGGTTCAGTACCTTCGGCGTCTTGATCTGCACCCCGGCACGGTCCAAGACGTTCAGATAGTCGTCACGATTGGAGTTCTGAATCTGGGGCCGCAGCCGAGGTCGAGGTGGATCCGACAGCACCAATTGACGGCGCAGGTTTGTCAGATCCGTGAGCCGATCGTCATCGAACTCGGCGCAGTGCTCTTGCAGACAGCCATAGATCGCCGCAAGGAGTAGCGAGAGCGTCGTCATGCGCTGCTGACCATCAATCAACTCGAGCACGGATTCGGTTGTGGCGTCGTGGGTCTGGTTAACACAGATGATTGTGCCGAGAAAGTGTTCTGCATCGGCACCGGCCGCGTCGAGCAGGTCATCGAACAGATTGTCCCACTGCTGCCGGCTCCAGGAGTACTCCCGTTGATACTTAGGCACCTGATAGACGACCTTGTTCTCCGGACTGAGAAGTTCGTGTACCGGATACTGATTCGCCGACGCGATCAACGATGATCCCTCCCCAACCGCCATCCAACCGGCGGCACTGATGAATTCGAGGCAGCAATCGCGCTTCGCGAGCTTGCTGCGGCTACCGTAGCCGATCTCAACGACAGATTCCATGAGTTGTCGGCCGAACCTCATCTTCGAGATCAACTACGGCCGAACACCATCCGACCGCGAGATAGTCACCTCGTTGCGGGCTGGCGAGGCAAGCCGGGCCGGCAGTGACCGATTCACCGACCGATGTCAACACGTTGCTCCCGGAATAGCCTGGGCGCCTTGCCTGTCTCAGGAAGGGGTCTGCGCGAGTGTTGGGGACGATCGGCACGGCTCAGGAACGCATAGCCCTGACCACAATTCTATTTGATCCAACAAACCCCCTCTCCGCCACTGACTTTCGAGTGACATATCGTGCCAGATTCGGTTGGCCGCGCAGGTACGGCGCTAGGTTGAATCTTCGGACCGTCGAGCTATTCAGGAGCATCATTCAATGACCGTTGCCGACGAACGCGATCTAAATGTTGCGCCTGGCTCGATAGTCGTGGTTCGTGATGAGGAGTGGCTGGTCACCTCGGTTGAGAACGGGGCGGACGGATGTCTGGTGCGAGTGCGAGGGTTGTCCGAACTGGTCTCCGACACCACTGCGGCCTTCTATGAAAGCCTCGACACGATTCAGGTGCTCGATCCCTCGGACGCCGAGGTCGTGGCGGAT
This sequence comes from Nocardia sp. NPDC088792, assembly GCF_044750615.1. Classification (NCBI taxonomy): domain Bacteria; kingdom Bacillati; phylum Actinomycetota; class Actinomycetes; order Mycobacteriales; family Nocardiaceae; genus Nocardia; species Nocardia sp. NPDC088792. The sequence goes on from NZ_JBIVKC010000007.1 coordinate 527,102, forward strand.
GGATCGTCCGGCTACCGTGACGCTCGCCTCTGGCTCGAGTCGCTACTGCGTAAGACGCCGTTCCCGTACGGCGATCAGACACTGACGGTCTCCACCCGCATGCTCGCGGACTCACTCGGGTACCAGCGAGCAGCGGTGGCCAAAGCGCTTGACCCTCAACATATCCGGCCCCGAATCTTGTTGGCGGATGCCGTCGGACTGGGCAAAACGCTCGAGATCGGCATGATCTTGTCGGAGCTGGTGCGGCGCGGACGCGGTGAACGCATACTCATCGTCACTCCGAAGCATGTGCTCGAACAGATGCAGCATGAGCTGTGGTGCCGCTTCGCGCTACCGTTCGTCAGGCTCGACTCGGCCGGTATCCAGAAGGTGCGGCAGCGACTTCCGGCCACGCGCAACCCGTTCACGTACTACAAGCGGGCGATCATCTCGATCGACACTCTCAAGAGTCCGCGGTACAAAGCTCATCTCGCACGTCAGCATTGGGATGCGGTGGTGATCGACGAGTCGCACAACCTCACCAATGTCGGTACGCAGAACAACGAATTGGCGCGGGTGCTCGCCCCGAACACCGAGGCGCTGATCCTGGCTTCGGCGACTCCGCACAATGGCCGCGAGGAGTCGTTCGCCGAGCTGCTACGGCTCCTGGACCCGACCGCGGTCGCCGCCGATGGCACCTTCACCAAAGAGGATGTTTCCAGACTGCTGATTCGCCGGCACCGGCATCACCCGGAGGTGTCGGCGGAGGTCGGCAGTGACTGGGCCGAGCGCGCGGAGCCTGTGCACCGGCTGATCACTCCATCACCTGCTGAAGACGATGTTGCACAGGAACTCTCGCAGACCTGGCTTCATCCGCTCAGCGGCCGATCACCGTATTCCGGCGAGACCAAAGCGCTGTTCCCATGGACCTTGGCGAAGGCTTTCCTGTCGTCTCCCGCCGCCTTGCGCGAATCGATCAACCAACGTCGCAACAGGCTTCGTGAGAAGGGCGGCCCGCACGGTCCGGAGCAGCGCACCGAGCTGTCGGCGCTCGATGTTCTTTCCGACCTGAACGACAAGGCCTTCGATGCCTCGGCCGGCAAACGGGCCGCGCTGATCAAGCGGCTGAGAGAGATCGGAGTAGGCCCGAAGTCATCGATGCGTGCAGTGGTGTTCGGTGAACGCATCGCCACTTTGAAGTGGCTGACCGAGGCCTTGCCCAGCGCGCTCGGTCTGCAACCGGAAAACGTCGTCATGCTGCACGGTGGGCTCTCTGACCTCGATCAGCAGACCATCGTGGACAACTTCAAACTGGAAACCTCCCCGATCCGGGTACTCGTCACCGGCGATGTGGCCTCCGAAGGCGTGAATCTACATGCCCACTGCCACAACCTCATTCACTACGACATCCCGTGGTCGTTGATCCGAATCGAACAGCGGAACGGCCGCATCGACCGATACGGGCAGAAGCACCCGCCGGTGATCTCCTCGCTGATCCTCGAGCCGTCGGATCCGGAGTTCTCCGGCGATCTGCGGGTGCTGTCGCGGTTGCTCGAACGTGAGACCCAAGCCCACACCACATTGGGCGATGTGGCGTCACTGATGGGCAAACACAGTGTCGGCGAGGAGGAATCGGCAATCCGCGAGGTACTCGCGGGCAAGTCGACCTTGGAGCAACAGGTGCGGACCATCGACGAGGTGCTCGACGGCGATGATGTGGACGCATTCTTCGCCCAGTTCGACTTGATCGAGGAAGATTCGCCCACGCCGCCGGAGCAACCACGCCAGAGCCTCTACCCCGATGACATCAGCTTCCTCGACGAAGCATTGCGCGCGTCGTTCGATGATGTCCCGCACGCCGACCCGGCCGCCGGCGGCATCGGCTGGTCGGTGCACGCCAACCACGGTATCGCCGAACTGATTCCGACGAAGGACCTGAAACAACGGCTCGGGCAGCTGCCGCAGAACTACCTCCAGGAAGGCAAAGTCCTGGAACGGCTCAAGCTGGCCACCTCCCCGCAGATCGGCAATGCCCAGCTGTGGGCCGCACGCCAGGGCAGGGGCATTCATGACACGACCTGGCCCGAGGCGCATTTCCTCGGCCCCCTGCATCCAGTGCTGGATTGGGCCAGTGATCGCGCGTTGAGCGCCCTGGGCCGCAACCAGATCTTCGTGATTCGCGGGGCGGTCGACGACCCGACGGTGTTGTTGATGGGCACACTCATGAATCGGCGTGGCCAACTGGTCTCCCGAGTCTTCTCCACAGCGGAATTCCCGAATCCGGGCAATCCGGGATTCTGCCTCGTCGAAGCCCGTGAGGACCTGACCTTCCTCACCACTGATACCGGGTTGAAGCCCGGCACGGCCAACCCCGGCGCCGTCGCCGATCCGCAGCGGTATCGACCCCTCATCCCGGTCGCGGTCGACCATGCCACCAAGGCCATGAAGGTCACGCTCGACAAGCAGCAGGAATTCGCAGAACAGCGACTCGAACGATGGCGGCAACGCGCCGATCGCTGGTACACCGACGCCGGGCAGCTGGAGCTGTTCGGCAATCAGAAGAAGAAGGTGGACAAGCTGTCCCAGCGCATCGCCGAAGAACAGCGCCTCGCCGAATCCCTCGCCCCCACACAGCAGCTGGTACGACCGCTGCTCGTGATCGTTCCCGATAAGGATCAGTGATCGTGGCCTCCTTCGATTCCATCGTCATCGGCGAGGATTGGATCAGCGAGCACTACTTCACCACCGACTCGGTGAAGGAGTCCTTCCACGGCAAGGTGATGGAGCTGCGCAAGCTCTGGGACGCCGAAGCGAAGGAGGGGCGAGCCACGGTTCGCAGCTCGCTGCTCGCAGCTTGTCGAGATCTACAGACCGACCTGGCAGCCTTGGTCGAGAATCCTGACGCCGCGCCCAAAGCGCACGCCGAGGTCCGCGGCGCCTTGGGATACCAAGGAGAACTCAGTCACTTCGTCTCGGAACGCGCCGGATCCGAGCTGGAGATTCCTGAAGCCCAACTGCCTGGCGTCCCGAATGTGCTATTCCTGCAAGCCAACCCGGTCTCTTCGATCGAGGATCTGCTCGATCCGGATGAAGGACGACTGATCGCCGCGGCGACAGAGGACGGAAAGCCGATCGAATCGGTGTCGAAGGCGGTATCGGCGGCCTTCCGCTCGGATGCCCCACCCGCCTTCGTTGTGGTGCAGGCCGGGCAGTGGACGCTGCTCGCCGAGGCGGAACGCTGGGCCGAAGGCCGATACCTGGCGGTCGATCTACTGGTCGTGGTGGAACGCAAGCATGAGGCGCGTGGCGGCGAAATCGACAGAGCAGCCGCAATCTTCGGATATCAGGCGCTGAAAGAAGACGCCGACGGGCACATCTGGTGGGCCGGCGTTCTGGAGGACTCGGTCAAGCACACGGTAGGTGTCTCGAAAGACCTCCGTGAAGGCATCCGGCTGTCCATCGAGATCATCGCCAACAACGTGGTGGAACGCCGTCGCGCCAAAGGCGAGACGATGGACGGCATCGACGGCCAGGAGCTCGCCAAACACTCCCTGCGCTTCCTGTACCGCATCCTCTTCCTGCTCTACGCGGAAGCCTCCCCCGAAATGCGTGTCCTACCTACCGGCGCACCCGAATACGACGAAGGCTACGGCCTGGACCGCCTCCGCGAACTCACCCTCACCGAACTCGTCTCCCAACGCGCCCGAGCCGGCACCCACCTCTACGAGTCCCTCCAAAGACTCTTCGACCTGGTCGAGAACGGCCACACCCCCAAAGTCCGCGAACACAACCCCGACGACCCGGCACCCGGCCTCGAATTCAACCCGCTGCGCGCGGACTTGTTTCGCCCCCAGGCAACCAAGCTCATCAGCGACGTCGGCCTCTCCAACGAGGCCGTTCAACGGGTCCTCGAACACCTGCTACTCACCAAGGAGAGCAAGGGCCGAAAGGGAGCCGACCGCGGCTTCATCAGCTACGCCGAACTCGGCATCAACCAACTCGGCGCCGTCTACGAGGGCCTGATGTCCTACACCGGCTTCTTCGCCGAAGAGGACCTCTACGAGGTAGCCAAGAACGGAGACCCTGAAAAGGGCTCCTGGGTAGTCCCCACCCACCGCGCCGACCACCTCTCCGAATCCGATTTCGTCCGCGCCGAAGACCCCGACACCCACGAATCCCGCCCCGTCATCCACCGCAAGGGCACCTTCGTCTTCCGCCTGGCCGGCCGCGAACGCCAGCAATCCGCCTCCTACTACACCCCCGAAGTCCTGACGAAATTCGTAGTCTCCCAGGCCCTCGAAGAACTCCTCGACCAAAACGACACCCGCACCACCCCCGAGCAAATCCTCCAACTAACCATCTGCGAGCCCGCCCTAGGCTCCGGCGCCTTCGCCATCGAAGCCGTCCGCCAACTCGCCGCCGAATACCTCAAACGCAAGCAAGAGGACCTTGGCAAGGTCATAGACGCCGACAAGTACCCCACCGAACTCCAAAAGGTGAAGGCCCACATAGCCCTCCACCAGGTCTACGGCGTGGACTTGAATGCCACCGCAGTCGAGCTCGCCGAGATCTCTCTCTGGCTCGACACCATGGTCGCTGGCCTCCAGGCCCCTTGGTTCGGCCTTCACCTGCGCCGCGGTAACTCCCTCATCGGCGCACGCCACGCGGTATATGCCCCAACCGAACTCGCGAATAAAGCTTGGCTGAAATCGACTCCGAAGGATGTGCCCCTTGGCACCGACATCGGAGCTGGCATCCACCATTTCCTCCTGCCGGCCGAGGGCTGGGGCGCGGTCATCGACACCGCCGAAGCCAAGAGCTACGCCCCCGACCAGCGCGAAGCACTGCGCCTGTGGCGTAACGAGATCTGCAAATCCCCTCGTAAGACGATCGTCAAACGGCTCACCGCTCTGGCACAACGCGTCGAAACCCTTTGGGAATTCACCCTCCGCCGCCTCACTATCGCCGAATCCGAGATCCGCCGCGACACCCACCTGTGGGAGTCCGAACCGGTCGCCCACACCTCCGCCGTCACCCGCGAACAGATCGAACAGGTCCTGCACAACCCCGATGGAGCCTATCTACGCTTGCGGCAAGTGATGGACGCCTGGTCGGCGATCTGGTCGTGGCCAGTGACCACCAATATCGAACCGCCGGACTGGGATACATGGGTCGGCGGACTGGAAGCGATCCTCGGCATCGCACCGAAGCAAACCACCGCCGAACGACGCGGGCAATTGAGCATCGGGCGGGACTCCACGTGGCAGGAAATCGACGTGGCGGAGAAGAACGATCTGCTGTTCGCCGGAGCGCTGACGGCTGAAATCACCGCACGGAAGTTCCCTTGGCTCATAGTGGTTCGTGACATCGCCGACCGGGCGGGTTTCTTTCAATGGGAACTTGATTTCGCACCAGTGTTCGTGCATGGCGGATTCGATCTCCAGGTGGGCAATCCGCCGTGGGTGAGACCGGATTGGGATGAGGCCGGGGTGCTAGCGGAATTCGATCCGTGGTGGCAGCTGACGAACAAGCCGTCAGAGAGCGAAAGACGGGTAAGGGCAGGCGAATTGCTCGCCCAGAACCAAATTCGCGCCGCTCTGCTAGAGGAACGCGCAGATCAGGCTGGGAACAGCCGACATCTCGGTTCTGAGATCGACCGGCCGTTGCTGGTAGGGCTACAGCCAGATCTGTACCGCTGCTTCATGGAACGTACGTGGCGGTCGTCCTCAAGGCGCGGGATCGTCTCGCTCATACATCCGGAGAGCCACTTTACCGAGACGCGAGCCGGTGGCCTGCGCCGAGCCGCATATCGGAAACTTCGTCGGCACTGGCAATTTCGGAACGAACTTAGGCTTTTCTCGGAAATCAATCACACCCGACAGTACGGCGTGCATGTGTACGGAGACGACTCGGAAGTACGTTTCCTGCAGGGCGCAGCCCTCTATCACCCCGACGTCCCAGCCCGTTCTCTCCGGCACCAAGGCAGTGACCTCGTTCCCGGCATCAAGGACCCGGAAGGAAACTGGGATGTTCGACCACATGTGGAACGCATCCTCGAGGTCACTGAGGCCGAACTAGCGAGGTGGGCAACACTAATCGACGAGCCCGACACGCCCGCCACCGAAGCCCGCATGCTCTACCCAGTCAATCGCGCAAGCGCCGCCGTACTCGACAAGATCGCGACAGCACCTCGCCTCGGGGATACCGGATTTGAGTGGACCGGCGGATGGCATGAATCCGCAGATCGCAAACTCGGCCACTTCGAATCACGTTCTGCAATACCGGGAGACTGGAAGGAGGTGATCTTGCAGGGCCCTCACCTCACAGTCGCTTGCCCAATCTATCAACAAGGCAACTCGTCCATGCGGAACAACCTCGACTACTCGGCCATCGACCTCGATACGATTCCCGAAACCTTCATCCCGCGCACCAACTACCAGGTCGCCCGCCCGCTCGCCGATTACCAAGCTGCGTACCCGAAATGGAATGGCGAACCCAGCTCATCCTTCTTCCGCCTCGCATGGCGCGAGATGTGCGATCCAGCCACAGCGCGGACGCTCCATTCAGCCTTGATCGCGCCGGGCACTACACACGTAGGCGGAATTCTATCCCTTACAACGGATTCCAGCACAGACCTCGTGCTAATGGCAGCCTTCAGCAGCTCGATAATAGCCGACTTTCTGATCAAGGTGATGAGCGTTGGACATATCAAGACCTCAGCGTTAGGGAAGATTCCACTTATTCGCAATCATCTTTTGGAACCGAATCTTCTCCTACGAACCCTGCGCCTCAACTGCCTAGTCCATCCATACGCACCCCTATGGTCCCATCTCTACTCCCCCGCCTGGGCGGCGGACTGCTGGGTGCCAGGCAGTAGCGTCTCAAACTCGGGTATAACAGAACTTGGTGCAGTCGAACGCGATTGGGCATGGCATACTCCCCTCCGCAAAGCTGTCGATCGCCGTCAGGCGATGGTGGAGATTGATGCCATTGTCGCGGTGATGCTCGGTATCACCGCCGCGGAGTTCCTTACCATCTATCGCACCCAGTTTCCGGTGTTGCAACGGTATGAGCGCGAGGCCCTCTATGACGCCACCGGCCGCCAGCTGCCCACCAAGCTCGCGTCGGAATACCGCAAGAAGGGTTCGCTGAAGCCCGCTGACCTCACCGTGGACGGCATCACCTATCAGGAGCCTTTCATCGGCGTGGATCGGGAGCGCGATATGGAGTTGGCGCACAAGTACTTCTCTGCCTTGGTCGAAGACGACAGGCGATGAGACGAAGGCGCAAGAGCACAGTCATTCCGATGTGAATGCGCTTCGAGTTCAGGGTTTCGAGTTCAGTAGAAGGGGATGACTTCGATCATGGGGGCGCTGCTTCCCACCTTGCAGGTCGAGCGGCTGCGGGAGGGGTTGACCGATTATTTGGCGACCACGTTCGCGCTGACTGATCCGGATGCACAGGGGGCGTTGTCGGATTTTATTGGGGATCCGGTTTCGGGGATGTTCAAGGGCGCGTATGTGCGGCTGCGGTTGCCGTTTGCGCCTGCGCGGGGGAATTGGGGGATGCATCTGGATTGGTTGCCGGATGGGTTTGTGCCTTATCAGCATCAAGCGCAGGCGTTTGAGAGGTTGTCGACGAAGTTTCGGGGGCGGCCGCTGCCGACGCTGGTGACGACGGGGACCGGGTCGGGTAAGACTGAGTCGTTTCTATATCCGATTCTCGATCATGTGTTGCGGGCCAAGAAGGCCGGTGTGGCGGGGATGAAGGCGCTGATCATCTATCCGATGAATGCGCTGGCCAATGATCAGGAACTGCGGTTGGCGCGGATTATTGCGAAGGATTCGCGGCTGGCGGGGGTTACGGCTGGGCTCTATACGGGTGAGCAGTCGTCAGGTGGGCGGACGATCGTGTCGGCGGAGGGGCTTATCAGTGATCGGCGGCTGATGCATGATTCGCCGCCGGATATTCTGCTCACCAACTACAAGATGCTCGATCATCTGCTGCTGCGTCCGGATCGGGCGGCTATGTGGCGGCAGTCGGCGGAGTCGTTGCAGTATGTGGTGCTGGATGAGTTCCATACTTATGACGGCGCGCAGGGTACCGATGTCGCGATGTTGCTGCGCCGGCTCGGGCTGGCGGTGAAGTCGTATTGGACCGGGGAATCGGCGGTGACGGACGAGGATCGGTCTCGTCCGATGGGGAAGATCACGCCGGTTGCTACCTCCGCCACGCTCGGGTCCAAGGAATCCCCCACGGCGATGCTGGATTTCGCGCACACCGTGTTCGGTGAGGTGTTCGACGAAGCCGCCGCGATCGGTGAGACGCGACTGACCGTCCAGCAGTGGCTGGATGACCGCAGTTCCGCGCTGGATGGGTTGTGGCGGCAGAATCGGCCCACCGCATTCGAGGAAATCGTCGAGTGGCTGGACAGTTTCGCGCGGACGGCGCCCTCGAACGCAACGCTGACCGCGGGTGTGCTGGCCACGATGTTCAAACGCGTCAATGATCCGGGTGACGGGCTGCGGCGGGTCATTGCCGATCTGCGCATGCTCGACTCCGTAGAGCAACTGGACCTGTTGAAGAGCCACGCGACGATCATCAAGTTGCTCGAAAGGTCGATCAATGCGACCTCGATCGCCGACCTGGCAGAAGAACTCCTGCCAGCGCCAGAACCCGATACCCCGAACGCCCGTACAGCACGTCAGCGGTATCTCTCGTACGTTCTCGCCGCACTCTCACATCTACGGACGGAGCTCGGCCGCGATGCGCTGAATGTCGATGTGCACCTGTGGATTCGGGAGCTCTCCCGGATCGATCGCGCGCTGTCGGCCACCACGGAATACCACTGGGGCGATGACGGTCCGGTCGACAATCGCAGTAAGGAATTCGAGGCAGCTGTCTTCTGCCGGCATTGCGGCCGCTCCGGATGGGGAGTCCGGTTGGCGCCCACCGGCAGCGCGCTCGACTCGGCCGACGAGTCGGTCCGCGCCTATCACGCCTCCGGCGGGAATCGGTTCCGCGCGCTGATCTCCGCGCCTGCCGAAGCTCAGATTGGTCAGGACGTCGAGGGGTTGCGCTGGCTACGCATCGAGGATCGTGAAATCAGTGATGAAACACCGGATCCCGAGAGCATCGAGGTACTCGAAGGCCGTACGCTTCCGGTCCTTGCGCTGGTAGGCCCAGAAGCAGACGCCAATTCGCAGAAAGATGTATGCCCCGCCTGCGGCAGCGCTGACGGTATTCGCTTCCTAGGCAGCGCGGTAGCGACCCAGCTCTCGGTGGCATTGTCGAACCTGTTCGGTGACGCCGAGCTCGACACCGTCGAGAAGAAGGCGTTGATGTTCACCGACAGCGTGCAGGACGCGGCTCATCGCGCGGGGTTCGTGCAGGCCCGCTCCCACACGCTCAGCCTGCGCTCCACGCTGCGAAATGCGCTGTCGAACACCGTATCCGGCGGCGAGATGATGACGCTCACCGAACTGTGCGAACGGGTTGTCGATCGAGCCGGCGAGGATGCGACGCGCCGTTATCATCTCCTGGCTCCCGACATCGTGGAACACGTGGCATTCACGGCCTTTTGGCAGCCCAACCCCCCAGGGCCGGACCGCCGCAAGGCCCTGCGGAATGTGAAGCGTCGTCTGCAATTCGATATCGACCTCGAATTCGGCCTGCAGTCTCGGCTCGGCCGCACTCTGGAGCTGACCGGCAGTGTGGTCGCTGAGGTCGACCTCGGCGACGCCGATCGGATTGTCCGTGTGGGCGAGGCTGCCGTGGCTGCCACCCAGCACCAGATGAGTACCGGCGACACCGAATCCGGGTCCGATCCCGCAGCGATCACCCGATGGGTACGCGGCACGGCCGAGCGTATGCGGACGCAGGGCGCGATCCGGCACGAGTGGCTCGATCGATTCGTGGCGAAGGACGCCAACCGCCGCTGGATCTGGGGTGGTCGCCCCAAAGGCCAGGGCATGCCCGCCTTCCCCAAAGGCCGACCGGCCCCGGCCTTTCCGGCGATCGGATCCAGGACTGTTCCCGAAGGCTTCGATGCGATTACCGCCCCCTCGTCGTGGTACGCGAGATGGGCGTCCCAGTGCCTGGATGTCTCCCCGTTCGAAGGCGGCTTCCTGGCCCGGACGTTGTTCGCCGTACTGGCCGAGCAACGCATCCTGAGCGCGGTGTCCACCGAGAGGGACCTGACCGCGTATCAACTGAGCGAAGACGCGATCCTGGTCGGCGTCCCGGAATTCGACGATCTCATCGAATCCAGGCACCTGCTGGTATGCGATGTCTGCCAGACCCCCAATCCGGGCACGATCGCGGTCGTGGACCAACTCGACGGCGCCCCATGCCTTCTCGTGCGATGCCCCGGCACCTTGCGTCGCGGACCACGTAAACAGAACTTCTACCGCAGGCTGTACGACTCCTCCGAGATGAAGCGGGTGGTCGCCCGCGAGCACACCTCCCTGCTGCCGACCGAGATCCGGCTGGAATACGAGACCAAGTTCAAGAGCACCACGGCCGACCCGACCGCACCCAATGTGCTGGTCGCGACGCCCACGCTCGAAATGGGTATCGACATCGGCGATTTGTCGACCGTGATGCTCGGCTCCATGCCTCGCAGCGTGTCCTCCTACCTGCAGAGGGTCGGCCGCGCAGGCCGTCTGACCGGTAACTCGCTGGTCCTGGCATTCGTGCGTGGGCGCGGTGAGCATCTGCCGAAGCTGCACGATCCGACGTCGGTCATCCAGGGTGATGTCCGCCCGCCCGCCACCTTCCTGACCGCCGAGGAGATACTCCAGCGGCAGTACGTGGCGCACATCGTCGACCTTGTCGCGCGAGCGCCGGGCGCTCAGGACCCAGGCAACGCACGCGCCGTTCTCGGCAGTTTCGATGAAGGCACCTGGATGGCAGCGCTCATCGACATCGCAGATCAGCACGCCGACAATCTCGTCGACGGATTCCTCGCGCAGTTCGGCGAGCTGCTCGACACCGGCGCCCGGGATGCGTTGCGTAGCTGGGCGACCCCGACTGCAGGCGGCGCACCTGGCCCGATGGTGGCTAACCTGCGCGAGGCCGTGCACCGCTGGAATCGTGACGTCGCAGAACTGACTTCACGCCGGACCGCGGTCGACACCATCATCCCGGAACTCGAGAAACGCGCGAATTCGCCGGCGGCCACCGACGACGACCACCGCGACTTGCGCACCGCACGCGGCACTCTGCGCCTGTTGGGCAATCACATCAGGGAGCTGACCACCGAGCACTGGGTGGGCGTTCTCGAACGCTACGGCGTGCTGCCCAACTACACCTTGCTCGATGATTCGGTGACTCTCGATGTTGGTATCACCTGGATCGATCCGGACACGAACCAATACACCGGAGATACCGCCACCTACCGCCGCGGTTCCCGCGTCGCACTCACCGAATTGGCCCCCGGCTCAACCTTTTACGCGCAAGGGTTGGCTGTCGAGATCGATGCCATCGATCTCGGCCCCGGTGAGTCGAGCATCCACACCTGGCGGCTCTGCCCACAATGCGGCTGGGCATCGATAGTGCCCGCGAGCGATGAGACACCACCCCCGATCCAGTGCCCGCGCTGCCATACCGGCGCCATCGCAGACATCAGCCAGCGATTGCAGGTCGTGGAGATGTCGAAGGTCTCCGCCGAGGTCAGACGCGACGAGGCATCGATCGGCGATTCCCGAGACGAACGCAGACGTGAGACTTTCACGGTGCTCACCGCGGCCGATATCGACCCAGACAATATCGCGTCCCGCTGGTTCGTGACCGATCGCGATTTCGGTGCGGAATACCTGCGCAGCATGGATATTCGCTGGCTGAACATGGGGCGGCGCACCTCGCAAGGCAGCAAACGCACCATCGCCGGCGAGGAGACGACCAGCGGTTTGTTCCGAGTCTGCTCGGGGTGCGGCCGGCTCGACCGAATCGCCGGACAGAACCATGCGCACGAGCACCGCGCCTGGTGCAAATACCGCACCGCCACCGATGAGAAGCACGTTCGGGAGATCGCCCTCGCCCGTACGCTGCGTACCCAGGCGGTGTTGCTGCACCTGCCGACTTGGCTCGAATTCGACGTGTTCGCGTATCCGAGTCTGAGCGCGGCCATTCTGCTGGGTTTGCGCCAGGTCATCGGCGGTTCCCCTGAACATCTGGACGTCGCCACCATTACGGATGCACTGCACGCGCCGAATCAGCACGCACTGCTCATTCACGACACCGTGCCCGGCGGCACCGGCTATCTGGCCGAGTTCGCCGATGCGGCGAAGGTGTGGTCCGTACTGGTCGCCGCCCGCGAGCGATGCCGGAATTGTGAATGCGCGCAACAGGATCGACGAGCCTGCCATCAATGCCTGCTGCCGTTCGCACCACCGCATGCGCTCGACAAGGTTTCCCGCAAGGCCGCACTGAACGTGCTCGACACTCTCCTGGACGCGAAGGGCGATACCGAACCCGACTGGGATACCTGGCAGCAGTCGATGACCCGGGAAGAGCCCGGTAAAAAGGTCGGCAGTGAGGAGTCCCCGCTGGAACGGGATTTCTACGTTGCCTTCCTAGATCGGCTCCGCGCCATGGGGGCGACGATCAAGGAGAAGCCCGGCACGTACGCGCCGTCTGCGACGATCACCGTGCCCGGTAAGAAGATCCGCACCTGGACCCTGTTCCCGCAGCCGCAGATGGGCAATGTCGTACCGGACTTCGAACTGAGCACTCTCGACGCGAACATCCCGGATATCGCGATCTTCGCCGATGGCCGGAAATTCCACGCTGTTCAGGACAATAACCGGGTCGCCGACGATGCTCACAAGCGTGCGATGCTGCGCTCCGGACATGTGATCGTCTGGTCGTTCGGATACGAGGACCTGCAGCGGTTCAAGCGCAACGAGGCGGTAAAGCCGCCCTGGTTCCTGGAACAGGCCGCGAAGGTGACCATGCAGCTGGGCAAGCTCAAGCCCGAAGTGTTCAGGCGTTTCACCACTGCCGACCCTCTCACCCAGCTGCTCGAATTCATCAATGACCCGGATGACACGGTGTGGCGGGAGGTCGGACGCTGGCTACCGTTGATGTTCGTGCGCAGCGAACAGTTCAAGGGCGACGACACCGCAATCGCGGCCTGGGCGCTGGACATCCTCGATGGCAAGAGCACCTCGATCGCGCCCGGTACCTACGCCTGCTGGTCCTACTCCGACGGTCCATTGACCGTGACCGCGGCGATGCGGCCCGACACCGGCGATATCGCCGCCGTTCTCGCACTCGATGACCGCGAGCGGAAACTCGAAGCTCACGGCGGCCGAGCCTGGAAGGAATGGGTCCGGCTGTCGAATTGGTTCGGGCTCAGCGAAACCAACACCGTCACTACACGATCACTGCTCGCAGCCGACAGTTCCACACCGGACAGATCGGGAGTCACCACAGGAGCTCATCTCGCTCCTGAGTGGCAACGGGTGCTGGACGAAACAGTCTCGGCCGCAGAGAAAGAGCTCGTGCTCGCACTGGCCAAGGCCGGAACTCCAGCTCCGGTAATGGGTTTGGAAGCCGATAACGGCGAGGTCGTCGACCTCGGCTGGCCGGACGGCCAGGTCGGGGTGCTGATCTACGACAACGCCGAAACCGCCGGCATCATGTCCGACCTCGGGTGGACGATCTGCCCGCCGGACGTGGAACAGATCGTGGCGGTCCTGAAATCGAACGGGGTGATGTAATGCCGAATATCGTGATGGCGACCAATACCAAAGCCATGGGCAAGCTGGACGGATCCGTCAAGCGCAAAGTCTACGACTTCCTGGAGAAACTGCAGGCCGACGACACCGCCCCCGGGCTGCACATCGAGCCGATGAAGGGCGCCGCCGACGCGCGAGTCCGCACCGGCCGGGTCGATCTCCAGTACCGGGCCGTCCTGTTCCGGATCGACCCGCAAGGCGGCGACACGACCTATATCTACATGGGCACATGGAACCATGACGAGGCCAACACTCTCGCCGAACTGTCGACGCTGCGTGTCAATCCGATCACTGGCACGCTCGAGGGCATCATCGGTGAGCTCAACGGCGAGGCCGACCGCAAAAAGCGTTCCGTCGTCCGCGATCCCGACGGGCGGCTCGGCAAAGCCGTTGCCGAGACCAGGAAGCCGTTCCTGGTCGGGATCGGCTATACCCTTGAGGATCTGACCGAACGGCTCGGGCTAGATGCGGTGCTGGCCGAGCGCGCGCACACGGCGATGGACGAGGACGCCATCAACGATCTCGCTGCAGAGGCCGAGGCGGCGGGCAGCTGGCAGGGCCTGGCGCTGTTCGAGCTGGCACTGGGCGTCAGCATCGACACCATTCGCGAAAAGCTCTCTCTTACAAAGAATCCCGTCGACCAGACACTGGACGAGGACTCGCAGATCATCGCGGCCCTCGACCACCCGGTGTCGAAGATGCAGTTCACCTACATCGACGACACCGAGGAGTTACGCAGGGTCATAGAGGGCGGCGACTTCGCGGCCTGGCGGACATTCCTGCATCCGGAGCAGCGGACCTACGCGGAGAAGGACTACAACGGCGCGTTCCGGCTATCTGGCGGGGCGGGCACCGGCAAGACGGTGGTGGCGATCCATCGAGCCCGCAACCTGTGGAAGCGTAATCCGCAGGCCCGCATCATTCTCACGACGTTCAACAAGACCCTCGCCATGGGCTTGAAAGCCGATCTCAAGGTGCTCGAACCAGGCATCACGATCGCCCGCAAACCAGGCGACCCGGGTGTGTACGTCGAGGGCATCGATAAGCTGGCCAGTGACATCCTCAGCCGGGCAGGCGATCTCGGTCCAGCATCCACGGCGCTGTTCGGGTCCCCCATCGAGGTGACCTCCGCCCGCACCAACAAGGACAAGATGTGGCGGGATGTGGTGCAGACCGTCAACAGCGGTCTCGATCATCGGCTGGCGACCCCGGCGTTCCTCGACAACGAGTACGTCGCCGTGGTTCTCGCCAATCAGGTGACCACCCTCGAGGGGTACGCGAAGGTGGCGCGGGCGGGCCGCGGCGTGCGGTTGAGCCGGCCGCAGCGGATCGCGGTGTGGAAACTGGTGGAGGGCTTCCGCAAGCAGAGCCGCGCCGACGGCAGCCTCAGTTTCCCGGAGGTGCTCGCGCTCGCCGCCGCGTATCTGAAAGAACGTGCGAGCAATGGTGTTTTCGTCGCCGACCACGTCCTCGTAGACGAAGCGCAGGACCTGCATGCGACGCATTGGGCGCTGCTGCGGGCACTGGTGGCAGAAGGCCCCAATGATCTGTTCATCGCCGAGGATTCACACCAGCGCATCTACGGGCAGCCGGTGGTACTGAGCCGGATGGCGATCAAGATCGTTGGCCGCTCGCGGCGGCTGACGCTCAACTACCGCACCACTGAAGAGAACCTGGAATTCGCCGTCAAGATCCTGCAGGGCGGCCAGTACCAGGACCTGCAAGGCGACGAGGAATCGACCACGGGCTATCGGTCGGCGCGCAAGGGGCCGAAACCGGATCTGCTCCAGACCAATTCCAGCTTCGACGAATTGGAACAGGTCGCCAAGCGGGTGCGGGGGTGGCTCGACCAGAAGGTCGAGCCCTCGACCATCGCCGTCCTCACCCGCGGCCAGAACGATCGCACCCAGTTCGTCCGCGCTCTGGGTGAACGCGGCATCGAAGCCCGGGCACTCGACGACAATCCCGCCACTTCCGGGCACGTCCAGGTGCTGACCATGCACCGCTCAAAGGGCATGGAGTTCTCCCGGGTGATCCTCGCCGGCGTGGATGAATCCCACGTCCCCTCCAAGGTCGCGTTGAACACCGTGCCCGAGGAGGAGCAGGCCGAGGCGCTGCTGCGCGAACGTTCCCTGCTCTACGTCGCGGCCAGCCGCGCCCGCGACGAACTCGTGGTGACCTGGAGCGGCCGCAAATCGGAACTACTGGGCTGACCCGATGGTCGGCGTACCTCACGCCTGCGGGCTGGGGTACGCCGACGCGACCTGGCGGCGAAAACGGTTCAGGGACCCCCGGTGCCGAAGCCTGGACGGTGGCTGACATCGCCTCTCGCATCGAACGTGAACGCGCCGCCCCCCCGATCGGCTACCTCCGCAGAGACCCGGCGGCGTCACCCGCAGGAGCACGCCTATCGCTGCAAGGGAGCTCAGCAGGCGACCAAGCTACGAAGCCGATCGAACCGAGGCGCCGGCTCTTCGCTTAAGACTCGCTCCTGGCCAACAGGGCTGCCAGAGCAGCGACCTCGACGCCTCCGGCCTCGACCACGCGATAACCCTTCTTACGCAGGTCTTCATCGCGGTCGACGTCCACGCCCTCGGCGAGCACCACACGGCGGCTGGGCCACACCGCTTCCAGTGGCCAGTTGTGAGTGCCGAGCTCGACGCCGATCTCAGGCTTCGGAGCACCGAGGTCTGCGAGTCCCCGAAACAACTCACGGACCTGCGGCGACACGTATCGCAGATCAGCGCCCCACGGCCCGTCAGCAGCCGTGGCGCCGGCGGACTCCGGCAGACGGCCGAGGGCCGCGTCGCGGAACCAGAGCAGTGCATCGCACATGAGCTTGAAATCGGCCGGGTCCGTGATCGCGGCGGGCGGAATTCCCGGCCGCAGTGTCAACTTGCCTTCCGGAATGTCCACGGTCGACAGCTCGTTGAGCCGCGATCGGAAGTCATTCCGCATCGCGGTTTCGGTGAACGGCTCACGCACGGCGAGGTGCTGGAACACCATCTCGAGCTTGCCCGCGCCACCGTTTCCCGGATAGACGACCAGCGGCCAGATCACTCCGGCGTCTCCGCGAGCCAGGCTGAGGAAGCAGCTCGTGGACTTCGCGCCGCCACCGAATTCGAGACAGCCGCCGATCGATTCCCAGAAGGTAAGCAGTTCCCGCGTATTCGACACCATCACAGCCGAATTCCCGGCCTCGAGCTGGACGAAGAATCGATCCCGGCGGTCACCCACCGGACCAGCCTGTTCGGCGGCCTCGTCGTCGAGCCCGGTCATACCGAGCAGCAGCGCCAAGTCCCCGGCGGTGAGCCGCTGTGCGGCGGCAGCGATCCCATTGTTGTTGAAAACCACCCCTTCGGCCCGCAGCACGTCATGCACATCACCCCGGTCCGCGCCCTCGGGCCAGCGGAAGCCGGCCGCCACCCGGCCGCCGTAATCGAGGACCCGGTACGCGCCCGGGAACGGTCCCGCCAACTGCTGACCGACGGCGACCGGACTCGACCCGATGAGTGCCGCCAGCTCACCGTAGGACGTCCATGTGCCCGCCGGAATCACAGCCACTGCCTGGCGCAGCATTGTCCAGTCCCGCTTCCCTGATCCGCGCTCGACAGCGGGGATCGGTGCGGGCCACAATCCGATCGCTCGGTCAGCCAGTTCGGTTGCCCTAGTGGCGATCTCGGCCGCTCCCCATCGCCCGGTACCCGCGATCCGGCGATTCATCTCCAGATGTGAGCCCTCGAGCAGATCCTGCTTGCGCTCGAACGGATGATTGGACAGCCGGGCATTCTCGCCCGTCAGCGTAAGGTTCCCCAGCGTGTGCACGAACCGCTCGTGGAGGTCTTCGGCGGTCTCGCCGACACCGGCGTCCGCGGCCAGCACCTCCAACCAGGCCGGACCGGGCTGCTGCGGCAGCACATGCTCGATGGTGAGCTTGGCATTGACGAAGTCCACCGGTTCGGGATGCTCGTAACTTTCCTCCAACCGTTGCAGCACCAGCCGTCGCTGCTCCCATTTGCCTTGCCAGAAGAACGGTTTCGTCGCGATCGCCTCCCTCAGCTCGGCGTCCGCGGGCCAATACCGGCGCGGTGCGGACAGCGCGTGATGCAGGCCGTCGACCACCGACATGCCCTCGGGCAGTTGTCCGGGCAGCTCCTGGAACGTCCGATTCAACCCCTGGGTCGGGCGATGACAGATCATTCGGCGGATCAGGAACGACTCGATATAGGACAGTGCGCGCACCAGATCCGGCCCGGTTATCACCCCGGATTCGCGCTTGTCCAGCAACATCATCAGCACCGGATGCGTAGTGGCCGCCTGCCACTGGTCGATCCGGCGCAGATAACCGCGGACCTCAAGATCCTTTTCCTGATCGGGGTGAACGATGCGCAGGAAATGCTGCGATCGGCGATACAGTTCGCGAACGTAGGCCTCGATATCGGCTTCGCCCTCACCATTTCGGGTGAAATGCCGCTGCTGCGCGGTGTATACATCCTGTCGACGCACCCGAACACCGCCGTCGAGCACCAGTTGTAGCCACATCAACTGTTCGAGCTGCTCATTGCTCAAACTGCGCTGCAACGGCAACCAGTAAGTCTGGTACACCTGCTCGCCTCGCGTCGGCAACCGCATGAACAGGTAGTTGCGCAACAGGTCGGCCTGGGAGAGCTTGAGCCCGGTGTTGTTGAGCGACTCGAAGATCCGATGCACGTTGTCATCACGTTCGGCAACCACCTGCACCAGCGTCAACCGCGTGGTGATCGCCTTCTCGATCTGCGCGACAGCCGAACCGTTGGCCCCCTCCACCGCCAGCAACGCCTGCCGGAAGAACCGGTACGCCGCGCCGACGCGGTCACCGCCAACCCCGACCTGAGTATTGCGAATGTGCTCGGCATAGGCGACACGATCGGCCTGGGTCGGCAGCAGCCGGAAGTAGCCGTCTCCCTCTTGAAACTTGTTGATCAGGTACTGCTCGTCGATGCGTTCGCGCTGCCGTGGATCCGACGCCCCTACATGATCTCGGATCGCCGCCAGCGCCAAACTCAGTGTCGTCAGCCGTTGCTGACCGTCGACCACCAGCCAACGCGCGAAACTCGCGTCGTTCAAGGGTGAGGGCGCCAGCACGACCGACCCACAGAAATGCGTCGTAGCCTGATCACCATCGGCCAGCAGCTCGGCCTGCTCGCAGATGTCACTCCACAGCTGCGCCAGCTGCTTGTCCGACCACGAGTATGTCCGTTGATACAGCGGGATCTGAAACTGCTTCTCCCCCTGCACCAATGCGGCGAACGTCGTCTCTGACGCCTTCATCCCCACCCCTATCATCCGACCGCCGACGGGCAACCCTACCGGACACTACAACAATCCCGGACGAGGTCCGCCGCGATAGCGCACTCTCGGCCAATTGGACCGCCAACTGTCGAAATCATGGCCATCGGAGAGGGGTTCGAAGTCGAGGTCTTCGTACGGCAAGAAGCGAATATTGCTAGCTTCCAACGATACTGGAGCATGTCGAATCATCATTACGCGACTGATCGGTCTGGGGTAGGCGGCGACGAACGAGTTCTTGCGAGCAAGAGCCGGTTCCATCGATCAGCGTTATACGGCGTCCCGGCATGTAACGAGACCAAGGCTACCGTCAATCGGACTCGTAGCCGGTTGAGGTTGCTGCAGAACATGTTTCGCGACTACGGTTGTGATCGACGCCAGCGGCAAGGGAGCGCATGTGGTAGCTGGACTCGTACCCGGTTCCGAGTTCGCAGGTTTCATCATCGAACGGCATATCGGAAGCGGCGGGATGGGCTCGGTGTATCTGGCCCGTGATCCGAAGCTGGGGCGTCGAGTCGCGCTCAAGGTGATCAAGGGCGAGGCTGCCGAAAGTGACACCGAACGACTGCGATTCGACCGTGAAGCGCGGCTGACAGCCAACCTCGACCACTCCAACATCGTCCCCGTCTATACGGCCGGAAACCGCGCGGGGGCGCAGTGGATCGCCATGCGATATATCGACGGAAGCGATGTCGGATCGCTAGTCCCGGCGACCGGCATGGACCTTCGCCAAGCTCTGAGGATCATTGCCCAGATCGCCGACGCGCTGGATTACGCACACCGGCGCGGCGTGATTCATCGCGATGTCAAACCAGGAAATATCCTGCTGCAGTTACAGACTCAGAGCGCGTATTTGACTGATTTCGGCATTGCGGGCGGCGGGAGCGCCTCCACCCGACTCACCGCGACCGGAATGGTACTTGCCTCCTTCCATTACGGTTCGCCCGAACAATTGCGGGCCGCACCCACCGACCGCCGATCGGATCAGTACTCCCTCGCCTGCACACTGTTTCATATGCTCACTGGCCGTGCGCCTTTCGAAGGCAGCCAATTTCCAGCCCTGGTGCTTCAGCACTGCAACGGCCCGCGACCTCTCGTAAGCCGCTACAGGCCGGAGCTGTCGCCGCTCGACCCGGTCATCATGCGCGCCATGTCCATCGACCCCGCCGCACGGTACAGCTCCTGCCTGGATTTCGCGCAAGCCGCGATAGCGGTCGTGTCCGAGAAAACCATTGCAGATAGGCCTGCATCACAACAGACTGAGCGACCAGTCTCCTATCATCGACCATATCGTCCAATGCCCCCGGCACCGCCGACATCGTGGCGGCCGCCTCGGCGACAGCGAATCACGGCCGCGGGCACAATCACTTTCGTCAAGATAGTAGTGGTCGGAGCGCTGTTGCTCAGTTGCTTCAGCGGCTGTGGCCAGCTGGTTACCGGAGCAGCCAAGCTCTGGACCGGTGACGGCTCGCCCGAGCAGGCGTGCGGCGGAAGATCGGCCAAGAAGGCGGCCGATCTGTCCGAGAGCGGACCTCGGCCGATTCGCTTGCACGAGCAGAAGAGCAACGGATATCCCGAATATACCGGCGTGACCACGACCATCGCGGACGGAGCAGACCCGGCGGTATGGTCGCCGTCGACCGATGGCACGGTTCAGCTGATGGGTTGTGTCACCGGGATCGACGACGGCACGGATATCCGAAGCATCCAGTGCCCCGACGGAATTCCGATCGATCTGCGTCAGGGCATCGTAAAGATCGAAGTGCGCGAGGCTCGAACCGGACGGCTGATTAAAGAACTTCAACTACCTGGTGAAACGTTCCCGATCGATATCTCAGGTGATGAAGCGCTGGAGGTGTGCACCACACAGCGAAAAGCGATGGACCCCCTCGATCGCGATACCGCGCTCGGCCGTCCCACGGCCGATCAGATCCGTACTGCCCTGGACGTGTATGTGAACGGCCCAAAACCGTGAATCCGTCGACCGGGTCCTGTGCAGAGCAGCCATCCGGACCTGCTGCCCGCCGCCGAATGACGAGACCGGGTATTCCCGTTCGCTCCAGTTCACCCACCTGACACGATAGCCACAAGCCGGTCGGGATCGATCTCCTCCACGCAGAACACTTGATAGCCCTCCGTCTTCAACCCGCCGTCGCGATCGGCGTCGACGCCTTCGACCAAGATCACTCTCACGGTCTCCCACACCGCCTCCACCGGCCAGTAATGGGTACCGGCTTCGATGCCGATGTCGGGCTTGGGGACGCCGCGGCGCGCCAGTTCCAATAGCAGGTCGATGACCGCCTGCGACATACCTACCGGGTTCTCGTCCCACGGGCCGGCGAGGTCGTCGGGTGAGGCGGCCACGCGCAGGCGCCCGAAGATCTCCAAGGCTCCCGCGCGCGAAAGTCGCTCGTGGAAACGGTCATTGCGGAAGGAGCGCAGACAGCCGTAGCACGAGGTTTCGGGTCCGCAATCGCACGCGGTCACGCGCGCAACAGCCTGGTGGATGACCTGCGCGAGGTTTTCGGCGATCTTCTTGGCAGCGCCCGCACCAGCGGGGACCGTGTCGAACAGGACGATGCTGCGACGTCCGTCGGCACTCCACGACAGGGTGCCGTCAATATCGTCGCGGCTGATCTCCAAGGCCTCGGACGCGCCTTCGAGTAGTGCGTACAGGACCGAGAGCCATTTCGATTCGGACTCTTTGTCGTAGGACATGTCCTCGAAGGTGAATTCCGCGACGTCGGTCTCGTAGCGGTGAGCCAGCGAAACCTGGTGCAGCGGACCCGAACACGGGGTGCCAGTGAGCGGGCGCTCGTGAGCACCGCGAGGTCCCTTCTTCCGGCCCTCCACCACCATCGCCCAGCCGCACCACTCGCACAGTTGGAAGCCGCCGCCCTTGCCTTCGGCGACCACCGCCATGCGCGCCCGGGTTCCTGCTCTGGCCTGTACCGGGACACCGCCCGTCGACTGCCAGTGGAAGGTCTCGGTGACGTCCCCGATGTGCTCGACATAGCTCGAGCCACCCCACAGGCGTTGCGGTGGTTCGGATTTCACATCGCCGACCCGCCGATCGGCGATGAAACCGAACTCCGGGACCACGCAGGTCCGGATCTGCCCGAACTCTTGATCACAGCTGGGACAACGGGCGGCCACGTCCAGGGTATGGCCGCATTCGAATCGATTGCACTCGCGACAGACTCGGTATTGAAGCTCCTCGAGCTCCCGCTTGGGGAGCTTGTGCAGACCGCGCGAGGTCCAGACCTTGCCGCCCGCCACGATCTCGTTGCCGGGCGCGTAGTCGAAGATCGCCTGGCTGAGGTCACGGGTCAGTTCCAGCTTGCCGCCGATATCGCTTTCACAGTGGTTGGTGCGCAAATCGACCGTATCGACCGGGAATCCGTACTTCGGCAAGATGTTCTTGTTGGCGAGGAATCCGATCAGCTGACGCTCCTCGATCGTGCGCAGCGTCTTCTGCAAACGGCCGGCGAGAGTGAACTTCCGAGCCTGTGATGCCTCGTCGATCATGGTCCGGAACAGCTCGATGTCACCGCGGATGTCGGCCTGAGCGAGGGAGAGCAACTCGCACAGCCGGTCCACCCAGGAGTCGTCGTCCACCCCGATCGCGGCGGCGACCTGCGGTGGCAGCGCAGTCCACAGTGCCCTGCGCACGCGATCGGGGACCGGGGTTAGGAAACGGCGCACCTGTGCGGCCGCGGAGTCCTGCCCCTCCTCGCCGGGTTCGAAGAACGGTCCGGCATTGTTCCAAATGATCTGATCCCGGTCGAACCGGTACCGGAAGTATGCCGCCAGTGCGATCGAATGGGCGTGTCGCCTGCCGATCCGTTCATTGTCGATGGGAATCCAGGGGATTCGCATCTCACCCGCGATCATCGACTCCGGCTTCTGAAATTTCGACAGATCGTGAGAACCGCGCTTGGCGTAGGTGAGCACCAACGCCGCCGACGCGGCGCGACGACCCGCTCGGCCAGCACGCTGCACGTAGTTGGCGGTCTTGGGTGGCATGTTCCGCAGCATGACCGACTGCAGATCACCGACGTCGACGCCGAGTTCGAATGTGGTAGAGCAGGACAGCACATTGACCTGACCAGAGATGAAGCGCCGCTGGATGTCGGCCGCCTCGATCGCCGCCCACTGCGCTGTGTGCTCCTGCGCCGACAGCGGAGCCGGACGCAGCGTGCGGTATGCGGTCCGATAGTGGTTGGCGTCGCGTCCTTCGGGTGGCAGCACGAATTCGGCCAGCTTGCCATCACACGCACCCTGAGGGCACAGGCTGCGAATGCTGTTCGGGGTCAGCCGACGACAGGAATCGCATTGATACCAGGCGCAATCGGGTCCGGACCGGATGCGCAGCTCCCGGTGGTCGACCTGATAAACATCACCGGCCGCCTTGTCGCGCTCGAGGCTGAGACAGCCCAGCTCTACGAGGAACTTCCAGCAGCCGTCGAGCACGGCACGAGCGTCGAGATCCGAACCGACCGCGGCGAGCACCTTGCGTACCAGCAGAATCCGACCGTTGGACGTAGACGGCCCACCGCCCGGCAACCAGCTGATGATGGCCCGCCCGGAATCGGACTTCATCGAACGGATGCGGATGCGGAGACTGCGCGGTTCGAAGATAGGTTCACGGATGTCGACATCGGGCAGCAGCGTCATCGCGCCCTGGTATCGCACGGTCCGGATCAGTTCCTCGAGCAGTCCCCACGCTTCGTCCTCGGACAACCCCAGCCGAACCAGCGCCCTGGGCGCCGGGCCCGGCCGGAACAGCGACACCCGCATCAGGCCGAGCCCCTCCAGCGATTGACGCTGATCCAGCGTCATCAGTTCCGCCATGATCCACGGATTCACCTCCCGAAGAATCTCGCCTCGCGTCGCTCGTTCCGCGAAATGCCCTGCGGCCGTGGCGACCCCACGCACGGCGGCCGCCAGATCCGCCACCGAGAGAGCTTCACCGCGGCTGCCGGGATCGAGCAGAGCCTCGGTGAGGTAGCGCCGCTCGAGCATCCGACCGTAGGTATGGGCCAGGTAGGGGGCCGCGAAGGCGGCCGCTTGCCGGGAATCGGAGAACATCAACAGCTTGCGCCCTGCACCCACCTGTTCGACGGTCTCGTCGGTGGCGGTCGGCAGATGCTGGTAGAGGGCCGTGGTGATAACCGCCGGCGCGGCGTTCACGTCAGTGCGCAGGCGGCGGATCACCTGGCGGGAACGCGCGCCGCATTCGGTGCAGGTGCTCATGACGCGAGTCTTCATCGGGTGCTCACGCACCCGCAGCATCGGGCCGCCCGGGCACGCGCTCCCGGCACAACGGCCCGGTCCGCGATCCAGAGCGCCACAGCCCGTGCACAACTGGCGGACGCCGGTCGAGACCCCGGACCCCGGGTCATCCGAGAGAGTCTCCTCGTCCTCGTCGATCAAGCTGTCCATCGTGCCTTCGGTGAGCACCAGCCAGCGCACCGATTCGGCGTCTTCGGTCTTGGCCGGCAAGAAGAACTCCCGGCCCCTTCTGGCCTCCACCCGCCCAGCCAGATGTACAGCACCGCAACGCTGACAGGTGCCGAACTCGAACACCGCCCGGCCGGTATCCGGATCGACCTCGTGACGGCCCAGGAACACCCGCGGCTGCTCCTCGGTGAAGCTGACGAACGCGCCCTCGGTCGCACGGACGAACATGTGATAGCGCGCCGACAACACCGGGTTCCCATCAGCGGCGCGAACTTTCGAGCCAAGTGCGACCAATGCCTCCAGCTTCGACAGCGCGTCCGCGTCGCCCGGCCACAACTTCGTCGCGAGTGTGTGCACATCGACGGGTCCGCCGGACGCGATCGCCTTCAGATCGGCGATACGCCGTTCTTCGTGCAGTGACTCCGCGATATCGCCGCTGCGACAATGCTTTCCGAGCGGAGACAGATCGGCATCGACCGCGGCGAGGGTAAGCAGATCGGCATCGCCGATGGTCCAGGTGGGTGCGTCACGCCGGGACAAACGCGTCGCCGTCACCAGGTCCTGGCGGTGCGGGTCGGCGGGGACGAATTCGAATGGGGCGTCGAACAACCGGCCGGCGAAACTCGTCGCCTCTTCACCTTGCGATGCCTCGGTCGTTCCCGTCAGCGAGGCCGACGTTGCGATGCACTGCAATCGGGAATTCACCGCGACCCGTTCCCGCAGCCGCCGCAGCAGCAACGCGACTTCGGAACCCTGTGCGCCGTCGTATACGTGTGCCTCGTCCAGGGCGATGAACCGCCAGGTACCGGTGTATTCGCCGTCGAACAGTTCGAGATCGGCGGGACGCAGCAGCAGGTACTCGAGCATCGCGTAGTTGGTGAGCAGGATATTCGGCGGGGTCGCCCGCATCTCCCGTCGGCTGAGCAGCTCGTTAGGCAGGTGCTCGGCCCCCGGGTGCAGCGCCTGGAACAACGATTCCGCCTCCGCCACGGACTCTTTCGTCTCGCCGGTGTAACGGCCGAAAGTAATATCCGGCATATCGGTGAGAAGTTCGCGCAGGCGCTTGAGCTGATCGTTTGCCAGCGCGTTCATGGGGTAGAGCAGCAGCGCCCGCACGCCGGGCCCGAGTGTGCCCGCCGCACGTTCCGCTATCAGCGAGTTGAAGATCGGAAGCAGAAAACTCTCGGTCTTGCCCGAACCGGTACCGGTGCTGACCACGAGATTGCGTCCGGCCACAGCCTTGCGGACCGCTGTCTCCTGATGACGGTAGAGCGGACGGTCCAGGTCGATGGTTGTGCCCAAGTCGGCGAAACCCGGGTGCAGCACGCCCTCGCGGATCAACTCCCGCAATGACATTCCCGCTGCGTAGGGAGGCGTCAGCTCCAGCAGCGGCCCCTTGGTCAGCATGGCGGTCTCGTCGACCGTCTGGTCGAATACCTGCGCCAGCATCGGATCGCGCGGTGCGAGCAGTGTTTTCAGATACCGCTTGTAGCTCGCCTCGATATCGGCGCCGGCCGCCAGCGGGTCGAGTCGTTCGGTCATCGGTGTTCTCCGATCAGATCAGCCTGTGTCTCGTAGGTGGCGAGTGCGTCCGCTACCAGCAGATCGGTCGCCACCAGATCCGGGCATAGATCAGCCATCCGCGCCCACGCCTCCCGCAGGTCGCGGGTCATCAGCTCGATATCGAACCGGCCGCGGGCGCTCAACCGGGCCAGTGCCGCCATGGTCAGCGATTGCACGGACAGCAGCATCCAGGGATGTGCCGCCACATCCACGCCCGCGAGCGCCTCGTTGCGCGCACGGATCGTGTCGTACAGCACGGGGGCGACGCCTCTGACCCGGCGCAGCGCAGCAACCGCCCCTGACGCCAGCAGAGCACACGCGGGGTCGGCGGTCCATTCCTGACGGGCGCGGAAAGCCGCCATGATGGCGCTCAGCCGGGTGGTGTCGTCCAGCAGCGCTTCCGGCACCACGCGCAGCACCTCGAGCATCTCGTCGATCTGCGACGGTGGCCACGCGTGGGCACGCTCCACATTTCGGTCGAAGATGCCGATGCATGGGTCACCCACGACGCCGCGCAGCAAGTTGATCAGCCAATCCCCGCCGTATTCCCTGAGGTACCCGAGCATCTGTTCCCATTCGGACTGGACCTCGGTATGCGCCCGGTAGGGCAGATCCGCGATCTCGGCGACACACCCCACCCAGGGGCTGGCGTGCAGGTGGTCGTAGGCGAGCGTCGACGCATACAGCTGTTCGGCCAGACCCGTGCGAATGAGCAGGGGCATCATCTGCGGCGGCGGAATGGTACTGCCGCCCAACGCTTCCAGTGCCGCGCGCGGATCGTGGGCGAGCACCCGGATCAGACCACCGCGCATCAGCTCCGTCCGGACGTCCGCCTGTCCGGTCGGCAACGTCGCGAGTGCGGCCCACACTTCCGCCATGACATCGAGCGATCGTGGCGGCGCACCCTCACCCGCGAGGAATCTCGAAAGCTGTTCGCGAGACCAGACTTCGTCGGGCAGCCAGCCGGACTGCTCGACGCGGTACGCCGCCGCACCAGGATGACGCGGCGGGGTCATCTCCAGCCATGGATCGTCCACGAACACCTGAACCAGTAGCGGCCCGGCCGCCCATAGTTCATCCGGCAGCGCCGCACGGCCGTCATCGATCCGCAGCTGCCAAACCGGTCGCCACGGCGCGGTGACCGCCCAGACGAAGACGCCCAGCTCGCCTGACGCCAACGCCTCAAAAGCCAGCTCTCGCTCGACGAGACGGACACCGCCACACAATTGGGTCGGCCTGATTCGAGCCATGACAACCGAATGGGAGCCGCCCTCCGGGTCGTCGATACGAGCTACCAGCTCGCCCACACGAATTCGTCGCACCGTGTCGACGAAGACACGCGTGGATACGTGAAAGACACTGTCCGAACGCACCTCCGGCCGCTCGATCTGGACAACCACTCCGGATGCGTCCAGCAGCGCGAAGTCGACCAGACAGTGGCCGGGGATTCGAGCGGCGACAACGGCATTCGCCGCGAGCTCGGCCGCCGTGATCACCTGCGACGAAGTCCGCCACTGCGCTGGAGCGCCGAGCTCGTCGACGCGAAACTCGATGTAAGGCGGCGTGATCACCAGCGTGTGCAGTGCGTCACCACTACGAACCTGGACCCGAGCGTCCCGCTCCCAAGGCTCGAACGAGACGCCCTCGCGATCCAGCGCCAACGGCGGGTCTCCATCGAGCAGACTCAGACTCGGCGACAACCCTCCTGGAACAGGAATCCGAAAGATATCACTGTGCTCGACCGACATTCCTTCGGCGAGGAACAGCGTGGCCCGCAAATCCGAACCGAGCGGACCTGCGACGACGATGTCGAACAGGCCCAGCACACCGGGCGGAAGTCCATCGAAGGGGTCCAGGCCGGCGGACTCCTCACCCGATTCCCACTCCTCTTGGCAGAGCCAATCCGAGCGCCCCGAATAGCGCACCCGCACCCGCCATGTCTGGGAGCCGGGTCGACTACACGGTGGCAGGATGATGATCGGCCGAGTCGAGTACACCGACAGCCCGCTCGTCGTGGACACTCCCTCGAGAGGGTAGGGCAATTCCAACCGTGGCGCGCCGACCGCCCGCACCTCACGAATCGGGCACGGCTCCAGGCTATCTCGCCGCAATCGAATCGCATCGTGCCCGGAGAGATCGATTGTGCGCGCCTGCCAGCCCCGCCATCCCGACGGCGCACCCAGATCCTCGCTCGAGGCGACCGGCTCATTCGACTCGGCATCGACGAGAACGGCGTCCTGCGGATGCACTATGAAGACCTCATCGCGCGGCAACGCGCTGCGGCGATGCAGCAATATTCCGTCGAGGTCGAACACCAGTAGCGGATCACGCTTGTCCACCAGAGGGATTCGATGTTCGGCCGCCGAGGCTTCGTGGCGCAGTATGATTTCCCGCGCGGGGCGGGTCACGGGCACGAGAGTCAGCGGATGCGCCGTGCCGTCGGCGACACCCCAGCCTCGTTCGGCGTATCGCTCGCAGGTATCCCCGTCGAAGGAGATCTTCCATGGCTGCACTGGTGCACTGTCCGGATAAGGGAGGCCGACGGTGATCTGACGGTCGGCCTCGGAGAAACCGAGCATGGGGACGCGGCCACGCGCAGCCGATCCCACCGCACCGCGCGCTTGCCCGAAAGGCATGTCATGAAGCCGGTCGATCAGACCGTCCAGCAGTACCGCCGGCAGTCCCGTCGTCGACGAGTCCACCGCCAGATCGTTCCAGAACTCGGTGTGCTCGACGGTGAACTCGAGGAAGTCCAGGATCCGGTCGATCATGTCCACCGCGGCCTCTCCTGCCAACTGCAGGAAATGACGGACCGGCACGTCAAGGGAATTCAGGCGATACGCCATTCCCGGTTCGGTGAGCCATTCGAACACCGCCGCGCCGCTGCGCTCGCGCCCGACGGCCACATGGTGCTCGATGACATCGAGCAGATCTCCCAGGCAATGCACCGGAATCCCGGCGTGCATGGTCATGATCCGCACATAGTCACCCCGCAGTTCCGGAAACTCCCGCATCCCGTACCGGCGTAACAAGTTACCGAGTGCGGCTCGCAGAGCGTTCTCGAAGTCCTGTTCACGAGGCAGCCCGAGTTCGGCCCAGAATCTGTCCCAGAATCGGCCTGACTCATAGAAGAGACCAGCGTGTCCGAGCAACGCTGTCAGAGTCGACGCGGGGTACTTCTGGATCATCACCCGCGCCCGCTGATGCGTCGCCAAGCGCACCGCTACCTGGCCGTAGACCTCCTGCACCCGCCGGATCTCGTCCGCGTCCAGATTGAGTTCGAAAAACAGTGCAACATTGCCCAGTTCACGACTCAAACGAAATTCCTCGTCGCCCAGCCATCGGCCCAGATACGTCTCATCCATCGGTACGGCCCCCTGATACTCCACCTGGCTCGTTTCAGACTGTGCCATAGCGGTACGACAAGTCCACCATCCCGAGGCCTCTTCGAACATTTATGCGATACAAGGCAATTCGATGAATTCGTCGACCGCAAGCAACTCGGTCGACCGACTCGTTGATTGGCACTGCGGCGGGCTCGACTCGTCGAATACAGCACGCTCAGTTCCCGGAACCGATCCTCGTCGCCAGTGGCA
The DNA here is from genome assembly GCF_044750615.1 of Nocardia sp. NPDC088792. Classification (NCBI taxonomy): domain Bacteria; kingdom Bacillati; phylum Actinomycetota; class Actinomycetes; order Mycobacteriales; family Nocardiaceae; genus Nocardia; species Nocardia sp. NPDC088792. The sequence continues at coordinate 556,773 of NZ_JBIVKC010000007.1, forward strand.
ACACCGACTCGAGTGCAGCGAGGGTGTTCGGTGTGAGGCGGGTTTGTCCGAGCGCGTTGATGACTGTCCGGAACAGTCGAGAGGAGTCGTCCCAACCATGGTCGACCGCGAAATGGGCCAGAATCTCGGCCAGTTCGCGCGGTGGTACCTGTTCGACCTTGCGGGGGCCGAGCTCGCGCCACAAGGTTTCGGGCTGGCCATGGAGGCGATAAGTCAGCGACGCGCGATCCTTGTTCTCCAGCGCGTCGTCCACGAGCAGTTTGCCGGACCTGACCGCCGTGCACAGGGCACGATCGAGAGCGTCACGGACGTGGTCGCGTTCCCGGGTGCGCGCGGCGGTCACGTAGGCGGCGCGCAAGCGTGCACCCGTCACCGGGCCCTCGACCGCCACAATGCGAAGGAAATCCTCGACGATGGTGGCGTGACTCGCGATGGTCGGGCTCTCCAGTACCCCGGTGAAGGTTGCGTAAGGCCCGATCGCAACCGGTGTCAGCGCTTCACCAATCATTACTGAGCTCTCGGGCTCGGCCTCCATCGTGGCGTCGGATTGCTTGATCTCTGCGGAATCGGCGAATTCTGCTGATAGCTGCTCGGATTCCGGAGCCGAGTCGACATCGGCCGGGTGGGCCTCCGGGTCCATAGCAATCTCAGCCGGACCGGAAACCGCCTGACCTGGAGGGCCTTCCGGCTCGGCACCGATCGGTTGTATCCGATTGTCTTCCAGCAACTCCCACACTTCATCCAGGCATCGATCCGGGTCGGCGACGAACTCGGCCAGGCGCATGCGATGGAATGGCCAGTCACACCGTTCGAGGTCACGCTGCCAGTGGAGTTCCGCCCGAAAGTCATCAGGTCCGGACCAGTGGTCGTCATCGCACTGGATGGCGACCTGGCCGCCGTGTCCGGTGACTACCATGTCGATCGGGTGCGCGGTCTCGGTGTAGTGGGCGACGATTCGATACCCACGGTCCACGATCCGGTTGTATACCTGTTGCGCGAACAGCGATGTGAACGGCTCGACCACATGGTCGTCGGGAAAACGCTCAGGCGGCTCGGCTTCGGCCGCAACGCGCAGTTCGATCGAACGGCAGTAGTCCAACAGCTGGAATCGCAGGTCGGCACTATTGGTCAGCTGGTCGAGCGTAACGGAATGGAACAGCCACAATTGGTCCCGGGCGCGTGACACAGCGACATTGAATCGTTGTACAACGCCATCGGCGGTCTGCGCAACCAACCGGCGGTGCGGTCCGGCCGTCGCAACCAGGGACAGGAAGATCACATCACGTTCCGCGCCCTGGAAATCGGCGGCATCACCGCATTGGATGCCGCGGCTGACCACGACTTCCGGGCCGATTCTCGAAACAAGCACCTGCGCGATGTATTTCGCCTGCGCGGGGCCCAGCAGGGAGATCACTCCGAAGGTCTTCCCGTCGTAGCGGGGGTCGGCGAGGCATTGCTCGATCTGGTCGACGATACGTTCGGCCTCGACACTGTTGACTTTGTTCGAGGATTCCCGACCATCGGAAACATGGACGGTACGGATGGGATCGAGTCAGTCGCTGCCGTACCGGCGCACGGGCACGAGACGCACGCCCTCCTGCTCATAGGCGATCTTGTTGGAGAACTCGATGATCTCGGGGACACAGCGACGGTGTTCGACGAGCGTGATTCGCTTCGGGTACCGCATCGACGCGTCGTCGAACAGACTGCGGCGCGGGTTCTTCCACGACTCCAGATAGCGGTCGTCATACAGGTATTGAGCCACCAGCCGTCCTAGTTCCGACTCGTCCACACCCACCGCGGATGGCGAGACCTGCTTGTCGTCGCCGACCACCACGATGCGCGGAGCCAGATACTGCAGGAAGACCGCTTCCACACCGGCCTGGGACGCCTCGTCCACCAGCACTACGTCGAACATGTCGGCGGTCACCGAGAATTGTTCGACCACACGGTAGATCGGCATGATCCATACCGGCACCGCGGTCCGGCAGTTGGTCAGCGCGGCCTGGATGCCTGCCTTCTTGCCTTCGGCGTACGCGCCCTTGCCCTTACCGAGCCCCTTCACCAGTTGCGCATACTGGCGCAGATCCGCCTGAGCCTGCAACGTGAGCCGACCGACCGCCCAGTCCCAGGCCGTGATGCCCGCCAGCCGCCCGGCGCGTTTACGCAACTCGGCCTCGACATTGTCGAGCTTGCGGCACAGTTCGTTGGCCCCGCCGACATTGTGGTGGTATAGCCAATCACCGACTTCGGCCCAACGCAGCGCGCTATCGAACCGATCCAAGCGCGTATCCCAATCGGTATTCGCCGGATCCCCTATCAAGGCGGCACACAAACCCGGTAGCGCAGCCATCGTCTCGGTGAGCTCAGCACGGCGGGTGACCATGCGGCGCAGACGATTCAACTCCGCGAGCCGTGCCCAGGCGACCCGGTAGGACGCGATGTCGCGTCGCCGAGCCGCGGCCTCGAGACTCCCCAGCGTCGGTCCGGCGTCGTTATCGGGAGCGGCGAGGCGCCGAACGAGTTCATTGAATGGGGCCGCTGCGCGCTCGCATGACTCCTGCGCTTCCGCCGTCTCGAAAGTATCACGCGCCGACCGTATTTCGGAATCGTTGCCCCAATCGGGTACGGGCAGTCCGAATTCCCGCAACCGCATTCCCGCCTGTTCCAGACCGGCAGCGTAGTCCAAGATCTGTTCGAGGAGATCGTAGGCTGCCCGATGACGGGCGAGACGGTCCCTCGGCTGGCCGATCGCCGGAAACGGGACCGGCCACGCCATGTCGAGCTGATGCAGAAACAGCTGCGCACGTTGCATGTTCAGGAACATGTCGAGCTGTTCAACCGTCACGGGTACCCGCCCGTCGATTCGGACCTGTTCGAACAGCGGCCCGGCGTCCTTGACAATCCGCGCCGTGCCGAGGCCCGTTTTCGGCAACCCGTCAGGACGCAACCGCAAAGGACCATTCGTAGCAATGTGTTGTTTCAGCGCTTCCGCCAGCGCGAGCAGCCCCGCCGAATCGGTCACCGCCACCTGAACATTGGTGAAACCCACCGCAGCAACCGACGCGCCGGCACCGCTCAGCGCACGCTCGACCGCTGTCTTCCGCACTTGCCACTCGGCAATAAGGCCGTTGTGAACAGCATTGAGCACCAGCGGCACCCACCCGTCGGGCCGCCGACGCAACACCGACGCACGAGTCACGCACTCCTCCAGCGCTTCCCGGGCCCGAGCCCGCTGCTCACCCGTCAGCCGCGCGCAGTGAGCGACAATGGGGTCACCGTCGAATCGGGCGAACTCCCGTCGGTGGTGATGTGCTCGTTCTTCCACAATGCACCACTGCTCGAACGTCTCCACCGGCGGCAACTCGGATTCCGACGGCAGTCGCCCCGTGACGACTTCGGGATCATCGAGTGCGGAAGCGAGCAGCAGTGACCGCCATTCCCGGATCAACACACCGGTGATCGGCTCCGCGCGATCCGGATCGACCTCGATCAGGTCAGAGATCCAGCCATGGTCTGGTTGCTCCGCGCGCCAGCGGCCCGCGATCACTGCGGTCGTGCCCGTGTACCCGGCTACGGAGTGGGTGATGACATCACGCTCCCGAAGAGCCAGCAGTTCGCTGTGCACACCGGCACGCTGGGCGCACAGGATGTCGATCTCGATCTCGACAGCGGCAATCTGTTCGCGGCTCCGGTCCGGGTGATAGTCGGCGGCGGCCTGGGAGATTCGATTGATCGAAGCCTTCAGATCCTCGTGCTCCTGCCGAGAATCCCCGACCACTGCGACGCACAACGGCTTGATGTCCTCGGGCAGCTTGGCTCGCACCTCGTGCAGCGCACGGTCGGTATGTGCGGTGATAAGCACCCGCTTACCCTGGGCCAGCAGGTGGGTGATCAGCGCCGCCGCCGTGTGGGTCTTGCCGGTCCCGGGAGGCCCCTGGACCAAGGTGTGAGCGTGATGGTCGACGTGTTCGAGAATCTCGTGCTGGCGCTGGTTGAGCTGCAGCGGCAGGAATTGATCCTTGCCGTCGCGGACGATGGCTCCCGAGCTCTCGGGCGGTGTCGGCGTCGATCGGTAGTTCGGGTCCACCAGATTGTGGATGCCAGCCGGCAGCGCACCGCTCGCGCGAATGGTGGCAGCGATGGCGCGCAGGGTCGTCACCATGCCGCGGTTGCCACGGCGACGCAAGATGACCGCGGGCGCATAGCGCGCAGTCGGCCGTATTCCCGGTGCACCGGGCGTCAGTTCGTCGAAATACTCGGCGTCCGGATTGATGCAGTTGATGAACATCCGCACCAACGCACCGACATTCTCGCGATCGAACGGCTCGATATCACCAGTGCGGGCCTCCGATTCCGCGCGCTCCAGATCACGTGGCGCGGACATGTGCGCGGTGTCGAGAATATCCGATAATTCCGCCGAATAGCCGAGGGCCTCGGGGTCGAGGCTGACCGAAATCGCGCCGAAGTCGGAGTCGAAACCGAGTATCACCGGCATGGTCAGCAGGTGCCTGCGCACGACCCCGGTCTCGGGCGAGTGCCAGGTGAGGAACCCCAAAGCCAGTACGGCTTCGAGGGTTTCACTCGCACCCTGGTGACGCGTGTACATCTCGTACATGGTGTGGTACAGCTGCTGCACCTCCAGCTTCAGGCGCGCGACCTCCGCCCAGCCCCGCCACAGCGACAGCCAGGCGTCGAAGGCCTCGGCTACCTCCGGGTGGTCGGCTCGCAGCAGTATCGCGCCCGCCTCGTCGACTCGGGTCGCCCGCAGAGTCGGCGCCTGGTCGGGTTCACCCCACCCTGGATCGAGCCAAATCCGCAGCCGGACATCAGGTTCCGGAACATCCGACACCGTCACCTTCTGCACCATCAGGAAGGGAATGCCCGGGTCGTTGGCTTGGTAGGTGATCGCCGCATGAACGGGCAGATCAGCCACCCAGAGAACCTCCCCGTCGCGCTGATAAGCGGCGATGTCCTGCACTCGGGGCCGACCGATCGTCTGCGCCTTCGCGAGATAGTCGAACAATCGCGCACCACGATCCACCAAATCGTTCGCGGCCGACTTCCCCACCGCTTCGCCGCTCGACATTCGGCCCTCCTCCTCCCCTGTTGGCGTCAGCCCGTCGCGCTATCGACCGATGTCACCGATTCGCGACGACTGCGCATCGACCATGAAATATCAAGAGGCCCTGAGGTTCTCGATCTGTTCCGCCAGTTCGACAACGCGCCAGTCCTGCTCGCCGTGACGCACAGCCATTCGCCTGTGCAGACTCCGCAGACCATTCAGCGCGAGTTTGGTCTCACCGAGACGAACCTGGCACAGCGCCAGCCGTCGTTGGCAGTACATAACCTGGTCGTCGTACGGTCCGCGGTCGGTCAGATCGTCAAGCAGGCCTCGGTATAGCTCCATGGCCACCGCGTAGTCCCCGATCTCGAAACGCAGATCGGCCAGTTTCAGTCGTGCCTCCACCACATCCGCATCACGGGAACCGAATGCGGACACCGCCTTTCCGACCGCGAATTCCAGGTCGACGGCCACACGCCCGTAATCGGATCCGTCGGCCAGATCACCAGCGTGCCCGATCGCGCGCAGGATGTCGGCACGACTGAAATCCATTGCCGCACCGGGCCTTCGATCCGCATTGTCATTCGCCACGTCAGGCACGCTGCTCACGAGGGCTAGTGCGAACCCATGCACGGGCCCGTCGGGATCGGTCACCTCGGGCAGCTCCCGAAGGGGGGTGCGGTGTCGGAGCAATACCTCCTGCACCGCGACGGCATCGCTCGGACGTCGATCCGGGTCACTGTCCAGCATGCGAATCAGCAGATATGCGACGTCAGCCGGTACCTCGGGCCTCCGGTCGCGGACGTCCGGCGGCGGTCCGACCATTCGGCGCCGATACACCAGGGCCGGAGTCCCGGCCGTCAGCGCCCGTTCTCCGGTGAGCAGCTCGTAGAGCACCAATCCCAATGCGTACAGATCGGTTTGCGGTGTCACCGAGCCCTCGAACTGCTCGGGAGCCATGTACGCCGGAGTCCCGATGAATCCGCCGACGCGGGTCAGCCGAGTAAGGTCGATGTCGTATCGCATGGCCAGGCCGAAGTCCAGGACCTTCAGAGTTCCGTCCGGACACAACATCAGATTGGCCGGCTTCAGATCGCGATGGTGGATCCGAAACCGATGCACTGCGGACAACGCGGCGGCGGCCTGCGCTCCGAGACAAGCGACCACGCCGATCGATAGTCGGCCGTGGTTCGCGCGGAGTTTTTCGAGCGTCACGCCCTCGATGTACTGCATCACGATGTAAGGGGTTTCCGGCGTCCCAGGCTCGGCTCCGGCATCGTGAATCGTCGGGAGCCCTGGATGGCTCAGCTTGGCCATCGTCCGCGCCTCACGCAGGAACCGCTGTGTCAGGCCAGGATCGGCGTGCGGACCGAGTTGCGGGAACTTGATGGCCACCTCGCGTTCGAGATGCTGGTCATACCCATCGTAGACATCACCCATTCCCCCCGCGCCGATCGGCCCCACCAGCCGGTACCGCCCACCACCGATGGTTTCCCGCATTGCTACCACCATCCAGTCTCATCGATCGCGAATGGACACACGCCGCGCTTCGACCGGCTCCCGATCGGTCGCGCCCCCTCTCACCAGGCCGCGCTCCGAGGGCGGCGGCTGATCCATGACTTCGATTACAAAGGTCTGATCGAAGTATCTCCCAGCAAGATCAGCCATAGACCCTGAATGATCGGTCGTTTAATCCTCTAAAAACCGTCGACAACCTTGTGAGGCGATCGGGGCTCGCCGTCGCAGAGCCCTCCGAATCTCGATTTTCAGGACAATCGTTAAAGACATTCGGGGCAAACGGTTCTCACAACATCACAGCCGTGTTGCCGTACCGTAGAACAGATCTCGGGCGGCGAACGGGGGACGATGCCATGGACGAGACTGGTCGATCAGCTCAATTGGTGCGGTTCTGGCACGCAATCGAGATGTTCAGCCCGCAAGACGTGCCCAAGCTCGCAAAGCAGCGCGGCGGGCCGGTCGTGGTCGACGTCGGGGCGGCGGAGCCGATGCCGTGGGAACCCGAGCATCCGCTCGCACAGACACATCCGCTGCCACCGGGTAAGACCTGGCGGTTCACCGTCTATGCGGGCCTGTATCAGATCGAGAAGATGCGCAACGAGCTGCTTCGCGTCTTCGGGCCCGACAGCGTGCCGCCCGATGCCCGGCCCATCGGCACGACAGCGATGTTCGCGCTCACGGTCGACGAGCACGGAACCCTCCTCGCTGATTCGCCCACGCTGTCGGCAGCCGTCTGGGCGGTCGGCCGGCTTCGGTCACCCGGTCCGAACGATCGGCACTGGCTCGATGGCTTCGACGAGGAGGAAAAGGCTTTCAGCCTCGGACTGAACCAGTTGTGCGCACCGGAGTTCGCGGAAGCCGTCTCCCGATTCGCGACCGCGGCCAAATCAGCGGCCGACCGCACCAAACGTTCCGGTCGAGAGGCCGCCGCCAAGGGGCTCGGAACTGCGGCAACCGCTGCAACGGCGGCTGCCGTCACAGCCCTCGGCGGTCCGGTGGCGGGCAGCATCGCCGGGGCCGCCGTAGGAACGTTCGTGGAGAAAATGGTCGCCAAATCCGCGGCAGCCAAGGAGTCCGGGAAGAGTTCCGCGGAACCAGCGACATTCGCCTTCTCGGCCGAGGATCTGCATCAGTTCAGCGAGCAGCTCGCCGATGCGATGGGTGTTGCCCACGCCCTCGACGTCGGGGGTGTGCGGGTGAAATGCGTTCAAGTTTCGCCGAATTGGTCAACCGACGTCGAACAGGACTTCCTGAACAGCCAAATCGCAGAAGACCTTGCCCGCCTCGCGGAGGCGGTCGAGAAGAACGACATCGGACCGGCGTTGCGCTCCTACCTCGCCGATGGTTACGACACCGGAAGCCGAGTCGATGTGCGACACAATCCCGGTGCGGTCATCACGGGACTGATGCCCAACCGGATACCAGGGGGTCGGTGGCCCGGTGACCCACACCGGCCGCTGGTGCTCAGCCAGCAGTTCGCGGTCAATCAGTTGATGGACGAATTAGCAGACAGCGCAGGAATTTTCGCCGTCAACGGACCACCCGGCACCGGCAAGACCACCATGCTCAGAGATGTTCTGGCTGCGATCGTCGTGCAACACGCGCACAGACTGGCAGGGTATGACGATCCCCGCGCAGCCTTCAGCCAGAGAGTCGGGGCGGTTCGCCATCGTCAGTACAGATTCACCATCAATGCCCCCAGCGCCGATATCACCGGATTCGAGATCGTCGTCGCCACCGCGAGCAATGACGCCGCTGCGAATGTGACGGCGGAGATCCCCGCGATCGCCGCGGTGTCGGGCGCGCGACAGGAAGCCTTGGCCGCGAACTACTTTCCCGACCTCGCCTCCTACATCCTGGATCGTCCGGCATGGGGTCTGGTCGCCGCCGTCCTGGGCAATATGAAGAACCGCTCGAACTTCGCCAAACGATTCTGGTGGGGCAAGGACAGCCCGTCCGGGGACCAATCCGACCCGGACCAGAGCTCCGAGCCGCCGGACGATCGGATCGACGGCATGCAACGCATATTGGCGCTGGCGGCCGATGATCCAGGATCGCCGACCGCATGGCGGCAGGCGGTCACCGCGTTCCAGAGCACGGAGTCCGAGGTTCGGCAACTCACGGCCGAAAGACAATCCGTCGCCGATGACATCGGCGCTCTGCATCGGTTATCAGCAGGGATCGAGGCGATGGCGGGGAAGATCGAAACCGCGCGCCAGACCTACAAGCATCGAGCCGCCGACCTCGTCCTCGCCCAAGACAACAAGGCCCGCACAGAAGCCAGCCTGGACGCCGCGCGTACCGCGATAGCCGAGCATCGGCTCGACAAACCGAACTTCTGGATCTCGCTGTCCACCTGGTTCCGGGCAGGACGTGAATGGCATAGCGAACACCGGGATCTAACTGCGAAACGGAAAGCCGCTGAGGACGCAGTCCAGGAATGTGTCACCGCCGTCGGAGCGGCCACAGCGGATTGCGAACAGATCATCGCCGACGAACGCGAACTCGTCGAGAAGCATGACTCCGCGGTGGCAGAGTACCGAGCCATTTCGACGAGAGTGGAGCGGGCTACAGAACAATGGCCCGGCACAATCCCTTTCGGCGACATCGTCGCCGACGAGCGGCGCTTCCAGCTCTGCAACGCCTGGGCGGATGAAGCCTACGTCGCCGCCCGGCACCGTCTGTTTCTCTCATCCCTGGAACTGCATCGCGCCTTCGCCGCGGCCGCGGCGTCCCGAATCCGGGGCAACCTCGCCGTCATGGCACTAATGCTCCGCAACGAGCTCGAGGCCAAACCCGACACTGCGGTACTGACCGCCGCGTGGCAGACGCTCTTTCTGATCGTGCCCATGGTGTCGACAACCTTCGCGTCCCTGCCTCGCCTGTTCGCCGGGCTGGAACGAGAAGCCTTGGGCTGGCTCCTCATAGACGAGGCCGGCCAGGCCACACCACAGCAGGCCGCGAGCGGCCTGTGGCGGACCCGCCGGGCCGTCATTGTCGGCGATCCACAGCAGCTCGAACCGATTGTCACGCTGCCGCTACCGGCCCAGACAGCGCTGCTCGCGCACTATGGCGTAGCCGAGCAATGGACTCCGGACCACACGTCCGCCCAGCGCGTCGCGGACCGGCTCGCACACCATGGAACGAATCTGCCCGAGCCCGAGGGACAAACCCACGTGTGGGTCGGCGCGCCGCTACGAGTCCATCGCCGCTGCGACAGACCTATGTTCGCGGTGGCCAACACCATCGCCTACGGCGGTGACCTCATGGTGTACGGGACCCCCGCACGCGGTGAATTCCCCGGCGAGAACACTTGGTTCGACATCCGCGCGCCCCGGGGAGACGGCAACTGGATACCCGCGGAGGGCGTCAAGCTCCGGGAACTGCTGGACTACCTGGTCAACGGAATGGGAATTCCCGCGAGCGATATCCGGATCGTCAGTCCCTTCCGCGCCGTCGTGCACGGAGCCAAGGAGATAGCCGCGAACGCCATCGACCGGACCTTCGCCGACAACAATGTCGGAACCGTGCACACCGTCCAAGGGCAGGAATCCGATGTCGTCATCCTCGTACTCGGCACGCCCCCGCAGAACGGGGGTGCACGGCGCTGGGCATCGGAGAAGCCGAACCTGCTCAATGTTGCGGTGTCGCGGGCGAAGCGTCGTTTCTACGTGATCGGAAACCACCAATTATGGAGTGAACAGCGCTATTTCGACGTCCTGGCCGCAATCGTGCCGCGAGATGCGAACGGCTCGTGATGGAAGTGCGGTAGTCGATGGGATGGATCGCACGATACCGCCGACCAAATCCATCAACCGACAGACCCTTTCGCCACCGGTCCGATTCAGTGGTCGCCGCGTCGAAGCCGCGTCGGTCCTCCGTCCGCAATCCCTGCCGGTCCCGGACGAACCGGGTGGTGGTCACCGCGTCATCACCTCTTCAACTTCAACGCCCGGCACCCCTCGTCACGCCGACCCGCAACCCGGTCTCCGTCTCCGTAATCTCCCCGCGTCGCAGCAGCAACACCAGATCGCCGGACAGCGCCGATCGGATATCCGCCCCTACTCGGGACCAGCCCAGCAAGGAAGCCGCTTCCCTCAACAACTCGTCCCGCTGCATTCCCGGCATATCCGCGACCAGACAGCGGAGTGCGAGTTGTCGCTCGGCGGGCGGTATTTCACCGACTTTCCGGATGTAGTCGCCGACCGGCACCCGGACGGCGGTCACCGTGCGGCCGGGGAGATCGTAGGTGGTCGCGGTGCGGATGATGCGGTGCTGTCGGACCAGACCGTTGAGGACACTACGCACGGCCTCCTGGAAGACGCGACCCGCACGTTGGAGTTCCCATGCCGTGCGCGCCCGGACGACGATCACCGACTCTTCGATCGGGCCTTCCTCCTCGATCACCCGCATCACGACCTCGGCCACCACACCCGCTGCCTGCGGAGCCTGCAGGGCGACATCGGGCACGCGTTGTTCCTTGGCCACACGGTGACGCAGAGATGTCAGCGTCTGCCAGGTCATTGCGGGATACGGGCGCGTCCACGCCGCCGGTTCGGAGGCGACACTGACGTATTCGACTGCCGCCGGGGCCGATTCGCCGGCCACCGGGGCAGGGCGAGCGGTTATCGGTTCGGGCACGTGCGGGTCGATGGCACACGCGGCCTCGGCGGCCTTTCGCAGCCTGGTCATCGCGGTGGCTCGATCCCGATACCAGTCGATGCTCCACACGCGGAACAGCTGCCAGCCGAGATCTCGTAATACTGTGGCCCGCAGCCTGTCTCGATCACGAGCCGCTCGGGACGAGTGGTACATGGCGCCATCGCATTCGATACCGAGTGCGAATACGCCGGGCGCCTCCGGATGACGTACCGCCATATCGATGCGATAGCCTGCGACGCCGACCTGCGGCTCGACGTCATAGCCCCAGCTTCGGAGGGCATCGAGCACATCCTGTTCGAAAGGCCCGTGCGAATCGACGCTCGTGGAACTACCGGTGGCCGGGAGGACCTGCGGCCCCTGCTCCGCGTACATCAGATAGCGTTTCAGATGCGCGACACTGCGATTCGCGCTGTCGGGAAGTTCGGATCCGTGGAACGAGGCGACAACCTCCATGCGTCGCCGGGCGCGGGTGACGGCCACATTGAGCCGACGCCAGCCGCCGTCCTTGTTGATCGGGCCGAATGTCGAGCGCAGCTTTCCCTCCTTGTCGGGGCCGTAGCCGATCGACAGGATGATCACGTCTCGTTCGTCGCCCTGAACGGATTCCAGGTTCTTGACGAAGAAGCCGTTGAGGCGGTCCTCGGTGAAGAAGTGATCCAGATCGGGACGCTCCGCGCGTGCCCGCTGAACCGCGTCCTCGATGGCGTCGGCCTGCGGCTTCGACAACGCGACCACGCCGAGTGAGCGGTCCGGGCGCGTGCTGAAGTGATGCATCACCCGTGCGGCAACGACCTTCGCTTCTCGTGGATTGTCGCGGCGCCCGCCGCGGTCGTACACACCATCGGCATGGAAGAACTCGACACCGATATCGGGGCCGGTTTCCAGAACGCCGGGGAAGGTGACCATGGATCGGTCGTAGAACTCGTGATTGCTGAAGGCGACCAAGTGTTCGTGGCGACTGCGGTAGTGCCAGCGCAACGGCAGGCTCCGCAGCACGCCGCTGCCTTTGCACAGGTCCAGTACGGATTCGAACGCGGCGCTGTCGTTTTCCTGCCACTCATCGTCCTCTGCCTCGCCGGTGGCGCTGAAGAAGGAAGTCGGCGGCAACTGCTTCTGGTCCCCGGCCACGATGAGCGCTTTGCCGCGATAGATGGAGTTCGCCGCGTCCTGCGGCAGCACCTGCGAGGCCTCATCGAAAATGACCGTGTCGAAATGGAAATCCGGAGGCAGGAACTGGCTGACCGTCAGCGGGCTCATCATGAAGCAGGGTTTGATGCGTTGCACCACCTCACGAGAATCACTCAGCAGCATTCGCACCGGCATATGGCGGGTCTTCTTCACGGCTTCCCGTTTGATGAGGCCGGCATCTCCGCCGTCGAGCCGGCGTGGCCGTCTGCCGTTGCAGGCAGCGATCACCGTCGCGTGCGCGGCCTCCACCACCGCTCGATCACCCGCGCGGAACCGCTCCACCAGCCGGTTCCGATCGACCGCACGATAGGTGGCCACTCTCGAATCGGTGGTCAGCTGATGTTCGATCCACGCGGTCAGCACGGTGCGTTCGACAGTCGCCGGGAAATCGGCGGCAGCCATGCCTCGTCCCGCCAGCTGGGCGGCGAGGTTCTCCAAACCGAACTTCCGCAGCCGCGCCCTCGCCTCGGCATAGCGCTGCCAGCCCTCCGGACCAAGCTCGTCGGCGGCCAAAGTGTCCAGCAGGGCTTTGGCTTGCGGCAGGGAATGCTTTACGGCGCCGGCTATTTCAGCAGCCCGGGCGGCATCGAAGCAATCGGCCAGTTCGCTGCGGACGGTGAGCCAATGGGAATATGCCGGGCCGAAGGCGGTGTCGGCGGTCGGCGACAGCATGATGCCCGCGGCTTCCTGCGACACCGGCGCCGGACTCCTGCCGTGCGCAGTCCGGCGCACGCGCTCGGCCCAGTCGAGTCCGGCGACCATCTCGTCCTGATCGGTGTCGACGCCACGATAGAGTTCGCCGAGCAGATCACGCCATTCCGCTTCGCGCTCATCGAAATCCAGCTGCGCCGCGCGCGCAGCGGCGATCATCTCGATCACCCCACGTGCACCGGCGAGCGTCAAGGTGCTGTCTGTCCCGCACACCTGCGATACCGCTTTGACAAGTTCAGCAGCCGCGTCGAACGGTTCGATATGGGCGCGCAGCCAATCGCCCGCCGCGCCCAAGGGCAACAACGACAATGCCGGACCTGCCACCGTGAAGTCCGAACCTGCCAAGCATGATTCCCAGGCCGACAGTTCGGTGCGCAGACCATCCGCCGCAGCGCCCAGATCGGGACGTGGTGGGTGTCCATCGGCGAGTGCCTCCACCAACCGCGCACGGCGAGCGGGATCGGCGAGCACATCGGCAGCGAGCAGCGACACCGTCTCGGCGGCACTCAGCGCTCGGCCCAACTCCGCGGTGTCCAGCACCGTGAGGTATCGGCCCAGCACCTCGGCATCAGCCTCGGCGGCACGGGGTGCCGGTGAGCAATAAACCAACTCCACGGCACGGAGCAGCAGCTCGTCCGCTGTGCCGGATCCCTTGGCCTCCAGGCGATCACCGTCCGGTGAGCCGGGCAGTTCTGTCTCCAGCCCGCGATACCAGCGGCCCAGCAACGACTCGTCCGCCGACCGGCATCGATCGAATTCACTCGTCACCCGCCGCGCGCCCTGCGCCGCGGTCACCACATCGCGGTCAGCGCCGACTGTCTGCCCTGCTGCGGGGGCATCGACGCCGCGAATCCCCGCAAGCCGGTCCATGAACGCACCGGCGAGACGAAACGGCTCGCCGTGGGCAGCAAGCCAATCACCGGCTTCACCGAGCGGATGCTTCAGAAGATCCTGTGCGACATCGGCGAGCGGCGACTGCACCACATTGGCACGCCAGGTGGCGAGAGCCCCACGCAACTCGTCGCCGAGCAGCCGCACGTCCGGGGCAGTGAGCCGGCCGTCGCCGAGCTGCCCGGCGAGGGTGCGACGTCGCTGCTCGTCCACGACCGCCGCTGCCGCGAATCGGTGGACGAGTTCGCCGTGCGCACACGCGGCCTCGAGTGCGACGACATCCGGCAGATCGGCGCCGCCGTAACGGCCGAGCAGATCGGCGTTGTCCGAGGACAGCGCGCGCAGCCGCGCATGGGCTGCGCACCAGGCGACGGCCAGCGGCAAGTGGTCGTACAACTCGCTCCGCCACGACCCCTCGACCGCGACTCCGGCGACGACCTTCCGCGCCCCGCGTATTCGCCGCGACAGCAGACCACCGAGCCCGCGTGGACCGTCGATCAGCGACTCCAGCAGCCCCGCGGCCTCCGGGACGGTCACCAGTTCGGGCCGGAACCACGGCTCGGCAGCTTCTCTGGCGGTCGCCAGCTCGGTTGCGGCGGCGGAGATCTCGCGCGTCAGCTCGCGAATGCGCGACATGACGTCCGGGTCGAACCAGTCCGGCAGGGCGCGCTGCTCGGTGGCCGCCGACGCCGCGAGCGCGACGAGGTCCTCGGCTTGCTCGCACGTCATCGGCGTGGGGCAGCCGAGCGTGGCGGCGAGCACGACCGCATTCTGCTGCGCGGCGTGCAGGATGCCGCTCATCGTCGCGAACCGGACATCGAAGCTTCCCGCTTGCTCGCGCGTCAATGCGGTGATGTCCAATCCCGGTGGAACCAGCCGGGTCAACGCCGTCTCCGCATCGGAAGGTTCGGCGTCCAAATCCGGCGGAATAATCCGCCAGCCGGGGCCGGCCTGCACGGACGCATACTCCTGCAGCGCACGAACCACATTCCGGCGGGTGACGAAGTCTTCGAGCCGGTCCGCCAGCACCCGGACGGCAGCGTGATCCGCTTGCTCGAAAGCATCCGGCAGCAGCCATCGTGCCGGCGGACGATGTTCATTCGGGCAGAGATCCAGCACAGCGCACAGGTCCCGCACCATCACGGGCCCACCGACCGGCCCGATTCCGAGGATCTCGGCCGCGGCGGTCGCGTCCCGGACCAGCCGTTCGAGAAGCGTTGCGGCCTTGGAGAACTCCGTGACGATACGGTGCGCGTCGCGCTCGCCGTGTCCGGCCGGATCGACCCCTGCCGGAGACATCGTCCGCAATGCGCGCTCGGCGGCGGGAACCGTGGCGGTCAATCGCGGGGGAAGGTTCTCCCAGTCGTCGCCTGCTGCCGCCAGAGCGGCTCCCTCGGCACGAATCACCGTGCGGAGGCGCATCCCGAATTCGCCGACGCGCTCCGCGATTTCGGCGGAATCGCCTTGTGTCAACCACCATTCCGGTACGGATCGGCCGGCACCGATCAGCTTCACGAGCTTGTCGAGTCGAGCCAGAACCGCATCGTCGACGACCACACCGGCGGTGGTGAGTACGCCATAGAACTCGAGGGCCGCGACCAACTCATCGTGAGCCTCGTCCGCCCGCTCCAGCGCTACCCAGGCCACCCGCGCGGTGCTCTGGAGGTTCCGCCATGGAAACGAGGGGACGGTCAAGACGGGCCACACCTCCGCAATCGCGGCCGCGGAGTCGAGAATCGAATCCAGATCCCGCCGGGAGATCTCCTCGGGGAAGAATCCGTCGCGGCGCGTGTCCTTGCCGTCTCCGCGGTCGTCTCCCACCCGCGGCGCACGGGGTAGCAGGTCGTATGCCAGTGCCGCACTGGATAAATGCCCCGCGGCACCCAACACGTCGTGCAGAGTCGCATCCAGGGGCCGCCGGACTTCGTTCATGGCCGCCGCGTACTCGCTCAGCGCCTGGCGGGTCTCCCGGACCGTCGACAATTCCTGGGCAGACAGCGACGAAGCGGACGCTTCCTCCGTCAATGCCCGGCCCAGCTCCTGCGCCACCGCTTTCCGGCTGGTGTTGTGGCTGTGCAGTGCCAACGCGTAGGAATCCAGGCCAACCGACCGCAGACGGTCGAGAACGACGTCCAAAGCCGCCGCCTTCTCGGACACGAACAGCACGGTACGACCCGCGGAAAGCAATCCCGCGATCATGTTCGTGATGGTCTGGCTCTTGCCCGTTCCCGGCGGGCCGTCCAGCACAAAGGAATTCCCCGCCACCGCCGCCGCCACTGCCTGCCGTTGGGAAGCGTCGGCATCGAGAACCAGCGGTGTAGCTTCCGGCGGACTCAGCTCGTCGATCCGATCCAACCCGATCTCCGCGAAATCGAAACGCCTCGGGGAGAATCGTGCCCGGGGACCGAGCGCGACAGCGCGCACCAGCTCGCTGTTCAGAATCCGCGACTCATTCTCCAGCAGATCCTTGTACATCGACTCCTTGTGCGATGCGAACTGCCCCACCACGATTCGCTCGGAAATCCGCCAATCAGGGCGGCACGCAACCACTTTCCGCGCAACGGCCAGTACGGCCTGCAGATCCATCGGATCCTGTGCCGTCACCCCCGACCAATCGATATGCAACTGCTCCAGCTTGACCGCCAACGCAGGATTGTGCCTCGGCTCGTCTTCCTCATTGATCCGTAGGCGGTACTCACCGTTCGCGGCAATATCGACGATGACCGGCAGCAGCACGAGCGGCGCATCACTGACAGAGCCGTCCTCGCTCCAATGCAGCATGCCGACACCCGCTTGCAGAGTCCACAGACCGTAGTCGAGGAAAAGCTGCGACGATTTCGACCGCAGATTGCGCAATGCCCGCTGCAACATGGGATTCGTTCGCTTCTGTGTCACGATGCCCGGCCCTCGCGGGGAATCATCCTGTCTACCAGCACCTTGCGCCGAACTCGGCACCACATCGTGCTCCGGCAAGGCAGCGAACCCCAGCCCACGGTCCAGGCCCCGGAGAAATTCCCCCGCCGCCGGAGAACTGATCTCGAGCGTCGCCGCCGAGGTGTGCTTGAAATTCAGCAGCTTGTTTCGACCGGTCAGGTCGACCAGTGCCGAGCGCCACTGCGACAGAACCACACCCAGCCGCTCTCGATCTTGCGCACTACCCGACACGTAAGAACCACTCAAGATGAGACCCTTGCTCCCCGAACCACAATGACGCGTCAACCATACTGACAGACACCGGTATCGACAGAACCATCCCTACCAGGAGGACCACAAAAATGCCTGAGAGACAAGATGATTCGATACGAAATGGCACTATCGGTCAGTGTCTCGCAGTCATTTCCCGCCCCTTGGATAGGTCATCGAATCGGTCAACTCGTTGCGGATGGCGGGACCACCCGTTCGCCAGAGGCCCCACAGCGGCCACGCCGGCCGAACCTGAGAAATTGGCCTATCTCGTCCTGCCTGTTCTGGCATAGTCGGAGAATGGGGCACACGGGGAGTTGTGCGACTGCCACCAGACATGAATGCCGGTGCGGCGGATGCGCCGGTGCCAAGCATCGGTGGGTATACCTGGTGGCTCTGGCCGACGGCAGCGCGGCCGCGAGATACCCGGAGCGCCCATCGACGTCGGGGGCCTTCCGCGATGCGACGAACGCCGAGTGGGCCGCGGCCACGGGTCCACGAACCCCGAAGCGGATCACGAAACGTCGTAGAGCGGCCGCAACCGAGTCCATGTTCGCGGACGTGGCCGACTGGCTGGCCACCCATCCCGATGACTGCAGATCGATTCAGACCCTGGCTGAGGCACTCGCCGGTGAGGTCGCCGACAAGCTGTCGGAAGGGCTCGAGGAGGACGCGCGGCTCTCGCACCGTCAACTGCTGGCACATCACTTCTGGTGCGCGATGTTGGCCGCTTTCGCTCAGACAATGGGCACCATAGACAAAGTGCCCGACGCCGTCGCCGATCTCCTGACGGAGCACAAGCAGTCCACACCGTGGAAAAGCGTCCCCGACCTAGCGATAACGGCTGCGGTGCATCTCGGGTGGAAGGCGATCAAGAGCCTGCCGGTGTTCGACGGATATGACCACGCACTGTTCACCGTGCGGGTGCTCGCCGTGGCGATCTGCCCTGCGCCCGAAAGCCACAGGGCGGTCTTCGAACACTGCGTCAAACCCTTCGTGGGCGACCTGATCAAGCCGATCTTGCAGAAAAGCACGGTCGAAAAACTCGAAAAAACGCTACCGGACGGATGGATCTGACCAAAACATCCCAGCCACGGGTTCCGCCGCGCCCGTGCGGCGCTGCGCCACGATGAGGGCGCGCGGGGCGGCGCGGGCTCCAACCTTATGCATGACCATCCCCGATCGCGTCAGCAGCGAGGAACCGCTTTGGCTACCGGCCCAGCTCTTCCAGAGTGAAGGGCGCGACTCCGCCCTACAACTGCCAGAGGCGGGACTGACCGCATTCGCGCCAGGCCGGCGGCCGAGATCGGCAACTGCTGGAGAGGTTCTCGTCCGCTCGGTTGGTGGCAGCGGCCAGCACAAAGGCCGACTGGTAGCGGCGATCGGGGTCCTTGGCCATACCCCGCGCGATCACCGCATCGATTTCCATGTCAGCGGTCAAGTAATTCCGCCAGGTGAGACGCGACACGACACGCGTCAATCAGACTCTGGTGCCGATCGGCACTGTCAAGACCTCGCATTCGAGGCACATGATGAGGACCAATGGTGTCGTCGTCCGAATAGCAGTACCTCAGCACCGTTTGGACTGCGGCATAGGACCGGGCCAACGGGCTGACACTCCGATCGCCGATCCTGATAGCTCCCCGAATACCCAGGCCCTCAGCGACTTTCATGGAAGGAATGCGAGGCGCATTGAGACGCTGGCTGAATTGCCGACCGCGGGACTGAAAGGCGAGCGAGTGAACGGTTCGACATGACACCGAGCTGGGAAAACGCCTTTGAGCTTCCCTGGCCACCGCCCGGTTGAAGGCAACGTAGAGCCCACGATCAGTGGTCGATTCGGCCAGCATCTGCAGGGTCGTGGTCTTGCCGGTACCAGCTCCAGCCTGCACAACTAGATGGTCACCGCCCAGAAAAGCCTCGACCGCGGCGCGTTGCTCGTCGGTCTGTCTAGTCATCGACCCGCTCACGAATACCCCCTGTACCGATCACGTTCCTCGTTGATCATCCCAGTTCCCGCCGACACTCGAAGGCGACTCGGCTCGAACAGCCCCTGGAGCTGGGGTTCAGATCAATCGGTCGTGGGATACACCTGAACGACCACGACCACGACGTGGGGCATAACAATCAAGGCGGCATCCTGCAGCCGCCGCACCAACTGTGATCGTGACCAGCAGCTATTGCTCGCTCGCCGCGGTGGCGCAGTCTCCACAAGCCCACCGAGTGCCTCGTTCTTCGAGTCCGGCAACATACCTTCCGGATGGAGGATGACTACGGCTGGTCGAAGCTGCCAGCCTCCACGGCCCTCGTAAATCGGTCCCAGGCTGGTCCGTCGAAGATCAGTACCGGGCTGACATCGCCCAGTTTCGAGTCTCGCACGGCTACGCAACCGGAGTGGAGATGTGCAGCCTCGACACATGCTTCGCCTCCCTGGCTCCTGCTGCTCTTGAACCAACGCGCGCCGGGTAGATCATTCACGCTTCGTACTCCTTGGCGACCGATCTCAGAAGGTATTTACTATCCGCTTCCCTCAACGCTACGCGACCGATCTTCGTGTAGGCGTCCCGATAACGGGAGACATCGACGTCGCTGTCGTAGTACAACCGGGTCCCGTAGGACTCGACGTAGACGGTGGTCGGCTCCACCGCCGAGCCAGTGGCGGGATCGCTCGGAAACTCCAGCATCACAAAGGGACCGACGTGCCCACCCATGGGAAACCCTACGCTGAAAGGGATCACGCGAACCCTGACATTCGGTGGCGTGTCAGCCAAGCGGCGAAGCTGGGCCGCCATGACCTTTCGCGAACCTGCCACCCGCCTCAGCGCGGCCTCGTCGATCAGTAGGTCAACCTCGACGGGAGACAGCCGGCGGGTTATCGCGGCCTGCCTCTGCATCCGAACCTGAACCCGCTGTTCCAGTTCGGCGGCGGTGTCCGAGCCGAAGAACACCTTGTCCAGTGACCTCGCGTAGTCAGCGGTCTGAATGATGCCGGGCACTGTGTCGGGCTGGTACATCGTGATCCGTTCGGCGGCCGACTCGAGAGACATGTAGGTCTCGAAGTCGGCCGGGATCAGATCTTCATACCTTGTCCACCAGTACGAGTCGTCCGCCGGCCGGGTCCGCCGATCCGCTTGCAGCGCTATGTCCTTCAACTGCTGCATGTGTTCATCGCTCGCTCCGTAGAGCTTGCACAGCGCCTCGATGTCGAGCTGACGGATCCGCGGATTCTCCCCCTTCTCCAGTCGCTGCAGCGTGCCCGCGCCTCGCTCGATCAGTCTCGCCGCGTCTGCGAGGGAAAGACCGACTGCTTGCCGCATCTCCCGGAGTTGCCTCCCCAGCTGGCGTCGGGGAATCGTCGTCGGGTTCTTGCTCATCAGCGTTGCTCCCGAATCTTGGATGGCGGATGCGCCTGATCGTGGATGGCTGCTCAGCGGACTGCGGATCCCATTGTTCCGCCCTCGTGGATTCCGCGCAGCAGAAACGGGTGGATTCCTTTGGATCATCCAGTTTTGCCGAACGTGCCGGTCACCAGGGCTTCTACTGGACCCGCCATCCGGCGACGGCTGGTCGCCACCGATCGGCACACACAAAACGGGAGGTCGTAATGTCTTGGGACGCATGGGCACTGCTGTCGATCACGGTGCTCTGCACCGCCGTCATCCTCTGGTCCTGCTGGGGTTTCTACTCGGACGATCACTCAGGAAGTCCGAACTCCCTTCGCCTTCCGCTCATAGGTGGTGGACATCTCGACGTCCCTCATCCAAACGATCACACTGCCGGACGACATCGATCCCACTGCCGGCGAAGGTGATCCGATCATGGACCCTGCCGAGGTGGCCGTCCTGGCGGTACTTCATCCCGACCGAACGATGACCACAGCACAGATCCGAGAGGCATCGGCCTTGACCGCCCGGCAAATTCGAAATGCCCTCGCACGACTCGAATCCCGCGGTCTGATCATGTCCAGCCAGCCTCGCGGGCGTTGGCGTATCAGCGCCTACGGCCGAGCCGCCTTCAGGACGAAAGGCAAGCGGTATGGGTGAGAGTCGCGGAACTATGCAGGCCTACGGTACAGAAACTGGGCCCCTACGCTCCTGACGCAGAGATCTCGATGGCTCCAATGCCCTCATAACTTAGCCCTTATTGAGCCAATCAAGCATCTCGTACTGAATATTTGAGTAGTCATCGCCCGGAGCTAGGTATCTCGGCGTTACCGCTTCCGTTTCGAAATCTGCAAGCTCGAACTCTTTGTCGCCTACACGCCACATGGCCAGACGCGCAGCCTTCATTCCTTTGAAAGCATTGATCCATATAACAGGGTCCGACCCTGCACTGGATGGATCCTCCCCAATTTTAACCTCCATGCCCCGCCCTTCGAGCGCTATCCTGACTGTGACCGCCCAGGATGACAACTCTGCAAGGTATTCCGAAGGATTCATTTCGTCTCCATGAGTGACAGGTTCTGCGCTCGAGGCATCTCCGGAACTGGTCGCCCCATCGACGCGAGTCTCCGAGACATCCAATGGTTGGGGCCGAGCCGCTTTTATGAAGAGAGGCAAGCGATATGCGTGACAGTTGCGGATGTTCCGCAGCTGCGTGCTGCACGACCGGAACCTCTATATCCCTGTCGGAAAAATCTCGATCGACGCCGGGACCACACAAACGTGCCATCCGAGTTGAAGCCTCGGCGACAAGTCCGGCTCGATCATTACCGTGCCAGGGTTGAGGTCCAGAGCGATCATGCCATCGTCATATAAGGCAGATATCTTTCCACATACAACCGTCGACCCGCCATAGGTCTTGATTCCACTGAAAGTGCCCAGATCGGCTTCGTCAATCCAGGATTCGATACTGTCAATTTCCAGTTCGACCTCGTACGGACTAGTGGCCTCAGCGTTGCCATCACCCATCCAGACCGCAGTCCATTCACCGCTTTTCGAGCGCACCGTGGTCAGTGCGCCTGGCACAGCGCCTTTCAGAACGATAATTTCCAACACCAAGAGCCTTTCGAGCACCGAACGAAGAGATTAAGCCGGAGGTATATCGAGCATCTTCATCCAATAGATCAACTTCGATTCATCCGAATCTGCCAGAAAGACCCTGGATCCGCCAGCTTCCGGATATACCCCTATCCACGACAGCTCTTCAAGAGGGTAGCTCTGCAGGGTCTCAACTAGATGTTGCGTTTGACTGAGCAATTCAGCATCATCGCCGCAGCGTCGCAGCCTCCGAGTGTACGTACTCAGCAGATCTTGTCTTGATATCTTCTTGCTGGCCACAAGCGTTCGATCATCCACCCCGACCAGGGCCGCTTCATTAACGGTTCCCGCGTCGATAGCATCAGCTATCAGCCGATAGCACCGATCATTATTCATAGACGCAGGCCGCACTGAAGATCATGCCGATCAGCGCCCAGTCAGGATTTTCCGGCACTTCCATTCCATTGTTTTCAAAGAATCCTGCCGAATCATTGACCCAGTATGCAGCAGCCCTCACGTAGGCAACCACCGAGCCATTCTCCATGGGCATGGATCCACTCTCTACACGGTCGGCAAGATTCAGAATATACCGAGAGAGTTCCTCCTTGGATGATATTTCCGGAACTGCTGCTTGAAATTCCGTCATTTTATCGACCACTCCTCTTCTGTTTGACGTATCAGAATAGATTCCCCGCCCGTCCTTGTAGTGAACTTCCATGCCTCACCCATAGCTTCCTCTGGTGTTGCCATTCTGAATGGAACGGTAATTCCAGCCTTCTGAAAGGCTACGAGGCGACGGTTGTCGAGCGTGAATAGATCACCGTCTTTCACCACTAGGCGAATGGGCGGGAAATCGGCCGGGTTGAGCCAGCCGGAGCGGAGCCCGGCCGTTACATGCTCGATAGACATTCCGCTTGAAAATTGGGAGCTGGCAGTCTTCGGGAAGTCCGAGCCCACTTCGTCTTCCACTCACGGGCGGCGGGCATCTCGAAGTTCCCCATCCAAGCGATCACCCCGCCGGAAGACACAGGTCCCACGGTCGGCGGAGGTGATCCGATCGTGAACCGGACCGAGGTAGCCGTCCTGGCCGCACTTCACCCTGACCACACACTGACCACGGCGCAGATCCAGGAGGCATCAACCCTGACCAACTGGAGAACTCGAAATGCCCTCGCCCGACTCGAGTGCCGCGGGTCGATCGTGCCGAGTAGACCGCGCGGCCGTTGGCGGATCAGCGCCTGCGGCCGGGCCGCGTTCACGGCGAAAGGCCAACGGTTCGCATGAGACTTCCAGATACCGGCAGACTCCTTCGTCTATAAAACGAGTTTAGTCCGATGAAATATTCATATTGAACCTCTCGATGTCATCGCGAAGGTAGTCTGAAATTTCCGGCAACATGCCGATAGTAGCCTTCATATACCTGGCAAGCTCAGGCGCTTGAGACCAGTAACTATTGTCACGTGTTATGACTGCATGCAGTAGTTCATCGTCATACCACCAGTTCTCGTCAGTCGATTTAGGAATCGTATCCCGAAGAGTCTTTACTGCGATCGGCATAAGCCATCGGAGCCCAACATCCTGCAGTATCAGCCTGGCGATATCGTACGAATCAAGCTCACCGATCGGACGCTTCCGCAGCTTGTAGATGGTTTCGACCAGCTTGGTCGATGCGACAGAGGGTTCAGGCCACGCTCCTTCGAGGTCTTGAATCGACTTACTGCGGTCAATGTTATCGATAGAATTCATTTCCATCCCACCGTCGCAAATTTATAGGGTAGTGACATTCATCGATGCCCGATTGAGTGCAGAAATCCGTTCAGTCGATCCAGCTCAGTGATCACCTCCTTACGCTTCTTGATCAAGACCTCCAAGCCGCGCTCAGTTATTGTTTGAGGCGGCCTTGAAAGCTCGCGTTCAAGCGTCATTCGAATATTGTCAAGGCCGTTTCTGGCTTGAGTCAAATCGGCAATGTGGTCGAACGGCACTCCATTAGGTTTCATAGCGACCACTTGCCCATCAGCCTCGAGCCTTGCCGCGTAGTAGTGATTGTGATTCGGCTCCGAGTTAACAGCCCCTACCGGGTCCTGCATTATGTTCTCGAATCGCCGAATTGCCGAGTTCGCCGCATCGCTGAGACCCAGTTCGCGACACGGCGTCAATCCCAGCGGATCGGACCAGGTGAGCGGGTTATGCGTGTAAGCACTCGGGTTGGGGGCTGGTGCGAGCCCTAGCGGATCCTGTGTGAGGAAACGCCCAGTGGATGGGTCGTAGTTCCGGTACAGGTTGTAGTGCAACCCGGATTCCGGGTCATGAATCTGGCCAGGGAAGCGCAGAGCCGAGTCGGCATCGCCCCGCCAGGTTGTCGCTCCCCACAAGTCAACCCGTGCCGTGGCTACGGTTTCGGCGTTATCCGGGTCGACGAGATCGACTGGTGTGCCGACGAGGTCAGTAATGATGGCATAGAAAGCACGATCGATGGTGTTCTGGTCCGTACTCTGGGTGATCGGCGCGCGGGAGGAGGGCTGGTAGTGCCATCGAGTGGTCCCTCGGGCGCCGACCTCTTCGATCAGATAGGTCGTGTCCCAGGTGTAGTCGGTGCGATCCAGGATTGTGCCGTCATCGGTTCGGCGCCGTTTTGCGGTGCGACGTCCCGCCGCGTCGTAGGTGTATTGCCACCACTGTCCATCAGGGGTTTGGACGGCGATGAGTTGGTCGAAGGCGTCGTAGCGGTAGTGCCAGATGGCGGGTTTGCGGGAGAGTCGGGTGGTGGTCTTGCGGGTTAGGCGGCCCGCGGCGTCGTAGTGGTAGCGGGTGCGGCCGTCTCGGATGAGCAAGTTGTTGTGGTACTCGCGTCGACCGTTGCTGCTCGACTCGGCTTGGACGCCAGTGCTACTCGAGAACTCAGGAGGCGCGATGTCGCCGCCTGTATCGAGATTGCCCGTACCGATAGCTTCCGCGAGAGCATCGGTGATGTTGCTCAGCGGGTCGTAGGCGTATGAGTCGGCGAGGACCTCGTCGCGGGTGATGGTGGTGACGCGGCCGATCTGGTCAACGGAGTACCGCCTGTGTTCTGGTGCGAGGCCATGACGTTCGAGGGTGTGGGCCGTGAGGCAGCCGTCTGGGCGGTAGGTGTACGTGTCGTGCCGGAGGGAGCGGGGTGCAGGGCGTTCGGCGTGGCTGGGATCGAGGTTGAGGGATGAGGCGGGGAAGCCGGTGACCTGTTGGGTCGTGACACGGTCGGTGGCGGACAGGGTTCGATCTACTGCCAGTTCGCCTATGCGCCAGCCTGTTTGACGGCCGATGTTGTCATGCGTGAAGTGGATGTGGCGGCCGTCGGCCGACATTGACTGGACGCGGTTTGCGATATCCCAGTGCCACGTTGTGACGGCAGCGCCTGGAGTTGTGCGGCGGATGCGGCGGCCGTGAGGGTCGTACTCGTGTTGCAGTGGGGGCTGGTGGTCGAGCTGTTGTGTGAGGAGCTGACCTGTGGGGGTGTAGGCGAATTCCAATGTGTGGATGGGGGCTTCGCCGATGCCCGAGGATGCTGTAACCACTCGGCCGGCCCGGTCGTGGCGGTAGCGGCGCCACTCCCCCGTGTCGGCGATGATTTCGGTGAGCCGGCCCAGCAGGTCGTGGTTGTGGTGGCGGGTGATGCCGGTGGCGGGGGTTACGGTGGCGACGCGGCCCGCTCGGTCGTGGGTGTAGTGGGTGGTGGCGCCGGTGTAGTCGGTTTCGGCGGTCAGGCGGCCTGCGGGGTCGTAGGTGTAGGTCCAGGTTTGGTTGAGGGGGTTGGTGACCGCGGTGAGGCGGCGTTCGGTGTCCCAGGTGTAGTGGGTTGTCGAACCGTCGGGGGCGGTGCGGGATTCCAGCAGGTCGAAGGGGCCGTAGGTGTTGCGGGTGTGGCCGCCGGCGCGGTCGGTGTGGGTGAGTTGGTTGCCCTCGCCGTCCCAGGTCCACGATTCGCGGTGGCCTTCGGGGTCGGTGCGGGACAGGAGGTTTCCAGCCGGGGACCATTCATAGAGGGTGACAGCACCGAGAGGGTCGGTGATTTGGATGGGGCGGCCGAAGGTGTCGCGGGCGATGTGGGTGGTGGCGCCGTAGGGGTCGGTCACGGCGGTTGGCAGGCCTGCGGTATTGACCTCGATGGTGGTGCGGGCGCCGGTGGCGGTGAGTACGGAGGCGACGGCGCCGTTGGGGTGGCGGCTGTATTCGGTGCGGATGTCGGCTGGGTCGATCTCGGCGATCAGGTTGCCTGCCTTGTCCCATTCCCGGCGTTGGACCGCTCCGTCGACGTCGGTGATTTTGGTGGGGCGGTGGCGGTGTTGGTAGTCGACGGTGATGCTCGCGCCGTCGGGGCGGACGATCTGGGTGACATCGCCGTGGGTGGTGTAGCGGTATTCGGTAGTTGCGCCGTCAGGGGCAACGACTTTCAGGGGGTGGCGGTCCTGGTTGTAGTCGTAGTGGGTGCGGCCGCCGGCGGGGTCGGTCAGGTCGCGGAGGCGGAGGTCGTGGTCTAAGCCGTGGTAGGTGGGGGCGCCGAGGGAGTCGGTGACGGTGGTGAGGGTGCCGGTGCCGTCGGGGAAGGTCAGGTAGTCGAAGGTGCTGTTGAGGATGTTGGCGGTGCCTTGTTGGTGGATTACTCGGCCGGCCTCGTCGTAGGTGTTGTGCAGGGAGGTGGCGTTGGAGTCGGTCCACGAAAGCATGCGGGCGTGGTCGTCGTAGGTGTAGCGGGTGGTGGCCGCGACGGCGTTGGTTACGGAGATCAGGTTTCCGGACCGGTAGCCGAATTCCCTTACCTGCGTGTGGGTTTCTCTGCCAGCCTCATCGATCCCGACAACGGTGAGGGCGGTGATGCGTCCGGCTGCGGTCGCGATGTCCACGCGGTATCCGCCGGAATGAGTGACCGCGACCGGCGCACCATCGGCGTTGTAGTGGAAACGAATGCGATTGCGGTGGCGGTCGGTGATCGCCGAGAGGGCGTAGTTGCCCAATTGGGCATCGAGCCCATCGAGATCCGCATTGGGAGCGAAGTGCCACAGCAGTTCTCGCTGCGGGTCCCAAATCCGGTAGCCGCCGACATCCGTCCGAGTGAGGGTCCAGCCCGGACCGCCGCTGATCGCTTCCACCGAGACCCCGGGTTCCGGGTGCGGATAGGCGAGCATGAGACCGTCCTCGCCCAGGAACGTGACACCCTCGTCCTCGACGACGACCCGCACATCCAGGGTGGCCGACCACGAGGGACCGAACCAGCGCCCGAACCGGTAGTTGGAGCGATGACGCCGTCGCAGCACCAGCGCCAGCACGCCGGGCAGTTCGAGATCCGTTTCGGGAAGCAGGAATTCGCCGGTCGCGATGTCGACAGGGTCGCGGCCGGTGCAGGTCTTTTCGGGGGTGCGGTTGGTTTCCGGGGACGTGTCGGTCGCCGACTGATGCGGGTGGCCGTCGGTGTCGGAGTGGGCCCGATCCTCGAAGTTGGGGTCCGCAGTGTGCGGGTCTGCCGGTTCACCGTGTGGGCCACTCGGGTGAGCATCGGCGGGTGAATCCGGGTGCGGAGCGTCTGCTTTCGGGTGGTCGGGGGCAGCGGACGGTCCGCCCGCGCGATCCGGGACCGGCGGCTGCTCACGCGGACCACGCTGGTCCATCGGTGAATCGGGGTGCGGTTTGGCCGTATTCGGGACCGGGTCGGCCGCGCGCGGGCCCGCCGTGACCGGACCACCCTCGACGAGAGGGTCGCGAGTCACACGCGGAGCATCACCGCGTGGCAGATCACCGGGCGGGGACGGATGCCCGACAGGCCCCTCGGGACGCGGGACCGGCGAGGTGAGCGGCGCATCGGGCCGCACCGGCGGGAATTGCACGGCCGGCGGTGCATCGTGCAGACGTGGCGTCGGATTCACCGGTGCAGGTGAATCAGCGCGTGGAGCAATAGGTTCCGGGCGGGCGCCCGCCAGATTGTCCGGGTGCGGGCCGGCGCTGTCGGGCAGGTGCGGCCCGGGCGCGTGGGCTCGTGGCGCGTCACCGCCGCCCAGCAGGTTCGGAGCCGACGGCGACTCGCCACTCGGGTGGATGTCCACCGGGGCCGCGTCCGGGACGTGCGCGGCTGGATCGGTATGCGGGGCAGGCAGATCCAGATGCGCGGGTTGGACGGTTCCAGGCACGTCAGCCTTAGGCCCACTGTCGACAGGAGCCTGGTGCGGTCCGCTATCCATCGGGCCGCCTGGCGAATCAGTGTGCGGCCCAGAAGAATCCGGCAGTCCCGCCCGCGGACCGGAATCTACCTGTGGAGAATCGGGGTGAGGAGCGACATTTTCACGTGTCGGCACGCCGGGGCCGGCCGGAGCATCGTGCGGGGCGCCGCGCAACGGAGCTCCATCCGGCAAGCCGTGATCGAGCATGTTCGGCAGTCCGCGAGTCGCATCGAGCGCGAGAGTGGAGTCCTTCGCCGCAGTGAGGCTGGTTTTGGCGACCGTGCCGGTGCCGTCGGTCGCCACCGTCAGCAGAATGTCTCCGACGAACGACCCCGCCGCTTCGGATGGATTGTCCGACCAGTTCTTCAGATACGACTTGACCACCGACCCCGGATCCGCGGACGCGGTGATCAGTCCGGTCCCCAAATCGCCCATGTGCTCGAAGTATTCGGCGGGATGGGTCAAGTTGTAGGGGTCGAGGATGTCGGTCGAGCGGACGAACTGCACCATCGAGGTGGCGCTGGTGAGCAGGCCCTTGGTGAAATTCGCGGTGGCGAGCTGGGATCCGCTGTAGAGGTCGCCGACGTCGTCGAGCATCCGCTCGTGGAACGGCGGCTTCTCCGGCGCCTTGTTCTTCTCCGCGTCCATTCCGGATACCAGGCTCGCGGCTTCCTGGTCGCGGGTCTTGCGCGCCGCCCGCAATCGATCGCGGGCGTTCTGCCGCATCGATGACCACGAATCGGTCAGGGTGGTGCGCTTCTTCTGTGCACTGGACAGCGCGTTGTAGGAGTCCTTGGCGCGCTTCTCCTCTTTCGCCGCGTCCTGCCATTCCCGGATCGCTTCCTCGGCTGCTGTCTGGGCGGTCGTGACTGTCCAATACCAGCCGTCGAGCAGGCCGGCCGCGGCGTGCATGGCGTCCGCGCCGTCCCACCAGAGCTTGGGCTGCTTGGCGTACTCGCGGTGGAAGGCATCCGCAGCTTTGCCGGTCCAGTCGGCGACATTGATCGCCTTGAGCGCTTCACCGGTGTGCGAGAGGTCGTCGCCCATCGTGCGGAGCTTCTCCGCCAGGGTATGAATGGCGGCCGGGTCGCCGTGGATCAATTCCTTCGGGTCGTCGGTTTCGCCGAGTTCCTTCTCCGGGACGTCGGCGCCGGCCAGGTCCGCGAGGTGTTCGCCGGCCTTGTTCAGCTCGTCGGCGACACCGTCCGCGCCCAGGCTGCGCGCGATCACGGCCGCGCCGTCGAGCGCGCCCTCCCCGGCCTCGCCGGCCTTCTCTTTGACCGTCTTGACCGCGGAGTCGACCGCGTTCTCGATCTTGTCGCCGATATTGTCGAGGAAGCTGCCGAACCCCATCAGTTCGTGCCTCCCTCACGACCTGGATACGGTTTCTCCGTCGCCAGGATCTGCGCCGCCTTCTGCGCGTCGCCGGTGGTCCAATGCGTCGGAATACCGCTATTGGACAACGCATCCGGGCCCACCGCCTGCACGACCTGACCATCCAGCTTCAGATGATCCACCATGTGGTCGAACGACTCGGAACTGTAGTCGGGATGCTGAATCCAATTGCCGGGATTATCGGCCAGCAGCTGCTGCCACGACTTCTTGTCGGCCTGCTCGGCGGTCAGGTGCGGGTTGCCCTTCAGCTGGGTGTACATCGCCTTGAACATGTTCGAATACGTCTGATCGATCATGTGATAGCGGCCCGCCGCCAAACCCAGCACCTGCGCGATCGAATTCGCCGACTGCACCAACGCCCGGACACCCCACGCCCAGCGAGAAGTGAACCCCGACACCGCATCTCGCACCGATGCCTTCCCCGCCGCCAAACCCGACAGGGTCAGCGATTCGAAACCCCTCCCCTCCGCGGCAGTCTCGGCGGTTCCCATCCCCTTCAGATCACCGACGATCTTGTTGATCCCGTCGGCGGCCGCGGTCAGCACCTCCGGTTCGACCTTCAATTCATCACTCACCGGAGACCCCCGCGCTCGCCGGCACAACCTTCGGCGGAAACGCGAAGGGCGTCGCGCCCGCACAATCGACCACCACTCCGGTGGGCTGCGAGCAATCCTCCGCATAAGCGATCAATCGCCGCCCCAGCAGTCGATGGAATCGATACTCCCGATCCGCGACCACCCCGCGCCCAACCACGTAGCGGGCGTACTCACGCTCCTCGGTGAAGGCACACAGCCAGGCGATCCCCTCGACCTTCGAGGTGCAGAACCGACCGTCATCGGTGGTCGGCACCCACAACAGCGCATCCAGGAAAGCCAGCCGAATCGACTCTGGATGCCCGAACCCACCGGCAAACGCCGCCATCTCCGACCGCAATCCGGCCCCGTCATCAGTCACCACAGCACCCCCTGCAAACAGTTCCCCCACAACCAGCAGTAGCCCGCAGCCTACAACAATCCAGATAGCCGCACATTTGCCACCATCAACCGTGCAACCCCAAACCTCAGCCACAGAGGCCCATAGCTGCGTTTACCCAGCACAAAGTACGTTATGATCGCAGTTATTCGCACTTTCCTTGAAGGAGGAGCGCTGAACTGGCCACCGCATCGAGTCGAAGAGCGCACTTGGATCCCTCGTCAGCGACAAGGGTCGCGTGCAGACCGCACCCTCGATCAGATCAAGGTCTCGATCCCGCCCCGAATCAGCGAGCTCGACTACGACCCCACCGGCCCAGTCGCCCGAGCTCACGAAAACGCGCTGATCGCCATAGCCCGCCTGGAAGCCGGGTTCGGAGAACACCTGGTACCGCTGGCCGACTTTCTGTTGCGCAGTGAGTCGGTGGCGTCCTCCAAGATCGAACACATCGACGCGGGCTGGCGGGCCTTCGGCAAAGCGATCGCCGGAGGAAAAGCCAGCGAGGAGGCAAAGGCTCAACTGGCGGCGGTCAAAGCCCTCATCTCGATGGTCGACGCAGCCGGCTCGGGAACCGTCGCACTGGCCGATCTGCTGACCGCGCACCGACTACTGATGGCCACCGACTACTACACCGCGCGGGACGCGGGGCAATTGCGCGACGTGCAGAACTGGATCGGCGGTAGCGACTACACCCCGATCGATGCCGCGCATGTACCGCCACCACCCGAGTCGGTACCTGAATTGATGGAGGACCTGCTGGTCTTCGTCAACCGCAGCGACCTGCCGATACTGGCGCAGGCAGCCATCACGCATGCACAGTTCGAGTCCATTCACCCCTTCACCGACGGGAACGGGCGGATCGGACGGGCACTGATCAGCGCGGTGCTGCGCCGGCGCAGACTCACCCGACGAGTAACTGTGCCACTGGCATCCGTCATGCTGGCCGACACCCGGCGATACTTCATGCACCTCAACCACTTCCGAGACGGGCAAGCCGACTCGTTCGTCGAGTATCTGGCCATCGGAGCCATACACGCCAGCGAGGCCGCACAGGACTCGGCTCTCGCCCTCGCCGAGCTTCCGGCGCGCTGGCACGACATCGCACGACCACGGACGAACTCGGCAGACGAAGCAATACTCGGCGCACTATTGGAGACGCCGATCCTGAACGCCGATACCGCACAACAGATCGCCGGCACGACCGATGGCAGCACCTACCGGGCACTGGGACGGCTGACAAACGCCGGCATCCTCGAGGTCCTGTCGGAAAGCAAACGCAACCGCATCTGGGCAGCAACCGATGTACTCGCCGAATTGGACGCCCTCAGTACATCCATCGGCCGACGAACCACCGCACATCTTTGATGCTGGGCTCGATGTACGTATTTCGCAACCAGCCCGCGAATCCTATTCCGTGCCAATCCATATGACGGAGCGTGACATCCACGCCCGTTCCCGGAACCACAGTGGCGCACATGAAATATGTTGCCACTCATAGTAACTCGCATCTGACCTACGCAACCTCGCTGCCAATGACGACCGTGCGGTCGCCTGTCAGAGAGCCTGGAAGTGGGGTTTCCGATGGCGGATATGCAGTTCGAGCAGCGTCGACGGTGGGTCGAGCGGGAGTTGGGGGAACTGCCGTTCCTGGATGGGGTGCGTCGGCGGTTCCTCTCGGTTCCGTTGATGCGAAGTGGCTGGCATGTGCTGGTCAATCGGAGAGGTGATCACGGGAGCCAGGGGCAGGCCGATGCGTTCGCGATCGGGCCCTCGGGAGTATTCGCACTCGTGCTCACCGACGCTGTTCCGGACATGCCGGAACTGCGGCGGGCTCGGAGCCACGCCGAGGCGACATTCTCGAATCTCGGTGCGGGCCGCAGCTATTACGTGCCGCACATGATCGAGACGTTGCTACTCATGCCCCGAGCCATCGATGCCGGCTCAGAGGCCACATTCACCTCGGTGGACTTGAACAGCTTCCCTGGAGCGCTTTTCGGCGGAGAAGCAAGGCTGACCAAACAGCGTGCCCGGGAGATCGCCCACGCAGTCGCCGAACGCGATAGCGGCTTCGAATTGATATCCACCGACGATGCTCCTGCGGCCACAGCCGCTGGAGCCGCCGAGGGGCTGTTCTCTGCAACCGACCTGCGCGACGACACCCGGACCAAAGCGCTGGGGCGGCCATTTCATGAATGGATGATCTTCCTCGACCCGAGCCAGCTGGAACTGGTCGTCCGGAACTACAACGGCCCGGCCCGCTTCAGCGGACCCGCCGGAACCGGGAAAACCGTTGTGGCCCTGCATCGAATGGCTCGATTCGCCAAACACAATCCGGGCCGGCTACTTTTCACCAGCTTCGTGCGCAACCTGCCCGATTATCATCGGTCCGGATTCGCGCGCCTGGCACCACAGGCCGGCGATCGGGCCGAATTCATCGGCCTGTACGGGTGGACGATGTGGTTCCTCAAGGACCGCGCGATCGACTTCGAACTGGACAACGGCACCGCCGAGACGGCCTTCGGTAACGCCTGGCGAGCCCAGGCTCGAACGCAACTCGAACCCATCGAATCCAACCCGGGCTATTGGAAGGACGAGATCCAGCGTGTGATCAAAGGCCGTGGTATCACCACGCTCACGCAGTATCAGTCCATCGACCGCACCGGACGGAACGGCATCAGCCTCGGCGATGACCAACGGAAGACAGTGTGGGAGAGCTTATTCGAGCCGTATCAGGATTGGTTGGAGCAGCGGGGCGTCTTCGACTTCATGGATGTGATCGCCAGGGCAATCGAGGAGTTGTGTGCCGCCCCGCTGGACGATCCTTACGGGCTCGTCGTCGTCGACGAGGTGCAGGACTTCACATTGCTGGAGCTGAAGCTGGTCCACCAGATAGCCGGTGGCGAACCGACCGCGCCGCTGCTACTCGTCGGAGACGGACAACAGCAGGTCTACGCCGGCGGCTGGCGACTATCCGATGCAGGGATTCCCATCGTCGGCCGCGGCGCGGTACTGAATACCAACTACCGCAATCGCGCGGCAGTGCACGAGTACGCCAAACGCATCGAGGCCGGAAACACCGTCGACGACCTCGACGGCGCACCCGGATTCACGCTGCGCGACGCCGAAGGTGTACTCCCCGGCGGCACAGCCAAATCCGAGACCTTCCCACGACGAGAAGCCGAAGCTCGACTGGTCCGAGCGGTCAAAGACTCCGGATATCCCCTGGCCGACATCGCGGTCATCCTGAACACGAAAAGAGAGATCGACCGCGCCTCCGCAGCCCTACGCCGCGCAGAGATCCCCACACTCTCCCTCGAAAGTTTCGACGGCACCTACCAAGAGGCGGTCAAGATCGGCACGGTCCACCGGGCCAAAGGCATGGACTTCGCCGCCGTATTCCATCTCACCGACGCGCCGAAATCCTCCGCGAAGCCCCTCACCGGTGCCGAACGAGATCGTGCGGATCTGGCTGCGCGCCAACGCATGGTCGCCCTCACCCGAGCCCGCGACTACATCTGGATCGGCTTCATGCAGGACTGATCCAGACACCGCAGCGAGCTAGATCGTGGGCAACGACATGATCGCGCTATTGAAGTCGTTGCCGGGTTCGGCGAAGTAGACGTCGCCCCGGCACCCAGTTCGGCGGCATGGACACCGATGCAGCAAAGAAGCTCGAGGAGCTGCGCGAGCAGGTCGTTGGCGAGGGCATTGTTGCGATTACGGGCGTAGGGACTCTCCACGAGGAATGCGGCGATCGTTCAGTGGTCGCCGCAACGTCACGCATGCGCGGCCGCGACAAGCATCCAGCGCCGCTGAAGGCCGGGCATCGGCCATCCGGGTCGATGCTTGATCACGATGAACCGGTTGTGCCCGGACAGGGAGGTGGCGGGCGGGCGGCGGCGTGACCGGATGCCTCCCGGGGTAGGACAATCGACGGTCGATGGACAGTGCGGAGAGGAGCACGATGTCTCGCGATACCGGCGATGACGCGCAGTACCGAAGATTGCGACGGCGGAGAGAGCAGTTGGAGGCCGAGAATGCCCGGCTGCGCGCCGAACTGAGCACCCTCGCCGATGTGTTCGGTGATGGCGCGCCTCCAGAGGAGATCGCGCGCCATTACGAGCAGGAGGCCGCCGAGGGAAATCTCTCGGAGCGGGCACAGAATCTCAGCGAAGCGGCATCGTATTGGGCGCTCGCCGGAGACGTGGAGCGGGCACGGCGGCGGTACTTGGATGCGATCGCCGATGGCGGACGGGTCGCCGGCGATGCGCGGGTCTGGTACGCGTCATTCCTGCTGGAGCACGGGCGCGAGGCGGAGGCACGGGCACAGCTGGACGTGGTGTTCGCCGAAGGGCTCGACGACTATCAGGTGTACGAGATCGCCGGCGAGGCATTCGAAACGCGCGAGGACTGGGAAGAGGCGCTGAACTGGTTCGAGGCTGGATTGAAACGGTCACGAGTGCCAGTGACCGGCAACGACTCTCGTCACATGTTGGGCAGGTTTCGGCTGAGTTCCGGCCGCGCCCGCGTCCGGAAAGAGCTGGGGCTGCCCGAGGATGAGAACGATTCGGGCGTGGATGAGGACCGCCGAAAGTGGATCGAGCTGCTCGAGCAGCCGGATCGGCCCCAACCGGTAGCCGTGGCAACACTGTATTTTCCGGAAACCGAATTCGCACAGGCCATTCAGCGATGGCCCGCGCTCCAGGACTCATACGGAACATTCGACGAGCATCGCTACACGGTGGAACACACCCTCCGCACCGCCGAGCCGGGGCTGTCGATGTCCGTAACGCCCGCCACCGTTGACGGTCTCATCGAATACGCCGCCGGAACCAACACCGACCCCGAGAACCCTTCGACCCGAGCGGCATTCGCGGCGCAGTTGCTCCGAACCGCTCATGCGACGCCCTGGCCACCGGGACGCAACGAAACCTGCTGGTGCGGATCCGGACGCAAATACAAGAAGTGCTGCGGCCGACCGGCCTGACCGGTGCCCGACTCTTCACATACGGGGCACCCGATCAGGCACAGCCGAAGTCCGTCCGGACCAGTCCGTCACCCGGAGGCGTGTTCGGAATGCTTGCTGCCCGACGCACAACTCTCAACGGACGATTCGCCTGAAGAACGGGTGCGCCGATCGTGACCGACTGCTAATGCAGGGGCTAGGTAGCTGCACGTACGCCTCCGTGGCGGGCATCGGGGTGTCGTCGAGGCGAGCTGCCTCAGCCCACTTATCGTGGATTTCGTTGCGCGGTCACGCTGCCCAGTTCCGAGAGGCTCGGGAATGTCACGGAGTGGAGTTCCCCGGCGCGGGCTGCTGACTGCCGCACTGGCTGCTGGTGCATTCACTGCGGGTGCAATCGCGACGACGGGCTGCACCACGGCTTCCCGGAACACCATCGGCGATCGCAGCGAGCTGCTTGCGCGAGAGTTGTTGGGGGTTGATGAGAACGGTGATGACCTCACTCTTGCTTATCTGAAGGTTCTCATCGATACCGGTCTGCCCAAAACCGGGACACCCAAGAAGGTCATCGTCGTCGGCGCCGGCCCCGCTGGGTTGAGCGCGGCGAACCTGCTTGCGGAGGCTGGACAGCGAGTTATCGTGTTGGAGGCCAATGGGAATCGCACCGGCGGTCGGGTCAAGACATTGCGCGGGGTCTTCACTGATCGGGCGCTGTACGCCGAGGCCGGTGCGATGCGGCTGTCCAGCGCACACCCTCTGGTCCTGGCGCTGGCTGACAAGCTGGGACTGCGGCGCCGGCCGTTCTTGAACTCGGACGTGCTGCCGGGGAACGGTATTCCGGCATCGGCTCCCCCGGTGAGCTACCGTTCCTTCACCGGTGAGGAGTGGTCCAATGGACCGAAGGTGCGGTACGTGCCGCCCGCCGCGGCCGGTCGCAGCCTGATCAAGGTCAACGGACTCACCTTCACCCGTAGCGGGTACGCCGCGAACCCGAGTTCGGTACACGCAGGGTTCGGCTCTGCGCTGACCAGGTCCGGACACTCGGTCCTGGATGCCGCGTTGCGTCAAGTCGCGGTGCGGGCCGACCTGTCGATCGAGCAGCAGGTCGAGGGTTGGGCCTCTGTGCTGCGTGCTCACGAAAACCAGTCCCTGCGAAGCTATCTCATGGAACAAGGCTGGCCACGCGCGGATATCGAGGCCATCGGGACCCTGGAGAATCTGACGTCACGGATGCAGCACAGTGTGGTCTTCCCGCTCGCCGACCATGCGCTGATCCCATCCGACGCCACCTACTGGGAATTGGCGGGCGGCATGGCATCGCTTACCGATGCTTTGACCCGGAAACTCGGGTCGGCCATCCTGATGGGGCGGCGGATGACGCGGGTGGAACAGCACGAGCATGGGGTGCGGGTCTGGACTACCGCGGAGAGCGGCGGTGAAGGCTCCGACGGTCGTCCGAGCGATCCGGTCGAATGCTTCGATGCCGACTATGCGATCGTGGCGATCCCGCTCAGCGCGGCCAGGTTCTGTGCCTTCGACCCGCCGTTGTCCTACGAGAAACGGCGGGCGATCATCGAATTTCACCATGATGCGGCGACAAAAGTGTTGCTGGAGTTCAGGAATCGTTTCTGGGAAGAGGGACCGGCCGGATTTCGCGGTGGCAGTTGCATTACCGATTCGCCGAACCGGTCCCTCTATTTCCCGTCCCATGTGGAGGACTCGGACGGTGGCGTGGTGCTGGCCGCCTACACGCTGTCCGACGATGCGATGCGCTGGGATTCGCTCACCGACGGTGAACGCATCGACTTCGCACTGGCCGGGATGCGTGAACTGTTCGGTGCGCGCGTCGATACCGAGTTCACCGGGGTCGGGATCTCGCAGAGCTGGTTGCGTGCTCGATACGCGCTCGGCGAGGCCGCGATGCCGACTCCCGGTCAGTTGCATGAGCATCACGGCGCCACGCGATCGGTCGAGGGGCGGGTACATTTCGCCGGCGATCACACCAGCCTCGATACCGCCTGGATCGAAGGGGCTTTGGAGAGTGGGGTTCGCGCCGCGCTCGAAGTCCAGCGGCGCTGACTTCGCTACGCCGGTCGTGATTCGTTCTCCTCTGCCAGGATCTGTTTCACCTCCGCAAGCAGGTCATGGGCGAGCGCCGCGCTGTGGTATCGGGCGTAGGGGGACTTTCCGCGGCGCATCAGACCCTCGTTCAGCTGGGCGGCGAGCTGCTCGAAATCGTGTTCTCCGGTAAGGGATTCGAAATCGATGTCGCCGTCCACCAGGGCGGCCAGGTCGAGGTTCCACGCCCAGACCCGAATACTGCGGTAGTCGGGGCGGACGGTCCAGACGCCCTCGCTCTCGCGGTGCAGTCGCTCATCGGTCCAGCCGGCGGGGACATCGACATTGATGGTGATCTCGACCGCAATCCCGCCCGCCTGCCGATACTCGGTGACGTACAACGTTTCCAGGCCACTGCAATTGAGGGTCAGCAGGCGGCGCATGCCCTTCGACTTCGAGGTGGACGGTAGCGCCGACACGTTCCACAGGTGCGGGTGGGTGTTCGTCGGATCGGCGATGGTCTCGATGATGTACGCGGCCACGACGGCGCGAATCGCGGGGTAGGCATCGTGACCGCTGAGTTCCGCGAAGCGCGGATCTTCCTGCTGCAGCACGGCATCATGAATACCAGGAGATCGGCGAACATGGTTGCGGGATAACCGAATTCGATGTGATCCGGCACTATCGGTCAGTACCTGGCGGTCGCTTCCCATCGCCATCGGACCGGTCTGCATCCGCTGTCACCGTGCCAGTGGGCGTGTCAGATCGGCGACACCGCACTGTCCGACACCGGCGGCGCCGACCGCCCCATCATCTACCTGAACGGCTCCTACGCCACCAGCAGGAGCTGGCGGCCCGTCATCAACGAACTGGGCACCGAGTGGCGCCACATCACCTTCAACGAGCGCGCCCGCGGCAAATCGAAGCAGGCCGCCGAGGTCAATATCGAACTGAACGAGATCGTCGCCGACAGCGACCCCGTCTTCGACAACCCCAACGTCTAGATGAGCGCGAAGGTCACCAGTAATCACACCGACATCGTGCGAAAGGACTTCCGCGCCATCACCACTGCCGTTCGAGAAACCGCCGCCGCGCACCACAGTGCAGATCACTGAGGGCATGGCAGAGTTCGGGCACTGGATACCGGGGTGCGGCGGTCACGATCGTAGGCGAGCAGGAGGTCAGGGGTTCGATGGCGGCGGAGAAGGAGGTCCAGAGCATCAGGGAAGGTATCGGCCAGGAGGTAGAGGCCCTGGACGCTGTCCGATACCACCCTGCCGTCGTCGAGGATCAGGACGAAAGTGGTTCCGGCGGAATCGGCTGCGAGAGGGGTCATTCGGTGGCCGATCGCGGACTCGAGGTCTATGTAGCGTTCGTACATACCGTGACCGACATCGATGGGGTCGAAGAAGAGCGGAGACGCCGGCCAGAGCGCTTCGGGGATGGCCGGCGGATGCAGGGCGAGGTCGCCGAAGTTCTGGAGGATTGCCACTGCGGAGGGAGAGACGTTGTATCCCTCGGCTTCGAGACGTTCAACCCAGGTCGTGATGTCGATGCGGCGGCTCGGGAGCCAGCCGGAGTCGGTAATGGCCCGAGCGGTGATCGGATTCGGCCAATCTAGGACATCTAGGACTGGGGAAAAGGGCATGGAGGATATTCGGAACCAATGGGGAAAAGGCGTGGAATTACGCGGTCAGCGAAATACCGAAAAGGCTCCGGAAACCACGAAAGGCCCCCAGCGTGAGCTGGGGGCCTTCGGGAAGGATGTTCCGGCGGTGTCCTACTCTCCCACACCCTGTCGAGTGCAGTACCATCGGCGCAGG